>CAYOWS010000060.1:0-2546 GCA_964407735.1 uncultured Sphaerochaeta sp. | reverse complement strand
GCGTTCGTGGACTTCCTGTGTTGAATAGCCGATCTTGACGAGCTTTCCCGCAGCCTTGAGCTGTGCCAGTGCGGGGGCCTTCGTTTCCGAGGAGAGGATGTAGACGTACCCGGTCGGCTTGTCCTTGTGTGAAATGCTTATGGAACCGTTCGCGAACAGGTTCGGATCAAAATTGACACGCCGTCCGTGCTTGTCCTTGTAGAGTGCCCGCGTCAGCGAGCGTTTCAGGAGGTCGATTTCCGTTCCGTTCTCAAAGATAACCCGCAGCCGCGGGTTTTCCCGTTTGGATTCGCCCGTATCTTCCTTGATGATACTGTCCACCAGACAAAGCAGGCCATTGAGGATGAAGACCTGCCCGACTTTCGCATCAGATTCCTGTACGATTCGTTCCTTCATAACCATTTTGGTGGGCAACACCTTGTGGATGTCGTGAAAGAATTTTTCGTAGCGGAAAAAGTCCTCACAGGGCTTGCGTGAGGCGATTTCGTCCGGCAGTTCCTTGTCCTTCTTTGGGGTCACATGCTGAACGGCATAGATGGAGGTGTCTATGTCGTCCAGCAGATCAAGATCGTCATCGTCAAAGATGTCCGAGAGCGATTTGACGTTGCTTCCCGGAGCCTCTTCAGGTTCCGGCGGCGTGACGGCAACGGCAGGCTTGAGCAGGCCAACGGAGTCAAGGTGCAGGACTTTGGCTCTGAGGTCAGGCCGTGTCCTGTATCCCACAAGCTGCCAATAGAGCGGCTTTTCAGCAGGGTTGCTCTGGTCTGGATCGCGCTGGTTTCTTTGGTAAAACTCGATGAGATTCAGAAAGGTTGTGACTGCTGAATCCTCTTTTTGTGCCGCCTTGGGTTTGATGGCGATGCCGTCGAGAAGCCCCAGATCGTCCTCTTCAAGAAGGATGTCCTCGAGACTCTTGCCCCACCTGCTCTTTTCGGATCGTAGTTTCATGCGGTTACCGTTTATTGGGCTTGCGACTGCATCTGCTGGGCTTTCTTGCTTCTGACATAGGCCAATACTTCAGCCAGACGTCTTTCGTAGGCATCGTTGGCGTTCAGGGACGGGGCAACACCGTAGTCACGTTTGAAGGCTTTCACATCCTCCCACAGCAAGACGGCCTCATCATCAGTCACCGTGCTTCTGTTTGTGGCGACCTGATCCTGAATGGTCTTGAGCATGGCAGCATTGACCGACTTGGAGAGGATTTCATACGCGCCCTGAAAAGGGTTGATGCTGTCGATCAGATCAATATTCAGGTTGTCGATGTCGATGAGCTTATTGCCGATATTTAAAAATTCCTTTGCGCCGTTGGGTATGCCGCCTTCCGGGGTATTCCGGGCGGGATCTGACGTATCGCCCACGACTTCAAATTTGGGATCAAGTTTGCTGATCAGCCCGCCGTTGGCATGGATGGCAAGCTGGGTCTTGGCAACGTCATTGACGGTCGAGACTTCGCTCATGTCGAGGTCGGGGAAGAGTTGCATGATGATTTTCGGCATCTCGACATCGGTCACGAGTTTGGGGTCAGTCGTCTTGGTGATAGCGGCGTTGATGACTTCCGGGGTATTGAGGAGAGTCGTGACCACCTGATCGATACCGCCGGAGGAGAGGATTTTTTGGACACGCTCAGATACGGGATGTTCCGTATCGTCCAGGATGATGTCGCCGGGCTGAAGCGTTTCACCGGGTCGCATCAGGGAGCGAGGTTTAAAGGTGATGTTGGGAGCCAACACCTCACGCATGAGCAGCGACAGCGTGATGGCCTTGAGCATGTTGTTGACGGAGTTTTTGACGTCTTCGTTTTCGGCATCGGGCTGGGCAATAAGATTGGTAAACTGGGCGTGCGTCTTTCCTTCGCAGTCACGGGTTGCCCTGCCGATGATCTGCACAATTTCCGTCAGGGAAGAACGGTAGCCGATGGTCAGCACATGTTCGCACCAAGGCCAGTCAAAGCCTTCCTTGGCCATGCCGAGCGCAATAATGATGTCCATCTGGTCGCGTTCTCTAACTTCACGCAGGTACTTGAGGACATTCACACGCATGGGATCATCGGTCACGAGGTCGGCAACACGCAGGGTCTTTCCCTGGCGTGTTTTCACGGTCATGATACCTGTCTGGGCATCCTTTGCCACCACTGTTCCGATGGCATCCAGAATGGTATCCACTTCATGGAGCTTTTGCCCTGTGGATTCCATAGAGTTGACGTTGGGGATGTGGAGGATGGTTTTCTTGTCGAGATCAAGCACTTCTTTCAGGGCGTCGAAATAGCGTCCCTGATAAAAATGATAGCCGATTCCGAGCGACTTGAGATATTTGTAGCCGTTGAGCTGTTCGTAATAGGTATAGGTGACTTGGGTGAATCTGGCTTCGGTTTCCGGTGAGAGGATGGGAACCTGATCCCCACGGAAGTATGAGCCGGTCATGGCGATGATGTGGGCGGTGGAATCTGCCATGAGCGCATCCACCATGCTCCCGAGCTTGTTTCCGTCTTCCGCCGAGGTGTGGTGAAATTCATCTATGGCGACAAGAACATCATTGAAGGCGGCAGG
>CAYOWS010000059.1:0-2770 GCA_964407735.1 uncultured Sphaerochaeta sp. | reverse complement strand
CGCAGGAGAGCGGAGGCGGACCTGTATTTCTCCTAATGATCAAAGACGATGGAGCAATTTTGGGACATATTACGTGAATTGGTGAACAACGGTTTCGGTATCTGGGGTATCGTCATGTTCGTCCAGACGCGGCGGTACAAGAAAGCCGAGCTGACCCGCGACACCGTTTCCGTGTACCAGAAAATCGCCGAGTCGAACAACGAGACATTATTACGGCAAAATGAGAAAATTATCCTACTGGAAGAGAAAGTATCAAGGTTCCTCGCTGTCATCACACGCATGGAGGAATGCAAGCGTTACGCTGCTTGCCCTGCTCGCCCTGTCGTGCAGGACTACAAGAGAAAATACTTCCACGCTACTGTCAGACAGTCTAAGCTGGAACAGAAAGGTATCCGTTACCCCCGTGACAATCCCGTCGAGCCTAGTGGAGTTGGCGATCCCGATGGACAGCCTCCGTAAGCTCCCCGAGGGGGCCGCGTATACAAAGAGGTCCGGGCAAGCGACACTGACCTTGAGATTGAGAGGCGACAGCGTACACGGCGTGGCTACTTGCGACAGCCTGCAACGACTGGTCTATGAGCTGGAGGAGCGGTTACGCCAAGCGCACGACCGGACAGAGCGGGCAGAGACGATAAAAGAGCCGGTGACGATCCCGTTTCGGACAAGACTGAAATGGTATCTAAGCGGCGTTTTAACAGGAATAATCCTAGTAATCATCATTAAAACATACAAGAAATGACATTAGTGAGAAAAGAACGCCCCACGGGCCTAAGAAAGGCCCTTTTCGGGGATGTGCCCGCGGCGGGCGGCATGCCGGAGGAGCTGGTCCAGCTGGGGCGTACCTACAAGGGGACGGCCTCGTTCACGACGGAGGCGGACACGGTACAGGATATCTATTGCGAGGAGGAGCCGGCGTCCCCGATGGTATCGCTCGCGTCGGAGCCGGGCATCAAGCAAGTCAAGCTGAACCTTGCGGAGTTCGATAACGAGTCCCTGATCGCCGTCCTCGGCGGGACGGAAGGCGCGGCGGAAGACGTGACGATCGACGGGAAGACCTATTCGGTCAAGAAGTATAACGCCCCGTCCGATATGGCCCAGATCGAGAAGAGCGTCCGTATCATCACGCGCAACGACAACGTGATCGACATCCCGCGCGCGTTGGTGACCGCCCGTTTCCAGTGGAACCTGACCAGCAACGAGATCGCGCAGATCGAGCTGACCGCGAAGATACTAGCGCCGACCGGGGCGAACGACGCCCCGTACAGCATCTACAAGCTGGGCGAACCTAAACCCGCCGGATGATGAACAAGGTGGAGATGGACGCCGCCGACGCCCTGCTGGACCGGCGGCTGAGGATCAGGCTCCCGGCGCCATGGTGCCTCCGGGTGTTAGGCAAGAAGACGATTTCCATCTGGGTGAAACGTCCCGCCTATGGGGGGCTACTGGTGATGGCAAGGCTTACGGCCAAAATGAATATCGACCTGGGGGCGCTACAGGAGAAAGGGACGGAGCTACTATTCCCCCTGATCGCGGAACAGGGGGTGACGGCATCCCGGATCATCGCCCACGGCCTGCTCCGTGGCTGGCTCTCGCACCTTCTCCTGGCCCGTCCGCTCGCGTGGTACCTGCGCTGGCACATGAACGCCCGTTCCATGGCCGAGCTGACCAAGGCGATCATGGTGACATCCGGAGCGGAGGATTTCGTGAGTATTACCACATCGGAGATCACGATGAAGGTGACGACACCGATGACGGGGCAAGCAACGGCGAAAGGGAGTTAACGGAGGAGTACGATCCTCCCCATAGCCCTTTCGGACAGATATACGCTCTAATGAAGGACGGGATGTTCACCTACCGCCAGATCATGTGGGAGATCCCATGGTGCGTCATCCTTGCGATGATCAACGACCAGGGGCGCATGCGAAAACGGAAAGAGGAGACACGACTGATGACAGAGGACGAGGAACTGGATTTTTTAGGACTGAGATAACGATATGGCAACAAACGATCCCGTATACATAACATTCGAGTTCCGGGGAAACCTTGAGGACGAGGTCGAGAAGGTGACTCTCGGCATCAAGGGCCTGCGCGACGAGTCGGCGAAAACCTACCAGCGTTTGATCGCCGACAGCGGTGCGGCCTACGGCGCCATGAGCGCCGAGAACCGGAAACTGGCCGTCACCGTGCAGGAGAACATCAACGCCCTGCGTGACCTCGCCGTCGTGCAGGGATCGCTGGATGACGGGCTGGAGGCCGGTACCGTCACCACCCGGCAATATACCCAGATGAAGGCGGCGCTAGCGGTGCGGGAGAACAGCCTGCGCGAGGCGATCAGCGGTGGCATGCGCACGCTGAACGAGCGGATACAGACGGAATCGAGGGCCGTCGATTCCGTCATGGCCCTGCAGAAACGCCTGCAGGAGCTTACCACGGCTTACTACAGCCTGTCCAAGGCCGACCGTGAGGGAAACGCCGGACAGGGCATCCTGAGACAAATCGGCGACCTCGACAAGGAGATCCAGACGGCGCAATCCCGCCTGTCCGCCTACAGCCGCTCCGCCGGCACCGGGTTCAACGGCCTGTCGATGTCGGTGCAACAGGTGGCCCGGGAGTTGCCATCGCTCACCATGGGGGCCAACATGTTCTTCTTGGCCATCTCCAATAACCTTCCCATCTTGGCCGACAATATCCGGACCGCGCGGGTCGAGTATGACTTGCTGAAGAAATCCGGACAGACGGCCATCCCGGTATGGAAACAGGTGCTCACCTC
>CAYOWS010000058.1:0-3266 GCA_964407735.1 uncultured Sphaerochaeta sp. | reverse complement strand
TACCGGGGGCGTCCACTTTCCCAGTGGACGCCCCCTTTCTCTTCTGCCATCATGCTCCATTGACCCTGCAAACACGCAGCCACAAAAGACCAATGCTACCCACAATCAGCGTTCCATCAACCAATCCCCTCCAGAACCTTTTTCAGTTACCACTAGCCGCCTTGCGGGAACCGTCTGATACTGCCTCCATCACAATGAAAGGAGGCTTCTATGGGAAAGGAAGTCGCTGGAAAGAAGAACGAAGCAGGCAGCCATGTCAGGTTGGTCTATCTGCTGGTGGCGTTCGGGATCGTGACGGTCCTGGTGGTGATCGGCTGTTTCGGCTGTTCTAATGAGGGTTTGCCGATGGGGGAGGCCGATGCGTTGGTCCAGCTCCAGAAACTGAGCGGGACGGTATGGGAGCCGGATTCCAATCATCTGCCGGTTGAACTGAACGGTGCTTGCATAGACCGGTTGGAGTTCGGGGCCATACCCGACGTAGACATGAACCTTGCCGTCGTAGTGTACAGTGATGGAAGCCCGGTAGGAGTAGCTGGCGAACTGCACAGCAACTCGCACGGACTGACGTTGACTCTAGGGGCGGAGATCGCTTTTGAGGCGCGGTACTCCGCCAGTGCTGACGGAACTACGGAGACCTTCTCTTTGGCTGGCGAGGACAAGCGAAAAACCTACTTCAGGAAGGCGACCATCCGCTGAATTGCCTGGCGCGGACGATGCCGATGTCCCTCCCTTTCGTATGATGTAGACGAGGATGGCTCATAGGACGATGCTCACGGCGACATTGTTTGTACTATCAGAAATATGCGGAAACACATGTCACTAGTTGTATATAGGTTATTGTTATTTGTAATATGAAATTAGTGAAATATTAAAAAATATTTACACGAAATATCCACAAATATAAGAGTATTTGTTGACATAAGTGGCTTTTGTGAGTATTGTTATAATACACCTTGGGAAAGGTGAATATTTGCACACGTAAAAGAGAATAAAACAATGAAGAAAGGCTTCATCAGCATATTGATAGTTCTCCTCTGCTTCTCCTCCGTGGTGTTTGCCAATCAGCCTGAGAATGCCTCTCTCAAACTCCGTGGATCTGTGCCCATGGAGGATGTCAAGATTGTCATGATAGATGAAAACGGTCTGGAACTGAACGGGACTGAGGGCGAAGTCGCTTTCGTCTTTTCCCCTGGTGTTTTTGAACCTGTCAGCCATACCGTTACCATGAGATATTCGGCGAATCTTCCTTCGACGTTACGTTGCGAAGTGGCTTTCGACTTGTCAGATTTGGTGTTCGATCAGAACAATAGGATTGAAACGAGTATGGAATTGTTCTCCAGCGATTCAACCAATGTAATTGTGAATGGTGACTCAATGGTCGTGACTTTTGCGAAGGGGATATCCTCTGACCGTGAACTTGCCACTATGACCATCACCGCGATGAAGGATTCAACGAACATGCTTCCTACTGGCGATTATGAAGGCGCGTTGACGATCAGGTACACTTCCACGAGCTAGTTTCGGGACTGGTTCGACTATGAAAAACCATCGTCGCTACGATGGTTTTTTTGTAAGTTCCGGCTTGAAATGTTGCGACTTGTTGTTCTTCAGATATGTCATAAATTCCGTACGATTTTTCTTTCCTGTTTTTGAAATCCGTGTAATACTACAGGAGTCGTTGCTCTTGTCCATGACGCTTTATCCCGCGTATGGACAGGCTCTCTAGGTTAGCCCCTGGGGACAACAAGGAGGTTGCCGCTATTCCGTCAGGTTTAGCGGTTTTTTTTGGTTCAAAGCAGAAATTTGGGGGATATGTAGTTTGATTTGGGCAAGAGGCTCTGGAACATGACCTTCAGGAAGAAGTATCTGGTATCCCTGAAGCCATAGGCCTTGCGCCTCATGGTCTTGATCATGTTGTTCAGGCCCTCGACCACGCCGTTGGAAATCTTGTGGGCGACCCTGTTGAGCAGCCCGTCCTCATTGCTGCGTATCGTATCGGCGAACCTGACGATCTCGGGGACCTTGCTCTGGTAGGCCAGCAGGTACCACCGGCGCAGGCCCTCGGCCATCACGCCGCCGCTGTCCACGTCATACGCATGGCGGAACTGGTCGCCGAGCACATATGCCACGCAGAGCTCGGAGTTGGCGGCGAGCAGGTCCCTGAGGCGGGCCTGTCCGGAGGCCCTTCGCATGCGCTGGCCCGGCGGGAGCGACAGCCCCCTGGACAGGTACCGCTCGTTCAGGTGCCTGTTGTCCTCCCTCGCCTGCCGGTCCTTGCCCTCGAGCCTGGACGCAGAGGTGAGCACCAGGAACCTCGACCCCTTGAGCAGCCTCACGCCCCTCCTGTCGCCGCTGGCGGCGCATTCGTTCTGGAGCCGCCTGCGGATCGTGGTGAGCACGCTGTCGTTGAACAGCTTCACCATGTGGAACCTGTCGTAGACGATCTTCACATGGGGCGCCATCTCCCTGAAGGCGCTGTCGTACTGCGCGTTCATGTCCATGGACACCGCGACCACCTGGGACATCCAGCGCAAGCCCATGTCGCGCATGAAGTTGAGCGCCTGCTCCTTCTTCTTGCCCTCCTGCATCCAGATCACCCGCGCCCTCTGGATGTCCATGACCGCGGTCGCGTACCGGTGGCCCTTGTGCAGCAGGAACTCGTCGATGCCTATGTACGGCGCGGCGACGGGGGATCGCAGCAGGGCGACCGACTCGAGCCTGCGCAGGTCGATCTGCTTGACCACCGAAGGGTGTATGCCCAGGCTGATGGAGGCGGCCTTGGCCGTCGCCCCGCAGCTGAGCCTGGTGAGCGCCCTCCGCTCCAGACGGGTCGTGACCATGTGGTGGCACGACCTGAAGGGGATGTCCTGGCTCCGGTAGGACCCGCAACGGCGGCACCGCATCCTGTGGTAGGAGACCTCCACGATATGGACGCTGCCCAGCAGCTCGTAGTCCTGCAGCCTGACGGCGTGCCGGTCATGGATGTGCATCGGCCCGCCGCATTGGGTGCAGGTGCGTGGCAGCGGGGCCGTGCACCGGCCCCTTGTCAGCAGCACAGACTTGCCGCTGGAGGATCTTCTGGCCTCGGGTTCCTTTGTGACGTCAAGGTATTGGATTTTATGGAGGATGCTGATACTTTCATGCATGGGGGATGTCTCTCTCTTTGTGTTTGTGTCGTGACTACACAATAGACGGGATTCATCCCCCTTTTCCATACCCCTGCATCTCTATCGACTGCTCCAACCCAGTCCTTCCCCCAGTTTTCT
>CAYOWS010000057.1:0-4306 GCA_964407735.1 uncultured Sphaerochaeta sp. | reverse complement strand
GTTAGACTTACCTCCTATCCACACCCGTCTTTCGGCTCAGTTCCGGAGACGGGTTTTTTGTTGCAACAAATCAACCATCAATACAAATGAATATTCGTACATTCACACGCGAACTCTATCGCAACGGCGATAACAGTCCTCTGGAAAAACTCCAGATACGGCGAGTCGCGCCTTCCGTCTTTGCTTCTCGCGAGGACGACAGCCGTTCGGAGAAATACCGTTTTGTCTCCTCTGATACTCTGCTTGATCAGATGGAGGACGCGGGATTCCTCGTTGTCGGTGCTCAGGAACAACGTTCCCGGAAATCGAACGGCACACCTACCCGCAAACACCTGATTCGCTTCGCGCACCGGGATGTGCTGGAACACAATCGTGACCAGCGCATCGAGGTTGTTATGATCAACAGTCACAACGGTAGCTGTTCCTATCAGCTCATGGCCGGTGTATTCAGGCTGGTTTGCACCAACGGTTTAATCGTTGGTGCACAAATATCCGCTATCAACATCCGGCACATGGGACATACCGGAGAAGATGTAATAGCGGCCAGCCTCAAGCTGGCGTCAGAGACGCCTCAAATCATGGATAACATACACCGTATGGAAGGAATGGAACTCCCCTATAATCGACAGATGGACTTCGTACACGAAGCCGCCAGGTTGCGTTTGGGGGACGACTATGAAACCAAAATCCGCCCCGAAGCATTGCTGGTACCCCGGCGTTGGAACGACATCGGTTTTTCGATAGAAGGACCGGCAACCGTCTGGCAATGCTTCAACCGCGTTCAGGAAAATCTGGTGCGGGGAGGCGTTCGACTGAAACCGATTGAAGGGACATATCACCGCCGTTCATTGAAATCTCTCAACGGAATTGACGGGAATACCCGCCTTAACCGGGATCTCTGGGATTTGGCCGACAGTTATGTCGTGAACCATTGACCTATGACGATCATGAGAAAAAAACATCACCTACAGCAACAACGCATGAGGCGGGGTTCTTTGACGGAACTGGAATTATCACTTCTTCTGTATCTTCACGCCGACTTCGAGCGTAGTGCAGAAGAGATCGTGAAGGAATTCCATCGTTTCGAACAAGAACTCGTCATACGTGCCGTCCAAGAGTTGTCAGGAAAAGAATTCGTCATTCGCACAAAGGAAGAAGGATTGCTCCTTCGCCCCAACTGCTGGCTTATCACGTATGCCGGGCGTCAAGCACTCAAGCAATGGCTGGAGTCTGCCGCCTCGCTTTACGGTCAACCCAGGAAGTCTGTTTCGGCATGAGCAACGTTATGAACGCACAAGATACCATCATGATTCTGACGGTACTTGTACTGCTATGTTTACTGAGTCCGATTGTGATCGGAATTATATCAACTCTTGTGAACGTAATGCCGTACTTGTTCGTCGTACTTTTGGTCTCAGGCATGATCGCCTTCTTTCGTAAACAACTTCGATAAAGGAAGACAGAGACATGAATACGATTCCCATCATTGCACAACTGAGTTCAACAGACGAATACGATACGGACGCCCCGTACGTGTATTTGGAGCTGGACGAGAAGTTGCTGTTACGGATTGAGAAATCCCTCAGGCTCTACGAAAGCATAAGTGAAGACCCAATACTTGGCCTCAATAAACTGACGATACATGGCCCCTTCATGACGACATTAGGGACTCTTCCTCACTTAACGGAAGAGCAACAAGCCCTGTTGGGAGAAGACGAAAGCATCATCCTGAGCGCATCTATTCCAGACAATATATTGTCTGAACTTGAAGGCACTGTTCAGATTTGCGGAGCAAGTATCGACATCCTTGGTTGCCGATGCTTATATGCCGTAGGCAATAACAAGCATACTCGAGACATATACGAAGCAAATATCAGTGCAGCCTTGAGATTTGTCCTCGAATCCCGACATTATTTTGGAAAGGAGTACACTTCATCGTGTTGACGATTATACGGTATAAAAATACACGGTTTTGGGCAGTTCTTCGCGATGGACAACTGTTGGTCGTGACTGTGTACAAGTGTGGCGCTGAGGCTATCGTCAGTGCCCTGGAAGGAACGGGTTGACGCTCGGATCCCTTCAACAGCTCTTCTTCCTCAAAGAAGTCGGGCTGTTTTTTATCTACTGAATGAAGCATTTTCATTAGAGAGTACCACCGTAAAGTGCCTTTTTCTGCCTTCACTTTGGCTGTTGATAGTTAATGATAACCAAACTGCCGTTTTTCCCTGGGCTATATTAAATAGAAGGAAGATTGCTCAAGGCTCCTCTTACATTGTCTATACCCAATTTTACGTAGGCAGCATGAACCTCGGCCGAGTCGTGTCCAACGATATCCTGGACGACTACTGGCGGGACATTGGCTGTGTGGAGCATTGTGGCCGCTGTAGCTCGCAGGGAATGGAAGGAAAGTGCGGATGGGGTTCTTCTTCCTGTTTTGTAGTTGGGATCATCTTCCTTGCGATTGGCTTGTGGCGGAGTTTCTCGAAGGCCTGCCCGGTACAATACCATGGCAAATTGATTCGACAGACCAGCAGATCCTCGCTGTAAAAAATTGGTGGCGGCGTCCGAATGGACATATTTGGAGTCTCCTCGGTTTTTGAGAAGGGCTTTTATGTGCTTTAGCAAGGGAGAGATAATCGGAACGACGATATGCCTGTTTGTTTTTTCTGTATAAAATTGAATAACATGTTTTTTTAGGTCGATACTGTCCCAGAGTAGCAAGGCAATGTCTCCCAGTCGTTGACCTCCCGTGTATAAGGAAAATCGAATCATGCTTTTCCATTCAGGAGAGGCAACTTCCATCAACGTGTTTAATTCTCCTACAGTAAAGGCTTTCCGCTGGGAGGTCTTTTTCTTTCTCTTTACAGTGTTTACGCCTTCCGTCGGATCTGTAGAGATGTAGGCTTTCTTGCTGGCATCGGCAAAAATTCGTCGTAACAATTTCAGGTGTTTGTTGACGGTAGCGGCAGAACGGTCTTGTTCGGTCGAGTTTCTGAAATCAACAATATCCTTTTGGGTTATCAAGTTGACTTCCATGCCAGACCGGTCACCCAGCCACTCAAGAAATTGTTGAATGCTTCCGGAGTATGAGGCAATGGAATTTGCAGAAACACCTCCTGACTGGTTGGCGATCCATTCTTCCATGACTTCACGGATTGATTTTACGAGGACACTGTTACCCGTGGATCGTGTATGAAGATCGTTAAGTACTTTTCGTACCTGGATTTCTGTTCGGAGTTTTTTTGTCTCTTCTTCGTATTCTTCCGCTATTTCCTGGGCTCTTCTGCGATTGCCTGCTTTGGCCTCAATTTTAGTAGAACGAGTGATTTTGGATTTTGTGAGGGGATGAGTCCACTGGGCGAACCAGTACTTGGATCCTGATCTTCTACGGAGGTATGCCATATTTACATAGCACCTATACTAGCACCTTTCGTGTTTGTACAGGGAAATTCGCACATGTTCGTATTTTTGTAAGTTATTGATTTTTGAATAAAATAGAATTATCGCGAACAAGTGAAAATGCATATGCATAGTCTCGCAGGTTCGAATCCTGTCAGCCCGACCAGTTTTCCCCATTAGAAAAAAGGACTTATGAGAAATCGTAAGTCCTTTTTTATGTATGCTCAGTGACGTGTCTAGTAGAAATAAGGCCATATTTGTCTTTGCTGACAAGATAAATGTCAAGAAGGCTTGACGATGGGGTACGGAGAAGGCGGTTATTTATACCGCATGAAGGAATTGACGAAAGAAGAACTGCTGGATGAAATAGAGCGGGTATGCCTGCCGGGGCCGATTCCCATGCCGGGTGAGCTTGATCTGGAGGGGACCGAAGAGGACGCGGGGATTGTTTCTTTTTTGCAGGGGAGGATATGGAAGGAGGTGACGCTGGAGTCTCTGCACAGGGAGTATGAGGGTGATCCGGCGATTTTGCCTTCGCGGATCAATGGCTATGGATATTCCTATTATGTGGGCTCCTTTCTGGAGATTTTGCTGAAGGACGGTCGGGCATGCGGCACGCTGTCATTTGGCATTATCTGGTCTCTCATCCGGAACTTTGACCGCTTGTCTGTCAGCAAGTGCAAGGTGGGACGGGATATTCTGCGGATTCACAAGAGGCAGCTTGATCCCGAGTCCTGTCATGACGGGGATATCATCGACGCCGCGATCCGGGAACTGGACAAGAGGGTGCGCGAGAGGGAGGATGAGACGGCTCCCGATTATACGATTTTCTCGTGACTGTATGTTGCCGGGGGCTGAGTGGCCCGCGTCAAAGCAGATTCAGGTATTCTTCCCAGAGTTTATATCC
>CAYOWS010000056.1:0-5673 GCA_964407735.1 uncultured Sphaerochaeta sp. | reverse complement strand
CGGTGTGGCCGTAACCGATCGTCCAGACACCGGCGGGACAACGGTAGGCCTCCGTGCGGAGGCTCTCGAATCCCTTGATCAGGCTGATTCCTGCTATCCCCGTCCTCATGCCTTGGCGTTATAGATGGCGGCCTGAAACTTATTACGGATCGGCAGGGCCGTGAAACGTTTCTGGAAACCGATCACGTCACCACGCTCACCCGGATCCTTGTACTTGGCAAAGACCTCGATGTCGCCGTCCGCACGCATCACTTCTTGATCCGAATAGAACATGGAGCATTGTACGTCCGTGGCGGCGGCAGCCGTACCGAACGCGACCTTCGCGCCTGTCGTCTGGTTGTAGTAGGGGAGTTGGGAGAACGTATAAAGGGAGAATCCGAAAATACGGTTGCTATCCAGCATCGCCTTGTAAAGTCTCATGTCCTCCAGCTGCAAGTCCGCCAAGTGGTAAGGGTTCAATACCGCCACCAATGTAGCCGGGTCGATGTCTTTCGAGCGAAACCATGCATCCATTTTTAAAATGTCCTCAAAGGAGATTTTACCGACCCCTGCGGTCGGTTTTACCGGTGTCAGGTCAGCCGCTTTCGTCGGTGCCCAGCTGTTTGCGGCGTATGCGGCTGTCTTCGCCTGCAAGGTGTTACGATGCTGGCGAACGACACTTTCCATCTTGGCATAAGCCGTTTCCATCTCTTCCACGTTGCGAACCACCGTATTCTTGGTGTCGAACGTATGGAGCGGAAGCTCCAGTGCGATATCATTGCGGCTTGCGGTCGGTACCGGGAAATCGGTATTGTCCACCAGCACATCCGGGGCGACACCGGCTTCCGCCAGATTGATCTTGTTATACTCCACCATGGCTGTCATGTCCACCGAGCGGGACAGGAACGTACGGTCAGGATAGAACCCTTCCATCAGCATGGCAATCCAAATTTGTTTTTCTATAGCCATATAGCCCTGTATTTGATGTTATTTGATACGTTTTTTCAATTCCTCGAACCCTTCAGGGTCGTCAGCTTTCAACTTTCTCAGTCCATCCGGGTCTTCTTTTGCCCATTTCAGGTAGGTCCAGTCCTCGCGGGAGCCATCCACCGTGTTTTTCCCGGGCGAACGGGTAATCTTGTCGGAAAGCGTCTGTTTTACCGGGATCGCTTCCAGTGTCGTTTTTGCCATGTCGTAATCGGCCAACGCCAGTTTCACGAACTGTTCCTTCTTGTCCGCCGTGATACGGCCCTCGGTTACCGCCAGCGCTATCAACGCTTCCGCTTTCAGTTTCTTTTGTTTGTCCAATTCGGTCTCCGCCTTTTCCGCGCGGGCCTGCAATTC
The DNA here is from genome assembly GCA_964407735.1 of uncultured Sphaerochaeta sp. Taxonomy (GTDB): domain Bacteria; phylum Spirochaetota; class Spirochaetia; order Sphaerochaetales; family Sphaerochaetaceae; genus Spiro-02. Next base: position 4,350 of record CAYOWS010000056.1, on the reverse strand, counting down.
CATAATGGCGGCGGATATAGCCTTGCCATCCGCTTGGCTGCTTGTCAGTCCGAGGGCGATGTAGGCCTCGGCTGTCAGGATGATCTTGTCCATCTCTTTTCTGTCTTTTTGATTGATGTTCAACAATGCCTCGACGCTTAGTCTTACCTGGCCGTCGGGGATGGCCTCGCCTTGTTTGTTGTACAGGCGCAGTGCGTTCCTGTTGCTGGGGACGCTCACCAGGCTCACCTCGCATAGCTCCCAGTCCGTTACCGTGATCCGCTCCTCGCCTTCCGGCGTGGTGCGCAGCTCCACGGCGTTGATGATGATACCCGGGCTGCAACCTTTCAGTATGCCCTTGCCGGCCTGCCGCTTGCATTTGGCGGCCAGCGTGTCCTCCTCGTCATATACGGCCTTGCCGATCAGCAGGGTGCCTTCCACCCTGAGCGCCGTTACTTGTCCGATCAGCAGGGAGGAGTCGTGATTGAACAACATCGCCGGGTTGGCGTTATACCGCTCGAATCGCCCGGCGGCGTTCAACAACACGAAGCCGTGGCTGTTCACCACGCTCTCGTCATTGAGTACATATTCGTCTTCGTTCATGATGTCCCTGTTTTTGGGGCAAACTTACCCTACGCCGGGCGGGCATGAAAGCAGGGATGAAATTCTTTACACTTTTATTTCCAGACACTTTAATTCGCTTGAACTTTGCCGGAAACAAAGAACGCTTATGACAAAGAAGGCAAACAAGGAAAAGGCGGGTATCCGTGTGAAAGACCCGCAAAAGTATGAATACGCCTATCTCCTGTATATGCAGAAGGTTCCCCAGAAGGAGATCGCCGAGCGGGTGGGCGTGAGCCAGCAGACGCTGGTCAAGTGGAAGGAGGACGGCGGATGGGAGTACAAACGGGTGGCGAGGACCGTCAGCCGCGACAATATCATCAACAAGGTGCTGCTCCGGCTCAATGAGATGCTCGACAATGCCGATGAGTTCAACGCCGACGAGTTCTCCAAGGCGGCCAACCAGCTCTCTAAACTGAAACAGGGTTGCACGGTGGATGATATCGCTGATATCCTGGCCAAGTTCGGCGATTGGGTGATCGAGCAGAGCGCGACCGACAAGAGCATCACCACCGGGCTCGTGCAACAGCTCACGAGGCTGCAAGACAAATACTTGTTAAACCGTATCAACAATGGCTAAGAACCGATTATCCAAAGAGAAATGGAAGCAATGGGAGGAGCGGAAGAAGCTGATCCTTTCGTCTGACTTCCACCTGGCCGACACCACCGAGGCCAAGGAGGCGCGTGTAGGGTGGGCACGTAAGGACTACTCATTCTTCGTGGAGACCTATTTCCCGCACCTCTGTACCGACAAGGAGACCGGACGAATCACCAAGTGCGGCAAGTTCCAGATAGACGCGGCCAAGTACCTAAAGACGCATCCCCATACCCGTGCCGTTTTCGAGTGGGCCCGTGGCCATGCCAAGAGTACGCATATCAGTCTGATGATTCCTATTTGGCTGATGATCCAGGAGAAACGCTCGATCCATGTGATGATACTGGTCTCGAAGTCGGAGGACAGTGCCGACCGCCTATTGTCCGACCTGCAATGCGAGCTGGAGTTCAACAGCCTCCTGAAGGCCGACTTTGACATCAAGATCGACGAGGGAAGCTGGAGTACCGGCGAGTTCAAGACGGCGGACGGGATGCTCTTCATGTCCATTGGCCGTGGCCAGTCGCCCCGTGGTATCAAGAACCGCGGCCAGCGTCCGGACTACATCGTGATCGATGATATCGACGATGACGAGATGGTACGGAACCAGGCACGTATCTCGCAGGCGTTCGACTGGTGCCTGTCCGCCCTGTTAGGCGCGATGGATATGGGGCGCGGACGGTTCGTCCTGGTAGGGAACCGGATCGGCAAGGACTGCATCCTGAGCCGTTTCGCCGAACGTCCGGAGACGCACCATACGGTGGTTAACGCCATCGACGCTTCCGGACAACCCTCCTGGGCGGAGAAGTACAGCCGGGAAGAGATCATGAAGCTGCGCACCTATATGGGCGAACGACGGTTCCAGAAGGAATATATGAACAACCCCGTCAACGAGGGGGCGGTCTTCCTGCGCAAGCATATCCGCTACGGCAAGATGCTTCCACTGAAGGAATACCGCGGCCTGATCTGTTACACCGACCCCTCCTTCAAGGCCAGCGCTACCAACGATTTCAAGGCCACCATGCTGGTGGGCAAGACCAGAGAGGGCGCCTACCACGTGCTGAAGGCCTTCGCGGACCAGACCAGCGTCAGCAACATGGTCGCGTGGCATTACGACATAGACGGCTATATAGCGGGACGCTGCCCGGTCATGTACTACATGGAGAGCAACTTCATACAGGACTTGCTCTTGGACGAGTTCCGCAAGGTGGGCGACGCGTCCGGCCACCAGATACCGATCCGGGGGGACGGGCGCAAGAAGCCGGACAAGTTCAGTCGCATAGAGGGCATGCAGCCCCTCTTCGAGCGCGGCTTGGTCATCTTGAACGAGAAAGAAAAAGACAGCTCCGGCATGACGCAATTGGTCGAGCAGCTCCTGATGTTCGAGAAAGGAAGCCGGGTGCACGATGACGCGCCGGATGCCTTGGAAGGTGCCGTATTCCTGTTGAACCAGCGCGGCATGGCCTGCGCCGCCACATACAGGGTAGGCAAACGACCTTCCCGTCATTATTAATTGGAAATAGCTTGAATATATGTTTTTAGAGATACAAGAAATGAACACGGTGGTCGCCGAATACAAGGTCCAGGAGATCACGGACTATGACGACGCGATCATGCAGCAGTGCGTCCTTGCGGCCGTCAAGCGGGTGCGGCGGTTGCTTTCGGGACGGTATGACGTGGATAAGATCTTCTCCGCTACCGGCGACGGTCGCGACGCCGAGCTGCTGGAGATCTGCAAGAACATCGCCTTATGGTTCCTGATACGGCGCTGCAACGTCGATATCCTCTATACCCGGGTGAAAGAGACTTACGACCGCGACATGGCCTACCTGAAGGAGCTGAAGGACGGGGAGATCCCCTCCGACCTGCCACCGCTCGAGTCCGGAGGCCGCCCGGTCGGATCGATCCGTTCGGGCAGCAATCCGAAGTTCTCCCATTCATGGTAACGCCTCACACCGTTTAAACGCTGTTTAAACTTCAATTTAAGACACGATGAAGAAGAAAAAGAACAACTACAACACCGCGAGTAAAGACGGGCTGAAAAAGCCCCAAACGCCATCCGTCCGGCAAAGGGAGGGACTGGTCCGCAAGATCGTCCCAAAGGCCATCAGCCGTGTCCGCAAAGATATGGAGAGCTGGCGGCGGGCGCTCCGGCAAGCGGACAGTGTCGACCGCCCGCGCCGCCGGGAATTGATGGACCTGTACGCGGACGTGATGCTGGACGCGCTCCTGACCAGCCAGGTCGAGCAGAGGATAGGGCGGACGCTTTCCTCCGAGTTCAGCCTGAAAGAGGTATCGGGCAAGGTGGACGAGGGAGCGACCCGGACGCTCTCGGAGGCCGTTTGGTTCCCGCTCATCGTCCGTTATATGCTGGAGTCCGTCTTCTACGGGCATTCACTGGTTGAACTCTCGGCCTCGGAAACGTCCGGTATCGACGTACGCCTGATCCCCCGGCAGAATGTCGTGCCGGAGCTGGGGCTGTTCCTTTATGACAGCACGGCCGACAAGGGGGATAATTACCGTGAGATGCGCGAGTACGGCACGTACGTGCTGGAGTTTGGTGCGCCCGGCAATTACGGGTTGCTGAACAAGGCCGTCCCGCATGCCCTGTTCAAGAAGTTCGCCCACGCCTGCTGGAGCGAGCTTTGCGAGATATACGGCATCCCGCCCCGGTACATCAAGACCAACACGCAGGACCCGGCCATGCTGGACCGTGCCGAGGAGATGCTCCGGGACATGGGCTCGGCCGCCTATTTCATAATCGATACGACCGAGGAGTTCCAGTTCGCCAAGGGCGCGGATACCAACGGAGATGTCTACAACAACCTGATCTCGCTTTGCAACTCCGAGATGTCGCTGCTCATCAGTGGCGCCCAGATCGGGCAGGACACCAAGAACGGGAACCGGAGCAAGGAGGAGGTATCCGTCAAGCAGCTGGAGAAGTATGTGGGTTCGGACAAACGGCAGGTGGAGGACTGGATGAACTCGGCCGTGCTGCCCGCCCTGTTCAGGATGGGCTTTCTTCCGGACGGACTCCGCTTCTCGTTCAACAGCGAGGAGGACACCGGGCAGCTCTGGAACCGTACGGCGCAAGCCATGCAATACTACGAGATCGACCCGGCGTGGATCAAGGACAAGTTCGGCATCGAGGTCACCGG
>CAYOWS010000055.1:0-9348 GCA_964407735.1 uncultured Sphaerochaeta sp. | reverse complement strand
GCTCACACCCGTGACTGTAATAAAAATTGAGGGCAACGTTGTCGTTGCGGACCGCTCCGAAGAAAAGAACGGCTACAAGGCCGCGGTGCTTGGTTCCTTCGACAAGAAAAAGAGCCGCTGTACCAAGCCATACGCTGGCCAGTTCGAAGGTATTTGCGAGCCTAAGCAGTGTCTGGTCGAATTCCGTGACTATGATAAAGAAGTTACGGTCGGCGAGGTTCTGGGAGTAGATATATTCAAGGATATTTCGTTCGTCGATGTTACCGGCACCTCCAAAGGTAAAGGGTATCAGGGCGGTATGAAGCGCCACGGTTTCAAGGGCGGTCGTGCTACCCATGGTTCCAAGTTCCATCGTGATATCGGTGGTACGGCAATGTCCTCGACACCTGCACGGACTTTCAAGGGTCACCGCATGGCGGGTCATATGGGCAATGAAAGATGTACTGTCCAGAACCTCCGTGTCGTCCGTGTCGATGAAGAGATGCAGGTCCTCATGGTCAAGGGTGCTATCCCTGGTCCCGCCCAGAGCGTTGTCATCGTCAAGAAAGCGATAAAAAAGTAGGGGCGAGAGAATATGGAAACCAAAGTCTTTTCTACCAATGGCAGTGAAGTGCGCACGATCGAGTTGAACGACAACGTGTTCAACAGGGAAGTCAGCGAAGGCTCGATCTACTACGCTATAAACAATGAACTTGCGAACCGCCGCGTCGGTACCGCCTGCACCAAGACTCGTGCAGAGGTCAACTACAGCAATGCCAAACCCTACAAACAGAAGGGTACTGGTAATGCTCGCGCTGGTGACAAGAAGTCCCCGGTCAGAGTCGGTGGTGGTACGATCTTCGGGCCGAAGCCCCGTGACTACAGCTACACCATCCCCAAGAAGATGAAGCGACTGGCGATGAAGTCTCTCCTGAGTCTTTCCGTTCAGGAAGATCGTCTGATTGTCGTGGAGGATTTCTCCAGTGAAACTGGCAAGACCAAGGATCTGGCGGTAATTCTTAAGAATTTCGTCAAAGACGAAAAGAGAACCGTTCTCATCCTGAAGGATGATGATGCGATGCTGCGCCGTGCCGCGAAGAATATTCCTTATCTTCATGTGCAGGCTTTCAACAGGCTTTCCGCCAAAGAGCTTCTCTACGGTCGGAAGATACTGGTCCTGGAGACCGCAGCGCAGAACTTGAACGAGTTCTACGGGGATAAATAAGGGGTCGAACGTGAGAGCAGATCAAGTAATCATTGAACCCGTACTGAGCGAGAAATCGAACAGGGCTCGGGAAGAAGAATGTAAGAAATACACCTTCAAGGTCGATCCTAGGGCGAACAAGTTCCAGATCATGGACGCTGTGAAAGAGTTGTTCGGCGTAAAGCCCTTGAAGTGTAATGTGATGAATGTAAAAGGTAAGCCTAAGTTCACCAGGGGCAAGGGCGGTTTCGTTCTTGGCAACACCGGGAGCTGGAAAAAGGCTATCGTGACTTTGGCCAAGGGTGATTCCATCCAGGCCATCGAAGGCGTATAAGGAGAAGTTGGATCATGGCACTTAAATCGTACAAGCCCAATACTCCCGGCCTTCGCCAGAAGACCACCTTGGTCTTCAGTGACATCACTACCAATAAGCCGGAGAAGTCCCTCACCACCAGCCTCCCGAAGAAGGCGGGTCGTGACACTTTCGGTCGTATCAGTGTTCGTCGCAGAGGCGGTGGTCATAAGCGCGCATATCGTATCATCGATTTCAAGCGCGACAAGTATGGCATCCCAGGCATCGTCAGGACGATCGAATACGATCCGAACCGCACCGCCAACATCGCGTTGGTGTTCTATGTGGATGGTGAGAAACGTTACATGCTCGCCCCCAGGGGCATGACCGTAGGGACTCAGGTCGTAAGTGGTCCTGAATCTCCGTTGACGATCGGAAACGCGCTTCCCCTGAAGAACATCCCCCTTGGTTTGACCGTCCATAACGTCGAGTTGACCCTCGGCCGTGGTGGTCAGTTGATCCGCAGCGCCGGCCTCGGTGCTACGATCGTCGCCAAGGAAGGCGATTTCGTCACCCTCCGTCTTCCTTCGGGCGAGATGCGCATGGTGTTTGGCGAATGCTACGCTACCATCGGTAGCCTCGGCAACGAGGACCACATGAACGTGACCCTCGGTAAGGCTGGCGCAAGTCGTCACCTCGGCCGGAGACCCAAGGTTCGTGGTGTCGTCATGAACCCTGTCGACCACCCGCATGGTGGTGGTGAAGGTAAGACTGCTGCTGGACGGCATCCTGTCACTCCGTGGGGCAAGCCCACCAAGGGTGGTAAGACTCGTTCCAAGAAGAAGCCTTCCAACAAGTTCATCGTTAAGAAGCGGAAGTAGGAGTAGAAAGTGGCAAGGTCAATCAAGAAAGGTCCTTTTATTGAGAAGAAACTGTATAAAAGGGTTCAAGAGTCTAATAAGGCTGGACAGAAGCAGATGATCAAGACGTATTCCCGCTGTTCGACGATCATCCCTGAAATGGTCGGATTCACGATCTCCGTCTACAATGGCAAGACTTGGGTCCCGGTGTTCGTGACTGAGAACCTGGTCGGACACAAACTCGGCGAGTTTGCTCCTACCCGGATTTTCCGCGGTCATACCGCCTCCGACAAGAAGGCAGGTAGGTAATTATGGAAGCGAAGAAAGGTTATAGAGCTGTTGCCAAGTACTTGATGGTTTCCCCTACCAAGGTTCGCCCTGTTGCGAATCTGGTGAGAAGGAAGCCGTATGTGGAAGCCGTCGCCATCCTTGAGGCCATGCCTCAGAAGGGTGCCCGGTTGATCCTGAAGGTGCTCCAGTCGGCTGGTGCCAATGCGATGAGTCAGAACAAGAAGCTCGATGAAGAGCAGCTTGTCGTCTCTGAGCTGCTGGTCGACGAAGGCCCGAGGTTGAAGAGAGTCTGGCCAAGATCTCATGGGAGACGTGACATTCTTTTGAAGAGAATGTCTCATATTACCGTCGTTGTCGACGAAAAAGTGAGCGTGGGGGAATAAATGGGCCAGAAAGTCAATCCAATCGGGCTCCGTCTTGGAGTCAACAAGACCTGGAAGTCCAAGTGGTATGTAGATCCTCGGGAATACGCGGATACTTTGCATGAAGACCTGAAGCTCCGCAAGGCGTTGGTCGAATGTCCTGAAGTCCAGGGTGCTGATATCTCCGATGTAGAAATCATCAGAAAGCCCCAGCGTGTCACCGTCGTGATCACCACCAGTCGTCCTGGTATCATCATCGGTTCCAAGGGTGCCAACGTCGAGAAGCTTGGGGTTCGTCTGCAAAAGCTTTCCGACAAGAAGGTGCAGATCAAGATCAAGGAAATCAAGAAGCCTGAGGGTGACGCTCAGTTGATCGCCGCCAACGTGGCGAAGCAGCTGGTTTCCCGTGGATCCTTCCGCAGAGCAATGAAGACCGCAGTGTCCAAGGCTATGCAGGCTGGTGTCCAGGGTGTGAAGATCAAGGTTTCCGGTCGTCTTGGCGGTGCTGAAATCGCCCGAACCGAATGGATGAAGGAAGGTCGCGTACCTCTTCATACCCTCCGGTCCGATATCGACTATGGTTTCGCCCAGGCGAATACCTCCTTCGGGGCTATCGGCGTCAAGGTATGGGTGTTCAACGGTGAGATCTACGACAGGGCGAAGAAAGAAGACGCCGGCCTGCTGGTCAAGAAGCCCAGCGACAAGAAGGCTGAAAGCGTCGAGGCGAGGAGTTAACATACCATGCTTAGTCCTAAGAGAATTAAATACAGAAAGAAGCAGCGGGGCACCACGGACGGTGTCGCACACCGCGGTAATACGATCGCTTTCGGCGAGTTCGGTCTGATGGCTCTTGAGCCGAAGTGGATCACCAATCGCCAGATCGAAGCCGCTCGTATCGCCATGACCCGTCATATCAAGCGTGGTGGAAAGGTATGGATCCGTATCTTCCCTGATATGCCCTACTGCAAGAAGCCGGCTGAAACCCGTCAGGGTAACGGCAAGGGTAACCCTGAAGGTTGGGTTGCCGTCGTCAAGACTGGTGCGGTCATGTTCGAGATGGGTGGAGTCAACGAAGATCTCGCCCGTGAAGCTCTCGAGCTGGCGGCAGCCAAGCTTCCGATCAAGACGAAGGTCGTCGTAAGAAGGGATGTGGAGTAGGTTATGAAGAATTCATTTAAAGATTTGACCTATGCTGAGCTGGTCGCCAAGAGGGATGAGCTCCGCAGGGAGTATCTGAACCTCAGGATGGGCCGTGTGCTTGGCCATGTCGAGAATCCTCTCGCTGTGCGCACCACCAGAAAGCAGATCGCCCGCTTGAACACCATCATCCACGAATATGCCTTGGGCATTCGTACTAAATCTAACTAAGCGAGGCGCGTCTTATTATGGAAGCGAACAAGAAGAATTTTACGGGACAGGTAGTCAGCGACAAGATGGACAAGACCATCGTCGTCGCCGTCTCCACGAGAACCCTGCATCCTCTCTATAAGAAATACGTGACCCGCACCAAGAAGGTGAAGGCCCACGACGAGAGGAATGAAGCCCACATCGGCGATACTGTGCGTGTCGTTGAATGCCGTCACATCAGCAAGGACAAGTGCTGGCGCCTCGTCCAAGTTGTCGAGCGTGCTCGGTAAACAAGGAGATTCGTCATGGTACAGATGCAGAGCTATTTGAATGTTGCGGACAACAGTGGTGCCAAGAAAGTCCAGTGCATCAAGGTCCTGGGCGGAAGCCACAGGTACGTTGCCGGCGTTGGCGACATCATCGTCGTCGCCGTCAAGGATGCCCTTCCCAACGGTGCTATCAAGAAGGGTGACGTCCTCAAGGCCGTCATCGTCCGTACGAGAAAGGAATACCGCAGACCTGACGGTACCTATATCAGGTTCGATGACAACGCTTGCGTGATCATCGATGCCAACAATAACCCGCGCGGCAAGCGCATCTTCGGGCCAGTCGCCCGCGAACTTCGCGACGGCTACATGAAGATCGTTTCACTCGCGCCGGAAGTGTTGTAGGAGTGTGGACACATGAGACTTAAGAAGAACGACACCGTCAAGATCATTGCCGGTAAGGACAAAGGCAAGACCGGTAGGATCGTGAAGATCGACCCAGTCACTGAACGAGTCATTGTCCAAGGTGCCAACATGGTCAAGAAGACCATGAAGAAGAAAAATCCGCAGGACAAGGGCGGTATCATGGAAATCGAGGCTCCGATCCATATTTCCAACGTTGCTCTCATCGTGAAGAACGGAGAGACCAGCAGGGTCGGCTACAAGATTGACGAGAACGGCAACAAGGTCCGTTTCGCTAAGAAAACCGGGGAAGTGCTCTAATGGAAAAGTTCATACCTAACTTTAAAACGAAGTATCTTGAAACAGTTGCTCCTGAGCTCTTCACCGAGTTCGGCTACAAGTCTAAGATGCAGGTTCCCGGTCTCGAGAAGATTGTCGTGAGCGTGGGTGTTGGCGAGGCTATCGTCAACAAGAAGCTGCTGGACGCCGCCGTCAAGGAACTTGAGCAGATTACCGGCCAGCATGTGCTGAAGACCAAGGCCCGCAAGTCCATCGCGAACTTCAAGGTTCGTGAAGGTCAGGAAATCGGTGCCGTAGTCACCCTTCGTGGCGACAACATGTGGTTCTTCCTGGAGAGACTGATCTGTATCGCTCTCCCCCGCGTCAAGGACTTCAAAGGTGTCAAACCGAATGCTTTCGATGGTCATGGGAACTATTCTCTCGGAATCACCGAGCAGATCATCTTTCCCGAAATCGATTATGACAAGATCGAACGTGTCAGCGGACTGAACGTCGCCATTGTGACGACCGCCAAGACCGATGAAGAGGGTTACGCTCTGCTGAAGAAGCTCGGCATGCCCTTCAGCAAATAAGGTGGAGAAGACAGATGGCTAAGAAATCATTGATCGTCAAGGCGAACAGAGAGCCTAAGTTCAGTACCAGAAGCGTCAACCGCTGTAGAATCTGTGGAAGACCCCGTGGTTATATGCGTAAGTTCGATATGTGCAGGATTTGCTTCCGCAAATTGGCTAGTGAAGGCCAGATTCCTGGTGTTACCAAATCCAGCTGGTAGGAGAATGAGATGGCTATAAGTGATCCTGTTGCTGATATGCTGACTAAGATCAGAAACGCTAGTCAGGCGAAGCATGAGAAAGTAGATATTACAACTTCCAAGATGAAGCTTCAGATCGTCAAGATCCTGAAGAACGAAGGTTTCATCAAGAACTTCAAGAAAGTCACCAAGGATGGCATCAGCTATATCCGTGTGTTCCTGAAGTATGATGACAAGCAGAACGCTGTGCTCCACGGAATCGAGCGCATCTCCACCCCTGGACGCCGTGTTTATTCCGGCTATCGGGAAATGCCTCGGGTCTTCAACGGCCTCGGCGTAGTGGTGGTCTCCACTTCTACCGGTGTGATCACCGGCAAGAAGGCAACCGAGAAGATGGTCGGTGGCGAACTGATCTGCACGATTTGGTAAGGTGGTGAAGTATGTCACGTATTGGTAAGTTGCCGATTGCAGTCCCCGCTGGGGTTAAGATTACAGTCGCCGACGACATGATCAACGTTGAGGGCCCCAAGGGCAAGCTCAGCCAGGCATGTCGCCCGGAAGTGGTTGTGGATGTCCAGGAAGGACAGGTCGTGGTCACCAGAAAGGACGATTCCAAACCGTCCAAGAGTTTCCACGGTCTGTATCGTCAGTTGATCAGCAACATGGTCGTCGGTGTCTCCAATGGTTATACCAAGACCCTGCTCATCAACGGTGTCGGCTACCGTGCCGAGATCAAGGGCAACCTGTTGATCCTCAATCTGGGATATTCGACCATCATCGAATATGTCATTACTCCTGATGTCCAGATTACCAGCGACGGTCCTAACAAGATCACCGTCAGCGGTATCAGCAAGCAGCGTGTCGGACAGGTCTGTGCTGAGATTCGTTCGCTGAGAGCTCCTGAACCGTACAAGGGCAAGGGTATCAAGTATGAAAACGAGGTCATCAGGCGCAAGGTCGGTAAGTCCGGCGGCAAGAAGTGATCGGTAGGATAAAGAGATGAATAGAGTTATTGATAAAAATCGGAAGCACGCAAAGCGTAAGCTTCATATCAGAAAAAGCATCTCCGGTACTGCCAGCAGACCGAGAATGACTGTGTTCAGAAGCAACCTCCACATGTATGTTCAGGTTATCGATGATGAAGCCGGCAAGACGCTCGTCGCCGTCAGCAGTCTCGAGAAAGAGCTCAAGGGCTTGAAGAACAACGTGGAAGATGCCGCCAAGCTGGGCGAGATCGTTGGCAAGAGATTGCTCGAGAAGAACATCGACACCGTCGTGTTCGATCGTAACGGCTATCTCTATCATGGAATCGTGAAAAGCATCGCTGACGGCGCCCGGAAAGCCGGTGTCAAGTTCTAGGGGGATACTGTGGAAAGAACTAGAGATAGAGAGAAGAACGACGATTACGTCGAAAAGCTGATCAAGCTCAACCGCGTCGCGAAGGTCGTCAAGGGTGGTAGAAGGTTCTCCTTCTCCGCATTGGTGGTCGTCGGAGACCAGAAGGGCAAGGTCGGTTATGGATTCGGCAAGGCGAACGATGTCACCGAAGCTATCCGCAAGGCCGTCGACCGTGCGAAGACTCACATGATCGAAGTCCCGATGAAGAAGACCTCGATCCCCCACGAAGTGCAGGGTGAGTACAAGAGCGCGAGCGTACTGCTGAAGCCAGCCGTTCCCGGTACCGGTGTCATCGCCGGTGGCGCGGTCCGCGCTGTCTGTGACGCTTGCGGCATCAACGACATCCTGAGCAAGTCCTTGGGATCCAAGAACGCCATCAACACGGTCAAGGCCGCGTTTGATGCCCTCGAGCATCTGTTTGATGCGAAGAGCGTCGCCAAGAACAGGGGTAAGTCCCTGAGTGAGATGTGGGGTTGATCCGATGGCAGCAAAAGCAAAGACAGAAGCGCCCAAGCAGATTAAGATCACATTGGTCAAAGGGCTTTCCGGAAGACTTCCCGCACAGCGCAAGACTGTGAAGGCTCTGGGCCTTGGCAAGATCAACAGCACCGTCGTGCATGACGCGACCCCCAGCATCCTGGGCATGGTCCGTGTCGTTCAGCACATGGTGAAAGTCGAGGAGATGTAAGATGGCACAGATCAGAGCACCGTTTGGTGCTAATACCAAGAAGACGATCGTCGGTCGTGGCGCTTCTTCCAAGGGTCGTTCCTGTGGAAGAGGTCATGACGGGCAGAACTCCCGCACCGGTGGCGGTCCCCGCCCTGGTTTCGAAGGTGGCCAGATGCCTCTGTACCGCCGCGTCGCACGCAGGGGTTTCTCCAACTATCCATTCAAGCAGGAGTTTGAGGTTGTTTCCCTTGATGCGTTGTCCGCGAAGTTCGAGGACGGCGAGGTGGTGACCCTCGAAGCATTGAAGGATCGCAAGTTGGTCAAGGGCGCCGACGTCCAGGTGAAGATCCTGTCGAACGGGGAACTGACCAAGAAGGTGATCGTTGAAGGACTCAAGGTATCCGCAAGCGCGATCGAGAAGATCAAGGCTGCGGGTGGTGAAATCAGATAACAAAGAAGGTCGCAATGGCAAACTCCTTAGTTGAGATGTTTAGAATGAGGGATCTCCGGAAGAAGATACTTTTCACCTTCATGCTGCTGATCATCAGCCGTGTAGGTGCGGTGATCCCTATTCCGGGAATCGACCCTGAAGTTCTTAAGCTGTACTTCCTTTCCCAGAGTAATTCCAGCAATATCGGGCTTACCGAATACTTGAATTTCTTCTCTGGTGGTGCGTTCTCCAATTTCTCCTTGTTCATGCTTGGCGTCATGCCTTACATCAGTACGCAGATTATCGTGCAGTTGCTGATGCTGGTCATCCCCAGTATGAAGAAGCTGACGGAGGACCCCAATGGAAAGAAGAAGATCCAGAGGTATACCAGATATGGCGCGATCGTCGTCTGTCTGATTCAGTCCTTTGTGGTTACCGTCTACGCCAAGTCCATTCCCGGCGTTATGACGATCGGTATCGTTCCTTTCACTTTGATCGCCATGCTTACGGTCACGACAGGATCCATGTTCCTGGTGTGGCTCGGCGAAAAGATCACCCAGTTCGGTGTCGGCAACGGCATCTCGCTGTTGATCTTCGCCGGTATCGTGGCAAGGATTCCTGAGGCTCTCGTGACGTTGTTCAGAAGCGTTTCCGCGGGAACCTTGAATCCAATCGTAGTGGTAGTCGTTTTTGCGATGTTCATCGTAGTCGTAGCTCTCGTCGTGTACGAGGAGCAGGGGCAGCGCAAGATTCCGGTACACTATGCCAAGAGAGTTGTTGGCAGGAAGATGTATGG
>CAYOWS010000054.1:0-10411 GCA_964407735.1 uncultured Sphaerochaeta sp. | reverse complement strand
GTTTATGGGGATTTGGAAAAAAATAATTAATTACAACAAAAGAAATTAACCGTATATAGTTCTCCTATTGATCTGATGGATTGCATAGTTTTTGTATTTTTATACGGCACTCCACTTGACAATACGAGGGTCTGCTGGGTATGGTTGATCCATGAAAATGAAGCATTTCAGTATCCATCACCATCATCTCACAGGTTGCCGACTGTAGACGTGGAGTGGGCTGTATTGCCATACAAAGAAGTTGCAAGCCTCCGCATGTCGCGGAGGCTTTTTTCTTCTACTTGGATAAAAGTCATCTGGCGTTGTCCTTCGTAGAAGGGGTAGATGAAAGAGTTAATGAGCCACAAGTTGGATTCATGGGAGGAAGGTCATGGAAAGGCTTCGGATCGCTATTCAGAAAAGCGGGCGGTTGAGTGAAAAGTCGTTGGAAATCATCAAGAACTGTGGAATCAAGTTCGGTTCCGATTCCCGGGTGCTCAAGGAACATGCGTCCAATTTCCCTGTGGAATTCCTCTATGTCAGGGACGACGATATCCCGACCTATGTGCAGGACGGAGTCGCCGATATCGGTATCGTGGGCCGGAATGAATTCGACGAGCAGGGTTTCAACCTTGCGGTGGTCAGGGATCTTGGTTTCGCCCGTTGCCGTCTCTCCATCGCGGTTCCGAACCAGTTCGACTATACAGGCTTGCCTTCTTTGCAGGGCAAGCGTATCGCGACCAGCTATCCCAACATCCTTGGGAACAAACTGGCTGAGGCCGGGGTGTCGGCGGAACTTTGCGTCGTGTCCGGCTCGGTGGAAATCACTCCCGCGGTTGGTATCGCCGACGCCATCTGCGATCTGGTCAGCACCGGAGCGACCTTGGCCATGAACGGTCTGCGCGAGGTCGAGCAAATCTACGAATCCACGGCGGTCATGATCGGGCGGAGCGACATGGCCGAAAAAGATCCCGGACGGCAACGTATTCTGGAACGGCTGTTGCTGCGGATTGACGCGGTCATGCGTGCCAGGAACTACAAGTATGTCATGTTCAACTTGCCTGAAGAACATATCGGAGAAGTCGCGAGGATCGTCGGTGGCGTGAAGAGCCCCACCGTGACCAAACTGCTGGAACCCGGCTGGGTCGCCGTGCAGATCGTCGTTTCCGAAGATGTGTTCTGGGATGTCTTCGAGCAACTACGGGCCCTTGGTGCGCAAGGCATCCTCGTCACTCCGATAGAGAAGATGACGGAATAGGAGAGAATCATGGCAGATTTGTTGCAGCGGGCTTATGAACCGACCGATACAGAACTCCAAGTCCTGCTCGCCAGACCTTCGGATGATATGCAGGAGATCCGGAATACCGTTTCTGAAGTGATAGAAACCGTGCGGAACGAGAAAGACGCCGCCTTGTATCGTTTCTCGCGGAAATTCGATGGTGTGGAACTCTCCTCCCTCACTGTTTCCTCCGAGGAATTCTCACATGCGGAACATCTTGTGCCCGAAGAGCTGAAACGGGCCATTGAGCGGGCCGCCGGCAATATCGAGGCGTTCCATGCCGCCCAGATGCCCCAGGAGGAATACGTGGAGACTTCCGCCGGAGTGGAGTGCTGGCGCAAGATCGTTCCGATCCAGCGGGTCGGACTCTATATCCCCGGCGGTACGGCTCCGCTGTTCTCCACCGTGCTGATGCTCTCCATCCCGGCCCGTGTGGCGGGTTGTCCCCGGATCATCCTGTGCACCCCTCCCTCCAAGGACGGCAGCGTGAACCCCGCGATCCTCTATGCCGCGAAGGTCGGTGGAGTGGATACCGTCTACAAAGTCGGTGGCGCGCAGGCGGTCGCCGCCATGGCGGCGGGTACTGAGACGATCCCGAAGGTGGACAAGATCTTCGGGCCGGGCAACCGCTATGTCACTTGCGCCAAGCAGCAGGTGAGCGTCGGTCTTTGCTCAATCGACATGCCCGCCGGCCCGTCGGAGGTGATGGTCGTGGCCGATGCCTCCAGCGATCCCTCGTTCGTGGCAAGCGATCTGCTCAGTCAGGCGGAGCATGGCAAGGACAGTCAGGCGATGCTTGTCGTCCAGGCCTCTGAATCTGAAGGCATGCGTATCGTGGATGCGGTCGAGGAACACCTCGCGGCCCAGATGAAATATCTTGACCGGCATGAGTACCTCTTGCCGTCGCTTTCCCATAGCCGTGCGATCATCTGCCGACAGCCGGGCAGGGTCGTTGAGGTGGTGAACCAATATGCCCCCGAACACCTCATCATCAATACTGACAATCCTGATGAGATCGAGCGGTCGGTAGTGAACGCCGGTTCTATTTTTCTCGGACCATGGTCCCCTGAATCGGTGGGCGACTATGCTTCCGGTACGAACCACACGTTGCCGACAAGCGGATGGGCTCATTCGACAAGCGGGGTGAGCGTGGATAGCTTCATCAAGAAGATCACCGTCCAACGTCTGTCTCCGGCAGGCTTGGAACAACTTGGGCCGACCGTCTGTACCATGGCGTCGGCGGAACAGCTTTCAGCGCATGCGCGTGCTGTCGCGCTGCGTCTGGTGGCATTGGAAAAATAGAGGCGGGAGAGAAAAATGAAATGTCATGATGAAATAGACGGACTGCTTCGTCCGAACATCGCTTCGCTGATTCCGTACAGTTGTGCTCGCAACGACTTCAAGGGGGTCGCCGAGGTCTATCTTGACGCCAACGAGAACTGGCGGGACTTTGTCGGGGACAAGGGGCGCAACCGTTATCCTGATCCGCTTTCCACGAAAGTCAGGGAGGGGGTGGAGCGGGCCCTGGGACTTCCCGCTTCCGATATGGTCATCGGCAATGGGAGCGATGAGATCATCGACCTGTTGATGCGTATCTTCTGTGTTCCCGGAAAGGATTCGGTCATGCTGTTGCCTCCGACCTACGGGGCGTATCGTGTATTCGCCGATATCAACGACGTGGCGGTCCTGACCTGTCCGCTCACCCCCGGCTTCCAGTTTGATTTTCCGGTGCTTGAAAACGCTTTGGCGGAAGAAAAGGCGAACCGGAGTCCAGATGGGGGGCGTTGCAAGCTTCTGTTCATCTGTTCCCCGAACAATCCTACGGGCAATGCGTTTCCGCTGGAGCAGATCGAGCGTGTCTGCGCTATGTTCGACGGTATCGTCGTAGTCGATGAGGCCTATTTCGATTTTTCCCCGTATCCTTCGGCCGTGACCTTGCTGGAACGATATCCCCGGCTGGTCGTGATGCGCACGCTCTCCAAGAGCTGGGCGCTTGCCAACGCCCGTGTCGGAATCGCCATCGCCTGTGAAGCGATCATTCGGACGATGATCAACACCAAGTACCCCTACAACCTCGGAGGACCCTCACAGGAACTTGCCGTCGAGGCTTTGGCTCAGGCGAAAGCGGTCGAAGCCGCCTCCCGGGAGATCATCGAGGCCAGGGAGGCGTTGGCCGCAGACTTGGACGCCTTGCCCGTCGTCAGGAAAGTGTTTCCCAGCGACGCCAACTTCCTGTTGGTGCAAGTCGATGATCCCGACGGGCTTTGCCTGTGGCTGAGGGATCGGGGGATCATCATCCGCAACAGGAGCAAGGAACTTCATTGCCAGGGTTGTGTCCGCGTTACCGTCGGAAGCGATGCGGAGAACGCCCGCCTTATCGAGGCTTTTGCCCGATACGGCCGTGGATAGATATCCCGGTCAGATTGTCCGTCATCGGGTTTTCCAGTAAGATGCTGGGTATCCTCCTGATGGCCTTCATCGACCATGGGATGCGAGTCACAAGAGACTGATGTTCGAGGAGAATCGGAACTGGCGACGCCATGAAGGTTCCGGTATCCGAGAAGAGGAGAGTGGTGGTATGGAACAGGCCCGCATGCACAAGCCGGTTCTTTTCCTGGATCGGGACGGGATTCTCGTGGTAGAGGATCAGGTCGACAGCTTTGATAAGATCGAATGGATTCCAGGAGTCTTCAACGCGTTGCGGAAGTTGAAAGAGGAGTCCAACTACTACTTCGCCATGGTGAGCAACCAGGATGGCGTCGGTACTCCGAGTTTTCCATCCGAAGCGTTCTGGCCCGTCCATGAACGGATCATAGAGACCCTTGCTGGCGAAAGGATTACGTTTGACGTCCAGCATATCGACCTCTCGTTGCCTGAGGATAATTGTCCAGGACGAAAGCCTGGAATCGGCATGCTGGATGAATATTTTAATGGAAACTATGATATCGAGCACTCATTGATGATCGGGGACAGACTGACCGACGTACAGTTGGCAAAGAACATCGGATGCAAGGCGATCTGGTTCGCCGATCCTTCACGGGCCGAGGAACTGAAACAAGGCATGGCCGGTGAGATGGGCTTGTCCGAAGTCTGCGTCCTGGTGTCGGAGTCCTGGCAGGAGATCGCGATGTTCATTCTCGGCGGCAAGTCCGTCAAGCTGGAACGGCGTGTGCGGGTCAATCGCAAGACCGCTGAGACAGATATCTCCCTTGATCTCAACCTCGATGGTTCCGGCAAAGGCTGTATCGCCACAGGGCTTCCGTTTTTTGACCATATGCTGGCGCAACTGGTGCGGCACAGCGGAATCGATGCGGACCTTCATGCCGATGGGGATTTGCAGATTGATGAACACCATACGGTCGAGGATATCGGCATCGTATTGGGTCAGGCGTTCCTCCAGGCCTTGGGCGATAAACGGGGTATCAGCCGATATGGTTTTGAAGTTCTTCCGATGGACGATGTCCTGGCGCAGGTCGCCATAGATTTCTCAGGCCGTCCCTATTTCGTCTGGGACGTGGAGTTCTCCCGCCAGATGGTCGGGACCTTCCCGACCGAGATGTTCCAGCATTTCTTCAAGTCCTTCTGTGACGAGGCCAAGTGCAATCTCAACATGCAGGTCTCTTCCGGCAACACCCACCACCAGGCCGAGGCCTTGTTCAAAGCGTTCGCGAGGGCTGTCCGCCAGGCGGTCCACAGATACCCGTGGTCAAACGCCTTGCCCTCTACGAAAGGGGTGCTGTAGATGATCGCCGTCGTGAAGTACAACGCCGGCAATATCCGCTCGGTCCTCTGCGCTTTGGAACGGCTGGGGGTGGATGCCGTCGTGACGGACGATCCAAATACCCTTCGGGACGCCGACAAGGTGATCTTTCCCGGCGTAGGGGAGGCTTCCACCGCCATGGCCTATCTTCGCGAGAACGGATTGGACAAGGTGCTGACAAGTCTGACCCAGCCGTTCCTCGGCATCTGCCTCGGCATGCAGCTGATGTGCGCCTCCAGTGAGGAGAATGACACCGATTGCCTCGGCATGTTCGATACGACGGTACGAAGGTTTCCCTCCGGTACCGGTTGCAAGATACCCCATATGGGCTGGAATACCATCACCTGTTCCTCTGACCCGTTGTTCAAGGGTGTCGATCCGGAAAGCTATGTCTATTTCGTCCATAGCTACTATGTCTCCTCAGGAGAGGGTTCCATTGCGACCTGCGACTACGCGGATCTGACTTTCAGCTGTGCGATGCACAAGGGCAATTTCCGTGGCGTACAGTTCCATCCTGAGAAAAGCGGCGCGATAGGCGAACGGATCCTTCGCAACTTCCTGGCGTTGTAGGTTTGTCGATAGGATAAAGGAGAGGTGTCCATGCAGATCATCCCGGCTATAGATATCATCGACGGTTGTTGCGTCCGTCTGTCCCAAGGGGAGTATGACCAGAAGAAAGTATACGATACCGATCCTCTGGATGTCGCCAAGCGGTATGAGGACGCCGGTCTGTCCCGGTTGCATCTGGTCGACCTTGACGGTGCGAGAAGCGGGCATGTGGTGAACTCCTCGGTATTGGAGCGGATCGCTTCAGGTACTGGACTCATCATTGATTTCGGCGGTGGCGTCAAGAGCGACCGGGATCTTCGCAAGGTGTTCGACTGTGGGGCGGCGCAAGTGACTTGTGGAAGTATCGCGGTGAAAGAGCCGGAGACCGTCCTTGGTTGGCTGGAACGTTGGGGGGCCGACAGGCTGATCCTCGGCGCCGATTGCCGCGGTGGAATGATAGCCACGGTAGGATGGACCGAATCGACCGACCTTGAAGTCGGTGAGTTCATCGCCGAATATCTTCGAGCCGGATTCAGGCGTGTGATCTGTACCGATATCGCCTGTGACGGAATGTTGGGCGGACCTTCGACCGAGCTGTATCGGAGGTTGATCGACAGGATGGCGGGCGAGGGCTTGCCGATGGAGTTGATCGCCAGCGGAGGGGTTTCGTCGATCGATGACCTTCTTGCGTTGTCCCGATCTGGTTTGACCGGGGCGATCGTCGGCAAGGCGATCTATGAACACCGCGTTACGCTGGAAGAACTTGTCTCGATTGATGGTGCCGCTGCCGAACCGAGCCTGAAGGGAGGTGCCTGATGCTTGCGAAACGTATCATCCCCTGTCTGGATGTCCGTGACGGACGTACTGTGAAAGGGGTCAATTTCGTGAACCTGCGAGACGCGGGCGATGCTGTGGAGCTTGCCGCTCTCTATGCGCGGCAAGGTGCCGATGAGCTGACCTTCCTTGATATCACCGCGACCGTGGAGAACAGAGGGACGTTCTGTGAACTTGTCCGGCGGATATCCGATCGTATCGATATCCCGTTCACTGTCGGTGGCGGCATCCGTACCGTTGCCGACGTGGGGCGACTGCTCGATGCGGGAGCCGACAAGATATCGATCAACAGCGAGGCGGTGAAGAATCCAGACATCATCAGTGAGATGGCGTTGCAGTTCGGTTCCCAATGCGTCGTGTGTGCGATCGACGCCCGTAGGAATTCCGCTTTCGACGCCGGGAGTAAAGAGGGGTGGGAGGTCTATGTTCATGGGGGCAGGACCCCTACGGGGATCGAGGTCCTCTCCTGGGCTCGGCAGGTAGCTTCGTTGGGAGCGGGCGAGCTATTGGTCACTTCCATGGACCATGACGGTACAAAAAATGGATTTGCTGTTGACTTGACCCGCCGTATCGGTGATAGTGTTGATATTCCCATTATTGCCAGTGGTGGGGCTGGAGCCATGGAGCATTTCACTGATGTTTTTGAGAACGGGGGTGCCGACGCAGCGTTGGCGGCTTCGATTTTCCATTTTCATCAGATTGATATTCCAGAGTTGAAGATCTTTTTGCGGAAACATGGTATAACCGTCCGCATCCCGCAGGAGACACCGGAGGAGTAGTTGTCTATGCCAGTTGATTTTGCCAAAGGAAATGGTCTTGTACCCGCTATTGTACAGGATGCGGTGACCCGTAGGGTCCTGATGCTGGGCTACATGAACGAAGAAGCGTTGCATATCACGAAAGAGCGCGGGCTCGTCACGTTCTGGTCCCGCTCCCGGCAGAAGCTCTGGACGAAGGGTGAGACTTCCGGAAACTATCTTCAGGTCAGGGAGATCCTTGAGGACTGTGATGGCGACACCCTGTTGATCAAGGCGATTCCCACCGGCCCGGTCTGCCATACTGGCGCGGATACCTGTTTCGATGAGGAGAACAATCCCTCCGAGGTTTCTTCATCCGAATTCCTGTTCTATCTTGAAGAGGTCATCCAGGATCGCCGCGAATATCCTGTGGAAGGTTCCTATACGAACCATCTGTTCAGCCGCGGTCTGAACAAGATCGCCCAGAAGGTTGGAGAAGAGGCAGTCGAGCTGATCATTGAGAGCAAGGACGACAACAAATCCCTGTTCCTTGGGGAAGCCGCCGACCTCATGTACCATTTCATGGTATTGCTCGCACAGAAGAACGTACAGTTCAGCGAGGTCGTGGATGTCCTGAAAGGGCGCCATAGCCGTTAGTTCGCCGTATAGGTATATTATTGATGATGTGAAGGACGGGATGCCCCTGCGGTGTTGCCGTCCTTTTCCCGTATTTCAAGGGAGGTTAGCCATGGATAACACGGAAAATCTTGACGCCCGGCGTCTGGTGGAGGAAAAGGCCATGACCCGCAGCAGTCTGAGGGCGGCCGTGATCTCCACCGCCTGCAACATCGTGTTAGCCGTGGTAAAATTGATCGCCGGTATCGTAGGGCATTCAAGTGCGATGATTTCCGACGCGGTGAACTCTTCCAGCGATGTGATCAGCAATTTCGTCGTGATCGGCGGAGTCGCGGCATCCGACAGACAGGCCGACACCCATCACCAATACGGGCATGACAAGATCGAATGCGTCGTCTCCATCTTTCTCGCGATCGCGATTTTCGCCACTGGCTGCATGATCGGCTACAGCGGCATCAAGCAGATACTCAACCCCGAGATCATCGTCGTGCCGACCTTGCTGCCTCTGCTGGTGGCTATCGGGACGATGGTCGTCAAGGAATGCCTGTATCAGTATACGATCCGTGTCAGTCGCAAGACGGGCTCGAATTCATTGCGTGCAACGGCGTGGGACCATCGTTCCGACGTCCTTTCGGCTCTTGGCGCGTTCATCGGTATCCTCGGTGCTCGTCTCGGAGTGCCGATACTCGACCCGATAGCCTCTCTGGTGATCTGTCTGCTGATCATCAAGGTCGCCATCGATATCTTCAAGTCGGCCGTCGATGTCCTGTTGGACGCTTCCGTCGATGAGGCGACCCGGCTCAAGCTTGAGTCCGAGATTCTCGCCGTCGACGGGGTGAAGATGATCGATCTGCTCAAGACCCGCATCACCGGGGCGAGATTCTATGTCGAGGTGGAGATCCGTTGCTGCCGCTACCTTCCACTCTTCGCCTCGCATGATATCGCCGAAACCGTCCACGACAAGATCGAGCGGGAGTTCCCCAACGTGAAGCATGTGGTCGTCCACACCAACCCCTGCGAGGGGCATGAAGCGTTCTGTGATCCCGAAGACAAGAACCTGATGATCGCGGATAGGTAGAATGTGACATGGGGTATCGGAAACTGTTTTTTTACTACAGTATTTTCCAATAGCCGTTCTTGGGTGCTCCGATTCGTTCAATCTTACCGGAAGCTTTTACATCTGCAATGATCCGTTCAACCTGTCTCTTGGACAATCCCATCTGTTGTGCTAATTCCCCGCTGGTCATGTGTGGGGACTCTTGCAGTAATGTTAACAGAAGTTTTTGCTGTGATGATGGATTTACACCGACATTTACACCGACATTTGACGAACTCTGTACTACGGATAATTGTCGTAACGTATCTTTGATGATATGCAGCATGAAGACCACGAATATCGTTGATTCTCCCGAAGTGTTGGCATGATTCAATGCCGCATAGTATTCTTGTTGCTTATCCTTGATAAGCGTCTCTATTGGCAGCCATGCGAAAAAAGGTTTCCAGTTCTGGAGAATCAACGTATGCCAGAGCCTGCCTATACGCCCGTTACCGTCTGAGAAAGGGTGGATGAACTCAAATTCATAATGGAAAACGCAGGATTTGACCAAAGGATGAAGTATTGAACTTTGTAACCAACTAAATAGAGAATCCAGTAGCTCATGGATATATTTCGGAAGTGCTCCTACATGGATTAACTGGTTTCCCGCATATATCCCTACTCCTTGCTTACGCAAATTCCCCGCCCTCCATGAGCGAATAGAAATGTTCCTGGTCAAATATCAGGTGGTCCAGGATCTTGATGCCGAGGATTTCTCCCGCCTGTTTGAGCCGTCTGGTCACTTCGGCGTCTTCTTCGCTCGGTTGCAGATTCCCGGAAGGGTGGTTGTGGGCTATGATGATCGCGGTCGCCCGTTCCCGTACCGCCTCGGCGAAAACCTCCCGTGGGTGGACCAGCGTACGGTTGACCAGTCCGATGGAGACGACTGAAATCGCCATCACCTCATGAGCACCGTTGAGCGATATACTGAGAAAGTGTTCCTGTTGGCGGGTCCCGTAGTGCTGGACCAGTGGGTAGACATCGACTGGTGATGCGATTTGCCGTTTTTTTGTGGGGAGTCTCCGCCTGCCAAGTTCCAAGGCTGCGCAGATGACGGCGGCTTTCGCCGGTCCCAGCCCTTTGACCTTGCATAGTTCGGGAAGTCCGATTGAAACGGACGAGTCATCTAGGACTCGTAGCAGATCTTTCGCTAGTACTTGAACCGGACGTTCCTTGCTTCCTGAACCGATCAGAATAGCGAGAAGCTCCAGATCTGAAAGGGCTGTCGGCCCGTTCTTTTCCATTCGTTCCCTCGGACGTTTTTCCGTAGGAAGTTCCTTGATATCCAGAGTGATGGGGGTGTTGTGTCGATATTTCATACCCCCTATATACGAAAAACCCCCCGTGGTGATTCAGCATCGCTATTCTAGAGCCCTAGAATACAGTTTTTTGTTGGTAGAAATCTCGCCAGAACAGATACCGAGCGGCGGTAGGCCGTCAGGCCGCATACCGCGGTGATAGACCCTGACATAGACCCACAGATAGAGACATAGGGACATACGCCTGACATAGACCCAGAGATAGACCCAGACATACGGACA
>CAYOWS010000053.1:0-11050 GCA_964407735.1 uncultured Sphaerochaeta sp. | reverse complement strand
GCCCTCATGGTTCGCCCCGCCCTTCCTTTCAATAGCTTAACTTAATGACATTGGGGGTACCCCTATTGCACCCCTAAAGAAAAACCGCCGCAAGACGGAAGTCCTGCGACGGTTTCATCGCTGTTGGCCAGAAACGTTATCTTACTGGAGCAGCAGCAAACAGAAGACCAAGGTGAACAGAGCGACGGTCTCTACGATACCGATGACGATAAAGTAGTTCGCGGTACCCTTGCCGGTCTCGGCGAGAGCGTCACAAGCACAAGCTGAACACTTGCCCTGCATCCAAGCGGAAAGACCGATAGCCAGACCACCGAAGACACCACAACCAAGGGCCAGGAGACCGGGCGCGCCGGAAGCTACCGCGCTGCTGATGAAATTCATCAACAAGAACCCGTAGATCGTCTGGGTGAGAGGTGCGCCAGCGAATGCGACCATGATGAACGGAGCGGGTTTGCCGTTCGCATAACACTTCTTCCAACCGCCGACGGCAGCCTGGGAAGCAGCACCAGCACCAAGACCGGAACCCAAAGCGGACAAACACAGCGCACAAGCCATACCGATGTAAGCAATACTATTCATTTTTTAACTCCTTAGTTGTTTTGACCAACAACGTCATTTTTCTTTTACCGTCTCTCTGAACGGATCATATGAAACACCGGTCCACTCCATGCCGAGCTGTCCGGAGAATTCCAAGAGATTCAGTCGCACACCATGTACGACGACCGAAAGCAGACCCATGACAAGGTTCAGCCCATGTCCGATCACAAGCACCAGGATACCGGCGGGAAGCGCGAACCCCTGCAACATTCCACCCGCCATGTTGTTGAAGCTCTGGGCGATGGCCAGCGAGGCCATGCCGACAGCGAACAGACGGATATAGCTCATGATGTTGGAGAAGCAGCTGATCGTATTGAGGAAGGTCGTGAAGAACCCGCCCATACCAGACTTGAGCCCCTGTACGAACGGAACACCAGGAGCCTGGCTACCGAACACGCAGACCAGCACGAACCCGATACCTACACAGGCGAATACCATGCCGACATTCGTCGGAGCGCCGATGACCAACTGAAGGACCATGAAATACAAGGCCAGCACGTCGATCAGCCAGCCGATATCGGCTACCGCGCTCAGATCCTTCTTGGGGATCTTGTGGATCACGTTCAGCACACAGGCCAGGGAAAGCTGCACCGCACCGATGATGAAGCAGAACTTCATGACCATGTTCTGGGCGCTGACCGCCGTTTCACCGAACAGTTCCGGATAGTTGGCTATCTGCGGTATGACAAGCATCCTGAGGAACGGCACGGATTCGATGATCGTCGCCGAACCGAACCACGTACCGGTCAGACTGCCCCAGACTATCGTCGCTATGCTCAATACATAGAGCAGAACGGTGATATTCGTCGCCTTCTTCTGCTTGATATGCATCACCACCGCGACAGCGAGGAAGATGAATCCATAGCCGGCGTCACCGATGATCATGGCGAAGAACAGCGTGAAGAACAGCAGGAACCACATGCTGATGTCGTACTCGCGATACCCAGGGACGGTCCCGAGGATATCGAAGACCGGCTTGATGATCCCTACCCCCTTCGGGTACTTGACCAATGTCGGAGGGTCATCATCCTCAGTCGGATCCTCCATCAGATAGCCCCAGGCGTTGTCTGACGCGAGCTTGCGGAAATCCTCCGACTTGGGTTCCGGTACATAGCCGGTCACCCAGGCGATCTGGTCTCCATCGCTCATCGAGGCAGCGACCTCTTCGAAACGGGTACTCTGGTCGGTGCGGGCGAGCTGCTTGCGATAGGCGTCGAGATACCGGCCACAGGAGGCGAATTCATCATCGATATCAGCCAAGCGCTTGCGAGCGTTGTTGATCCGGTACTCAAGTTCCGACAAGCCATATTCAGGCAAGTCGAACCTTGTGGCGGGGAACCCCGCCGGCAACGGATCGCCGACCACGGCGATACAAAGGAGCTTCCCGACAGGGGAAAGACGGATATAGGAACTATCTTCTGGAATCTGCTCCATCTCTTTCTTCCCGATCGTGTAGAACGAGAGTCTGACGCCCTTTTTCCGAAGCTCGCTGATCATCTCAGGGGCGAAGTCCCCCCAACCGCGGATCTGTTCACACAGCATGCCCTCTTTCGCGACACGCTCGGTCAGTTCCTTGCGTTCGTCGAGCATGGCGGAGAGCTTGGCCTGCAACCGGGCGAATTCCTCGTCGGTACAGGAGAGCTGTTCCACCTTGCCCTTCTGCTTGGTGGCTTTCGCCCTGGCGTCGGCGGCCTCCTGTATCTGTGCGCGGACCCGCTCAAGGGCTTCGCCCTCTCGTTGCAGCTCCTCGACGGTCGCGGTCCGGACCTTCTCGTCACAGATATGGAGCAACCCTGCCTTTCGCAAAGCCCTGAGCATATCCTTCTTATCATGCGCCTGCACAATGACAGACACTTTTTTCATTTTGACTATCATTACGCGGACACCTTTACCAATTTCTTCTTGGCGATCTTTCCACGGACGACAGCCGCGGTCTGCTGGTCTCCAAGGTAGATACCGATACGACGGATATTCTCCTTGGCCTCAGGAATCTTCACCTTCTCAAACAGATTGACGCGCTGGCTCGTGGTACGCAGTTCCCTCCCCAACAGGGAGATCTGCTGCTCCAACGTAGCGATCAACGCATCAAATCTCGCTACATCGCGCAGCGACTCGATTCCCTTGTCGACCCAGAGCGGATAATCGTTCAGGTCGTAGGAGATCGGTTTGAAGGTCAGCTCCTTGAATACGGGTATCGAAACACCCGCGATATTCCCTTTCGCTTTGATCACCCGGTCCACCTGGACCAGATTCTCAAGGCGAAGGTCATTGCGGAAAAAGCAGTTTTCATGATAGACGGCCACCCAGTCCTGTAGTCCCGCCACGACAGCCTGCTGCTGCTGGCGATACCGCTCGGCCTCAGCCTCTATCTGCCGGATCACGACCTGTAGCTGCTGTTTCTTCAGCTGCAAGGTCGGCAGATAGCGCTGATACTGTTTGAGCTGGTCCTTCTGCTTCTTCTGCTCGTTCTTCGTCAGTTTGACGGCCATTCAACCCTCCAGGATCAACCGATCTTCTTCGGCCAGCGGCTCAGGATCAGATCACTCTTCAACCCGGTCTCGTTCGGCTCGAAACATGCGGCAAGGATTTCCCAACCGAGATCCAACGCCTGCTCCAACGGAATGTTGACGGACAGGTCCATCAGCTTGCTCTCGAACAGTTCACCGTACTTGAGCAGCTTGTCATCCCATTCAGACATCTGGAAACCCATCGACTTCTTCTCCAAGGACTCCTTGTAGGCGCTGTAGAGCTTGATCATACCGTCCATCAGAGCGCGGTGGTCATCGCGGGTATCCTTGTTGACCTGCTGCTTCAGACGGGACAGGGAACCGAACGGTTCGATACGACCACCCTTGAGGTAGTACTGGCCCTCGGTGATGTACCCCGTATTGTCGGGAACCGGATGGGTGACGTCGTCGCCAGGCATCGTCGTGACACCGAGAATCGTTACGGAACCGGCGCCTTCGAAGTCGACAGCCTTCTCATACCGGGAAGCCAGGGAGCTGTAGAGGTCTCCGGGGTAACCACGGTTGGAAGGGACCTGGTCCATTGTAATGGCCATTTCCTTCATGGCGTCGGCGAAGTTGGTCATGTCGGTCAACAGGACGAGGACCTTCTTGCCATCCAGCGCGAAACGCTCAGCGACGGCCAGCGCCATGTCAGGCACGAGCATACATTCGACGGTCGGGTCGCTCGCGGTATGGATGAACATGATCGTGCGGCTCATAGCCCCGCTCTTCTCCAAAGTATCCTTGAAGAACAGGTAGTCGTCGTACTTCAGTCCCATGCCGCCGAGGATGATCAGGTCGACTTCGGCCTGCATCGCGATCCGGGCGAGCAACTGGTTGTACGGTTCGCCGGAGACGGAGAAAATCGGCAGCTTCTGGCTTTCGACCAGCGTATTGAACACGTCGATCATGGGGATACCGGTACGGATCATGTTGCGGGGGATGATACGCTTGGCGGGGTTTACCGACGGTCCGCCGATCTCGATCATGTTCTCGGTCAAGGCAGGCCCCTTGTCACGGGGGACGCCACTTCCGGAGAATACGCGGCCGAGGAGGTCCTCGGTATAGGAGACCCGCATCGGGACTCCGAGAAACCGTACCTGGTCACCGGTGGAGATACCCTGCGCGCCGGAGAACACCTGCAACGAAACCAAGTCTCCATCGAGCTTGATGACGTTGGCATAGGATTCGCCGTGGGCGGTGGTCACGACAGCCAAGTCGCTGTTCTTGACCCCTTCAGCACGCACGGTAATTACGTTGCCGACGATAGATTCAATCTTTGTATATACTTTCTGCATCATCTTCCACCACCTTAAAGCAGCTTCTCGGCGGCTTTGTCGAAGCCGACCGCTTTGCTCTTGTACAATTCCGTCACTTCATTCTCAAGCTGCTTGAAACGCTCGCTCGTCTCCGTGACGTTGTTCCAGTCAAGGAACTTCTGGCGCAATTCGTTGAAGAAGATACGGACGGCCTTCTTGTCCTCCAGGTCATAGTTGGAGGCGAGGATCCTGAACAGCAGATCGAAGGTATGGAGCTGACGCGCAGGAAGGACCGAAGCATCGACGGGATCGAACGAGTTCTGCTGGAGATATACGCTATCGAGCAGTTCGCCCTTCTGATAGACGATATAATCCTCTACGGAAGTGCCCTCTTCACCGACGACCTTCATCATCTGGTTGATTTCATTGCTGCGGAACAGGATCGCGCGTGCGTACTCGACTTTCGCGCTGTCGATGATACCGGTGTACTTCGACCAGCTATCCATCGGGTGGATGGCAGGATACTTGCGGGCGTCGGAACGTTCACGGGAAAGACCGTGGAACGCGCCTACTACCTTCAACGTGGCCTGGGTGACTGGTTCCTCGAAGTTACCACCGGCGGGACTGACCGTTCCACCGATGGTGACGGAACCGATCTTGCCGTCGCGCAAGCGGACCTTGCCGGCACGTTCGTAGAATTCCGCGATGCGGCTTTCCAGATATGCGGGGAACGCCTCTTCTCCAGGTATCTCCTCAAGACGACCGCTCATCTCGCGCATCGCCTGGGCCCAACGGCTGGTGGAGTCGGCGAGCAGCAATACATGCAAGCCCATCTGCCGGTAGTACTCCGCCATGGTCACCGCCGTATATACGGAAGCTTCACGGGCAGCGACGGGCATCGAGCTCGTATTGCAGATGATGATCGTCCGTTCCATCAGGGAACGTCCGGTCTTCGGGTCGATCAGTTCAGGGAATTCCTTCAATACCTCTACGACCTCGCCGGCACGTTCGCCGCAGGCGGCGATGATTACGATATCGACGTCGGCGTTACGGCTGGTCAGGTGCTGCAAGACGGTCTTGCCGGCACCGAAGGGGCCTGGTACGCAGTAGGTACCGCCCTTGGCGACAGGCAGGAAGGTATCGATGATCCTGACCTTGGTGACCATCGTCTCTTCCGGACGGAGCCTTTCATCATAGTTGGTGATGGCTTTCTTGACAGGCCAGGAGAACACCATGGAGAGTTTCTTTTCGTTGCCCTTGGGGTCCTTGATCACCGCTACGGTGTCACGGACGTTATAGATGCCCTTCTCCTTGATGGAGACGACCGTCCAGGGGACGTCGGCGAAGGAGAACGGAACCATGATCTGGTGTGTGAACAGACCTTCGGGCACGGTACCGATGGTATCGGCGGGACGAACGGCATCCCCAACTTTGACGGTCGGAGTGAATTCCCAGTCCTTGTTCGGAATCGGATCAAGGTAGACGCCCCTCTGGAGGAAGAAGCCGCACTGCGCGGCGAGATCCGGAAGGGGGTTCTGCAACCCGTCGTAGATCTGAGTCAGCAGACCGGGCCCCAACTCTACGCTGAGCATCTCGTCGGTAAATTCGACTTCATCCCCGACGGATACTCCATTGGTCATCTCAAAGACCTGTAGACTGGCGGTTTTGCCATTGATCCTGATGACCTCACTCTTCAGACGAGTGTCGCCGACGTGGATGTAGCCTACTTCATTCTTTGAAATGGCGCCTTCAAATTCCACTGTAACCATGTTCCCGTTTACACCGGTAACACGTCCTTTATTCTTTGCCATATCCATACTCCACTTATATGCTCTTGATTTTTGACTGTAGATTGGAGAAGAGCCTCTTGAACTCGGAATTGCCATCCTGGATGGTGAACCGACTCTTCCGTTCGAGGATCTGTAGCTTGACCGCATAGGCAAGCAACGCTTCGATATCAAAGGTATGAAGCCCGCTCAAGTCATCCAGATACTTCCAATACAGTTGCATGAGCAATAGCTCGCCCTGCAAGGGATCGGAGGAGGAAAGAGCGGCACGGACCGTTTCACTGATCCGGTATTCCTTGTCCCCTTCATTCCTGTACCGATCGCCGCCAAGCTCCAGTTTCCTGGCGCGTTGGTCGTTGAGTTCTCTGGTGACCATGTCACGGAAGGTATTCCATTTGCGCAGAAACGGATGTTTTTGGGACCTCTCATCGGGCGTAGCCGCAAGAGAGGCGGCCCGAATCAACCGGTAGTCGGAATCACCGATATTGCCGTGGCACAACTCAAGGAACGCATCATGGGACATAGGTGCGGAATCCTCGTAACGGAGCATCGGCAATGTTGCTACCAGATAATAGTAGGAAGACACTGTAGGGCTCCTCTTACTGTTTCGCTGAAGCGAATACGATTTCCTGAATCGCCGGACTGAGGAACGGAGCCATCATGTCCGCGGTTTCCTCGGCGCCGAAATCGTAGAAGCCGGAACCATCCTTGTCGGCGATTCTGAATCCAGCGTCGACGCCAGCTACCGGACGGATCTCCAGACCAGCCTTGATCTGATCGGCCAGTTTCGCCTTCAGATCCGCGGAAAGCGCCTTGCAGGTCTTTTCGTTCAGTTCGACGACGGTCTTCGCTGGATCCGCGATACCGGAGGTGACGACCTTCGCGACAAGGTCGACCAACGCCTTTGAATCAAAAGCCTGTGCGATCTGCTTTTCAAGCAGGCGGTCCAATTGTTCCTGCAACGCTTTCTTCAATGAAAGCTGGACGTCACGGGCTGCCTGCTGCAATGAAGCGCGGGCGCTCTGGTCCCGGACATCGATATCCTTCTTAGCTTCATCAATCAGCTTTTCCGCTTCCTTCTTCGCGGAAGCGACGATATCCCCGGCCTTGTCGGTCGCCGTGGAAATGATTTCAGCGGCCTTCTTCTCAGCCTCCTCAATTCCATCACGCTTGATAGATGCGACTAAATCCTGAATCTGTAGTTCCATCTGAGTTCCTACCTTTTGAAGATGTGGGAAATTATATACACAATGGTTGTTCTGTGCAACCTTGCTTTATGCATTCACGCCGAAATGTCATCGGGATTAGCAATTTATTTCCTAAATAGATATGGAAATATCGTTATGCCATCCATAGCCGGACATTGTCGCCTCCAGCCGAATCCCATCAAGATATCCGTACCGTCAGCGAGACGGCTCCATACGTTTTCCATCCACCGTAGAAGCGGAAGAAAAAGATACAGTTGGTACTATACAATGTACTCTTGGAAACATCCAACATTTTTGTCCATTTTTCACATTTCTTCATGTTTCTTTTTTTCCTCGACAACGCCCGAACATTGATCCGCACTGGCAAGGGCGCTTCCTTCAGTCAAATTTCCTGTCCGAGACCTGTATGCGAAAAACATCAGGCACAGCGCAAGGACATATACTACGAAGGTGCCTACGATCCATACGGCCCGTCCCTTGGCATTGGCGACCGAATGATAAATCTCCCCATTCGTACCTCGTGGCAACGGAACGGGGTCCCAGGCTATCCGATACGCGGAGAGCAGGGTCTTGATATTCAATATATGGATGATAGGGACTCCCTTCACGCCCAGGGCGAACACCACCCCTCCGTCCTGGAGGGATCTGGCCGGAGCATCCCCGACGTGGTTCACACCGGGTGTCAAATCCAGCACGCCAAGTCCCTCCCCTATGTTCGCGTCCGCGCCACCGATATTCACGAACGCCGACAGGACCGTCCCATCACCAAGATATAACTCGTAGAGGCTCAGCCGCCGGTCCACGGCGCTCCCCAGATCAGGTTCCAGAATCATGACGGCGTTCCGTCTGTGCATGTCGTTGATCAGGAACATGCGTCCCTCGTCCATCATGTCGTTGCCATTGTCGTACCTGCCGCCAAGGGAAACCGCCAGAAGCTCGACGGGAAAGAGTGCGGCGACGGCCTCATACATATCCATGATATTGAATTCGGCGACATTCGCCCCCCAGTTGGAGGCTCCATACGAGACTACCAGCAACACCTTCAACTCCATGGCCTGCGCCGCGGCCAAGGACGCGACCAACGCGCCGGGAAACGAGCCGGACGCACCTATGGCGATCGTATCACCCGGTGAGACGCCCGCCTCATGATAGAGACGGACCATCAAAGCGGCGAACTCGGGATTCAACACGGAGCGCTTCGCTTCGATATTTCCGGTGGAGGTGGTGATGTCGGAATACTCGACACCGATCAACCCGGTATTGTTCAGATCGACATGCCTGTCTACCGGGATGCCGACTGACTCACGCCGGTCCTTGATCAGCCGGAGCCCCTCTTCCATCAATTCCGACGCGACGACCATCTCGGCTCGGTACGGCGAAGGTTCCCGAGGCATCAGAAACTGAACGAAAACGACCGCAAGGATACCGACACAGGCGGCGAGGAGCAGCAGGAATGTGGGAACGTCTGTTCGTTTTTTCATGACTCCTACCTCACTACCATCAAAACCTGCAAGATCAAATACACCAAGGAGGTCGCGATACACATTGCGCTAAGCGTCTTCACGATCCCCTGCTTTTCAGCATTGCTTGCTATCAGTCCGGGTATGATCACACCTATGACCCGCATATCCAAGGACAGACCGCCCAACGCGGGAACCAGACGATTCACAGCGACCGTCAGCAAAGCGGCGGTAACGATCATGAACACGAACCGCCTTCGACCGAACACAAGCATACGGCCCGACACAAACCGGTACAGACCCATCGTCGCCAAAGCGATCAGGACCGTCGTCATCAACCGGACAGGCTCTCCGATGTACAGGACCAGATAGGCGGGAACGATGATACCGCCAGGATACAGTCCGATCGTCTCCAACAGCAGCAAGGATACAAGCAGTCCTACCACGATCGTACTATAGTCCATAGTGGATCCCCTCCGATTCCCAGAATTCAAGCAACTCCATCGGCTTGCCTGCGATATTGCCCATACCTATCAGATGGAACGGGACATCCGCAACCCGTGACTGTATCTCGACCATGATAGCCCTCGCCGTCAGAGACGACTTGAGCGGGACGACCTCACATATTCCACGAACCTTACGTCGGACGACTTCGCCATGGGCACCGATGCAAAAGAATATTTCGATATCAGAAAAAACCCCGGAAAGAATCGCGTCGATAAACTGTTGCGTTCGCTCAGGGCGATCCTTGCGGAGGTTCAGCAAGCCTATCCGCCGTCCCGCAGGCAGTCTGTCAAGAAGTATCCTGGTCGATTCAATATCATTCGCGGCGAAAGCGTTCACGCAAAGCACATCTTTTCCCAAACGCCATGAACGCAGCGCACCGACATCACCTACCGCTGAGAACATACCGTCGAGAGACAAGCGTTCAGACAGCCCGAAATGAGCGCAGACGGCAAGTGCCAGCGCTATGTTTTTCTGAAACTCGACATGATCAGCAGTGGAACGCAAGTCCGACAGGTCGGGCATTGCGCCGTCATCCACCGCGACCAGAGTCGCTTCACGCTTCTCGGCCTCAAGGCTCAACGCGGATCGGACTTCAGACGAAGGACAGAACACCACACCTCCTGTTGGTATAGAACGGGAAAGGCAGGCGGCGACGGAATCCTTCGAATCACCCTGTTCAGGATGATCGATCCTGCAATTGGAGACCACGCAATGGGTCAATCCGAGGATATTCGAGGACTCGATCCCTTGATACTCCGGCCTGATGCTCATGACTTCGCATATGAGCGTCCCGCACCCGCTTCGAGCCGCCGTATGCAAGACCTGTTTCTGTTCCAGGATCGTGGGCATTCCATACCTGATGATTGGACGGTCGGTTCCATCGGGAAGGATCAGACACGCTTCCGAACCGGAGGTCTTCGCAAGGACGTCCAGACCATTGGCACGGAAGGCACCTGCCAGAAGCCTGACCAGACTTGACTTTCCCCTCGTGCCGGTGATCCCGATACGGATGGACACCAGATCCTGGTCCCGCCTGATCCTCCGGTATTCCAGATACCACAGGACCAGTACGAGGCACCACACAGCCACCAACAGGAAAAACACAAGTGTCATAGATGCATAAGACCCAGACCAGCTCGCTCATGGTTCGTCAAAGGATGGACCGCGGAATCACCATACAGCGCCACCGCGACCCATTCGTTGTCAGAAACGACCGCGACCTTCAGCTTCAGGCTGGTATCGGCGGGGATATGATCCACGATTCCACCCAACGCTTCAAGGCACGCATGAATGACCGCATGGATTGATGTCGAGGATCGTTTGATGATCTCATTTTGCAATGCGCAGGTAATGACAGCCTTGGAGACATTCTTCAAGACATCGTTCTTGGTTCCCGCCAGAAAGGTCACCGCCAATTTGAACTGTGCATATTGGGTAGCGAACAAAGTCTTCAAAAGATCTTCCTCTTCCCTTGAAGTCATCGCCGCGAACATCGCCATCTTTCCAATCCGATCAAGTTGTATTTCCATATTCTGTTTCACTCCTCCACTCATTCTAAAGTCCCTCTATCGATTCGTCCAGCTTTGTTTTCAACGGAACCTGAAAGCGGAGCCGAAAAGCCATCCGGCTCCGTCACAATGCATTTCCTTCTATCCAGGACGTAAAAGCACTACATGAAGATGGCGACTGCGGGGCGGAAGAAGGTCTCCACGCCGTTGACGAGCA
>CAYOWS010000052.1:0-11829 GCA_964407735.1 uncultured Sphaerochaeta sp. | reverse complement strand
CGAACGGGGAACTCCGTGAAAAGGAGATCTTCTTCGGTGATATTCCTTTGATGACCGACCGCGGTACGTTCATCATCAACGGTGCGGAACGTGTCGTCGTCAGCCAGATCCACAGATCCCCTGGTGTCATCTTCTCCAATGAGAAGGATGTATACTCCTCTAGGATCATCCCATACCGTGGCTCCTGGCTTGAGTTCGAAATCGACGAGAAGAAGCAGTTGATCTTCACCAAGATCGACCGCAAGAAGCGTATCCTCGGTACGCTGTTCCTTCGTGCGATCGGTTTCGATACCCGCGAAAAGATCGTGGAGCAGTTCTATCAGGGCCGCACCTACGAGTTGGTGGACGACAAGGACCTGAAGAGTTCCTTGGTCGGAGCCGCCCTGTACAAGGATGTCTACGCCGTCGTCGAAGGGGAGGAGAAGAAAGTCCTCCGCGCCGGTGACAAGCTGCATCCGCATGAAATTGATGAATTGATCGCCCTCAAGGTCCCTGCGATCGAGGTCATCGACCTGCGTGACGAACATTCGTTGCACAGTGAGATCATCCTCAACTGCTTCGACATCGAGGATGCGAAATATACCCGTACCGAAGATGGCTTTGACGAGCCTACCAAGGAAGACGTACTCGGACCGATCTTCAGCGTATTGATGCCCGGTGAGATGATCGCCATCGAACGCGCAGAGAAAGACCTTCCTGACATGTTCTTCTCCAGCCGCAGGTATGACCTCGGCAGCGTAGGCCGCTACAAGTTCAACAAGAAGTTCGGGACCGGTACAGAGGAAGAGGAGGAGAACGCTTCCACCGATCTGACCGTGCTGACACCTCCCGACATCATCAACACGATGGATTTCCTCATCAAGGTATTCATCCGTGAAGAGAACGTCGATGATATCGACCATTTGGGCAACCGTCGTGTTCGTTCCGTCGGGGAACTGTTGCAGAACTCCCTCAAGAGCGCTTTCGCCCGTATGGAGAGAATCGCCAAGGAGCGCATGAACCTAGAGACCAGCAGCGTCCGGCCTCAGGATCTGATCTCCATCAAGCCGATCGTCGCCGCGGTGAAGGAATTCTTCGGAAGCAGCCAGCTTTCCCAGTTCATGGACCAGGTCAACCCGCTTGCCGAACTGACCCACAAACGCAGACTCAACGCTTTGGGCCCTGGTGGCCTTTCCCGTGACCGCGCCGGCTTCGAGGTTCGCGACGTCCACTACACCCACTATGGCCGCATGTGTCCCATCGAGACACCTGAAGGTCCGAACATCGGTCTGATCGTATCTCTCGCGAACTACACCCGCGTGAACGAGCATGGTTTCCTTGAGACCCCGTACCGGAAGGTCGTCGATGGCAAGGTCACCAAGCAGTATCGGTACCTCGATGCCAACGATGAGGAGAAATACTTCATCGCCCAGGCTTCCGCGAAGATCGACGCCGATGGTAATTTCCTCGAAGGTGAAGTTCCCGTCCGCCATAGCGGCGATTACTCGACCCGTACTCCGAAAGACATCAAGTACATGGACGTCTCTCCGAAGCAGGTCATCTCCGTGGCGGCCTCGCTGATTCCGTTCCTTGAGCATGATGACGCGAACCGCGCTCTGATGGGCTCGAACATGCAGCGTCAGGCTGTTCCTCTCGTATTCCCCGAGACCCCGCGTGTCGGTACCGGCATGGAAGGCAAGACGGCCTACGATTCCGGCGTATTGGTCAAGGCCAAGCGCGCAGGTACGATAGACTATGTCTCCTCCACCCAGATCATCATCCGCCCTGATGTGGCCGAGATCGAGGGTGAGGTCGACTACTACGAAGTGCAGAAGTTCCAGCGGACCAACCAGGATACCTGTTTCAACCAGAAACCGATCGTATCCGCCGGTCAGCATGTCGACGCTGGCGCCGTCCTCGCCGACGGTCCTGCGACACAGAACGCCGAACTTGCCCTCGGCCGCAACATTCTCGTCGGCTTCGTTCCTTGGAACGGATACAACTACGAGGACGCCGTCCTGATCAGCGAACGTGTCGTTCGTGACGACATCTATACTTCGATCCATATCAAGGAGTTCACCACCGATATCCGCGAGACCAAGCTCGGCCCGGAAAAGCTGACAAGGGACATTCCCAACACCAGTGAGAAAATGCTCGAGCAGCTTGACGAGGACGGTATCGTCCGTGTCGGCACCATGGTGCGCCCGGGGCATATCCTGGTCGGCAAGGTCACTCCGAAGTCCGAATCCGATACGACCCCTGAATTCAAGCTGTTGAACTCAATCTTCGGCGAGAAGGCGAAGGAAGTCCGTGATACCTCCCTGAAGGTGCCCCATGGTACCGAAGGCACCGTCATCGACATCCAGAGGTTGAAGAGGAGCGAAGGCGACGAGCTCCCGCCGGGAGTGGAGGAGACCGTCAAGGTCTTGATCGCCACCAAGCGCAAGCTCCGCCAGGGTGACAAGATGGCCGGTCGTCACGGCAACAAGGGTGTCGTCAGCCGCATACTTCCTGAAGAGGATATGCCGTACATGGCCGATGGTACTCCGCTTGATGTCTGCCTGAACCCGCTCGGCGTTCCTTCCCGAATGAATATCGGTCAGTTGATGGAGACCCAGCTCGGTTGGGCGGCCGTCAATCTGGACGAATGGTATTCCTCTCCAGTGTTCCAATCCGCGTCGATGGAGCAGATCGAGGCCAAGATGCGCGAAGCGGGTTTGCCCGAGAACTCCAAGACCGTCCTGTATGACGGCCGGTCCGGTGTTCCGTTCGTCAATCCTGTATTCTGCGGTTACATCTACTACCTCAAGCTGCACCACCTCGTAGACGACAAGATGCACGCGAGATCCACTGGTCCGTACTCCTTGGTCACCCAGCAGCCGTTGGGTGGTAAGGCTCAGTTCGGTGGCCAGCGTCTCGGAGAAATGGAAGTCTGGGCTCTTGAAGCCTATGGAGCCGCGAACACGCTACAGGAACTGCTGACGATCAAGTCCGACGATATGAACGGTCGTGTCAAGATCTACGAAAGCATCGTCAAGGGTGAGCCCGCCACAAGCGCAGGCATGCCTGAGGCGTTCAACGTTCTGGTGCAGGAGATCCGTGGGCTCGCTCTGGATATGTCGGTATACGATTCCAAGGGCAAGCAGGTTCCTTTGACGGAAAGGGATGAAGAGCTGATCAACAAGAAAAGCTCTGTTAACTAAGCAGACATGCGAAGGACAGGGGTCTGAAGGCAAGGATGTCGAGCAAGGTTCGTGCATGTGTACGACTTTGTGGATAAAGACGATGCCAGTGGACTCTTGTTCAAGCAGGGAGAACAACGGATGAAGGAAATTCAGGATTTCGATAGCATAATGATACGGCTCGCTTCGCCGGAACAGATCAAGGCCTGGTCCTATGGCGAAGTAAAGAAGCCCGAGACGATCAACTACCGCACGCTCCGTCCGGAGCGAGACGGCCTTTTCTGCGAAAAGATCTTCGGCACGACGAAAGAGTGGGAGTGTTACTGCGGTAAGTTCAAGTCTATCCGTTACAAAGGTGTCATCTGCGACCGTTGTGGCGTAGAGGTCACCAATGTGAAGGTCCGCCGCGAGCGCATGGGGCATATCACCCTGGCGTCTCCGGTATCCCATATCTGGTACTACCGCTCCGTTCCGTCACGGATGAGCCTGTTGCTCGACATTACCCGTGCTTCGTTGCAGAGCGTCCTGTACTATGAGAAGTATATCGTCATCAACGCCGGCGATACCGACCTCAAGCAGAAGCAGTTGCTCTCTGAAGAGGAGTACTACCAGGCCCGCGAGCAGTACGGTGAATCCTTCCAGGCCGGAATGGGCGCTGAAGCCGTTCGCCAGCTGTTGGAGAACCTCGACCTTGAAGCACTGTCCGCCGAACTGCGTGAACTCATGCGCAACAAGGAAGACAAGGCCGACAAGCGTCTGCTCAAGCGGATCGAGGTCGTCGAGAACTTCCGTGACAGCGGCAACCGCCCTGAATGGATGATCCTGACCGTGATCCCCGTGATCCCGCCGGATCTCCGTCCCATGGTCCAGCTCGACGGCGGACGTTTCGCCACCAGCGACCTCAACGACCTCTATCGCCGCGTCATCAACCGCAACAACCGTTTGCAGAGACTGATCACGCTCCACGCCCCCGACATCATCATCCGTAACGAGAAGAGGATGTTGCAGGAAGCCGTCGACGCATTGTTCGACAACTCCAAGCGCAAGCGTGTGGTCAAGGGCGCCAGCAACCGTCCCCTCAAGAGCCTGTCCGACATGCTCAAGGGTAAGCAGGGACGTTTCCGCCAGAACCTGCTCGGTAAGCGCGTAGACTATTCCGGCCGTTCCGTAATCGTCGTCGGTCCAGAGCTCCGCATCCACCAGTGCGGTCTGCCCGCCAAGATGGCCCTCGAACTGTACAAGCCCTTCATCATGAAGAAGCTGGTGCAGAACGGCGTCGTCTACAATATCAAGAAAGCGAAGAACCTCGTCGAACAGGAGACTCCGGAAGTCTGGTCGATCCTCGATGATGTAGTGAAAGAGCACCCGGTTCTGCTGAACCGTGCGCCTACGCTGCACCGTCTCGGTATCCAGGCTTTCGAGCCGGTGCTGGTCGATGGCAAGGCCATCAAGCTGCACCCCCTCGTATGTCATGCCTACAACGCTGACTTCGACGGTGACCAGATGGCCGTTCACGTACCGTTGACCCAGGCCGCGCAGCTGGAATGCTGGACGCTGATGCTGTCCGCCACCAACCTGCTCGACCCCGCCAACGGCAAGCCGATCGTATTCCCGTCCCAGGACATGGTCCTCGGCATCAACTATCTCACCCGTGATATGGATGGTGCGAAGGGTACCGGTCGTTATTTCGACAATATCGGAGAGCTGGAGATGGCTATCGAGGCCGGTTCGCTCTCCTACAACGCGATGATCAACTACCGTCTGGAGGATGGTTCCAGGATCGATACGACCCCCGGTCGTGTCATTTTCAACGCCGTCCTGCCCGAAGGTATTCCGTTCCAGAACTACTGTCTTGGCGACAAGGAGCTGAAGAAGCTCATCGGTGAGACCATCAGCACCAACAGGAGTTCCGTGGCGGTCAAGTTGCTCGACTCCATCAAGGACATCGGCTTCAAGTACGCTACCGTATTCGGTGCGACGATCGGCCTGTCCGACATGATCATCCCCGACGCGAAGAAGGAGATGGTCGAGCACGCCAACCAGCTTCAGGCCCAGATCCTCGACCAGTACCGCCAGGGTCATATCACCCAGGACGAACGGTACAACCGTGTCATCGAAGTCTGGAGCCAGACCAACGAGGACCTGACCAACGAGCTGATGACCCAGCTGAAGAAGAGCCAGAACGGCTTCAATCCGCTGTTCCTCATGGCCGATTCAGGTGCTCGAGGTTCCAAGACCCAGATCAGACAGCTCGGCGGCATGCGTGGTTTGATGGCGAAGCCCTCCGGCGACATCATCGAGTTCCCCATCAAGTCGAACTTCAAGGAAGGTCTGTCGATCATCGAGTTCTTCATTTCCACCAACGGCGCCCGCAAGGGTCTGTCCGATACCGCGTTGAAGACCGCTGAGGCCGGTTACCTGACCCGCCGACTGGTCGATATCAGCCAGG
This sequence comes from uncultured Sphaerochaeta sp., assembly GCA_964407735.1. GTDB lineage: Bacteria > Spirochaetota > Spirochaetia > Sphaerochaetales > Sphaerochaetaceae > Spiro-02. The sequence continues at coordinate 6,219 of CAYOWS010000052.1, read as the reverse complement.
ATGTCGTCATCAACGACGATGACTGCGGCACGATCAACGGTATCTGGCGTGCCGCCATCAAGGATGGTGATGAAGTAGTCGAATCCCTCGCGGACCGCATCGTAGGCCGTTACACCCTTGAGAAGGTCAAGCACCCGATCACCGGTGAGGTTCTGATCGATGTCAACGAAGAGATCGATGAAGAGACCGCCGCCAAGATCGAGGAGGCCGGTGTCGAGAAGGTATTGCTCCGCACAGTACTGACCTGTGAGGCGAAACATGGCGTCTGCCGCAGATGTTATGGCCGCAACCTCGCCACGAACCGTCCGGTTGAGATCGGCGAGGCCGTAGGTATCATAGCGGCGCAGTCCATCGGACAGCCTGGTACCCAGCTGACGATGCGTACGTTCCACGTCGGTGGTACGGCCGCTACCAGTACCGAGGATAACAAGCTTACGTTCACCCATCCGATCCTGATCAACAAGATCACCGGTACGATGGTCGTCCGCGAGTCCGATGGAAGCCGCCTGTTCACCAGAAAGGGACATATCTTCTATTCCCGCGTCCTGCGTGAGATCCTCGCCGGCACCTACGACAAGTTGCTCGTCTCCGACGGTGACAAGGTCGCCAACGGCGCTCCTCTCTATGAGAAGAACGGAACCGTCGTGACCGCCGCAGAAGTCGGTATCGTCCGCCAGGCGGGCAAGCACCTGTATGTCGTCGGCCCTGAAAGCCGCCAGGACATCAAGAACGGTTCCGAACTCAAGGTCGTCGAAGGCCAGTATGTCGATTCGGGCGATCCAATCGTCCTGTTCGACCCCTTCAGCGAGCCGATCATCGCAGAATACGATGGCTATATCAAGTTCGTCGATATCAAGCTGGGCACCACGCTCCAGGAAGAGGTCAACGAAGAGACCGGTAACGTCGAGAAGAAGATCACCGAGTACAGCCTCGAGACCTTGCAGCCCCGTATCACCATCACCAGTGAGCCGGACGGGCAGGGTGAGGTTCTCGCGGCCTACTTCCTCCCTGGTTCCTCCTATCTTCAGATCGAAGACGGTACGAAGGTCGTGAAGGGCGATATCCTGGCCAAGTTGCTCAAGGAGAGCATCAAGACCAAGGACATCACCGGTGGTCTGCCGCGTGTCGGTGAACTGTTCGAGGCTCGCCGTCCCCGGAGCGCCACCGTCCTTTCCCAGGTAGACGGCATCGTCAAGTTCGGTCCGATCGTCAAGAGCAAGAGACAGATCATCGTTCAGGATGACTTCAACCACGAGTACAAGCACTATGTGCCGATGGGCAAGCACCTGCTGGTCCGTGACGGAGACCGAGTCGAGGCCGCTGAAAGGCTTTGTGACGGTCCGATCGACCCGTATGATGTCCTCGACATCCAGGGTGAGAACGCGTTGCAGTCCTTCTTGCTTGACGAGGTTCAGGAGGTCTATCGCCTGCAAGGTGTAGATATCAACGACAAGCACCTTGGCGTAGTAGTGCGCCAGATGCTGCGCAAGGTCGAGATCGTCAGCGTCGGCGATACGAGCTTCATCCATGGCCAGCAGGTCGACAAGTACCGCTTCCATGAGGAGAACGCGCGTGTCGTACGTGAAGGTGGCCAGCCGGCCGTCGCACGTCCGCTGCTGCTCGGTATCACCCGTGCTTCCTTGAGCATCGACTCGTTTATTTCGGCCGCATCCTTCCAGGAGACGACCAAGGTCTTGACAAATGCCGCCATAGCTGGTAGTAAAGATGAGTTGCGCGGTCTCAAGGAGAACGTGATCATCGGTCATCTGATCCCCGCTGGTACTGGTATGAAGAAATATCGCCAGGTCAAGCTGAAGGATGAGGATCTGATCAATCTCAAGGAGAAAGTGGAATCGGTGATGGGTGCCCGTCGTCAGGAAATGATCGACGACGAGGACTTCGACATCGAGGAACTCGCGGATATGACAACCGAAGGAGAAGCCGTAGACGTTGACGACAACTACGACGAGGATTGAGTCTCCGCCTGTCGGCGAACTTGCCTCTCACAGTTGCCGTCGTGAAAGACGCTCGGTTTTTCATGCTGACTTCGTTTGTATATATAGGATGCGTCGCTTCGTTACTGTAGCGGCGCGGGTCCCCAGCCCGTAGGGTGGATGGACCAGACAACTAACAAGGGAGTGTATCGAAAAGATGCCTACTATTAATCAGCTGATCAGAAAGGGAAGGACCTCTGTCAAGAACAAGACCAAGTCCCCGGCCCTTGACGGTTGCCCGCAGAAGCGCGGGGTCTGTACGAGAGTAATGACCGTCACCCCTAAGAAGCCTAACTCCGCTCTGAGAAAGGTCGCACGTGTGCGTCTTTCCAACGGTATTGAAGTGACCGCCTACATCCCCGGTATCGGACACAACCTACAGGAGCACTCCGTTGTTCTTCTGCGTGGCGGAAGGGTCAAGGACCTTCCCGGTGTTCGTTATCACATCATCCGCGGTACCAAGGATACTCTTGGTGTCAACGATCGTAAGAGAAGCCGCTCCAAGTACGGCGCCAAAAAGCCAAAGGCTTGATGAGGGGGAAGCAGTATGTCCAGAAGATCTGTCGCACCAGTTAGGGAAATCCTTCCCGATCCCGTATACAATAGCATCGTGGTCGAGAAGTTTATCCGCCGCATGATGGTCGACGGCAAGAAGTCCGTCAGTACCAAGATCATCTATGGCGCCATGAAGACCATGGGAGAGAAGACCGGCGAGCAGCCGCTCGATGTATTCCTCAAGGCTCTTGAGAACGTCAAGCCTGTCGTAGAAGTCAAGAGCCGCCGTGTCGGTGGCGCTACCTACCAGGTTCCTGTCGAGATCCGCGACAACCGCCGCGAAGCTCTTGCCATGCGTTGGCTCATCGCCGCCGCTCGCAACCGCAATGGTCACTCCATGGCGGAGAAGCTCAGCGCCGAGTTGCTCGACGCCTACGCCAACGCTGGTTCTGCCTTCAAGAAGAAGGAAGACACCCACCGCATGGCGGAAGCGAACAAGGCTTTCTCGCACTACCGCTGGTAGTCTTGCTCGGCTAAAAGCCGCCTGACTGCGTTATCCTCGAAGTGCCGTACTAACGTACTGTCACTCCTCGGATGTCTTGTCAGTCAGCTTTTTGCCTTCGCAACGAGAGTATGCAATGTTACATGGACCCACAGGTGAAAGCCTGTGGGTTTTTTGTTCCTAAAGAACTCGATACTATGTCAAAAGCCGGTCGGCCGTACTTGTAGTACTGTCCGCCGGCTTTTTCCTTGTCTGGAGCATATCTCCCTTCGCAACGAGAGTAGACAATGTTACATGGACCCACAGGTGAAAGCCTGTGGGTTTTTTGTCTGCTTGTAGTTTGAATTGCCTGGTCACTCCTGTCACTTTTGCGACAAAGCTGTCGCCTCCTGTCCTGGAAAACGCCTGAAAACGGGCAAGCCTGCCTGATCGCCCTTGGACCTGCCAAAAATCGAAAGAAAGAATGAAAATCACCCCAATAATCACCCTCGCCGTCACCCCTGGAATGATTACAGCGGCAATGACGTGGTTTAGACTTGAACCATGTCCAGGAAACATATGGCGTTCTTGCATGTCTGGATAGTCTGGGCGAAAGGGGTGTCATCATGAAAAACAGTTGTATGATAGTCGCGTTGGTTCTCACAATGCTAGCCATCTCGGTTTCCTGTGGAGGAAAAGCGGAAGGCCCTTTCTCCGGAGGTGAATCCAGAACCACTCCAACGGGGGTGGTCGGCCAACGGATTTCCAGTGATGATACGCAGGTTCCCAAGAATACAGCCAAGGCCATCATAGGGGACAGGGAGAATTGGAATTTGTATCGGTTCGGAGGCGCTGCCTACAATGTATGGGATAGTGAAGTCCTCCCCGTTTTTTTTCCCAAGGAGATCGAAGGCGTAAAGGTCGACCAGACCGGTTACAAAGGGATCTGCGACGAGTCCATGATAGATGACAAGGTCGGCAACATGCGTTTTTCCGATTCCGGATACGAAGAATGGAACCTTTCCTTCTATTCCACGAAAGAACAGTTCAGGAGGTTCCTCGGCGAACTTGCCGCGAACGGCTTTGTCGGAGGCATGACCGACAACCATCCCTTGGTCCATGAGTTCGTCGGCAACGATTGCTATCTGTTCATGCGGGTCAATGACGGTATCACCGGTGAAGAAGAGTACACTTGCCTGGTGATGTGCAGCATGACGCCGTTGATTCTTGAGCTTCCCCGCACTTTCCGTGGAACCTTGCTGCCGCAAGTCGGTGCCGTTCTTGTCGACTATGCCACGGGAGGCCGCGCCTATGGCTATGACGCCGCATATGACGATGTCGAGATCACATATGATTTCCTGGCGGACAAAGGTACGCTTCCTCCCCATTACCATGTTCTGTTTGAGTATGTCGGAACGACCGTGGAGGACGCACGTTCATGGTTCAATTCCAGGTTGAAGGATGGTTGGACGATGGACTACGAATCTGGAGTCGATGACGGCGCCTATCATGCGGTCGCCACCAAAGGCGATCTTTTCATGCGATGCACCTATGGGAACCGCAGCCATACCCTCCTGGTCGGGTTCGCTACGATGATGGAGCTGTTGGAGTAATGAACGGGGTTTGGTGCATGACTCGTGGTACCGGAGGTGTGGTATCGAACTTTTTCCCGGTCTTTCGATGTCAATTGACAACTATGTCTGGGGACCGTACTCCGCTAGATACGATTCTTCGCCTAGAGCAGAAAATGCGAGTTTTGCAGGGGAAAGCCATGCCGAAAACGGCCTCTTGGTAATTCCTTTCCTTGGACGTTTGCCATTGCCGAAAAAAAATGCTTGGGCGTGTTGACTAATTCTTTACAATCCCCTATATTACCCAAGGTGTCTTGTCATAGGCATGTCTCTAGACGTGTCTACATGCAAGGTTGAGCAGAGCCAAACCGATCGTCCGACAGAGTCGGGTGGTAAGGTGGTTCCAGGCAATAGACGGTTTTTTTATAACCTGTACTATGTCGGCGAGAGGGTCTTCGGACCGATCCTGTCGACCTCTGGAATCTTCTCTTACTCCTCATCATCTCATTGGAAATCAGTTTGTCCTGTCTCTAGGTTGAAAGCTAAAGGCTTCGTAGCCTTTATGGAGCAGAATAATTTTGTTTTTGTGACAGGTCGAAACCGTCACAAGGAGGAACTGATGGCTAAGGAAAAGTTTGAACGAACGAAGCCGCACGTAAACGTAGGGACCATCGGTCACGTTGACCATGGTAAGACCACCCTCACCGCCGCGATCACCATGCATTGCGCCAAGATGTTCGGCGACAAGGCTCTTGCCTATGACGCGATCGACAATGCACCGGAAGAGAAGGCGAGAGGAATCACCATCAACACCCGTCACGTCGAATACCAGTCCAAGAACCGCCACTATGCGCACGTTGACTGCCCGGGACACGCTGACTACATCAAGAACATGATCACTGGTGCGGCTCAGATGGACGGCGCTATCATCGTTGTAGCGGCTACCGACGGTGCCATGGCCCAGACCAAGGAACATATCCTCCTTGCTCGCCAGGTCGGTGTACCTTCCATCATCGTTTTCGTCAACAAGTGCGACCAGGTCGACGATCCTGATCTCATCGAGTTGGTTGAAGAAGAAATGAGAGACCTGCTCACCGAGTATGGTTTTGACGGTGCCAACGCTCCTGTCATCAAGGGTTCCGCTTTCGAAGCTATGGAAAACCCCGATGATCCTGAGAAGACCGCCTGTATCGACGAACTGCTCGAGGCGATGGATACCTACATCCCGCTTCCGGAGCGCGCCGTCGATCTGCCGTTCCTGATGCCTATCGAAGACATCTTCTCCATCTCCGGTCGTGGTACCGTAGTTACCGGCCGTATCGAGCGCGGTGTCATTCATGTCAATGATCCCGTCTCCATCGTCGGTATCAAGGAGACCAGGGACAGCGTCGTAACCGGTATTGAAATGTTCAACAAGCTGTTGGATGATGGCCAGGCCGGTGACAACATCGGTGCTCTTCTCCGTGGTGTTGACAAGAAGGAAGTCGTCCGTGGTCAGGTTCTCGCCAAGCCCAAGACGATCCAGCCTCACCAGAAGTTCCTGGGTACCGTGTACGTGCTGAGCAAGGACGAAGGTGGCCGCCACTCTCCGTTCTTCGATGGCTATCGCCCGCAGTTCTACTTCCGGACGACCGACATCACCGGTACCGTGCACCTGCCTGAGGGCAAGCAGATGGTA
>CAYOWS010000051.1:0-12024 GCA_964407735.1 uncultured Sphaerochaeta sp. | reverse complement strand
CGCCCTCATGGTTCGCCCCGCCCTTCCTTTCAATAGCTTAACTTAATGACATTGATCGCACCCCTATTGCACCCCTTGAACAATGGTGATGCAGTGGTCCACCCTTACTTTGTAGAGCTTCCCGTGTTGGGAGAGGTCCCAGCTCCCTTTTCGCGGGCATTCGTCACAGGAAAGCCCCAGCGAATCGTGACGGAAACAGCTCCGGCTGATGAACAACGGAGGCACGAACTTCTTCTCGACGACGGTAGGGACGAACGGCCAGTTCTTGAGGGAAGGCCACTCATGCCGCTCCAGCCAGTAGTAGCCGCCTTCCATTGTCGGCAGGAGTTCCAACAACTGCGCGGCCGCCTGGCTATTCCCCAGATAGAGATAGATGTCGCAGAAAGTCCTGATCTCAGGCCTCCTGCGGGCCCATCTGATATGGGCGATGTTGTTCAGACCGAACAGCACGTCGTCTATCATCCCCCGTCGATTGAGTTCATCGACAAGGATATTCAGGGAAGCGATATAGGACGGCTCATCGAACATCACCGGGGAGAGCGGGACATAGAAGACCCCCTCGGCTTCGGGAAGCAACCCCTGCACATCCTTCGTCGATTTCATGGTGGAACGGGAAAGCGTATTCGCGATGGAGGGGACGTCGACCCAAGGAAGAGAGTCTTTCATCGGCGAGATGATCGTACTACGCCAGGGCAGCTTCGTCTCTGTCGCTTTTTCGACTGTGGGGAGCGAATCCATGAGCGTCTGATATTCCTCCTGATCCTCGATGACCGAATCGAACCAATGGTACAGAATGCCATCCAGGGCCTCATACCAGTCGCGCCTGATATCCTTCAGGACCGAAAGAGGGAGGAACACCTGCTCGTCCCGCAACTTCGTATCGTTCTCGATCGACAGCTTGCCCAAGGCGAACAGGCTCGTATCCGAAGCCCCGAATACCTTGCGCAGATTCTCTGCGAGCGGCTGTGGCTTCTGCGCCTGGGAGACCTCGATCTCATACTCGCGCAAGATCGTTTTCACCGGAAGGTAGTCGCATGACCATGCCGTCGTGAGCGTCAGCGAGTCAGCGGTGACCGTCACATGCAAGTCGATATCCCGTTTTCGACGAGGAAGATTTTCGTCATGTATCTGCGCGACGCTCTGGTCATGGGCGGAGATCTTGTAGAGGACGTCTCCGGCGCGCAGGTCGGAACAAGCCTCGGCGATATCCGATGGAACCATGATGGCGATCTGCTGCCCTTCGGATGCGGACGTCAAGGCAGTCCCCCTACGGTCGAACATCGAGGAGAGGCTGAACTTGGTGGGTTCCATTGGAGCCGTTTGGCTGGGAAACAGGAACATCAACCCGTCCCGAACCGCCAGAGGACGCTGAAGCCGGACCTGAAGATACGTTCTGTTGCCGGTATTGAGTACGGCGTTGATCGTGGCGGCGGGGACTCCCATGTGGCCGGGGTACTCGACGCTTCCGAGCGTTTCGGTTTCACGTGTCGTCGGGTGACCCGGCTTTTCCTGCGTTTCCCTGCCATAGTCGGCGAGCCAGCCCTCGGTTGAAGTCCTCCCGAATATCGTCGTCAGTTCATCACGCAGGCGATCTTCCTCCGCCTCTGATACCGTCTCGTCGAGGACCGCCCGGTAGTAGCGGGTCGCCGCCGCCACATAGGCGGGGCTCTTCATCCGCCCCTCGATCTTTGCGGAGTCGATGCCCATCCTGTCGAGTTCCCGGACCACAGGACCGGCGCAGAGGTCGCTCATCGAGAAGAACCATGCGTCGCGCAGGTTCCTGTCGGCGGGCTTGGGAGAAAGCGGGGAGATGGGGGAGGGCTCCAGCGTGAACCAGGTACGGCAGATCTGTGCGCATGCCCCGCAGTTCGCGCTGCGGTCGCAGAGGAGCCGGCTCGCCATGCACAGGCCGGAGAAACCGTAGCAGAGGGCTCCGTGGATGAATACCTTGAGTTCGACGTCGGGACAGGCTTTCCTGATATGCCGGATCTCCTCCAGCGTCAGTTCCCTTGAGAGGACGACACGGGAGAACCCCGCCTCCTGCATCGCTTTGACACCCTCCACCGTATGGACGGCGAGCTGGGTGGAGCCATGGAGCGGAATCGACGGGAACAGCTTGCGTACGATCCTTGCGACGCCGAGGTCCTGGACGATCAAGCCCTCCGTGCCGATGAAAGCCACCTGGCGAAGCGTGGAAATCACTTCCGGCAGCTCTTCGTCTCCGACGATCGTGTTGACGGTGACATAGATCTTCCGGTCCTCGGCGTCGGCTATCCTGCGTAGCGCGGCGAGATCGTCGAAACTGAAGTTCGTCGCGCCCTTGCGGGCTGAAAATCGTCTCATGCCGAGGTATACGGCGTCGGCGCCTTCCTTGAATGCCTGCAACGCAGCCTGTAGTGAGCCGGCCGGTAACGCGAGTTCCATCATATCAGTCCTTCAAACCATCCCTTTCCCGAAGTTGTGCGACGATCTCGGCATGCCGCTTCTCCGTCAGCGGATAGAAGAATATCGGGATGATGCCAAGAATGCAACCGAAGAACGGAATGAACGCCGTCAACGCATGGATTCCCTGCAACACCTGATGCGACTGCGGAACGTTCGGTACGTAGCCCAGGATCGCCAGAGAGGAGGCTATCATTACCGCGACAACGGCCGCGGTCAGTTTCGCGAGGAACGTCTGCGACGAGAAGATGACGCCCTCGGAACGCTTGCCCGTCTTCAGTTCGGCGTATTCGATCGAGTCGGCGATCATCGCCGTCTGGATGACCTGCGGGCTGGCCATGCCTATGGAGCCGATGCAGTTCCAGATCAGCAGGACGTAGAAATTCTCCCAGCCGCAGAAGAAGAAGCCCAGGGAGCCTATGGCGTAGAGGAGGTTCGCCCCGATGCAGGTCGCCTTCTTGCCGAACTTGCGGGAGAACCAAGGGACCAGGGATATGCCCAGCAGGATGAACGGGATGTTCAGACCGGCGAACAGGGTGTAGAGCATCTCGCTGCCGAGATTGTATTTCGCGTAGTAGATCAGCATCGACAGCTTCGCCGTCTGGGCGATGCCTGTGAACAATCCGCTGAGAATGACCAGCAGCAGGGGTTTGTTCTGCGTGAAGGTGTGGATGACGTCCTTGAAGCTCGCTTTCGCCTGCTTCGCGGGCTTCACCCGTTCTCGGACGACGAAGAAGGTGATCGCGAAACAGACCACGGTCAGCAGGCTGTAGACCAACGCGGTGAACTGGTAGCCCCGGACCTGGGATACCTCCGCCCCCCTGCTGGCGAACAGGTTCTGGAAGGCGAAGATCAGCGGCTGCGTCCCGACGGTGGCAAGCGCGACGGCGATAGTCGCTATGAAACGGGGGTAGACGATGATGCTGTTGCGTTCGTTCGTGTCGTCGGTCAGGGTACTGGAAAGCGCCCAGTAGGGGATGTCGCTGGCCGTATAGATCATGCTGAACGCAATGTACGTGACATAGGCCCATATGAGTTTTCCCGTGTAGGAGAGCTGTGGAGCGGAGAAGGTCGCTATGGCGAACGGCACGAACAGGATCGGAGTGAAGATCAGGTAGGGCCGGAATTTCCCCCAACGGGATTTCGTCCTGTCGGCGAGGACCCCCATCATGGGATCGTTTACGGCGTCCCATACCCGGGCCACCAGAAGAAGCGTTCCCGCGGCGGCCGGCAACAGTCCGAAGATGTCGGTATAGAAATAGAGCAGGAAATTGGCCATGAAGCTGTAGATCATGTTCTGTCCGAAACAACCGAACCCATAGGCCATTTTCTCGCCTCGCCCGATTCTCCCTCCAATGTGACCGATAGCTGCTGCATCTTGCGTTGTGCGTTTCATGAGAATATCCCCCGAATGGCACCATCATACCACAGAATCGGGATCTGAGGATTGTTTTCTTGCCCTCGAGGGGGCTGTCGGGGTATAATATGAGACGATCGGTATTGACGGGATGTGTATCCGTGGCAAGACAGGATAGCATTTCTTCGATTGGATGATGAAAAGGACCAGGGTGTACAGCATCCCTGATTCCAATATCCGTGATGAAGCACTTCCGTATGCCGCAGGTCTGAAGGATGTATGAGAAAAGCGGGCCAGGCAGCCCCTCCGAGGATCAGGAACGGCATATGAATGGTGGAGCTTCATGCGAGAAGGGAGGCCTTTATGAAGGACAAGATCAGAAAAGTTCCCGCTGGAACGGTAATCTATGAACAGGGGACGGACTGCCATTCCATGTTCTTGCTGAGGGAGGGCAAAGTCGGCCTGTACCTCTACTTCGGTACCCCGAAACAGTTCGCGTTGCTTGAGATGTCCCGCCCCGGCTCCAGTCTCGGCGAGATGGGTTTGCTGGAAGGTGAACCCCGCAACGCGACGGCGGTCGCTCTGACCGACTGCGTGCTGGTGGAGATCAACGAGAAGGATTTCGGTACGTTCATCGCCGACCATCCCGACGAGACGGAGGTGATGATCAAGGACCTGAGCCATCGGTTCAAAAGCGTGATGGATGAACTGAAGGTCGCCCAGGAGGTCATCTACGATTGCATCGAGGAGATGGGCGAACGGCAGCCGAAGAAGCTGAGCCTGAAGGAACGCCTCAAACGGTACGCCGACCTCTTCCTTGAGATTCCGCCGGATGTTCCGCCCGATCTGTACATGAGCTGCTATACCCGGTTCCATGGAAGCATGCTATAATACGTCTTTCCCTGAATCTTCTCGTGGCGTATGTACGAGGGGAGGCGCGGTATCTCTATGTCTGGAAAACTTTTTTCCGTACATTTCCCTGCCATTATGGTCAAAAACCCGCAAGTCCGGGACCAGTATCATCCGCTGACTTGATAAAAGGGTGAAAAAACGATACTTTTCTATCGAGAACATTACACGGTGTCCGCCAAAGAGCGGACCTGCTGTGTGTCCATATGTATTCGTAGGATGGAAGTATGGCTGGCTAGACGGTACGACCGGGATTTTGCTTGCGCATGACCTGGAACGGCCTGCCACGCTGGAGAGCTTTCCTGCGAGAAGGAGAAGTCCATGAATATCAATGAACTCAAGCATGCGGGACTGAAGAAGTGGGTAGAAGAGGTTGCTGCTCTTACCACTCCTGACGCCATCGTTATCGCAGACGGGAGCTCCGCTCAGTACGATGAACTCATCGGGGAGATGATCGAAAGCAAGCTCGCTACTCCGCTGAATCCTGAGAAGAAACCTGGTTGCGTGCTGTTCCGCTCGGATCCTTCCGACGTCGCCCGTGTCGAGAAGCGCACCTATATCGCTTCCGAGAAGAAGGAAGACGCTGGTCCTACCAACAACTGGATCGACCCCGCGGAGCTGAAGGCCACCATGACCGGTCTCTATCGCGGTTGTATGAAGGGCCGCACCATGTACGTCATTCCGTTCTCCATGGGGCCGCTCGGTTCTGATATCGCCAAGATCGGCGTGGAGATCACCGACAGCGCATACGTCGTCTGCAATATGATGATCATGACCCGTGTCGGACAGAAGGTCCTTGATATTCTCGGTACCGACGGCTATTACGTTCCCTGTCTGCACAGCGTCGGCAAGCCGCTTGCCGATGGCGAATCCGACAATGGTGTATGGCCTTGCGCTCCGATGGAACACAAGTACATCTCCCATTTCCCGGATACCCGTGAAATCTGGTCCTATGGTTCCGGTTACGGCGGCAACGCACTGCTCGGCAAGAAGTGTCTCGCCCTGCGCATCGCTACCGTCCTGGCCCGCGACGAAGGCTGGCTCGCTGAACACATGCTCATCTTGAAGATCACCAATCCTCAGGGCGAGTCCAAGTACATCACCGCCGCTTTCCCGTCCGCTTGTGGCAAGACCAACCTGGCCATGCTCATTCCTACCATCCCTGGTTGGGAAGTACAGACTGTCGGCGACGACATCGCTTGGATGAAGTTCGGCAAGGACGGCTATCTCTATGCGATCAACCCGGAAGCCGGTTTCTTCGGCGTCGCACCTGGAACCTCCAAGGATTCCAACCCCAACGCTCTGATCGCCGCTTCCAAGAACACCATCTTCACCAACGTTGCTCTGACCGAGGACAAGGATGTGTGGTGGGAAGGCATCGGCTACGATGCTCCTGGCGAGTTGATCGACTGGCACGGAAACAAGTGGGTCCAGGACAAGGGCAACAAGGAACAGGCTCCCGCCGCCCATCCGAACTCACGTTTCACCGCTCCCGCCAAGCAGGCTCCTTCCATCGCTCCCGAATGGGAAGATCCGAAGGGCGTACCTGTCAGCGCGATCCTGTTCGGCGGTCGCCGCCCCAGCACCATTCCTTTGGTACACATGAGCCGCGACTGGAACCACGGCGTATTCCTCGGCTCCATCGTCGGATCCGAAGTCACCGCAGCTGCGCTTGACGTAGCCGCCGGCACCATCCGCCGTGACCCGTTCGCCATGCTGCCGTTCTGCGGCTACAACATGGGTGAATACTTCCAGCACTGGATCAACATCGGCAAGAACGCTCCGGTTCCCGAGCATTTGCCCAAGATCTTCTACGTCAACTGGTTCCGCAAGACTGCCGATGGCAAGTGGTTGTGGCCCGGTTACGGTGAGAACAGCCGTGTCCTGAAGTGGGTCTTCGAATGCTGTGACGGCAATGCCAAGACCGTCGATACTCCTATCGGCATCATGCCGACCGTCGATGCGATCGATCGTCCTGAAGGCGTTACCGAAGAAGACATGAAGCAGCTTCTGGCTGTCGATGTCGACGGATGGCTCAAGGAAGTCGCGGACATCCGCGCCAACCACTATCCCAAGTTCGGTGACAAGCTGCCCAAGGAACTGGCCGCTATGCTCGACACTCTCGAAACCAACCTCACTGCCGCCAAGGATTCCTGCGGTTGCGGTTGTGGCTGCCACAAATAAGCATCGCTTTTGATTCGTATTCCAAGGCCGTCGCATATCGCGACGGCCTTTTTTCTATCCCGCCGCCTTTTGCCGTTGACCGGAAAGTGGACGGGCGCAGGCCGTCCCGGATACGGAGATACACGGAGTACACGGTTTTTCGGACGAACATGGGCCGAAGGCTTGAGATGTGTACAATCCAAAAATTTCTGACAAAAAAATCCAGCATTTTGACACAAAATCCAATAATAAATGACAGTTTTTTCGTGCTTTTTAGTGTTTAACCGTGGTTTAACGTGGTGTTTCATATTGTAAAATAGCCGTGATTAAACCGGCTGTAAACGTTCCATGGCCGCTTCGATCCGCTTTGTGGCCACATCGAAATAATGCATATCCTGCTCGATACCAACGAACCTCCTTCCTGTGTTGATCGCTGCGACTCCAGTAGTCCCAGATCCCATGGTGAAGTCTAGAATGAGATCACCTGGATTGGAATATGTGAGGATCATGTACTCCATCAGCGGCACAGGCTTTTGGGTGGGGTGGTGGTGCGACGTATCACGGGCGATCTCCAGAACTGATCGAGGATATCGCCGTCCGTCCTCCGAGCCAGCAGTACGGTCCTCTATTGCCCGGTAGCATTCACTCCGCTTTCTCTGCCCTGTACTCTGCTTACCCTTATACGGGGTGCTGTACCAGTACTGAGGGTTGTAGGTAGGCTGCTTACGATAGAACACCAGGATATCCTCGTGGGCTCTCAGAGGGCGACGTTTTGCATTGAGGAAGTCAGTGGCATAATTTTTAGCCCACGCCCATGCATAGCGCAATTCTTTGAGATTGCTGTTGCCTAGGGCTGTAGTGAATGGCTGACAACATGTGAAAACATAGGCTGTAGTCTCCTTGCCCAAACGATGAAGATTCTCCCACATCCTGTCCAGCGGTATGACCGCATCCCACTTGCAGGCCGTGGTTCCATACGACGGATCGGTAAGGACCAGATCGATCGAAGCGACAGGAAGCTCCGGAAGAACCTTCAAACAATCGCCACAATACAACGTGGCGTTTCCTATTTTAGTCTTGAACATGCAACCCCTTTCGGTGGCGAAGGGACAAGGACATTATCGCACAACCAGGAGGGAGAGAATCGGACAAGAAAAAAGCCGATCGTGAAGATCGACTTTTTCGACAGACGGGGATATTCATAGTTCAAAAAAGGATCTGTCTTCAATGAAATCAAGTACGACTGGTATCGCCATAAGGACAGTCCCACAAATAACCCAGATGAGCGTGCCCCAGAAATCGTACCTATCCATCCCAGTGTAGAATCTTGCGCCAGCGATCATGCAGAAACCAACAAGCATACAAAACACTCTCATCCTCGCTCCTCCACCATCTCTTGCATCGCCCGGTCATAGATTCTCCTTCCTTCCGGATCCTCCTTGATCAGTGCGATGATCCGCTCGAACATCCTGACCTGGTGCTCCAGAGACCTGATGCAATTGCGGACCACCTGCCACGAGGCGTCCGCCTTGATCAGCTGGGGCTTGTTGCGGTCGCGGATCGGCTGGTCGCGGATCCTCTCCTCATGCGATACGGGCGGAACCTCGCAAGACGGTCGGCATTCCGCCTCGGGGACGGCCTGAGGTTCCTCTTTGCGTTCCTCCGTGTCCTCTACTTTCTTCCCTTGCGAGGAGGGCCGTCCGACTGGATGCGACACGGCCTCCTCGAGCGTCATCCCTTTGCGCATCCTCATGTAGACCGTCATATACTCCAGACCGGCCATTTCGGCCGCAAGACGGATCTCACTCCTTGCCCTTGCCATCCTACACCTCCAGCTTGCCCAGCATCATGACCGCCTTTGCCGCCCTCTGCGCACCAGGTGTAATCGATCTGAAATCCCCGTCGACACCGGCGCAGCAGAAGAACACCGTGCCGACGATCACGTCGCAACCGAGGACGAAGTTCGGCTCGCGGTTGTTCAGTTTGCCCTCCTCGTCGCAGACCATGACCGCGACCGAACAGGGGCGGGGGAGACGGACGACCTCGATTCGTTCGCATCCGATCAGATCGTACATCGCCTTTAGCTCGTTTCCGACCATTGTAATTCTCGGCTCTTTGCCTGGCTCTTTAACCAGTATGGTTATCTGTTTATCCATTGTTTAATCCTCCTGTTGAACGCCTTGTTTGGTGCGTTTTTTTGTTTACTGACGCTACATTCATAGCAACTCCTCGAACATCATCTGCCAGGTCGACGGCACCGGGTCTGACTTCCGGGACCTAGCGACGTCTTCCTCATCGTCATGGGCGCCGACCGGCAGGTTGATCATTTCGGCAACATGTCCGACCTGTTCGGTGCGTTGACTGAAAACCGGATAGCAGGACGTTGGAAACATGAACTTGACTATTACCAGGCCGATCCAAGCCGGAGGCTCCAGGAAGTATTCGCGAATTCTATTGACATCCTGGCCACAGGTGGACAAGAATTGAAGCACATGAAGAAATGGGCCCCGACACTGGGTCCGACCATCGAAAGGCTGATACGGGAGGCGATGTCATGACGGAACGACAAATTGAAATCATTGACGCATACGAAGACATGTTCGGTCTTGGCAAGTCCCCTGCGTTCAATTGGTTGAAACCTGAGTTGCAGGATGATGGAATCTTAGAGATGATGCGGGAAGCCGTCAGGACCAGCGTCGAGCTGAGACGGGAGGACATCTATCCCGACTGGGTATTCAATATCGGCCCCAACGAGATACTATGACTTTCCAGCCGCCCTCCGGGGCGGTTTTTTCATGCCTGTCCGAAAACGCCGCACACGCCACGCCAGAACGTCCGACCGTAAAATTCCACCACTTTCCCCAAACCCCCGTTTAATAAACGCGGGTAAACACCTTTCCTGCCCAATACTCCCGCCTCTGCGCCCGTCATATGCGTCCATGCCGTCACGCCCCCCCCCATAATACGCTAATGTTCCTTATTTCACCCGAATACAGGGGTACAAACTCATTGAGATCGGGCGGCTCTCTGAAGAAACCGGTACGACACGACTGGTGTCAAATTCAGGATCAAAAGCCGCTGGTCCATTTGTAGGCGTACTAAATGTAACTCCACTACTGCCACTACCAGACCACCGGAAAGCGCCGTATGAAATTGACTGAGGATGCGGGCCCGTAGTGGACAGATTTTTTATCGTTCCAGTAATGTTCCTTATTCCAGATCACAACACACGGATGCAGGGGAAAAGAGACATGGAGACAGGCCTATTTTCAGGGGCAGTGGGAACGATCAGATCAGATGAAAAATTCAAGTTGTTTACAAAAACACCTCCCCCGTACTGTGAATTTCCATCATATAAATTTTTTACCAGTGTAGCGGTCATGCATCCCGTGAATATCAGATTTGCATCGTTCGATGCAAACTGACGACCCGGAGCTGATATGCCACCACTAATGTTCCTTATCCCAGTCTCAAAACACTCGTATGCAAGGGAACAAAGACATAGAAATTGGCCTATTCTCGGTGTCAGCGGGAACCATCCTAGAAGCGTCCAGCGTCCAAGATACCGCACCCCAGTCAGAACCGGAACTTGCAGCTCTACAATTATAATTCGCCGATCTCACAGCAAAAAAACCGTTGGTAGAAACCCCTTTCCAAGCCAAAAAACCATTTGAAGCACTAATGTTCCTTACAATACGCGGATACACGGATAAAGGGACATACTAACAGGACGATTTTCTGTCGCTGTGGGAACAGTCCTCGCAACATCAAACCCGCACTGTACCAGCCAGGAAGACCATGCGGATGTGCCGCCATCAACTTTGCCCGTTCGTTTTGTGTGAAAGGCACCTGTTGCAGAGTTGTAGGACTCGTTACCTTGTGTGGCAAAGTCCCCAGTAATGTTCCTTACCATTGGACAATTTTGTTAACCTCGGCTTTTTGCTCCGACAGGGATAGGCGAGTATAGATCATGGTTGTCTGAATATTCTTATGGCCGAGCATATCTGCCAGTAATGTGATATTCTTACATTTCTTGATGAAGTTTTGGGCGTATAAATGCCGAAAAGCATAAGGATATA
Organism: uncultured Sphaerochaeta sp.; assembly: GCA_964407735.1. Classification (GTDB taxonomy): domain Bacteria; phylum Spirochaetota; class Spirochaetia; order Sphaerochaetales; family Sphaerochaetaceae; genus Spiro-02. The sequence goes on along the minus strand of CAYOWS010000051.1, from coordinate 1,074 downwards.
TCAGATCAGGATTGAGTCCGTACCGCTTTGCCCAGACCTTGTATTGATGTCTGATATAATCTTTGTCAAAGGACTTCCCATCATTCCTAATCCAGATATCGCCGGACAAGCCCCGTCCGAATAGATCGACGAATTCCCTTTGAACGTGACGAGGAATATAGATAGTTCTCCACTTTCCCTTTGAGAGGATCTCCTTATGTCCTTCGTAAATATCCTGTGCAGTGATCAGCAACAGGTCAGACGGCCTTCCCCCGACCGTGGAGGCTAACCTACAATAGATATACCAGGTAAATTCCCCGTCCGCCTTGAGCGATACACAAAGGTGTCGATAGTCCGAATTCGACATAACCCTGTCCAGACGTGTGATCTGTTGAGCTGGAACGCATTTGAGTCTCATCCGGGAGTGGGCAAACTCCAAATAAACGTTCATGGCACGAATCCGCAGGTTTGTACCAGCTGGTTTGTATCTACGGTATTGGTCAGCCTTCCATTTGTGCAAGACTTCTGCCTCAACAGTACTGTGCAATTTCGCATAATCACGAACCACAGCATAGTAAATCCTCTTGGTGTTCTGTGACCAATCTTGGCGGTTCAGCCATTTCGAGTATTTTTCCAGTTCAATCATTGTTGTCCCCTTTTTATGATCCTTATATACAGACACAAAAAGGGGAGAGGGAAAACCGTTTCGCAATTGTGCGGCATTCATTTCGCGAAAAGGTCAGTAGGATGGAAAAGGCTGTGCCGAAGGATTTGCGTCATTTCCGTTTTCTAGGCGTTTATTTGACCGTTTACTGATTTATAAACAGTCGTAAACTTTTCTAGGTAAACATGGGTTCAACGGTTTCTCAACTAACTTCCACCCCCTCAATTTCGCAATTCCTTCTGGCTATCTTGGATTATTCTTTCCATCTATTCCTGGATTCAACAGTAGGCGACGGACTGATAGACCCATAGATAACGACATACGTCTAACATAGACCCAGAGATAGACCCGGAGATAGGGACATAGGGACATACGTCTGACTTAGACCCAGAGATAGACCCAGAGATACGGACATAGGGAGATACGTCTGA
>CAYOWS010000050.1:0-12630 GCA_964407735.1 uncultured Sphaerochaeta sp. | reverse complement strand
TACGTGGCGGCGACGACGGAGGATCGTGCGGACGCCTTCTTCACCATGATGGCCGTGTGGAAGGAGGAGGGGCAGATCATCACCGCAAGGCTCGAAGGCAAGACAGAGGGCAAGCAAGAAGGGCTTGAACAAGGCAAAGCTGAAGGGAAGGAACAAGGCAAGCTCGAGACCGCCAGGGCACTAAAAGCCGAAGGGCTGCCGATGGAGACGATTGTTCGTTGCACTGGCCTGACCGAACAGCAGATCGCTGAACTGTAACGGCTCAGAGGCATAAAAAAACGACGGTTGTCGCCACGTCATCTGACGTGGCTGACAGTCGTCGTCTTTTCGTACAGTTGAAAGGGGACTATTACAAGAAACTTGCGACCTCACGTCTGAGACAGCCCCCTTCAGCCCCTCGGACAAGATGCGGCGGATTTATCTGAGGATAGCCTGCACCTCGGTATCGACGCCGTTTTTCAGATCTTCTACGGACCGGGAGATCAGAAGGTCGGGTATCAGTGAACCGGCTGGATATTTGGAGTCCAACGTAAAGTACTTTGTCGAATACTGGACGGGAATCCCCGAGTTGGGAAGCGTGAAAACTTTGATTTCCCCGAAATGGTTCAGACTTCCTCCTGTCGGAGAACCGACCAGACGGCAATTCGTCCTTTTCTTCAGTTGATTGGCGTTCAGTATCGCGGAGGAAAACGTCTCCTGTCCGATAAGTACGTCGATCGAAAACCCCTGTTGCTTCTGCAAGGTCGCCAATCCGTTGATCATAGGTTCAAAGAGCCTGGAATTTCCTCCGCCGTTGTAGCGGAGATCGATGATCACTTGCCGTGGGGCGTGCTCGGCGATGAGATCCAGCGCCTGACTTGTGAAATCCTCGATCGGAAGCTGGTCCCAGGATATGCAGGCGTTGTACTGGATGAAGAACACGCCGCCGTCGTCAAGCGCGAGCAGCCGGTATGGAGTGTTTGTCCTTCCTGTCTCCGGCTGACCGGTGACGAGGGTTCGCAGTTCCAGTTGGAAGAATTCCTCTCCTGAAACTGGTGTCAGCACAAGCTCGACAGCCTCTGTGGTGCCGAAGGGGACTACGGTGAACTTGACGTCGGAATATTCATCAGCCGCGATACCGAAATACGTGTAAAGCGAAGTGAGATTCAACTGCTGTCCAAGCTTGTAGGTCAGCCAAGTCTCGTTGTCATGTCCATAAAGACTTGAAGCCATCTCGAATATCTCCGTCATCGGACGGCCGTTGATGGCGATGATCTCGGCGCCAAGCATATCTTCTTGGGAAGCCTCCAGCACAGTGAAGCGCCACTTGCCGTCGACCATCGCGATCTGTCCAGGAATGGCTCGCATCGGCGCTGAGATGGCCTGTGTCAGGCCGACCAGCGTATGGGAATCTCCTGCGAAGGCCGACAGGCTGTTCAGGGTGAAATAGAACTCGGAGTCCGTCATCGTGTCGGCATTCGCCAATGCGTCGGCGCAGGCCTTGTTGAAATCCTCCCGCGACGCATTCGCGAAAAAGTCCTTGTGGACTTTCGGCAGGGTCTTGCAGAAATACTTCAGGTCCTCGATCCGAGGGGAATCCCCTTCGTCCGGCTGGAACATAGCCGACGTATCGTCGGACATGGACGTGCAACCTATGCAGAGGAAAACGACGAGCAGGGCGACCAACACTACGGAAAATGATGTTTTCATATGTCTGTTCATACTCCAAGTATAGGCCGTTCGAGTTGGTGATACAAGCCGGACACCCCTTGGAAAACAGAACCGCATGTCGACTCATGCCATCAGCCAAAATATGTGGTATGATATAGGCATCCTTGAACTGGATACTTTCCATGAGGAGGTGGTCGATATGTACACTTGGGCTATATGGGTCGTTGCGGGGATCATTCTCTGCATCGCCGAAATGTTCACCCCCGGATTCTTCCTGGCCAGTTGCGGCATCGGGGCGATAGGTGCGGGAATCGCGACGGCCTGCCGTCTTCCGTTCGTCTGGCAACTCGTCATCTTCTGTGTCGTGACGGTTCTTGCCTTCCTATTGTTGAGGCCTCTGCTGAAGAAGTTCCATAAACTGGACGGTGCCGCTTCCGGTGTCGACGCGCTGGTCGGCAAAGAGGCCCTGGTCGTTCAGAAGATTGACAATCTGAAAAGTGAGGGAAGGGTCAAGATCGGAGGGGAGGACTGGAAGGCCCTTTCCGCCGATGACCTGCCGATAGAGAAGGGTGCGACGGTGATCGTCGATCACGTCAGCGGTGTGACCGCATATGTGAAAAGGAGTCTGTAATGCCTGTATTCGCGATAGTGATGCTCGTAATCGTGCTGTTTATCCTGATCTTCTTCCTCAAGGGATTCAAGATCGTGCCCCAGGCTCAGACCATGGTCGTTGAACGGTTGGGCAAGTACCATAGGACGCTGCAAAGCGGTATCAATCTGATCTGGCCGATCTTCGACAAGCCCAGGGCCATTCTCTGGCGTACCAGCAAGAAGGTCCAGGGGGACAACAAGCTGACCGCGACGGTCGAGACGAAGTGGATCGACCTCAGGGAGCAGGTGTATGACTATCCCAAACAGAACGTCATCACCAAGGACAACGTCAACATAGAGATCGACGCCCTGCTCTATTTCCAGATCACCGACCCGATGAAGGCCGTCTATGAGGTCGCCGATTTCCCCAACGCGATCGAGAAGCTTACCCAGACGACGTTGCGAAACGTCCTCGGCGAACTGGAGCTGGACGAAAGCCTGACCAGCCGTGATACGATCAATTCCCGGCTTCGCCAGATCCTCGACGAAGCCACCGACAAATGGGGAGTCAAGGTCAATCGCGTCGAGCTGAAGGACATCAACCCACCCGTTGAGATCCGTGAGCAGATGGAGAAGCAGATGCGCGCAGAACGTGACCGACGTGCGGCCATCCTTATCGCGGAAGGGCAGAAGCAGTCGAAGATCCTGGAGGCCGAGGGCTTCCGAACCGCTGAGATCAGCAAGGCGGAAGGTGAGAAGCAGTCCGCGATCCTGCGGGCCGAGGGAGACGCCCAGGCCACGGTCCAGCGGGCCAACGCCGAAGCGGAAGCCGTCAGGATCGTTACGGATGCTTTTTCAGACAAGGCCGAGGCCACCAAATATCTTGTGGCGATGCGGTATATCGATACGCTGGGGGAGATGGTCACGGGCAAGGACAACAAGGTCGTCTACATGCCGTATGAAGCGACGGGCGTTCTTTCCAGCCTCGGCGGCATGAAGGACCTGTTCTCCAGCCCCGGAAAATAGAATACGGCCCGTCCTGGCCGCCCGGAGGTCCCGCCACTTGACGGGACTTCTTCTTGCTGTTATATTGACTAAAAATATAAAAATAGTCAAATGGTTCTAACCATAAGCCGGACGTTGATCCATAAGGGGAAACATGCCGAGATCGTATTCGGAGAAAGAACGGGAGTCAATTGTATCCGACCTCAGGTTCCATGCCGCTCAGTGCCTGAAGCAGTACGGGGTGAAAAAGACGACGGTCGATGAACTGGTCCACAGGGCCAGGATCCCCAAGGGGACGTTCTACCTATTCTATGGTTCCAAGGAGGAACTGCTGTTCGAGGTGCTGTTACAGTGGCACGATTCTCTCCAGACGGAGTTCCTGAAGCATCTTGAATCGTGCGGACATCCTGTTTCGGCGGACGACCTTACTGATGTTTTCTTCGACCTCTGTCAGCAAGTACAGGAGACCGGACTCATCACCATCCTCTCCAACGGGGAAGTGGAGGCACTGATGCGCAGGCTTCCTGAGAAACTGGTCATGGAACATCTCTCCCACGATGACGATTCGGTAGAATCCCTCATGGCCACCCTCGGCCTGCCCAAAGAGCGGATTGAACGGACGGCGAAAGCTTTTTCCGCTGCGTTCAGGGGGGTGTTCTTCATGCTGCTGTTCCGACATGAGATCGGGGACGACTTCGACAGCGCCTTGCGGCTTTCCATCCGCGGGCTGTCCATCCAGATGTTGGAAAAGGACTGACTACATGATACAGGTCGACAATGTCTCCTTTAGCTACACTTCCCGCCCTTTCATGGAGGATATCTCCTTTGAGGTAGGCCCCGGGGAGATCTTTGGATTTCTCGGTCCGTCTGGTGCCGGCAAGAGTACCTTGCAGAAAATCCTGATCGGCATGCTCAAGAACTATCAGGGCAGCGTCCTGGTCGACGGGGTGGAAGTCCGGAACCATGACAACCGGTTCTATGAAAATATCGGGATCGATTTCGAGTTCCCAAGCCTGTACGAGAAACTGACCGCACGACAGAACCTTGCGTTTTTCGGCTCGCTTTACAGCGGAAAGCTTCGCGACATCGACGAATTGCTGGCTTCCGTCGAATTGTCGCAGGATGGAGACAAGCGGGTATCGGCCTATTCGAAGGGGATGAAGAGCCGGTTGAACTTCATCAAAGCCCTGCTCCATGATCCTGACATCCTGTTTCTGGATGAACCTACGAGCGGCCTTGATCCCGCCAACAGCAGGCTGATGAAAGACATCATCCTAGCCGAACGGGCGAAAGGGAAGACAATCATCCTGACGACCCACAACATGGAGGATGCCGCTGAACTGTGCGGCCGTGTGGCGTTCATCGTGAACGGGAAGATAGCGGCTCTGGACAGTCCCCACAACCTGATCATGCGCCACGGCGCCAGCCGGATACAGTATTCCTACATCGAAAGCGGCAAGGAGATTTCCTCGTCCTGTCCGTTGGACAAGACTTCCGAGGATTTGACGCTCCGCGGTCTCGTCGCGGAGGGGCGGCTTTCCACCATCCATTCCTGCGAGCCCAATCTGGGGGATATCTTCATGGAGATGACGGGGAGACGGCTGGCATGAGATTCCTTTGTCTGGTCCTCGGAGACACTCGCTTCCAATTCCGGTATGGGTTCTATCTGCTCTATGCCCTTTTGACGCTGGTGTATCTCCTTGTCCTCTCTTTGGTTCCCGTCGAATCCAAGGCTGTAGTCGCTACCATATTGATCTTCTCCGATCCTGCCGCGATGGGGCTGTTCTTCATGGGGTCCATCGTGCTTCTGGAGAAAAGCCAGCGTGTGCAGGCCTCCTTGGCTGTATCACCGGTCAAATTATGGGAATACATACTATCGAAAGGAATCTCGCTCTCTGTGATAGGTTGTATCGTCAGCCTGGTCCTCGCCTGCATGGCGGGCATCTCCGACTTGTTCCTTTTGTCGGTAGGTGTGTTCGCCTCCTCCATGCTCTTCTCGTTCTGCGGCTTGTTCACGGCGATGCGGACGGATACCTTGAACGGCTTCATGCTGGCGTCCGTTCCGTTTGAAATCCTCATTTTCATACCCGCCATGCTCAATTTGTTCGGTGTGGTCCGGTCCCCTTGGACGCTATTGCACCCCGGCGTCGCCGCGATCGCCTTGATCGGCGGTCTGGACGATACGGGGTTGATCCTATCCTGTATCCTCTCCTTGGCCGCATGGAACGTCCTCGCGTTCCTCCTGTGCCGTCGGTCGGTTGAAGACGGCTTCGCGAGGATCGGGGGAGAAGGGGGGAGGCTATGAAAAAGACAGGCCATGCGTTCATGCGGTTCATCGCACAGATACGAAGCGACATGATGCTTGTCGTGATCCTTCTGGCCCCGTTGCTGATGGGGCTCCTGTTCCGTTTTATCGTTCCCATGGCGGAAACCGCCTTGTGCGAATATTTCCATACACCACAGCTCCTCGATCCGTATTATGGCCTTTTCGATCTCCTGTTGCTGACGATGACGGCCCAGATGTTCTGTTTCTGCGGGGTCATGGTGATGCTGGAGGAGATCGACAGCGGCGTGTCGAGCTACATGATGGTGACTCCCCTCGGCAAGTCCGGCTATCTGTTCTCCCGCATCGGGCTTCCGACCCTCGTCGCCTGTGTCTACAACGTAGTCGTCGGCCTGCTCTTTTTCCTGACCGACATCCCTTTCTGGAATTTGCTCTGCCTGTCGGTGCTGAGTGGGATCATGAGTATCATTAGCGCCCTGCTGGTCGTCTCCTACGCATCGAACAAGGTCGAGGGGATGGCGTTGGTCAAGTTGTGCGGTTTTCTGATCCTCGGCCTTCCCGTCCCCTTTTTCCTGCGGGGGGGAGCGCAGTATCTCGCGGGACTGCTGCCCAGTCTTTGGTTCGCCAAATACGCCGTCACGGGAAATCCGGCGTTCATGTTCGCGACGCTGTCGGTATCTTTCCTCTGGATCGTGTTGATAGGGAGACGTTTCTCCCGGAAATTGTTCGCCTGACAACATTGGATACGCCTGGGGAGATGAAATCATGGCGGCAGGCTTGCATGATTTGTTTTGTTGGTACACAATGTCCATGTGTAGAGAAATCACTGGAACAAGCAGGTTTTTTCTTCAAGTCCACGGATGTCACGTGTACGTCATATGGGCTTCAGTTGTTCCGAGGCAGTTGTCTGGCGGATCAGCGTGGAGAGGGGTTCTCGGTGAGGGAAGGACGGTCTATTGTGTTGAAGAAAGCGGTCTTGCAGGAAGTAGAGTCGTTCGCTGCCGATATCCTACGCAGCTATTTCTGTGAATCAGACGTTGAGTTCATGATCTCCACCTTCAGCGATGATATCGTCTGGCTCGGTGCCGGTGAAAAGATGAAAGCTGAAGGGGCGAAAGACGTAGGTGCGTATTTTCGTGGTGGCAAGGATGCCCTTGTGCCTTGCGATATGTATGACGAGCGCTATATTTCCCGGATGCTCGGCTCGGAATGCTATCTGTGTGAATGTGACAGTTGGCTCGTCCCGAAAATCGGTACAGGGCTCTTCTTTCGGACTCATCAGCGCGCTACCTTCATCTTCCAGCGGATCGATGGGGTATTGAAGACCGTACATATCCATAATTCCGTTCCCTATTCGGATATCAAGGACAATGAAATGTTCCCCGTCTCCGTTGCCAAGGAGGCGTATGAACGGTTACAGCATACGCTGACGCAACGCGACAACCAGATTGAATTGATGCTTTCACAGCTCCCCGGCGGTATGGCGGTCTGTCATCTGGACGATGATTTCAGTACGCACTGGATCAGCGAAGGACTTTGCCAATTGCTTGGATACGCTGATCCTGAAGAGTTTGCCCGCCATACGGGAAACTCATTCCGTGGGTTCATCTATCCCGAAGATTTTGATACCATGTTCAGTTCTGTTGGACAGGTATTGGAAATGGGGGATACTTATTATTGTGAATACAGGGTCCGCCATAAAGACGGCAGGTTGCTCTGGGTCTCGGATTTCGGAAAACGTGCTCCGAATCTCAACGGAGAGGGAATGGTCCTCAACTGTTATATCACCGATATCAGCGAGAAAAAGGCCCAGGCGCTGAAGATTGAAAATGCGAACAAAGAAGTTCAGCGCCAAGCGAGGTTCCTGTCGCAACTCTACAACACCGTTCCCTGCGGTATTTTCCAGTTCACTACGGATCCCTCCCATACCTTGATAAGTCTGAACCCGATGACCTGGAAATTCTATGGATATGGTTCCGAAGCTGAATTCCGGTCGGAGATACATACCCAGTTCCAATTGGTCGAAAGCAAAGATGCTGCGAGGATCAAACAAATTCTCAGTGGCCTGGAGTTGGATGCGGAACCTCAGACGTATACGCGGGAAAGTCGTCGGAAGGATGGTGTCGCGATCTGGATCAATGTCATGGTGCAACGGCTTGTCAATCCGGACGGCATCGAAGTATTCCAGGCGGTGTTCAACGATATCACGGAGATCCGCGCCTTGCAGCGTGCGCAGCAGGAGACGCAACTGATTGAGAATAGCTCTTTGCGGGCGGCCATCTGTACGGCGTTCCCTTTGATCATGAGCATCAATGTTACCAAGGGGACGTACAATTGTTTCATAGAGAACCAGGAAGCCAACTTGCCCCGTTCCGGCCAAGGGGATTTCGATGTATTGATCGAGGAGATGCTTCCGTTGGTCTATCCGACATACAGGAAGGATTACGCGACGATGCTCTGCCGCGAGCGTATACTGGAACGGTTCGCCGCAGGGGATCGGGATCTGTATATAGAGCTACAGCTGCGCGGAATAGACGATGAGTATCACTGGATCTCCATTCAGTTGATCTATGTCGACAATCCGATCGGGGACGATGTGCTCGCCATACAGCTTGTGAAGAACCTTGACAACGTGCTTGCCGAGAACACCCGTCAGGAACAGCTTCTGCGTGATGCGCTGGCTGCCGCGGAGGCCGCCAACAGCGCCAAGTCGGATTTCCTTTCCCGGATGAGTCACGATATCAGGACCCCGATGAACGCGATCATAGGCATGAGCACCATAGAAAGTCTCAAGATCGATGACCCGGTCCGTGTTCTGGACTGTTTCCAGAAGCTAAACACATCTTCCCGGTATCTTCTCTCGTTGATCAACGACATCCTTGACATGTCCAAGATCGAGACGGGCAAGATGCATATCCTGCATGAGACGTTTGATTTCACCGAACTGGTCGAAGAGGTCAGTACCATCATCTTCCCCCAGGCGTTGGAGAACGGCCTTCACTACGAAGTGCATGCGATCGAACCGTTGGAACGGCATTATATCGGAGATGCATTGCGTCTGAAGCAGATCTTGATGAACCTGCTCTCCAATGCGTTGAAGTTCACCCAGCCGGGCGGCCGTGTCATACTGGAACTGCATGAAACGCGGAGGACCAATGGCTTCGCCTATCTGCGGATCGTGGTGCAGGATACGGGGATCGGGATTTCCAAGGAGTTCAAGCAACGTCTGTTCCAACCGTTCGAACAGGAATCTTCCGATACGGCCCGCAACAATGTCGGCAGTGGCCTGGGGCTCTCCATCGTCTACAATCTAGTGCAGATCATGAATGGGTCCATCGAGGTGCAAAGCGAAAAAGACGAGGGGACTACTTTCAACATAGAGTTGCCCCTTGGCCTGGTGGCGAATGATGAGGACGAAGAATCCGAACGCAAGTCCAGGGAACTCTTGAAGGGGCTTGAGGTCTTGGTCGTGGACGATGACCCGATCGTCGGAAAGCAGGTCTCCATCCTTCTCAACGATATCGGCGCCAGTTCAGTCTGGGTCGATTCCGGAGAAAAAGCGGTTGGATTTGTACAGGACGCCTTGCGACAAGGTCGTGTCTATGATATCGCCATGATCGACTGGCGCATGCCCGGTATGGACGGGATAGAGACCTCACGGCGCATCCGTGAGTTGGTCGGTCCTGATACTACCATCATCATCATATCCGCCTATGATTGGAGCTCCATCCAGGAGCAGGCGAAAAAGGTCGGCGTCTCCTGCTTCATTTCGAAACCCTTGTTCCGGTCGACCATCTGCGACACCTTCCGACATCTGGGCCATGCGGTTTCCGGGGACCGTGGCGTACCGCCGGTCGAGGCGTCCCCTTTGAGTGGTCCTGCTCCCATGGCCCAGTTCACTCCCCGGCGGAGGAGGCTCCTGCTGGTAGAAGACAACGACCTCAACATGGAGATCGCCTCTTCTTTGTTGGAGATGAATGGCTTCATGGTCGATACCGCGGAGAATGGAAGGATCGCCGTCGAGAAGTTCGAGGCTCATCCCCAAGGACATTATCATGCGATCCTGATGGATATCAGGATGCCTGTGTTGGACGGCATTGAGGCGACTCGTGAAATTCGGTCTTCGTCCCGGCCTGACGCGTCTCTTGTGCCGATCATCGCCATGTCCGCCAACGCTTTCGACAATGACCGTTCCCAGGCGCTCGCCGCCGGTATGAACGGATATCTGGTCAAACCATTGGATATGAACGAATTGATCCGAGAACTCAACAGCCTGTATTAAGGGCGATATATCGCTTTTGGGGTGTATCCTCTCCTGAATCCGTTCCTGGTGCGTGTCTGATACAGGTTTTGGAGCGACAAGGGGGGGCAAAGCCCCCGCCTTTACTTGCCATATTCTTGTGTTTGCTGTACAACTGTAGCAATCGGAAGATATTTGAAGAATAGGAGTTGTATCCTTATGGAAGTTCGAGTACGGTACGCACCCTCTCCGACCGGTCTGCAACATATCGGTGGAGTCCGGACCGCATTGTTCAACTACTTTTTCGCCCGTGCCAACGGCGGAAAATTCATCCTGCGCGTAGAGGACACCGACCGTGAACGGTATAGCGATGAATCCTTGCAGGATCTGTTCGACACGCTCCAGTGGCTTGGCATCACTTGGGACGAAGGCCCTGTAGTCGGTGGTCCGTATGGCCCGTATATCCAGAGCGAACGTTTCGACATCTACAGGAAATACGCCGAACAGCTTGTCGCTGACGGAAAGGCCTATTACTGCTACTGCACCCCTGAACGGCTGGAGAAGCTTCGCGAGGAGCAGCAGGCGAGCAAGAGCGAGCAGCAGGGCTATGACCGTCACTGCCGCGACTTTACCGCCGAGCAACGCGCGGAACTTGAAGCGCAGGGCATCAAGCCCGTCATCCGCCTGAAAGTGCCGATGGAAGGCAAGACCACGTTCCACGATGTCCTGATGGGTGACATCACCCGTCGTAATCGCGACGTAAGTCCTGATCCGGTCCTTCTGAAGAGCGATGGTTTTCCGACCTATCATCTGGCCAATGTGATCGACGACCATCTGATGCATATCACCCATATCATGCGTGCCCAGGAGTGGATCCCGTCGGGGCCATTGCATATCCTGCTGTATGAGGCTTTCGGCTGGGAACCTCCCATGTACTGCCATTTGCCCATGGTCATGGGCAAGGACGGCCAGAAGCTCTCCAAGCGGCATGGCTCGACCAGCGTCCGTGACTTCCGCGCCAAGGGATACCTGCCCGAAGCGTTGATGAACTACGTGAGCCTGGTCGGTTGGTCCTACGACGGGCAGACCGAGTTCTTCAGCAAGGAGGAACTTGAAAAGGTATTCTCCTTGGAGAAGATCAACAAGGCCCCCGGCGTGTTCGACTACAAGAAGCTCGACTGGTTCAACGGCCAGTATATCCGGCGCAAGAGCGACGCCGAACTGGCCCCGATGCTCGTTCCGTATCTGGAGGAGGCAGGTCTGGTGGAGACTCCGCCGACCGCCGCGCAGCAGGATATCATCGACAGGATGGTCCCTGTGGTCAAGGAGCGGCTGAAGGTCCTTGCCGACGTGGTGGATCTGTCACGGTTCCTCTTCGAGGATATTCCCGCTCCCGCCGTGGAGGCCTTGCTGCCGAAGAACCAGGACGCGGCGGTCACGTCGCAGGCTTTGGAACAGGGGTATGCGATCCTGAAGGCGGGCCTTGAGGCCGGTGAACCAGATGAGATGATCGAGCAGAAGATGGCGGATCTCGCGGAAAAGCTGGGGATCAAGGTCAACGGAGTGTTCATGCCGGTCCGCGTGGCGTTGACCGGGAGCACGGTAAGCCCGCCGCTGTTTGATTCGATCAGGCTGATCGGAATGGAAAAGACTTTCTCCCGTATTGAACGGGCAATAGAAATACTGAAGAACGAGGTACAGAAGAATGGCTGAAGTGACAATGGATAAGATTGTTTCCCTTTGCAAGCGTCGTGGGTTCATTTTCCAGTCGAGTGAGATCTATGGTGGATTGAATGGCGCGTATGACTACGGTCCATTGGGCGTTCAGCTAAAGAACAATATCCGTGACTTCTGGTGGAAGGAAATGACCCAGCTGCACGACGACATCGTCGGCCTCGACGCTTCGATCCTGATGCATCCCCGCGTATGGGAGGCCTCCGGCCACGTCTCCAACTTCACCGATCCCATGGTCGACTGCAAGCAGTGCAAGTCCCGTTTTCGTGCCGACCAGATCGATCTGAACGCCGCTTGTCCTGTCTGTGGAGCCAAGAATTCCTTTACGGAGCCCCGCAACTTCAACCTGATGTTCGCTACCCATATCGGCGCCAACGCGGACGCCGCCAGCACCATCTATCTCCGCCCGGAGACCGCCCAGGGCATCTACGTCGACTTCAAGAACGTCATCTCCAGCAGCCGCGTGAAGATCCCGTTCGGCATCGCCCAGATCGGCAAGTCCTTCCGCAACGAGATCACCACCAAGAACTTCATCTTCCGTTCCTGCGAGTTCGAGCAGATGGAGATGCAGTGGTTCTGCAAGCCCGGCACTGACGAGCAGTGGTTCCCGTACTGGCGTGAGCAGCGCATGGAGTTCTATCACAAGATGGGTATCCATCCGGAGCACCTGCGCTGGCATCAGCATGGTCCGGACGAACTGGCCTTCTACGCCAAGGATGCCTATGACATCCAGTTCCTTTTCCCCATGGGGTGGCAGGAACTTGAAGGTGTCCATAGCCGCACCGACTATGACCTGACCCAGCACCAGACCTTCTCAGGGAAGGAGATGACCTATCTCGACCAGGAGACCAACGAACGGTATATCCCGTATGTCGTGGAGACCTCCGCCGGTCTGACCCGAAACGTCCTCATGGCTCTTTCAGACGCCTATGAGGAGCAGGAACTCGAGGGTGGAGACGTGCGTACCGTCCTGCACTTCCATCCTGAGATCGCCCCCGTGACCGTAGCGGTCCTGCCGCTGGTCAAGAAAGACGGAATAGGAGAATACGCCGACAAGCTGGAGCATCAGCTCCGCGAGGACTTCGCTACGTTCTATGATCAGAGCGGAGCCATCGGCCGCAGGTAT
>CAYOWS010000049.1:0-13895 GCA_964407735.1 uncultured Sphaerochaeta sp. | reverse complement strand
GGGCGTCGCCCGGCGAAAATTTCTCTCTCTCTCTCTCTCTCTCTCTCTCTCTCTCATTGCTATTCATTAGCTGACAGCGACATGCCCGCGACGCGGCCCCTTTCATATGGAAGGGGCGTTTCGTCGTGCCCGTCCATCCCATACCGGAAAGCGACGGCCTCTTTTTCATTCCGATGTCCCGGCTCCTCTCTGGCGACTGGGACCGGGACGCCGTGCGGGGCCCGTCCGTCGGGCGGGTCCCCGCGGCTCACCTTTCCTCCTTCATCCCTCCAGTCTCCTTGTGCGCCGTGCCGCGGGCATGGAAGGCGTGTCCCGCCCGCATCCGTGGAGGCCCTGTGATGGCGGGCGCTGGGCGTCTGGGGGAGGTCTTCGCGAGGAACCTGCGCCTGGTGCGGGAGGGGAAGGGAGTGACGCAGCGGGACCTGGCGGCTCTCGTGGAGGTCTCGCCGCTGTACCTGAGGTGGCTTGAGGGTGGGGAGAGGACTCCGACGCTTGGTCTGTTCCAGCGGCTTGCCGAGGCGCTGGACGTGCCGCCGTGGACGCTGGTGTGCGAGGACGGTGACCTTGTGGACGGTGAGGGAGGGCGTGCGGAGGAGCTTGCGAAGCGGTTCCGCGAGGAGCTGGAGCCTCTTGTGGACGCGCTGTTCGCCGACGCGAGGCGTGGGCGGCACATATAGGCGGAAGGATGGGGTATCCCGGGGACGGGAAAGCCCGGATACAGGAAAGGAAAAGACGGAAGGGGGATTCGATGGAAGGGGAAGGGACGTGCGTGGTGGACGTGTACAGGATGAGGGAGGGCGGCGGCGTGGCGGTGACTACCGAGCGGGACGTGCCTTGCGAGGCTGGCCATGAGGCGGAGCTGTGCGGGCGGATGGGGCGTGAGCTTGCCCTTGGGTGCGCGTGCGACAGCGTGTACGTGGTGAGCGTGTGGCGTCCCGGGGACGAGGGCTCGAGGCGGAACCTGCTGGTGGGCCGGGACGGGCTCGGGGAGATGAGGCGTCACACCAGCGGGGAGGACGGGCTTGGGAAGCTGCTGCGGGAGGCGGAGGAGATACTGGAGCGTCCTGTGAGGCGCACCTGGGGCGGAGCGTGGAGAAGGCTGGCGGGGAGGGTGATGTGATGGGGAGTGGTTCGGAGTTCTGCACGGTGGTGGAGTACCGCCTGACGCAAGGGGGCGGGGTGTCGCGCCATACGCTGGGGAGCCTGGCCCTGGTGAAGGGGCGTCTGGCTGAGGACGTGAAGGGGTACGTGGAGCAGGTGTGCGTCTCCCAGGGTGAGGGGTGCGCGTCGGTGGTGGTGGTGACGCGTGAGCTGTACGGGGTCAACGAGGCCTCGTACGTGTGCAGAGGGGGCGAGGTGGTGCTGGAGGAGGGCCCCAGCGGGTGCTACCGGAGCGACGAGCTGATAGGGGAGCTGAAGGAGACGCTGAAAGGCGAGCGGAAGTCGGTGAGGGGAAGCTGGCTGTCGCGTGTGCTGAGGAGGGGGCTGTGAAGGCCGAGGAGCTTGCGCTGGACCTTGAGAGGGCTGGTGCGCTGCTGTGCGCGCTGGGCCTGTCCAGCGACGACGGTGAGGTGCTGTACACGCTGGTACGCGGGAGGGACGGGGAAGTGAGCGTGACGATCCGCTGCGGGGAGGACTGCGTTCTGAGCGCGGTGGAGGACGTGGTGTACGTGGGTCGGACGAACCGCGGGCTGAAGGTTCACCTGAGGGGAGGCAGCGGTTCGGTGTCGATGCTGACGCTGGGCCCCGGGCGCAGGAAGACGGATACCCCTTCCCGCAGGAGGACGAAGGGTGGCGGGGCATGAAAAGGCCGGCATGGGTCGCGGTGCTGGCAATCGCCGTCCTCTCGTTGACCCTGTGCGGGTGCCGGACGGTGAGGGGTCCTGGGTACTGGGACGGAAGGGGGTTCCACGCGCTGAGGCCGCTGGGCGTGGAGGCGGAGTGAGGGAAGGCGCGTGCAGGTACGCGGGCTTCGGGGCGAAGACGTCCCGGAACCTGCGCACGGGCATGAGTTCCCCGCGGATCACGAGCATCAAGAGACTGGCCCCGTCGGGGGGCGAAGGAGAAAAGGAATGAGAAGAAGGAAAGGAAGGGCGGCGCTGGTGGCGTCGGCCGTGGTGGTGGCGCTGGCGTGCGTGCTTGCGCTGGTCGGATGCAAGGAGGCGCCGGTCCCGATGAACCTGTCGGTGGACGCCACGGATGCGAAGACCGCATACAGGCTCGGCGAAGCGTTCGACCCGGAGGGGATCGTCGCGAAGGTGAGGATGAACGACGGGAGCGACGGCGCTGTGGCCGCCTCCTCCCTGAGATACAGGTACGCGAACGGCGCCGAGCTGATAGCCGGGGATACGAAGCTTGAGAAGGCGGGCGCGCATCTCGTGACCGCGGACTACAACGGGCTGCAGGCCTCCTACCAGATCGAAGTCGCGGCGGGGGAGGCGACGGTGAGGGGGATCTCCATCGCGTCCATGCCGGACAAGGCCTCCTACGGGACGGACGACGCCACGCTGGACCTGAGGGGGCTGGGCGTGACGGCGTACATGAGCGACGGGTCGACCATGCTTGTGGCGTGGACAGGCTCCGCTGCGGACGGGATCACTACGGAACCCGCCAACGGCGCCTCCATTTCGGACGCGACCGACGTGAAGGTCACGTACGGGGGGCAGAGCGCGAAGTTCCCCGTGACGTTCACCGCGGAAAGGACGCTGGAGGGTATCGAGATTGTCGCCGAACCGAAGGTGACGAACTACAGCGAGCTCACGGGCTACGGCTTCAGCGCGGCCGGGCTGGTGATACAGGCCGTGTACAGCGACGGGAACAAGGACGTCGTGCGCTGGAGCCCCGACGAGGATTGTGAAGTCAAGGTGGACGTACCCGAAGGGACCACCGTGGCCGAGGGCAAGGCCGTCACGGTCACCTACAAGGGCGCCACCGATACGTTCGACGTATCCTGCCGGGAGCCGAAGAAGGTGAGCTCGCTGGCGATCGTGGACAAGTACCTGTACGCGCAGACGTTCCTTACAAAAGACAAAGCGGATGGGACGGTGGATTATGAGTATCCCACGGATCTGAAGGCGCAGGCGTACTACGACGACGGCACGGTGGTTACCGTGGAGAACAAGGTCCTGAAATTCGGCGGGGATACAGTCGACCTGACGAAGCCCGACACCTACACGGTGACGGTGTCCTATACGGACCCCGGCTACCCGAAGAACATCCAGGAGGACAGCTACACGGTGACCGTGCAGGACCGGCCGACGGTTCCGGCCGACAAGCTCGTCAATGTGACCCTCATGGACAGGGCGAAGTATGAGAAGGCGTACGTGAGGGGCGAGTACGAACATCCCGCCTCCGTGCAGCTGCTGGCGGAGTATAGCGTCAGCGGTATCCGGGTCGTGACGAGCTCGACCTTCAGCCCCGCCATTGATGAGATCAAAGCCGACAAGACGGGGGAACCGATTCCGGTGACGGTGAGCTATACAGACAAACAGACGCAGAGCGACACGTTCACAGTGACCATAGTGGACATGGTGGACGCGAAGTCGATCGCGGTGGCACCGACATTGAGCAGCATGCCGACCACGTTCGCCAAGGACGAAGCCTTCACCTACGAAGGCCTGGTTCTGGACATCCGCTACAATGACGACATGATGGTGACCAGGAGCGTGGCGGAGCTCCAAAAAATTGACGGCAACGACCTTGCCGTGACCGTAGCAGGTCCCAATAGTGAGCTATTGACCGAGGAAGGTAAGTTCCCCATGGCCGGAGACTGGACCGTGACGGTGAGGTACACTCCCGCGTCCAAGCGGCCGGTGGGCATCTCCAGCAGGGCCCTGGCGGCTCCCCTGACATGCACCTACCCGGTGAAGGTGACCGAGGAGGCCACGCTGGAGGGCGTCAAGATCCTGACAAAGCCGCACGTGACGAACTACGTCAAGGACGGGAAGTTCAGCGCGGAGGGGCTCTCCCTCCAGGCCAGCTACAGCGACGGGACCAAGGATACGGTCCTCTACGCGGCCGGCAACATGACGTTCAGCGGCGACGTGACGGAAGCCAGCCAAGGCACACTGACCGCTGAGTCCGTAATCACCAAGGGCGGGGACGTGACGGTCACATACCAGGGTAAGACTGCGGCGTACGCGATCACGTACCAGGCACCGAAGCAGGTGACGAAGGTCTCGATCGTGGACAAGGCGCTGTACGCCGTGACGCTGACCAGGGGAGACTCCTACACGGAGAGGACCGCGTCGAACACCGATCTGACGGTGTACTACGACGACGGCACGAGCGAGGTGAGGGCGGCCACGAGCGTGAGCGACAACGTGAACGTGAATACCGCGAAAACCTACACGGTCAGTGCGAGCTACAAGGACCCGAACTATCCGACTGAAGAGGCCAAGAGCGACTCCTATACGGTGACGGTCGTGGAGGCTGTGGTGCCTTCAGTCACGATCGGCGCGGCGAGCGTTGGCTTGGACACCGCGAAGAGTGCGTATGTCTGGAAGGTGAAGCTTTCCAGCGGCGTGAACGGAGCGTCATATACCTACAGGTACGGGACCGACTATGCTGGCGCGACTTCCGGAGGACCTGTCACCGCTACTGGTTCCAGCGTGGATGTCGAGATCCCGTACAGAGGGGACGCGGGCATGAAGGTGTGGCTGACGAAGGTCACGGCTGCAGGATACGCCGAATGGGAGTCGACGACGGTCTCCACCGAGCTGCCGGTCATCGAGCAGAAGGTGAGGATGTCCGTGGACAAGAGCACCAAGACGAACTGGAAGATGACGCTGAGCGCGCCCGTGGCAGAGAGCGAGATCGAGTACCGGTACTCGACCGACGCGGCCGGCACCTGGAGGACCTACGAAGACGCAGTGGTGCCGGTATTCCCTTCGGGCATCAGTTCTGGCGTGGGTAGCATCATCGTCGAGGCGAGGCTGAAGAGCCCCGCGGGCACGGAGGTCACGAGCCAGACGTTCGAGAGGGTCACGGCAGCCGACGTACGGTTCGAATACGGGTATATGGATCCCTCAAATGATAGGAGCTATCCCACGATCGGAGTGGTCGCTCCGGCAGGATATGTGCTGGAGGTTTGGTTCGAGGACGATACTGCAAAGAGATATCGGAACGAGGACCAAAGCAATGTGGCGAAGATGGCTGTGACGGGCGAGACCGCCCGGAAAATGGTGGTCCAGGTCGTGGGCGAAGAGAGCGGAGCCAGGATGATGCAGACGATCAAGCTCACAAGCGGCGAATCCAGGACCTGGACAAAGGGCACAGACTGGAATGTGGGCGGCACAGGACCGATGGGAGGCAAGATAATCAAGCAGGATACGGCCAGTGGCAAGTACTGGGAGGTGGTGTTACCGAGGGATCCTGAGCTGAGAAATAAAATTGGCTGTCCTGAATTGTCCAGAGGGACATTCAGTTTGGGAGAGTTGAAAACAAAGAATAAGGGTCTACATACATGTGAGGCAGGAGCTCGTTGTACCCTATGGAAACTAGAACACCAAGTAACAGATGGGACGGGAGTTATAAATCTAGACGAAGATAGCGACTACCTGCATGGTACATTCACCGAATTGAGCCAATATGGGCAGATGTTGGTGGGTAGCGGCGCATCGGGAGACACAGATTATATTCTCTTGAAAAGAAACAACGAAGGCAAAGTTAGTTTTACGAGTACGATAGACAGTCTGACGGTTAATAAAGACAAGAGCTTTGGTAGTCTAGGAAGCTATGGGAGCACGGCAGGTAACTTTTATCCATGGAAGGTTAGTGCCACGCAGACCTATAGGTATGTATACCTAGGCTATAGGCCTTTCTAACAACCATTCATCAATTCACCTATTCAACCATTTGTGTTGAAGGGTGTGCAGGGGGAAGTGCTTTCCCCCTGCACTTCGACCTTTGATTCCCTTTCCCTCTCTTGTCTGAGGTCTCCGGTTTGTTCCGGATTCCCGCAGGCTCCGGCGGGGAGGGGATCCTTCCGTCAGGAGGAGTGCCTTGGGACTGTACTAGAGGACGAGCCGTGCTTGGACGAAAGGCGTGCCACATGCGTGTGGTACGTGGTTCTCTCCCCCACGACTATTGGAATCCAGAGCAAGACCACTATTCCCTCCGACTTTCCATCCCACAAAAAGAGGCCGTCCCAAAAGTCTCGCTTCTGGAACGGCCTCTTGTGCCTGTAAGGCTACTGTAGGGCTACTCCTACGTACGGATCTCCCTGTTGAACGGCTTGCCCAACGCGGAAGGGGAGGTCGTCTGGTTCCTGGAAGTGAACGACAGCACGACGATGACCAGCACGTAGGGGAGCATGACCGCGAACTCGTACGGGAAGTTGATGCCCAGCCCCTGGATCGCGACCTGGAAGGTCTGCGCAAGGGAGAAGAGCAACGCGCCACCCATGATTTGCAGCGGATGCCAGTGCCCGAAATAAACCAACGCGACGGCGATGAATCCCCGCCCTGCGATCAGGGATTGCGAGAACATCTTCGCCTGCGCGAGCGACAGATACGCTCCGGCGAGCGCCGCAAGAGCCCCACCGAGCATCAACGCCTGATACCGTGTCTTGTTGACGTTGATACCCATGCTGTCCGCAGCCCTTGGATACGTACCGACCGCACGGACCTTCAGCCCCCAGCTCGTCTTGAACAGGATGTACCAGGCGGCCGGGACGAACAGGAACGCGAAGTAGACCAGGAGGTTGTGGTTGAACAGTATGTCTCCGAGTATGGGGATCTTCGACAGCAAAGGGATCGGGCTGTTGGGGATACCGACGACGGACTGGGTCCCGCCGACGAAATGCCGGAACAGGGTGCCGGCTGTACCGACTCCGAACATCTGCAAGCCGATGCCCGCGATGCCCTGAGGCGCACGGAACGTGACGACCACCAGGCCGAAGAACAATCCGAGCAGTACGCCGATACCGATAGCCACCAGGATACCGACATAGTTCCAGTAGATGGGGACCGTACCGCCATGACCTACCAGGAACGGAACGAGCATTCCAAGGAACGCCCCCATGGCCATGACACCCTCACAGCCGAGATTGAACACGCCCGCCCGCTGGTTGAACATCTCCCCAAGGGAGGCCAGCAGAAGCGAGACCGAGAAAGGTACGCACATCGCTAGCAGGTTGACTACAAAATCCATTAGGCGACCTCCTTGTCTTTACTGAACAACTGATTCCAGCGACGCCACATCCTGGCTTCCAGGTACTTGTTGGAAAGCACCATCTGGGCCGTGACGATGACGATGATGATCAACCCCTGCATGACCTGGACGATGTTCGCCGGAACCCCTACGCGGCTTGGCGCCAGCGTGGAACCGTAGATCAACAGACCGAAAAGGAATGACGCAGGGACGATGCCCGCCGGATGCAGGCCACCGAACAACGCTACTACGACACCTGAGAAGCCATAGTTGTTCGTCACGCCCTCGATCGCGCGGCGATGGACGCCCGCGATCTCGATACCACCGGCGAGACCGGCGAAACCACCGGAGATGATCATGGAAATGGCAAGATACTTCGCTACGTTGATACCGCCGTAGCGAGCCGCCCTGTCCTGGGAACCCGCGGCCCGCATCTTGTAGCCGAACGTGGTCTTCCACATCAGCAGATAGACGAACACAGCGAGTACCAGCGCTATGACGACACCATAGTGCAGACGGCCGGAAATCCGCCCCAGCTCTATGTTCGACGTCAGACGCATCGACTGCGGAGTACCGGAACCGCTCATCATCTCCGCCGGATCAAGCATCACCACGCGCAGGCAGAACGTATAGAACTGCGCCGCGATATAATTGAGCATGACCGTCGAAAGCAACTCCGACACCTTGAGCTTCGCCTTGAGGATGCCGGGGATGAACCCCCACAGCCCGCCGCCAAGGACCGCCGCGAGCAACGCCAGGGGCAGGAGGATCGGACGGGGCAGGTCTGGCGCCGCCAGAGCCACTGCCGTGAACGCCAGGACACCCATGGCCATCTGTCCCTCACCGCCGATGTTGATGATGCCGGAACGATATGCGATCGAGATGCCGAGCGCCAGGATACAGAGCGGGATCGCCCTGATCATGACCTCGGTGAGATGCAGCGTCCTGGTCAGAGGGAGGATACAGATCGTGTAGAACGTCTGAGACACATCGGCGCCGATCATCCACAGGATTATGGAAGCGAGCAGAAGCGCGGAAAGCGCCGCCGCGAGAATGATCAGGAGCCGGAATACGATTCGGAAGGTCTTACTCATCTTCGCTTACCCCCGCCATAAGGATGCCGAGGCTTCTGCGATTGGCCTCCGTGTGGGGAAGGACTTTCTGTATCTTTCCCTTGTAGATGACCGCGATGCGGTCGGAAAGGTTGATGATCTCATCAAGTTCCTCACTGACGAGCAGGATGCCGATTCCCTCGCGTCGCTTCTTCAGGAGCTCCTTGTGGATGAACTCGATGGCTCCCATGTCCAGCCCGCGCGTAGGATATACCGCGATCAGAAAACGTGGCGCACGGGTGATCTCCCTGGCCAGGATGACCTTCTGGATGTTCCCGCCGGAAAGCGAACCCGCCGACGTACTCACGCCCGGGCAACGGATATCGAAATCATCCCTCAGCCGTTGCGCGTTCTCTTCAATGACTTTCTTCTTGAGGAACGAGAAATGGCTGAACTTCTCCCTGTTGGAATCCTTCAGGATGAAGTTTTCCCTGATCGCGAACGGAGGCACGATGCCTTCCGTGTTGCGTTCCTCGGGGATATAGCCCATGCCATGGTCTATGACATAATACGGACTCTTGTTGGCCAGATTCTCGCCGAAAAAGGTGATGGTTCCTGTTTCCACGTTTCGCAGACCGTTGATCGCCTCCGCGAGTTCCCGCTGCCCGTTGCCGGATACTCCGGCGAGACCTACGATCTCACCTTCATGGACCGTCAGGTTCAGCCCGTCAAGCGCCAGGAATCCCCGGTCGGAACGGACACAGACGTCCTTGAGCTCCAAGGCGGGCCCTCCATGCATGTCAGGCTCCTTGTTTTCAGGAAGCTTGACCTCATGGCCCGTCATCAGGGCCGCGATCTCCTGAGGGGAGTAGTCATCGGTCTCGCCGTTGAACACTACCTTTCCTTGTCTGAGGATCGTCACCTTGTTGGACAGGGCCTTGACTTCATTGAGCTTGTGGGAAATGAAGATGATCGACAACTCATCCTTCATCCGTTTGAGGAGGAGGATCAGTTCGTCAGTCTCCTGGGGGGTCAGCGCCGAGGTCGGTTCATCGAGGATCAGGAACTTGGCCCCGAGGCAAAGCGTCTTGACGAGCTCCACCCGCTGCTGTTCGCCAACCGACAACTGCCAGATATAGGCGTCAGGATTGACTTCAAGGCCATAATGCTCCGAAACCTCGATGACACGGTCCCGCACCATCTTCAGATCGAGCTTGCATGGTTTCCATGCCTGTTTGTACCCTAGGGCGACATTCTCCGTGACGGTCATGTTCGGGACGAGCATATATTGCTGGTGAACCATGCCCAGACCGGCTGCGAACGCATCCTCAGGCCCTCGGAAGTGTACTTCCTCTCCATTGATGAGTATCTTGCCCTCGTCCTGCTGATACAATCCCATGAGGATGTTCATCAGCGTGGTTTTCCCGGCTCCATTCTCCCCGACCAGCGCAAGGACTTCTCCTTCTCCGACATGGATGGAGATATCGTCGCTGGCAAGTACGCCCGGAAATCGCTTGGTGATATGCTCCATGTCGAGCGAGCGAATCTTCTCTGCCATATTATACCGCTTGATACAAGCATTCCCGCCGAATGGCGGGAATGTCTAGTCGATCGAACAACTATTACAGGGTGGAATAGTCTACGCTGGACCAATTGGCGAGAACGCCGGGCGCAGCACGGAACTCCGAGAGAGCCTTGTCAATCGCCGCGGTGATCTCAGGAGTCTTGTAGGCCGGGAGTGCGGGGTTGTATTCAAAGATGAAACCGTCATTGTTGAAGTTCATCGGAATGCATTCGCCACCCTTGACACCGGCTTCGAGCTTGTCGATCAGGCCGATGATGACGGCCGCGTAGTTGTACGCGGAAGCCGCGATACACTTCTTCTTGCCCTCTTCGGTCCCGAACTGAGCGACCTCCTGGCCGACCCACATCGCATTGGCGTCTTCCGCTGTCGCACGGAGAGCGCCGATAGCCTGCTGGGAAGAACCAGTCAGGACGTCAGCGCCGTTCTTGATCTGGCTGGTGGCTACTTCGCCTGCCTTTACATAGTCGGAGAAGGAACCGGTGTGAGCTACCTGGATCTTACATGCAGGGTTCACAGCCTTGACGCCGAGTACGAAGCCACGGTTGTAGCGGGCGGCGTCTCCACCATCGACAGGACCTACGAGACCGACCATGTTCTTCTTCGTGGTCAGGCCGGCGATCAGGCCGGAGAGGTAACCGGTCTCTTCGGATTCCGGCATGTAGGTGAATACGTTCGCGGGTCCGATTTCAGCGGAAGTACCGAACGCGAAGGATACGTTGGGATATTCATCGGCCATTTCAAGAATCAGGTTCTTGTACTGTGCGCCATGGGCGATGATCAAGTCATAGCCGTCAGCGACATACTGGCGGGCGATGGAACCTGCGTCGACAGGAGGCATGTTCTCCGAATAGCTGTATTCGATTTTGCCGGGCATCTGGGCCTGGGCCGCGATGATACCGTCGTGCATTGACTGACACCAACCCTTGTCGTCGATGGTGTTCTCAATGATCAGTGCGACTTTCACCACATCTGATTTTGCCGCTGCGGTCGACTCGCTCGCGCCACCGGCGAACGCGGCCCCACAGACCAGAGAGACAAGAAGGACGATTGCAAGTAGTTTTTTCATTCCACGCTCCTTAACGTTGTGTGCTTGTGATTTCCCTTTCCATACCTCCAGGACAGGAAGTACATGAGAATCTACCATCAGTATAGGGGGATTTTATTGCCAGTGTCAAAGAATTTCTTGTGGAGGACGTCGCTTTTTCGTTTTGTTGGTTGGAATAAAATAGAGGTTTTTGTTCATAATATTAATGCTATCCGCAATAATGTTCGTGCATATTGATGGAAAACTCAGCAACAAGAAGAATTGCATTTTGTTGCAAAAAATGGGTCATTGCAACGTTTTTATTGATCCTGGTCGGATGTTCCCCGCATTGAGCGCTCCGTAATGCACACCTTTCGCCACCGATTGTTGCAAATCGCCATTTTCAAGCAGACCGTCGACGAGTCCGGCGGTGAATGCGTCACCACATCCGATGGTGTTGATCGCTGCGACCTTTTCTACCGGAGCCTCTCGTAGCGAGACGCCATCGTAATACCATATGGGGTATGCCCCTCTGGTCAGGAGGAGCCTTGTCCCATATCGGCCATACAGCTCTGCGGCAACGTTTCCGATGGCGGGACGCAAGCCTTCGTTGTCATCCTGTTCACGGATTTCATGGTTCGGCATGAAAGTCGCTACGAACTCGCTCAGATTCGGCTTGATGATATCGGGACGGTATCTCAGGGACTCCATCAAGTCCCGCCCTTTGACATCCAGAATGACAAGCGCTCCATTTTGCTTCGCCAGCTCCACCATGCCCGGATAGAGGTCGCGCCCGTATCCGGGGGCCCTTGTACCGGTGAACACCACCGCGCTGAAACGGGGCAGAAGGCTCCCATATAACGTCAGAATCGTTTTTTCCGTTTCAGGACATACCGGATATGGCTCCTGGACCAGCTCGGTAGTCGTACCATGTTCCTTGTTGATGATGGTCGTACATGTCCTGATTTCGCTTCTGCTGTCCGCCCACGAGGCTTCGACCCCGGCGGCATCAATCAACTGAAGCATCTCCTCCGTCCTCGGACCCCCCAGATGGGTGAGCAATGTAGCCGGACGTCCTGACTGCACCAATACCCGGGCGACATTCATCCCCTTTCCTGATGCGTCGAGATAATGCTCCTGACTTCTATTGACTTCCCCTTCCCAAAGGTGGGGAAGGATCATCGTCTGCTGGAACGTAGGATTGAGACATACGACCAGAACGCCGTTTGAGGAACAGTTGCCATCAGCCATTGTACGTACCTGTTCAGACCTGTAGCTTCAAGGTGATCTCGGTCCTGTCCAGTCGCAACTGGCGGTATTCGACACCGGCCTGCGTGAACATTTTCTTGGATGCCTTGACGTTGTCGCTTTCCGCATACTTGTCGGACAGGTAGATCACTTCCTTGATTCCCGACTGGATGATGGCCTTGGCGCATTCATTGCAGGGGAACAGAGCGACATAGAGCTTGCAGCCCTTGAGGTTGTGGCTGATGCTGTTGAGGATCGCATTCAGCTCCGCATGGCAGACATATGGATACTTCGTCTCAAGCCAGTCACCCTCGCGGCCCCACGGCAGTTCATCATCGTCACAACCCGAAGGGAAACCATTGTAGCCGACACCCACGATCTTCTTCTCCTGGTTCACGATACAGGCCCCGACCTGTGTGTTCGGGTCCTTGCTTCTCAACGATGAGAGTATCGCCGCCCCCATGAAATATTCGTCCCAAGAGATGTAGTCGCTTCTTTTCTGCATTTTTCCTTCTCCTTCGAATGCTTTTTCGTTTCTATTGTTCGTCCATATCCGCCTGTCGGTCGCTACGTTGTATCCCGCCCTTGTCCACCTGTCTTTTCATCCATATATATGATGATCGTATCCGTCAGTTCCTTCTGGATGGAGTGATACATCAACAGGCAATGATGCGAATGTCTGTACGGTCCCATCTCTGTCTCCAGCTTTTTCCAGTCCCGGCTTTTGCATTCACGTTCGATGATCGCCTGGTTCTTGAACGGCACGGTCCTGTCGTTGTGGTCATGGATCGAGAACAGCGGGCAGGTGAGGGAAGGGAGCTCCTTCCTGATCGTCTTCAAGGCCCAGACGAGGCTCAATCCCTGTCTGATGAACAAACCCTTGTAGCCGGTCCAGTCCTCGTTGCCGTCCTCCCCGTCCGGATTGCCGCATTTCACACCCGCGCCGATCGCGGGGATGAACAGTCCGGCCGTCCTCATGATATACGTTCCCCAGTTGGTGACGACACCATCACGCAGCATGCTGTTGTAGACCACGGGGGCGGCGATGGAAACCAGGGCGTCCGGCGCTTCGGAGGTTCCACTGAACTGCTCTCCGATCTTGAGCGTCATGGCTCCTCCCATGGAGGTCCCCAGTACGATCAGACGCGGGTACTTCGCCCGCAGCTCCAGATAATACCCTGTAAGATACCCATACCATTGGGTGAAGCTCGTCTCTTCAAAAACCTTCGGATCCGTACCGAACCCCGGCAGCAACGGGACATATACATCATACCCCGCGTCGAACATCCGTTTGGAAGAATAGGTGTAGACCCTCGGAGTCGAAGGAAAACCATGTACCATGAGCACAGCCTTCCCGGTCGGTTCGTCATGGACTAGCACGATGGGTTTCGCCTCCGGGCAGAAACAGTGTTCCGGCTCCGGCTGTATCGGTTCCGTATGCCTGTCCCGATATCCGAACAGACAGATGTTCCAAAGGATAAAATATATGATGGCCGCGACGCCGGTAAGAATAAGAATGGTAGACATGTATCAACTATAGTCGAGAAGTGTTGTGGGTACAAGTCCCATGCGAAGTGGGATACCGCACGATTTCCGTTCAGTTTCCGCTATATCTGTTTTCCTTCCGCCAAGCAAACGCCCGACCACCGGATACCGCTATAGCACCTGCGGGTACCCCTATCGTACCCCCATTGCACCCGCGGGGTACCCCCATTGCACCCCCAGAAAGAAAAAGCCCGCCTCCGAAGAGACGGGCGGGAAAAGCAAATGACAATCGCTTACATGAAGATGGCGACTGCGGGGCGGAAGAAGGTCTCCACGCCGTTGACGAGCA
>CAYOWS010000048.1:0-15417 GCA_964407735.1 uncultured Sphaerochaeta sp. | reverse complement strand
CGTCCCGCTCGGTAGTCACCGCCACGCCGCCGCCCTCCCTCATCCTGTACACGTCAACCACGCACGTCCCTTCCCCGTCCATCGAATCCCCCTTCCGTCTTTTCCTTTCCTGTATTCCATGGGCCCCATGCCCGGGCCCCCATCCTTCCGCCTATATGTGCCTGCCCTTGCGGGCGTCGGCCATCAGGGAGTCCACAAGAGGCCCCAGCCCCTCGCGGAACCGGCGGCTCATCTGGTCCGCCCAGCCCCCGTCGCCCCGCACCAGGTCCCCGTCCTCGCACAGCAGCGTCCAAGGGGGCACCTCCAAGGCCCCGGCGAGCCGCCCAAGCAGGCCAAGCGTCGGAGTCCTCTCCCCACCCTCAAGCCACCTCAGGTACAGCGGGGAGACCTCCACGAGAGCGGCCAGCTCCCGCTGCGTCACACCCTTCCCCTCCCGCACCAGGCGCAGGTTCCTCGCGAACGTCTCGCCAAGGTATCCCTCCCCCTTCATCACGGGGCCTCCACGGATGCGGCTGGACCTCCGCCGGGCGAGTGACGGCCGCCGCATGGCGCACAAGGAGACTGGAGGGATGAAGGAGGAAAGGAGAGCCGGGGGGGCCCGCCCGACGGACGGACCCCGCGCGGCGTCCCGGCCCCGGTCGCCAGAGAGGGGCAGGGACATCGGAATGGAAAGGAGGCCGTCGCTTTCCGGTATGGGATGGACGCGCACGACGGGACGCCCCTTCCAATGGAAAGGGGCCGCGTCGCGGGCATGTCGCTGTCAGCTAAGGAATAGCAATGAGAGAGAGAGAGAGAGAGAGAGAGAGAGAGAGAAATTTTCGCCGGACGTCGGCCCTCGCGGGTACGCGAGGACCCCAGAAGGGGCTCCCCGCCGTCGTCAGGGCGGTGTTTTTCAGAATATATGGCGGATATGCGGGGACGGCCGGAACATGCCCCAGGCCCGAAGGCCGGACGTGCACATGCGGAAAGGGCGGACGGTCTTCCCCCGTCCGTGATCCTCCCTAGCGGCCAGGCCGCACCGGCGGCCCCTCCTGTCGCGGGGGAATGAAGGTCATGAGCGCCCCCCCCCCCCAGATTTTCACCATAAGTCCTCTCCGTACAACGATTTATACCATCAAGAGAAGGAAGACCCCGGTCTTCCGGTTCTCATGTCGTTATCATTCTTGTACAGAAATATCGCATCGTCAATATCGCAATGTCGCCTACGGTACAATTTCTCAGGTACCTCCCGCGCCTGCATCCACGGCGCCCCGCGGACATCCGCTCCATGGCCTCCACCAGGGACGGAAGGTCGGCCCCTATCCCCTCGGCCAGCAGGTGCATGTACTCCACGGTGGGCACCGGTCGGCCTCCCCTTCGCCGCTCCACATGGCTCAGGTTCGACTTGTCCATGCCCGTCCTCCCGCTCACCGCCGAAAGCGACAGCCCCGACCGACGGCGCAGCGCCCTCACGGCACGGCCGAAGTACAGGGGCAGCCCCACCCCAAGGGGACGCCGGCCCCTTCCCGCCTTCCTTCCGCCACACTCCGCCCCACAGAGGGCCAGACGCACCACGTGCGACACCTCCACACCAAGGGCGCGGCACACAGCCTCCAGCGTGTCCAGCCTCGGGTTCCACCTTCCCCTCCAGTCCACCTGCCACAGGTAGCCCTCCCTCAGCCCGCTCCTGCCCGCAAGCTCACTCAGCCGCATCCCCCGCTCCCTCCTCAGGGCGTCCACCACCGCGCCAAGGCCCTCCGATACCAGCTCCATGCACACCTCCCCGGCCCCCGGGGGCCTTATGGGTCGCTACTATAGCCGCACGGACGGCCCTCCCGTCCAGTGGTTATCAAAAGTGGAGGTCCATTGTTTTTGTTTGATTTATCATGCCTAGCTAGGGCTGTTATACCCTATTGTATTTTCTTTTCATTCCCGTTCAGAAACAGAACGCTCCATTTCATTTCCGAATGGAAAATCCCCTGCGTTTCGCAGGAAAACATAACCAGTAATATTTTTCTCTTCTCACCGGAAAAACACCATGCGTGACAGCCGCCACGCTCCATGGTACACTGGGGCATCATGAAAACACGTATCAAGAATGTATTGATCATCCCCATGACGGACAGGGACCTGTCGTTGTACGGAGATATCGGCATCGACGGAAGTACGATCGCTTTCGTAGGAGAACCACAAACCACGTTCGAACCAGATTCAGTCATAGACGGGACCGGAATGATAGCCATGCCGGCCCTGATCAACGCCCATACCCACCTGAGCATGGAACTGATGCGAAACTACAAGGACACCTGCCCGAATCTACAGGACTGGCTCGGAGAGATATTCCCCATCGAAGACAAGCTGACACCCTCCGACATCAGGATAGTCTCCGATCTGGGGATCGCGGAACTGATCAGGGGCGGGACAACCACCTTCGCGGACATGTATTTCTTCGCCCACGAGACCGCCCGGGCCGTCGTGGAATCAGGAATCAGAGCCTGCCTGGGACTGACCTTGTTCGGGGGGCTGGAGGATACCAAGGCACGGGTGGCGGAGCGACAACCCATCATGGAAGCTGTCGCGGCGAAAGCCGATGGACGGATCAGGGTAGACGTGGCTCCCCATGCGATCTATACCTGTAGCGCGGATACGTATAGATACGCCCACGATTACGCCAAGGCAAACGGCGTAGCGATGCACACCCATCTGAGCGAGACACGGAAAGAGGTGGACGACGCACTGAAGGAATTCGGGCTGACACCGGGCCGGTATCTTGAATCACTCGGATGTTTCGACGGGATCAGGTCCTACCTCGCCCATTGCGTCCATATTACGGACGATGAACTCAAAGGACTCCCAAAACATGACATCGGCATCGTCCACAACCCGACCAGCAACTGCAAGCTCGCCAGCGGAATCGCTCCGGTGGCGGACATGCGGAAGGCGGGCTTCAAGCTGGCGCTCGGGACCGACGGCGCGAGCAGCAACAACAACCTCAACATGTTCGAGGAGATGCATGTAGCTTCGCTGATCAGTACCGTCTCTACCGGCGACACCATGGCGTTGACGCCCTATGACACGCTCAGGATGGCGACGCTCGGAGGCGCGGAGGTCCTGGGACTGGACAAGAGGATCGGAACCCTTGAACCGGGAAAGGAAGCCGACCTGATCCTCGTGGACACAAGGAAAAGCCATCTGACACCGCTGAATAACCCGTTCTCGGCCCTGGTATTCGGAGCGCAGGCCTCCGATGTCGACACGGTCTTCTGCAAAGGACGGCTCCTCATGCAAGGAAGAGAACTGAAAACAATCGATGAAGCGGAAGCGATGGAAAAAACCGACGCCTGCTGGAAAGATATCCTTGCCAGACCGTAAGGACTGGCGTAGATTGTATTCTGTATATGCACAGGCAAAGGGGTAGATATATGGATGAAACGTTTATCACGCTCGAATATAAAGAAGGAGCGTTGCATTTGATCGACCAGAGGCTATTGCCCTCCAGGTTCGAGATATTCGTCTGCAAGGATTATCGCGATGTCGAATTCGCCATCAGGGACATGGTCGTCCGGGGAGCCCCGGCGATCGGTGCCACGGCGGCTTACGGCGTCTATATGGCGGCAAAGGAGTTCTCCTCCGAATATGAGCAGGAACGCAGGAAGTTCGATGAAGACATGGAGACCGCCTGTACTTTCCTGAACGCGTCCAGGCCTACCGCGGTGAACCTGGCGTGGGCGATCGAGCGAATGCAGAGGGTCCTGTCGCAAGAAAACTGGAAGACCGCGGAGGAGATGCTCAAAATCCTCAAGGACGAAGCCGACGAGATCAGGGCGGAAGATATCGCCGTCAACAAACGGATGAGCAGGATCGGCGTGGAAGTCGTTCCACAGGGAGCCACCATCCTCACCCACTGCAACACAGGGGCGTTGGCGACGGCAGGATGGGGTACCGCTTTGGGAGTCATCAAGCAGGCGTTCTACGACGGCAAGGGGATTTCCGTCTATGCAGATGAAACACGACCCCGTTTCCAAGGAGCGAGACTCACGGCCTGGGAGCTCGTGCAGGCGAAGATCCCCAGCAAACTGATACCAGACAGCGCGGCGGCGACCTTGATCCGAGACGGAAAGATCGACCTGGTGATCCTTGGAGGAGACCGTGTCGCAGCGAACGGAGACGTAGCCAACAAACTGGGAACGTTCGCGCTTTCCGTGATCTGCAAAGAGTATGGGGTTCCGTTCTACAGCGTCGTACCGGTCTCGACCATAGACTTCTCCATCGAAAGCGGAGCCGACATCCCGATAGAGGAACGCGAGCCGTCGGAAGTCACCCATCCGGGAGGCGTGCAGGTCGCTCCATTGGAGATCGATGTATACAACCCGAGCTTCGACGTGACCCCCCATCAGAACATCACGGGGATCATTACCGAAATGGGGATCATCAGGCCACCGTTCAAGGAGAACATCGAGAAGATCAGACAAGGGCTTCGCCTAGGGAACTGACCTGATATTCATTTCTTTATGCAATCCAAAACCGTCATAGGAACGTCCTGTGGCGGTTTTTCTTATGATTGACGTACATTCTATGTATTTTTATGCATTTTTTTGCATCATCGCCCGATTTTGCCGTTTCCTCAAAGTCAGGGCGGTTCGTTGAGCATTTCATCAACCCCGCCGACATCCATTTGCTGAATCATCTATTTTTCGGTTTACCGCATTTTATGCATCCTTATTTTTTGTTTTTTGCAATGCTTTACCAACAGGGGGTGAATCGTTATAGTCGGTTGCAATGGCTTTGGTTTCCAAGGAAGGAATGTCGCGATACACACGCCAGAGTCAATTCCATTGAGGAAGGAGCACCATCATGCATACAGTCACATCCGGAATCATTGATCACGTCCGCAAGCAGGACCCTGAGCAGCATGAATTTCACCAGGCGGTCACGGAGTTCATGACTTCGGTCGACAAGATAGTGGACGATATCCCGCAGATCGTATTCGACAAGGTTCTGGAACGTCTCGTGGAGCCCGAACGGGTCGTGATGTTCCGTGTCCCCTGGATGGACGACGATGGCAACCTACAGATCAACCGCGGCTTCCGGGTACAGATGAACAGCGCCATCGGCCCCTACAAAGGAGGTCTGCGTTTCCACCCTTCAGTCAATCTCTCGATCATGAAGTTCCTTGCGTTCGAACAGGTATTCAAGAACAGCCTGACGGGCCTCTCCATGGGCGGCGGCAAAGGTGGTTGCGATTTCGACCCCAAGAGCAAGAGCGACCATGAAGTGATGCGTTTCTGCCAGAGCTT
This sequence comes from uncultured Sphaerochaeta sp., assembly GCA_964407735.1. Classification (GTDB taxonomy): domain Bacteria; phylum Spirochaetota; class Spirochaetia; order Sphaerochaetales; family Sphaerochaetaceae; genus Spiro-02. The sequence goes on along the minus strand of CAYOWS010000048.1, from coordinate 10,141 downwards.
CATGACCGAGCTTTCCCGGCATATCGGGGAAGACACGGATGTACCGGCCGGAGATATCGGAGTCGGCGGACGCGAGATCGGCTACATGTTCGGCCAGTACAAGCGCCTGAACAACAAGTTCGTCGGCGTGCTGACAGGAAAAGGTCCAGCCTGGGGTGGTTCGTTCATCAGACCGGAAGCGACCGGCTATGGTCTGGTATACCTGGCGGGAGCCATTCTCAATGGCGCGGGCATGGACTTCGACGGCAAGAGCTGTCTGGTCAGCGGCAGCGGCAACGTGGCGCAGTTCACCGTCGAGAAACTCACGCAACTCGGCGCGAAGGTCGTCTCCCTGTCGGATTCCTCCGGCGTCCTGTATGATCCCGCAGGCATAGATGAAAAGAAACTCGCCTGGGTAAAGACCTTGAAGAACATCCGTCGCGGAAGGATCTCCGAATACGCCAAGCAGTTCCCCGGCTGCACCTACCTGCCGCACGACGGGTCCGAGACCAGCAACCCCATCTGGGAGTTTCCCGCCGACTATGCGTTCCCTTGCGCCACCCAGAATGAGATCAACGAACTCGACGCAAGACATCTGCTCGCCAACAAGATCAAGTTGGTCGCGGAAGGCGCGAACATGCCGACCAGCGCGCCGGCTCTTGATCTGTTCAGGGACAATGGAATCCTCTTCGCCCCCGCGAAGGCGGCCAATGCCGGCGGTGTCGCGGTCTCCGGCCTTGAAATGGCGCAGAACAGCTCACGCCTTCAGTGGACTCCGCAGGAAGTGGACGCCTACCTCCAGCGGATCATGAAGAACATCTATGCGAATATCAGTGGAGCCGCTGAGAAATACAGCACGAAAGGGGACTTTGTGGACGGTGCCAATATCGCGGGATTCCTCAAGGTCGCCGACGCGATGGTCGCCCAGGGGTACGTCTGATACGTCTCCTGTGCAAGACCAAGGAACAGCGATCCCTGCGGAAATCCTCCGCAGGGATTTTTTTCACTCAACGGACCCCTATCCGTGGAGATAGTGGATATGGCGACCTGTATCCCGTTTCGCGATATACAGAGCCTTGTCGGCGGCCACCCATACGTCCTCGTAGGTCCGTCCGTCGAGAGGACACCTGGATATGCCGATACTGACGGTGACAGGCTCAGGCAGACATAACGGCCTCTGGGAGTCGAGCCAATCCTCGTGGAAATTTTCCAGGAACTTGTCCAGATCGTTTTTGGGGACATAGACAATGAATTCATCACCCCCTATGCGCCCGATGATGGAACCGGGGAAGGATGTCCTCAGGCTTTGCGCAAGGAGACGCAGGACGCTGTCGCCGAACGGATGTCCATGCGTGTCGTTCAGATGCTTGAACTTGTCGATGTCGAGCATCAGCATGGAGCCGTCTGGCTGGTCCTCCATGGAGCGGTCGACGGTCTCCTTGAGATACAGCCGGTTGAGCAATCCTGTCAACGAATCATGCCGAAGGTTGTACAGGACCTGCTGCGCGTTCTTCTCCACCATGCGATGGGGGAAGAACTCATCGCTGGCCTGATTGGGATCGGGCACGGACTGATGGACGTGGATGGCTTTCCAGCCCCCCTCCCGCCGTTCAAGGATGGCGCTGAAACGGAAATACATGTCAAAGAGAATGCCGTCTTTCGCATCCTCCTTCGCAGTCAGTTCCCCGATCACAAGGAAGAGGTCTTCCGCCAGATCCGTTGTTTGATACCATTCGCTCTTGATCTGGAAACTTCCATCCCACTCAGCCATTTCCCGCGATATGGAAGTGGTGAACTCATCCCGGTTGCGACTCATTTCATGGGCGCCTGTACCGATCACGCTCAACCGTTCATCCAGAATTTCTTCAAAAATATCATATCGGCGTTCTACCAGATATTTTCGCCATATGAAACGGCAGAACTCCTCAGCTGTCATCATAACACCCCGCTTTGGCACATCATCGGATGTCCTCCGGTAATTGTAGCATGTGCATCGCAAGATGTCACCTTGAGTATTGAAATATGGATCATATCATCCAGCACAGGTACCGATACGCCTCCGAATCGTCCTCCACAATCCGGCAAAGCAAAGGTACGGCCACATCCCTGAGGCCTATGCCGTCGTATCGAGGGGGATGGCTTCCCGCTTCAGGCGCCGGTTGGTCCGAAGGTACAGACATGTCGCGAGCACGATCGAAACGACATCGGCGATCGGCTGCGCCCAGATGATGCCGTCGAGCCCGAACAGCAGGTTTCCAATGATCACCGCGGGAAAGAAAGCCAGTCCCTGACGGCAGAGCGACAGGATCAGCGAATATCCCGCCATGCCGAACGCCTGGAACGCGTTCATGAATATGAACTGCAACCCGAGCAGCGGGGCTATGCACAGCGTGGCCTGGAGGATACGGGTGCCGATGTCTATGACCACCGGGTCGTTGATGAAGATACCTATCATGGTCGGTCCAAAAGCGAACGCCAATACCGTGAAAAGCACCCCCATGACGATACTCACCTTTATTGAAAATGATATGGAGCCGTTCATCCGGCGATAGTTCTTCGATGCATAGTTGTAGCCTATGAAAGGTTGCACACCCTGGGACAGCCCCAACAGCAGCATGACGTCGATCATGACGATCTTGTTCACCACGCCGAAGGCAGCGACGACGGAGTCTCCGTACTGGACCGCATACCGGTTCAGCACGATATTGGCCAGGCTCATGAGCATGTTGTTGATGGACACAGGGATCCCGATGGCCAGCACATTCCGGAAAATACCATCCTTCATGCTGAAGTCCCTTGGATCGACTGACAGCGAGGTATTGCATCTGAAGAAATACCAGAGATAGTAGGCGACGGAACAGGCGTTGCCGATGATCGTGGCCCAAGCAGCGCCGGCGACACCCATCTCCATTGACAGGATCATGATCGGGTCCAGGATGATATTCACGACTGTTCCGATCATCATACCGATCATGGCCTGCTTTGATGCGCCTTCCGATCTGACTATCTGGCCCAGCGCACTTTGCAGACACACGAACGGCGCGCCGAAAGCGATGATCACCAGATAGGTCCGTGTGAAATCATAGGTATTCGCGCTTGTCCCGATCACTGAGAGGATCGGGTCCATGAACACGAGGAACAGGAACATGGCGAGGAAGCCCATGGCGATGCAGGCATAGAAACAAAACGAGGAGGTCTCCTTGACTTTCCGTTCCTCCCGTCGGCCAAGCAGCCGGGATATGTAGGAACCTCCTCCGATTCCGAAGATGTTTCCGACGGCCATCAGCAGCAGGAACACCGGCAAGGCGACAGATACCGCGGCTACCTGGTTCGCGTCTCCCGTCCGTCCTATGAAGAAGGTGTCGGCCATGTTGTAGATGACGGTGACAAGCATCCCCAGCATTGTGGGTACGGCCAACGTAGTGACGGCCTTCGATATCGGCGTCGTTTCAAAGAGTTCAGTTCGGTTCATATGGTTGATATACTCCAAATTATATAGCTTGCTATGTAATTATGCATAAGATCCCATCTTCCGTCTCCAAACGTTCATGCGGTTACGTTTTTCAGGATCCGATCCAGAAAGTTTTTCAGCAGGATCTGCTCTTCAGCGGAAAAACCTGCGAGCATGGTATCTTCCATCGCGTTCCGATGGTGGACGGCCCATTTCCCCAGTTCCCTTCCCTTCTCGGTCAGGACGAGGGACCAGCAACGGCCATCGCGCTCGCTTGGCTTGCGACGGACGAAAGCCTTCTGCTCCAAACGATGGATCAAGCCGGATACGGTAGGGTTGCTCAGGTTGAAGAACTCTTCGATATCCTTCTGGTGTATCTCTCCGTTCTCCCGCTCCCGAAAGGTCAGGTAGAAAAGAATATCCATCTGCGGCAAGGTGATCCCGTATTGGGAGAGCTCACGATTGCAGGTCGTCTCCAAAATGACATGGATCTGCTTCATGAAATAGCCGACATGTACCGGGGGTCGAGGCATGGAAATGCTCCTTAATCACATGAATTACATAGCTTGCTATGTATATACCCCTATTCCGTTTTTCCGTCAAGAGCAGACGGGCAAAAACATCTGGAAATTTCCGACCTGACTTGACGCAATCTGAATAATCAGACATATTAGTTATACAAGTTATACTTTACCTACAAAACATGAATCAACAAGGAGTCGATATCATGGACAAGAAGCTGACGCATTTCATGAGCACGGTGAAGGTAGGGCCGAAAGGTCAGGTGGTCATTCCCAAGGAGATCCGTGAGATGTTCGGTATCCAGCCGGGGGACAGCCTGATCATGATGGCCGATGACCAGAGGGGTATCGCCGTACACAAGCAGGAAGTCATGGAGCAGATCGCAAAAGCCATCTTCGATGGACAGGGCCCTACGATCTATCCGCAGGAACAACCTGAACACTTGCAGGTGTTCGCAGGGGCGATCCAGGAGACCGCGGAGAAAGGAAAGGTGGAGGTATGAATCCGCTGATGGTGAAAGGACTGCGGAAAAGATATCCGGCGTTCACGCTGGACGATGTATCTTTTTCGCTCGCGGAGGGCAAGATCACCGGATTCATCGGACGAAACGGCGCAGGGAAAACGACTACGCTCAAGTGCCTGTTCAACATCGTCCATCCGGACCAGGGAGAGGTCATTTTCTTCGGCGAGAAATTCTCCGGCCATGAACTGGAGATCAAGCAGGAGATCGGCTATGTCTCGGGAGGGATCGACTACTACCCGCAGAAGAAAGTCAGGACGATCACCGAAGTCACCAGACGCTTCTACACGGAGTGGGATGACAAGGCGTACCGCCAGTATATGACGTTGTTCAACCTTGACGAGGACAAGACTCCCGCGCAGCTTTCCGAAGGGATGAAGGTCAAGTACGCCCTGACGCTGGCGTTGTCCCACAACGCCCGTCTGCTCATCCTCGATGAACCGACAAGCGGTCTCGACCCCGTTTCACGGGACGAACTGCTACAGATATTCCTCGAACTGTGCGACGAAGGGAAGACGATACTGTTCTCCACGCATATCACTTCGGACCTCGACAGATGCGCCGACAATATCATCTACATACGGGACGGCAAGATCATCGCCGATACAGACATGAAAAGCTTCATAGCGGGCTACAAAGTGGTGGAATTGCCAGCCGGGGAACTCTCCCAGGATCTGGAAGCATCGCTGATCGGTCGAAAACGGGAGAAGAACGGCTATACCGCCCTGGTCAGGGCGGAAACGGAACAACGGCTCGGCTTGCCGTCGAAAGAGGCCGACCTGGAGGAGATCATGGTGCATATGGAAAAGGAGAAAGAAGCATGAACAATCTGCTGTACAAGGAACTGCGTCTCACCCTGCATCCGACGGCATTCATCTTCCTGGCGCTTTCAGCGATGCTGCTGATCCCGAACTATCCCTATTACGTGACTTTCTTCTATACGGGGCTCGCCATATTCTTCACCTGCCTGAACGGCCGGGAAAACCATGACATCTCCTACACGATGAACCTGCCGGTCCGGAAAAAGGATATCGTCAGGGCAAGGTTCCTCGTCGTGGTCATCCTTCAGCTATCGCAGGCGATTCTGGCGATTCCGTTCGCGATCCTCAGACAGATGATGCCCTTGCCGGGCAATCTTGTAGGGATGGATGCGAATATCGCGTTCTTCGGGCTATCGTTCATTATGATGGGATTGTTCAACCTCGTATTCTTCCATATCTATTACGATGATGTGGAGAAGGTCGGCAAGGCCTTCGGCATGGCAAGTGTCGTCATGGGGCTGTACATGCTCATCATGGAGACGCTCACCCATGCCGTACCGTTCTTCAAAGACCAGCTCGACACCAACGATCCCCAGCACCTCGTTCCGAAGCTCATGGTCCTGGGGACTGGCCTCGCCTTCTATGCCGCGGCTACGCTGCTGGCCTACCGTCGTTCAGTCAGAACCTTCGAGGCGCTTGATCTATAGTCAGGAACCTACAGGGAAGATCAACCCGTCAGCCCGCCGTACAACCGGCCTTCATACGCCAGAAGTTCCGGCAAGCCGGGTTTGCGTTCGTCGCGGGGGACATCTATGGCAAACAGGTCGGCGATTTCGGCGGGGGGACCGTCGAGCCGGCATATGCTGTCGGCGGCGATAACGGCCTCGGCCACGTCATGGGTGACGTACAAGGTGGTACGGCGATCCTCCTGCCATAATTGCAGGAAAGCCTGGAGCAACTCGTAGCGGAGTTTGATATCGAGGCTCTGGAAGGGTTCATCCATCAGAATCAGCGAGGAAGGATATGCGAAGGCGCGTGCGATGGCGACACGTTGACGCATGCCCCCGGAAAGTTCCGAAGGAAGATATGCCTCATAGCCAGCCAGTCCGACCAACGAGAGGAAACGGAAAACTTTGTCCTCCCGCTCCCGCTGGTCAAGGATCGACGCCCGCAACGGAAGCTCGACATTGGTAAATACGTTCCGCCACGGCAGGAGCCGCGGTTCCTGGAACAGATAGCTGACGGCTCCCGCCTCACATCCTTCTCTCAGGATGGAACCGCCGTCCAATGGAGTCAAGCCCGCTATCAGATGCAGCAAGGTCGTCTTGCCACACCCGGAGGGCCCCGTCAACACCTGGATCGTCCCGGCGGGAATATCAAGGGAGAAGTCCGTGAATACGGGGACGACCTCCCCCGCTTCCTTGCTGTAATAGCTTTTCGCAAGATGTTTCAGCAGCATGTCAGCGACCTCCAGCGGGAACGTTCTTCCGGGCGCGGCGAATCGATATACGGCGGCTCAACGCAAGCACACCATCGAAGAAAAGTTCCCCAAGGGCGGTAAGGAGAATAGCGACGAGCGTCCAGGCCAGGACATCGGCGGTCTCAAGATTCACCTGAGCCAACTGCAACCGGCTCCCTATGCCGTATCGGGGAACCGTCAGGACCTCGGCGGCGACGACGACTTTCCAGACCATGGACAAGGTCAGCCGGGCTCCGGTAATGATGGAAGGCAACAGGGATGGAATGATGAAGTGCTTCAACTTGAGAGAGGGAGAAAAACCATAGAGCGAACACATCTGACCCAACGCGGGATCCATCTGCGTGATCGACTGGGCGACCTGGATGAACATGACGGGAAACCCCATCAGGAACGCGGAGAAGATCGGGACGGTACCGCTGGAGAACCAGATGAAGGCAAGCAGGATCACGCTCATGACCGGCGTGGCCTTCAATACAGTAAGGAGAGGACTCAAGGCGGCACGGACCCAAGGGATGAATCCAGCCAGAAGTCCAAGTATCGTACCTGACACGACGATGATCACGAAGCTTTCAAACGCCCGAAGTACAGTCATTCCGATATTCAGTGAAAACGGTCGGGTGGAGACGATATGGCCCAACGCCCCCAGCACGGGACCAGGGCCAGGGAGGATCACCTGGGCATCCACAAGGAACGCGCCCAACTGCCAGACGCAGAGCAGCACGACACAGGAGACCACGGCGATCAGATGCCGTGGCCAGGCTTTGCCGGAAGTCCGCCGGGAGACGGCGGGCTTGTTCTTTGCGGTTGTATCGGGACTAGAGGTAGAACGCCTCATCCGGCAACTTTCCTCCGATGGAACTGGGACTGTAGTCGAACAATGTCTTGAAATAGGTCTGCATGTCGCCCTTGGCGTCGTGCGCCGTCCTGAACACCAACGAACAGCTCGGGATCGCAGGCGTTGCCATGGCGGCCTTCATGATTCCGGCCCCTTCAATGGCGGCTCCAGCGGCGGCAGGATTCGAGTTGACCCAATCCACGGAAACCTGATAAGCGTCCAGCACCTGTTCCCACGCATACGGATACTTGGCGCGGAAGGCATCGGAAACGACCAGCACCGACATGGGATAGTTTCCGGTACCCATCGCCTCGCTCCACAACCGCTGGACATCGGCGACGACACGGACGTTCGGATTCTGGTTCAGGATCATCGTGACGAATGGCTCGGGCAGTACCGCTGTGGGAATCTTTCCGCCGATGACCATCTGAGCGAGCTGGGCGGGAGCGGAGACCGAGTAGTCAAGGACGATATCCTTGTCTACTTCGAGCCCTGCGGCGCGCATCAGCAACTGGGTCACCTGATCTGGAGTGCCATTGGCTCCAGGCACCGCCAGGGTCTTGCCTACGAGGTCGGAGAAGTCCTGAATGGAAGCGTCGGTGCTCAATACTTTGAGCATCCCCTCTCCGACTACCGCGGCGGCTTTGACGCCGACGCCCTTGTTGTAGAGATTCGCCGCATTGTTGGCCGGCAAAGCGGCCATATCGAGTTCGCCGCTGGCCAACCGGGCGATCACCTCGTTCGGAGAGGGATAGACGGAAAGCTCCACCTTCACATTGTCGGAGATAGCGCCGCCGTCGCGGGAAAGTCCGATGCTGCTGAAGCCTGTCGGCCCCTGCATGACGGCCAGGCGGACGGTGACGGCCCCTTCGTCGGCGATCTTGCGCTCTTCGTAGGCCGCCTGGGCGAACAACATGCAGGACATGGAAAGCATCACCAGAAGAATACAGGCGAAACGGATCTTGTTTTTCATCATACACCTCCCGGCCGTCAACGCGATCTTTAGGGCGGCCATACAAACCAGGCGAAGCATCTTGCGGGGCCATCGCCGGAAATTGAAACGAGCGGCCAAAGGGGCCGCCCGAAACATACTCATAAAACCGCTATTTGGCAATCACCCGGAAATACCGCTTCTTGCCGGCTTTCAGCACAAGTTCGTTGTGATCGTCAAGCCAGCTGGCATTGATGACCTCTTTCGGATCTTCGACCTTCCGGTCGTTGATCACAGCCCCGCCCTGGGTCACCAGACGGCGGGCGTCGCTATTGGTCGCGCACAGATCGGTCATGGCGAACAGCGTCAGCACCCCGATACCATCCTCAAGCTGGGTCATCTCCATTTCCATCGAGGGCATGCCCTCGCGGTCTTCAGCGGCCCCTGCGCCACTGAACATCGCCTTGGCGGCGGTACGGGCCTTGTCGGCCTCCTCTTCGCCGTGGACGATCTTGGTCTGCTCGTAGGCCAGACGCTCCTTGGCATCGTTGATGTTCCGCTTCGGATCGGCGTATTCGGCGATCTCATCAAGCGGCAGGAACGTGAAGATCTTCATGAAATGGATGACATCGGCGTCGGTGACGTTGCGCCAGTACTGGTAGAAATCGTAGGGGGAGTACATGGCGGGGTCCAGGAACACGGCGCCCTTCTCGCTCTTGCCCATCTTCTTGCCGTCGGAACGCATGATCAGGTTGAAGGTAAGACCATAGCACTGAGGCCCGTCCATGCGGCTGACAAGGTCGATTCCGGCGACGATATTGCCCCACTGGTCCGCACCGCCCATCTGGAGACGGCATCCGGTATTCTTGTTGAGCATATAGAAGTCGTAGCTTTGCAGAAGCTGGTAGTTGAACTCAATGAAGGAAAGACCACGTTCCAGACGCTGCTTGACCCCTTCGAAGGTCAGCATCCGGTTGACGGAGAAATACCTGCCGATATCCCGGAGGAACTGGATATAGTTCAGATCGACGAGCCAGTCGGCGTTGTTCATCATTACCGCATGACCCATACCGGGGGCCGGGGCATCGGAGAAATCGACGACGGTACTGAGCTGATCCTTGATATGGACGCAATTCTCCTCGATCTGCTCCAGCGTCAGGATCTTGCGCAGTTCCGTCTTGCCGGAAGGATCTCCGATCATGCCTGTTCCGCCACCGACGAGGGCGATCGGATCATGCCCCGCCAACTGTAGGTGGTGCATGGCGAAGAACGGGACCATATGGCCGATATGAAGGCTCGGCCCCGTCGGATCGACACCGACATAGAATTTGACCGGACCTTCGTCCATGAGGGCGGACAACCCCTCCCAGTCGGTGCAGTTGTTTATGAAACCTCGGTCCTGAAGGACCTGCAATGCCTTGTTCATCTGAGTACTCCTATACTCGCTTGTAGTTCTTGGTCTCCTGTTTGATACGGGAAGCCAGTTCGCTGACGGGTACGCGGACCTGTTCCATGGAATCACGGAAACGGAGCGTAACGGTATTGTCGTTCAGGGTGTCATAATCGACGGTCACGCAATACGGTGTGCCGATCTCATCCATACGACGATACCTGCGGCCGATGGCTCCGCTCTGATCATAGAACGTAGCGAAGTCCTCGCGG
>CAYOWS010000047.1:0-18972 GCA_964407735.1 uncultured Sphaerochaeta sp. | reverse complement strand
GGAGATACACGGAGTACACGACTTGCCGGACGCCATAGCGTCGGGGCAGGCAAGTCGAGCGGTCCAGTAGGCCGCTAGGCCGTAGACCGCGGTGATACGGAGATACACGGAGTACACGGTTTTTCGGACGAGCATGAGCCGAAGGCTAACGATGCGAGTCAGCAGAGAAAAACCGAGCTGTGAGTAGCTCCATAGGAGCGTACACAGCGGTGATAGGGAGATACACGGAGTACACGACTTGCCGGACGCGATAGCGTCAGGGTAGGCAAGTCGAGCCGTGAATAGCTCCACAGGAGCGTACACAGCGGTGATAGGGAGATACACGGAGTACACGACTTGCCGGACGCGATAGCGTCAGGGTAGGCAAGTCGAGCCGTGAATAGCTCCCATAGGAGCGTACACGGCGGTGATAGGCAGAAAAAAACTTCCGCATCGAACAACACAACCGGAGAACGTCGCAAAATACAACGCTTTCCGGTTACTGTATGAGAATCAAATCACAGAGCTTCAACCTGCATGGCTGTCAGCCCTGTGCATTCAGAGATGACGGAAATATCAAGGCCTCGTGTCTTCATGGCCTTGGCAGTTTCCAGTTTATTTTCCTGCATACCTTTCTGAAAACCTTTCTCCATGCCTTTCTCCATGCCTTTCTCAAGACCGACTTTCATGCCCTTCGACTCAGCCCGCACCTGTGCGGTCGCCATCTCACCGGCGTACTTCATCTCCGAGTTCCACATCTGTAGAAGCCCCATCTTCAGAGCCTCGTCCTCGCTGCACAGCGCCTCCCGGAACCTTCGGTCCGCCTCCCTCACGGCCGGGTCCGCCTCGACAATCCTCCTGATCTTCTCAAGTTCCTCGTCTGTCGCCATCCCGTCCTCCATAGCCAGATAGTAACACCATTTCTCCCACTCGTCAAAATCTTCGACGCATTTGTCCTTGCACTGACTCCTCACCTGCGAAAGATTCACATGCACAGTCAGGGGAAGATCCCCCTTGACCTCGTAGCCCGGCCTCTCGGGACGGCAGCGGAGCCTCACCACGGCATCAGGGTATCCCTCAAGACCTGGCAGCGGGTAGTCGCCCAGGGACAGGCATACGACGCGTCTGATCGCCATCTCCGCCCCCTGCGGCGTATAGTACGTCACCAGGCGCGAGACGTACACCGTCAGTCGCTCGGCGTACCGGTCGTCGTCATACTTCTGCACCTCCACGTTGATGATCCTCCCTTGGCTGTCCGTGGCGACCAGGTCCATGCGGACCGACCTCATGGCGGGATCGGGAGATGGATATTCCTGGGACACGATGGACAACCCCTCGAACGGTGCGTCGACGTCCTTTCCGAGCAGTGCGTTGAGCAGGGAGGCGAGGACCGGTCCGGACTGGGGGGATCCGAAAACGAACTTGAAGACGGGGTCGGTGGTGATGGAGAGCCTGCGGCCGGTAGTGCGCAGGGCTTCCTTGATTTGTGGGTCATGGATGAGGGACATGTGGAGACCTTCCTTGTACAGCATTCGGCCCACGAGACCATGGACCGGACCGCCCCGCACGAGGGCCGACACCTATATCAGAGGAGAAATCCCCGCGTTGATTCAGCAACTGCATTCCGGACGCCTAGGACGCAGGTTTCTCAGGAGATCCAATGACCCGACAGCCATTCTGGCAAAACAAAAAAAGAGGGCCGTCGTCCAAGCACCTCACGTGCTTTTCCAACAGTCCCTCTCTTGTGTTCAATTGGGGTGGGTTGTATTTCTCTAGTGCCTCCGATAGCGGCCATAGTCGCTACCTTAGGTCTCAATGGTGATGTCAGACGATCTTACTTGATCTTGACATCAATCTTTTTCGGCTGTGCGACGGGAAGCTTCGGCATGGTCAGCTCAAGGACACCGTTCTTGAACTCGCCGGAGATATGATCCTCATCGACACCTTCCGGCAACGTGAAGCTTCTTTCGAAGGTCTGGCAGTATCGTTCGCGTACCAGATAGTTCTTGTCACGTTTATCTTCGCTCTTCTCTTCCTTGCTGGCTTCCTTGATGGAACTGATGTGGAGGACATGCTTCTCAACGCTGACGTTGACATCCTTCTCCACATAGCCGGGAAGTTCAGCTTCCAAGATGTAGGCATCCTCAGTCTCATGGATGTCCACGGGAGGAATCTTGCTGGAGGGAACGCCCCAGTTGTTCCAGAAACTGTTGAACAGGGAGTCGAATTCGTTAGCCATGCTGACGGGGTTTGAATTTCTAGTTACCAAGTATTTCATAATGACACCTCCAAGATGTTTATTAGCTGTATTGTCCGTCGATCTTTCTGACCGACACCAGTATATATGCACAAGGCGTGCCAACTTTTTATGATAAAATCAAAAAATATAATTATTTATTTACAGTATAATGATATATTATTTTTCAACTAGATGATATCAAGTAATAACCTGTCACAAAAATCGACCAAAATGAGTCGTTCTGTCCTGTTTTTTCAAAATGAGCCTTATTTTCGTATCAAAATGACACAGTAACGCGGAAATTTCGACACACTTTGGACAAAGCCCACGGCATGGGTGTCAATTTTCATATTAAGGATTCGCTAATATCTCGACGAAATGGGTTCTGCGGCTACAAAAAGCTCGCCGCGCTTGCCGACGGTCGAGCTTTGGCTACTGTAGGGCTGATGCTAGTCGATGGTGTTTTCTTTGATGAAGATGTCGATCGGGGTATGGCCTTCGGTTTTGTACCGTTGCCCAAGCACCAGACAACGGTACAAGGTCATGGCGGCATCATACGCCTGTTCAGCAGGCCGCTGAGAGATAATAGCGTCCACATGGCTTTCCAACAGTGCCTGGCGATTGTTTCCGACCATATCGAAGCCGATGACCGCGATATGTGCCTTGCGGCCTTGAGCGACCAGCACTTCGGAGAAGATGTGGGACGCATCGTTGACTACGAAAATACCATCTGGTACTCCGGTCCGACCGAACAGGTCGTCCATGCCTTCCGCAAGGCTCCCTCTGATATCGAGATGCGTCTGGACGACCGTCACCTGCGGGACGTTCGCCTTAATCCATTCCAGGAACCCCAAGGCACGCATCTCACCATTGAACGCGGCCTTGTGTGGTTGTACCGTCAGGAAAAGATGCGCGTCCGGTTTCAACAGATGCATCAACCGGGCGGCCACGGCTCCCGCAGAGGTAGGATCCTGGGAGAAATCGGCGACGGGGGCCATATCGGGTAGAGAGGAATCTATGAACACATACGGAATACCAGGCATAGTCGAGAGGACTTCGCGTATTTCATCACCCAGAAGAGGGGCGATGATCAAGGCATCGGCATGCCGGTCCGTCAACTCTTTTGCCGCTGCCGCGACGGAGGAGGGTTCATAACGATTGAAAAAGGCAAAGGAGAAACTTACCTGCATCGCCCGAAGCTCCGTACTCGCCCGGTCGATCCCCTCCGCCACCAGCGTCCAATATCCGTACTCAGATCCCAGGGAGGGGATCATCACCCCGATGACGTATTCCCTGTTCTGGCGCAAGCTCCGGGCATACTGGTTCGGCTCGTATCCAGACTCCTGTACGATGGCCATTATTCGGTCGATATTCTCCTGCGATACCCTGCCCCTCTTGTGGAGGACACGGTCCACGGTACCGATGGAGACCCCGGCCTTTTTCGCGATTTCAGATATCTTCAATGATACGACTCCTCGACCATGTTCCGCCCGACGTCCATGCAGGACGGACGGCCTCAGTTCTGCCCGTAATACGCGTCCTTGCCATGCTTGCGGAAATAATGCTTGTCCATGAGCACCTGGGGAGCCTGCATGTCACCGAACATCAACTGCTCAGTATGGTACGCCATCTTTGCGCATTCCTCCAAGACGACAGCGTTGTGCACCGCCTCGAAGCAATCCTCGCCCCAGCTGAACGGGCCATGGTTCGTACACAGCACCCCAGGAACGGCTTTGACATCACGGCTTCTGAAGGCCTCCAGGATCACCGACCCGGTATTCTTTTCATATGCGTCCGATATTTCATCGTCGGTCAGCCTGCGGGTACACGGGATATCCCCATAGAAATAGTCGGCGTGCGTCGTTCCGTAGCAAGGGATCGGCCTCCCCGCCTGCGCCCAGCTCGTGGCCCACGGCGAATGGGTATGGACGATTCCACCTATCCCGGGAAAAGCCTTGTAGAGCTCAAGATGGGTCGGAGTATCCGAAGATGGATTCAACGTCCCCTCAACCTTGTTCCCGTCCAGGTCAATGACCACCATGTCCTCCACGGCCAGGCGATCATACTCGACACCACTCGGTTTGATGACGAACAGGCCGGACTCCCGATCAATCCCGGAGACGTTTCCCCAGGTAAAGGTCACGAGCCGATAATGCGGCAAGAGAAGATTCGCCTTCCAGACCGCCTCTTTCAATGATTCAAGCATCCTTGTTGGCCTCCTCCTCGACAAAGGCCCCCAGCCTCTGATACTTCTTGTACAGGATGTCATAGATCGCCTTGCGCTGAGGATCGGGCATATGGACCCGTTCGATTCCAGCGGACAACGCTTCCTGGGCGGTAAAGACATCGGGATAGAGACCGGCGGCGGTAGCCGCGAAGATAGCGGCTCCGATGGCGGGACTCTGGTCCCCCGCGGTGACCTCGATCTCGCGACCGGTGACATCGGCGAGGATCTGCATGCCGAGTTTGCTTTTCCGGGCCACACCACCGATGGCGATGATCTTGTCGATCGCTACACCACCCCGTTCAAAGCACTCTATGATCGCCCTTGCACCGAAAGCGGTCGCCTCAAGCAGCGTCTTCATCATCTGCGGTGCGGAAGTCCCGAGGCTCAGGCCGGAGATCGCGCAGGTCAGGTTCTGATTCGCGAACGGAGTCCGTCTTCCATTGATCCAATCCAATGCGACAGGTGAATCTTCCGTAGTCGGAATGGCTTCCGCCGCCTCCTCCATTTTTCTGAGGACCGATTTCTCAAACTTCTCCAGCCAGACAGGGTCCAGACCTTCTTCCTGTTCCAAAGGCCACATGATGACACGGCGGAACCAGGCGTACAGATCTCCATAGGAACTTTGCCCCGCTTCATAGCCCGTATATCCCGCGATGACGGAGCCATCTACCTGTCCACAGATCCCAGGGACGGGATCTTTCGTTTCATCTGAAATGATCACGTCGCACGTGGAGGTTCCGATCGACTTGACCATGACGCCCTTGCGGACATCGCCCCCGACGGCGCCGATATGGGCGTCATACGCACCGACGGTGACAAGGACATCTGAGAGGATGCCGAAAGCCTCCTTCCATTCCGCAGTCAAGGTTCCGGCCACGACATCGGTTGTATACGTTTCAGCCCCCAAGGTTTCTTTGATGCTGGACAGATGGGGATCCAGTTGATCAAGGAACGACGCGTCGGGATAACCGCCCCATTCTTCGTGCCACAGGCATTTGTGTCCTGCCGCGCAACGGGAGCGCTTGATCTTCTGGGGGGACAACGTGCCGGTCAGTGTGGCGATCATCCAGTCGCAGTGCTCTACGGCGGAGACGGAAGCCTTCTTGACCGCAGGATTCTTCTCCATGACATGCAGGAGCTTCGACCAGAACCATTCGGCGGAGTAGACGCCACCGGAATACTTGGTATAGTCGGGACCACCCCAGGAATGGGCCAGATCGTTGATACGGTCAGCCTCTTTCACTGCGGTATGGTCTTTCCACAGGATAAACATGGCGTCAGGATCTTCGGAGAACTCAGAGCTCTCGGCAAGCACATGGCCGGAGGCGTCGGTCAAGGCGGGGGTGGAGCCAGTCGTATCAATACAGAACGCCACGAGCTTCCTGCGGACGTCGGGATCCAGTGCCTGTGCTTCCGTCAACGCACCTTGCATCGCTTCGACCAGGCTCTCGGTATAATCCTTGGGGTGCTGGCGGAACTGGTTCTTAGAACTGTCACAGTACAATCCCCGTTTCCATCTCGGATAATAGCAGACGTCGGCACCCATCTGCGTACCATCCGCGGCATCCATGATCACCACACGCACGCTATCGGAACCGAAATCGGCACCCACTACATACTTCTCGCTTTTCTCCATATCACTCACCTATAGCTCGCTGCGTTCCAGCGCATCTCGTTCTTCAGATTCCTGATGGTCGTATCCCGGTCGATCCGCACGACTTCGATCCCCATCGCCTCGCCCCAAGACTCCATCTGGTCAGCCGTCAGGTTGTAGCTGAACGCAGTATGATGGGCGCCTCCGGCGTAGATCCACGCCTCGGCCCCGGTCTTCAGATCAGGTTCAGGAGTCCAGAACGCGGTCGCGACAGGGAGCGCCGGCATCGGTTCCTTCACCTTCTTGCAGTTCACTTCGTTGATGACCAGTCTAAACCTATCTCCCAAATCTATCAACGATGTAGCGATCGCCGGACCGGTCTTCGCGGTAAAGACCAGCCGGGCGGGGTCCTCCCGGTCGCCCATGGACAGGGGCTGGACCTTGATCGAGACAGTTCCCTCCGCGACGCTTGGGCAGACTTCCAGCATATGGGCCTGGAGGATACCCTCCTCACCGGGAACCAGATGGTACGTGTAGTCCTCGAAGAACGAGGTGCCCTTGTTGTCGGCCATGACTTTCATCAGACGGACCATGGCGGCGGTCTTCCAGTCCCCTTCGCCACCGAAGCCATACCCTTTCTCCATCAGCCGCTGGATCGCAAGCCCCGGCAGTTGTTTCATGCCTCCGAGATCACCGAAGTGCGTCACGACGGCCTGATATCCCTTGTCCTGCAAGAAGCGTTCAAGTCCGAGCTCTATCCCGGCCTGAACTTCCACATGACGACGGAATTCCTGAGGGTCCCGACCTTCCGGAAGGATCCTGTAGGTCGCATAGTATTCATCGGTCAGAGCCTTGATGTCGGCATCTGAAACAGCCTGTATATATTCAACCGCGTCGTTGACGGGCCATGCGTCGATCTCCCAACCGAACTTGATCTGGGCTTCGACCTTGTCGCCTTCAGTGACGGCGACCGACCTCATGTTGTCCGCGATACGGCAGACCCGTATCCGCCTCGACTCAACGATACCGACCGCGACTCGCATCCATGAGGCGATCCTGCCCTGCACATCAGGATCCTTCCAGTGTCCGACGACCACCTCGCGGGGGATGTTCATGCGGGTCATGATGTGACCGAACTCACGGTCGCCGTGCGCGGACTGGTTCTCGTTCATGAAATCCATGTCGATGGTAGCGAACGGGATCGCTTCGTTGAACTGCGTATGCAGGTGGAGGATCGGCTTGCGGTTGTCACGGAGTCCGAAGATCCAGTTCTTCGCAGGGGAAAAGGTATGCATCCAAAGTATCACACCCATGCATTCATCATCTGCGTTCGCCTGGTCAAAGAACGCCTTGATCCCCGAGGTAGTCAAAAGCGTCGGGTGCCACAGTACTTCAAACGACAGGCGGCCGGAGGCGTTCAGTCCCGCCACCACCGTCTTCGCATGGTCGGCGACATGCTCCAGGCACTCATCCCCATACAGATCCTGCGAACCCGCGACAAAATAAAACTTGCGTCCCATCCTTCCCTCCCGTATCACATGCGAAAGATTCCTCTCGCAATCGGCCTTTGCATTATATTGCGTTAACGTTAACGCAATTTCATCACATTATAACCACGACTAGCTCTCCGCTGTCAAGAAAATTCTTTCCACGGGAGAGGGTCAATCAAAAAAAACTCTAACAACTATCTATAATGAAAATAATTATACACAATCATACAAAAAAACTGTGCCACATGTTCGGATATAAAAACAACCTGTTCGGCAACGAGCGTTGCACCAACAGGCTGTTTCTTGTCTCATTCCTGAAAAGCAGGCCCTCCCCGCAGATATAATTCGTCGGTACAGGGCCTCCGAAAGTCTTGTCCTAGTCAGCGAACATAGGTGTCGAAAGGTACCTTTCTCCGGTATCCGGGAGCAACACCACGATGTTCTTCCCTGAGTTCTCAGGGCGCAAAGCGATCTGGGCGGCCGCCCATACAGCGGCACCGGACGATATGCCGACAAGAACTCCTTCAAGACGCGCTATCTCACGACCTGTCGTGAACGCATCTTCGTTTTCCACGGTGATGATTTCATCATAGATCTTCGTATCCAAGGTCTCCGGCACGAAACCCGCTCCTATGCCCTGGATCTTATGAGGGCCCGCGACTCCTTTTGACAGTACGGGAGAGTCTGCGGGTTCCACAGCCACCACCTTGATCGCAGGGTTCTTCTTCTTGAGGTATTCGCCTACCCCGGAAATCGTTCCGCCGGTACCAATTCCCGCGACAAAGAAATCGACCCGGCCATCCAACGCATCCCAGATCTCAGGACCTGTGGTGGCGAAATGGGCGGCAGGGTTCGCAGGATTCGTGAACTGGCCGGGAATAAAGCTTCCGGGGGTCGCGGCGGCAAGCTCTTTCGCCTTGGCGATAGCCCCGTTCATACCCTTTGGGCCTTCAGTAAGCACCAATTCAGCACCATAGGCCTTCAACAGGTTCCGCCGTTCCATGCTCATGGTTTCAGGCATGGTCAGGATGATCTTGTACCCTCTGGCTGTGGCAAGGCTTGCGAGCCCGATACCTGTATTGCCGCTGGTCGGCTCGATGATCACAGAACCGGGTTTGAGGATACCACGCTTTTCAGCGTCATCCAGCATCGCTTTGGCGACCCGGTCCTTGACGCTTCCCGCCGGATTGAAAAACTCAAGCTTGGCGAGTATATGGGCGTTCAAAGCATGTTCACGTTCGTAGTTTTTCAGTTCCAGGATCGGAGTGCTTCCGATCAAATCAGAGATTGATGTATAGATCATGATGGTTCTCCCTTATGGCTTTTGGAATATCGGCGGCATGACAACGCCCGACAAGAATCTCTACATGAGGCTCGCGAATCTAAAATCCTCGCCCATGCAATACTTTTTCCACACATGTAATGTACATAGGATGATGACCGAAGGGCAAGGCAAATCAATGCCCCTTTGCCATCCCACCCCATGACGGCGCTGGCTTTCAGAGTTTTTTGTAAATTTAATTTACAAATTTATTGTTCATTGATTCATCCCATGATAAAATGAATGTACTGACAATGACAAGGAGAGAATCTTATGGATATCATCCAGGAATTTGAAATAAAACTGTCCCGGATCAGAGCCCTCATGGAGCGGGAAAATCTCGACGGTGTCTTTCTCAAAAGGCAGGACGACTTCGCGTGGCTTTCCTGTGGCGGAAGAAACTATGTCGGCGCCGGGGACATGGGAAACTGCGGGCTGCTAGTCACCGTGAACGGACATCATGCCATTACAAACAATATCGAAGCCCCACGGATGCTCATCGAAGAAAACCTCGGAACACTTGGTTTCTCGATGCATAAAGCCGTATGGCATGACGGATCCTTTGAAGCGCAGGTTCTTTCGCAGCTCGTCCCCAGTCAGAACATCGGGTACGATTTCGGTACGACAAGGAATATCGCCGAAGCGATCAAACGGCTCCGGCTTGATCTGACCGAAGCGGAAATAGTCCGGTATGCCGCGATCGGCGAAGACGCTTCCTTTGCCATGGAGACCGCCGCGTTCTCAATCACCCCCGGAGACACGGAGTATTTCGTCGCGGGGACGATCATGAAGCAGATGGAGGACATGGGCCTAGAGCTCGTTTCCTGCATGGTGGCGGCCGATGACCGCATCTCGGACTACAGGCATCCTTTGCCGACTTCCCGCCAGATCAAAGGACGGGTCCAGATCGGCGGGAATTTCAGAAGGAACGGGCTGGTGGTCTGCATGACCAGATACTGCAACTTCGAGCCGATCAGCGAAGGACTCCGCAAGCAATATAGGGACAACCAGATCATTGATTGCACCTATATCGCAAACTCGATCCCAGGCGAAAGCTACCAGACTCCTCTTCTGGCGGGAAAGAAAGCCTATGAGGAGCTAGGATATGGAAACGAGTTTGACAAACACCACCAAGGCGGGCCGATCGGATACGCAGGACGTGACTATCGCGTCGATTTCAAGACACCGGGAGTCATCGCCGATCATCAGGGTTTCTGTTGGAATCCATCAATCACCGGTACGAAGAGCGAGGATACCGTCATCATCTCAAAGAACGGAATCCACATGGTGACGAAGCCCACCAGGTTTCCGACCGTGGAGATTGAAGTCGACGGGCATACCTTCGTCCGTCCTGATATCCTCCAGATGTAGATAACGACAAACGTTCGGGGAATCCCCCGAAACGGAGCATATGGGGCCATGCATATCAGCGATGGCCCACTTTTTTTTCCAAATCCGCGAGATCGAGATCCCAGAGACGGCTACTTGCCGTCCGTTTTCGCCACTTCGTCACAGCCCGCGCGCCCGGACCTTGTCCCGGACAAGAATGAAGTCTCAATGAAGTCCGTCGCCATCTTGTTCTTTTTTGGAAAAGCATAAAAAAGGATTGTCGCACAAATCGAAACGCTTTGGCGACAATCCTTCGTTCACAACGAAATGCTCTTGACCAGAACGACTAGACTACGGACGGACCTTTCTCTCTTTTCATTTCCTTGATATTGCTGATCACCGCGAAGAGGATAGAAGCAAGGGAAAGGATCAGGAATACGCAGGAGATCGGACTTGTAAAGAACACCGTCCAGCTATTGTTGGAGATCACCAACGCACGGTTAAGATTCTCCTCCGCGATCGGCCCAAGGATCAGACCCAGAACGAGCGGAGCACCGGGATAGCCGAACTTCTTCATGCCGAACCCGACAAGCCCGAACATCAGCGCGATGAATACATCAAACAGGTTGTTCGAGTTGGAATAGGCCCCGACGATACAGAGTACGGCTATCAACGGCATCAGCAAGGTCTGCGGAATATTGAGAATCTTCGGTGAGACCTTGGCGCAGCAGAGCCCCGCCCCAAGCATCAGGAACTGGATGACTAGCATGCCTGCGAAAATCGCGTAGACGATCGCGGGATTCTCCACGAACAGCAGAGGCCCGGGCTTGACTCCAATCAGAATCAGCGCACCCAGCATGACGGAAGTGACTACGTCGCCCGGAACACCGAGACAGAGCATCGGGATCAGGGCACCGCCGGTGGTACCGTTGTTTGAAGCCTCTGGAGCTGCGATGCCATCGGGAGCCCCTTTGCCGAACTGCTCGGGATGCTTGGAAAGCTTCTTGGCTACCTGATACGCGAGGAAACAGGAGATCGACCCGCCGGTACCGGGGATGATGCCGATGAACACGCCGATGATCCCTCCGACCGCAGCAGCCAATGCGAACCCTTTGAAGTCCATCCAGGAAGGGAGCACCCTACCGATGGATTGTTGGGACGCACCCTCTCGTTCACCCCCCTTCTGCACAAGCATGAATACTTCGCTCAGGGCGAACACCCCGATCAGGACCGGCAACAGCTGGAAGCCTCTCATGAGCTTGTAGTTGCCGAAGGTGAAGCGGTCAAGGCCTGCGATCGCATCAATGCCGACCGTTGAGATCAGCAATCCGAGGACTCCGGATATGAGCCCTTTGATGACATCCTTGTCGGTACTCGCCATGATCGTCAGGCCGAACAGAGACAGGGCGAAGTAGTCGGCGGCCTTGAAGGAGAGGGCCACCTTCGCGAGCTGCGGTGCGACGAGGATCAGGCAGATCGAGGAAATGAGCCCGCCGATGAAAGAAGATACGGCGGAGATACCCAAGGCTTTGCCGGCCTTGCCCTGTCTGCAAAGCTGGTAACCGTCCAGCACAGTAGCCGAAGCGGAGGGGGTCCCCGGCGTATTGAGCAGGATCGCGGCGATGGACCCACCATACATGGAACCGCAGAACAGTCCGCAGAGCATCACCAACGCAACGGAGGCGTCAAGCCGATAGACGAGCGGCAGCAACAGGATGATCCCCGTCGAACCGGACAGGCCAGGAAGCGCACCGATGACGACGCCGACCAGCGTCCCCATGACGGTCAGCAGGAATGTCATGGGCTGGAATACATTTATCAAGCCAGCAAGTAGATTTTCAAACATATTCAGCCACCTTAGAACAGGAATCCGCCTGGAAGCATCACCATGAATACCTTGGTGAACAACAGGTAGATGACGACGGAGAAGACGATGCAGATGATCGCCGCCTTGATCTTGCGCTTGTAGCCGAACAGCATCATGGACCCCCATGCGTAGATCGGGGTGACGATAGGGAACCCGACCGGCTTCAACAGCTTGTAGTAGAGGTATGTAGCGACGACCATGATGCCCGCGCGAAGCAGGTACCGGGTCTGGACGTTCTTCCAGTCCACCCGGGGGAGCCCGCTTGTGGCGAGGATCTTCACGACCTGGACGATACCCAGAATGAACAACATGACGCAGACTACCCGTGGATAGTCCCCGGGACCGATGCCTCTCGTCTGAGTCGGCATTTTTCCCGCTTCAATGAAGAAAAATATGCTTATCGCGATTACAATCACCCCGATCCAGAAATCAGCGGCTTTCTTCGTATCTTTCATGATAAATCCTAACTTAACGTAGACATGACGCAGGGGCCGGGCAGGCGAACCGCCTTACCAGCCCCATTCATCATATCAGATCCACACCTGAATCCTAGAAACCCTTGGCTTCAACCAGCGCCTTGTAACGGGCATCTTCCTCGTGGAGGAACGCATCGGTGTCAGACGGCCCTTTATAGGTCACTTCGACACACTGGCTTTCCATGGCCTGTACGAACTCCGGATCCGCTACGCACTGTTCGATGATCGCGGCAAGCTTGTCGACGACATCAGCGGGGGTGTTCGGAGGACAGACCACGGCACGCCACTGCGGAAGCTCGACATTCACGCCGCATTCGATACCGGTAGGCACTTCAGGGAAAGCCGCGTAACGATCTTCAGCGAACACCGCGAGAATCCTCAACTGATTGTTCTCGACGTTGGAGATGCCTTCAGGGGCATTCGCCATGACACAATCCACCTGGCCGGAGAGAAGACCGGTCACTGCCGGACCGCCACCGGAGAACGGAACATGGACGAAAGAACCGTTGATCGCGTCTTCGAACAGAAGAGCGGCCATGTGGTTTCCTCCCTGCGCACCAGCGTTGCCCATCGTAATCGTATCGGGCTTGGCGAGTGCGTCGGCGATGAGCTCCTGCAGGGTATTCCATTTGGAATCCTCACGGACGAGAATATAGTTGTAGGAGGAAACTATCTGGCAAACGGGCACGAATGTATCCGCACCGGTCACGGGCACCTGGGAAAGATGTGTCTTGGTCAGGGACGCGTTGTTCCAGTGCATGATGCTATAACCATCTTTGGAAGCGTCAAGGAACTCGATGGCACCAGTGATTCCGGAAGCACCGGCGACATTCTTGATCACCATGGTCTGACCATTGGCGTATTTCGGGAACACGGAGGCCATGGCCCTGAAGACGACGTCTCCACCGCCACCTGCCGCCCAACCGACCGTAGCCTCAACGGTCTTTGACGGGAACACGGACTGTTCAGAGGACCCCTGCGCGAACATAGGGGCTGAAACGAGAACCAATGCCAACATTACCAGCAATGTCTTTTTCATATCCTTCTCCTTGTTAAAGCAATAGAATCAATATCGTCAACTGAGATCATAGCTTCACAAGCTTCTCAGATTGAGCGCTCTCATAAATCGCCCGAATGATTTCGACCGACTTTTTCGCATCCTCACCTGTTATGAACGGATCGACATCCTGGATTATCGCATCGGCGAAATCCTCGAACTGCCGCTCATGACCATGGGTATTGATGGCCTTTGGATCGGAGGCACCGCCACCGGAAGAGGTCGCATCAAGGAATCGGGCCCTGATCCGATCGTCCTCTTCAGTCTCTTCATCGAACTTCCAGACCTTCAGGGATTCCTCTTCAAGCAAGGCGCTCCCCTTTGAGCCACAGATCTCTATTTTCTTCAGCGTCCCGGGATAAGCTCCCGTAGTACCCTCGACGACACCCAGCGCACCACTTTCGAACTTCAGTACGGCGGCACCGGTATCCTCCACTTCTATGCGTTCATGAGCCAACGTGGAAGTAAAGGCGCTCACTTCTTTGACGGGTCCCATGAACCACTGAAGCAAATCAATCGCATGGATGCTCTGGTTCATCAGCACCCCGCCTCCATCGACTTTCCAAGTCCCTCTCCAAGCTCCGGAGTCATAGTACTCCTGGGATCTGAACCATTTGATCTGGGCGTCGGCGAGGACGATCTTCCCGAACCTGCCGTCTTCAATGGCTTGCTTGATCAAACGCGGAGCCTCATGGAAGCGCGATTGGAATACGCTGGAGAGCTTGACCCCCGCCCGCTTGGCGGCGGTGATGATTTCATCACAGCGTTCCACGGTAATCTCCAGCGGCTTCTCCACCAGGACATGCTTGCCAGCCTTGATCGCCGCCATCACAGGGTCCAGATGATATCCGGAGGGCGTGGTCACGCAGACGGCATCTATCCGCGTATCGGCAAGGAACGCGTCAAGATCCTCATAGGGAGTCCCGCCATGTTTCTGACAGAAAGCCTTGGCCTTCCCGGGAACTACATCAAAAGCTCCGGCAAGAAAACAATTCCGACCTTTGCTCAACGCCACGGCATGTGTATCAGCGATCACACCGAGTCCTACAATACCAAAACCGACTCTCTTTTCCATTGTCAGCATCTCCAGATTTCAAAGCAACAAGGGGACACAGGAAGAATGCCCTACCTCTTCGTACATTTAAGGATAGCAGACAATCATATTTTGTCAACCAAATTTACAAATATTTTATCACCATGTCTTTCCGCTATGGACACAAAGCTTGTCCCGGCCGGTTTCATGGGATTTGCGACTGTAATACAATAAGATGTATTTATTTTTACAAAAAAGAATAACCTGAATCTTGCAGCTCCATCCGGATGGAGACGGCGTATCTTTGGAAGGATACAATGAAATGTCGAAGGCGGGAGGGTTCAAAGGTATGGAAGGAAGAAAAATACCGGTTATCGCGGAATGAACATCGGATACAGGAACTCCAGCTTGTGTTCCATGACAAGACTCGCAGCACCCAACGCGGCCCCGGTTTCATGGAGCGCGCCCTGCTCGATGGAGAGGTTCGCCACCGGAGGATAATCGGGATATAGCTTCATCGCTTTGTCGATCTGTCGTACCAGATAGCCGCAGGAATACCCTATGGGTCCCCCGATAATGATTTTCCCGGGATTCAAGGTATCCACCAGCATGGAGATCACCTTGTTCAACGGAACGAGGATGGCGTCGATGCATTCCTGAGCGAACGTATCGCCCGCATCCGCCGCATGTCCGATCATTTCGACACTGAGCTCCGTTTCAGGGACGTCCTTGAGCAGACTCCGCACGCAGTCGTCGTTCCGTCGGCTCAGGACGATATCGAACAACGCACGCTCATTGGCCACGGTGAGCAGGCATCCACGCTTGCCGCAATTGCATAGGGGACCGTCTGGATCGACCTGGATATGGGCGATGCGGCCTGCGCAGAAACTATCGCCCTCCATCAGCCTGCCATCGACGAACAGCGCACAGCTGATGCCTGAACCCAACCCTATGTAGACGATATTCTTCTCTTTCTCCGGGTTCGCGTATTTGAATTCAGCGATACCGGCTGAACAATATCTGTTGCGGAGGTACACCTTCATCCCTACAGCCTGCTCGACAGTGGAACGGACATGGAACTTCTCATGCCACGAGAGGTCGTGGGCGAACAAGATGTCCCCGTTTTTCGTATCGACCACACCGGGGACTCCAATTCCAACCGCCGGCAACAGTTTCTCCGGATGAAGGTCCTTCATATGGAGCAAGCCCTCGATCAAGCTCGAGACAAGGGTATCAGGGGTCAGGTCATCAATGGTGACTTTATAGGTATCCAGTATATTTCCGAGAAGATCGCATAGGACGAACAGCCAGGAAGAGGCATAGAACGCGGCTCCCAGCACTTTCCAGACTTCGTTGTTTATCGCAAGAGGATTCCCCGGCCGTCCACGGGAAACACTCACCCCTTTGCTTTCAGTCACGACCCCCCAGGCAATCAGATTGTTTGAGATAGTCGATACGGTAGTCCTGCTCAAACCAAGATGTTTCGCGATGGCTGCACGAGAAGGAGTATCCAGATCATGTTCTATGCTATTCAGAATATGCTGGTAATTCACATATTCCATATCTTCATAACGCATAATATCCCCTCCCTCCGAATTGAACTCATAACAGTCGGAACAATTACACAACCTAGTTTATTATTACGAGTTGGGCAAGGATAAAACTCGATTATGCATGACAATCTTTTCAAAACATCAAAATTCATAGCGGATCGCATAGAAAAAAATCCAGTCCGTTGTTTTCAGTGCCGCAGGGCTGACTAGACGAACAGATGGCTGATATTCAGTTCTTCTATGAGCTTCACGACTTCTCTGGTCCTGTTGCAACCGGCCTTCTGGAGCAAGGTACGGATCTGGGACTTCACCGTGACCATCTCAACGTTCCGGGAGTCGGCGATATCCTTGACCTTGAACCCTTTCAACAGATATCCGACAAGTTCCCGCTCCACTGGAGTCAGGGAACTCAGTCTCCGGATGAAATAC
Source organism: uncultured Sphaerochaeta sp. (assembly GCA_964407735.1). Lineage (GTDB taxonomy): Bacteria > Spirochaetota > Spirochaetia > Sphaerochaetales > Sphaerochaetaceae > Spiro-02. Next base: position 2,378 of record CAYOWS010000047.1, on the reverse strand, counting down.
AACAGATTCTGCTCGTTCTTCCTCAACCGCTTGTACTCGCCCATCACCACCTGCTGTATCCGGGCGTCGAGCCGTTCTTCCCCCTGCACCGCGGCACGGATATGATCAAGGATCGTTCCAGGGTCGCTCCCCTTCACGATATAGTCCACCGCACCCGTAGCCATCGCGGTGATGATGATTTCATCGCTTTCATGGGAGGTCAGGTAGATGACCAAAGCTTCCGGGTTTTCAGCGACGATCTCCTCCGTAGCCTGGATCCCGGCATCCATGCTCTCCATCTCTATATCCATCAGGATGACGTCGGGACTCAACTCATGGTATTTTTCTACGGCGGCCTTTCCTGTAGCCACAGCGGCCGCGACCGACATGCCCTCGCCGTTTTCCACGATTTCACAGATATCCTCACGCAAGATATCGAAGTCTTCCGCGACCAGAACGTGTATGTTCTCCATAGGCTACATCCTCCCATACTTCGGCAACAGCACGATGAAACGGGTCCCCTTCCCAATCTCACTTTCAAACCTGACCGATCCAAGATGGCTCTTGATCGTACTTCGGACGTAGTACATGCCCATTCCCCAGTTGGTAGAACTGTTCTTATTGGAATAGAAAGGCTCCCATATCCGTCGGGATTCCCTTTTGCCGATCCCCTTGCCGACGTCTTTCACGGTCACGGAAGTCCACAGGCGTTCTTCCCGTACAGAGACTTCTATGGGACGGCTCCGGGAAGCCGAGAGGGTCGCCTCCCAAGCATTAATCATCAGATTGTAGAAAGCTTCAGAAAGATGGTCTATATCAGCCATAACAAACATATCATAATTAGCTGTATCAAGAATCAGGCTACCGTCTGGATATTTGCTTTTGAATTTCTCCGCGGCGATATCAAGAATATCATTCAGTTTGATGGGTGATAGTTTCAAACTGTCGGTTTTAACAGCCGCATACAGTTGCTCCATTCGGCCAAGAAGTTTTTCGTTGATGTCCTCAAGCCTATGCGCCACGGAAACGGCATCCTCGTGGCGGGGAGGGGCAGAAGCGAGACTCCGTCCCAACCGGTTGAGCAATATGCGGTTGGCAAGCAACTCGTTCTTCGTCCCATGGATGAACATGCTGATGCCCTGGCTCGCTTCCCGTCCCTTGCGTTTGAGCGTCACCTCCTCCCGTTCCTCGTCCCACTGAAGCTGGGCGTAGCGGAGGAATGAGAAGAAACCGATTCCCGCCGATACGATGCTGAGTATCCCGACCACGACATACATCTTCATATTGAAGCCTTTGGACAGATACCAGAGGCCGAGCATCCACATATAGTCGTTGCGGTAGAACATGTAGATCTGCGCCGGATCTTGCGGACAGAAAATCGCATACAGGACAGCAAGCGAAAACAGCAGCATGCTCTTGTAGAGGAACCTTCGTTTGAAAAACATCGCGGTGATTGAACGATACTCATGGACCATCACGACGACGGTCAGGATCAGATAGCACCAGATCCAGACGGAACTGGAGGTCACGATCAGACGCAACCAGAACTCACCGCCGCCCGATACCGTCTCGAATACCGGCGGCCAATAGAGGATGAGGTAGGCGATCGGTAGAATGAACAACACCCAGACATGGCGTTTCAATCGCCTCGCCGCATTGAAATAGGAAAAGTCCAAGGCGGTCCAAAGCATGAACGGGGGGAACAGATACCTTCCCAACGCTACGATATATCCCAGCTCTCCCAAGGTCATGCGGAGATATTGCAGGCTCGTCCGCAACGACCGGGGGCCGAACAGGATCATGGCCATATCGGAACCGATACCGCCTTTCTTCGCTATATAGGTCAGGATACCGAACCAGAATACGAACAACGTAGAACATAGGGCGCATAGCAGCAGGGAACGCAACTCACGTTTCACTACCAGAAGAATGAACGAAAACAAAACGATCGCGGCTATTACAAAAAAAAGCATTTCGTTCCTCCTTCACTATATCGTGGCGTTGACCCTATCAGTCTCTCCACACCATAGTACCACACATTGGCCCGTTGGAGCTTCGTATCTTGCTATGTGTGGGTCTATGTCCGGGTCTATGTCAGACGTATGTCCCTATGTCCGTATCTCTGGGTCTATCTCCGGGTCTATGTCAGACGTATCTCCCTATGTCCGTATCTCTGGGTCTATCTCTGGGTCTAAGTCAGGCGTATGTCCCTATGTCCGTATGTCTGGGTCTATGTCCGGGTCTAAGTCAGGCGTATCTCCTTATGTCCGTATCTCTGGGTCTATCTCCGGGTCTAAGTCAGACGTATGTCCTTATGTCCCTATCTCTGGGTCTATGTGTGGGTCTATGTCCGGGTCTATCACCGCCATGTACGCTCCTATGGAGCTACTCATGGCTCG
>CAYOWS010000046.1:0-19471 GCA_964407735.1 uncultured Sphaerochaeta sp. | reverse complement strand
GGAGTTTCCTCCGACGTGAGCTTTTCTTCTTGACTTCCCCATAGGAATCACGTCTTAGGGGTTTTGATTTCTTTCGCCTGTACTATCGAAGTGACTTCTTGACCTGTTGTGGATTTGGAACAAGCCGAAACCAACAGACATACTAGAAGTACGCAGAGTAATGCTCTTTTCATTATGTTTTTCTCTCCTGCAATAATAATTTATCAATTCAATCCTATATAAGATTGAGGTCAATAGTTTATGATACGAGGGCAGATGCAAGTTCTCCAATTTTGTCTGTCAATGCTGTTTCAAAGTTTCTTGTAACATCATCATATCCTGTGATAGCATGAACAAGTTCGTGTATTAGTACACCTAAAAACTGTTTGTCAGATTTAAGTTGATCCCGGCGAATAATTATTTTCTGCGTGGACTTGTCCCATACGCCAACGACATCATGACCAGAACGTGTTGGGCATGTAGTTTCTGATATGGCAAGTTTAGTTCTATAATTTGATGCACCAAAGAAGCGAAAGACCCATTCTGAAGTTTTTAAAACGTTCATTTCGTTTTGAGACAGAGTATTTCGTGGCACAAATTTATATTCAAAACTATCAAAATAATCATTATATATTGTGTTGGCCGTTTGTATTTGATTGCCATTAAAATCGGTTTCTTGACGTAATTTATCCAACACATTTTTTGGAACAACAACATATTCTTTTCCACTAAGGTCTAATATCTCTTTTTGAGTAGAAGACATTCCCAATAGCTCTTCAGAGGTTATGAAGATGATATTTTCTTGGGAGTTTAATACCTTTGCAGCGTGAATGGCTACATCATTCCATTTTAGTTCATCTGCCATGTCACCGTTGTCAGATTTATTCAGATCGTCAGCAAGAGCTTTAAGTACAGTACGATTTTTACATTTGAGCAGTATTTCTTTAATTCTTGAGGTATAAGCTGTACGCCCTACATTGGTACGTTCTCGGTTAATAGCCTTTTTGATTTGAGCCGTTAGAGCAGTGATGTTATAAGAAAATATAAAGTTATCCTCTTGGGCCACCAATATTCCATTTATGTATATTTTCGAATGCTCGGTATAGTCTTTTTTATAGACTTCCCCTAAATTTGTGTGTTCCAATAGATTGGGACTTGAAAAGTAAAGAAACATATCTTTTGCAGCGTTTATGTCTTGTTCAGAACAACCGCAAATTTGAAATTCTGTTCCGATGAATCTGGTATCAAATGGTTCATCTATAATAGCATGTAATGTTACGATATCATCAAACCCTGCTTTTTTCATTTTTCCGAATGAAAAAATACCATATCGGGATTGAATTTTTACTGTAATTCCATGTCGATTGAAGGTGGCTAAAGCATCTTTCAGTCCGACACCAAATTTTCCAATAAGGTTAGAGGCTTTCAGTTTTTCTTCATTTTCATTTTGAGTTAGGTGTTTGTATTGTAATCCTCGTCCATAGTCTCGAATAACCCAATAGTTGTTTTCTCGAAAGATTTTTATCGAAGCTGTGTTTGTCAATATCTGCTCGTCGAGTGCATTGGCAATGATCTCCCGGATGGCGTGGGATATTTCCCAATTTTCCAAAACTCTTTCAATGTTCAGGTCAAAACTTTTCCTCATGATATTTCTGCTCCTTAAAGGTTTATTGGTTATAGTTATGGGATAATAACGTGTATACACGAAATAATCTAGTATTGATTGTGGTTTCTCGGCTCTATCCTACAAATATGAGATTAGCCCATGACATATTCATCGAGAACTTGAAGCGTATACGAACAAAGAAAGGCCTATCCCAAGCAAAGCTAGCGGAGGAGGCTGATCTGTCCGCAGGGTTGATTGGAGACATCGAGACAGGAAGGACGAATCCTACGTTGACCACGATTGAGAAAATCGCTTTGGCATTACATGTGCCTGTCCACCAGTTGTTCTATGATTCCACGGAAGAACTGCCCGACACTGATCTCACAAGACAGGAAAAGATCAAGGCCAAGCTCTACGGCTTGATTGATGAGTACTTGGAGGGTGGTTCATAAAACCTCCGGGGTGGTCTCGTATCCCCTTGTTGTGTAGGTCTATACCTCGTTTCAATTGAATTCTTTCGGAGGGGAGATATTCGTTTGATTCTACAATTGGTGGATTTTGATAGATAAATCTATTTTATAAAAACAGTTAGGTTGATAGTTCGATTGAAATGTCAACGACTATTGCAACAAACTGCAACAAAATTTCCATATCTCTGAAAACGCCTCTTAATTGATTTGTTTTTCATTGACCACTAGCAATATGCTTTTCGCCAATGAACGCAACCGGTGCAATCCTCGTGCGTCTGGAGGCATTTTTCATGCTTGGCCACCTTTTTGCTGTTTGCTGTCGCATGCATTGTCTGACCCCTGATAAGCAATGATGTCAATTGGATTGGAACCTACAGATTGGTAAATCACCTCATTGTGAGTCTTGAGCTTTCAGGGAGACCCTACCAGATAGAAATGAGTATAGAGGTTGGAAAAAGTGTTGGAAAAGGTTGGAATAATAGTGAACCATATATCTAAAAACTGAATAAATATATCTTGTTATTTCTTTATAATAGATGTAATATTGAACAATAAAGAACAGTTGTGAATAATGTATCTACAATTTGGATACAACCTTGACATGGTGGGAGTCGTTGGTTCAAATCCAATCGGGCCCAAAGGCAACTGATTCCAATACATGGAGTTGGTTGCCTTTTTTGTTTCCTTGAGATTCTGAGAAAGCAAGAGTGCCATAGAAAGTGCCATGACTTCACCCATGCCTGTCACAGCCCCCGGCGCTCCCCCTGTTAAGGACGCTCGATCCTTGCCGGAGAAAAGCAGTGCATGCTTTTGAAGAAGGTAAGTCGTGGCGACGGAAGGATAAACGAGTACGGACGCTCTGCGAACGAGGCATCATAATGTGACTTGATGCCACGCAGGGTTTCCATTTCCTCTTTGGTGGGGTAGGAGAACCCATAGGCCATGCTCACATGGAACCTATAGGTGTCATGCCCTGGGAAACGGATTCCGAAAGCCCGGGACACTTCATCTCTCCATGTCCGTATTCTCCTTTCCTGCGCTTCAGTCTCTGTTTCCAGACCTATCTGGAGGGCTGAATTGCATCTGATCATGCGAAATCTCATTTTGACGCCCTCAAGAGGAGGGATTTTTTTCCACTCATGCTCGAAAAGATCATCCACCTCCGACAAGGTACAGTCTGTCGGAAGCTTTGATGTCCATCTCTCTTGCAGACGGTTCGCATCGCAAACGCCTTCCATCGCGGTCATGTGGAAACTTTCCGGTGGCAGGAACTTCAGGCAGCCGCCCGCCCTTGTCCCCGCGATCTCCCTCTGGATCCGTTCGATCCTATGGTACACATCCATCTCTTCGGTGAGTTGGCAGATGATGGTATTCCCATGGAATTCCCTGATCTTGCCATCGTTCGTGTATTTGTTGCCTATGCATGAACCGAACCCTGAACATAAAACTGTCATTATGAACCTCTATGAATATTTTAACGTTAAACTAATAATACATGATTTTCCAATATTTTCTATGGTTTATTCGCTGCAATTTATATTTATTAATATTTTTGTTGACACGTTTAAGTAAATGACTTAGCATGACTTTACAGAGGATCAAAAACCATGAGAGATGACAAAAGATTCAACTGGCGTTTGAAAGATGCCTTCCTGAAAGAAAAGACGCTGGTGGCGGCCCACCGTGGTACCTGCGGTGGAAATATCATTGAGAACACTATCGGCGCGTACTTGGTGGCATTGGCCAGCAGGGCGGACATCGTTGAAATGGATATCGTGGAGTCGGCCGATGGCGAACTGTTCATGTTCCATGATACCAATGAGAAGCGGCTCCTCGGTGCTGACAAGAACATCAAGACAATGTCCAGCGGGGAAATCCTTTCATATAGATATATCAACCAAGGCGGAGAAGTCGTAGGCGAGCGGGTCAACAGGGCGGACGACGTTTTCAAAGCTCTCAAGGGAAAATGCTTGATCAATGTCGATCGTTGCTGGAATTTCTGGGACAAGGTCGTCCAGCTTGTAGGAGAACATGACATGTTCGATCAGGTCATATTCAAAAGCGCCGCCGAGGAAGAATATCTTTCTTTCCTGGAGGCTCTTCCTGAACCTGTCATGTATATGCCCAAGGCGTTGTCTTCTGAAGACATGTTCTCCTGCATGGAGAGAGACATAAACATCGTGGCGTTCGAGACGATCTTTACCACGGTGGACAACGATGTGCTTGATCCTGCCGTCCAGAAGCGGGTGAAGGATCAGGGAGTGCATCTGTGGGCCAACAGCCTGCGTCTCAATGATGAATGGGACAGGAGCGCCGGACATGATGACAACCGGGCTCTTCTTGGAGACAGGGAAGGGAACTGGGGGTGGCTGATCGACCATGGATTCGACATCATCCAGACGGATTGGCCGCTACATGTGAAGACTTTTATTGACAGCAGAAAATAAAGGAGAGTATGCAAATGAAAAGGAATGGATTGGTCGCGTTGACAGCAACATTGATCATGCTCGCGATTCTCACTGGATGTTCCAAAAGCGGGACAGAAGCCGCTTCCAATGAGAAGCTTGATGAATTTACGATTTTTGTAACGGTCAACCCCACGCAATGCAACAACTACGACGATATGTATGTATTCAAGTCGTATGAGGAAAAAACCGGCATCCATATCAACTGGATCAACACCCCGAAAGCAGCCTCCACGGAAAAAGTCAGTCTTTCACTCGCCTCAGGGGATCTTCCTGACGCGTATCTCAAGAGCGGCATTACAAACGCCAACCTACAGCTCTATGGCAACAGCGGTGATTTCATAGATCTCAAGCCGCTTCTCGCGGACCATGCGCCGAACTTCATGGCGTATGCGAACGAACACCCCGATGCGCTGGCCTCCATAACCACGCCGGATGGAAAGATCTATGCGTTGCCTGCGACGACGGAACATCCTTCCACGAGAATCATGTACAAATGGTTCTACAATCAGGATTTTCTGAACAAGCTCGGAATCGGGCAGCCACAGACCTTTGATGAATTCATTGATTATCTGTATGCGGTGAAGAATACCGATCTCAACGGAAATGGTCTTGCGGACGAGGTCCCTGTATCCTGTTCGGTTCTTGAAGTGTTTAAGACGTTCGGAAGTTTCTTCGGCTGCAACAACAGGGGTTCAGTCCATTCCTATGAGTGGGACGCCGATCCCGTGACCGGTGGAGTCCGGCATGTCAAGACTTCCGACGCGTGGAGGGAGATGCTCACTTTGCTGAACCAGCTGTACAAGGATGGCGTCATCGACCAGGAATGTATCACGTACAATGATACCCTCGGTGTCGCTCTCGCCACTCAGAACCGGCTGGGCCTGTACGCCAAGACGAACCTGTCACGGTTCACCGCGGAGCTGACCGAGAACTGGACTCCGATCGAATATGCCATCCCCGGACCCGGAGGGGAAGCCGTATGGTCCCCGATCCGCTCCTATCTGCATAGTGAAGGTGCGTTCGTGATCACCTCGAAGTGCAAGGACCCTGGCACGCTGCTTGAGTGGGTGGACTATTTCTATTCTGACGAAGGCTGCAGATTCTACTTCTACGGTGATATCGGAACGACCTGCGTCCAGAATGAAGACGGTACGTTCTCCTTCACTCCTGATATCCTGGCCCAGATGGACGCAGGCAAAAGCTATGACGAAGCCATCGGCAGCACTACTCCGCTGGCGGGTGGAAACAATCCTTCAAGAATGGCGTATCCTTTCTTCTCCGGCCTTGAACTTACGGAAAAGGCGATGCTCGCGGCCGACGTATTGTACGAGATCTCCCCTGAAGTGGTATGGCCGATCCTGAACTACACCCCGGACGAACTTGATGTCGTCATTTCCACCGGTGTCGATATTGATACCTATTGCCAGTCGATGAGCACGAAGTTCATGACAGGCGAGGAGCCTCTTACCGACGCGAACTGGAACAGGTATGTGGCCACAGTACAGAGGATGGGGCTTGAGAACTACAGGGCGGCGGTGACTGCGGCTATAGAACGAGCGGAAGCCATCATGCTCGCCCGTTGATTCTGATTCAATCTGGAGGCCGGTTCCGGCCTCCAGATGCCTGGGCGGTGCCTATGAAAGATAGAAAAACGTTGAAACGGGTCATATTGAAATCCGGCCACAAGTATTGGGATCTCTACCTGCTGTTGATTCCAGTGGTCGCCTATTTCGTGATCTTCAAGTTCGTTCCGATGTATGGTTTGCAGATCGCGTTCAAGAACTATGTCCCAAGAAAAGGCTTCTGGGGAAGCGATTGGGTCGGCCTCAAGCATTTCATTAGGTTCTTCTCCAGCTACAACTGTTTCCAGGTGATCTGGAATACGATCTACCTGTCGTTCCTGAACCTGTTCATCAATTTTCCGTTGCCGATCATCCTCGCGTTGCTGATCAACGAGATGAAGAACAGGGTGTCCAAGAAGTCCCTGCAAATGGTGACGTACGCGCCGCATTTCCTGTCGACGGTCGTCGTCTGCGGTATGGTCGTCGCATTCTGTTCTCCGTCTTCGGGTATCGTGAATACGATCCTGAAAGCTTTTGGGCATGATTCGATCTACTTTCTCGCGATGGAAAAGTGGTTCCGGCCTCTGTATGTCATCTCCGACGCATGGAAGAACATGGGGTGGAACTCGATCATCTTTGTATCGGCGCTTTCCGCGATCGACCCGTCCCTGTATGAAGCCGCGAAGATCGACGGTGCGTCCCGGGTGCGACAGTTGCTCCATGTAACGCTTCCCACGATCATCCCCACGATAGCGATCATGCTGATCCTCAACTGCGGCAAAGTCATGAGCCTCGGATTCGAGAAGGTGTTCCTGTTGCAGACCGACCTAAACATCGGGGTGTCGGAAGTCATTTCGACGTTGGTGTACAAACAGGGTATCCGCAACAGTCAGTTCAGCTATGCCGCGGCGATCGACCTGTTCAATTCGGTAGTCAACCTGATTCTGCTGTTTTCTGTGAACAAGATCAGTAAAAAGGTTTCGGAAGTAAGTCTCTGGTAAAGGGAGGTGAGGACATGAATGAAAGAATGATAATCAAACGATCAAGGGTCCGATTGTCCAAGGATGACCTGGCCTTTACCTCCATCGTATATTTTCTGAGCGCGGTGATTTTTCTCCTGGTCCTCTATCCTCTCATCTTCATCGTCGCAGCGTCTTTTTCCGAACCGTTGGAAGTCATTGGCGGAAAGGTCATTTTCTGGCCCAAAGGATTCAACCTAGCGGCCTACAAGGCCGTTTTCGCCTCCAATGAGATCATGACTGGGTATCTGAACACCATCAAGATCACGTTGCTGGGAACGACCATCAACCTGATCTTTACGATAGCGGCCGCATATCCGCTTTCCCGTCCGGACCTGTTCGGTCGGAACGGCATCACGTTTTTCTTCACGTTGACGATGTTCTTTTCCGGCGGCATGATCCCGACCTATATCACCATTCAGAAGCTGCATCTGCTGGATACGATCTGGTCGCTCGTCCTCCCCAATGCGATCGTCGTCACGAACATGCTGATCATGCGCAACTTCTTCCAGCATTCGATTCCCGAGGAATTGGTGGAAGCCGCCTATATGGACGGGTGCTCGAATCTCCAGACGCTGAGTACGATCATCCTTCCGTTGTCAAAGGCGATTATCGGGGTGATCGTAGTCTATTACTTCGTGGGACACTGGAACTCCTATTTCCAGGCGCTCCTCTACATTACAAGCAGCGCCAAATATCCTATCCAGGTTTTTCTCAGGGAGATCCTGATCGAAAGCACTTCGTCCCAGCTTTCCGGAGCTTCCGGAGGTGCCGCGGAGATGGCGCTTCTGTCGGAGACGTTGAAATACGCCGTCATCGTGGTGGCGAGCATCCCTGCGCTGGTGATCTTTCCCTTCATCCAGAAGTTCTTTGAAAAGGGCGTCATGATCGGAGCCATCAAAGGATGATGGTACGGAAATGATACGGGTAATGTCGTTGTATTCCTTGTATAATGAAGAAAAACCGTATAAAAATGAAAGATGAGATTTGGAGAGAAGCATGCCTACCATAAAGGACATCGCGAAAGTCGCCGGCGTTTCCCATGCGACGGTATCCTATGTACTCAACAAAAAGGGTAATGTCAGCGCCGAAACGATTCGCCTGGTTGAAAAAGTCGCCGATGAAATGGGGTACACGATCAACGAGGCCGCCTCGTCTCTGAGAAGCGGCAGAAGCAAGGTCGTGGCCATCATCCTGCCGAATGTCAGTTTGTCCGGTTACAAGAGGTTCCTGGATGGACTCGAAGCGATGTTCTCAGGACACGGGTACAATACGGCCCTCTATGTCACTGGCGATGACGGAGGCAAGGAAGTCGCCGCGATCGACAGCGTCAAGTCGTTGCGGCCTGAGTTCCTGGTCGTGGTTTCAACATTGAACGACCGGGACGCGTATTCTTCACTGGTGAATTTCGGTACCAAAGTCTATTTCACCGATAGGGTGGCCGCGTCTGACGATCCATATATAGGATTCGATTATTCTCGTATCGCCAGAGACATCTCCAGAACGTTGGACTGTTCTGAGAGCGTGGGGATATTTCTCAATTCCCTGAGTTTCGCCAATGAGAAGGAGTTCGCAGGACAGATCGAGGATTCTCTGAAAGCCTGCAAGAGCAATGCTTCGGTCATGGTCGTACAGGGTGTCTCCGGTCAGTATGAGAAGATGGCGTTCAGTTTCTTTTCGTCGGGGAATGTTCCGTCCGTCATCATCACGATGAACCCCGATATGGCGGCGGCGGTATTGTCTGTCGCATATCTATACTATGATGACACGGAACTTCCACATATCATTTCCCTTGCACCCCAGAATCTGCTGAACAATAACCGGATTACGTATTATGAACTTGATTATTTCGGTCTTGGGGACTATGTCGCGAAGCATCTGCTGGGATTCGAGTCCGAAAGCAGGACAATATCCAACAGGCAGCTTGACATGACGTTCGGGAGATGTCTGCGGGATGGAAGTTCTGGAAGTATCAGGCTTTTCAGTATTGATACCCCCTCCACTGACGCACTGCGCACGTTGTTGCCGATCTTCAAGAAAGAGAGCGGCATTGACGTCCAGATCGTAGCGTGTCGTTCCAACGAGTCCCTGTCGTATATCAATCAATTCGAGAAGAGCAATCCTTTCGACATCATCAGAATGGATATGGCGTTGCTTTCACGGTTTGGAGATTCGCTGTTCTGCCGTCTCGACGAAGGACCTTTCGATCTGCCCGCACTGAATGAAAAGATGATAGAGGGCATAGGAAAGGAATATTCCGAAATACATGGTGTTCCCTATGCGATCCCCTTTGATCCCAGCGTATTGATGTTGTTCTATCGGAAGGATCTCTTTGAGAACAACGCCAATGTCAAACTCTACAAAGAGATGTTCAAGGGCGTCCTTGCGGTTCCACAGAATGTAGATGACTATATACAGGTTTCCTCCTTCTTCGATAGGGACGATAATGACACCTCTTTGACTCTGAAGGGCTGTTCCTATACGAATCTGCCGGTGGAGCTGATTTTCCTGTTGAGGACTTTCTCCACGGATGATACCATCTTGTCGATGTCCAAAAAGGAATTCATACGGGCCATGCAGAAGATGAAGAGTCTGATGCGGCACTCCTATCAGTTGAGGAACGGCTGGTGGGGCGGTGCCATCGACGCCTTCGCGAACAAGGACTGCGCGATGTCGATCGCATATTCGAACTATGCGGAAATGCTCTCTTCCTATAATGAGATGGTCCTGTCGAAACAGGTAGGGTACAGCAACGTGTTTTCGAAGAAACCCTTCCTCGGCGGCGGCATACTCGGTGTCTCGAGGAATTCAGAAAAGAAGCGGGAATGCGCTGAGTTCTTCAATTGGCTGTATAGTGACCGCATCGCAATCCTGTTCGCGATGATCGCAGGAAGCTCCCCCTGCTCGAAACCGTATGAACGGTCCGAGATACTCTCTGTCTATCCGTGGTTGGGGACGGTGAAGGACAATCTGATGACAGGCTGCCGCCGAAGCATCTTTACGAACCTGAAGGAAGGTTCCGACCAGATCGAGTTCGAAAACGCCTTGGGCCTGATGATCCGAAACGGCCTCAATGATTTCTATGAAATGGGGGATGTCTACAAGGAGATCAAACTGCTCTTGACCAAAGGCGTCCGCTAGCCGGGAAGTCCCCCGACGGTCGTGTGCCTGGATGGAAAAGGACAGGCCCGATCAACGAAAGGGCCTGTCCCACGCAAATATGGAGAAGAAAGCCTGACGCCTAGTCGCGGATGTCAGATTTCCTTCGGACCGTCTTAGAAGTCGACGCTCATCTGGAGCTTCATGCCGGGTTTGCTGTTGATGTCACAGAACTTCGCGGTATAGGTGACGCCACCAAGTATGTAGTCGGCTTTGACATAGTAGCCAAGAGTGTCTCCTTCGATGGAAGTCAGATCCTTGAACGTGAACCCGGCGCTGAGCCCGAGATTCTTGACACCCTTGTAGGAAGCTCCGAAACCAAGGCTATGCTTGTTCGCGATACAGTTGTCGTAATCATTATAGGCGTATTCGACATATCCACCGATATCTCCGTATCCACCGGTGACGGCCGCGAGATAGATATTGTCCGCGACGGTGAAGGAATCCCCGCCGAAACCGAAGAACCCCATGGCGGAGGCGTCGAGGCTGAAACCGAGGTCCGCCAACGCCGCGATGTCGACCTTGGCGCTTGCGTTCAGGCCGTAGGCGGCTTCTACCGCATCATGTTTCAATTCGGTCGGGTTGTTCGCGAAGGACAACGCTACGTCCACTCCATCGACAGGACTGGATTTCGCACTGAGCAAATAGCCGTCGGCGCCATTGAAAAAGTCATACTGTCCGCGGACTGTTGCCATGTTCCGGTACCCGATATCCAAGGCGACCGGGAAATCGTTCCTGGTGTTGTTTGCGGAACGGAAGCCGTCATAGTTGTCATCGACCGTGCCGGAAGGGTCGGCGTAGGCATAGAAGCCGGATACCTGGGCATTGCCGACATAGGCGGTCAAGGATACTGGCAGCTCAAGACCTGCGTCCGCCAGGGCTTTGTCCAGATACAGGGTGATCTGGGCCTGGAGATCCAGATCATTCAAGCTCAAAGTGCTGTCTTCCGCGGTCCGAAAGGCGATTTTCGCATAGTCGGTAGTCGCTGACAACGATGCGTTGACAGGGAAATACCCCGCGGAAGTTCCGTTTTCGTCATAGATTCCATTTCCAGTGCCATCGAAAGTGAACTTGTAGCCGACCGTCGCGGTACCGCCGAAGTTGATGGCCGCGAATAGTGACGTAGCTGCAAGACCCAACACAAGAAGCGCAACAAATCTCTTGTTCATGTTTTTCTCCATTTTTCGTGAGATTGAATTTGTATCTCCACTATGGCGCTCGGAAATGGAAGTCTGATGGTCCTGGATTATCGGAAATGCGAATTAATATAGAGGCTGTCCGATCAGTGTGATGATTGTCGCCGAATCTTCACCTGATGTCCCGATTCGGTCGTTTTTGTCATCGTCGCTTCACTGATTCTTCGTATATGTGATGGTTCTGTCGGTTCACAGCCATGAATCATTTTCTGCGGGTGGCGGATTCGATAGGGCTTCTACCGTATCATGGAGAGAAGAGGCTTTTTGTATCCCGTTGTTATAGTCAGTCGTCGGTTTTTACTATGAAACAACCCCTCACGGCGGTTTTTTCTTGCAAAACCGTTCCGATTGCTACAGAATTGCGACACTACATTCTGAAAAGGAGGAGTGTGCCATGGCGTTCGTCAAATTGCGGGAATCGGACAAGGAAAGGATTCTGGAATATATTTCCATGGAACCGGAATACAATCTGTTCATCTACGGCGATATCGAGAACTTCGGGGTTGATCATGACCCTGTGGAAGTCTTCGTCGATGAACGCATAGTCACCTACGATACAGGCGAAACTAGATGGGAAAGCCTTGTTCTGCGGTATCGGAACTACTATATCATCTATAGTCGGAACGATACGTATGACGTGGCCTCCATGGCGGAGTTCCTCCTTCAACGACCTCAGGTCGAGGGTGTGAGTGGAAAGGGATCTCTGCTGGAACCGCTCATCCCTTATTTCCCAGACAGTAAATATCGTCCGACCTATCTCAGCCGTTGCAATGAACTGAAGTACGAAGTGCCGTTCTCCCAGTTGACGACCGCGGGATATCTTCTTCGCCAGTTGGTAGCCGAGGATGCGCCTGCTGTTCTGGATGTGTTCCTGCGAATCGATGAATTCGCTTCATCCTATCGAGGCAAGGCTCGCGATGAGGAATGCAAAGTGATCGCCAACGATCTTACGCTCAACGGAATGGGGTTCGGCGTATTCCAGGGTGATACTCTCGTCGCCTGCGCAAAGACCAGCGGACAGAACAGCCTTGGCGCGGTGGTCGTGGGCGTAGCCACCTTGCCGGAACATCGCCGCCATGGCTTGGCCAGCGCTTGCGTCGCACAGATATGCCGTGCCAATTTCGAAGCCGGAAGGGAATTTCTCAGCTTGTTCTATGACAACCCTGACGCTGGTAAGGTCTATCGAAAGCTCGGATTCGTCGAGATGGGCATATGGGGAATGTTCAAGTTCTAGTCTCAGCGGGACTGAACGCGTCTCCCTGCGCTGCAATATCTGATGTAGGCGGTTATGAAGAAGATTTCATCAAGGAGCTCAGTAGAGCTCCTTGTGTTGTTCCGCATACTCCTCGAACAGCTTGATTCCGTCATCGTGGCCGGTCTGTGACAACCGAACCAGTTCGACTTTGTGTTCGCGGCCTTCTTCAAGGTAGCGATAGATGAAATCATCCCTGAAACCGACTTTGTCGGCTTCCTCCGGGGTGCAGGCGTAGTACACCGTCTTGATATTCGCCCAGATGATCGCGGAGAGGCACATGGGGCAAGGATATCCGGTCGCATACAGTTCACAGCCGGAAAGATCATGGGTTCCCAACAATTTACCTGCCTCCCGGATCGCATTCATTTCCGCATGAGCCGTCGGATCATTGTCCCTCAATACGCTGTTGCTCGCAACTACGACAACCTTTCCATCTTGTACGATCGCAGCACCGAAAGGACCACCAAAGCCCTTTCTCATCGTATCTTTCGCCAGAGCCACCGCCTGGCGCATGATCTCTTCATGCTTTTCTTCCTGCATGGCATCGCCTCCGGTATCAGAATACCATGCGCAAGCGGTCCTGACAATATTGTGCCGTCGTCCGCTTCGGCTGAGAGCTGGATAAAACAGTCTTGTCGCATCTTGCCTGATCGGGGTACGTCATAGTATTTTCAATTGTGGTAGGGGAATTTGTATAGATGAAGAAAGTATTGATCTCCATGTCCATCGTCGTAATCCTTGTCATTCTGGCGGTCGGCTGTGTATCCAGCGATTCCTCCCGCGACATTCCGGAGGGAACGGTCAGGATAGCGTGCGTCGGTGACAGCATCACCTATGGCGCGTTTGTTTTGGGACGAAAAGAGAATTGTTACCCTGCCAAGCTACAAGGGTTGCTGGGGGATGGTTATGTAGTCAGGAACTATGGCGTGAATGCACATGCCATGTTGAAAACCTCGGACAAACCGTATTGGGGGCATAAGTATTTCAAGGAGAGCCAGGAGTTCGCGCCTGACATCGTCCTGATCATGCTCGGGACGAACGATTCCAAGCGGAAGAACTGGACCGGCATGGACGACTATCTCGCGGACTACCGTGATATGGTCGCCACGTACCGGCAGTTGCCGTCCCGGCCCGCTGTCTTCTTGCTGACTCCCCCCGCCGCGTATGGGGATCCCGATCCCTACGGCCTTCACTACAGCATGGACCTTTCCACGATCGTGGAGATGGGTGACGCTTTGAAATCCCTCGGGGCCGAACTTGGATTGCAGGTCATCGACACCTATGTGGTGACGAAGGAACATCCTGACTTCTATATATGGGATGGCATCCACCCGAACAGGGCGGGTGCGGAAGCGATAGCCGATGTCGTATATGG
Organism: uncultured Sphaerochaeta sp.; assembly: GCA_964407735.1. Taxonomy (GTDB): domain Bacteria; phylum Spirochaetota; class Spirochaetia; order Sphaerochaetales; family Sphaerochaetaceae; genus Spiro-02. Next base: position 5,382 of record CAYOWS010000046.1, on the reverse strand, counting down.
TGTCCTTTCCGTGGAACTGAAGTAAGGATTCCCTTCTGAGGATGGGCTTCCATGGGCTCAGATGCCCTTCCGTATCTTCCGTGTTACGGGAATCGCTACGATGACGGCCAATATGCCGACCAATATGTTGCTTATTCCCATGACGATTCCCGCGCTCTCGCTTCCATAGTCCGTGAAGTTCTGCAACCACCACAGTACAGGGATTCTGAATACGAACACCCTACAGAAATTGATGAACAGAGTGAGTTTCGTATATCCAAGGCCGAACAGGAGTGCCATCGTGGCGGAACTGAGCGCCAGCGTGATACAGCTGATGGAATCATATCTGAAGATTCTGACGATCATGGCCTGGAATTCAGGATCGAATCCCGCCGTACTGTTCGCGAACAGATAGCTGAACGGCCAGGCGAATGCATTGAGCAACAGGAATCCTGCGGTCCCAATGCAGAGGTTGATGATCAGCAATCTCTTGAACGCCGAAAGCATCCTCTCCTGTTTTCCACCGCCACGGTTCTGGCTGATGATCGCAGATCCTCCATCCTGAAATCCGTTCTGGATTCCCGTCACGGTGCCGTTCATGTTGTTCGAGATGCCGAGTGCTCCCACTGTGAGCATGCCGTATTGGCCTACCATCGAATTGATGACGGTCTTTCCCATCGCGAACGCCGATTTCTCGACGATGACAGGAAAGGATATTTTCAGCATCGGCGCTACGATGGTTCTTTTGAAACTGACATATTCAGCTGAAAAACTGAATACGTCATTCTTTTGCGTCAGATTCTTGCAGGCGAAACAGAACAGTACCCCTTGGGCTATCACCGTCGCGACCGCGATCATGACGATGTCTGCATGGAGCAGGTAGATGAAGATCGCGGTAAGAATCAGTTTCAAAACGATTGTCATGGTATTGAGCGCCAGAATACGTTTTGAGTTGCCTCTTGCGCGTTCGATCGCTATGTATACCGCGTTGAAGAAGCTGATGATCGTTGCGACCAAGGTCACGATGAAATACTTGGTCCCGATCTCTATGAAGCGATCTGGAGTGGCGGTCAGACGAAGCAACGTCGGAGTGAAGGGGAGTGCGCAGGCGACGAGCAATCCGATCACACCACACATCGCCACCAGCGTACTCAGGCGCTTTTTCACCAGTTCATAGTCTCCTGCCCCATATGCCTCGCTGATCTTGATGCTGCTGCCCATCGCCAGACCTTGACCTATGGCACTGACGACGATCTGTAGTTGGGACAGATACGCTACGGTAGAGACCGATTCCGCGCTGACATGCGACGCCATCAATGTGTCGAGGATCGTGAAAAGATGGTTGATCCCTTGGAACACGGCCAAGGGGAAACAGACGGAAAGGACTACTCTCCACATGTTGCCGGAAAGCGCGAATTCTCTGAAGCGTTCATCCTTTTTTGAAAGTATCGCTTGAGCCATGTGATAGAAATAGCATAAAAAACTTGTATTTTACCTTTAATTTGTTATGATTATCGTTAGAATTACAGAAAATTTGTCTAAGTTTGTAGGGGAAATATGATGGAAGACACGTTGATCATCAACAGGAGACGCCGCGGTCCATATTACAGGATGGACGAGGCCCATAGCCATGAAGCCTATGAGATCTACTATCTCGTGTTCGGCAACCGACGCTTTTTCATCAACGACAGTATCTATTATATCAAGCCGGGGGACCTCGTCGTCATTCCGAAAGGGGCGATCCATCGGACATCTTTCGACTCTGATTCCACTCATGAACGGTTGTATGTCTATTTCCCCGAGGACTATCTTTCTGAACTCTTTGCCGAGTATGGCCGACAGCGGGTGCTGGATTGTTTCTCATTTCCCCATATCCCCGTTCCCTCCAATAGGAGAAGCTATCTGGAGGATCTGCTCGGCAGAATGGAGACTGAATATGAGTATGGTGACCAGTTCTCCGACATAGTCTTGCGAAATTGCATGACGGAACTCATGGTGTGTATCCTCCGGTGTCGTGAGTATCAGAACCAAGTGGAGGAGAGTGGGATCACCGGAGACGACGCAAGGATGCAGGAGGCGGCCCGGTATATCGCGAAAGAGTTTCGTCAGGACCTCACTCTGGACTCCGTGGCGGCCTTCATGGGGTTGAGCGCCCCGTACTTTTCCAGAAAGTTCAAGGAGAGCACCGGCTTCGGTTTCAGGGAGTATCTGGTCCATGTACGGATACGCAACGCGTTGGGTCTGTTGCTTGAGACCCAGAAGACGGTTACGCAGGTAGCCTATGAATGCGGATTCAACGACAGCAACTATTTTGGTGATGTATTCAAGAGGGCAAAGGGTGTTTCTCCCTCCCGATTCAGAAAAGGACAAGGAAAATTTATCTGAATTTTAGCGTGAATGACTCTGTTTTTTCTTTGCTGCGAGACACGTTCCGACAGTACTTGTGACACACAATGCCATGAGCGATATATGTAATCCAAAAGTATCTTGTCCTTTCAGAACCATGCCCAATTCAGTATTCTCAGACCCAAGACAATCATGGAAAAATCCCGTCCTGTCCATGGTAAATCCTGTCAATCGGTACACATATTTGTACGGTTGATCATTTGATCCATGAAAGCCAACAAATGTTGACCTTACAATCTTCGGAATCAGTATGAAAACTTTACAAAATTAACTTGATGTATAGCATGGTAAGTGGTGATAAATATTTGTTATGACAGGAGTTGTGATAGCAAAAAACCAAATTCAGATGTTGCCGAATAGATTTGGTGTGACTACATTTGAAGCGGAGAGAGGATGAAGTGCAAACTTCTTTGGTTATGGGGGTAACATATGTCTACTAAAGAAAAAGGCGATGGCAAGTATGTGTCGGTTACGACGCTCTGCTTGATGACCGTCGCCGCGGTCGTAAGTCTGAGAGGACTTCCGATGATGGCCGCCGAAGGTCTTTCAATGATCTTCTACATACTGTTCGCGACCGTGATCTTCCTGCTGCCGGCGGCTCTGGTATCGGCGGAACTGGGAAGCGCTTTCGGACAGAAGAAGGGCGGCGTCTACAACTGGGTATCCGCGGCATTCGGAACCCGATGGGGCTTTGTCGCCGTCTGGTTGCAGTGGATACAGAATGTCGTCTGGTATCCGACTGTATTGGGATTCGCGGCCGCCTGTCTGGCGTATCTGTTCGGAGATCCAAAGCTCGCCAGCAACGGAATGTTCACCGGTATCGTTATTCTGGTAGTCTATTGGATCGCGACATTGATCGCCTTCCGTGGCTCCAAGGCTGTAAACGCTGTAACTAGATATGGTGTCATATTCGGAACGATACTACCTGGTATTCTAGTCATCGTCCTGGGTATCATCTGGGCCGCTACCGGCAACGGTATCGCGTTCCTCGATGGATCTACCGCGACCGCGGCCACTCACGCCGCAAGTTCTGCCGCTACTACCGCCACCGCTGTGGCTGATACGGCTGCGAAAGCTGTCGCCCACGTCCATCCTCGGTTCTTCCCGCATATCACTGGATTGGGCAGCATCGCCTTCCTCGCCGGTATCGTCCTGCTGTTCGCGGGTGTCGAGGTCCAGGCTGTGCAGGTCAATGAGATGAAGAAGCCTTCAACTCAGTTCCCGAGCGCCATGTTCCTCGCCGCAGGAATCATCTTCGTGCTGTTCCTGTTGGGTTCCCTGGCCGTCGCGGTCGTCGTTCCTGCGAAGGATATCAGCCTGACCGCCGGTCTGATGCAGGCATTCCAGATGTTGCTTGATAGATTCCATCTGAAGTTCCTGGTGCCCGTCATGGGCTTGCTCATGGCCTTCGGCGCGATCGGTGGTGTCATGTCCTGGGTTACCGGTCCTAGCCGCAGCTTGCTGTTGACCGCTCAGGAGGGCAACATGCCTCCGTTCATGGCCAGAACCAATAAGTTCGGTTCCCCGACCAGCCTGTTGCTGATCCAGGGTGTGATCGTATCGCTGCTCGCCTGTCTGTACTTCATCATGAAAGATGTCAGCGTCGCGTTCTTCGTCCTGTCCGCCATGACCGCTACCTTGTACCTGGTCATGTACATGCTGATGTTCGCCGCGGCGATCAAACTGAGGATTTCCCAGCCCGATCTGCCCCGTCCTTTCAAGATTCCCGGTGGAAAGAACCTGGGCATGTGGATCATCGCCGGTATCGGTTTCCTAGGTGTCGCATTCGCGTTCATCGTCGGATTCTTCCCGCCGTCCAATCTGCCGGTCGGAAATCCCGCCCTGTATGTATCCTTGGTCGCCGCCGGACTGATCGTATTCACCGGTATGCCGTTGGTCATCCAGGCTGTCAAGAAACCCTCTTGGGTTCCTAAGACGGTTCCCGCTTCCGCAACTACCGCTACGACAGCGGCACCTGCGGCCACGACAGCGGCACCTGCCGCGACTACGCCAGCGGACGCTTCCGCTACTAAAACAACAAGTACTAGTACTAGCAAAAATAACTCTACACCTACTGGAGGTACAAAATGAGTGCTGTAAAGAATGAGACTGTGAATGCAGTGAGACAAAATTTGGAAGATGATCGTTTCGCTTCGAATGATCTTTCCAAAGCGATGCCGAAGTACAAGATGCCCGTAAACGAGAGCAATCCTCGTGACATCTACCAGGCCATCCATGATGACTTGATGTTCGATGGCAATTCCAGACAGAACCTGGCTACTTTCTGCCAGACCTGGTCGGAACCGGAAGTTCATGAGCTGATGAACGAGAGTATCGACAAGAACATGATCGACAAGGATGAATATCCTGAGACCGCCGAAATCGAGATGCGTTGTGTCCATATGCTCGCCGATCTCTGGCATTCTCCGCAACCCCAGACGACCATGGGCTGTTCTTCCATCGGTTCCAGTGAAGCCGCGATGCTTGGCGGACTCGCCATGAAGTGGCGCTGGAGAGAAAAGATGAAGGCCCAGGGCAAGGATACCAGCAAGCCGAACCTTGTTACCGGTCCTGTCCAGATCTGCTGGCATAAGTTCGCCCGTTACTGGGATGTCGAACTTCGTGAGATCCCCATGGATGGCGATCGCCTGATCATGAACGCTGAAGAAGTAATCAAGCGTTGTGATGAGAACACCATCGGTGTCGTTCCTACCTTCGGTGTCACCTACACCGGTCAGTACGAACCTGTCAAGGAAGTCAGCGACGCTCTCGACCAGCTACAGAAAGACAAGGGTTGGGACATCCCCATCCATGTAGACGGCGCAAGCGGCGGTTTCATCGCTCCTTTCGTTGAACCCGACATCGTCTGGGACTTCCGTCTCCCCCGTGTCAAGTCGATCAACACTTCCGGCCATAAGTTCGGTCTCGCACCTCTTGGCGTCGGCTGGGTCGTATGGCGTGAAATGGCTGATCTCCCTAAGGATCTGATCTTCTGGG
>CAYOWS010000045.1:0-20026 GCA_964407735.1 uncultured Sphaerochaeta sp. | reverse complement strand
CCGCACGGACGGCCCTCCCGTCCAGTGGTTATCAAAAGTGGAGGTCCATTGTTTTATTTGAGTTATCATGCCTAGCTAGGGCTGTTATTTGATAGTATTGATACTAAAAATTCACAACTGAAAATATTATAGCGTATTCATTTCCATCCACAAACAAAACGTCACCCCAATGGAATTGAAATGACAAAAGAATTTTTCAGAGAATTGGATGTAATGGCAAGACCCGGCAGCATCGACCAAAGAAAAAGCCCCAGGATCTTGCGAAACCTGGAGCCTATGAAGGGATATCGCGAACTATAGCGCAAATACTTGAGTACCCCTATCGTACCCCCATCGCACCCCTAAAGAGAACAAGTCCTTCCATACGGATTCCTTGCGGTAGAATACCGGCGGGCACCCCATCGGCGCATCCACCAGGTGGTTGCCGCCAGAGAACTCCCTGCCGGTGAACAGATGCACCCATTCGTCGTCGGGCAGCATCACGATCCTGGAGGAAGCGGGTTCAAGCATCGGAGCCACGAACAGGTCCCGGCCCAGCAGATAGGAGTCTTTGCAGGAGAAGAAAGGCTCCCGCGGGTAATGGAGGAACACCGGCCGCATGACGGGGATCCCCTCCCTGGCGTTGATGGAAACCATCTCCTTGAGATAGGGCTTCAACGCCACGTGCAAGGAAGTCATCCTCGCGAAATGGGCGATAGTCTCCTCGTCGCCGTCGAACTGCCAGTTCTCTTTCGGACGATTGCCCTCATGGGTGCGCATCAACGGCGTGAACGCGGAGAACTCGCACCAACGCATCAACAGCTCCTTCGACCTGGACATGCCGTACAGCGTGGTATAGCCGCCGATATCGCTATGGCAGAGCCCCATTCCCGACATGGCCAGCGACAACGTACCGGTCAACGCAGAGGGAAGACCATCATCCTCCGACCAGTCCACGTTCTGGTCACCGCACCACATCATCGGGCATGAAGCAAGGCTTCTTGCGTTGCCGGCCCGCATGAAATAGAGTATTTCATCATCCATACCGGCGTCGGCCACAGCGTTCCCGTTGACCTGCGCCCACATGCCGGGCCAGGCGTTGTGCATCAGCATAGCGGAACTGCCGTCGGCAAGGACGCAGTCGGTCGGAAGATACTCACCAAAATCGGCCATCCATCCGGACATACCGAAATCAATCATCTCATGCCTGATGACCTCCTGATACCAGCGACACGCTTTCGGCCTTGTGAAATCGACGATACCGCAATCGAACTCACCGAAATCGACGAGATAGACGTCGCCAGTCCCAGTCAACGCCAGATGACCGGCGGCCTTGGCCTCCTCGAACAGCGGGAGGTCCTTCAGCACATACGGGTTGATATAGCCCAGGAAACGGACGCCCTGGGTCTTCAGGTCCTTGATCGCCGTATCCAAGCCAGGATACAAGGCGGGGTCCCATTGCCAGTTCCAACGCAGCCGCTTGCCGAATGTAGTATGCTTCTCTCCCTGCCAATCCTGTACCCAGACGCCACATACCGGTACTTTTGCGGCACGCATCGCATCAAGCTTGCGCAGACACGTGTCCGTACCACCCTGGATACCAAGGATCACCCCGTCGTAACACCAATCGGGAATATCGTGCTGCCGACCAAGGAACGCTGAGACATCTTGCACTACTTCCAATAAAGAAGGTTTTTTCCCTATGACTATCTCCGCCGGGACGTCCCAGAACATCAGGGCATGGCTCTTTTCATGGGAGAAATCGAAATCAGCGTACCCGTAGGTCTCCGCATGGAGGAAATACCCTCTGGTGGAGACGAAGGTCGGCTGGGGATGGAACGTCGTATGGTAGTCGCCTCCCGCACGATCCTCCCTGTCGGCGATCCGGGTGATCGCCGTCTCCTTGTTCCGCCCCACCCCCTGCTCCTGGGTCCACAAGGGGAAGTTCCTGCCGCGCAGGTCAAGATACGAGAACTGCTCACCGCAGCCATAGACATGCTCCTCCGAAGTCGCGAAGAAACGGAACGACAGCCTGTTGCATTGGACAGGAAAGCTCTCGAACCTCATATGGAGCCGATCCTCCTGCTCGAAGAGGAAACAGCGTACTTCCGCGCCATCGGACTCGAAACGGAGCTGATAATGCAGCACCCCCTCGACCAACGACTCCGTCATGGAATAATTTCGGAGTTCCTTCGCTTCCAGCGAACGTTCGGAAAAGAAATAGTTGCCCCGGTACATGTCGATATCGGTCACACCGACCCCAAGCATCACGAACGGATGCTCAGGGCTATGGTCGATCAGGACCAGATCGTCATAGGAGACGACCAGACGGGCTCCATCCATCGTACAAGCGATCATACCCTACCCCTTTACGCCACCGGCGGTGAGCCCGCCGATGATCTTGTCATGCAGGAACATGTATGCGATGACGCTCGGAACGATCGTGACGACGATCGCCGCGTACATGCTGCCGTAGTCGGTGATGAACTGGCTGGTGAAGAACTTGATTCCCAACTGTATCGTCCGGGACTCGATGCTGGAGGTCAGCAGCATCGCCATCAGGAACTCATTCCAGGCATAGATGAAACAGAACGTACCCGCGGTGACCAGCCCTGAACGGGAAAGGGGGAATATGATCTTCGCGAAACGCTGGAAGAACCCACACCCGTCAATGATCGAAGCCTCCTCCAATTCCTTGGGGATACTCTTCATGAAGGCGGTCACAAGGAAGATCGAGACAGGGATGTTGACCGCCGAATATACGAAGATCAACGCGATCAGCTTGTTGTACAGATGTGTCTTCGTGATCAACGTAAAGTACGGAACCATGAAGGAGATGACGGGAATCAACACGCCGGCGGTCAGGATCGTATAGATCAGGTCCCTTCCCCTGAAATGTTCCCTTGAGAGGATGAAGGAGGCCATGGCGGTCACGATGATGTTCAGACACACGGCGAATACGGAAACGATGATCGAGTTCATGAACAGCCTGGGGAGGCTGGCCATGGCGAAGGCCTTGGCGTAATTGCTCCATTGCAGTTGAGAAGGAAGCCCGAAAGGTGAAACCTGTAGTTCGAGGTTCGTGCGGAAGGAACTGACCAGCAACCATATCAACGGCAGCAACGCGACAGCGAGCAGGCAGATCAGGAAAATCCATTTGATCGTGTTGAGGACGATCCAGGAAACAGTTTGTCGGTTTTTCATCTTTCCCTCCCTACTGTGCCATCTCGGACATCGGATCCGACTTGCCGAACAACTTCCGGAGCAGGCTGATCACCACGGTCCCGAGCAGGATCAGGAACACTCCCGCCGTACTCGCCTCGCTGTAACGCAAGGCATCCATCTTCAGATAGAGATCGATACCCATCGTCGTCGTGGCATAGGCAGGCCCGCCACCGGTCATCAGATATGTCGATTCAAAGTGGCGGATGCCGTACGCCATGGCCAGTGTCATGGTAGTGACCAGACTCCCCCTGAGCATCGGCAACGTGATATGGTACTCCTGCTGGAGCGTACTCGCACCGTCGATCTCCGCCGCTTCATAGAGCGTCTTGGGGATGTTCATCGCGGAAGCAAGGAGAACGATCATGAAATAGCCGATATAGATGACGGTCTGGAAAATCACCGCGCCCAAGGCGGTCGAAGGGTCGCCCAGCCAGTTCTTCGGAGCCATCCCGAACAGTTTTCCAAGGATCGCGTTCACAGGCCCGGTCACGTTGTACATCGCCACCCAGACCATCGCCAACGCCACGGTGCTGATGACGTTCGGCAGATAATAGACCGTACGCATGAACTTCCAGCCTTTCGGCTTGCGGACCAATATCATGGCGACGATGGCGGCGAGGGGAACCTGGATAAAGCCCTGGCACATCGCCCATATGATATTGTTCACCAACGCCTTGCGGAACGTCGGATCTGAGATAAGCTTCGTGTAGTTGGCTATCCCATTGAATTTCATCGAACCTATGCCACGCCAGCTCGTGAAGCTCGTCATTACGGTAAAAATAAACGGATAGACGAAAAAAGCCAGGAAAAGGATCGAGACCGGGAGCAGGAACAGTGTCCGCCCCAACAGATTGGAATGGCGTCCGATGTGAATCTTCTGCATCTGTCACTCCTCCTCGAGAACAATACTCGGGTTTGTCATCTTGGTCTTCTGCAACATCCGGCATTCCAGATGTTCCAGAAGACCAAGGTCGCGTCCTATCGGACTACGACCTCAGCCTATCATATCCAGAGGCTATCGCTCGATCTTCTTGTCGACCAAAGCACAGAACTCTTCAGGAGAGATCCTGCCCAACGCCAAAGCGCCAAGCTGCTGGGCGAATTCCAGCGTCACTTCCGCGCCCAGGGCCGCTTCCAAGTCAGAAGCCGTGGCGGAAGCCGCGTCGGCGATATCATAGAACTGCTTCTGAAGGACATTGTCCGGCCGGAAGTCGTTCTTGATCGCGAACATGGCCCCGGAGGATTCCGATATCTTCGCGATACTCTCGGGCTTGGTCAGGAACCGCAGGAATTCAAGGGTGGCGGCTTCACGGGCCGCGTCCCTGGTCGAGGCGGCGCAGATGTTGGCCTGTAGGCGGCTGATCATGAAATCGGTCGTAGGTCCGGCGGAGGGAAGTTCCTCGATGACGATCGATTCAAAGAAAGGCGTTTCCGCCAAGTCGGCGCGGCCAGCGTACCAAGGTCCGTTGGAGAATACCGCCGTACGTCCGGCGAGGAAGTGCCCGCCACTGCCACCGGCTCCAAGGCCGACCGCGTCAGCGGTGGAGTAATTGACGATGATATCCTTCAGCAGCGCGGCGGCCTGTACGAACGCGGGATCTGTGAACGGTCTTGACCAGATGTCGACGCCACCAAGGGAGACGGCGAAATGGGAGAACCAGATCATTGAAGTCCAGGCGTTCGTATCGCCGGTCATCTGGCTGGTCGGGGCGATTCCCGCTGCCTTGAGCTTATCGAACGCGGCATACATTTCGTCCATGGTCTTCGGTACGGAGTTCACCCCGGCGGCCCGGAACGCGTCCATGTTGTACCACATCGGTAAAATGGCCGTCTCCATCGGCAGGGACTTCAACTGGCCGTTGATCGTGGACTGTGCGATGGAACCGGAATCAAAGTCCGCTTTCCAGGAGGGGGCCATCTTTGTGGCGAAATCCATCAGGAGATTCGACTGATAGAACTGTTCGGTGGTAGGATTCAGCTTGATCGTGAAGATATCGGCAGGTGCGATTCCCGCTGCCAACGAGGTACGGACTTTCTGTTCATAGGCGTTGTAGTCAGGCTGTGGTTCAACTACGACCTTGATCTTTCCAGCGTTCGCAGCATTGAATTCAGCGACCAGAGCCTCCACCGCCGGAGCCTTGCTGTCACTTCCGACCCAGATGCTCGCCCATCTCAGTTCAATTTCCTTATCTCCGGACTCCTGCTGTCCACCAGCGAACAACGGTGCCGCGACGCAAAGAACTACGAGTAGCAGAACCATCATGGTCTTTTTAGAGTTACACATGTTCGATCTCCTTTTATTTATTTTCTTATTGAAAGAAATATATAAATATCTACGCACGATTTTTTTTCGATGTCAACAAAAAACGATAGAAACCTACCCTGATTTTTTCAGTTCCCTACAGTAAGCGGAGAACTCAGTTCTTGTAGCAGAGATGTGTCTTTCCGTACAAAGATGACAGGCCTCCCCATTGGTGCGTCGATCCGATACCAACAGATTGTAAACTTTTCTCCTGTAAATATATGAATCCATTCGCAGTCAGGAATCCACACCTTGTTCCGACATCACCCTCTTCTCAATGCCGGGGCGCAAAACATGTCGGTTCCATACAGGGCCGGACGCCTCTGCATCGAAGAAAAAGAGAGCCCGGCCGTTCCCTTGGAGTGACGGTTCACCGACATGGCTTGAGATTCCTCCGCTCACTCTATGATTCGCCATCCTTTCAGCTTCGCGGCGATCTTCAACGGCTCGATGAACTCTCCATAGACGACGGAGGAGTGATGCGCCAGACCATTGTCAATGACAAGATCCAGCACTTCCTTGACGGGACGGTCGAAGACGGCCTTCATGTAGGTCCCGCGAAGCAATTTCTCCATAGGTATGGCTTTGGCTTTCTGTAGGAACATCCGGTATCCGCCTCGGGCGGAATCGAGCCGCAGGACGGACAGGTCTCCGGATTTCAGCACGAAGTCGGCGGTAACCCCCTTCCCTCCTGCGAAATAGGTATCGAGCGAACGGTTGCAGACGCCATCCCACAGATTGCAAGGGGCGACACCGCAATGCCAGAACAAGGCGAAGTCCTGGTCAAAATCGACCTGGGAGAAGTCGAACAGGAACGGCGTCTCCGCGCCGACAGCCTGATGCATGATCATGGAGACGGCGCCATCGATATCCCCCTCGCAGGCGAGGATCATTCCCTCCGCCTGGAGCAGCGACATCGCGGCACAAGGGGCGACGCCGAAATCCCGGGCGAACTCCGGCCAACACCGGACGGCAAGCGCCGAAAGACCGTAATGCCGGTAGAACGCTGCCAGTTTCGCTGAAAGCTCCGCTACTTTCCCGATCTGGAAGTCGGAAAGGGTGGAGACATCGAACGTCTTTTCTATCTGATTTCTCCTGGCGGCGATCTCTTCGTCCGTCACAGGCCAACTGTGGATCTCCGACAATTCGTAGTGGTCGACCAGGGCACCGGTCGCACCATACAGCAGGTTGTCCTGCACCCCGACATTGAAGAACCCGTCGGCCCGAAAACCTGTGATCCCGATCTTCGCCTGACGCAGGGCCTTGAGGGCTCGAATCGCATCGACCCAGTCGACGTCGATCCGGTCCTGGACGATGACATGGTAGTCGTCGATCCCGCTCTTGTATAGGTTGGAAGCGTTCAGGTTCACGCCACAGACCGAATTGAGCCGGATCTTGCCACCGTTATACGGCAGCTCGGGCAACCCCCAGAGCAGGAACGGAACCCGTACGGCTTCACGCAATAGCAAAACGAGATGTCCCAGGTGGAACGTTCCCGAGATGCAGACGACCGCGTCGACATTGGCGCAAGCGAGCTGTTCAGCGGAGGCCCTCCCCTCTTCAACGGAGATGACCAGTTCAGGAACCACCACCCAATCGACGTTTTCAAGGTGATGAACATCGGCAAGGATATTCTGATATAGTTCCGCCGCGGCATGAAAATCATAGGTCTGACGTGCGAGACAGACGATACCGAGCTTGACCAATTGTTTCATAAAGGTTCCTCCAACCTGTCCGCCACTACCTTCCGAACGAAGATAAGGTCAGGTTTTTATTTACTTTCTTAAAGTAAGTAAAACCTAAAAACTGAGACAAGTCAAGGAAAATATCCATGTACCGGAAGTCCGTATCCAGATCCGCCCGCGAAACCCGCTTACTTGCGTCTGATTTTATATCGCAGAAGCATTTCGATATCCTTCAGATGATCGGACGTCAACACGCGGTAATGGATATAACCGCCATCGCCACAAGGATATTTCGTATCGAGAAATCCTTGCGTATAGGGCGATACGGCATCATGGATCTGTCCACAGAGAGAATCGTCCAGTCGCACCATGACCGAAAAGGCGTCCTTTTCAGCGAAAACATCACAGATATGCCTCTTCTTTACAGAATACTTGAAGCCCCATCCGTACCTGTTGCCATACGGGAAGCGCAACGTCCGCTCCAGCATCATTTCATTTGTCAAAAAGGTGTCAAGGTCGGCCAACAACCCGCCACGGCTCCCGCAATAGGAGATGAACGCTTCCACCGTCGGTTCATTCCTCCTGTCCAGCATTCTTTCAAACATGATATATCCTTACGATTTAAGTTCAACTGAAGAAGTCGGCCAGCACCAGGTCCGACGCGCCACGCTGCGCCAGCAGAGGATCATAGGCCTTGGAATAGATGCAAGGGATATCGGCGTCAAACGCATCAGGCTCGACGAACAGCCGACGAACCTCATCGGCTATGGCGTCGGACACCGTCTCCGAACACCCTATGAACAGGAAGGACCGGGGGGAGAGGAAACGGATGATGCTGCGCATCGCGATCAACAGATATCCCGCCGCACGTTCGATCGTCCGCCGGGCCTTGGGATCGCCCGCTTTCAACGGGGCGTCAAGACCTTCAAAGAGCGCCAGCCTCGATTGCAGGGAATCAGGGTCAAGGTCCTGAAGATACGCCTGTAGACAGCCTCTGGAACCACAGGCACAGCGAGGTCCATCAAAGTTGATGGGGATATGCCCTGTCTCCAAAGTCGTGCCTCGGCTCGACAGGAAGATCCGGTCATCGTAGACGAACGCGCCGTTGACTCCGGAACGCAGGAGGAAGGTGAACATGGACCCTTCGTTGTCGAAGCCTCCGTACCGGTATTCGCTGAAAGCGATGGCGGAACAGTTGTTGTGCAGCAAGACGGGAATCCCCAGCCGTTCTTTCAACACCTGTACGATCGGATATGCCTTCATCCCGGGAATCCGGGGATAATACATGACGAGCTGGTTTTCAAGATCGACCTGGCCCGGGGCGGCGACGCCGATCCCCAACAGTTTGTCTTTCGGTATCGAGAGCCGTGAGATACTGTCGGTCACCATATGGACGATGATATCGACCACAGCGTCGGCGTCCGTATTCTCCGCCAAAGGCTCTATGCTGGAGAAAATCCGCTCACCCCGGAAATCAAAGACTCCTATGGAGATGTACGCCGCCCAGAATTCCAGACCTATGGAATACCTGGCGTCCTTGCACACGGCGTAGGCAACAGGCCGACGACCTTTCTTCTGCAAGCCGACTTCCTCACCTCCATGGACGGGCTCGATCAAGCCCTCCTCTTCCAAGGCTGAGAATATCCGGAAAATCGTAGGGGCTTTCAGACCTGTCTCGTGTACGAGTTCGGATTGGGAGACCCCCCTCCCCTGCGACGCATGGATGCGGGACAACACCAGACTTTTGTTATGGAGCCTCATGTCAGACGCTCTCAAGGGATTATCCTGCATTCATTTCCTCCGATGGTCCGGCTGCCGGACCCCTGTGTATTTTCTTGATTTCAGAAAGAAACTGAAACCCGTCATCTACAGTCTACCCCGTTCCGATGAAAAAATCCACAACAAGAACTTTACAACCTTCTGATTGTAGGATATAGTTATTTTCACTAAGAAACTAAATAGGAGCGGCAGATGATATCTCCCACCCAACTTGAGACACTTCAGAGATTCGCCAATGAGATCAGGAAGAAAACCATCTATGAGATCGCGAATCTAGGCGTAGGCCATATCGGAGGAGCCCTTTCGATAGTGGAAATACTGGCCCTGCTCTATGGACAGGAAATGAATGTCAGACCGGAAGAGCCGAACTGGGAGGACCGTGACATGCTCGTCCTGTCCAAAGGACATGCAGGCCCCGCCCTCTATGCGACCCTGTCGCTCCGCGGATTCTTCCCTGAATCCTGGCTCGACACCTTGAACCAAGGGGGGACGAACCTTCCGAGCCATTGCGACAGGACCAAGACCCCCGGCATAGACATGTCCACGGGCTCACTGGGGCAGGGGCTGTCGGCGGCCTGCGGCATGGCGTATGGAAGGAAGATCGACGGAAATCCCTGCTACGTCTACGCGATCATCGGCGACGGAGAATCGCAGGAAGGTCAGAACTGGGAGGCGGCCATGTTCGCATCACAGTACAAGCTGGACCATCTGATCGCCTTCACCGACTACAACAGGCTGCAAATTGACGGCACGACCGATGAAATCATGAGCCTTGGGGACATCAGCGCGAAATGGAAAGCCTTCGGATGGCATACCCAGCGCGTGGACGGCCATGATTTCCAGGCGATGCACAAAGCGATCCATAGCGCGAAAAGACAGGACCGCCCCTCCATGATCATACTGGACACCGTAAAAGGCAAAGGCGCGGCGTTCTGCGAGGGAATGGTGGGTAATCACAACATGCAAGTCGACATGGCTATGGCCATGCAGGCGATTTCCGAGCTGGAAGACTAAGGGGGATATCGGTATGGAAAACAAAGAGATGCGTGCGGTATATTGCGATACCTTGATCGGGCTTGCGGCCAAGAACCCGGCGATCATGGTGGTGGAAGCCGACCTGATGCGGGCTTCCGGAACCATGCCCTTCAAGACAGCCTACCCTGAACGTGCGGTCGATGTAGGTGTGGCGGAAGCGAACCTCGTGGGGGTCAGCGCGGGCCTCAGTGTCGTGGGAAAGATCCCCTTCGCCGCGACCTTCGGCTGCTTCGCCTCGAGACGGGTGTTCGACCAGTTCTTCATCTCCGCGAACTATGCGGGATTGAACGTCAAGCTCGTAGGGACCGATCCCGGCATTTCCGCCGCGTTCAACGGAGGAACACACATGCCGTTCGAGGATATCGGGATGATGAAGCTGATACCGGGTCTGACGATCCTGGAACCGAGCGACCCCGTCTCCCTCAAAGCGTTGGTGGAAGCCTGCGCGGAACACTATGGCTGCACCTATATGAGGCTGCACAGAAAGCCGATCACCCCGCTCTATCCCGAATCCGAAACATTCGAACTAGGCAAGGGCAAGGTCCTGCGCGATGGTACGGACGTAACGATCGTCGCCCTCGGCGCCATCATGGTCCCCGAAGCGATCAAGGCCGCGCAAACTTTGTCGGAGAAAGGCGTCTCCGCCGCCGTGATCGACATGCATACGGTCAAGCCGCTGGATGAGGAACTGGTCCTCGCCTACGCGGCCAAAACCAAAGGAATCGTCACGGCCGAGAACCATCAGGTCAGCGGGGGGCTCGGGGCGAGCGTCGCGAACCTGCTTGCGATCCACCACCCTACCCCGATGGCGATGGTAGGCGTCCAGGATCAGTTCGGACAGGTGGCGACCCAGCAGTGGCTGCAACAGCACTACCGGCTGACGGCGGAAGAGATTGAACGCCAGGCGTTGGCGCTTCTGGCGAAATAGATTCAAACCGGGGTTTGAAGCGAAGCCTTCGAAACATATTCCGATGGGTAGAAGGGCTCTGGACGATGATCCGGACCATGTATCCAAAACAGAGGAGAAAAAGAGTATGAAAATCGCAATAGCGTCCGACCTTTCAGGATTCCCGCTCAAACAAGAGCTCGTGCAGCACCTCCAGGAGAACGGGCATGAAGTCATCGACTTCGGCATCCCCTCCGCCGACGAGGCGAAACCCTACTTCCTCCAGGCTCCGAAAGTAGCGAAGGCGATACAGCGGGGGGACGCTGAACGGGGAATCCTCGTATGCGGCACCGGCCAGGGCATGGCAATCGTGGCGAACAAGTTCAAAGGAATCTACGCCTGCGTCGTGGACGACATCTTCTCCGGAGAACGGGCGAAGATCGTCAACAACGCGAATGTCATCACCCTGGGGGGATGGATCACGGCGCCGTTCCTCGGCTGTCAGATCGTCGACGCCTGGCTGTCGATGGAATTCACCCAGAAAATGGAGTTCAAACAGGAGTTCCTGACCAACGCATACAACCAGGTCAAAGCGATCGAAGAGGAGAATTTCAAATGATCAACAGCATGCTCACCCCTGTGCATGTCCTCGCTTTCGAAGATGTCGACGCTTTCCAGCTCCACCAGATACTGGGCAACGCCGCAGGAAGGTTCAGCGATCTGACCGTCGCGCTGGTCCGGGACAACGCTCCGATACCCAGGAGGGATACGCTGATCGAATCCCTGGGCGACTATTGCAACGTCGTATCCTTCGACAAGGTCCGCCCGAATCCCTCCTGCTCCGACATCATGGAGATGTTCGACGCCCCAGACTTCAAGAAAGCGGACGTAGTCCTTGCGATCGGAGGGGGAAGCGTCCTTGATTCAGCGAAGGCGCTCGCCATGCTGGCTACCAACGGAGGAGAGCTGGAACAATATCTGGGAAACCAGCCCCAACGGAGCGTCACAGAGAAGGCCCTTCCCCTCGTATTGCTGCCGACTACCGCCGGGACGGGGTCGGAAGTGACGAAAGTCGGGGTATACTCCTCCGATTCCGGGCGCAAGTATACGCTGGGCTCCCCGCTCATGCTCGCCCACACCGCCCTCCTGGTAGGATCGTTCATTGACACCGTCCCGCCCGCTCTCTGCGCCTCCACCGGTCTGGACGCGCTGGACCACGCCCTTGAATCGATCTGGAACAAGAACGCCACCGACATTACACGGCGGGCGGCGGAAGACGCGGCGATAGAGGTACTGACCTGGCTGCCCAGACTCTATCGAGCGGCATCTGAAAAAAAGGTGGACCGGTTGGTACAGCAGAAGATGCTCCAAGCCTCCTGCATGGCGGGAATCGCGTTCAGCATCACGGGGACAGCGGCGGGACACGCCATATCCTTCATCCTTTCGGAAGACTGGCACGTCCCTCATGGAATGGCCTGCGCCTTCACGCTGCTCGAAGTGTTCGATATCGCAAGGCAGGACGCGGCGACACACGCCAGCCTAGCGAGGATCAGCAGCCGTTTCCATCCAGAAATAGAAAACCCGGAGGCCTTGGTCGAAGCGCTCCGTATCCAGATCGCGCGACATATGGAGGAGATGCAGATACCGAGGACGTTCAGCGAACTGTCCGTCGAAGTAACCTCCGGGGAGATCGAGAAACGGTTCGAACGCTCGTTTTCCGATCCGAAGATGCATAACCAGAAACCGGCGATCACGCCGCGACAGCTCTATTCCCTCCTGGAGGGCAAACTGTGAGCAGCATACTTCTCTCCGGGCTGGTGGTGTTCATTACGCACACCATCGAAGCCATCACCGGGTTCGGTTGTTCCGTACTGGCGATGCCGTTCGTGACGGCGTTGCTCGGAATGCAGACGGGCGTCATGGTCATAACGATACTCGCATGGCTGCTCGCGTTGTATTTCGCCATCCGGAAGTGGAGGGAAATAGACTGGAGACAGTTCGGGATTATAGTAGGATGCATGCTCATAGGACTCCCTGTGGGCATGTATCTGTTCAGGAACATCGATGGAGCCATGCTACAGACGATCCTCGCGGTGTTCATCTGTATCGTTTCGGTCTGGCAGCTTGTACGGAGGATCGGAAAGAAAGATGTGAACCAGGAATCGAAGTCGTCACGGTGGCAGGATATCCTCTACTATCTGCTGCTTGTCGCGGGAGGGATCATCCACGGCATGTTTTCTTCCGGAGGTCCGCTGGTGGTCCTCTACGCTTCAAAGCATCTGCCGGACAAGGGCCGGTTTCGAGCTACGCTGTGCCTGCTCTGGACTACGCTCAATACGATCATCATCACATCATATTTCATTGATGGAAGCATGAATTCTTCGGTGATGCGCACCACCGGCCTGCTTGTGCCGTTCGTATTCGTCGGAATCGTCGTCGGGGAAAAGATCCACGACAAAGCCAACGAACGGACGTTCTCGCTGATCGTGTTCAGCATGTTGCTGCTTACCGGCATCTTCATGCTCTGGAAATAATATCCAAGGAGGGGTTTGAACGATATGAGGGATGAACGCTACAAAGTGCCTGAGGCACTGCTTCAGGAGAACCTGACGACGAAGATACTGTCCTTGGACAGCTCCCGCGCCAATTGCTACGGGCGGCTGATCGAAGGTCTCGAGGTTTCAAGTCTGGTGGAGCTCGCCGCCGAAATGACCTGTATAGATCCAGCGGGCAACACGTATGTACCCGGCGTACCGGAATTCGAGGCTTTGCCGATTCACGACGCCGTCCTCCCCTTCTTCGGAGGACTCGATATCGAGATCGGCTATTGCAACGGGCCGAACCAGACCATCAACGGCATGGAGTATCACAAATCCCCAGAGTTGTTCATAGCGGTGACGGACTGCGTGCAGTTCCTCTGCAAACCGGAATGCCTCCATGAGTTTTCCACTTGCCACACGCATGACGCCGAAGCATTCTATTTCCCCAAGGGCTCGGCGTTCCTCCTCCACCCGTGCATACTCCATCTGGCGCCTTGCTCGGTTCACAGGGAGGGGTTCAAATCGATCATCATCCTGCCAAAAGGGACGAACCTGCCATTAGACGGAAAAACAGGAAAGGGAAACGGAGATCCAGAGTCGGCGATACTGTTCAGACAGAACAAATGGATGATCGCACACCCTGAAAGAACGCAACTGACGTCGCAAGGTGTACACCCGGGACTGACAGGAGAAAACAGAAGGATCGTTCCAATTTCAGGATAGAGGCAAAGAGGAAAGCACGAAAGGAGGGACCGGTCCGGAATCCCTTCCGCGACTGTATACAGCCTCCCCGCTCCCTAGGCGGCTTCAGCCTTCGCAGGTAGCAGTTTCCGATACACTGTGGCTCCAAACAGGCTGCTCAGCAGGTAGATCCCCGCGACGATCCACCAATATCCGGGGATGCCGAGGGAACCGACGGTCAACGCAGCCAGGGAGCTCGCCAGCATGGCGCCTCCCTGCACAGTCAAGCTCTGGACGCTGAGGATCGTCGCCCTGACGCTTGAAGGAGTATTCTGGTTGACCAATACGGTTTCGGCCAGACCTGCGCAACCAAGACTCATGTAGAACAACATGTAGGCGATAAAGAATCCGAATACGGTAGCTTGTAGGGAAAGAAGTACCAAGACTACCGCACTGGCCATGCGACCAGAAAAAAAGACGGCGGCAGGCTTCAGGTTTCTTTTCAACAGCCAGTCACCCGCCAGGCTTCCCAACATGCAGCAGATGAAGTACAGGAACCCCAGCACGCCGAACAGCCAGACGAGCGAGGGATCGGGCAGCAAGGTCTCCAGACGAGGCTGCCAGAAGCTCTCCACGCTTGCAAGCAGGAACCCGGTGAAGGCCACGCATCCCAGGATGAGTACCAACGGCGGAGTGTCGTGAAGTACTCTCCCGCTCTCCTTCAATGGTTTCAGAACGGACGTTCCGGACGTCTGGACGGACCTGTCGGTCTCGATCGTGAACAGCACAAGGAATATCTGGAGACCATGGCAGACCAGTTTTACGAAAACGGGAAGCATGCACATCCCTTCCCGTCCGAACAGCTCCTGCCCGATCACGAGCAACGCCCCTCCCGCAAGGCTTCCCACCGCGTAACCGACCGTTTCACATACGGTCTTGATCGTGGAAACGGTATGGAGGGACTCCTTGCCGTTCGCTTCAAGATAGCGGTCAATGAACAGCGCGTCGAAACTGCCGCTACCGATCGCATTGCCCATCCCCATGACGGCGCAAGCCAAGTAGAGGACCGGCACCGAGGTCTGGAGCCAGAAGAAACAGCCGGCCAGCTTCACCGCTTCAGCGACCAGATAGCATCGTTTGCGCCCCAGCGAATCGGCAAGCACGCCACTTGGAAGTTCAAGGATGAGCGTCGTCCCCGAGTACAGGAGAATGCCCGTCGCCAGTTGGGACAGGGAGAATCCCCGTGTCGTGAACAACAGGCTCAGCATCGGAATCAACAGGCCGGTCGCGATACTGTGCAGCAAGGTTACCGATGCATAGCGTGAGGTTTTCATTTCGCATCCACCCGATAACCTACAAGGAGGAATTCATAAGGGTGGGTCCCTTCAGCCGGAACTCTGTGGGCTTGCATGAACCCGAGCATCATTTCTGAAAGCTGACGGACTTCCCCGACCGTCAGATGCACTACCGACGACATGAAGTCCCCGTTATCGACCAGTGGTGTGGCAGCGTCCGTCCCCGCCGTCCGGTGGACGGTCCTAACGAAATTCTCAAAGATGCCTGAAGCTGTATTCCTCAACAGGACTTCCTTGTCGTTTCGCGTTGAATCCTCATGCATGCCGATGCTGACGGTCCCGGAAGTCCTCGCGTAATAGGTGGCGGTGATCCCATGGATCTGTGCCGTATGATGGACTTCCACCACACCGATCTCCTGCAATGAAAGCAGATGATGCTTCGCGCTTGAAGGGGTGATGCCGAGACTGTCCGCCAGCCCTTTCGCGGTCATGGGCTCCCCTACCACATCCATCTTCCAAAGGATCTTCTGACGTAACGGATGCATATAGATTCGTAATTTCCGGTCCGTATCAAGCCTGATCATCTCATGAGCCACAGCATCGCCCCCTGTTTGTAACAATAATTAGTACGTAATAAAAATTGTTATGTCAAGTTATTTTTCTCTCTTCTGTGCAGGCAAGATCCGTGCCAAATGCGAAATATGCTGTTTCTTGCGCTTTTTTGTAGGGAAAGATAAAAACAGAAGGGATGCAAATGGCTCTTTTCGCCACGAATGGCGAAATCGCCCACAGCCGGAGTCTCAGATGATACGTTTCTGGAGCCATTTGCCACGGCTGAACCGATAGATGAAGAAAACACCTCTGCACGCCCAGTCGATATACATAGCTATCCAGACCCCGACGACACCCATCGCCAGGTTCGCCCCGAGGATCTTCGAGAAGCCGACCCTGAATATCCACATCGAGGCAAGCGAAATGACCATGGTGTACTTCGCGTCACCGGCGGCACGGAGGAAGTTCGGCAACGTGAACGCGAGCGGCCAGATCAATGTCGCCATGATGACATGGGAACCGACAAGGATCGCCGAATACTCCGCCGCCTCCGCGCTGACGTTGTACAGCCCTACCATCCAGTCCAACGTCGCGAAGAAGAACGGAACGGTGACTATGTAGGAGAGGAACGCGATCGCCAGCAGTTTTTTCGAATAGTATTTCGCCTGGGCGGGCTCATTCGCGCCGATGCATTGACCGACGATGGCCACGGCGGCCATGCCGATGGCGGAGCCGGGGATATTCTCCAGATTGGCGATATTGCTGCTGATCGCGTTCGCGGCGATCTGGGCGGTACCGAACGAAGCGATGATCCCCTGCACAAGCAGTTTGCCGATATGGAACATGCCGTTCTCTATACCGCTGGGGACTCCGATACTCAGGATCCGCCTCACCATGTCCCTGTGGAATTCAAACTTCCACAACCGTTCTATATGGATCGCTTTGCGACGGTCGCAGACCAGGACGAGCATGATGATGGAGGAGATCGCACGGGACACCAAGGTTCCCAACGCAGCGCCGGCGACGCCCATCCTGAGGACGAAGATGAACAAGGCGTTGAAGGAGATGTTCGTCAGATTCATCACGAAGGCGAGCAGCAAGGGAGTCTTGCTGTTGCCCATCGCCCGATAGAGGGCGGTACAGGTATTGAAGAGGGCGAGGAACGGATAGGAAATGGCCAGTATCCAGAAATAGGACAGGGACGCCGACATGACGTCTGCCTCTATCGAGCCGAAGATCAGATCCAGAAGCTGCCGCTGGAACACCAGGGTGAACACCATGATGACCAGGGCGATCAACATGACCGTATAGAGCAGTTGCTTGGCGGCGACGCAGCTTTTCGCACGCTCCTTGTTGCCAAGGTATTGGGCTGAAACAACCGCCCCTCCGGTACAGAACGCGCTGAAGACGAATATAAAAAGCTGGCTGATGGAATCAACCAACGAGATCCCGCTGACGGAAGCCTCTCCCAGAGAGGATACCATCAAGGTATCGAACAGCCCCAAAGAGATATGGAGGAATTGCTCCGCGATCAACGGGAGGATCAAGACCGCCAGATAACGGTTTGAGAACATTCGGTTGGGGAGGACTTCACTTTTCACGATTCCCTATCCTACCCATGAACCGAGGAAGTGGGAAGTAGTACCGATGGAGAAACGAGAAGAAATTCATCACCCGAACAGGGGTGCCATGGTATCCACGTACTCCTTCCAATGCCGGTAGGCTTTTTCGTATCGTCCAGTCGCTTCCGTCTCCGGTTCGCAGGCCGAGTTCTCGTCAAAGCCAACATGTTCTTGAACGATTTCCTCGATCGGGCGGTATTCGCCCTTTGACAATGCGACGGTCCACCAAGCCTGCAACGCCGCGCCGAACGCGGCGGCCTCCCCTACTTTCGGGACGGAGACAGGCAGTCCGCAGACATCCGCCGCCATCTGACGCCAGAAGGGAGAATTCGCACCCCCTCCGGTAAGTCTCAAGGTCTTGGGATGGTATCCCAGCTCGATGAATGCGTCGAGGCCGAGTTTCATACCGAATATAGCCGACTCCATGGCGGCACGGGAGATATTGGCCTTGATCATGTTAGCAGGTGAGAACCCCGCCAGCATACCCTCCCCACGAGGATAGTTCGGCGTCCGTTCACCATTGAAATACGGCAGCATCGCCACACCGTCACTCCCGACAGGAGCGGTGGCGGCCAGTTGGTCGAACTCCTTGACCGAAAGGCCGAAAAGGTTCCGTGTCTGTTCGCTGGCGACGGTGCAGTTCATCGTACAGAGCAACGGAAGCCAGTTTCCCGTTGAGGAACAGAAAGCGGCAAGGCGTCCGACAGGGTCCACTACCGGCGTATCCGATGCTCCGAAAAGGGTACCGCTCGTACCGAGGCTCATGGTCAGGCTTCCATCGGAGACGGTACCCGTACCGATCGCACCCATCATGTTGTCCCCGCCGCCACATGCTACAGGAATGCCTTCGGGAATACCCAAGGCATTTGCCGCCCTTGGACAAACCATACCGGCGGGACTCCCCGCCGGAATCAGGGGCGGGAGCAAGGAGGCGATGTCCCGGCAGGAATCGATCGCCGTGAGCAAGGGTTTGTACCATGTTCGGGAGCATACCTCCAGAAGCCCGGTGCCGCTGGCGTCCCCGTACTCCATCGTGTAGGAATCGGTGAGCCACCAGTTGATGTAGTCGTGGGGCAACAGGATATGCGCCATTCGGGCGTACAGATCAGGATGATTGTTTTTGAACCAGAGGATCTTGCTGGCGGTATACCCAGGCATCACGTAGTTCCCGGTCTCAGCGAGGACCTTCCGGCGACCGCCGGCATTCTCCATCAGAATGCTACATTCCTGTGCGGTCGAGGTGTCACACCAAAGCTTCACAGGATAGAGTACGGAACCATCCCCGTCTACGGGAACGAAGCCGTGCTGTTGACCGGAGACGCCCAAGGCGACTATCCGCTCTTTGATTTCCACGGGAATCCGCGAGAAACAGGAGACGATCGCATCCAGCCACCACGAGGCTTCTTGCTCCCTGCTCCCGTCCTCCCGGCTGACCAGCTCATGCGGCGCATTCGCTGTGAAAAGGACATCATGTTTTTCGATGTCATAACATACTACTTTTGAACTTTGCGTTCCGGTATCTATCCCTGCGACTATGGACATACTGTAAACCTCTTGAAACTAGAATCAACCGACTTTTTCAATCTTACCATGGACAGAACTGTTTTAGCATATATAATATTGACATCATGGATATTATCGACGCGGTCTTTGTTTTTCAATTGCATCAGCCGGAAGAACTCACTTGGCACCAACGGGTACACCAGCATGCGCCTGGACAATTTGAACTCCATTATTTCCTTGAAGGTTCAGGAACCTTTCAAAACGGACCGACGCGATATGCCATCCATCCAGGTTCCTTATACATCTCCGATGGATCGACAGTGCATGCCATCCATGCCGCAGATGAAAAAGAACCGCTGACATATTATGCAGTATTGCTCCAAGTTGATCCGACTGATGCTGAAATCATTGCCCAACTCGAGGGACTTCAGAAAATGTTGCCGATCTCAATCGGGACGAACTACAGGTTCTTTTTTGAAGAAATCCGGGACCGAGGACTTTCAAAGGAACGCAACCACAGGCTATCGGCTTGCTATCAGTTGCTTTCCTTGTTATTTCGCTTTGGAGAGCCTCGACAGGTCGGCAACGACACCACCATTGAAAGCATCCATCTGGAGAAAGCGATCAGAATCATGCAACGCCATGTCTTCGACAAACTCACCCTTGATGATATCTGCTCCGAGATCAGGCTGACCGATTCCTACTTTATCCGCATCTTCAACAAACGGATACATCAACCCCCGATGAAATACTACATGGGTCTCAAACTTGAAGCTGCCCGGGCGATGTTGATATCCACGAATCTTTCGATCAAGGAGATCGCTGCAAAACTCTGTTTTTCAAGCGAGTTCCATTTTTCAAAACAATTCAAAGCTTCTACCGGGATTGCCCCAACTGCATATCGCAAGTATCATTTTAATAATATTTTGGGCTGAATTTTCG
>CAYOWS010000044.1:0-20829 GCA_964407735.1 uncultured Sphaerochaeta sp. | reverse complement strand
TCGACACCCTTATCACCCTTCACCAGCGATATTGATTTTGCCAAAATGAGACTGCCTTTTTACACAAAATAACACTATCGACCACAATAAAGGCGTAAAAAGCTCTACAAAAATCAAAACTCCAACGTTATTTCACTATATTTCCCGTCTTATCAAGTCATTGAACTCCCTCCTATCAACGGTGTAGACTGACGGCATGGAAACAAGAGTACAGAAAGCTTTGGACAATCATCACAAGGGATATAATTGCAGTCAGTCGGTGGCCTGCGCATACGCAGACCTCGTCGGAATCGATGAACAGTCCATGTTCAAACTGATGGAAGGCTTCGGCCTCGGCATGGGCGGGATGTTCGGAACCTGTGGCGCGGTATCAGGCGCGGTTGCCGTCGCAAGCATGAAGCATAGCGGGGGAAATCTCGAAGGCCCCTATACGAAAGCCGCTACCTACAAGATCGCGAAACAGATCGTAGAGGCGTTCCGCCAAAAGAACCAGTCCTGTGTCTGCCGGGATATCAAAGGAGTCGAGACGGGTACGATCCTCCGGTCCTGCGACGGTTGTATCGAAGATGCCGCAGCTATCCTGGAGGAGATCGTTTTCAACGACTGACCCTTTCCTTTGATATCCTACGCTCCGTAGGGAAGATGGATGATGACCCAGTAGCTGTGGTTATACTCCTGCGGAGAACCACCGTTGGAGCATGATGCCCCCAGCCACTCCCACGTTCAGGGAACCTTTCGTCCCGGCCAATGGAATCGACACCCTGCCTGCCGATGTGTCGCTCGCAGCAAGAAGCCCAGGGCTCACACCCATCTCTTCTGATCCCAAGACGGCGATACCGTCAGCGGGGAATTGAAAGTCGGATAAAGCGATGCCTCCAAGTTCCAATGCGAACATCGGACGCCCGCTCCCCTTGAGTTCATCAAGAAGGGCTTGTTCACTCATCATCCGCCAAGGGATGGTAGCGATACAGCCCCTGGCTGTTCGCTGGGCCCTCGGGTGCTCCGGACTGGCAGTTCCCTCGACAAGAAGAATCTCCCGTACCCCGAAAGAATCGGCACTTCGGAACAACGAGCCTACGTTGAAGGGAGAACGGATTCGGTCGAGTACCAACGTATACGGCAATATCGTCCGTTGGGAAATATCCAATTCCCCGGAGGCAGTATCTACGAAATCCCAGTCGGAAGGTTCCGCACCCAAGGCTGACAACAGGAGTTGGTGCAGATCCTCACAGGCGAAAACAAAGCGATCTTCAGGCAGAGAAAGAAGCGTCGAGGCCAAGGCAAGAGCCCTGGTGTGTTCTTTCTCCAATAATATATCTACAAAAGGGGGGCCTACGAGGAGACCACACAATCCAGACAGGTATTCCCGATCAAACGCATCCGGACGCAGAGCCGCTTCATGGAACAGACAAGCAGTCTTACGGACGCAGGTGCGTGGTTTCAATGTCTTGAGTTTTGGGAGGGTGATCACTGCACCCTACTCCTGGTCGTCGTCGGAGTTTTCAGCCGATTTTTCCGACGGGGAGATGCAGATGGCGAACTCACCTTTCACCGCCTGCCGGGAGGCCAAGGCATCGGCTACGGTTGAGGCCGTGCCCTCAAGGAACTCCTCATAAGCTTTGGTCATTTCCCGCCCGGCAAGAATCCGTCGTTCAGGGGCAAGTACCGCGAGTTCCCGTAGCAGTTTCACCACTCGGAAGGGCGATTCATAGACGATGAACGCCTCGTCCCTTTCCAGAAGTTGTTTCAGGCGGGTCGTCCGACGCCCCTTGCGCGGGCTGAGAAACCCTTCGAATGTAAAGGTCTTGCCGACGAACCCAGCGACACTGATCAAGGTGGTCACGGCGGACACCCCTGGAATCGGAACGATAGGAAAACCGGCGTCGCGGACGGCATGGACCAGCCGTGCTCCAGGATCACTCACGCCAGGAGTCCCCGCGTCACTGACATAGGCCACGTCGTTGCCAGCTTCCATCAACCCGACGATACCGGCCGCGGAATTGGTCTCATTGTGGGCATGACAGGCGATCAGACGCTTGTGAATGTCGAACTTGTTCAACAGGTTCTGCGTATGGCGGGTATCCTCGCAGGCGATGATGTCGACCTTCTTCAAGGTCTCCAACGCACGGAGGGTGATGTCATCAAGGTTGCCGATCGGGGTGGCTATCATATAGAGAGTACTCATGCCCATAAGTCTATACGCAAGCGACCCGATACACAAGGGAGACCCGGGGGCGAAACCTCACGTTCTACGGGGGAAAGCACGTATACCGGGGCGGAAGCCACGTGTACCTAGGTCAGCACCCCGTCTAGAACCACGTGTAGACGTTGGAAAGCAGGTGTACCGGGGTGGAGGCCACGTCTACCCCGGCAGGCACCCCGTCTAAGACCACGTGTACGCCCCGGAAAGCAGGTCTACCGGGGATGAGGCCACGTCTACCCATGCGAACACCACGTCTACCCATGCGAACACCACGTCTACCCATGCGGAGACCACGTGTAAGGAGCAAAGTCCACGTCTACGTACCAAGCACACCTCACCACAAAAAGAAAAGCCCATCATCCACGGCTACAGATATAAATCGGCATTTCTTACCACCGCCTTGTAGCCACGACAAGAATCATTGGTATTTTTTACCACAAACCCTCCTGAACTCCAGAAAAACCACCACGAAGACAATACACCAATATCATGAGGAAAAGTTTTTTTCTACCTCCAGCATAGCTGGAATGCTGAATTCAGAAAAGTTGGCACGGTATCTGCAATACTCTTAGCGTACAGAAAAACACAACCTGCCGGACAGAGACCGGAGAGAAGGAGCAATACATGAACGCTTTCAAGAGAATGAAAAACATCATCAATTCGAACGTCAACTCCACTTTGGACAAGATGGAAGACCCTCAGAAGATGATCCGCCTGATGATTGCCGAGCTTGAAGAGACCTTGGCAAAGGCAAGGACTTCCCTCGCCGCCCGTATCGCCGACAAGACAGCCCGCACCGAAGAAAAGAAGCAGCTTGAAGCTTCCCTCCGCCGCTGGGATGATCGTGCGAAGCTCGCAGTCGAGAAAGATCGTGACGACCTGGCCCGCGAAGCTTTGATCGAGAAAAAGCATGTGACTGAACGGCTGCAGGTCCTCAATGACGAGTTGGCCCAGTATGAGGGCATCGTCGCCAGCCAGCAGGACCAGATCATCAAACTGCAAGAAAAGCTACAGGAAATCCGTGACAAGGAACGGACACTGGTCGCAAGAGCCTATCATGCGAAAGAGAAGAAGAAAGTCGTAGAGACTCTTCGGGAGACCGACAGCAGCGCCATGTGCCAGAAATTCTCCGAACTTGAATCCAAGATCGAAAGAATGGAAGCCGATGCCGAGATGGCAGGTTTCACCGGAGCGAAGGGAACTGAAGCTCAGTTCGCGGAGATGGAAAAGAACGAAGAGATCGAAGCTGAATTGAATAAGTTGAAGGCTTCCATGGCCGCTTCCGCACCGAAGGCCGAGAAAGCCAAGGCAGCGACCAAGAAAGACGAGGAGAAATAACCATGGCTACTTCCTATCGCGAACGCCGCGAATATCGCGCATATGACGGATCCTGGAGAAGTGAAGAACGGACGTATGATCATGCCCCCCTTCGCCGCTCCCGCCGAGGTCTGATCTTCGGAGTCTGCCAGGGATTCGCTGATTGGTCTGGAATTCCTGTAGGATTGCTACGGGTGGCGCTTGTGATCGCTTTCATCTGCACCGGATTCTTCCCTGTAGGGTTTGGATATCTGGTGGCTGCGATAGTGATGAAGCCACAGCGGTATTAAGCATCTTTCCGGGCCATTGCACAGTACAGAAAAGTACAC
Organism: uncultured Sphaerochaeta sp.; assembly: GCA_964407735.1. Taxonomy (GTDB): domain Bacteria; phylum Spirochaetota; class Spirochaetia; order Sphaerochaetales; family Sphaerochaetaceae; genus Spiro-02. Next base: position 16,980 of record CAYOWS010000044.1, on the reverse strand, counting down.
CGCAATGGCCCTTCTCATATCCACCCCTTATCCATGTTCTCCATCAAACCATTGAAATCATTCTCAGGATTTGCCTACGAAACTGACCCCACATGAACCAATATCATGATGCGGCCATATTAGGTAGAACCGGAGACGAGGAGCCTCTTATGAACAAGCAGCCACAGGTACCGCAGACCTGCCGGCAATCTTCCCTGGTACCTAGCCAGAAGACACAGAACTTCTTCCAGACTACGGCGGCACCGGTGCCGATCGAAATCAGGAATCCGGTTCCCCTTTCCGTCGCCAGTCTCACAGAAGAGTCCGCGGTAACAAAAAAACAGAACATGGCGATGCTGCTGGCCTGCGCTTTCTTCGTGGGGGCGTTCCTTGGTGTCATCGTGGAAACACTATGGGGGCTGATCAAGCTTCAGACTTTGGAACGACGTTCCGGCCTGCTGTTCTTTCCACTGTTCAATCCAGTATATGGAGCGGGGGCCATTCTGCTGACTCTGGCCAGAGGAAAAGGGACTGCACAAGACAATAGCTGGAGAATTTTCTTCCGTTCGGTACTCTATGGCGCGGCGTTGGAATACATCATCTCGTTCGCCCAGCAGAAAGCTACAGGTACCGTATCCTGGGACTACAGCTCCATGGCGCTGAATCTTGGAGGGAGGATCCATCTACTCTACTGTATCGCATGGGGTGCGCTGGGACTGTTCTGGATCAAGGTGATGTTGCCTCCGCTGGAGCGCTTCGCACAGAAAATAGATACGGGCGCAGGACGTACGCTCATGCTGGTAGCGGTACTGCTCATATGCATCGACCTGGCTTGCTCCGGACTGGCAATCTTCCGCTGGTCGGAACGGACAAAGGGCGTTCCCGCCCAATCCGTCGCAGGGCAATACTATGACAAACGATACCCCGATTCCGTTATGAAAAGGTATTATCCGAACATGAGATTTGTTTCAAAGCACCATTGACAACAGACTACCAGCGACTGGCTCTGAGTGGACCCGACATCCGCCAGAGCCTTTTTCATGCGTCTTGCAAACCTGTTCTCGCAGGCTCAAGCAATCGGTCCTTGAATTTTCTGTACAAGCCCCGGAACTGGTCGTATGTTAGATTCAGCAGTTTCGCGGCCTCCCGCTGATTATCGGAGGCTTGGATGAGCGCCCTCTGCAAGAACGACAGATCAAGGCGTTCCTTGGCCTCTTCATATTCACAGAGAGGCAAGGATTCCATTCCTGGAAGTTCTCTTTCACCCGCGGGGGAGGAAGACGTCAAGGACAGAGGATCCAAGGTCGCAGGGACGGCATCGGAGGATGGGGCGGCAAGGGGATCCTGGAGCACAGGCTCTTCAAAAGCCTTCGCAGAACTGACGGAAACATCTTCCTTGCGAAACTGCTCAGGACACCTGGCGAAAGGATTCAAGAAAGGATCGAACTCGACACGGTCGATCAACGGCGTTTCGGACCTGTAGACGGCACGCTCAACTACATTCTTCAACTCACGGACATTTCCAGGCCAGGGATACCGCATCAGCTGATCGCATACGACATCACCCAATACCGGCAGATCTTCCCTCCCACATTCCAAAGCCATCTTCGCAGCGAAGAAGTTGGCGAGAAGCAGAATATCATCACCCCGTTCCCGCAGCGGCGGCAGGAACAATACCTCAAAGGAGAGTCTGTCCAGCAGGTCTTCCTTGAACTTGCCCTCGGCGCAGAGCTTCGGAAGGTCCGCGTTGGTCGCGCCCACGATACGGACGTTCGCCTCATGGGTCTTGGAGGAACCGACACGCTCATACGTACCATACTCCACGACACGGAGGATCTTCTCTTGGACTTCCAATGGAATCAGACCGATTTCATCAAGAAACAGAGTTCCGCCCTCCGCCTCCTCGAACCGTCCTTTGCGGGTCTTCTGCGCACCGGTGAACGCTCCCTGCTCGTAACCGAACAGTTCAGTCTCAATCAAAGAAGGGGGCAATGCAGCGCAGTTCACCGTGACAAGGCTGTTCTGCCATCTCGGCGATAGATAATGAAGCCTCGAAGCCGCGATTTCCTTACCGCTCCCCCGCTCCCCGACAACCAAGACACTACGATCGACCGCCGCGGCGCGGCTGAGTTGGCGCTGAAAATTCAGGAATACTTCGCTCTCACCCAATGGTTGCTGGTTATACCGACTTCTATTCTCGTCCATGGTTCACCCCTCTTGTCCACAAGCTTCCTGGAACCGACCAACTGGACTTCAGAGTATTTCAAGACCAGACGAAGAGCTCATGGAAACCAACTCATGTCTGGCAAAATATACCATCCTTGGTTCAAATTACCAATACCGTGGCGAACAATAATCTGTTTGAAAAGAAACCGCGGCGACCCGAATTTTATCAAAACCATCTTGAATAAGATCATATTTCATGCATATATAAAGAATTAGAAATTGCACAAAAATATTTCGTCAATTTCATCTTACATTGGCACGGATACTGCATATCTATTACCGAGAACATACGCAGTCGGTTACGGCCGACTATAAGAAGTGAGGATAAAATCATGGGAGTTTTTTCACGATTCATGGACATTGTAAACGCCAACATCAATTCGCTGCTCGACAAAGCTGAAGATCCAGAGAAGATGATCAAGCTGATGATGCAGGAGATGGAGGATACCCTTATCGAACTCAAGAGTTCCTGCGCCGCGAAGATGGCAGCGAAAGCCAAAGTTGAACGCGACAAGCATGAGCTCGAAGCACTGATCGCCCGCTGGCAGAGCCGTGCTGAACTGGCGATCGCAAAAGGCCGCGAGGATCTCGCGAGAGAAGCTTTGGTTGAAAAGAAGAAGGCCAACGCCGACATGCAGCAGATCCTGGAGGACGTCGCCAGATACGATGAAATGATCAAAAGCAGCAAGGATGACATCAGCCAGCTTGAAGAGAAGCTCCTGAGCGTCAAGCAGAAGTATCAGTCGATCGTGGAACGCGCCAATCGCGCCCGCGAAGAACAAGCTGCGAAAGAGACGATGCGCAAGGCTTCGGACGCCGACACCTTCACCCGTTTCTCCCATATGGAAGACCGGATCGACCGCATGCAGGCGGAGAACGAGCTGAACAGAGGCGGGGCCCCCGACCTGGACGCAAGGTTCAAGGATCTGGAAGAACTGGACGAGATCGAAGCCGAGCTGGAAGCGTTGCGCAAGCAGACCGAAGGAAGGTAGGCCATGATGGAAAGCTGGGCAATCATCGCGATAGTGGCAATCGTGTTCGGCAGTGTCGTCAGCATCGTCAAAGCCGGCTGCGACCACGAGCTTCAGGAAAAGAAGATCGAGGCCGCCCTCCGGCAGCAGGAGATGGAAAGTGGCGTCGCACCGGGAACGTACACCGGCAAACGGGCACGCAAGCAGGCTGAGAAGGCCTTCAAAGCGGCGGCCAAGCAGGATCGGTACCGGAGACGCCACCACCTGGACGAACAAGTATTCGAAGAACCAGATATCGAAACGGAACGAGAACGTCTGGTGAAAGGCATCGACAATCTCCAGCAGCGGATCGACAACATCGAGATCATCATGAAGAGTCGGAACGACAGCTCGAAAAAGAGCGATTCCGCCGAATAACCGACCGATCCGCATAATATAAACCAAGAACGAGAAGGAAAATCATCATGGCAACTAAGAAACTGTATAGATCAAAATATGGGCAGGTCTTCGGGGTCTGCCAGGGCCTCGCGGATTGGAGGGACCTGCCGGTCGGACCAGTCAGGCTCATCGTCCTGATTGCGACAATCTGCACCGGCATTTTCCCTGGAGTGGCGATCTACCTGTTGGCCGCGCTGCTTATCCCGGCGAATCCGTATGAGACGGAACGCCCCTCAAGCAACGGCTCCGACTGGCACAGGACCACCGCAGGACCACGACGTGGGTATTCCAGCGAAACCGTCCATGGAACCTATGAAGCCTATGACAGCGATACCCGTTCCAACGACGAACTCAAAGAAGAATATGAACGCCTGAAGAAGAAAGTCGAGAAAATGGAAGAGGAGATGTTCGACAAGGAACGCGACTGGGATCAGCGCTTCCACGAGGGGAACTGACCATGTTGAAAGATTCAAAGGGGCTGAAGATCACCCTATTGGTCATCGTCCTGCTCGTCATGTTCGCCAACTTCCTGCCTGGGGATACCTATTCGGCGAAACAGGAAGTGGTCGCTTCGGCGAAGGATGCGTACGATCTGACGATCAAAGCGATCGCCGGGGATGTCACGGTCATCCTTGATCCGACCGCAACCGAGATCAGCGCAAGCTACTCGGGCAACGGAAGGACCAGAAGCAAGCTGACCATGGAACAGAGTGGTTCAAACGTAACGATCAGCGAGAAATATTCCGAGAGAGGTTTCTTCAGTTTCTTCAACTTCACCACTACTCCGAGGATGATGGTCGTGATTCCAGCAGACTCTACTGTCAGAGCCTTTACGGCCAATACGGTAAGCGGGGACCTTTCCATAGATTCGAACATGAGCGCCGATACGATCAAATTGTCGAGCACCAGCGGGGATATAGACTTCCTTGACCTGACTGCGACGGTCGGAGCCATCCAGATCAATACGGTCAGCGGAAGGATCGAAGGCTATTCGACGACGGCGAACAAAGTGAAAGCCGCATCGACCAGCGGAGACATCGAGATCTATAGGATTGAATCAAACGATATTGATCTGGGCAGCATCAGTGGCGACATCTATGGAGAAGCAACACCTGGGAACGGTACCATGAAGCTATCCACGGTCAGCGGGGAGATCGACATTGACCTCGACGCAAAGACCGATGCTACCGTCAATGCGAAGTCGCTCAGCGGAAGCATTCATCTGGGAGTCCCCGGTTCACAGCGATTTGAGAAATCAGCGACCGACACTATCGGCGATGGTTCAGGAAGCATTGAAGCAAAAACCACCAGCGGATCCATAGACATCTCCTGGTAACAAGTCCGATACAGGTAGGCGGCGTACCATACGCCGTACTACCGACCATTCCCAGCCTTCGGGCGAATTCATCATCACACAAATCCACAATGTCGGCGAACGACTATTTCAACCTTCGCAAGAGCGAGAGGAGGGGGGACATCATGCAAGAGGAATCAACTCAGAGAAGGTCCGTTCCCGTTTCAAACGGGTCGAACATCCAGATAAAGACCGTCAGCAACGATATACAGATCATCAGAGATCCTGACGCGACCAGACTGGAAGTATGGCTGGCCGGTGGCGGACGTCCGAAAGGCAAACTGAACGTGAATACAGACGGGACGGCGATCCTGATCGAAGTCAGCCTGCCGTTGACCGAGCTGTTCTGCTTCTTCAGCTTCCGATCCCAGAAACTGTTCATCGTCCTCCCCTCCACGGTATCCCCCGCGAGCATGCTTGTTTCGAGCACAGCGGGCAACATCGAGTTCGCGCATGGCTTCAACGCTGGATATGTCGGCGTGAAAACCATCAGTGGAGATGTCCGGTTCAATTCCCTGAGGGCGACCAAAGGCGAACTGGTGTTGGAGAGTACCAGCGGAACGATCAGAGGAGAACACGCAGGCGCGCATCAGGCGACGATCGGCACGACCAGTGGAAAGATATCCATCAACAAGATTGATAGCGAGAATCTCACCCTCAAGAGCGTCAGCGGGGGAATCTCCTCCTACGTATCACCTCGCAGCGGCAAGCTGGAGGCAAAGAACATCAGCGGAATCATCGACCTGATGCTTGCACCAGATACCGACGCATTGATCCAGGCGAAGTCGACCAGCGGCCGAGTGGAGCTCCAAGGAGCGAAGGGGCGCAATGCGGCAAACATCGGTTCAGGGTTCGGGTCCGTCGCGGCCTCCACGATCAGCGGCGAGATCTGCATCAACTGGTAAAGAGCTAGGTGAAAAGGACATCAGCATGAAACAGTACACCACCCTATTGTCAGCGACCGCCTTTCTCCTCAGCGGCATATCGCTTCTTTTTCTTTTCGCATCCCAATTCCTCGGGAGATAAGATAGACTGATGGCGGACAAGCCCCTACTTGTCCGCCATATTTCATTGTTCCACCATTGGTTCCTCTTTGGTATCCCTTTGGTTTACTATTGTTTTTCTTGATGATTTCATTTGAACAAAGAGCGATAGCCAGCTGTGAGCAGCGGGTTTTCCGTCCGCCCAATGCTTTATCTATTCGTTACATGTTGCAGCGGTACCGTTTGCTGTTCATGGTTTTCACGAAGCAGAGGTAGATAATAATAGTCAGTATGAGAATGAACGCAATTCGGAGCACCGCCCAAGGGAGAACCCAGAATACGAGCAGCGTTCCAAGAAGGATGATACTCGGGGCATAGAAAATGAACAGTACAGAACAAGAATCCCGAACCATCATCACAAAGGAATATTCAAGCACGGCGCCATAAATGACAAACAAGAATCCATTGAACAACAACGTACCCGAAAGATAGGAAAGAGTCATAGGTAGTCCCAACGGAACATAGATCAGCAGATACAACAGGCAGACGGTCAACTTGGACGACAACGGATACCAAGGGGAGATACCCAGGTTGAAGTAAAGGACCGAAATCTTCTGCGAGCGATCCTTCGTCGTCGAATCCCATACATATTGTATGCATCCGAGCAGTCCGACAGAGAACCAAATGACAGGGACCTCTACAGGAATGGGAATGAGAGCCGGGGTGCTGCCACTAGGGACCAATGACAGGTAGGGGACGAACAATGCAACGAACACCCATATCGACTGTCTGGATTTGAACAGTCCGCGAAGTTCTTTCAACAAGCATGTCTTGTACAATCTAAAGAAGCCACTACCTTTTGTACCGACGGTATTGATCATCGTCCTGGCCCTCTTCCGCATGCATCTACATATTGCACCGATATCGTTTCCCATTGACCGTCTTCATCAGAAAGAGGTAGACAAAGATCATCAACACACAAACAAAGCCGATCCGCAAGATGATGGAATACTCTATCAAGGATGCGAACAGAGCGAACAAGGAACCCAACAGTATCACGGACACTGGCAGTTGGGGTATCAGGACCGGAATGGAAAAAAGAATGTAGATCAGTAGCAACAACATGCAAAACGTCATCTTCGCGAGCAAAGGGAAGCAGAAAGGAATATCCAAATTGATATAGAACAAGGAAGCTCTTCGCAACCGATCCTTCGTCGTCGAATCCCACATATAGTGCAATGGACCACATACCGCACCCAGACAGAAATACCAGGCATAGAGGGTATCCATATCGTGGAACAATCCTCCTGGTCTGTCATTGCCTGGCAACAACGGCATAAAGGGCAAGACAAGTATCGCCAAAAGCCAAAAGGCCTGTTTTGATTTTCTCAAATCTCGCATCTCTTTTTTCAGACAGACCTTGTACATCTTCCAAAAGGTCCACTGCCGCAACGTACCGTCACTATTGCACATATGCCACCTCCATCATGAAAACGCCTCATATGCGGCCTGCAACCGGTCATGCGACAAAGGAATGCTTTCCGTTTCCGAATCCCATGCGATCCGACCTTTTTTCAGGATCAGGCAGCGGTCGGACAACTCGCTCACCATATGCAGGTCATGGGAAGAGAATACAATAGTGTTCCCAGGCATTTTCCTCAGGGAATCGCACAACCAGACCGAAGCTTTCGGATCAAGAAACGCGAAGGGCTCGTCAAGGAACAGGAACTGCGGTGAGTTCGCCAGCATCACGATCAAGGAAGCCTTTGTATATTCACCACTGGACAGGCTCTCGACAGGGTTGTCAATGAACTCTCCCGCATCGAAAGAAGATATCGCCTCATCGACGGACTGGGGCAATGCACCTCCCACCAGACTACGGACCAAGGAAAGATGTTCACGCAATGAAAAGTTGCCAAGCAGCCCACCGGCACTAGGTAGAAACCATTTGGAGATTCCGACATCAATGAACGACCCATCTTGCAAAGGCAAGATCCCTGTCAGTAGTTTGAGCAATGTCGTCTTTCCGACACCATTATGGCCGCAAAGCGCAATGATTCTCTGTTCCTCTATAGCAAACTTCAGATGTTCAAACAGCAGTGGGCGACGAGGATATCCGAATGTGATGGTATAGTCCATTCCACTCTCCCCCAACATGCGTACCCTGCCAGTGGGTTTCATGATTGATGATTTCATATTGCATCGTCCCATATGGAGTTGTAAAGAAAACTTTGTATTCCGTTCTTAGATTTGATTGAAAATATCATTTCGCAACAAGTCACAGACTGTATATTTTCATTAAAACGATTCATTTTGTTGCATTATTATACATTTTTGTTGCATAAACATAAATATTCATGCATATTGTTGCATTTATTTCGTATACATGTTGCACAAGTCGCTTGTTTACGATATCATCCAGTCAATTTGGACTAGCGAAGGATCAGCCCTTCGCGACAAGGCAGGTTCACCACATGGACAAGACGTTCCTAGTACTTGATGACGGTACAGTCCTCAAGGGTGTCGGATTCGGAGCCGAGGCTCCCTATTGCGATCAGTTGCAGGGAGGATTGTTTCCTGCCGGAGAGGTAGTGTTCAACACGAGCATGACCGGATATCCGGAAATCCTTACTGACCCCTCCTACAATGGACAGATGGTTGTCATGACCTATCCACACATCGGAAACTATGGATGTGATGAAGCCTGGGCGGAGAGCACACTTTCCGGCGGAGGCATCCATGCTACGGCGTTGATCGTCAGAGAGGCGTATGACGGCCCGCTTCCTCCGGGAAGGATATCGCTGGATGCATTCCTCAAAGCCCATGGAACCTGCGCGATCACCGATGTGGATACCCGTTTCCTGACACTCCATCTGAGAACGAATGGTTCCCGCAATGGTCTGTTGGTCAAAAGCAAGAAAGATGAATTGTCCGGACAAGAGTTGCAGACGGCTCTTAAAGCCGTCAAGGCTTTCCCGAGCATCACGGAACGGGATCTGATTGACGGGGTAACCATCAAGCAGACGATCGTGGACCCTCGCCTCGGACCTGAGACCAGCTCAGTACCCACCCACCCCGACCTGCGTTTCGCCGTCGTGGACTATGGCATCAAGAAATCCATCATCAACGAATTGTATAAAAGGAACGCGGCGGTGACACTCCTCGGAGCGAACGCCACAGCGGAAGATATTCTGAAACTGGAACCAAAGGCGGACGCGGTGTTCCTTTCCAACGGCCCTGGAGATCCTGCGTTGTTGCAGGACGCGGTGGCGATGGCGACAGCCCTCGTCGGCGAGCTTCCCGTCGTCGGAATCTGCCTCGGGCATCAGCTGATCACATGGGCCTTGGGAGGAAAGACGGTCAAGATGAAATTCGGGCACCATGGAGGAAATCATCCGGTCAGGGACATGATCACCGACAAGGTGTTCGTCACCAGCCAGAACCATGGGTTCATGACAGATCCCGATAGTCTTGGCGATGACATAGAGGTCTGGTTCACTAATGCGAACGATGGCTCAATAGAAGGGATATATCACAAAGAACTGCCGGTCATGTCGGTTCAGTACCACCCGGAGGCATCTCCCGGCCCACAGGACGCTACATGGATCTTTGACAGGTTCATCACCTGCGCGAAGACTGGCAAGACGGCGGAATAGCCTCCATCATCCCCCGATATGGAGGAGGATGGGCAAGATACGATAAGAAATGTTCGAAGGACATTGTGTCCAGGGATAGGAATCAAGCAGCGAGCATAGTACGACTATGTGAGCGAATGCAATGACGCCTCCATGGACGCAAAGGCCGAGAAGGAGAAGATAATGGGCGCACGAACAGACATCCACCGCATCCTGGTAATCGGAAGCGGACCGATCGTAATTGGACAAGCCTGTGAATTCGACTATTCAGGAACCCAGGCCGTCAAGGCGCTCAAGGAGGAAGGCTACGAGGTATTGCTCGTAAACCCGAATCCGGCTACTGTCATGACCACGCCGGGAATCGCCGACAGGATCTATCTGGAGCCGTTGAAAGTCGAATACATCGAACAGATATTCCAGCGCGACCGTCCGGACGCCATACTCTCGACAATGGGGGGACAGACGGCGCTGAACCTCACCATGGAGCTCGAAAAACAGGGGCTCCTAAAAAAATACGGAGTGCAGGTAATCGGTGCGGGCATCGAATCCATTGAACTCGCTGAAGACCGAGGACAGTTCAAAAAGGTAGTCGAGTCCTTGGGATTGGAAAGCGCCCGTTCCGCCGTCGCCCATACGGTAGGGGAAGCGGTGGCGTTCAAGAGCCAGATAGGACTGCCCTTGATCATCCGCCCCAGCTTCACGTTGGGAGGGATGGGCGGAAGCATCGCCAATACGGAAGAGGAGTTCATCCCCCTTGTCGAGCATGCCCTGGCCGAAAGTCCCGTCAACGAAATACTGGTGGAGGAATCCCTCATCGGCTGGAAGGAATTCGAAATGGAGGTCATGCGGGACAAGCACGACAACGCCATTATCGTCTGTTCTATCGAAAACATCGACCCGATGGGCGTCCATACGGGAGACAGCATCACCATAGCCCCGATCCAGACCCTCAACGACCGACAGTACCAGAGAATGAGAACCGCTTCGATTGATATCCTCAGAGCGGTCGGAGTGGATTGCGGAGGCAGCAACGTCCAGTTCGCCATGCAACCCGATACCGACCGCATGGTCGTCATCGAGATGAATCCCCGCGTATCCCGATCCTCCGCGTTGGCCAGCAAGGCCACGGGTTTTCCCATAGCCCGATGTTCCGCGAAACTTGCGGTCGGATATACGTTGGATGAAGTCCTCAACGAAATCACAGGACAGTCAGTATCCTGTTTCGAACCTGCGCTGGATTATTGCGCCGTCAAAGTCCCCCGTTTCGAACTGGAGAAATTCCCCTTGCCATGTAGTGCGCTCGGCACACAGATGAGAAGCGTCGGAGAAGCGTTGGCGATGGGAAGGACCGCGCTGGAAGCCCTCAACAAAGGTATCAGGGCATCGGAACGGAAGTTCGAAGGAATCACCGTGCTGGACGAAAGCACCGGGCATTCGTCTGAGGAAGTCGACCGGTTGCTCCATAGCGCCCACCCATTGCGCCTTCTCGCCGCCTATACCATCATCAAAAAAGAGGGGCCGGCGAAACTCGACGAAATATCGGAGATCACAGGTTTCGACCGCTGGTTCCTGATGTTGCTCGTCCAGCAGGCCCAGCTGGAAAAAGAACTGGAACAACTCAAAGGAAAAGGTACGCCCGCATCAGTACTCTCCAAAGAACTTCTGGAAAAAGCGAAACGTGCAGGAATTTCAGACAAACACATCGCGAATCTGACAGGAGGAACTGAACAGGAAGTGGCGGAGCTCCGCAAGCAGCTGGGACTGATTCCAGCGACCCACTTCGTGGATACCTGCGCAGGTGAATTCTCCGCCCTCACCCCGTATTGCTACACTACGTATGGTGAGGTTGATGAAGGTGAACCGATGGGGGACAAGGCGGTGGTCATCTTGGCCAGCGGCCCGAACCGCATTGGTCAGGGCCTTGAGTTCGATACCTGCTGCACCCTCGCCTCACTGGCCTATCGCAAGCTGGGGCGCAAGACCATCATGGTCAACTCGAACCCTGAAACAGTCTCTACCGACTTCAATATTTCCGACAGACTCTATGTAGAACCCCTCACCTCTGAACACGTCCGGTCGATCCTCGACAAAGAGGGAACGAAAGATGTAGTCGTCCAGCTTGGCGGACAGACTCCGCTCAACATGGCGGCGGTCCTGCAAGAGAGTGGAGCGAATATCGTAGGAACTTCGTTGGAAGGCATTGATGAGACCGAAGACCGCGGACAGTTCGCGGCGTTGGTTCGCAAACTTGGACTTCGGCAGCCCGAAAACAGAATGGCCGGCTCGGAGCAAGAGGTCCACCGCTGTGCGCTGGAAGTAGGGTTTCCGGTATTGCTCAGACCCTCGTTCGTCCTTGGCGGACGGAGCATGTTCATCGCCTACAACGAAGAAGACCTCGACGAATTCTTCGCCAGGGGGACCACGGTCAGCCCGGAGGCCCCGGTACTGGTCGACCAGTTCCTGGAAGACGCTTTCGAGTACGACCTCGACGCCGTATGTGACGGCAAGAGCATCTATATCGGAGGAATCCTCCAGCATATAGAAGCGGCGGGCATCCATAGCGGAGATTCCGCGGCGGTGTTCCCTCCGTACAAGTCCTCCCCCGCGATCCTTGAACAGATGCGTCAGGCGGCGTTGTCCATAGCCAAGGCACTGCCGGTCAAAGGGCTGATGAACATCCAGTTCGCCGTCAAGGAAGAGAAGCTCTATCTGATCGAGGTGAACCCCCGTGCGTCCAGAACCGTACCCTTCATATCCAAGGCTTCGGGCGTCAACCTGATCGAAGCCGCCGTCAGGGTCTGGGAAGGCGAAGACCTCGTGGCCCAGAACCTGGTGAAGAAGGAGGGTGGAATCGGAGAAGGACGTTGTATCACGGGATGGGCGATCAAGGAGGCTGTGTTCTCCTTCGACAGATTCGTCAATGTCGACCCTGCGCTGGGTCCGGAAATGCGGTCCACCGGCGAAGTCATAGGCATGGCGCCCACTTTCGGTGAAGCCTATGCCAAAAGTCAAGCCAGTGCTGGAAACAAGCTCCCAGACAAGGGTATCGTGGCCATTTCAGTCAACAAGAAGGATCGACAGACTATCATTCCGATCGCAAGGAAGCTTCAGGAACTCGGATTCCAACTGGCCGCGACCAGAGGAACCGCAAGGGATTTGTTCGATGCTGGAATTCTCTGCGAGGTGATGATGAAGGTCCATGAGGGGCATCCGAACATCGTGGACAACATCCGTTCCCGCAGGGTTGCATTGGTGATCAACACCCCGATGGGCTTCCATTCCCGCAGAAGTGATGACGATATCCGGACCGAAGTCATGCGGATGAAGATCCCCTACACCACTACGACCAGCGCGGCTTCCGCTGCGGTACAGGCGATTGAGTTCATCCAGCAGAAGCAATATACGGTACGGGAATTGCCGGAAGCCTTGCTGAGATAAAGAACCAATAGGTTTCCTGTTGTGTCAGGCAAACTGATACAACAGGAAATCCATGATATCTAGCTAAAATTATCGTTGCTTTGGGATAAAATTAATAAAACTTAGTGTTTTATCGTGATATCACGACAAAATCATCAACAAAACACACTCCACATCAGCAATATCGTACAATCAACAACCCTCCGAATATGATATGGTATCACCATGAACGAAGAATCACGGACCGTCCGATACGACACCCGTCTCCAAATCGAGGCCTACCATTTCCAGGGAATCATGCAGCAGTTCCCCAATCACTTCCACGACTACTATGTCGTCGGCTATATAGAAGATGGCAAACGGAGCCTGATCTGCAAAGGACAGCCCTATCTGTTGGAAAGCGGAGATCTGACGTTGTTCAACCCACGGGATCCACATACCTGTGATCAAGTCGATGGTCGAACGTTGGACTATCGTTGCCTCAATATATCGGCAGAGACAATGCTTCGTACCATCACGGATATATACGGAAAGCCCTTCACTCTTCGATTCAAGGAACCTGTCGTACAAAAAAGCGAACTGGCGGTCCCATTGAAAGAGATCCACACAATGATCCTTCAAGAAGAACCTGAATTCCTCAAGGAAGAGGCATTTCTTCTATTCATTGAACAGCTGATCGACGAACAAGGAGAACTCAGCTCTATCACGACAGCAAACCCGGATTTCAAACTGGGATCCGTCTGTGAATATCTGAACCAGCATTATGCGGAAGCTATCACGTTGGAACAACTCTGTGAGATAACCGACACCAGCAGATACCAGTTGATCCGCCAGTTTTCTAAAGAGCAAGGGATCACACCTTACCAATACCTGGAGACGGTCAGGATCGGGAAGGCGAAGAAACTGTTGGAACAAGGTGTCTCCACCCTGGAAGCAGCGATGCAGACAGGGTTCGTTGACCAAAGCCACTTCTCCAAGTTCTTCAAACGCCTGATCGGGCTTACCCCTGGACAATATCGCAACATATTCCGATAAGAATCCTGGACAGTCCAGGACACCACAGTCCATTTTTCACAAAGTGAAACAAAAGGAGAACAGAATGGATAACAGACGGATCGCAACGGCTCATGTCTCGGCGATCATCACCATTATCATATGGGGGACGACCTTTGTCTCAACAAAAGTGTTGCTACAGTCATATTCACCGATTGAAATCCTGTTTTTCAGGTTCATCATTGGCTACCTTACCTTGGTCATCGTTTCCCTTGTCATGGGGAAGGGATTCAGCAAATTCTCCTGGCATACCCTACGGCAAGAGCTTTTGCTGTTCGGAGCGGGAATCAGTGGCGTGACACTCTATTTCTTGCTGGAAAACATAGCCCTCACCTACACCTTGGTGTCAAATGTCGGAGTAATCGTCGCTATCGCGCCCTTCTTTACGGCGATACTCTGTATGATAGCTTCACGGAAATCATCGCAAGGAACGGCGAGTGAACGCCCTACGCTACAGTTCTTCATCGGTTTTCTCGCTTCGATCGGAGGGATAGCGCTCCTTTCCTTCAGTGGCTCACAATCCTTGCGGATCAACCCGTTCGGGGATTTCCTCGCCATCCTGGCGGCGTTCGCCTGGGCGATTTATTCTCTCTTTTTGAAAAAAATCGGGACCTTCATGACGGACACCATCGCCATGACACGGCGGATATTCTTCTACGGCCTGATCTGCATGGCCCTCGTTTTGAAACCATTGGGATTCGCACCTGATCTCAGGCAACTCACACAACCGAAAGTACTGCTTAACATTCTGTATCTCGGTTTCGGCGCTTCAGCTTTGTGTTTCGTCACATGGAATCGAGCCGTCGGTATCCTGGGAGCGTTGAAGACCAGTGTCTACATCTACCTTGTCCCTGTGGTAACCGTGATCGCCTCGGTCATCATCCTTCATGAACCGATGACCGCATGGACAGGAATCGGGACCTTGCTGACCGTAGCAGGACTGTTCATCTCGCAATGGCACGGAAAGGAATCGGCGCTTCCGGCAAACGGGGCTGAAAAACAGGAGGCGCAGGCATGAGCGTGAAATGTGTGTTGGTCCTGGACAAGACGCTCCCCATCGGAGTTCTGGCGAACACGGCGTCGATTCTCGGCATCACGATCGGCAAACTGATGCCTGAAATCGTAGGTCATACCGTGACGGATGCCTCGGGGACGGCACATCCTGGGATCACAAGCCTCCCTATCCCGATACTCGCCGCCGACAAGGACCGCTTGCTTGATATCCGGTCAAAACTGGTCGATGAAAACCACAAGGAACTACAATATGTGGATTTCTCCGACATAGCACGTCGCAGTCTGTCGTATACGGACTACGAGGAAAAAGAATCCAATACAGGGTCTGCCGATCAAGAATATCTTGGTCTGGCTGTCTATGGAGAGGCTCATGCTGTGAACAGCCTGACGGGAAGCCTGCCGCTTCTACGCTAACGTCTCCTTCACGGTCTTTGATATGGATGACGACAGCCATCGATCGTAAGCCCGTTCATAGACAGCTTTGGTATCGTCATCAAAACAGACCATTGACACTTCGAGTTCAGGATGGATACCGAGCACTTCCATGATCGTACCGACCGCCACTTCCGCAGCGGCATCAACGGGATACCCATAGACACCGGTGCTGATAGAGGGAAACGCGATACTACGGCAACCGTTTTCAACCGCCAAAGCCAGGCAGTTCCTGTAACATGAAGCAAGTAATTCGGATTCCCCATAAGTTCCACCATGCCAGACAGGACCAGGGGTATGAAGTATGTACTTCGCAGGCAAACTATAGCCTTTCGTAATCCGAACCTCCCCTGTCGGGCAACCACCCAGCCCCCTGCATTCGACCAGTAATCCAGGTCCTGCGGCACGATGGATAGCTCCATCCACCCCGCCACCACCAAGCAGCGAGCAGTTGGCCGCGTTGGCTATGGCATCGACCTCATACTTTGTAATATCACCTTCGACTATCTGAAACGACATAGTTCCTCCCGGATATTGCTGAGGATGATGAATTTAGAGCATCGTGCTATCTATCACTCTTCGGTACCATCGAAGTGGTATTTTCACCGCCAGGTGCTTTGTCAGACTTCGCAGGAAACAGCCCCTCGCCCCAATGGAAAATCAAGGTCAAAGCCAATGCCACCAGACACCCCAGGACCACAGCCCCCATACGTTCCATCGCGATACGCCAATGGCCGACTTCGTTTTCCTGTATGAATACGATGATGATCGCGGCCAGAGCCGACCTAGTCGCATTGCCGAAACCCAAGCCATAGCAGATGAAAATCGTCAGGGGAACTCCGATGCATAGACAAACCAGCGGAGGCAACGGCAGAAAAAAGCACAGCAAGCCGACCATGCCACCTGCGAGGTTCGCCTTGATACGGGCGAGAGGGAGTTTGATCGAATCGCTATGGTCGGGCGCCAACACAAGCAAGACAGAGACCAAAGACCAATACAGGTGGTACTGAGGAATCATTACATACAGTCCATAGCAGATAATCGTACCAAGCAGACATTTGATCAGATAAAGGAGAAACGCCCTGTTGCACATCTGTACTTGAAGCCGTCGGGTGTATGCCGAAAACCACGTTTTTTCCGTATCAGCCATCTTTACGTCCTACGCCCTGAACGGGCATCACAGTGATGCTTCGAATTATAGGTGGAGGAGATGTCCGTGGCAAGGAGAATCCCAGGCTTTGACGAAATAGGCCAACACCACGTCTACCCCGGCAGGCACCACGTCTACGACCACGTGTACGGCCTGGAAAGCACGTCTACCGGGGGAAAGTCCACGTCTAAACGCTAGAGTCCACGTGTACGCCGAAGAAAGCAGGTCTACGGTCCGGAAAGCGGGTGTAGGGGGTCGAACACCACGTCTACGACCACGTAATATGTCGAAAGAAGGAAAAGAAAGGCGACCTCCCCCTTGCCGATAT
>CAYOWS010000043.1:0-22983 GCA_964407735.1 uncultured Sphaerochaeta sp. | reverse complement strand
TTCTGCCTCGTTTGTCCGAATCGAAATTGACCAGGAAGCCCTTGTGCTTCCCTGAAGACTATTGTCTTCATCGCTTAGATCAACGACCATTGCTGGTAATCATCCTCGCGAATTTTTTCCCTTCTCTTCTCTCATATCTCTGTCAAAAAACCAAAATCTTCAATGCTTCACTTCGCAACAACCTTGACGGTTTCACGTAGCGTGCCCGACTAACATAACAAAATTCCCGAGATAGTGTCAAGTGAAAACTTCCACTATTTTTTGAATTTCATCGACCACGTTTTCTTTTGCGGTCAGCCAACCGCAGTTGGCCATCAGTTATCGTTCAAAGCGAGTTGGATAATAGCCGACAAACATTATTACGTCTAGTACCCTTTTCATTTTTTCTACATTTTTTTAGGCTTTCAGCGAATAACGCCAGAACATCCCCTATGCACGCTTCTCCAGCAATCGGGAAACGATCTCGGCGAACCCCTCGCCATACCGCTTGGCCGCAACATATTTTGGAAGAAATTCCATGGAAGCCGCCTTGTCCAGCACATTGGCGACCCCGAAACTAATCGGAATCAAGGAGAACATCGGCTGGTCGTTCGGGGCGTCACCACTATAACCACAGCACAGGGGAACCTCATGGCGCGGAATTCCCATGATTGTTTCCATAAAGCACAAGGCACCTTCCCGCTTGTCATGCTCCCCGAACCAACAGTTCACGTGGATCGAACTCACGGCGGTACACGCCCCCTCTTCCCTACAGATTGAGAGAATATGCTCGATCTCCTCCGGACCGAGATACGGAGGCTCGCTGCCGTAGTCGAAAGCGATATCATAGATTCTGGCGAAATGATCGCTGGACAATTTCGAGCCCGGCACTTCGGCCAGGACCCGCTCGATCAGGCGATCCGCCTTCTCTTTATAAGAAGAAGCGTCGATGGATGGATGGATGAAATGGCGGATCTGTCCACATGAGGGGCCGGGGGTAACGTCCCGGTACAAGGATACGGCACCGCTTTCGGACACCACAGCCTCGACAGGCCATTGGCGAAGATAGACATCGCCCCACCCCGCGGAACCACCGGTCACGCAGATGACTTTGATTCCCGCCTCATGCAATCGCCAAAGTGCTTCCAAGGCGACGGGATGGAGCTTCCCTTGCGTGGTGATGGTGTCATCGACATCGGTCAGCAGCCACTGGACGCTTTTCGCATCCCTGACGCTCAACTCAGAAACCGGTCGCAAATACCCAGGTCGATCCATAGCGTCCGGTCCGCTTTATCTGGTCATGCTCGACAGGCTTCCGTCACGGAAGATAGCCTTTACATAGGTAAGGAACGAAGCTACGGAAGCTACCGCGGCCAATGCGAACAGTACGGTCAGGACGATCTGGCAGGTCGGCAGGAACGAAGCTCCGGCCATGAAATGTAGCAAGGCGTAATAGATCATGCCCAGTACGCTTGTCACGGCGTAGAGGACGGTCTTGCTCTTGCCCCAGATGTTGGCTGCGACAGCCTTGCCCTTGCCCATCATCAGCATGCGAAGGAAGCTGATGGAGAATTCACGCCACATGATGATGATGAACGCCCACGACGGCATGACCGATACGCTCATCAGACAGACGAAATAGGTCAGATGGCTCAATGTATCGGCGAAGGGGTCCATCACTTTGCCAAGGTCGGTGACCAGATGGTATTTCCTGGCGATCTTGCCATCGAGGAGGTCGGTCAGCTCCATCAGCACATAGAGGACCAAAACGATGATCGTGCTGATCGTAGCGAGCGTTTCATTGGCCACCCAGACGGGCAGGTTGAACACGATGAAGAATATAGGAGCCATTACCAGTCTTGCGACTGTCAGTTTATTCGGAAGATTCATTGTTACCCCTCAATCAAAAGCCATAGAGATGACGATACTTGCCATCAAGGTATCTTGTGAAACAACCTGCGTCAAGAGGACGTCCGGTCACCCTGGCCAATAGATCGGAAGGCCGATACATCATCCCGTATTGATAGATGTGTTCATTCAACCAAGAACCGATAGTCTTGAGATCGCCTTGGCGCAGCAGGTCGTCCACCGCCTCCACCCCGCCGAGGGACCGGCATAGAGTCTCCCAGATCTGGGCCCCATAGAGATTGCCCAAGGCGTAGGTCGGGAAATAGCCGAAATCACCACCCGCCCAATGGACATCCTGCAATACGCCGTCGGCGGTGGTCTGCGGCCGGATACCCAGCAGCTCGACCATCTTTTCATCCCACAGCTCCGGAAGCTCGTCCAACGTTACGGTTCCTTCGATCAAAGCCTGTTCCAACTCGAATCGGAGGATGATGTGCAAACCGTAGGTCACTTCATCGGCATTGACCCTGATCATGGAAGGGACGACTTTGTTGATGCCCTTGATGAATGTCCTCAGATCGATCCCCACCGTCTGGTTGGGGAACAACTGCTTGAACCGGGGATAGTAATGTTCCCAGAACGCAGGGCTGTGGCCGATGATGTTCTCCCATAGCCGGGACTGGCTTTCATGGAACGCGAACGAGGCGCCGTTGGCCAGACTCGTCCCGTGGGTCAGCGGGTTGGAAGCCCCCTGCTCATACAGAGCGTGCCCGCCTTCGTGTATGGTGGAGAACAGCGGGCTCGACACCGAAGGCTCCGTATAACGGGTGGTGATGCGGATATCGTCGCACCCGATCGTCGAGGTGAACGGATGGGCGGCAAGTCCCATGCTCCCACGGCTGAAATCAAAACCCATGTCGCGCAGAATTTCCTTTCCGAACTTGTCCTGCAACTCCACGGGATAGGACTCATAGAGGAACGAATCATCAGGCTGTCCGCTACGGGTGATGTCCGCCAGCAAATCCTGAAGGTTATGTTTCATAGTCTTGAATAGAGAAGCGACGGTCGCTGTATCCATCCCCGGCTCATACTCGTCCAGCAATACATCATAGAGGCTCTTTTCGTCTTTGCCTGTTGCGTTTTCCTTGTCGGCTCCCGCGCTGTGGCCGGTGTTTTTCGGTTTTCCGCCGTAACAAACCGCTTTCTCCTGTACCAAGGAGACAATGTCGCCCAGCAAGGGCTTGAAAAGGCTCCAATCGCATTCTTTTCGGGCTTTTACCCAAGCGCTATGGGCCTTGCCGGTGGTCTCCGCAAGTTTCTCGACAAGCGAGGCGGGCAGCTTGCGCTCCTTGTCCCATGCCTCGTAACGGATACGGACCAGCGCCTTGTTGCGTTGTATCGTCTCCAGGTTATCGGCCGTTCCGTCGAGGGAATTCCCACCTTCCGGATGCTGTTCATCGGCACCGAGTTTCGCAAGCAACTCCCCCATGGCCTCACTCGTGGCAAGCTCATGATGCCGGCCTTGTATCCAGGCCATCTGCACGGCCCGTTCGTCGTGGCCTTTCTCGGAGATGACCGTCTGCTGGTCCCAGCTCAGAGTCGCCCCTATATGTTCCAGCAACACCAGTTCCCTGTCGAGGGTTTCCAGTTTCTGCATCGCTTCCTGTGTCGTCATACAAAACCTCTCTTCATGTGATTCTGCCTTTGGTTCCGATTTTGAGACCGTCATTGGTACTGTTTTGGTACTGTTTTTGGTACTGTGGCCGCACGCGGCCCCGTCGTCGGCGAGGGAATCCATCACATACAACAATACCCAACGAGGGGGTGATGTACAAGGGAGGAAGATGACAACTTACATGATGGGACATTTTACTGATGCTTGGAAGGGAAAAGATTCACCGCCCCCAAACCACAACAATGTGAGGATCACGTTTTATAGAAGGTTGAATGAAAAGCTTTTTTTTTAACACCCTATGCGTTATAATTTAATCATTAAAAGAAAAGGGGGGCATCTTGCCGATTTCAAACACCTCCGATACGGCTGTAAATACCATTCTTAAACTTATCAGCGACAATGGTTCAATTTCACAAACCCGGATGTTCGAGCTTTCCGGATATTCCAGGGCAATGATCTCCATTGCCTGCGAACACTTGATCCAGAACGGGATGATCGTCACGGACAATACCAAGACGATGAACAAAAAGAAGAATATCGAATACAAGCTCAACGCAGACCTAGGCTATATCATCGGCATTGCGATCGGAGGAACCAGCTGTAGGATAGGTATATTCAATATCCTTTGCGAGACGATCGAAATCATACGCAAGCCAGTGGATCTAGTCAGAGGACCGGAACCGATACTCCACGAGATAGACGGCTATATTGAGCAACTTCAGGGGAAATACTGTACGGAAACAAAGAAATTGCTCGGTATCGGTATGGGAGTTCCATCACCTGTCAAATATGAGGAAGGTTATGCGAACTATCCCGCGTTCATGCCGGGCTGGCATATGTTCGATCTGAAGAGATATTTCCAGGACAGGTATCGCTGCCCTGCCTTCATCGACAACGAAGTGAATACCATGGCGTTGGAGGAATACCAGCAGAGACCAAACAAACAGACCCGCGTGCTGCTATGTATCAAGGTAGGAACAGGTATTGGCTCCGGGCTGGTCATTGGAAACAGCATATACCGGGGAGAAAACGGTGGTGGAGGTAATATAGGCCATATCCAAGTCACCAATGCGACACAACAATGCGAATGTGGGAAAACAGGGTGTATCGAAGCGATCGCCTCAGCACCCGCAATCCTGAAAAGAGCAACGGAATTCGCGACAGGTTCAAAGCATTCAAAACTGCACGAAATCTATGCAGCAAACGGCAAACTCGAAATCTCCGATATCAAGACCGCCGCTGACGATGGCGACAGGATCGCCCTGGGAATCATTCAGTACGCAGGTGAATCCATCGGTGAAATCATAGGAATGTTGACAATGTTCCTTGATCCTGCGCAGGTCGTCATCGCTGGTCAGCTCATGCAACTTGGACCGAATTACCTGTACTATATCCGCAACACCGTCCAGAAGAAGGCATATCCTTGGATAGGCCATAATTTCTCCATCGAGTTCACTCAACAGCCTTCCAGTAGTGCCGCAATCGGCGCGGCACGATTATGTATCAGCGAGTTGTTCGGTAGACAGATCATCTTCCAGATAGCCGGCAAACAACAGCAATCCAATGGGCAATAGAGAAAAACATTCCGCCTGGGCCAGCTGGTCCAGGCGGTGAACTCCGATTATTTCACTTTGGATTCATACATATTGCCATACAACTCATGAACCGTCGATACAGCCAACCTTGCCTGGTCGTTGGTGATGATGAATTCCCGACCGTCCCTCAGCCTATCGACAAAACTTTTCAATTCCGCCTCATACGCATTCCCATAGCCTTCGCACTGTGTCAGATCAATGATCCGGCTATGATTGTCGGAAAAGACGGTCAGGACATCCAACGAAGATTCCGTATTGAATTCTACAGTCGCCTCGGTACAGGTCAACCTGAAAGAAGAGACAAACGGATGCCCGTCAGGCAACAGATGGTTCGCGATGATATTCGCCTGTGATCCATTCGGATAGCCCAGACAGGACATGACGAAATTCACACCAGGCTTTTTCTGACTCTCAACAAGATTCGCATTATGAAAGCAAGGAGTCCCGAGCAACCAGTTGGCGATATCAAGGTCGTGGACAGACAGATCGAGCAAGGTACCCCCGCTGATATTCCTGTCATAAAGCCAATTATTCCAACTCCAGGCAGGTGTCTCGCTTTCCCTGGTACAGACAAGAGAAAGCGGGCTCCCCAGTATCCCGCTGTCCAACAGCTCCTTGGTCTTGGCGTACTGCGGCATGAAACGACATACATGGGCCACCATCAACCGCTTGCCATAGGTCTCCGCCGCCGCCAGCATCTCATCCATGTCCTCGAGACTCACCGCGAACGGTTTCTCGCAAAGGACATGGGCACCAAAGACCATGGATTGAACCACAGCCTCCTTGTGCATGGAGCTGGGAAGACAGATATCGCAGAAATCGACCACGTGCGAAGCGAACGCGGATTCGATATCGGTATACCAGTTCAGGGAAAGCTTCTCCGCAAGAGAGCGGCCTTTTTTTTCATCGGTATCGACTATGCCGAGAACGGCCACATCCGGGTTACGGAGATAACAATCCAGATGGGTCGCCCCCATATAGCCAGCCCCGACCACGTAACAAGAGAGTATATTCATGGAAGGATCATCCTTAATCTAGGAATTGGTTCAAATATGCTACTGTTTCCTTGATAGCCTGTTCCGGAGTATTCTCACCCACTCTTCGGTCCAATTCAATCTCAATAGTCAGAGGTCCTCTGAAGTCCAACGCCTCGATGGCGGCCATGAGCTCCGGCATCTCGACATCCCCCTGTCCGACAGGAACCTCAACGCCAAGCTCTCTGCCGTCGGTAGGATATTTTCCATCCTTGATATGGACACCGAACAGGTATTTGCCCAGCACCTTCAGCGAATCAACCGCATTCCCTCTGCCATACATGACCAGGTTGGCAGGATCAAGGTTGATTCCTACATTGTCGTAACCAATATCCTGGATAGTCCTCAGCAGCGTCACCGGTGTTTCCTGTCCAGTCTCGAAACAGAACAATTGCCCGTTCCCCTTGCAGTATTCGGCGACATCCTTCAGGTCTTCGATCAAAGATACATAGAGGGGATCATGCATGTCTTCGGGGATGAAACCGGCATGGGTCGCGATCCGATCGACACCGATCAGCTTGCAGAAATCAGAGGCCTGCTTCATGATCTGACAGCGTTCTTTGCGGTATTGCAACGGAACCAACCCCACGGACGCAGGTCCCTCCACGAAATTCCAATGGTGGGTCCCTGGCCAACCGGCCCACCACAGAGACACGGTCAGCCCATATTTGCCGCAGTATTCATTCACAAGGTCGGCGGTTTCCTGCGTATACAGCGAGGGAACGTATGTAGAGATCTGGCAGGATTTGAACCCAAGGTCGACCACCCGCTTCAATAGATTCTCGATGTTTTCCTGACGATCCAGCTTGATCAGCAATCCCAGTTCGTTTTTCATTGCAATCTCCTTTTTCACTGTTTCCAGCGTATGATATTGTGTGTTGTATCAACCTTTCACCGCTCCCATCGTCATTCCGCGTACCAGTCCCTTCTGGACAAAACAGTAGAAAATCACGATAGGAATCAATGCGAGCACCGCTGTCGCGGTCAGTCCTCCCCAGTCTATCGATTCATAGCTGACCCAGTTGTACACCCCCAGCGGCAAGGTCTTCGTTTTCGAGCCCGTAAGGATCAACGCATACAGGAATTCGTTCCAACTGTAGTTGAAAGAGAAGATCGCCGTAGTAGCGATACCAGGGCCTGCCAACGGAATGATGATTTTGTAGAACGCCTGGAAGTACGTGCAGCCATCAATCAACGCCGATTGCTCCAGGTCGAACGGAATGTCCATGAAGTAGGACCGCATCATCCAGATACCGAATCCCAAGATAATCGTCAGATGCATGATGATGATCGAAATGTGGGTGTCGATCAGTCTCATTTTTCTGAACACGATGAAAAACGGGATCATGAAGGTGATCTGCGGCACAATCCTCGTGGACAGAACCCCGAACAGCAGGTACTTCGAGCCCTTGGGCTTGTAGTAGCTCCGTGAAAGGATATATGCGGCAGGAGCCCCCAACAACATGCCGACACCTGTCGCCGACAGGGCGATGATCAATGAATTCGCCGTATACTGCAAAAATTCACTGTTGGTCCAAACCTCCACATAGTTCTTGAAGGTCGGGGCCGAAAAGAATTTCGGTGGATACGACAGTGCGTCAACCTTTGTCTTGAACGAGAACATGACCGTCCAAATCAAAGGAAACATATAGATGAGTGCGAAGATCCACAAAAGAACCGTGGCGACGGCCTTCAGCGTTTTCTTCTTCTGCGCCATGGAAAACTGTGCAGGTTTGAATCTACTTGTCAAAATCAATCCCTCCCGCTTTGATGATGGCTATCGCCAGGATGAAGATGAACACGCTCAGTATGATCGCAGAAGCTGAACCATAACCCATTTTCAAGAACCCAAAACTGTTCAGGTAGGTGAAGATCGACAGGGATTCAGTGGCGGATCCAGGACCACCGCGGGTCAATATCTGGGTGAAATCGAATTCTTTAGCTGTATCGATGGTCTGGAACAGAATCGCGACAAAGAACACCGGTTTGATCAATGGCAGTTTGATCCGCCATAGGATGTTCCAGCCGTTCGCGCCATCGATCCTCGCTGCCTCAAGGATATCCTCGCTGACCGATAGCAGCCCGGTATAAAACACCATCACCATGAAAGGTGTCTTGCACCATGCCACTACCACGGCGACCGAAGGCAATGCCTGATTAGCACCATAGATCCATTTTTGTGGAGGTATGTTCAACAACTCCAGAAAATAGTTCAGGATACCAAGTGTCGGGCTGTACATGATGCGCCACATGAAGGCCGTGGCGATCGGGGTCAACATGATCGGCAGGATCAACACGCCTCGAAGTGTTTTCGTCCCATAGGCTTCGGACGTCAACGCCAAAGCGATCCCGAAGCCCAACAGCGTTTCGGTGGTCACGACCATCAGCATGAACAGGAGCGTCCTGAAGCAGGACTGAAGGAACCGAGGCTCCTTGAACAAGTTGATGTAGTTCCCAAGTCCGACGAAGATTTTGTCCTGTGGCATCGGCAGATAGTAGTCGAACAGACTTGTATAGATGGTATCGAGAATCGGCATGAGGTTGATGATGAACAACACCAACAAGCCAGGACCAAGCATGGCCCACCGAAACCTTGCGAGCTCGCGTTCTCTCAAACCTTTGTCTTTTAGAGGCGGCATACAGATCTCCTCTTCTCCCTAGTACGTCAGAAGATGTTTCTATAGAGGTAGGAAAGGATATGACGGGACATCTGGCCCTACAGGCCACATCCTTCCCTAGTCTCAACAAAGGTCCCTACTTCTTTTCAAGCTCGAACAGTCTGGTGACTTTGACAACCGCGTCATCAAGTACCTTCTGAACATCCTGCTCCCGCTGGATCAGTGAGTTGAAAGCAGTACCGATCGTATCCAGATACTCTTCGTTACGGGAGATGGTCGGGAACGTGGTTTCCTCCACTTCCGCAGCGATACCGGCCTGGAACGCCGTAAGCCAGCTTTCAGGGAACGTGGCTCTGATCTCATCGCTGGAAAGTGCGGAGACACGGGCCGCGACGCCACTGATGGCGGCGAGCTTCTTGCTGGTCTCGGGGCTGGTCAACCAGGACAGGAGCAGCCATGCGGCATCCTTGTTCTTGGATGAAGAGCTCATGGACATGGCCCATGCGCCACCTGTGGGCTTGGAACCGGCAGGGCCGGCGGGCATCGGTGCGTAACCGACTTTGCCGGCTACGGTGGAGGCTTCTGCGTCTTCAAGCTGGCTCATGAATACGCTCATGTCAAGGAACATGGGAGCTTTACCTTGCTGGAAGTCAGATACACATTCGTACCAAGTGTAGTTTTCGATACCGGGAGGGCCGAACTTGCGGGCCAACGAGGTATACATGTCGGCGCCCGCTACGGCTTCGGGGGTATTGAACACTGCGTAGTTGTAGTCGAGGGAATCGGCGATCTTTCCACCATAGGACCAGATGACCCCGGTGCAGTTGGATACGGTATGGATCTTCTGGCCTCTCACAAGGATACCCGCAGGCATGATCCTCTTGAAATACTCAGCTGCCGCATAGACTTCATCGAAGGTCTCTGGAACTTTGATTCCATGCTGCTCGAACAGATCGGCACGGTAGAACAGCATCTGCTTCTCACCGGAAACGGGGATCGCATAAAGATCATCCTGATAGGTAAATGAGAGTTTCCAAGAGGGCGAGATGTCATCGATATCGTAGCTTTCCAGATCAACCAGATCCCGTCGCTGGAACCAAGGTTCCAGGTTCTCGATCCAACCAGCCTGGGCCGCCTGCGTACAGACACTATCCATCATGACTAAATCATACGTGCCCGCTCCGGAGGAGAGGTCCACCAGACGTTTGGACATGAACTCATCCTGTGCATAATCTTCCAAAACAACTTTGATCCCGGTCTTGGCTTCGAACTCGGGCAAAACCTCCTTGATTGTTTCAGTATATGCATGTTTGTTCATTCCTAGTCTGAGGGTAGTGCCCGCAAACTGTTTCCACGCGATTCCATCTTCACCGACTTCCATATTCACTGCCGGTGTAGAAGTTTCTTTTTGTCCCGCGGCAAAGACCGGCGACACAAGAACCGTCAGACAAAGCATAAGAACTGTGAAAAACATAACATCCTCCTTGTTTTTCGTGTATGGGAATTATTAAATGGAAAATTTCAACTGTCAATCAATATTTTTTGATTATTAAAAAATATAAGTAAATTACTAATAAATATTGTACAAACGTAAAACTTCTACCGAGATGAATATGTTGTACCATTAGAGAATAATTATTCTGTGGTGATGGTACGGCCAGATGCGTTCTAACATCGATTATTTTACTTTCAGGGATATTATCTATGATAATTTATGAATAACATGGAAATAAAATTCAGATGAATATACAAGAAATCCAATTTGGCATCCCTCTTTCGGGAATCATTGCATATCGGTATCAGGTTCATCGCAGGAGACAGTGGAAATTTCATCCTTGGATTTCTTCCTCCATGCGTTCGGACTCATTCCGACTGACTGGGCGAATACACGGGAGAAATACTTTTCATCTTTGAACCCCAGCCGGGATGCCAGATCCTTCAGCTTTACATCCGAAGAGACAAGACTTTCCTTTGCTTTCCGTATCCGTATCTTTGTCACGTATTCTATGATACCATCACCATATTTCTGCTTGAATCGCCTTGAAAGATAGGAAGCATTAAACCCGAAACGCTTCGCAAGATCATTCAAGGAAAGGGATCCGTCATAGTTCTTATCGATATATATCCGCAACTGCTCGAATACCTCAAAGTCGTTTTCGGCATCTTGTCCAGTCAATTCATGAATAGCGGCATCAAGAAGGACGTCAAGTCGTACGGGATCGATAGGCTTCAACAGATAGTCCATCGCACCGTTTCGCATCGCCTGCAGAATATAGTCGAAATTCTGATATCCGCTGATAGCGATGATCTTTGTCTCGGGAAAATGTGTACAGACCCAGTTCATAAAGAATATACCGTCCTGCCCACTCATGCAAATATCCGTAAGAAGAAGGTGTATCCTGTATTCATGCATGATTCGGCGCGCTTCATTTCCGTTGGAAGCCTCATAGATGTTTGATATCCCCCGTTTCTCAAAATTCGCAAGATATCGAACGGAAAGTCTTACGGCTTCCTCATCATCTACTATCAGAACATTGAGCATCTGTATCCTCCAGGGGTATTTTAAGAGTTACGGAAAATCCTCTTTCCGCTTTTGAGTCAACATTGAGCAGGGCACGATCTCCATAGAGGATTTGTAGTCGTCTCGCAAGATTTCTCAGCCCTATGTTGGTCGACTCTTCTCCTCCATCCCTAGCCTTCTCAAGATTTCGCCTGAGCATCGAAAGCTCAGTCGATCCCAACCCTACTCCTGAATTGCTGCATGTCATTGAAAAATATCCTTTTTCCACTGCCGCATGTATACTGATACTGACTATACCGACATATGCATCATTGTAGCCATGCTTAATGGAATTCTCGACGATGGGTTGGAGAAGGAGTTTAGGAACTTCCAGTTCAAGTACATCAGGAGATATCTCGACGATGTAATCAAGACAATTTCCGAATCTCATCTTCTGAAAATTGAGATAATTTTCAGTGTATTCGACCTCATCGCCAAACCTGACTTTCATTTCACGGAAGTTCATCGTGTAGCGCATCATCTCTCCAAAGTGAAAAATCGCGCTATACAATTCCAGATTTCCTTTCTTGAGTGCCTCAGCACCTATCGTCTGCAATGTATTATTGATGAAATGAGGATCAAGCTGCGCCTGAAGAGCCTTGAGCTGGTTGTTCTTGTTCTCAAGGTCAAGCTGATAGTTTCGTATGATGACATTGTTTATAGTGTCTATCATGGCATTGAACTGGGACGCCAAGCGTGAAAATTCTTTAGAATCCATCAGTTCAAGGCTTACATTGAGATCCCCCCCGGATATCTTAGCAAGCTGTCCCTCTATATATCCAAACGGTTCCAAGAATTTTGATGTAACGATACCGATGAGAAAAAGCGCTATGACAGTCGTGACCACGCCGACCAAAAATGTCCGCAGGCCTGCTTCCTTCGCATTTCTACTTATCATGGAGTTCTCTATCATCTTTACAATATATACAGGATCAAGTCCTGAACCGGGACTGACCTTCCTGTACAGCAACGTATATCCGATACCATCGCTCCGGAGCGAAGCATTTCCATATTCTCCTTCAAAAGCAAGGTCTGACAGAATGGCTTCCGCCACTCCGTCGTCAGGATAAGCATAGATGATCCTGTTTGCTTCTGTGAGGCATGCGACGATATCATCATCTCCCGAGTAGAGTGTCGCATTGGCATCCACGAAAAAGCCGAGTGCGACATCGATATCAATGCGTCCTATATATTCTCTTCCTGGAAGATTGTAGAGATTTCGGCTTACCGTAACCACAAGACCTTCGGGATTTCTATTAAAAGGGATTCCGTAGGAATGCTGTGTCTGGCAGAAAACGGAGACATCCTGCGGTATCCCCTCATCACGGGCGGCAGTAGCTTTCCTCCTGTAGAGGTTGTGGTTTCTCGCAACGAATGATTCCTGTTTGGCCTCAGAAAAAAGATGTACTTGCGTAATATAGCTGTTCGAGTTAAGTATGGGCAGGAGCGAATTCTCAAGAATTTCCGTCTCCGCACTTCCTGCTCCCTTTCCCGCAAGTAGATTGAAAAGCGTGTCGTTCATGTACGGAACAAGTGTCAGGTCAAGAACTTGTCTCAGCTCGAAAGTCAGGTTAACGGCCGAAAGCGCAAGCATATCCTCCGTGTATGTAATATACTCCTCTTTCTGCTTCGTCAGATCCGTATAATAGTTCAGAACAAGTAAAATCAGCATCGACACAGCGACAAGCGCCACAAAAACCACGATCACCTTACTTCTCAGACTCAGGATTTTCACTTCCTTCATGAAGTTGATTGTAGGATCAAGAGTAAAAAAAATCCACCTTTTTGTAAAAATTCTCAGTTCCACTGACATCTTGTCGGTTTTAGGCTGTTTTTATAGAAAAGAAAGGAGCAGGGGATGAGTAAGCTTCCAAAAAAAGGTGACATGATCAATCAGACGGTTTTTCTCGGTCCGATGCTCATTTGCTTCATACCGATAGTCATCATCCCGTTCTTCTATGCTATCTATATGAGCTTCATTCGCTGGAATGGCATATCTTCGGTCAAGACTTTCGTAGGAATCTTGAACTTCAAGAACATATTCATGAATGATCCAGAATACTGGCAGTCCCTCTTGTTTTCGACTAAATCGACCATTGCGATAACCCTCATTTCAAACCTCATGGGGCTCTCCTTCGCACTTCTTGTCTGTTCGATTCCCAAAAAACTTCAGGGCACGGCAAGAACGATGCTTCTTCTTCCAAACATTATGAGTGGAATCATCATGGGGTTTATCTGGAAATTCATTTTTCAGAAAGGTTTCCCATCACTTGCGAAAGCGACCGGACTTTCCTTCCTTGCACAAAGTTGGCTTGGAGACCCTCAGAATGCTTTCTGGTCGATCGTCATCGTCTCTTGCTGGCAGTACTCGGGATATACCATGATCATCTACATCGCAGGGCTCATTGGGATAAGCAGGGATATCAACGAGGCAGCACTAATCGACGGATGCTCAAAAGTGACTCATTTCTTCAGAATCACATTTCCTCTGATCATGCCGTCCGTCACGATCTGTGTATTCTGGGTGATGGTAAAATCATTCACCATGTACGACCTTGTCGCATCATTGACGGAAGGAGGGCCGTTCAAGAGTACCATGACAGTGTCGATGGATCTCTATGCAGAAGCCTTTACGAAAAACAACTACGGGGTTGGATCCGCAAAAGCCATCATCTTCTTCGTGTTCATCCTTGTCATTTCCATCCTCCAGGTCCGATTCACACAATCTCGGGAGGTTGCACAATGATGAACAAATATAGGCTTAAAAAAACGCTGTGTACATCATTCTACCTTTTGCTTGTATTTTTTTGTATCATAGTTTTTTTTGTTCCGTTCTATTTCCTTGTGATTAATTCGTTCAAGGATCTTGCGGGAATTTCAAAGGATGTGGCTAGTTTCCCGCAAAAATGGGTGTTTACTAATTTCGGTAGAGCCTGGACTCGGATGAATTTCCCCCGGACACTTGCGAATTCCCTCATTGTAACAACGACAAGTCTCGCAGGTGTCATCATCTTCTCAAGCATGGCTGCATACCGTATCACAAGGTATCCTTCAAAATGGAACAACCTTGTCTATATCCTTTGTCTAGCACAGATGATTATTCCATTCCAGGTAATCATGATTCCTCTCGTAGTCGTCCTCAAGAACCTCGGGCTCATCAATTCCCTCGCAGGACTGATCTTTTCGAACTGGGGTCTCGGTGTCGCACTCGGCGTATTCATGTTCTCAGGTTTTATCAAAGGGGTCCCCAAGGAACTTGAGGAATCGGCGATGCTTGAAGGATGTTCGGAAGTCATGTTGTTTTTCAGAATCGTATTCCCTCTTCTGAAACCAATTGTCTTCACACTGATTATTCTTGATAC
Organism: uncultured Sphaerochaeta sp.; assembly: GCA_964407735.1. Classification (GTDB taxonomy): domain Bacteria; phylum Spirochaetota; class Spirochaetia; order Sphaerochaetales; family Sphaerochaetaceae; genus Spiro-02. Next base: position 8,312 of record CAYOWS010000043.1, on the reverse strand, counting down.
ATTTTGGTTCTGGAACGATTACTTGCTTCCATTGCTGGTTATTTCACGACCTGCGTTCAGGACGCTCCCGATCGCGATTAGCTCATTCATGGGACAGTACTTCCTTCAATGGGATCTTGCGCTTCCCGCACTTACAATGGCGATTCTTCCGGCCGCGGCGGCATTCCTCTTGCTACAAAAACACATAGTGGCAGGACTTGTTGCTGGCGCTGTCAAAGGATAAAAACACAGATGAGGAGAAAAACTATGAAAAAAAGAGTCTTTGCAATGGTTCTGGTGTGCTTCGTTCTCTTTTCCACTTTTGCAGGGGGAAGCCGTGAGGCTTCTGGCCAGAAAGTCATTCGGCTATGTCAGTTCAAAGTCGAGATTGCGGATGATCTTCAGAAGCTTGCCGAGGAGTATGAAGAACTCACAGGCGTGAAAGTTGAAGTCGAATCTCTTTCATCGACAAACTACCAATCGACGTTGAGAGCAAAACAGGCCGCGGGGGAACTCCCCGACATCTTCAACAACGAAGGATATACACAACTCGTCGAATGGTCAGAGTATCTCGAGGACCTTTCTGACGAAAGCTGGGTAGACGACATGTCAGCGTCCACTGTAAGTGGGGCTTCGATCGATGGAAAAATCTATGCACTTCCATTGTATCTTGAGGGATATGGCCTCTGCTATAATAAGGACTTGTTTGAAAAGGCCGGTATCACGAAGATCCCCGGAACACTCAGCGAACTTGAGGAAGCCTGTATAAAACTCGAACAGGCGGGGTTCACTGCATTCGGTCTGCCTTTCGGCGGAAACTATAATCCGGGGCTTTTCATGTTCAACGTCGCAATCGCCCACCAGCCAGATGTCGATAAGTTCATAGCCGACGCCACCACGGGAAAAGCCGACTTCGTAAATAATGAAATCATGCAGGACTGGGTTGATTTCCTCGACATGACACTCCGACACTGTCTTGGCAATCCGCTGGAACTTGATTTTTCCGGCCAGATGAGCACTTTCGCCCTTGAAGAAGTCGCGATAACCCTCGCGAACAACGGCGCATGGCTTTCTTTCGTCGGTATGAACGATAATATCAAACCAGACTACATGGTAGTACCGATCAACGATGATCGAGAATTCAACGGCGTCCTCTATGCGGGACCGTCTACATATTGGGTCGTGAACAAGAATTCCTCAGTGAAAGAAGAAGCGAAGGATTTCCTTGAATGGCTAGTTACGAGCGAACGGGGCAGATATTACCTGACCGAGGTGTTCAATTTTATTCCCGGTCTTACGTCGATCACAGTCTCCGATCAAACTGATCCTTTATCACGTGCGGTCAGTGAAGCGGTTACAAACAACAAAGTGCTTGGATGGGAATGGCCGAAGTACCCTTCGGGAGCGCAGTTCGCCTGCGGTGATGCGATCATCGAGTATGCCGCCGGCAGACTTACACGTACGGAACTTTTGAAGAAGTTTGAGAATATCTTTGTCAGTTATGCGACTGAAAAATAGGTGGAACCATGATCAGTAATCTCCAGTTGAAGAACTATCCGTTTGGGGGAGACTATTCCCCCGAACAATGGCCCGAGGAACTTCAGGAGGAAGACATCCGCCTGATGCAGGAGCTTGGGGTCAATACCGTGACCATCAATGTCCATTCATGGATATTCGATGAACCAGAAGAAGGTGTATATGACTTCTCCTGGCTCGACAAGGTGATGATCCGGTTAAAACGGGCAAGAATCGCCGTCATCATGGCGACGGGAACGACGGCGACTCCCGCTTGGCTATATCAGAAGGATCACGGAATCCTGAAAACCGATATCAAGGGGCGAGCCCTCAAACATGGTGTACGGGAACGGTTTTGTCCAACTTCCCCTACATACATCAATGCAATTGAAAAACTCGTGACGGCACTCGCCAGCCATTACAAGGATGAGAAGAACATCTTGCTTTGGCACCTCAACAATGAACTTTCAGGCTTCTGTTACTGCGGACACTGTGAGGAGGAGTTTCGCATATGGCTGGAAGGAAAATACGGGACGATCAGAGCTCTCAATGAGGCTTGGTGTACTGCGATGTGGGGAAGATATTATACATCCTTTGATGACATCATGGCTCCCACGGAGCTCAACGAACTCTATGAAAACGTCAACAGAGAAGGTTTTGACCTTGATAGCCTTCCTACCGAGGCTATTGAATATGCACGTTTCATGTCGGAAAAACATGCGGAGCTATTTGATCTTGAAAGCAAATGCATCAAGGAATACATTCCTGATGCCGTTTGTACGAACAACTTCCAGTTCAGAGATCGCTTCAACTACCATAGGATCGCAAGATCCCTGGATGTCGTCGCCCTCGACATCTATCCCAACAGGGGAGATCCTTCATATGAGGCGGCATTCAATCTCGATTCGGCGAGGAACTTCATCGAGCAGGACAAGCCTTTTTTCATCATGGAAATGACTCCAAACCATGCAAGCTGGGCAAAATGTTGTGCCTCGAAGCGTCCTAGAGAGTTAGGAAAAATCGCGATGGACAATATAGCGCACGGCGCGAACAGCGCGTTATATTTCCAGATCAGACGAACACCCGCAGGATTTGAAAAATTCCATGGAGCAATGATTTCCCATGCGGGGCATCTTGATACAAGGATCGCCAGAGAACTGAAAGCACTGGGAGAAGATCTTGCGAAGCTTCCTCCAGACCTCCAGCATGAGGGGCTTTCCGCGAAGGTTGCGGTAATTCATGACTGGGATGAGAAACTTGGCGTTGAGATTCCCTGCACCGTCCAGAAGATGATCGACTATAGCGCGGAAGTGAAGCACTACTACAGGTATTTCCATGACCACAACATCAATGTCGACGTCATTTCGCTCGATCAGGAATTCTCTCGCTACCGGCTCGTCGTGGCACCCATGGTCTGCATGGTCAGAGAGGAATACGCCCAGCGGCTTGTGAAGTTCGTCGAGGACGGCGGAGTGCTAGTACTGACCTACTATTCGGGCTACACCAATGAATGCGACTACATGTATCTTGGCGGACAGCCAGGCCCATTCAGGAAAATCGCGGGACTCTGGGTCGAGGAAATCGACGGGGCGCGGCCTGAGGACGACAACCGCATGGTGTTCTCCGATGGTCTTACGTGTGGCGCTGGCTGGATGTGTGACGTCATACGAACCGAAGGTGCGAACGTACTCGCCCGCTATGGCGACGGCTACTATAAGGACACTCCGTGTCTGACTGAGAACACATATGGAACGGGTACATGCTTCTACATCGGGGCGAAGCCCGACCAAGCGGGAACTTGCCGTATCCTTGATATGGCCGTCGACAAGGCTGGTGTCAGCGCCGTCTTTTCGACTCCAGGACTTGTGCGGGCGACAGTACGAGGTCCTTATCTCTTTCTCATCAACCATGGAGACATAGAAGAGACTATCGACCTACATGAGGAACTGACAAACATCCTGACAAGCGAGAAGGAAAGAAGCTGCGTACTTGCAGCTAACGGATATGCTGTGTATCGAAAATAAGAGACCGAGAAGCTTGCTTTTGTTGGAAGCGGAATCACCATAGTACGAGAAATGCAGGGGCTGTAGCGAAATTCAAAAATGAATTGAACCGCAGCCCCTGTGTTCTAAGAAAACGCCCCCGTCAACGGATTCACCGGGCAATTCCCATAGGATTTCTCCTGGTCTGGTCACGGAAAAGTATATACAAACAATAAAAAGAAGCCGTAGAGACTTCCTGTTTCGCTACAACACCTAGAAAGTATTGTTTAAAAAAATTGGCAAAATGATATACATGACAAACATCAGTTTTATAGAAAATGCTTGTTTTTTATAAAGCTCAGCAGAATCATAGACTCAAAACACGATACATAGGAAAAGTCATGATCATGCCACTTCCCCCACAGATGGATTTTGAAAGGCCCCGAATATTCAGAAAACTTATTGAAGCGCATAAACATCTCGTAGAATTGAAAGGCCTATCACAGTCTATTCCTAACCAACTAGTTCTCATCAATACTTTGACATTACAAGCAATCACAATCCAGCAGCAAAAGAAGTTGTCTACTATGGGCAAGCCCTGCAAGCTGGATATGAAAAGCTTTTGACTGGAGGATTCATCACACGAAATACACTGCTACACATTTTATCCGACAGAAGCATCCTAAATTTACAGTCAGGATCTTATCAACAAACTGTTCTTCTATCCGTACACAAAGATTGAATTTATCCAACGAGATCTGGAAGTAAGCTATCATACAGCCAGAAAGTACCTGGGTCTCCTTGCTGATGACGGCTTGCTTTTGAAAACCACGATCTGGCGCTCAAGTTATTATATCAATATTAGGTTGATGGACATTTTGCGCAACGCAGAACGGGAATCTCTCAGGGTATGACGATTCCACTTCGAGAACAAATGAAAATCCGCCTCCTGTTTCGGTTACCCTAGAAAGGAAGCGGATTTCATTGTACTACCAGATATTGTTTCGAATCGCTCTGGAGCAAACTACTCCAACTGCTGCTTGTTCTCTACGATATCCTGCACCTGCTTGATGAATTCATCGGTAGACATCGTGGATTGCTTGCCGGTCCTTGTGCGGACTGCGACCATATCTCCAGTAGCTTCCTTCTCACCGATGACCAGCATGTACGGGGTCTTCATCTTCTGCGCGTTACGGATCTTGGCATTCATGCGGTCGTCGCCAAGGTCACTGCTCACTCGCAGGCCAGCCTTGCGCAGTCGGCCTTCAAGCTGTTTCGCATAGTCGAAGTAGGTCTCCCCTACCGGGATGATCTTGATCTGCTCAGGAGCAAGCCAAGGCGGGAACGCGCCAGCGTAGTGCTCGGTCAGCACACCGAAGAAACGTTCGATGGATCCAAGCAACGCACGGTGGATCATGTACGGGCGTTTCTCAACACCGTCCTTGTCAACGAAGGTCAGCTTGAACCGTTCGGGCATGTTGAAGTCGAACTGCACGGTGGAGAGCTGCCATTCACGTCCGATGGCATCCTTGATCTTCAGGTCGATCTTCGGACCATAGAAAGCACCGCCGCCTTCGTCTACTTCGTAATCCAGACCTTCTGCTTCGATAGCCTTGCGAAGCGCCTCGGTAGCGGCATCCCAGCGTTCTGGTTCACCGACGGCCTTTTCAGGTCTGGTGGAGAGGTACGCCCTAATGTCCTGGAACCCGAAGGAATGGAGCATATGCAGCGAGAAGCGAAGGACTTCCTTGATCTCTTCATCCATCTGATCGGGAGTGACGAACAAGTGGGCGTCATCCTGGGTAAAGCCACGGACGCGGAGCAGTCCATGCAAGGCACCGGCCTTTTCGTATCTATAGACAGTACCGAGCTCGCACCAGCGGAACGGCAGGTCGCGGTAACTGCGCTTGCTGTTCTGATAGATCATGATATGGAACGGACAGTTCATCGGCTTCACGTAGTAGTCCATGTTGTCCATCTCCATAGGAGGATACATGCCATCCTTATAGAAGCCAAGGTGGCCGCTGGTCTCCCACAACCAGGATTTGCCTACGTGCGGGGTATAGACGATCTCATAGCCGTTCTTGTAATGCTCATCACGCCAGAAATTCTCGATCTGCTGGCGAATACGGGCCCCTCGCGGATGCCAGTATACCAGACCAGGACCAGCTTCTTCGTGGAGGCTGAACAGATCAAGTTCTTTACCAAGCTTACGATGGTCGCGCTTCTCGATATCGGCCAGATGCTCCATGTAGAGGCGCAGTTCCTTGGCGTTGTTCCATGCGGTTCCGTAGATACGGGTCAGCATGGGGTTGGTCTCTTTACCTCTCCAATACGCTCCGGCGATACTCAACAACTTGAACGCATCGGCGTGCAGTTCCTTGGTGGACTCCACGTGGGGGCCACGGCACAGGTCGGTGAAACCGCCCTGGTTGTACAGGAAGACGTCTTCACCTTCTGGAATTGCATCAAGCAATTCGAGTTTATAGGTCTGGCCAGCGAACTTTTCGCGAGCTTCGTCGCGGCTGACGACGGTCCGGACGAACTTCTTGTCCTGGGCGATGATGTTCTTCATGCGCTCGGTGATTTCGTCCAGATCCTCAGTGGTAAGCTGACGAGGCAGGTCAAAGTCATAGTAGAACCCGTTTTCGATGGAGGGTCCGATGGCGATCTGCGCGGTGGGGAACATCTCCAGCACTGCTTCGGCCATGACGTGGGCCATCGAGTGTCGGATCTTGCTCAGTTGCTCCTGCGCTTTCTGTTCTTTTTCGGTCAGTTTCTCTGACATATAACACCTCTCTTCCGCACTACGCTACGAACCTACGCCGTCCCTATGCAGTAGCCGGATATTGATTTTCTGTCCGCCCCATCCTCCCCCGTACGCCTCGCATCTACAACATGCGATCATGCTACGGCGGCCTAGAGCGGAACTAAAGTCCTTAAATACCTTTTGCTCATGCCAAGAACCATTGGCGGGGAGCTCCGAAAGATAGTGCATATACTACCTTGATACAATGCTCTCCAACCCAAAAGCCCTGAGTCGAGCAAGAAAAAAGCCTTCGTGCTCCAGCCTTTGCCAAACTCCGGATTCCACTTCCACCTATTACGGTTTCAGTTTCTTCCATCTGGCAAGGACGAGAACATGAAGGCTCATGTTTCCGCGGTTCCACCTTGCTTCCCCTTCCACTCTTCATCGTGGAGAGGGACGCTCATTGACCCTTGACGCTGGGTTCTACGGCACAGCTTAATGAGTGGTTCTGTCTGGCTTTTCAAGATACCAAACAACTTGCACCGTTCAGCTTGCAGCTCGGAAGTGGTTTTCATCGGGGAGTATCAGGTGCCTCACACCCACTAGCACCTCAAGCTAGCGTGTTTGCGCTGTTGCTTTTTGGTTGCTAGAGGACACCCTCTCTTTGATACCCGGAACCGATTACTCGTCTTCGTCGGGGCTGTTATAGAAAAATTGTATAAACTATCATGAAACAGTCTATATAATTTTTTCACATAACGCAATCATACAAAGCAAATTACATTCAACTAAATTAACAAAAAAGTTGAAGTAACAAGTAAAATTTATTCATCAACAAACGTATTGGCTATTTCAGCCCATTCCATATCAGTGATAACAGGTAAAGGAAATAGTGATTGCTCTAACATCTGATAGTCATCATCATCAAGGTATTTTTGAAAAACATACATCCCTTTTATCTCAAATAAATCAGAATAGTTTTTTTCAATCTCATTTTTTAGTTCCGTCAAAGCTTCTTGCTTTCTGCCTGTCATTAATAATGCCGCAATTTTGACTCGTGGATTAAATGCACATCTTGATAGTTGTATAATTCTTTCATCATTTTTTTTCTTTGTGTTTTTTCCCCATTTAGCCAAAACATAATTAATTAATAAAAACTCATTTGAAAAATTTATTTTTGTAAGTTCTTGATTCAGCAATTCAAAAGCTTCATTAAATTTATGCTGTTGTAATTGCGCATGAGTTAATCTTAGGATAGTTCCTTGATCATTTGGATTCTTTTTTAGTTTCTCATTACATTTTTCCTCAACTTTTATCCACTCACAAGATTCATCTAAAATATCATCTTCAAATTCATTCTCGGGAATATGATAATTTTCTATTAATTGATTCGCTTTATCAAATTGATGAGATGTTATATAAAATGAAATCAGATGTTTCGCAAGTCGTTCATTGAATTGAGATTCCAAGCTTTTTGATAAACACTCAATCGCCCGTTGTAGACTCCGTAACGAGGAAGCAATAAAATCGGCCTTACTCAAAAGTACAACATTTGTATTTTTATATTGCGTTTTACAAAATAAAATAATTTCTTTAGCTTCGTGAAATTCATCAGCTATTTGTGTTTTTAAATAATCAAAACTAAATTTGTATTTAGGATTGGTTGATTGACTTGTCTGAATAAAACGTATTATTTCCTCATATGACGAGTGATGATATTCTCGCATCAACAACGCTTTCCGAGAAATTGTTCGGAAATCATGAGGTTTTCTTTCCAGGTAATAAGCTATCAATGTTTCACATTTTGAAAAATCATTAGTATATTTTGTAAAGTGTAACTGATAATCAAATAATTGCATCCAACATCTATTTGATACACATTTTGCGATATTCTCTCCTTTTTCAAGTGTAAGAACAATCTCTTGATCAGGTATATCAGTTGCATATTCAATCTTAGAATTATTGTATGCCTCAAGAATATCAGCTTTTCTGCTTAATAGCTTTGTATTTGAGTCATCCAAAACTAAAGCACGGTCTATAAATTTCAGTTTTTCTGCATAAACCTCTACACATATTGAAGCATTAAT
>CAYOWS010000042.1:0-23397 GCA_964407735.1 uncultured Sphaerochaeta sp. | reverse complement strand
CGAACGGGGAACTCCGTGAAAAGGAGATCTTCTTCGGTGATATTCCTTTGATGACGGCCTTTATAGGAACGCTGAAAGAGCGACCTTTCTTCTTACACTCAGTTTCGGAGAACTTGATGTTGTCAAAGTCGATTGTATAGCCGCCATAGACCAGGCGCATTTCACCGTTTGGACTTTCAATCGGGAACGTGGCCTGGAAAACTTCTTCCAACCCGGAAGCGGAATCTGGCTCCATCCCCTTCTTGATACGGTCCAATTGCAGGAACCGATCGTAGGAGTCCAGCTGGATTCCGATAAGGTTGGGCAGTTCACAGACTTCATAGAACTGGGACCCGACATATGTGCGTGTTATGGATTTGCCTTTGGCAACCATCATGTACCCTCCAGAGTCAAGTTGCACGGATGAAAAGCTCTTTTTCAAGATACCGGATCATCCACGCAGGCACCCACCCGAAAGCGGATACCGACTTCATAGAACATCCCTCTACCGTACGTACCGGACAAGGGCTTTTGAAAGACACGACAGGCCACCGGAAAGTCCGGTGGCTGAGAACATCCGGGTCCTCAGGCGACCCGGATTAATTCATGTTTCTGTATCGAGATTGCGACCAAACTATTTGATCTCGACGGTGCCGCCGGCAGCTTCCAGCTTCTCTTTGAGACTGGCGGCTTCTTCCTTGGAGACACCTTCCTTGACAGGCTTGTCGCCAGCTTCAACCAGCTCCTTGGCTTCTTTGAGACCAAGACCGGTGATAGCGCGGACTTCCTTGATGGCGGCGATCTTCTTGGCGGCGTCGACGGACTTGAGGATAACGGTGAACTCGGTCTGTTCCTCGACTTCCTCGGCGGGGCCGGCGGCAGCGGCGGGACCAGCGGCGACAGCGGCAGCGGCGGTTACACCGAACTTGTCCTCCATCATCTTGATCAGTTCAGAGACCTCGAGAACGGTCATGTTCGCAATTGCTTCAATGATTTCTTCTTTCGTAGCCATATTATCTTCTCCTTAATAAAAGATATTGTTCAAACGGTCATAGCAGGTTACTTGCTGAAGACTAAGACCGCTTAATTTGCTTCCACAGGTGCTTCTTCGGTCGCTACCGGTGCTTCGGCGACTACAGGAGTCTCCTCGGCCGCCGCGGGGGCTTCGGTGGCGACAGGGGCTTCGGCGACTGCCGGAGCAGCACCCTGCTTCGAATCGACATAGGCCAACAAGGTCGCGGCCAGCTTCTGGACAGGAGCCTTCATGGTTCCCATCAACAAAGAGATCAGCTCGAGCCTGGTCGGCAACTTGCTGTACGCTTCGATCTGAGAGGCATCATAGAGATCGCCGTCAATGATGGCACCCTTCACTGAGAGGGGGGCTCCACCTTTGGCGATATCGAAGAGAATCTTGGCGACGGGGCCGCTCTCTTCACCCTTCGTAAGCGCGACGGCGGTAGGTCCAACCATGTGGGTTTCCGCGCCTTCGTGATCAAGATTCCGGAAAGCGATCTTGGCGAAGCGGTTCTTGACGACACGATACGCGGCGTCCTTCTTGCGGAGCTGATGGCGAAGGTCGGTGATCTGCTCGACGGTCATGCCGCGGTAGTCGGTGAAGATATACCCGGTGTAATCGGCGAACTCGTCCTTGAGAGCCTTTACGGCCTCTTCCTTAGCCGGAGTGATGCGAGTCTGGTAATCCATAGTCTTCTACCTCCTACTAGACGGTTGCAGCCGTTGCTTCTTTCACATCGACATGGACGCCAGGGCCCATGGTGGAGGAAAGGGCGACGCTCAGGACGAAATCGCCCTTGGCATCGCTCGGCTTCTTGCGGATGATCTCCTTGACAATGGCGACTGCGTTCTCACTCACCAGGGCAGGATCCATAGATACCTTGCCGACGGCGAGATGGACGACACCAGTCTTGTCGGAGCGGAATTCAACACGACCCTTGCGCAGTTCAGCCAAGGCTCCCTTCAGGTCGAAGGTGACGGTCTGGGTCTTGGGGTTCGGCATCAAGCCTCTGCGGCCAAGGATAGGACCGAGACGACCGACATCCTTCATCATGTCGGGGGTAGCGACCGCTACATCGAAATCCATCCAACCGCCACGAATCTTCTCGATCAGGTCGTCGTCACCGACATAGGTGGCGCCGGCTTCACGGGCTTCATCGGCCTTTTCTGCCTTGGCGAAAACCAGGATGCGCTTTTCAGCGGAGAACTGGTTGGGGAGGACTACGGTGTCACGAACGCTCTGGCTCTTCTTCAACGCGAGATTCACGGAAAGCTCCACGGTCTCGTCGAATTTCGCGAATGCGCATTCTTTGACGACCTGAGCCGCTTCAGCGAAGGAATAGATCTTCTCGCGGTCGTACTTCTTTACTGTTTCAAGATACTTCTTACCGTGCTTCATATTACTTCTCCACCTCTACACCCATGCTTCTGGCGGTACCGGCGATGATTCTCTTCGCGGCTTCGATGTCATTGGCATTCAGGTCGGGCATCTTGGTCTGGGCGATTTCAGTGAGCTGAGCCTGGCTGAGCTTGCCGACCTTCTGCTTGTTGGGGACACCACTGGCGGTCTGCAGACCAAGAGCCTTCTTGATCAGGACAGCGGCAGGGGGTGTCTTCAGGATGAACGTAAAGCTCTTGTCCTGATAGACAGTAATAACGACGGGGATGATCAATCCAGCTTCAAAACCTTTGGTCTTGTCATTGAACTGCTGGACGAACTGAGGGGCACTGACACCATGAGGTCCGAGGGCGGGTCCGATAGGGGGCGCCGGCGTAGCCTTCTGGGCAGGGCACTGCAACTTGATGATTGCAGTCACCTTCTTCTTTGCCATTGTTTTTCTCCTTACGCGGCCGGCCTGGTCTGAGTTGACCGAAACTTTCGGGTCTCCGCGCTGGTATTAACGCCTGTCATACGATCAGGCTCCCACCTTCCCGAATGAATCCGGGGAGGAGTAATAACACGAACTAGTTGGACGTATGTAAAAAAACGTTCGGTGGCGGACATGATCCACCACCCTATCGCAACTGACGGACACGACGTCCTTGTATCGTCAGATCTTTTCGACTTGCAGGAAATCGACTTCCACGGGCGTTGAGCGACCGAAGATTCCAACGGAGACACGCAGCCGGGCTTTCTCAAGGTTGACCTCTTCGATAGCGCCGGTGAAGGTCTCGAACGGCCCCTCCACAATGCGGACCTGCTCCCCAACGGAGAAAGTCTGCTTGGGCTTGAACACCTTTTCAGTCTTGATGTCACCGGTTTTCTGGAAGATGCCCTTCACCTCATCGGCCGTCAACGGCTGGGGTTTGACCCCGTCCATCGCACTCACGAATCCGGTCACGCCCTGAATCCGCTTGATGAGGGAACACCAAGTCTTCCAGCTATGCTCCGGCAGATCGAGCTCCACCAGGATATACCCGGGAAGGATCTTGCGCTTCACATCGCGCTTGACACCATCCTTGACTTCCACGACGGTCTCGAAGGGAACCTTCACATCCGTACAGACCTCACGGAAGTCGGCGTCGGTCTCCATCGTCTTGCGAAGGATACGCTCGATCTTCTGCTCATAGCCTGAATAAGTATGTACTACGTACCAACCTTTTGCCATGTCCACCAGTCCTAGAAAATAAGGTAGAGGCCCCGCAGCAGGAGGAAATCCACCAGACCGAGGACGACAGCGAAAATCAAGGTGGAGACAAGAACGACCTTGGTAGAGGAAACGACAGTCTCGCGAGACGGCCATACGACCTTCTTCAGTTCGAGATGTGACTCCTTGAAATATTTGATCAGCTTTTTCATGTACAACCACCTTCATTTGGACGGCTTTCCCATGCTTTCGCATGGTGTTTTCCGTATCTCAACCGTTTGGGCATATGCCAAGAAGCAGACAGGCCAGGTAGGACTCGAACCTACAACATCCGGTTTTGGAGACCAGCGCTCTAGCCATTGGAGCTACTGACCTATTTGCTTCTCGCATAAAAGCCCTTACGGACTTTATTTGATTTTTGTCTCGCGATGCAAGGTGTGCTTGTGCTCGAACGGACAATACTTGTTCAGCTCAAGCTTTCCAGGGGTATTGCGGCGGTTCTTTTCCGTAGTGTAGTTCTTCCGCTTGCATTCAGTGCACTGCAGGGCGATCTTTTCAACCGGCCCTTTTTTCTTTGCGTTTGCCATACTCATAACTCCTCGACGACTGGCGCCGTAAAAAACTACCCGCCGAACGGGTAAGAAAAAAAAAGAGCCTCCGAGCGGATTTGAACCGCTGACCCCCACCTTACCATGGTGGTGCTCTACCGACTGAGCTACAGAGGCGTGACGCACTTCACGAGACATACCTGTCGGGCGGTAAGCCTGCAACATGCAGAAGCCAAATTACCAAATTGAGTTTCTTTTGTCAATATACGGCATCTACTTTTTGATACTATATGGCCGGTGGTCACTACAGCACAGGATTGGTCAGTGGAACTGCACGTGGAAAATATGTTATGATAACAAATAATCTTTTGAGAACCCGACTTGGAAGTACTGAAGTCTTTCACCTTTCCTCCTCACGGCAACAGCCTATCCGTCGAGGGTATCCCGCTTTCCTGCCATGGATAGCGGAGATATTGCTCCCCTCCCGGACTTCCACTCGGACTATGGATACAACGACGACAGGAGCATGATGACGTACCATCAGAGAGGTATGTCCGTCGATGTTTTCTCTATGCAGAACCGTTGTTCTGTGACGGTCATCGGAAAAAAATCGAAAGATCAGCGCATATCAAGGAGTATCATATGAGCAGAAAACAGCATACCGTCCACAATATTCCACCTTTGGAACCTATGGACCGCCGAAACTGGATGCACCGGTACTACAAGGCGAGAGCGAAACGGATACAGGCCGTCAGGCGGTTCTGGAACGAGAGCGACCAAGCGAATTGGGATGCCCTGCGGCAGCTTTTCACGGAGGACGCCTACGTGGAGTGGGTCTGTACCGCCGAACAGTTCACCATCGATGAATTCATCGAGGTGATGAAGGCGTATCCCGGCGGAGAGCGCCTTGTCACGCTCCATACACTGGATGTATCCGGCAACAGAGCCGTCACCGCGACGGAAATCAGGCAACCCCGGACCGGCAAGGTCCATCATGTCACGGCGTTCTTCACCTTCACCGCCGACAAGATCCATTCCATTGTCGAATATCGTACCGACGGTCAAAAGATTCCGGCTTGGAGAAAGGAGATGAAAGTCGGTTCCTCGATGCCAGCGCAGCAATCCCTTGCCTTGCGAAACACGTAATGAAACGATCCTGACATTGTATCTACGCCTTTTTATGTATATAGTATAGGTATTGGATATGGTAAGGAGGGCGTCTTCCGGTCATTCGGAGGACGAAACGATATCCAACGGTACTGCAATATCATCCAACTCACCGTTTCCAGAAACGGTAACAAGGAGCCCAGAACCTATGAAGACAGGACAGAACACGAGATTCGGACACACTTCCGCCGATATCGCGCAAGACTTCGCGGAGCATCTGAAATACACCCTTGATGCTGACGTCTACCATATCACACAGGAAAGCCAGTATACCGCGCTCGCATACGCGATCCGGGACCGGATCATCCACCAGTGGGATATCAGCCGGAAGACACAACGCGCGGCTGACGCAAAACGAATATACTATCTCTCCCTTGAATTCCTCATGGGCCGTGCGATGACGAACAACATCATCAACATGAACCTTGAGAAGGAAGTCAAGGAAGCCATGAGCGAACTAGGCTACCGCTATGAGGATCTCGCCGACGTGGAACCGGACGCAGGTCTGGGCAACGGCGGACTGGGCAGGCTCGCCGCCTGTTTCCTCGACTCCCTCGCCACGCTCGAGCTTCCCGCCTATGGCTACGGCATCCGCTACAACTACGGAATCTTCCGCCAGCAGATCCGCAACGGCTGGCAGGTGGAGCAACCCGACAACTGGCTCAGAGATGGAAATCCCTGGGAAATCCAACGTCCCGACCTGGTGTACCCCGTCTATTTCGGCGGCGAGGTCAAGGTGATCCGGGAGAACGGCAAAGACAACTTCAAATGGATCAACGCCGAACGGATCAACGGAATGGCCTACGATATGCCGATCATCGGCTACGGCGGGAACACCGTCAATACCTTGCGCCTCTGGAGCGCCAAGGCTCCAGAGGAGTTCAACTTCCAGGAGTTCAATGAAGGCGACTATACCGAAGCGGTCCGCGCGAAAGTCTCCGCCGAGAACCTCAGCCAGGTGCTCTACCCCAACGATACCCTGTACATGGGCAAGGAACTGCGGTTGAAACAGCAGTACTTCTTCGTAGCCTGCTCCCTGGCCGACATCGTCCGACGCTTCAAGAGGCAGAGCCTCTCCTGGAGCCATTTCCCCGATTTCGCGGCCATCCAGCTGAACGACACGCATCCGTCCCTTTCCATTCCCGAGATGATGAGGATACTGATCGACCAGGAAGGGCTCGAATGGGACGAAGCCTGGGGAATCACCCAGAAGGTCATGGGATATACGAACCATACCCTGATGCCGGAAGCGTTGGAGAAATGGCCTCTGCCGATGCTCCAGTCGATCCTCCCCCGCCATACGCAGATCATCTTCGAGATCAACCACAGGTTCCTCCAGAAGGCGGTCTCGTTCTTCCCGCTCCAACCGCAGCAACTGAGCAAGGTGAGCATCATCGAGGAATCGAATCCGAAACAGATCCGCATGGCAAACCTGTCGATCATCGGCAGCCATTCGACCAACGGCGTAGCGGCCCTCCATTCCGAATTGCTCAAGACAACCATGTTCCCGGAGTTCAACATGATCTTTCCGGACAGGTTCAACAACAAGACCAACGGAATCACCCAGCGCAGATGGTTGCTTGACGCGAACCCGCTTCTCGCCGCAAAAATCACAGAGGCGATCGGCGATGGCTGGATCACCGACTACAGCCAGATCTCAAGGCTGGCTCCGTTCGCCGAGGACGCCGCGTTCCGCGCCGATTTCAAGAAGATCAAGCACCAGGACAAGGTCGTTGCCGCGGAATTCCTGCGCAAGGACTGCGGTCTGTCGGTAGATCCGAACACGATGTTCGATGTCCAGGTCAAACGTATCCACGAATACAAGAGGCAGTTCCTCAACGCCTTGAACATCCTGTTGATCTACAACAGGCTCAAGGAAGACCGGAAGTTCGCCGACACGTTCCCGCCGATGACGTTCCTCTTCGGAGGCAAGGCGGCTCCGGGCTACGTCAACGCGAAGCTGATCATCAAGTTCATCAACAATATCGCGAAAGTCATCAACGCCGACCAGGATGTGAACGACAGGCTCCGCGTACTGTTCATGCCCAACTATCGGGTCACGATGGCGGAACGGGTCATCCCCGCCACGGATCTTTCCGAACAGATCTCCACAGCGGGAACCGAAGCCTCCGGCACCGGCAACATGAAGTTCATGTGCAACGGTGCGCTGACCATCGGGACCATGGACGGCGCGAACGTAGAGATCGCGGAAGAGGTAGGCAAGGAGAACATGTTCATCTTCGGCCATGACGAGGAAGAGATCGCTTCGATGCGTGCCACCTATGATCCCTATTCCTGGGTCATCAACGATCCTGAGATCAAACGTGTGGTCGATCTGATCGTCTCCGGTTACTTCAATGTGAACGAACCGAACATCTTCGAGCCATTGCGCCGCGCCCTCTTCGACCAGGGAGACAAGTACTTCCATTTCGCAGACCTGCGTGACTACGCGGACGCCCATACGAAAGCCCGACAGCTCTATTTCTCCGATCAGGAGGAATGGAACCGCAAGGCGATCCTCAATATCGCTGCTTCCGGCAAATTCTCGTCCGATCGAACGATCCTCGACTACGCCAACGAGATCTGGCATGTCAAACCTTGCCATGTCGAGATCGGCACAAGCAGCGACACGGTCCTGGCCGACGCCCGGAATCCGGAGCTGAATGGCACGGCCCCCGCGGACAAAACACCGAAGTCTCCCGCAAAAGCGAAGGCTCCAGCGAAAAAGACTGCGAAATAACCGAACCAAACGCAACAAAGGACGCCTCAACCGGGGCGTCCTTTTTGTAGGGGTACAGCAGGGGTACAGCAGGGGTACAATGGGGGTACACAATGTCAGACCAGCATTGCTCAGTATTCTCCGGTATCCACCGCACCGATAGTCGAGAGGGGGCTTTGGCTATGGGCAAAGATATCTTTGCAGACGAAAACAGGTATCTGTCCTTAGTTTTTTAACTTATGTTTGTAAGTATTATGATTTTCTTTCTTGCATCTGTTGTGCGTTTATAAGTTTATAATATAATGTATATTACATTCATAAGCATGATAGCCTTTTGGGAGAGGGTTCGAAGTCAACTGACGGCGGAGTACAGGCAAAGCGACCTGTGCCGAGCTATAGATGTAACAACAAGCAAGATGACAAACTGGATCAGGTTTGACAGAATCCCCACAGCAGACTATGCGGTAAAGATCGGTACCGCGTTAGGAGTGTCCGTCGAGTGGCTTGTGACCGGCGAAGAATTAGACCTCGATGAGTACGACGCCATGGGTATTCACAATAGGCGTCTGCAATGCATTGTTTCCGCATTACCTTCCCTTTCCGAGCGTCAGCTGACGATCATCGAACTGATCATCCAGGAATCCCGTCCTCAAAAAGCGTAACGCCCCTACAACCCGTCATCTGTAAAAATGTCAGAACCGTTCCCATTCAGAAACAAAAAACACACTTTCAGCCGATTGTACCCAAATGAAACAAACGGGCATATTTACATCATATAGTGTTATCTGTGAATGAATTTTGGGTACGTGTGACATCAATGCTGACAAGCGACCTTCGCATGGCGGATATCTCCCGACTCACCGGGATCCCGCGCTCGACCATCTCAAACTGGATGCGTCGAGGTACGTATCCGTCCGCGGACAACGCTGAGAAGATCGCGAATGCCATAGGGGTGACTGTTACATGGCTCGTAACGGGGCAAGAGCTGTTCTCAGGAAAATCACAGGTCGCTGGTTCTCAACGGACGAACCGCATGATCGCGACACTTCGGGCCTTGGACACCCCTCAGATCGAAGCATTGGAGCCGATCGTCGAATATATCGCGGTTCCGAAATCCATCAAAAAGAGATAGCTTCAATCATCCGCTACGGCATCAGACGGGACAGATAAGGTGCGAGCCATGCCAATATCGGTGC
Organism: uncultured Sphaerochaeta sp.; assembly: GCA_964407735.1. Taxonomy (GTDB): domain Bacteria; phylum Spirochaetota; class Spirochaetia; order Sphaerochaetales; family Sphaerochaetaceae; genus Spiro-02. Next base: position 14,186 of record CAYOWS010000042.1, on the reverse strand, counting down.
GACGACCATGGCAGGCAGGAAGTTGCCGGTCTTGAACTCCTTCACGCCGACCAGACCGAATCCGATCATCATCAACAATACACCGCCGACGGCGGACAACTCGGCGATGCCGGTCTCCCCGAGCACAGGAGCCAACCAGCTCCCCGCGAGGGTGAAGAACCCCTGATACACGAGGATAAACAAAGCCGAGGCGATTACGCCAGGCCCATAGGCGGCGGCGAAAATGATCGCCATGCATCCGTCCATGATCGATTTGACCATGATCAGTTCATAATCGCCGACCGTACCAGCCTGGATCGAACCTACCACGGACATGGCTCCGGAACAGAACAGCAAGGAGGCGGTGAGGAACCCCTTGGCGAAATTGGACCCGTTGGAAGTGGCGACGGCCGCACCATCGTCCTCTACGGAGACCACAGTCCTGCGGGAGGTCTTGCGTTCCATCCATGAACCGAGACGGAGCACCCCGTCCTCGATATGGAGCGCATAGCCGCAGAAGCCACCGATCACCAGAGAAAACAGCAGGACCAGGTAGTTGCCGGTCCCCAACGCCATTGAGACGCCGATCACCAACGTGACCAGGCCGGAACAGGCGAACACGACGGACTTGAAATCATCCTTGATCCTGGTACGGAGCAAGAGTCCGAGCAAAGAGCCGATAATGACTGTCATACAGTTGAAATAGGTGGCGAACATGATGTCATGCAGTATAATACGAACATCGGGCTTGCTCAATGATCCCGGTGAAACTTATCGGTAAGGAGGGAATATCGTGAACACGGTTCTCTTGGCGGCGGGACTCTCTACACGCATGAACGGCCTACAGAAACTTCTGCTCCCCTGGGGGCCGGGGACTGTCATTGAACATTGTACCCGGCAAGCGATGCTCGGCCTCGCGGGTGCCGGAGAAGTAATCGTAGTGACGGGATGCGACTCGGATGATGTCCTGAAAGCCCTCACACCTGTTGTAAAGCAGCAGGAGCAAGGCGTTTTCGGCTCCACCAGACTACGGTTCGTCTACAACGCAGCATACCAAGACGGCCAGTTCACTTCGACTTTGGCGGGAGTCACCGCGATATCGCCGGAGCAACCGTTCTTCATCACCATGGGGGATCTTCCGCTGATCGGAGCCTCCCATTACCAGAGACTTCTTCCCCTCCTCGAAGACTACGAGGCAGTTCGTCCTACCTGCAAGGGAGTCCCGGGGCATCCGGTCCTCCACGTCGCGAGACTCAGGGAAGAGATCCTTGCACTCCCCCATACCGCGACCATGAGGGGGTTGTTGGCGACAAAAAAAACAAACGCCCCCGACGATGGCGACATCGCATGGATCAGCGATATCGACACCCCGGAGGCGTATCGGAAATTGTACGCCCTTACGTTCGGGCGGCTTCCTTCGTAGTCGCCATAGCGGGCAGAGAACCTTTGCTGACGACGATCGTGTCATCGTCAAGAGAGAGCACGACGGTATCACCATCGACGAACTCACCACTGAGCAGCTTCACCGCCAACGGGTTCTCGATCAGGTTCTGGATCGCCCGCTTGATCGGTCTGGCACCGAAATCGGGATCGAATCCAGCCCTGGCGATGAACTCCAGCACCTCGTCGTTCCACGAAAGCTGATACCCCTTGAGGGCAAGCCGCCGTGCGAGCAGACCGAGCTGCAGTCCGACGATCTGCTTGATGGCAGCTTCATCCAACCGATGGAATACGATGATCTCATCGATACGGTTGATGAATTCAGGCTTGAACGATGCCTGGATCACCGCTTCGACCGCCTGGCGGGCCTCATCGTAGTTCTTTGCCAGCAGCAACTGCTGGCTTCCCAGATTGCTCGTCATGATGACGATCGTGTTGGTGAAGTCCACGATCCTTCCCTGCCCGTCGGTCAGACGACCATCGTCAAGGACCTGCAACAGGACGTTGAAGACATCGGGATGCGCCTTTTCGATCTCATCGAACAGAATGACTGAATAGGGGCGACGTCGAACCACTTCGGTAAGCTGCCCGCCCTGGTCGTATCCGACATACCCGGGAGGCGCTCCGATCAGACGGCTGACCGAGTGCTTTTCCATGTACTCACTCATATCGATCCTGGTAAGGGCCTTTTCATCATCGAAGAGGAACGAAGCCAACACCTTGGCGAGCTCCGTCTTGCCTACTCCCGTCGGTCCTGCGAACAGGAACGACCCCAAAGGCCGATGTTCGTCACCGATACCCGTCTTGTTACGTCTGATGGCGTTCGCCACAGCTCTGATCGCCTCATCCTGACCAATGACCCGCTGGGACAACGTATTCTCAAGATGGACGTATTTCTCCATTTCGCTGGCAAGCATTTTCGCCACAGGGACACCGGTCCAGTTGCTGACGATCCTCGCCACGTCATCGTCCGAGACCTCTTCGCGGAGCAACTGCCTACCATCGGTCTGCACCGACTCCAGCGCGGCGCTCTTTTCGGAGATCTCCCTGGTCAGTTCAGGAATCAGGCCATGCTTGATTTCAGCGGCCTTGTTCAGGTCGCCGCTTCGTTCTGCGAGCTGTTCCTCAGTCTTGAGTTGCTCCAGCCTCGCCTTCTTCTCGCGGATGCTGTTGATGGCGTCGCGTTCGTTGGTCCATTGCAGGTGCATCGCATCCCGTTGGGTCTTCAGATCGGCCAGCTCCTCCTTGATCTTGTCCAGGCGCTTGACCGCATTCTTGTCCGTCTCACGGCTCAACGCCTGCTGCTCGATATTGAGCTGCAAGATCTTCCGTTCGATCTGGTCTAGTTCGACCGGCTGACTTTCGATCTCCATCTTCAACTGGCTTGCGGCTTCGTCAATCAGGTCGATGGCCTTGTCAGGCAGGAATCTGTTGGTGATGTACCTGTCGGACAGCACCGCCGCGGAGACCAACGCTTCGTCCTTGATCCGCACGCCATGGTGGACCTCATACCGTTCCTTCAATCCACGAAGGATTGCGATGGTGTCCTCAACCGTGGGTTCCTTGGTGAAAACCGGCTGGAACCTGCGTTCCAGAGCCTTGTCCGTCTCGATATACTTGCGGTATTCGTCCAGCGTAGTAGCGCCGATCGCATGCAGTTCACCACGGGCCAGCGCAGGCTTGATCAGGTTCGACGCATCGGTCGAGCCTTCTGACGCTCCCGCGCCGACGATCGTATGGAGTTCGTCGATGAACAGGATGATCTGCCCTTCCGACTGGATGACTTCATTGATGACGGACTTCAGCCGTTCCTCGAATTCACCACGGAACTTGGCGCCGGCGATCAACGCACCGATATCCAGCGACAACAGCCGCTTGTCTCGCAAGGATTCAGGGACGTCACCGCTGACGATCCGCTGAGCAAGCCCTTCGACGATGGCCGTCTTGCCGACGCCGGGTTCACCGATCAGCACGGGGTTGTTCTTGGTCCTTCTCGACAGAACCTGCATGACACGGCGGATCTCCTCGTCACGGCCGATGACCGGGTCGAGCTTTCCCTGCCGGGCGAGCGAGGTCATGTCCTTGCAGTATTTCTCCAAGGACTGGTAGCGACTCTCAGGATCTTCGTCGGTGATGCGCTGGTTGCCACGGATCGCCTGCAAGGCTTCCATGACGTTTTCCTTCGTCACACCGCGGTTCTTGAGCATCTCCCCTACCGGAGAATCGGCATCCTCGATGATCGCAAGCAGCAGATGTTCCGCGCTGATGTACTCATCCTTGAAATTGGCCGCGATCTTCTCGCTGGCATAGAACTCGTTGCCGAGCCTGTTTGACAAGGAGCGCTGCGTCGAGCCGCCATAGCTCTTCGGCAAGCGGTCGATCATCTGGCTCAGTTCCTGTTCCAGGGATTTCGGAGACACTCCGAGCTTCTCGAACAGCGGCGTGATCATGCCGTCTTTCTGCTGGAGCAAGGCCAGCAGGATATGTTCGGTGTCGATCACCGAATTGCTGTGGTCGTTCGCTATCGTATCGGCGCTTTGAATCGCCTCACGCAGCTTGATCGTCATATTCTCTACATTCATATCGTTAGTATCCTCACATCAATGGTTGGTTATTCTATCTGAGATGAGGCATGGAGAAACAAGCGGTCGTCATGTCTACGAACCATATGATCATATGGCGACGGACCGACATAGGCACCCACCCATGGCACCTCAGAACATGATCAAAATATACTCACAAAACCGATCATCGGCAATTCTGTTGAAATTTTCCGGCAAAATTCGTACTTTGTCTTGGTGGGGGGATGAATCACATCAGGTATTCATGGATGCATTGATCGCTTTTCTCAAGAGACATAAGGATTTTCTCGTCTACATGGTATTTGGAGCCTGTGCCACCGCGATCAACATGGGCTCATATGCCCTGTTCTACAACTATCTGGGCGTCCCCAACGTACCTTCCACGGCCATTGCCTGGTTCCTTGCCGTTTCATTCGCTTTCGTCACCAATAAACTGATCGTATTCGCCAGCAGGTCCTTCGCCATCAAGAGGGTGATGTTCGAACTGGCGTCCTTTTTCAGTTGTAGGATCGCGACCGGTTTGCTCGACATATTCATCATGTGGCTGGCAGTGGACATGCTCGATCTCAATCCATTGCTTTGGAAGTTCATTTCGAACCTGATCGTCGGGATCGTCAATTTCACCGTCGGTAAGTTGGTGATCTTCAGAAAAAAATAAGCTCCCATCATAGGGAGCCCTGTCGTATCATCCAGCAGGTCCACACCCACTGCCGAGCCGTTATCTCGGAACGACCTCGGTCGGATCCGGGTCGGTTTTGAAGAACTCAAGGTAGTTGCTGACCAGTTCCTTGGAGAGATCCATGTCGTAGTTGTCGAGGAACGCGAGCTGGAAGCAGAACGACTCCAACAGGATCACGATATGGGCGGTGACCTTGTCGATCTGGCACTGGATCACAGTACCGTTGGAGATACCGACACGGAGCAACCGCTTGAAAAGGATATTGAGTTTCGCGGTACGGCGCATGATGATGCTGGAAAAGTCCCTGCCCTCGCGTTTCATCTGGATCATGACATCGACCAGGCTGGTGATCTCCCCCGTATGCAGCACGGCCATATCCATGATGTCGTTGCAGATGAAGATGATGCGGTCGATCTCGTCGTCCTGGCTGGCCCAAGCGTAGTCGGCGTATTTGTTGAACATCCGGCCGGTGACGAGTTTGACGGCGTAGTAGTAGATTTCTTCCTTGTCCTTGAAGTACTGGTAGATGGTCGGTCTTGAAATCCCACATTCCTGGGCGATGAGAGAAAGGTTGGAGTCCCTATACCCTTCACGGGCAAACACCTTCAACGCGGTCTGGAGAATCTTCTCCTTCCGTTCATCGTGATCAATCTTTTTCGGCATCCCCTGTACCATTCCTCATCAATAATAACGAACATCGGCCTTCACTCAATACGATAGTAAGACCTTACTAGATAGTTGTACCTTTACACTATAACACCATAATGTAAAAAAAACTATCCTTGAGGTTTATAACATATAAATATTTATCTTTACAAGGGATGGAGTTGGATATGTTTTCCGTAAAAGACTGCTGAATAAAAATGGAGGGACCTTCTTTCTGGAACTTCTAGAATCTGCTATTGATGCAGCTTTTCATCTGATTAATCTTCATGCATCAGCAATGTCCCATACGTCAGTATTTTAGGATTAGCAATTTCACAACTTCTTTTTTCAACAAAGCCAGATACAGAATAGGCATCGATAAACTTGATGCTTTCAGAATCCTTTGCAACGAGTATCGCAATATGTGTAAGCGTGGAAGCGCCAGGGTCAACCATGAAAATGATATCGCCTATCCTTGGAGCATCTGTATGGATGGAATATGAATTGTAGATCTCCAAAACAGTGGAATCTTCATATGGCAGGGTATATCCAGAGTCTTCGCAAGCCTCTTTATAGACATTGATCACCAGACCGGAACAATCGACGGAGCCACCGTTCCACCACCAGTCCTGACCACCCCATTCATATTCCATACCCAAATACTTCTCTGCTATCGCCGGAACTTGGGCAACAATTTCATCAGTAGCAGGCGTATATGTAACGGTACTGCACGACATGCCGACAAACAGAGTGATCAATATAAGGAATATGCTTCTCTTCATTGTTCTACCACCAGCATAGCACTAGTACCGGTCATTTCAAACTTGATTCCGCAGGTATCGGCTTGCCCAGAGATACCTAGTTACCGTGTAAGATCTCTGATTGATGACACAACCAATCACAATAAGAAATAATTCTAAAGAAGATAAGTTCCAATTTCAAGCTATTCATTTGCGATTTTCTATATCGATATATGGTCAACGTGATGAAATTAAGGAAAAATAAACCGTAAGAGTTTTACATCCCTCCTATTTGGTTTTTTCGTCCAACTAGAAGGGTTCACATCAAATATTGATATGCCTGCGTTCTTATAACGACGTATCGCGACAATTATACTAGCTCAGAGTGGCGACACAGAAACCGACAAGACAAGGTCTGAGGGCAACGAACATATTGAAATATGTGAGTGCACCAAAAACGCAGTATTGTCGGGTATCTTCAGACGACTGAGCGACGGAGAATTGTTGAGAGACTAGGCAGAAAAACGAGGGCAATATATTGATATGCCCTCGTTTTTATAACGACGTATCGCGACAATTATACTAGCTCAAAGTGGCGACACAGGAACCGACAAGACAAGGCCTGAGGGCAACGAACATATTGAAATATGTGAGTGCACCGAAAACGCGGTATTGTCGGGAGCCTGTTAAGCCAGGGTGGCGACCATGACAGCCTTGATCGTATGCATTCTATTCTCCGCCTCATCGAACACCACCGAATGTTTGCTCCTGAACACCTCGTCGGTCACTTCCATCTCGTCCAGGCCGAACTGTTCCTTGACGGCCTTGGCGACACTAGTGTTGAGATCATGGAAGGACGGGAGGCAATGCTCGAAGATCACGTTCTCGTTGCCGGAGGCTTTCAGGAGATCCATGGTGACCTGGTAGGGCTTGAGCTGCTGAATCCTTTCGGCCATCTTGTCCTCCTCGCCCATCGACACCCAGACATCGGTATAGATGATGTCGGCGCCCTTGACCGCCTCGTAGGGGTCTGTGGTACAGGAGATCGTGGAACCGGTAGCTGCGGCAACCGGGGCAAGTTCGTCGAGCAGGCTCTGCGCGGGATAGAGCTCGGCGGGGGTGGCGACGGCATAGTCCATGCCGACCTTGGCGGCGCCGATCATCAGGGCGTTGGCTACATTGTTGCGACCATCACCGATATAGGCAAATTTCATCTCGTTCAACGGCTTGTCGACATGCTCCATCGCGGTGAGGAAATCGGCCAACACCTGCGTGGGGTGGTCATCGTCAGTCAGTCCGTTCCATACGGGGACTCCGCTGTAGTCGCGCAGGTCCTCGACCAACTTCTGGCTGAAGCCACGGTACTGGATGCCATCATACATGCGGCCGAGCACCTTGGCGGTATCTTCGATTGATTCTTTCTTTCCCATCTGGCTATTGGTGAGGAAGGTGACGTGGGCCCCTTCATCGAACGCGGCCACTTCGAATGCACAACGGGTACGGGTGGAGGATTTGTCAAAGATCAAGACGATGTTCTTGCCAACCAATGCACCGTCGCAAGTCGCTACGACACCGGCTTTCTTCTTCGCCTTCAACTGCTTGGATAGTTCCAGCAGGTACAATACCTCTTCCGTGGAAAAGTCCTTCAAAGTCAGAAAGCTCCGTCCCTTGAGGTTGATTTTCGTATCCATGACATTCCTCCGTCCTACGTGAAAAGTGGTGAGTCCCATCCTATATATTTATGCATACCATGTCAACAGTTTGTGCATAAATATGCATTTTAAAGGCAATAACAGGATATTCAGCAGAGTAATCATGCATATATTTTCATTCTTCCAAATTATTCCTCAGAGGGGACGGGCAATGCGTCCGGTTCTTCGAACGGACCTCCAGGGAGCGGGCCAAGCGTCCGGGCCGCCTCATCCGTAGGAAGCACCTCCACCGAACGGAGCTTACGTTCTATGGCACGGGTCCTGACCGATGCGTTCTCCAGCGTTCCGGCAGCCTGGGACAGTTTGTCACGGGTCTTGTCCAGAATATCGCCGAACCGTCCGAACTCCGTCTTGACCGCTCCGAGGATCTTCCAGACTTCACTGGAACGCTTCTCAATCGCCAAGGTCCGGAACCCCATCTGGAGGCTGTTGAGCATCGCACTGAGCGTCGTAGGTCCGGATACGACCACACGATACTGTCTTTGCAGCAAATCCATCAGTCCGGGTATACGCAGGACTTCCGCGAACAACCCCTCTACGGGGAGGAACATGATGGCGAAATCGGTTGTCTGGGGAGGATCGAGATATTTGGTGGAGATATCCTTCGCTTCGGAGATGATACGCTTGCGGATCGCTTCGACCGCGAGTTCCGCGGCGGCGCCGTCGGCCTTGTCCTGTGCGTCGAGCAACCGTTCATAATCCTCTTTGGGGAACTTGGCGTCGACAGGCAGCCAGACCGGGTGCGCGGCAGGATCGCCGGCTTCACGACCGGGAAGTTTGATGGCGAATTCCACGCGATCATTGCTTCCAGCCCTTGTTGCGACGTTCTTCTCATACTGGTCTGGAGTCAGGATATCCTCAAGCAGCATGTCCACCTGGACCTCCCCCCAGTTGCCCCTGCTCTTGATATTGGTCAGGACCCGTTTCAGATCCCCTACTCCAGCGGCAAGATGCTGCATCTCCCCCAGGGAACGATGCACGACCTCCAGTTGATCGCTCACCAGCTTGAACGATTCCCCCAAACGCTGTTCCAACGTCGCCTGAAGCCGTTCATCGACCGTTTTACGCATCTGTTCAAGCCGCTGTTCATTATCTGTGCGAATATGCTCCAACTTTGTGTTCACCTGATCAGTGAGTACTCCGGTCTTCTTCTCCATCTGTTCCAGCCTGGCTTCTACGTTTATGGTGAGGTTCTTCAGCTCGTTGAGCATCGTCAGCTGATACCGGTTCAGACCATCCATCAGCTCCGACCGATTCTCCCGGCTCTGGTCCAGCACAAGTTTCTGAAGCGCCTCTATGGACTGGGACTGGCCGGTTGCAAGCCCCGACAAGGTGGAGAAAGATTGAGTCAGGCTGTCCAGATGCCGCAGGCGGCTTGTCCTATGCAGCAAAACGCAAAGCAGAATGCACCCTGCTCCCGCCAATACCATCGACATGATCAGTACGACAATAATTCCGGTATCCATCGAAGCGACATTCGTCGCAAATGTAGTAGTATCCATCGACGCCCTCCTAGGCATAGAACCCATTCGCCATAGGAATGTTACCACGGGGTGGATGAAAACGTCCATGAATCTCGTACGTACGACAGAACGGGAAGCCCCTTATCGGCGAGAATTCGAACCATTCGTCCCGTAGGTATGAAAAAGAGCTACCGCAGGCATCCTTATGGACACCGACGATAGCCCTCTTGTTGTCCCAACGGACATGATGTGAATGACTTAGAAAACCAGTACGACTTCTCCGTTCGGGTACCGTTCGGCGACGAAATTCTTGACCACGTCGCTTTGCAGGGCCTTTACCAGAGCCTGGATGCGGGAATCGTTCTCATTGCCGGACTTGACGGTGATGATGTTCACGTACGGGCTATCGGCGCCTTCGACGAACAGGCCGTCACGAGTGGCGACCAGACCGGCGGGAATAGCGTAGTTGCCGTTGATGACCGCGGCATCGACATCGGCCAGGACACGAGGAAGGGAGGCGGCTTCAATTTCACGGAACTTGAGGTTGAGCGGATTCTCGGCGATATTCATCGGAGTGGCTTCCAGGCCGGCATTGGCGGCGAGCTTGATCAGTCCCGCGCTCTGCAACAGCAGCAAGGCGCGACCCTCGTTGGTGGGATCGTTCGGGATTGCGACGGTCGAACCGGCCTTCAGGTCAGCGACGGAAGAAACCTTCTTGGAATAGAGGGCGAGGGGTTCCACATGGATACCGCCGGCATTCACCAGATGGAAGCCACGTTCCTTGTTGAAGGAATCCATGTACGGGATATGCTGGAAGAAATTGGCGTCGATCTGACCGGATTCGAGAGCTTCGTTGGGAGTCACATAGTCGGTGAACTCAATGACTTTCAATGTGATGCCCTGAGCCGCAAGCTCATTGACGACCAGGTTCAGCATTTCGGCGTGGGGTTCCGGTGTGGCTCCGACTTTCAGTTCCAGAGACGAAGATTCCTTGCTGCCGGCGGCGAACGCGACAGAGACAGCGACCAAAGCAATCAGCAATACAGATGCGATCTTTTTCATGACAATATACTCTCCTCATATTAGGTAATAGGTTCAGATTCGGGAAACGATAGAAGAAAAATAGATAATTTGGTTAAAAGATATGAATATGTATGCCCCTTAGGGCATCATCATGAGAGACATCATGGACATGTTGGAATAAGAACTGAATACTCTCATGCGTCTCTCCTTTGTTGAAAAAAGTCCACACCTACAGATGGGTTGCTGAGAATATACCGCGAAAACGTATTTTTATGCAAGAGTTATTCAGTTTTTTCGCATATGCCGACATGCCGGACCGAGCCAAGCGTCAACGCTTTGCGATCAACCGGGCGGAGATCCTGTTGCCGATCACCTGGATGATCTCGACCAACACAAGGATCACGACTACCGAAACGAACAGCACGTCGCCACGGAAACGTTGGTAGCCATACCGGATCGCAAGGTCACCCAGGCCACCACCACCAATGGCCCCCGCCATGGCGGAATATCCGATCAGATTGATGATCGTCAGCGTCACGCCGGATATCAGGGAGGGCATTGCTTCGGGAATCAGCACTTTCCAGATGATCTGCGCATTGGTCGATCCCATCGCCCTGGCCGCCTGCACCACCCCAGGATCGACTTCCTTGAGGGAAGACTCGATGATACGGGCTACGAACGGTGCCGCGGCGATGGAAAGCGGGACGATAGTCGCGGTGGTTCCGATGCTGGTCCCGATGATGATACGGGAAAGGGGAAACAGGACGATGATCAGGATGATGAACGGAAACGAACGCAACACGTTCACGATACGTCCCAGCACACTGTTCAGGATCGGCTTGTGGATCAACCCGCCCTGCTCTTCTGAAGCGGTGATACTCAGCAGGATACCGAGGGGCAGTCCAAGCAGAAGGGAGAATATCGTGGAGAAAAACACCATCGCAAGGGTTTCCATGGTCGCCTTGCTCACCAAATACCAGATTCCACTCATCTTGCGGCCTCCTCGACGATAACACCCTGTTTCTTCAACTCGACGATGACGCTCTCAACGGTCTTTTCATCACCTGAGATATCGCAGATCAGCGTACCGATCTCCTCTCCGCCGACATGCTGGACACCGCCGGCACGGATGTTGAACTCCACGCCCATGTCACGGCTCAACCGACTGAGAACCGGAGTGTCGGTCAGGTTTCCGCGGAACCGGAACACATACCGGCCTCCCTCTGACGACCAACGCACGATATCGTCGTAGTCATCACCCTCCTGCTGCTCGGCGTCGACCGAAACCAGATGGGCCAGGAAGTCTTTCGTGACCTCGCTGGAGGGATGGGCGAAAATATCGGTCACGGTCCCCTGCTCCACTACCCGGCCGTCGTTCAATACCGCGACCAGGTCACAGCTGTCACGGACGACCTCCATCTGATGGGTGATCATGACCACGGTCAGGTTCATCTTCTGCTGGATCTCCTTGATCAAGCCAAGGATCGAGCGGGTCGTCTGCGGATCGAGGGCGCTGGTAGCTTCATCACAGAACAGGATATCGGGATTGGAAGCAAGGGCGCGGGCGATGGCTACGCGCTGTTTCTGACCGCCACTCAAGGTACTGATCGGTGCGTCGCCACGTCCTTCCAGATCGACCAAGGAGAGCAACTCATCGACACGTTTCTTGATTTCGTCTTTCTTCATGCCGCAGATTTCCAACGGATAGGCGATGTTCTCCCCCGCGTTGCGGGAGGAAAAGAGGTTGAAGTTCTGGAAAATCATTCCGATACGGCGGCGACGCTGGATCATCTGGTCCTTGGGAAGATCATCGACACGGGCGTCATCGTAGAATACTTTGCCGGAATCGGGCTTCTCCAGCAGGCTGATCAGACGTACCAGCGTGGATTTCCCGGCACCGCTACGACCGATGATTCCGAAAACCGTGTTGGAGGGAATCGTAAGACTGACATTATTCACCGCGTGCAACTTTCCATATGAACGCTGCAGGTTTTCCAATCGTATCCGCATACTACCTGATTCCCTTCCTATCGCCTGAAGATGTTCCATCCGACACTATGAAAACATGAAAACGGATGTTCTTTGGAATCATAGTCAAATGCTCGCCATTCTGCAAGAGATAGAAAGTATGCTATTATGATTCTATGGCGAAACGTGGCATGGAAAAGGACAAGGCGGTAGCCCGCAGAGATATGACGACCGGCGATATCACCAAGACTATGCTGATATTCGCAGTACCGATGATCCTCGGCAATCTACTCCAGCAGTGCTATAACATAGCTGATACTTTGATCGTCGGCAGGTTCCTCGGGCCCGGGGCGCTTGCCGCGGTAGGATCGGCCTATACGCTGATGGTGTTCCTGACTTCGATCCTCCTGGGTCTCTCGATGGGAAGCGGAGCCGTGTTCTCGATCAGGTTCGGAGAGAAGAATCCCGACAGACTCCGAAACAGTATCTTCGTTTCCTTCGTATTGATCAGCATGGTGACGATCTTGCTGACCGTCATCTCGATCTTCTGCATCGACGGGATACTGCGCCTGCTACATGTTCCGACCGAAATATACCCGCTCATGCGTGGATACGTCAGGATCATTTTCTTTGGGATCGTATTCACATTCCTCTTCAACTATTTCGCATGTCTGCTACGTGCGGTAGGAGATTCGGTTTCGCCGTTGGTTTTCCTTGCGATATCGACCATCATCAACATAGTCCTCGATATCGTTTTGATCGTGGTCTATCCGCTGGGCGTCGAGGGCGCCGCGATAGCGACGGTCATAGCCCAGGCGATCGCAGGCGTCGGCATTACTGTCTATACAGTGGTCAGATACCGGGAACTCAGAGTAGGCAAAAAGGATATGAGGTTCTCCCGGGAAACTCTGCGGGATATCGGACAATCATCTTCCCTGACCTGTATCCAGCAATCCGTGATGAACTTCGGGATACTCATGGTCCAAGGGTTGATAAACAGTTTCGGAACAGTCGTCATGGCGGCCTTCGCGGCGGCGGTCAAGATAGATTCCTTCGCATATATGCCGGTACAGGATCTGGGCAACGCCTTCTCGACGTTCGTCGCGCAGAACCATGGTGCTGGACAGTCAGTCAGAATCAGGGCAGGAATCCGGAAGATAACCGTAACGACAATCATTTTCTGCCTGATCGTCGGAGCCCTTGTATCGGTCTTCGCCAGACCGCTGACTTTGATTTTCATTGATGCGGGAGAGGCTGAGATCATCGCGATCAGCGTCCAGTATCTGCGGACTGTGGCACCGTTCTATTTCGGTATCGGCATTCTATTCTTGCTCTATGGGTTCTATCGGGCGTTACTTCGTCCCGGCATGTCGCTGGTACTGACGATCATATCATTGGGAACGAGAGTCCTTCTCGCCTACCTGCTTGCGGCGATCCCCGCGATCGGTGTCGCTGGAATCTGGTGGGCCATCCCGATAGGCTGGATACTGGCCGACGCTACTGGAGTCGTCTATTATCTACGCAACAGGAAACTGTTGTTGCCGAACTGACAAAGACAACAAGTATAATATCGTAATATTGCCTTTCTCCGCATTCTCCGCTCCATTCCCTTTGCTATGTAACGTGATAGTACGACATGCCCTGGGCACTGAGGAGGTAAAGGAAATGCGTCCGCCGTAACCGCATAATCTGTTGCGACCGTACGAGGACTGGGGGCACGGAGATACATAGCCACGAAGATAAGCCCAGATAGGGGGATAGGGACATAAGCCTGACATACGGACTACCGGGAGTACACGGTTTTTCGGACGAGCATAAGCCGAAGGCTAGAGATGCGAGTCAGAACAGAAAAACCGAGCCATGAGTAGCTCCATAGGAGCGTACATGGCGGTGATAGACCCGGACATAGCCCGGGATGGAAGCGTGGCGAGGGAAAAAGGAAGGGCCCCCATGAC
>CAYOWS010000041.1:0-27683 GCA_964407735.1 uncultured Sphaerochaeta sp. | reverse complement strand
ACTTGCCTGCCCCGACGCTATGGCGTCCGGCAAGTCGTGTACTCCGTGTATCTCCGTATCAGTCCGTCGCCTACTGCCGTTCGGCGTAAGCCTCACTCCGTGGCTTACGCCTGGGGCGGCATAGCCGCCTATCAATCCAAGATGATCAGGGCGATGAATACCAGAGGTTCCGCCTTCTCGTTGCGGATCGCATGACTTGCTCCCCCACCAGTGATCACCAGATCCCCTTTCTGTACGATCTTCTCTCCATCGGCCTCAGTCACGATCCCCTCGCCGGAGAGAATCCAGTAGTATTCAGTCTCGTTGCAATGATCATGCTCGCCGATCTCGCTGCCCTGCTCGATAGTGAGCATGCTGAACAGCCGGCAATGAGCCGCCATATCATCTTTGCCAAGCAGGTCCTTGAACTGTACGCTGCCTGCGCCACCTCTCATATGCTCTTTGGTATATTCCTGCATATCCTCAAAACGCTTGATCATGATGTTTTCCTCTTCACGGTCTGTAGTCTGCCGATGCAACTTGTCCGCCGCGTGGCCTTTTCCTGATGATTGTAATCCTGTGATCAGGATATGGCAAGCGGTGCTTTTCCTAGTACATGTTCGCCGACCGACCCCAGTCATACTGCTCTTTCTTGATCCTTTCCACCGACGGCATGGGATAGAAAGCGAAGTCCTCCGGATCACTGATGAATATCCCCCCGCCGATCGACTGATAGGAGAACTTCGCGCCGTAGGACCTGTCCACTGTCTTTGACCGCTTTCCAGGATTGTTCTTGACCTGCTGGATGCATTCCTTGAGATGGTCGCTTCTCGCCGCGCCATACAGACTTCCGACATTGCCCGAAAATTCAAGATTGTCCAGATCTATGATCCTGATATCAGCGAATACAATCCTCGGCACCGACACCTTGTTCCCCTGATCGACCAGATACGCCCCGAAATCCTGAGGGGGCAGAGCGCTTGCCACAAGCGGTGAAACCGGGCAGATCTCCTTGTACAACGCATAACCGGGCCATAGCGACGGTTCACTATATTCCCCTCGTCGTACAGACAACGTCCTCCCGTCCTTCGTGACGAGGAACACATCCTTCAGTCGGGAGATCGGTATCCTTTCCAGAACCCGATAGACTCCAAGATATACGGAATGCTTCAGTCGTCCATCTGGATGCGTGATACATTCGGCCTTGGCATATTCCCAGTCAAAAGATTCTCCGAACGGAGCCTCCACCTCAAAGAACACCAACTGGTCGGCAGTCTGCTTGTGTGAGCCCGTAGCCATATAGGTGCCGAACTGGGATGGGTCGAGCTGTGAAGCGACCAGCGCCTCCACCGGATAGACAGTCAGATAGAAATACGTCATATTTCCCTCCAATATCTGGCTTGATCAGCCCAGATGGTTCCGAATCAGATTGATCAGATTGTATTTGCTGAATATTGATACGGAGATCAGCGAAACTACCGACATGATCTTGATCAATATATCCAGGGACGGACCGACGGTGTCCTTCAACGGATCACCAACCGTATCTCCGACTATGGCCGCCTTGTGTGCGTCCGATCCTTTCCCTCCATGGCGTCCTTGCTCGATGTATTTCTTGCCATTGTCCCAAGCGCCTCCTGCGTTCGCGGTATAGATCGCCAGCATGATCGCCGAAAGTGTCGTCCCGATCAGCAAGCCACCGACGAAATTCGGTCCGAAGAGGAAACCGCTGACCAATGGTGAAACGACCGCGATCAACGCAGGCAGCTTCATCTCAGACAAGGCCCCCGCCGAAGATATCGAGATGCAGGTCTTGTAGTCCGGCTTGCTGGTTCCCGCGATGATCCCAGGATCGGCCTTGAACTGCCGGCGGACTTCCTGGACCATCTTCCTGGCCGCGTTTGCGACCGCATCAATCAGGATTCCCGAGAACAGGTAGGGGAGGGCTCCTCCGACGAGCGCCCCCGCCAAGGTCAAGGTGTCCACCATGTTCAGGATGAGGTTGATGCCACCCGCGGATTCTTCCCCCGCGAGGGCGTAGAGGTATGATGCGAACAACGAAAGAGCCGCGAACGCGGCCGACCCAATGGCGAACCCCTTGCCGATGGCCGCGGTCGTGTTGCCAACGGCGTCGAGTTCATCGGTGATCTGACGGACCTCCGCCTCCAGGTGCGCCATCTCGCTGATGCCTCCCGCGTTGTCGGCGATCGGCCCGTAGGTATCCACGGATACCGTGACGCTGACGAACGAGAGCATCCCGATCGCGGCCATCGCCACCCCGTACAGGCCGCACATCGAATTGGCGAGGATGATGCAGAAGGCGAGTATCCCGACAGGGGCTATCACGGAAGTCATCCCCACCCCCATCCCTTGGGTGATGGTCAACGCGGCTCCCTCCTGGCTGGAGGCCGCGATCCGTTTCGTCGGCTTGAAGTCATAGCTGGTGTAGTATTCGGCCAGTTGCCCGATCAATATACCACTGACGATGCCCGATACCGCGCAGAACCACGGAGAGAGCCGTCCTGCTGAAAACCCGGCGTGCGAAGCTTGGATCGGATCAGTGAAGTAGAAGTAGGTGAGGAACCCGGTGGATACCAGCGTGAGGCCCGCGCAGATATAGGTCGTCAGGTTCAGTTCCCGCTTCGGGTTCGCGGATACCTTTCTCAGACCGAACAGCGCGATACCCACGACGCAGCTCACCAAGCCCGCCGCGGCGAACAGGATCGGATAGCTCATCAACTTGTCGACCATCGGGCCGTCGACACCTTTCGACGTCCCCGCCGTCGAGAAATAGGTATACGCAGCCAGGACTATTGAACTGATGATCGCCCCCACGTAGCTTTCCAGCAGATCCGAGCCGAGTCCCGCTACATCACCCACATTGTCCCCGACATTGTCGGCGATCGTCGCGGGGTTGCGGGGATCATCTTCGGGGATGCCGGCTTCGGTCTTGCCGACCAGATCCGCGCCCATGTCCGCGGCCTTCGTGTAGATGCCTCCCCCGACACGGTTGATCATGGCGATCACGGAACAGCCCAATGCGTAGCAGCTGACGCTCATGGTGAACGGTATGTCGCTGATACCGAGGAAATTGGTATGGAACCTCAGGTTTTCAGGTGCGGCCTGACCCATCATCTTGCCGAACACCAGGTAGACGATGCCGAGCCCCAGCAACGCGAAGCCACCGACGCACAGCCCCATGACGCTGCCGCCCTGGAAGGCCACCTTGAGTGTCTTGCCGATATCATGGGTTCGTCTGGCTTCGTCTGCGACCCGTACGTTACTGATCGTCGCGATCTTCATGCCGACCCATCCCGCGGCGGCGCTCATGGACGCTCCCAGGAGGAAGCAGACCGCGCCGGTCCAGGACACGACGAGTAGCAGGACGATGAAGATGACGATGCCCGCGAGGAGCAGTATCTTGTACTCGTTATGCAGGAATGCGCTGGCGCCCTCCTGGATATGCCCCGCGATTTCGACCATCTCCGCGGTCCCCGCCTCTTTCCGTTTCATGGAGACGAAGTTGCAGGCGGCGAGAATGAACGCCCCGAGTATGGCGACGATGACGAGTCCGATCATAGAGACCTCCCGACCTGTGCGGTCAGATAAGCTTGCGATTATTCCCAACATTCCTATTGTAACATGGCATTTTATGATGTAAAGTGTGAAATATAGAAGAAAGTTTATGGAATATTTATTTAATCAGTATTTTTATACTTATAAATTGAGTATTTCATAATTATTAGCTACTTTTATTTTGACATTTCACTATCGAAGCATTTTTTTATGAGGTTTTCATTGATGGGCGTTATCCCGTATAATGCCCACGACTTTATAGATAGGAAGCAAGACGAACTCACGCATGAGAAAGGGAAAGTCATGAACAAGATCCTGTATAAGAAGAAATTGTCCGCCGAAGTTTTCGAGATGGTCGTTGAAGCGCCGTTGATCGCCCAAGAGCGGAAGCCCGGTCAGTTTGTCATCCTCCAGTATGGCGGGGATTTCGGTGAACGGATTCCGTTGACCATCGCCGACGCCGATACTGAGAAAGGTACCATCACCCTGATCTTCCAGGCTGTGGGGGAATCGACGCATCAGCTCGCCATGAAGGAAGAGGGGGACTATGTGGAGAACATCCTTGGCCCCCTCGGGCATCCGACCGATATCCACAAGTACGGCAAGGTCGTCTGCGTCGGCGGAGGAATCGGTGTAGCTCCGATGCATCCGATCGCGCAGGCCATGAAAGCCGCCGGCAACGAAGTGAAGATCATCATGGGGGCCCGCAACAAGAGCCTGCTGATCATGGAAGACGAGATGGCGAAGATCGCCGATGAACTGATCGTTGTGACGGACGATGGTTCCTACGGTCGGAAAGGACTTGTCACCGAACCCCTCAAGGAGCTCTGTGAGACTTGGAAGCCCGATTGCGTCGTCGTGATCGGTCCTCCCGTCATGATGAAATTCTGCGCCCTTACCACCAAGCCGTATGGCATCCATACCATCGTCTCCCTCAACACGATCATGATTGATGGTACCGGCATGTGTGGCGGTTGCCGCGTCTCCGTCGGCGGCGAGACCAAGTTCGTCTGCGTCGATGGACCTGAATTCGACGGTCACCAAGTGGACTGGGATAATATGATGATGCGTCTGGGTACCTACAAGCCGCAGGAGCAGGATGCCCATCACCGTTGCCATGTCGGTCTGAATATTCCAGAAGGGGAGGCTTGAGATGCACCAGAGTAAGGAAGCGCTTGATTCCATGGCGGCGAAAGAACTCGCCGCATTGCAAGGGCGGGAACTGACGGCCAAGGAGCGTGGACAGATCCCCGCCCAGGAGATGCCGACTCAGGACCCCCAGGAACGGATTCATAATATGGACGAAGTCGCCACTGGATACACCGACAGCCAGGTCCGTGTCGAAGCGATGCGTTGCCTGCAATGCAAGAACAAGCCCTGCGTGCAGGGCTGCCCTGTTTCCATTGATATTCCCGGCTTCATAGCCAAGGCCGCCGAGGGCGATTACGCCGGCGCGACCGAGGTGATCAAGCAGAGCAGTCTGTTGCCTGCCCTGTGCGGCCGGGTCTGCCCACAGGAGAGCCAGTGCCAGAAGTATTGTACGGTCGGCAAGCTCCACAAGGATATCGACAAGGCTGTCGCCATCGGACGTATCGAACGGTTCGTCGCAGACTGGACTCGTGAAAACGGTCGCGACACCCTTCCTGACGTAGCTCCCGCCACCGGCAGGAAAGTCGCCGTCGTTGGCTCCGGTCCCGCCTCCATCTCCGCCGCCGCCGACCTGAGAAGGGCGGGGCACGAAGTAGTCATGTTCGAAGCGCTCCACAAAGCTGGCGGCGTGCTGGTCTATGGAATTCCTGAATTCAGATTGCCAAAGGCGATCGTCCAGAAGGAACTCGACAATCTTGCCGCCATGGGTGTCAGGATCGAACTCGACTTCTTGGTCGGCAGGACCCGCAAACTGACCGATCTGATGGAAAAGGATGGTTTCTCCGCCGTCTTCGTCGGTAGTGGAGCCGGACTTCCGAAGTTCATGGGTATCCCCGGTGAAAACTATATCGGCGTATTCAGCGCCAATGAGTATCTGACCCGCAGCAATCTGATGAAGGCGTATGCGAGAGGTGAATCCCATACACCGTTGTTCGAATCCCACAAGGTCGCCGTCTTCGGAGGTGGCAACGTAGCTATGGACGCCGCCCGTACCGCCTTGCGTCTCGGCGCTGAGGAAGTGACGATCGTCTACCGCCGTACCGAGACCGAGATGCCAGCCCGTAAGGAAGAGGTCGAACATGCGAAGGAAGAGGGTGTCCGTTTCCTCTATCTCCATGCGCCGCTGAAGATCCTCGGCAATGACAAAGGCCGTGCGGAAGGTGTTGAACTGATCACCTGCGAATTGGGGGAGCCAGACGCCTCCGGACGCAGAAGCCCCGTGGAGATTCCCGGAACCGAACGTATCGAGGAGTTCGATACGGTGATCGTGGCGATCGGCAACGCCTCCAATCCGCTGATCAAGCAGACCACGCCGGAGATCGAGGTAAACCGTCGCGGGAACTTCATCGTCAACGAAGAGACTTGCGAGACCAGCATGCCCGGCGTATATGCCGGTGGAGACATCGTGCTTGGCGCCGCCACCGTCATCCTCGCCATGGGTCAGGGCCGCAAGGCCGCCAAGGCGATGAACGAGTATCTCGCCAAACTCTGATCTGTTTCTAGAACATTCCGGCCGCCGTGGAGATGGTTGTTTCCATGGCGGTTTTTTGTTCCGATGCTCTCCATTTTTCGATGCAAAATCCCCTGTTCGCTAGGGTGTCGCTAGGTTCCGCCTTCGGTTCGTCGAGGTCACTTGCATTGTATGGTTGCATTAAGTATAGTGAAGTAGTGGAAAAGATGGTTGGTTTTGGACCGGTGATTTGCCAAATTGATGCTCAGGATAAATTTGCTGCGATAAATGAAGTGATCGACCGGTGTTCTGTATTTCATGATCTATCCGATATGGATCGCTTCAGACGGGCGGTCAGGCGCCGGGAACATGTTGAAACTACCGGTATCGGACATGGTGTAGCCATCGCCCATGGCAAGATCCTCCATCTCGACCGTATCCGCGTCGGACTGGGGCTTTCCGTGGAAGGCGTCGAATATGACGCGAAGGACGCCCAACCCGTCCATCTGCTGTTCGTGATCGCAAGCTCCCCGGCCCGTCAGTTCGAATACATCAAGGCCCTGTCCTCGATTCTCCGTTCCGTCCGCAACGACGACGTCCGGGATGAATTGCTGAAGCTCGACTCACAGGTTCTTTCCGGAAGCTGTGATCTCACTGGGAGCGACGGGTGTCTCAATTTCCTTCGGATGATGGCCTCCCAGCATTTCGGCTGGCTGTGGAACTCTGATCCCGCCTGCGTGCCGCCGGTCAGGACGATCTGACTCCTTCGTTCAATCTGTAATGACGGTATCGACCAGTTGGTCGTAGGGTTCGACGGGAATGCGTTCCAACAACTGGATGCTGTGGCATACCCCGACTTTGAATAAACTCTCCCCCCATGTCAGCAGATATCTGTCGTAATACCCACCCCCTCGACCGATTCTGACGCAACCTTTCGTGTACCCGAGTCCCGGAACGAGGATCAGAGGTGATAGCCCCTTCTGCGGCTTTTCCCCGGAATCCTCATCCTCTTTGTCAGCAGGACAGAGTATGTTGTGCTTCCCGATCTTGAGACTTTCCCGCCAATGACGGTCAAGGGATGTGAAATGCATGATTCCGTTCTCTTCACAGACCGGAACCAGGACCTGTTTTCCTTGTTCCAGTCCAAGGTCTATCAACGGGGTGATATCCGGTTCAGAGGGCAGCGGAATGAATGCGAAGATCTGTCGGGAACATTCCCACTGCGGCAGCCTGCGGATTTTTCCGATGATCAGGCCGTCGTTTCGGGTCTTTTGTGGAAGGTTCCTCAATCGTTGCCGGAGATCTTTGCGGATGGTGATTTTCGTCAGTTTGATATGGGTTTCATTCTCCATCATGCTGATGAGTATACCCTACAACGGCGTGTTTGTCTAAAATACCGTGATACTCACGGCGACGAGGCCTCCTGTCGCGATGAACAGCACAACGTCCCGATAGGTGAAGCCGGGGGCTTTTCGGGGGGCTGATGGATCGTAGGCCCTGGAATCGAGGGCGATGGAGAGATCGTCCATCCTGTCGAGCAATAGCGAGAACATCGTGGAGCAGTAGGAGACGAGGTATCGGACCGGATGCCTCCAGGAACGGTCCAGACGTGCTTGCCGGGCCATGCGTAGCTCTGTGGCGACATCGAAGATCAGGGGGATGATCGCCAAGGTAAGTTCTATGCTCGCCGCCAGCTTGTACCCGTTGAGGAACGGGATCTTGTCCAGGACGCTGCCCAAGGAACGGGAAAGATCGTCAGGCGCCGTCGTATCTGCAAGGAGCATTCCCGCAAGTACGATCGCCAGGAAGCGTAATGACGCAGCCGCGGTTGCAGAAGGGTCTCGCGTCGCCAGCCATTCCGTGATGGCGATGAACACCGCCATGAAAAGAAAGAACAGCGTCTCTTTGAGGTAGTTCCGAAATGGTAGTCTCAACGCAAGCGCCACCAGCAGAAGCACCCCACCGATACACAGGGTACGCGGGAAATCCGCACCTACGAGAAGAATCGAACAACTGAGCAAGCTGATCAGCTTTATCAGTGGATTGCACTGGTTGAGAAAGGTGTTCCTGTCTCTGAAATGGAAGGCTACTCCTTCAACCATGACATCTCCTCGAGGGGAAGCTGCTGACCATGGAAAGAGGGGACCCTGACACCGAAGTCGTCCAGAATCGACAGGACTTTTCGGGGGTGTTCCGAGGCAATGACACGGCCATTGTCGAGCAGGATCAGTTTGTCGGCGTGGGCGAGTATCTTCTCGATTTCATGTGATACGAGGATGACCGTATGGCCCTGCCTATGCAGTTCCACCAACGTCTGGAGCACCTGGACCACCCCTGGATAGTCGAGATTGGCGAATGGTTCGTCCAATATGATCAGCTTCGGACGCATCACCAGGACGCCCGCTATCGCCAGCCGTCTTTTTTCTCCGCCAGACAAGGTCCTTGGGCGCTGGTGGAGCATCGGTCCCAGCCCCAGCAACTTGACGACCGTCTCGATACGTTGGGAGAATTCCGGTTCCTGGACCTTGAGGTTCTCCAGCCCGAACGCTATGTCCCGTTCAACCGTCTGTCCTACGATCTGGCTGTCGGCGTCCTGAAAGACAAGGCCGATGCTGCGATTCCGTTCGGTGCCATCCTTCGTGATGTCTTTGCCGTCGATGAAAATCTTGCCTGCGTCCGGTTTGAGGATGCCTTTGATACATTTGAGCAATACACTTTTTCCTGAACCATTGCGCCCCGTCACGACGACGAAGTCTCCGGGAGAGACGGAAAATGTGACTTCATGGAGAATCGTCTTTGCTTTGGAAAAGCCGAAAGAGAGTTGTTCAATGGAAAGTATCGGTGTCGATTGCGCATCCATAGGGGACCTCTCGCCATGTTCTTGGATTGATATCCTGGAACCATTACGGACAGGAATCATCAACAACTCTAGCAGAAGCGGGCTGTTTCTACAACGCCCGCTTCGATCGAGGATGTGTCTGGATGTCGTCTCGGCCTTTGTACCTGGAACGATTATTTGATTTTCAGTTCGCTCGCGAGTTTCCATTCCCCTGTGATCTCCGCATCCGCGGAAGCGAAGAGAGGATGACTTTCATATACTTCTTCCATATGTTCGTTGATGTATAGGGCATAGTCGTTGCGTTCCGCGGCGACTACTTCCGCTGCGAATTCCTCGGAATCGAGTTCCGCGTCGTTGAGCGCTTTCAGGCTGACGAAGGTGAAATAGAACATCCCTGGGACTTTCTTCTCTCCGTCAAGGGAGACGGTCTGCAATGCGACGAACACAGGATTCTTATGTTCCAGTATGTTTGCTTGATAAAAAGATTCTACAGTCATGTGATTACCTCCAAGGCTATCGCTCTCTCCTGGATAGAAAATAGTCAGAGATGGATGAAAAGGAAAGGTGCAGGGGTGTCGTATCTTACGTTATTGAGAAACTATAGCCTGCAACAGTTGTTCGTTGTAGGTGTTCGCCAGTTTTATCGCAAAAGAAGCGGTGAAAAGTCTGTCCTCGTCTTCAATCAGGAATATAGGGATCGTGAACCCCAGAAGTCCGGCGATGCCGACTCCCGTGAGAATTGATCCGACCAATGTACTGCTTTCTCCGATGAAATCATGTGAAAGAAAAATCGTTCCTGTCACTCCTGAAACGAGGGATATTCCCAACATGGTCCAACTAGTGATACGAAGTGTCTTGTTTCTTTTTTGTACGGCTTCGTATTTTTGCATCGCGTCCGTCGCTCCCGCTATCTCAAAGAACATCGGCCTTGAAACAGGTTGCCCACCTAGGTTTGGAATCCAATTGGTATCGGCGGCATATCTGGCTTGATCCATGTTTTTGTAGGCGGAATCTATCGTAAGGATTCTTTCCGCATATTCGGTGGCTTGCTCAAAGGAGAGGTCGGACGGAGCCTGAGCAAATAGAAGTCCTGACATATAGGCCAGGATGAGGATGGCGGCGATAATTCTTTTCATACATTCCCCTTGCCTCTTAAAGATAACACATTATCCCGACCAAGTGAAATGTACCAACTGGGTGGAAAAGTCTCTTTATCAGTTGAGTTGTGCGTCAGAGGGCAGTAGGGACGGGTTTTCAACATAGAATCTGGAGAGAGTTCTGTTGTATAGCGTCATTTCTCCCCGTAGGAAAGGATACTGCAAAAAATCTTATGCTGCTGTTTATCAATATGAGGGCTTCGAACAAAATTTTCCGTCACATGTGTTGACAAATGCAAGGTATCTAAGGTATATAGTAACCCGTTGCGCCGCTTTAGCTCAGTAGGTAGAGCAAAGGACTGAAAATCCTTGTGTCCCTGGTTCGATTCCTGGAGGCGGCACTTGCAAAGCCCTTGTTAGAAATAACGAGGGCTTTTTTTGCGTTCATAGCATCTGTTTTCCAAAGTTCCTGGCATCGCTGAAGTATATCGCAAGACCCAGATAGGGATTGACGGTGATTCTTGGAATTTTGAATCCCGTACCTTTCGCATCAATATAGTTGATGATAAAGAAATCGACTGTTGTATCCACCCCGATGTTCAGCCCTATTGTATTGGATAGCGGTATGTCAAATGCACAGATTCCCATGACGCCGAAGGTCGTTTCCATGACAAAGGTGTTTTGCTGGGTCTGTAGAAAGTCGATACCCACAGCCGGGCCAAGCGAAAATGAAAACCATTGTTTTCTGAATGACGCTGTGGCATAGGCATCCAGACTGATGAAATTCTTGAAGGTGTTGGCGAATTCCGAACTGTTCCGTCCGATCGAATAGTGGGTAGGGAAGTTGATGTCCAGCCCGAATGTCGTTCCGAAAAGGGTATTCTCATAGTATCTGGCCTTAGAAAATCCGACATCTCCATAGTAGATTGCCAGGTTGTGTTCAGGCTGGAGGACCAGACCATATCCGCCTTTTATCAGATAATTGCCGTCACTTACAGCATGGATTTTGAAAAGCGACATGATAATAACGAATAGTATGATTTTCTTGTTCATTGGCAATAGAATAGTCCAAGATTGAAGATTTGGGAAGTTTTTCCGTCTAGCTGCGTAGCTACTTGATGGTATGTGATGAATATCCATCGAAAAGGTTAAATCACGATAGATTTCGGTGGAAAGAACGTCACCTATGGACTAGAATTATCACAATACCGTAAGCTTGCAGTATAGCAAGAAAAGTTTTTGTCGGGAGTATGAACATGAGAAGGAAACATTCTCTCTCTCTCTCTCTCTCTCTCTCTCTCTCTCTCTCTCATAGTATTAATTGTATTGATGAGCCTTACCGGCTGTCCTCAGCCGGGAGAAATTCCTGATCATGCGACTTTAGTACTTTCAGTTACATCTAGTACCGGGACTCATTTGTCGAACGTCACAAGTGAACTTGTTGTTGACGGAACTACTGTCAATACGACCATGGTCGGGGCATCTCCGTATACTTTTTACCTTCAAACCGTAGGGCGTTATGATATAACGATTACAGCCCGTGGAAATGATGGAAAGCTATACGAGGGGTCGCTCAGTTTTGGGATCGTTTTAGGTGAGACAAAACGATTGAGTCTCACTCTTGAACCTGTCAGCGGAACTGGAATCCTGACATACTTGATCACCAATGGCATCGCAGGTACTGGGACGGATGACCTCGCTCCGATAGCAATGGTTCCAGCCTATTATACAATGAAAGGTCAACACTCTGAAGGCGGAAATTTCTCAACAGTAGAGGTTCCTGCCCCTGATTTGTCCCAGACAAGTGAAATACTGAAAGCAGGTAGCTGGTCCATTACGATCTCCGCATTGAACGATGATAAAGTGAAGATCGGAGAAGCTTCCACAACGGTGATAGTTGTCCAGGATAGTACGAAAACTTGTTCTGTTACGGTCAATGAATTGGCCGGTAACGGAAATCTAAACTTTACAGCAACTGCCTCCAGCGCCATTGAGAACCTTGGTGTCATTGCCAAGATCCACAAGATAACCAATGGCTCTGTGGCTGAGACAGGGACAGAGATTATTCTTTCCCAATCCGGCGCAGTCTATTCTGGAACGAAAGAAATAGCCAACGGATTCTATCAAGCGAAAATCTATCGGAAGAAAGGGCAGGCTGAAGTACTGGTCGATACAAAATCCTTGCGAGTCGTACAGAATCAAACTACTGAAGTGTCCAGTACGTTCGAGGTAGATAACGTCGGTACGATATCTCTTGACCTTACCGATTCTATAGTCGCGACCCCAATGGATGCCTATGAGCCTACATCCATGAAGACCGCTCGATATAGAATCATATACTCCGGACCGGACGATTTGTCGTTCACGGATGTTTTGTCGGCCGATGATGATTTTGATCCTCGCCAAATTGTTCCGGGAGCTTGGAAGGTCACTGTCATAGCCTTGAATGATGAAGACCATGAGCTCGGACGCGGGACAGCAACCTGCACAGTGACACTTGATGAAAATTTCGACTGTCCTGTCACCATCTTTGAAAATGCAGGAACGGGAAAGCTCAAGCTCGAAATCAAGACGACTGCCGATATCGCGGATTTAGAATTGACGGCCATGGTTTCTGATGGGAGTATTCCTTTGACGAAATCTGGCGCTACCTATGCCACGTCAGAGTCCATTCCGAATGGGATATATTCAATAACCATCACCGATGGGACATCTACGGTTCTGAGTTTTGAAGCAAGGGTTGCGAAAGGACTTCAGACGCTCGCTGCCCCAGAACCCTATACGGTTTCCAATACCGGTTCCGCAGTTTTTTCCATAACCAATCAGATTGCTCCGACTCCAAGTGGAGCGGTGTCTGTACCGATGGAGACGAAACGTTATTCGGTGACAGGTACTCGAAGTGATGGCAGGAGTTTCACGGATGATGAAGTCTCCCCCAGCTTTTCCAGCTTGAATCTTACAGCTGGTACGTGGAGTTTCGAGGTAAAAGCTCTGAATGAAGTTCCCCAGGTTATCGGTAAGGGAGCTATCCAGAACGTAATTGTTCGTTCCGGCGAGGATGCCAATACCTCTATGGTAATCGAAGAACAGGATGGCGAGGGGACCATTGATTTTGAGATCATGACGTCAAAAGAGATCTCCGATCTGGCCTTGACCGCTGTAGTCCTGTCTCCGGATGGAACGACCGAAGTGAAGACAGTTCCTTTGGTTCGTAATAGCAAAAAGTATACGGCCATTGCCTCCGGTCTGGATAAAGGTCTCTACGAAGTGGAGATTCGTACAAAGGATCTAAAACTTCAATCCACGGCTGTGCGAGTCGTCAAGGGGCTTATGACTCCTTTGAAAGCTACGTATACGGTCGATGGTTTGGGTTCTGGTGTTCTGGAAATCGAGAACCGAGTACCTGGCTCCACGACGCTTCAGATCTCCGGAGTGAATGACTCCTATGCGAAAGCCGATACCCTGTCAGCGTCTGCAACGGGGGCGGGAACAGGTACCGTCCTTGCTTGGTATCTGGATAATTCTGATTTATCCCAGGATTCAACGAGCATCAGTGGTATTTCTCTTTCAACATTGCCTGTCGGCAATCACAGTCTGAAAGTGATTGAACGAAAGCAAGGGAGAGTCGTTGATATGTATATAGCCAATTTCAGGGTGATGGAATAAGGAGAATAGGTATGAAGAAGACTTGGATCATAGCATTGCTGGCAGTTCTGTTGGTGCTGAGTGGGTGTGCCATGGACTCTATGGGAAAGGGTGAAATGAGATTCTCCGTCGGAGATACCGCAAAAGGCATTGAGACGATCCCTATGGATACCGCAAGCTACAATATCAATGGTACGGGACCTGACAATGAGACATTCCATATTCCAAACGTGGCTCCAGACGCTCTGGCCGGCCAGTCTCAGGTTCTGATCGCCGGAAGTTGGTCGGTCATTGTGGAAGCCTTGAATGAAAAAGGCGATATCATTGGTAAAGGAACGAACACTTGTGTCGTTCCTGTAAACGGCAGCGTGACTTGTCGCGTGACCGTGGACGAGATTGGTGGCATTGGAACGCTGAATATAAACATTGAATCGACCAGCCAGAATGCGAATCTCTCTGCGAAGATATTGAAAGTCGATGGTACTCAGGTTGGCACTGCCATCGAATTGAACCGGACTGATAATTTCCATTCTGCTCAAGTCTCCTTGGAGAATGGATTCTATGAAATTCAGATCTATAATGGAGAGACCTTCATTGAGGGCGTAGCTGCAAGAATCGTTGCCGAACAGGCGACTACATTGCGGGCCACCTTCCATGGTGAGGATAATGGTTCCGGTTTCTTGGAGATCGACAATACCATAGCGCCTACGCCTGGTATCACAATTACGATGCCTGTGATTGAAGTCGTCCAGAATGGTACTTTGACAGCTAGCGCCACAGTCTCAGGTCTGGATGAATCCACAAATGCCACCTTTGAATGGTACGTCAATGGTAACAAGGTTGGTGATGACAAGGACCTTGACCTTTCAATGAGTACCTATCAGCCGGGTTCGTACAAGCTTGTGGTTAAAGTGTCGGTTCCAACGCACAATATCATCTGGACGGAAGGGGAGCTGTTTACTGTTCTGCAACCTGTAACTATGCCTACGGCTGTGACATCGGATTTGCCGAAGACTGGAGAAAACAGACATCGGCATGACAGTACTTTGGATGTCACGATCACCAGTGACGTGGGGGGCTATGATGTGACCTGGCTGTTTGATGGTTCGTCCGTTGCGACAGATTCCACTTCTTTGAGCCAATCTCTTTCCGATATGGATATCGGTCGCCATACTCTTTCCGTAAAGCTGGAGAAAAGCGGGGCGTCACAGACCTATGAACTTGGATCTTTCATCGTCGAGCCTGATGTCACTGTCATGTTCAATGGCAGTCCTCATTATGAAGGCTATCCTATCGCCGGTACGGTCACAATCACTCCGAGTGTTGAATCTTATTATTCCGTGACCATGAATTTCATTCCTACGAATGGAGAATCAACGATTACACGTACCATTCATCCTGATGCGACTGGTTCCTTCTCGTTGAGCAATCACGGATTGGCGACTGGATCCTATAACTATTATTGTCAATTGACTGTTGGCGAAACAGTGTATACTTCTCCAACCAATTCTGGACTGATAATTGCAGCCGCTCCACAGTACTCTATCAATGCCGTTTCACAATGTGGACAGGGTGAAGCCTACCACTTCTCGGTCGCCAATGCAAATGAGGCGGCATCTGTGAAATGGTATCTGGATGGAACTGCAATCTGGGTCCCTAGTTCTGCTGTCAACAAGTGTAGTTGGGATATTGAGGCCCTCTCTTGGAATATCGGGTCGCATACACTCTATGCTGATGTTGATGGAGTTGTGACTCCTACAGTAACTATAACTGTGGCAGCGGGTAAGCCTCAATTCAGCATGGAGAGCAGTCAGCAAAAACCTACGTTGGCGGCAGGTGATAAGATTCGTTTCGGTGTCATGCAGAATAACAAGTATGCAAGTGTCAATTATACCGTAAAGTGGTTCAAGGACGGTGTCCTATACGAAACTACAATGCAAGATGAGTTCATTGACTTCATCATCCCTGGCTCCGCTTCCATAGGCAGTCAATATGAATTTGGTTGTAAGGTCTATGGGCAAGGTTCCAGTGAACAGTTATATGAATCTTCCCAAACTGTGAGTGTAGAGGAACCATATGTCAAAGAAGAATCTTCTCTGAAGATCTCAAAAGGGATTTTCACGGCCGAGGATGAAATCAAAGTTGAAATTGATGGATATACCGTCCCCTCCGACTATGTCCCTTATCTCCGTATAAATTTCGGGGAGGAGATGCCGTTGACCATCGAGGGGCAGACGTTTACGATTGACAAGAGTTTGCTCAATAATGGACGCAATAGGGTAGAGCTCGTCGTCAAAGATGCTGGTGAATGGCTGGTTAGAACCATGGGAACGTCCTTCCTCTACGCACCTGACGGATATCTCCCCCTCGAAGTAGGAGATGTATATCAGCGAATCATCTACAGGGCAAATTCCGCCCTTGAGGGGGAGGCCGCCTATTCTCTCGCCGGAATGTATACCTTGGTACTCTCTCCTGAGAACCAATTCGCTTTGTATGAAATGTCGATAGCCGACAGGTTCAATCAAGAAGAGGGCTATTGGGACGGTACAAGGATGTCCACCTCGGCTGGGACGTATGTAATAACTGGTAATGCGCTTACTTTGAACTATGCGGAAGGAGGCCGAGTACAAGAATATACGATTTCCGGCAATACATTGACGAAGGAAAACGTAGTTTATACCAAGTTGAATACCAGCCCCTCTTCCACCGGATATAACGGGTATTGGGAAATGGCTGAACTCAGACCGGATACAGATGTCCTGAACACATTGCTCGATCGGTATCTGAACGAAAATCCCAATATGCCGGAACAACTTGCCGGTTTTACAAAATTGATTTCATTCGACGCTGGTCAGAGTGTCGGTGCGAATGTGCAGGTTCGTCTCGACGAGGGGATGATGACCGCTTATGCGAAAGCCGATCTCGACGCCAATATGCTCGACGGTAAATTCTCGTTTGCAGACAATTTGCAGCCAAGGGTAAAATTCAGCTCTCCTTATATCATTTCCAATGACAACATCTTGAACGTTTCAGGTTTTGGCCTGCCGGTGAAGATGCAATTGTCCGGGGATGGTTCTGTCATGCTGGTCCATTATGCGTTTAGTAATTCGGGGGAGATCAAATCCATCGTAGTTCCTCTAGTTCGTGTCGCTTCTTCTGCGTTTGAAGAAGCGGACAAGGGGAACAATCATCTTGCAACTCCTCTGAAGGCTTCTATGGCGGATGTGCTCGATTTTGTGACCAAAGTCGGAAATTCCCTGGCAGATGATGAATTGCTCTATAGTTTTGTCGACTTCAAACATAACGATACCTCACTTGGCGGTGAATGGACGGCTACTACCATACCCCCCTCTTTGCAGTCCTATTTCGGAACTTCCATACGAGGCATAGGCGGGATGTTCATGACTGAGGTAGATGGGCAAATGGTGACGTATTCGCCTGATACAGATCCGTACTATCAGTATGATCGCGGTGACTTCTTCAGCTATCAGCTTCGCGTCGGTTTTGACATAGTAAACGCCACACGTACTGGTGATAATCTAGAACTGAAGGTCCAAGTGAAACGGACCGGGTATCCGCTGACTACCGAAACCCTTGTACTTACCAGACAGAATATTCCTTTCGTCGAGTTTGTAAACGGCATCGTGGCTTCGCAGGCAGGAAAAGACTCGATGGCGGATCTGGGCTGGTCCTTGACTTTGAAGGCGAATGGTGAAGTCTGGATGGATGTCGCGGAAGAAAATTTTGGGGATGAGCTGCACCTGAAAGTAGGTAAGTACAGTCTTGGTACTGATACTTTGACGTTCTTTGTCGATCCTGAAATCTCGTATACCAATATTGATGACATGGTCGTCTCCATCGGAGCTACCCTTGGGTTCAAGAACAATGAACTCTTGCTTCTAGAAGATAGTGTTGGTGAGTTCGGAATCAAATTCAGCCCTGCAAATTAAATTCAAAAAGGATGGTGGCCGGGAAACCGGCCACCAGTTGTCATGAAATCAAGAATCACTTTCGTATTGCTGATAAGTATGTTTCTCGTTTTCCTCGGGTGCGATCTTTCCTTTCTGAAGGATACCTCCGGTGAATTATCTGATCCTGTCGAAATTGAATTACCGGCAAATGGACTGCATGACTATGCCCCGGCAGACCTTGAAAGTGTCATCATTGAAGGGCGAGTCCTTGAATTCCCGGAAGATTTTTCCGATTTGTCCGATACAGCCTTGCTCTCATTGATATATCCCTCGATCACGGAATTTCTGGAGGAAGGGTATCTTTCAGCCTTGCTGAATGCCTTGGGGCTCGACTTCGATACGATATTCACTCCAGACCATATTAGACCCCGTGCCATCACTTTCGACGCCTCCCTACACGTCCTGGACGAGGGAGTCGTATTGAGAAATGAACTGAGGAGCCTGTTTGATGTCAATGTACATTTCCTTGATATCCTAGCGAGTGGAAGTAGCGTCAATTTCATGAAATTCCTGTTCAATACGATTGACGGCGATCAATGGGTGTATTCAAATGCCGATGCCAACATGTATGGGAACCTAGGCCTTTCCTTGAAGCTTGATGCGACGCCGATTGCCTCCGAAATTGAAAGTGACCTCTATCGAGCCTCCGCTTCGGCTTGTTTCAACATTGATATTGCATCCGTATCGCTGGGAAATATCGTTTTCGAGAAAGGCGGAAAAAAAATGGAAGTCTATTTCCCCAAAAAAGGTAATATGAAGTTCCAGATAGGAGCTAGTATGGCCTCTTCCGCTCTGACGTACATAGAAGAGGATACGACGAACATCGGTGGCTATCCTGTCCTGGATGGCAATGGTGCATATGTATATGGCAACTATTATTGTCCGTACCGGATCTGGCTCAAGGTTGAAGAATCTGATTCCTTCAGTTGTCAAAGGGTCTACGAACTGCTGAGAAAGATGCTGACTTCTTCTAGTGGGTTGGCCAATGAACAGCGCTGGAATCAGCTATGCGATATCGTGTGGGCCTCCCAGACCGCACCCCATATCACCTTGGGCGTTGATATTCTTGATGATGGTTCCGGCAACCAGAGAAACATGAGATTGTCCGATTACGCCCTGTTGCAGTTTTTGCTGCTTGATCTGTAAAATCCTCCTTTTATCGAAACGTTCATGGTCTCTCTCAGCATCTGTGAAAGTCTGCTGGCGATGCCTTGTCGTCTTCCCTGATCTCGTCTCTAGGAAACTTTTTCTCGGACTTTATGAAAAAGATCAAAAAAGTCCTGTTGTGTTGGAGCGAAGGTTGATTTATCGTTGAATTTATTACGTATAAGATAGGAGCTAGGATGAGAATACTGGTTTGCATAAAGCAGGTGCCCGGTACCAACAAGGTCCAGATAGACCCACAGACCGGCACGTTGATGCGCTCCGGGGTGGAAAGCAAGCTGAATCCATACGATAGCTACGCATTGGAGACCGCCTTGAGGATATCGAAAGAGCTGGACGGGGAGGTCGTCTGCCTGACTATGGGCCCTCCCTCGGCAGAAGATATCCTGAAAGAGGCCTATATGATGGGGGTGGACGAAGCCTACCTTCTGACGGACCGTCGGTTCGCCGGAGCCGATGTACTTGCGACCAGCCGCACTCTGGCCTTGGGGATCAAGAAGATCGGACGTTTCGACCTGATCATCTGTGGCCGCCAGACCACTGATGGCGATACGGCCCAGGTCGGCCCCGCCATCGCCGAACATCTTGGCATTCCCCATGTCAGCTGGGTCTCCAGGATAGCTGAAGCCGACACCGACGGGATCACGGTCTGCGAGGACATGATGGAGTTCGTCGCGACGGTACGTTTGCCATATCCTTGCCTGATCACTGTTGAAAAAGGGATTTTCCAGCCGCGGCTGCCCTCCTATGTCCTGTGGAAGGCGAACGCCGACAAAGAGATTGTCCGTTTCTCCGCCGCCGACATCGGCGGTGATCCTAGCGGCTTCGGCCTTGAAGGTTCTCCGACCCAAGTGGAACGCATATTCCCTCCTGACAGCAATGAAGAGGCCCTGGTCATGACCGGGACTCCGGAAGAACTGTCCGAGGTGCTCTTTTCGACGATACGGGAGAAACGGCTGATATGATACGGATAGACGAAAGCAAATGCACTCGGTGCGGCATGTGCCTGAAAACATGTCCTTTCAACGCTATATTCACCTCCGCGTCAGGAGGGATCTGTATCGATTCCTCCTGCAAGATGTGTCGCCTTTGCGTCCGCACCTGTCCTCAGAACGCGATCATCTGGACCGAGGTGGTCGCCGAAGCAGTGGACAAGAGCCGATACAGCGGGGTGATGGTGTATGTCGAACATTGCAACGGGGAGATACACCCCGTCACCTATGAACTGATCGGAAAGGCCCGCCAGCTGGCGTCGGTCTGTGACGACGAAGTCCATTGCATCTGCATAGGCGATGACATCGAAGCGTTCGGAGCCCTGTTGCTGGAATACGGGGTGGACAGGGTGTTCCTGTACCAGCATCCCGAACTGCGGCATTTCCGGGTGGACAACTATGCCGCGATATTCGAGTCGTGCATCCTGGGAATCTCCCCTTCTGTCGTGCTGATCGGTGCGACCGCCACCGGACGGTCCCTTGCCCCTCGTGTGGCGACACGGTTCAAGACGGGGCTGACCGCCGACTGCACGGTCCTGGAACGACGGGAGAACACCGATCTCGTCCAGATACGTCCCGCGTTCGGCGGCAACATCATGGCGCAGATCCTGACGACCCGGACCCGTCCCCAGTTCGCCACGGTCCGGTACAAAGTGATGGATATCGCGCCGAAGGTCGCCCGTCCGTCCGGCGAATGCGTCCGTTGCGACATCGCCCCGGAACTTCTGGATTCAAAGATGCAGGTCCTCGACATCCAGAGAAGACCCTCCGAGATATCGATCACCGACGCCGATACGCTGGTGGTCGTAGGCAAGGGGGTGAAGGATATCGCCCAGGCTGAAGAACTCGCCGCCCTGCTCGGAGCCCAGCTCGCCTGTACCCGTCCCATGGTGGAGGAGGGCCGCATGCACTATACCCGGCAGATTGGCCTGTCCGGCAGGACGGTGAAGCCGAAGTTCATCATCACCCTGGGCGTTTCAGGAGCCGTTCAGTTCGTCGCCGGCATGAATACAAGCGACTACATCGTCGCGATCAACAATGACGCCAACGCACCGATATTCCAGGCCGCCCATCTCGGCCTTGTCGGTGATCTGGACCGGATCGTGCCCCGTCTGGTGGCCCGCATCAAGATGGAGAAGGGGGAGATCCGATGAAGTCCCGACCGCTAGTGATTGAAGACATTGAATATCTGGTCGCCGCCACGGCGCAGGAGCGGGTGTTCGTCGGGGAATCCATCCATGAAGACTACTCCCACGATGAAATGACGGAGTATGGCTCCGCGTTTCCTGGCGCCGTGGTGGAAGTGGTGAGTACCGAGGAGGTTCAGGCCGTCATGCGGTATTGCTATCAGAACGATATCCCCGTCACTCCTCGCGGCAGCGGTACCGGCCTGTGCGGGGCCTGCGTGCCCATCTGTGGCGGAGTGATCCTCTCTACCGTCAAGATGGACAGTATCCTCGAAATAGACCATGAGACGATGACCGTGACCTGCCAGCCAGGCGTACTGCTGATGAATCTGGCGAAGGCTTGCCTGGATGAAGGGCTCCTGTATCCTCCCGACCCTGGCGAGAAATCGGCCACCGTCGGGGGGAATGTCATGACCAACGCGGGAGGAATGCGTGCGGTCAAGTACGGGGTGACCCGGGACTATGTAAGAGGTCTAGAAGCGGTGCTTCCCGACGGACGTCTCATGAAGTTCGGCGGCAAAGTCTCAAAGAACAGTTCAGGATACAGTCTCAAGGATTTGTTGATCGGAAGCGAAGGGACGTTGGCGATCATCACCGGATTGTATCTGAAGGTCATACCATCTCCCCGGCTGATGAACTCATTGCTGATACCGTTCAATTCCATCGACGCCTGCCTTGACGCCGTGAAGCTGGTGCTTCAGTCCACCGAGATACCGACGACCATCGAGTTCATGGAACGCGAGGTGATCCTTGACGCCCAGGAGTATCTGGGCAAGGATTTCCCCGATGTCTCGGCCAACGCATATATGCTGGTGTCCTTCAACGGCGATTCGAAACGGGATATAGAGCGGCACTACGAGTATGTCGCTGAGACCTGTCTTGGAGCCGGCGCTACCAATGTGTTCATCAGCGATACCGAGGAACGTCAGGATTCGATCTGGTCGGCGCGGGGTGCCTTCCTTGAGGCCATCAAGTCCTCGACGCCGAGCATGGATGAATGCGATGTCGTCGTACCCATCAACCGGGTCGCGGAGTTCATCGCGTACACGAAGACGCTCGCCAAGGAGTTCTCGATCCGTATCAGATCCTTCGGTCATGCCGGTGACGGCAACCTGCATGTATATGTCTGCCAGGATGCGCTGGAGGATTCGGTATGGAAGTCCAGGTGCAGGACCATCATGGATCGTCTCTACGCGAAGGCGGTGGAGTTGGGCGGGCTGGTCTCCGGTGAGCACGGGATCGGTCATGCCAAACGGCAGTACCTTCTGGAATCGGTCGGCGAGGAGCAAGTGGCGCTGATGCGGGGTATCAAGGCTGTGTTCGACCCCAAAGGCTTGCTCAACCCCGGCAAGATCGTCTGAATGCCGGTTGTCTGACGACGGAGCGTTCCCGTCGTCAGATGCGGGGCGAGGGTCAAGTTCCAGCACATGACGCCGTGAAGACCTCCCTTGCCGAGTCCACGGTCGCGTGGTATTGTACAGGCAGGAGGTCGCGATGTCCCAGGACGCCGTCAGGTACCATGAAGCCATGAACTATGAGACTCTGATCCAGGCCTCCAAGGGGGGAGACCAGACGGTCGGCCCCGTATTCGACTCCTTGTCGCGGCAAGTCGATGTCACAGAACCTCTTCCGGTTCATCTCGGTGCCTATGCACAGGCCTGCGGGCTTGCCGATTATGTCGTCAGCGAAGCCTACTATCACGTCAGGACTTGCTTTGAGCGTCTGGGGGAGGGGGAGCTGATCATCGGCCGCAATGATTCCGCATGGCCCTCCCGGATCAACGACTTTCCTCAGATGCCCCGGTATCTCTATCTGAAAGGCGATATCTCCCTGCTGGACAAACCCTCGGTATCGGTCATCGGCACCCGGTCCCCTTCCGCGCAGGGGAAGCAGTATGCGGCCGATACCGCCTCGGAGCTTGGTGAGAAGGGGTATGTCGTGGCTTCCGGTCTGGCATTGGGGATTGATGGCGTCGCCCATCTGGGGGCGTTGAAGAACGATGCCCCGACGATGGCGGTCATAGGGACGCCCCTCCACAATGTCTACCCTCCCGTCCATGCTCCGCTACAGAAGTTGATCGGTCAGCATGGTCTGGTCGTCAGCCGTTTTTCTCCGGCCTCCGAGACGCAGAAATGGTTCTTCCTGTTGCGCAACCGCCTGATGAGCGCCCTCTCCTTGGGCTCCGTGGTCGTCGAGGACCGTGACGGGGGCGGCGCTGTCAGACAAGCGGGGTTCGCATTGGAGCAAAAGAAATACTTGTTCATCTACCAGCATGTCCTGGACAACAAGGCCTGGCTCTGGCCCCGCCAGCTGGCCGACAAGCCCAGGGTGTTCATCGTCAAGAAACCCGGCGACATTCCCCGGCAGTTGGAACGGGCGCAGGAGTTGGTCGACCAGGTACGGGGCTTGCCCCCCACCACTTCTGCCACAGGAAAACGTACCCGCACGAAGAAAGAGGACGCTTCCCGATCCCTTCAGCTCGACCTGTTTTCCTGACTTGCCGTGGCAAACCGCTGGATCATTCTCCGAAAGGGTGATCGCCGCGTAGAAGGGGTCGTGTAAATCGGTCTGAATGACCCAATATCCCCGCTATCTTCTTGACATGAACGATGGTGGTGCTTACTATCGATATCATTATGAATAAACTAACCGCAAACGAATTACGTCAGAAATACATCGATTTCTTCGTGTCAAAAGGACACACGCAGATCAGTGGCGCTTCGCTGATCCCCGAGAACGATCCGACCGTCCTCTTTACGACCGCGGGCATGCATCCGCTGGTGCCGTATATCCTTGGCGCAGAGCACCCCGCGGGCAAACGTCTGGTGGACTACCAGAAGTGTATCCGTACCGGTGATATCGATTGCGTGGGCGACCCGCACCATCTCACGTTCTTCGAGATGCTTGGCAACTGGTCGCTGGGGGACTATTTCAAGAAAGAGGCGATTAACTTCAGCTTCGAGTTCCTGACCCAGGTGCTTGGCCTTGATATCGACAAGCTCTCCGTCACCGTTTTCGAGGGTGATGATGAAGTCCCTCGTGACGATGAGGCGGCCGGAACCTGGAAGGGCCTCGGCATTCCTGAAGGGCGTATCTACTTCATGCCCCGCGAAGACAACTGGTGGGGGCCCGCCGGCGAGACCGGTCCCTGTGGTCCCGACAGTGAGATGTTCATCGATACCGGACGTCCCGCCTGCGGTCCCGACTGCAAGCCGGGGTGCAAGTGCGGCAAGTACTTCGAGATCTGGAACGATGTCTTCATGCAGTACAAGAAGGAATCCGACGGCACGTATGTCCCCATGGATCGCAAGTGCGTCGATACCGGCATGGGCATCGAACGTACCATCGCCATTTTGCAAGGCAAGAAGTCGGTCTATGAGACCGAGGTCTTCCAGCCGATCATCGAGGGCGTCAAGAAGCTCTCCGGCGTGACGTATGGCGAAGATGAGGACAAGGATATCTCGATCCGCATCATCTCCGACCATGTCCGTACCAGCGTGTTCATCCTCGGCGACCAGAAGGGCGTCGCTCCGTCCAATGTCGGACAGGGGTATATCCTCCGCCGTCTGATCCGTCGTGCGGTCCGTCATGCGCGCAAGCTCGGCATCGAGGGCAAGTTCCTTGGCGAGCTGGCCTTGATCGTCCTGGACCTCTATGGACTTCCATATCCTGAACTGATAGAGCACAAGGGCTTCATCCTCGATGAACTTGCAGCCGAAGAGGCCAAGTTCTCTGAAACGTTGCAGAAGGGAGAGCGTGAGTTCGAGAAGATGCTGCCGAACTTGATGAAGGGTACTTCCCGTGTCATCAACGGCCGTATCGCCTTCAAACTGTACGATACCTATGGTTTCCCCATCGAGCTGACGAAGGAACTGGCGGAAGAGCATGGTTTCACGGTCGATGAAGAGGGCTTCGCGGCCGCGTTCCAGAAGCATCAGGAGACCAGCCGCGCCGGTGCCGAGCAGCAGTTCAAGGGCGGTCTGGCCGACCATAGCGAGCTGACTACCTCGCTGCATACCGCCACCCATATGCTCCACAAGGCGCTTCGGACCGTCCTTGGCGACCATGTCGGGCAGAAGGGTTCGAACATCACGACCGACCGCCTGCGCTTCGACTTCACCCATCCCCAGCCGATGACCGCGGAAGAGCTCAAGAAGGTCGAGGACATGGTGAACGAGCAAATCCAGAAGGATTTGCCGGTGACCTGTGAGACCATGACCTTGGAAGAGGCCCGCGACCGCGGCGCCATCGCCTTCTTCGACAGCAAGTACGGCGAGCAGGTCAAGGTCTATTCGATCGGCGACTACTCCAAGGAAGTCTGTGGCGGGCCTCACGTGACCCACACCGGCGACATGGGGCATTTCCATATCCAGAAGGAACAGTCCTCTTCCGCTGGCGTACGCCGTATCAAGGCTGTGCTTGAGAAATAACCGTTCCCGCTGATGACTTGGGGGATGACGCGCATGCGTCATCCCTTTTTTCTATGGTTCTCCAAAACAGGACTTCTTCAGTTCATCCTGAATATCTTCTTGCTTTACCTAGTGTTATTGGACTTTTTAGTGTCGGATTTCATTGCTACTTCGTTCCCACTTGATGGGTACTTCATTATCACTTCATGGCGAGTTCGTTCCTGCCCGAACGACAAAGCTTGCGTCCACGACCTTTTTCTTGTATGCTGGACCCATGTCGTACGCTCCGATTTAGAAATGACGAAGAAATCTCATCACAAACCTATGAGTCTCATAGGTCGTCATTTTTGTGCGGGCTGATGTTCGCAGGAGTCGTTAATCCTCGAATCCCTGTATCCTCTCCCCCGCATGTTGTTCTGGAGTAGAATCATGAATAGGGAAGTTGTCCCGTGCCCGGCGTCGGTCTCACGTCGTGCGCGTGGTTGCATGTATGCGTCGTCGTTGTTGCAGGGAATGGTATTCTTCGGCCCGATAGCGACGCTGTATCGGCAGGCGAGGGGGATCTCGATCGTCCAGCTGTCGATCATAGAGGCCGTCTGCCTGATCCTCGCTATCGCGTTGGAGATCCCCTGGGGCGTCATCGCTGATAAAATCGGTTTCAAGCGTACGCTGGTCGTCTGTGCCGTACTTGGAGTAGTGTCGAAGATCATCTTCTGGCAGGCCCATTCCTTCGGAACGTTCCTGACCGAACGTATCGTGCTTGCGGTCGTCATGGCCGGTACGAGCGGTGTCGATGCCGCGTATCTTTCAGCGGTTACCCCCGACCACGAGCGGCAGAAGGTGTTCGGAAGATATGAAGCCCTCGGCATGGTGGGGCTGCTGTCCGCGTCGATCCTTTTTTCGGTCTATATCAGGGATCGATACGATCTTTCGGCGTTTCTCACGGTACTCTCATATGGCGGCGCCCTGGTGTGCATCCTACTGGCTCCAACGGTGGAGACTTCAGGAAGTCCTGGTCATGCTGAGATGGTGGAAGGGGGCGTTGCGAAGCCTTCGCTGAAGACCCAGTTGCGACAGGTCGGTTCAGCGTTGGTACAGTCAAAAGCGTTCCTGCCGATCCTGATCTCCTCCGTCTTGTTGGCGGGAGTCAACCAGACCATTACGGTATTCATCGTCCAGCTTCGATACGTCCAGATAGGGATGTCCGACCAGCTGATGGGGATCGCCTATATCCTGGTGACGTTGAGCGCGATGGGCGGTGCCTGGCTGTCACATAGGGGATGCCGGTTGATGGGGGAGCGAGGGCTTTTTCTAGGAACCGCCCTTGTCGCGCTCTGTAGTTGTCTGCTCCTCGCTAGTGGCTGTACCCTGTCCGCCGTCGTGATCACCGCCGTATGTCTGCTCCGCTTGTCGGCCAGTATGCAGGTTCCTCTCAGGATGGAACTGGAAAGTCGTTTCTCACCGCTGACGATTCGTGCGACGATGCTGAGTTGCTACGCGGTGATTCGGGATGGCGCGGAAATCGGCACCAGCCTTGCCTTTGGCGCGTTGGCCGATGTCATGGTGCGGTATGCCATGTTCGCAGGAGCCATCTGCTGCGCTGTATCGGTAGTCTGCGTCCTTTTTGTTCCGAAACAGAGCTCTGTGTGGCGTAGATAGTCTGGAGGATCGTTTCGTATGATGCTCGAACCTTAGTGTTTATGCTTATAAATATAAGCTTCAGACAAGAGGAATGTACCATGATGAAAATTTGAATGAACGTGTTTCGTTGAGAGTCCGACAAGTTTAGAAAAATAGGCTGAAAGAGACTTTTGTATACAGCTTATAGAGTATTTTCGTAGGTACGTATAACTTTTAGACCAGTTTTAAGGGAAAACACCTCTTTTGTACAAGAGTGAGATATTGTAAATTGACAAGTTGAGATTTCCCACCCGATACTGTTAGAAAGCGTATTTTGCGCCTGTCATATGTAAGTATGGCGTAAGTTTTCATCAGCTGGAAGGGGGGAAGCTCTTGAACGATATAGCCGAAAGCAAGGCGCGACCTGGGCGTAGGATTGCCGCGGAGAGACGTCGTGTCGCAAGGGAAGTCCTGAGGGAGTTCTACAAGTCTTCCGAATTTGAAAAACTGCCCGGCGCGATACAGCTAGCCATGAAGGAAGTCTGCCCCATACGGGACAGTCATCCTGTAAAGGGGGATTACCCCCCCCCCCCCCCCCGAATTAG
>CAYOWS010000040.1:0-28571 GCA_964407735.1 uncultured Sphaerochaeta sp. | reverse complement strand
TAATGTTCCTTACCACTGTACAATTTTATTTACCTCGGCTTTCTGCTCTGATAAGGATAGTCGTGTGTATATCATCGTCGTCTGGATATTCTTATGGCCGAGCATATCTGCCAAAAGTGTGATATTCTTGCATTTTTTTATAAAGTTTTGGGCATAAAGGTGCCTGAACGCATACGGATAAATCAGCTCAGGATTGAGTCCGTACCTCTTCGCCCAGATCTTGTACTGATGCCTGATATAATCTTTGTCAAAGGGCTTCCCTTCAGTCCGCATCCAGATATTACCAGACATTGTTCGTCCGAACAGATCTATGAATTCCCTTTGAACGTGACGAGGGATGTAGATAGTTCTCCACTTTCCCTTGGATAAGATTTCTTTATGCCCCTCGTAAATATCCTGCGCCGTGATCAACAGAAGGTCGGACGGACGACCTCCGACAGTGGCGGCCAAACGTACATAGATATACCATATGAATTCTCCATCCGCTTTGAGCGAGGTACAGAGGTGCCGGTAGTCGGCGTTGCTCATCACACGGTCCAGCCGGGTGATCTGTTGGGCGGGGACGCATTTGAGCCTCATCCGGGAGTGGGCAAATTCCAAGTAGACATTCATTGCTCGGATTCTGAGGTTCGTTCCGGCTGGCTTGTACCGTTTATATTGATCAGCCTTCCACCGATGCAGCACTTCTGCCTCTACAGTACCGTGCAGTTTCGCATAATCCTTGATTACGTTGTAGTAAATACGCTTTGTATTTTCCGCCCAGTCCCGCTTTTTTAACCATGTACTATATTTTGCAAGTTCAATCATGAACACCTCCTTTTGAGGAACTCTGTATAATAGAAACGAAACCCATGAAAAGAATAGGTCATCTTACTAATTTGGATAAAAACTGCATTGGAAAAGAGTTGGATGTTTTTGCAATCTCTATTACATAAATTGATTCATTCAGGAATATTTCTCAAGCAGAATCATTTTATTCGTATATCGAATTTGCATATGAACGGCCGTGGCGTAGAGTTTTCTGCCTAAAACTAATCTCCATTGCTAAAGTGGTATGAAGATGCGGCTATTGTATGATTGATAGGCTTAAAGTCATTTTTTTGATTTTCGTAGATATATATGATATGCTTTTTTTAAATTGAATGTGGAGTTGTCATGAAAAAGATCATCACAATGACCTTGCTTATATTATTTTGTTTGAT
Organism: uncultured Sphaerochaeta sp.; assembly: GCA_964407735.1. Taxonomy (GTDB): domain Bacteria; phylum Spirochaetota; class Spirochaetia; order Sphaerochaetales; family Sphaerochaetaceae; genus Spiro-02. The sequence goes on along the minus strand of CAYOWS010000040.1, from coordinate 27,369 downwards.
AATATCGTGTGGGTGCACTATGTCTGGTGGAAAGGAACCTGTAATGCCGGAAAACATAAAGGGGTTATGGTATAGTCGGTCCTTAGATAAGGTTCTCAGGTTTTTTAATAATAACGAAATTGAAATTCGCCAGGAAGGTTATTTTTGGTGTACTGTAAAATTTAGCGATGAATTTATCACATACTCCAGTGGCAAAAGCGGAAAGGTCGCCTATACTTTAGATGGCGACTCGCTGTATTTAGAATTGGATGGTAAATCTTGTTATTTTGAACGTCTGGGATTTAGTTCATATGTGTCTCCTGAAGATGGCTTCGACCCTGGTTTGATTGGAAAGAAGATCTCATCGTATAAATTCAATGCTGACGGAAAAGCAGATTATAAGTCCTCCTTGTCGGGAAGATGGCGCACAAAGAACGGTATATTGACAACATATTTAGTGGATGATAAAGGACAACTGGAGCCTTGGTCTGTTGAGCAGCGATGGTATGTTAAACTTCCCAATGGAGAAGTTATATTTGGTAGAGGAGAAAAGTAGGTGGATAGTTAAGCCGCATGTCAGCAAGCCATCGAGTGCTCGCAATCAAAATTATAAGTTGGGCAGGGCAAATCCTTTCGAGAGATATTCCCTGTGAGGCTTTGTCCGTTAGTATTTTTTGGGCGGATGTCGTTCATTTAGTACTGAGTTTGCAAAATCCGCTGGTCCGACACTTCTTCCAGATGTGTTTTTTCTGAGAAAGTCTACTTCCTTGTAGTTCCTGTTTCCTTTCTGTTCTACGGATGGGTGGAGATCTGACTCCAGTTGATGTCGTAGTCCAACACTTCGAAAGGGATGTCGTTCCTCTTATGCCTGGTTCATTTCCTCTTTAGCTCCCGATAGATCGTCCACATTATGTCTCTGGTTGTGAAACAACAGTCCAATTGACGTATATTGCAGAAAGTAGAATCAATATTTTACAATTTTAATTGTAAAATTACAACAATCCAGTTGACAAATACAATTTATAGCTGTACTATTCAAGCATATTACAATTTATATTGTAACAAAAGAAACAACCAGGAAGTGTACACCTTTCTTTTGCTGAACTTCATTCAGGAACCATAAGGAGCAACGATGGAAGGATCGAATCTTCAGATCGTGACACAGATAATCATTCCACTTGCCGTAGCGTTTACGGCGGGAGACGGGCTTGTGCGGTACTTGCTTGAAAGGAAACTCAAGAAGAAGGACATCACCCCTCGGCTGATCAAGAAGTTGAACCAGAACGGGGAGGGGACGGAAGTCTGTCTGCGTGCTATGAAGGTCGTGCTGAAAGCCCTTCGTGAAGGACACATCAACGGTGAGTCTGAAATGATGGAGGAAGAGATCGACACCTATTTCGCAACCTGTACTTCGAACGGATTCTATATTGAGGAGGATGTGAAACAATGAACATATGGACGCTTTTTACGATCGTGTTGCTGCTCTTGTCCATAGCGGTGGCGGCCTGTGTCGATTTCTACAAGAAAGTCCTCCGCGGCGAAACCGTCCAGGAAATGACGAATGAAACTTGCGAGCCGGTTCGCAAGACCAAGGCCAAGGTCTGGGAAATCATATCTGTCGCAGGAGGGCTGTCTACCTTGGCCGCAGTCCTCCTGTGGTTTCTTGTCGATATCCGTTGCATGATCAGTCAAGTCAATATGCTGATGATCGTTCCCTATGCGATCGCGATCTACATCCTTCAGAAACCGGCCTGCATGACGTTTGTCAAGAATACGGGCAATGCGATATTCCATTCCTGGCTTCGGAAGCGAGGTATCGATGGATAAACTCAAACAGTTCTTCGGCTGGTTGTTTGGCGGCTTGTCCGTTGTCCTGTTCGCCTTGCTTGGCATAGAGCGCAAGAAGAATCGGCGCAAGGACGAACAGCTTGCGGAACAAGCGAAGGACTTGGCCCAAAAGGAATCCCTCCTCCAGGCTACCGAACTGATCCGTCAGGAAGAAGGGAAGCTTTTCGACTCCTGGCAGGACACCGAACAAGCTCATGCGAAAGAACAGTCCCAGGTACAGATAGCGGAAGCAAAGGAGGATGTCCATGAAGCGGTTCGCGTCGCTAATGATATTGTCGCTCGTTTTAATGACCGTCATCAGTTGTACGACGACTGAATACCGATTCGCGGAAATCCCCGCGTTCTCCGTCCCTCTCCCGGCACCGAAACCGCTGGTCGAGGTACCTCACGACGATTCCGCGATCTTCGCCTTGACGATGAATCTTTCCTTGCTGGATGAATATTGTGAGAAACTGGAACAATATATCGCAAGCGAAAAGACGTATTATGAAAACCTGTCACAAATAGTGTTCAAATAAGAGTGTAGATGCTTTGATGCGGAACTTGCGTTGAAAAATCATCCCAGAGAATTCTCCGGTAGGTAAGGGGGAACTTGTTTTTCGCCTGCCAATAGAAATTTCTCGCCAGATCGTAGTGTTTTGGAACTTAGAAGTGTTTATTCTAAATATTTGATTGCTATACGAGAGAAGATCGTTTTGCGTCTATATAAGATTATTGTCATGGAATATAGCCAATTTTCAATGAAAATTGTAACAGAATATAGGCAATTCATTGGGTGCGGTGGTTTGTTACATTTTCATGAAGCCCATGCTTTATTGTGCAATATTACACCCTATAGGGTATAATTTCTTGTTAATCACTAAAATAACACCCTATCGGGTATATTTTTTTGATTTTCATTTGATAAAATACCCTATCGGGTATATTATATGACCATGAACCCCCATAATGCTATTGGCAAGTTTGTAAAGGAACAGAGAAAGCAGTCTGGACTTACCCAAGAAGAATTCGCATTCAGGTCAGGGCTGGGTTTACGTTTTATACGAGAACTGGAACAAGGGAAAGAGACAGTCCGGTTGGACAAGGTCAACCAAGCCCTGTTCATGTTCGGGTATGAGGTAGCTCCCCGACAAATTATCGAAATTGACGATACAGATGGAGACCTGCAATGAGAAGCGGCCATGTGTATTTCCAGAATATGTTCGCAGGAATCATAACGGAACTGGAAGAGGGCGGATATATGTTCACGTATGATGTCCAGTATCTCTCAAATCCGACCGCGCAACCGATCAGCCTGACACTACCTTTGAAACAGTCTTCGTTCAAATCCAAGACCCTGTTTCCATTTTTTGACGGCCTCATTCCAGAAGGGTGGTTGCTGGATATCGCCCTGCATAACTGGAAACTGAACCGACAAGACAGGATGGGGATCATGTTGAAAACCTGTCGCGATTGTATTGGTGCGGTATCAATCATCGACCTGCCGGGAGGTATCCAATGATGCAGGGCCAACAACCTCGGTGTCTTCATTGCGGAAAACCATTGTCGGAGAAACCTTTTGTCGATGAATGGCATATCGCTTGCATGAAAATGTTCTTCGGCTCATCCACCTTCCCGTTGATAGAACTTGATCAGGAACATATCGAGGAATACGCAGCAAGCCATACTCAAGAAGGTATTGATATTACCGGTGTACAGCCGAAACTTTCCCTGCGCTTGGAAAAGGACGATATTACAGGACAAAAACGCTTGACATTCATAGGGCTTCCGGCAGGGTACATATTGAAGCCCCAGACCTCTACATATCCTCAGTTGCCAGAGAATGAGCATCTGACCATGCTGTTGGCCGCCCTCTGTGGGATATCGACAGTCCCACACTCCCTGTTGCGCCTTCAATCAGGAGAGTTGGCATATATCACAAAACGGATCGATCGAAAAAAAGTTGAAAAAATTCCAATGGAAGATTTTTGTCAACTGAGTGAACTTCCTACTGAACTCAAATACCGGTCTTCGTATGAACAATGCGGTAAAATTATCAGACGGTTCGCAACGACAAAAGGGCTGGATCTTCAGGAATTCTTCAATCGTGTCGTTTTCTCGTTTATCACAGGAAACGCGGATATGCATCTGAAGAATTTTTCATTATACAAGCCAATGAACTGGAACCTTGCACCTGCATATGACCTGGTAAGTACAAAACTTGTCATTCCGGAAGATTCTGAAGAACTCGCACTTACTGTACGCGGCAAGAAAAGCAAGCTGACAAGAAACGACTTTCTCTCGCTTGCTGAAAACTTGGCGCTCCCCAAAGAAAGCGCGATTCGCGTCATGGATTTCTACAAGGGGAAGGAACCCGATATGCTTTCCGAGATACAGGTATCTTTTCTGGCAGAGTCGTTGAAGGAATCCTATTGCTCATTGGTCACGGAGAGGATTTCCCGATTGCAGGAATAAGCGTTCGGATTGTCCTCTTCCACAGTCTTGTTTTCAAATATTTTTCATCATCCCCCGATCCTGAAATCTGATAAATATTTATCAGATTCTCGATAATTTCATGGAAAACAACCAGTTAAGTACAAGTTCACTTCGAAAAAATGAAAGTCAAAAAGTCGGAAAAGTACAATTTGCTCTCTGCATTTTCTGGAAAACCAGGTGTAAGGTACATATATCGAGGTAGGAGAATTATGGCAAAGACCAAGGAGCTTCAACGCAAAAGTCCCCTGATGCGGGAAATCATTCGCCATCGCTCAGTGTATGCGATCCTGGCGATACCACTCATCTATTACATCATCTTCAAGTACGTTCCCATCTGGAACGGACAGATCGCTTTCCGTGACTACATGGCGCTCGACGGAGTGCTTGGAAGCAAATGGATTGGCTTCGACAATTTCAAGGCTTTCTTCAACTCTTTCTATTTCTGGGAGTTGCTGCGCAACACCCTGATGTACAGTTTTGGAAAGATCATTTTGAGTCTGCCGCTGTCGATCCTGCTGGCAATCACCATCTATGAATGCCGCCGGACCAAGCTGCGCAAGGTCGTCCAGACTCTGACCTATCTGCCGCACTTCCTGTCATGGGTCATCATGTACGGTATCCTGCTGGTCCTGCTGGCTCCTGGCGATGGCGTCATCAACGACGTAGTCAAGTTCTTCGGCGGACAGCCGATCGACTTCCTGACCAACACCAAGGCGTTCCCCTGGATCGTCATCCTTTCCGACGCTTGGAAGGAGATGGGTTGGAGCGCGATCATCTTCATCGCGGCGCTGATGGGCATCGACATGTCCCTGTTCGAAGCCGCCATGGTAGAGGGCGCCAACTCCTGGCAGCGGGTCAAGTACATTACCCTGCCGTCCATCGCTCCGGTCATCGTGACCGTCCTGCTGCTGAAGATCGGTACCATCCTGGATGCCGGCTTCAACCAGATATTCATGCTCTATTCTCCTGCGGTATACAGCGTAGGTGACATCATCGATACGTGGGTATATCGCCAAGGCTTGCTGGAGTTCCAGTTCGGTCTTGCCACCGCCGTCGGTCTGTTCAAGGGTGTGATCGGCATGCTGCTGATCTTCCTGTCCAACAGATTGACCAAGAAGATCTCCGGATCTTCGTTGTTCTAGGGGAGGGAAGAGACATGGCTAAGAGACATCATGTAATCAAAGGGACTACGGTCCGTCTGACTGGTGCAGACAAGTCTTTCTACATTCTGGTGGATATCTTCCTGTGGTTGATGCTGTTCATCATCGCGATTCCGATGTGGAGTACCATCACCCTGTCGTTCAGGCCGAACGACTTCATCGGCAGCAATGTCGAGGGCATGTTCCTGATGCCTTGGAACTGGTCCACCGCGGCATACAAGGCTTTGCTGGGTAACAATGGGTTCATTTCAGCGTTCGGCAACAGCTTGAAGATCCTGGTCATGGGCGTGGTGTGTTCCCTGCTTCTGACCATTCCGCTCGCCTACGTCTTGTCGGTACAGACGTTGCCTGGCCGCAAATGGCTGAACCTGCTGATCATCGTCCCGTACGTGTTCAACGTCGGTATGATCCCGTCCTACCTGTTGGTCACCCATTTGGGATTGATCGACAAGCTGGTGGCGGTGTTCCTGCCCGGAGCGATCAGCACCTACAACTGTATCATCATGCGTTCGTTCTTCGAGGGAATCCCCAATGAGCTGAAGGAGTCCGCGAGGATCGATGGATGTACTGAAGTCGGGGTCCTGATCAGGATCGTGCTTCCGTTGTCCAAGGCGATCATCCTGACGGTAGGGCTGTTCTATGGAGTGTCGTTCTGGAACGACTTCTTCCATGCCATGCTGTACTTGAACAGGAACGACCTCCAACCACTCCCGATCCTGTTGAGGAACATCTTGATGGCTTCCGGCATGAACGAGTACGTCGAGGTCAATGCGTTCGGTGAGGCTCCTATCGCGGCTATCAAGGCGGCGTCGGTATTCATGAGCGCGATTCCGATGATCATCGCCTATCCGTTCATCCAGAAGTACTTCACCAAGGGCACGTTGCTCGGAAGCGTGAAGGGTTGATATTGGATTCGTTCCCGGCCGTAGGATGCGGCTGGGAAAAACGGATAAGAAAGACTTGTCCGAAAATAGAAATTTGATTGGTGTCCAAGTAAGGAGGAATAACCATGAAAAAACATCTGCTGACTATCGCGGCGATCATCGCTTTGCTCGCTCTGGTCGCGGTTCCTGTGTTCGCGCAGGGCGGTTCAGAAAAAAGTGCGTCAAGTGATGCTCCCGTGACTATCGACTTGTGGTATGGCGCGGCTATCACAGAAGCCGGACCTCCCCCGTCAGACTGGGTTGGCTTCCAGATCATCAAGGACAAGCTGAACATCGACCTCAAGTTGACGGCTCTTCCTTCTAATGAAAGTGACCAGGACGTCAAGGTCCAGGCCGCAGGCGCCGCGAACAATCTGCCTGACCTCTTCATGGTCCGACGCGACGCATGGCTCCGCTTGGTCCAGCAGGGGCTGCTCTCTCCCGTCGACGACCTGTATGAAAAGATGCCGACCCGTACCGCTGTGCAGTATGACGACGGCAGCCGTTCTTTCACCACCGTCAACGGCAAGTCCTATGGCCTCGCTTCCCCCGGTTCCATCATCAAGAACGAAGGCATCCTGATCCGTAAGGACTGGCTGGACAAGCTCGGTCTTGATATTCCCGTTACTTTGGACGACTACATGAACGTCATGAGGGCTTTCACCTATGACGATCCCGATGGCAATGGCAAGAACGATACCTACGGGTATGGTGCGTTCATTGAGATCAATAACTACGAAGAGGGCCTTGGCCGCCGTCTCCAGCCGTTCTATGGCGCTTTCGGTGTCGATGGTACCTGGAGCCTGAGCAAGGACGATCCCGGACTCAACGTTCGCAAGCCCGCCATGTTCGATTCCATGGTCTTCATCAAGCAGATGATCGATGAAGGCGTCATGGACCCCAACTGGATGGCGTACAAGAAGGACGACTTCCGCGCAGCATGGAAGCAGGGCAAGTTCGGTATCATGCGTGAGCAGAACGCCGCGTTCGCAGCTTCCGCCAACTACGCCCCGTTCGACAAGAACTTCCCCGACGGTGAATGGATCGTCATTGATCCTCCTGTCGGTCCCGATGGCCAGTCTTCCGTCGGTCCGTACACCACCGCCTATCGTATCTACGCGGTCTCCAACAAGGCCGCCCAGGCTGGCAAGAAAGACGCTATCGCTCGCTTGCTTGAATGGATGTCCTCCGACGAAGGTTACTACCTCCTCGGCTGGGGTGTCGAAGGCGTGAACTACGTCAAGGACGCCGACGGTGTTCCGACTGACGCGGGCATGGCGCTCGGTTTCTCTACTCCTGCCGGTCAGACTGTGACCCAGCTCCGCAACATGGTGTTCTACAATGGCGACATCGAGCTCACCGCTCGCTATCCCAAGTACATCACCGCTACCAGCGGCAAGGAAATGAGCGCTTTGGAAGTCATGCGTGACATGCAGGGCCGCAAGTGGACGAACAACGACGGCGCCGACACGCTGCCCGCTCCGAACGCCGACGTCAAGCGTTTCTATGAACAGGGTGTCCTTGAGTTCCTCACTGGCCGCCGTGCGTTGACCAGAGACAACTGGAACGCTTGGGTCGCTGAGTTCGACAAGGTCGGTGGAAAGGCTTGGGAAGACGCCGGTATCGCATATGCGACGCAGAATGGTCTGCTCAAGTAGATGAACCATAGCGGTCTGCGGGGTTAGCTAGGCTTCGCAGGTCGCTGACTGGACCGTATACGATCGGCCGCTCGCTAGTCGGGCGGCCGTTTTGCTCTTGAACATATAAAATAAATCCTGAACCGCCTGTACTGTGATGCATAAGGACTATCCAGCTATCGGCTACCGGTGGAGAGGAATCAATCGTGGGGATGTGCGACATGCAATTCGATACTACAAGAACACTTTCCCGGCGGATGGCGGATTCTGTCATCAGCCGTTACAGACCTGGGATGATGCGGTGGCATTATGAGCATGGGTTGGTCATCATGGCTTCCATGAGGGTGGGTGAGATCGCGGGCGATCCTTCCTATTATGATTGGGGCTATTCGATGTACGATCCGTTGATCGCCAACGACGGCACCATCGCTACCTACCGGGAAGGTGAGTTCAATCTTGACCAGATCAACGCCGGGCGAAATCTGTTCAGCTTCTACAAGAACTCTGGCGAAGATCGTTTCAAGCTGGCCGCCGACAGGCTCAAGTCCCAGCTGAAGCATCAGCCGCGTACCCTTGCGGGGCCATACTGGCACAAGGAGATCTATCCTTGGCAGATCTGGCTCGATGGTCTGTACATGCAGGGTCCGTTCAACGCCGAATACAGCGCCGTCTTTGGTGATGATGGCTCCTTCGATGATATCTGTTCTCAGTTGTTCGTCACGTATGAAAAGCTGCTCGATCCGAAAACAGGCTTGCTCTATCATGCGTGGGATGAATCACGCGGGCAGCGCTGGTCGAATATCGAGACCGGTTGTTCCCCCCATTTCTGGGGTCGCGCCATCGGCTGGTATTGCATGGCGATCCTCGATGTCCTCGACTACCTCCCCGAAAGCCATGCCGGCATTCCCAAGTTGAAATCCATTTTGAAGAAACTTCTTCCCTCGGTCCTGAAGTTCCAGGATCCGAGCGGCATGTGGTGGCAGGTGGTCGATGAGGCCGACAGGGAAGGGAACTACCTTGAGACTTCTGCGTCCTCGATGTTCTGCTACAGCCTGTTCAAGGCCTCCCGCCTCGGCATCCTCGATGATCCCGAAACCTGCGTCGCCGCCGCTCGGAAGGGCATGCGGGCGATCCGCGACAAGTATCTTCGCGAGGAGCCTTCCGGCGAATTGCACTTGGGCGGGATCTGTTCCGTCGCCGGTCTTGGCGGCAATCCGTACCGCGACGGCACCTTCCGCTATTATATCCTGGAACCGGTGGTTGAGGATGATTTCAAGGGTGTCGGTCCGTTTATTCTTGCCTGCACAGAGGAAGAGCGACAGTAGTCGTTCATGCAGTGGCGGTCTGTCCGCTTTCCTCTTTTTCTACCTCGATGTCCGCGTAGCGGACGCATGGGCCCTGTTCTCCAGGGCCCATGTTTTATATGTCTTCGTTGCCATCAGGACCGCCGTACTTGTGTACTGTCGCCCTGCTGACACCCTGCCCTGTCGAATTATTCTTCGCAATGCTTGTCTGCTTTAGCTGACTTTTTCAGTGCACCCCCATTGTACCCCCATTGCACCCCTAAGCGAAAAAACTTTATTTTGACGTCCTTGTCCTGTTTTCTGAAACGTATTATGGTAGTCGGGTACCGTTCCGTTTCCCGTTCTTGGGGAATTCTGGGCGGCCTGGGTACTCGGAGGTCTTTTCATTTTGCCTTGTACAAAGAAACAATTCACACGTGGCTGTCGACTGGTGGTGGAGAACGCATTGCGCTTCATTTTCAATCTCGCTTTCATTGCCATATTTCAGACCCTGTTCGGCATGGAACATACCTTGGCCGCCGTAGCGCTCGGGGTGGGCATCACGATGCTGCCGTTCTACGATTATGGAATCCGCCCTTCGGCGATAGCCTTCATCATTCCCGTAGTATATATAGGAAGTGGGCTCGCGGCACAGGCAGTATTCCTGTCTCCCGCGCTTGCGTTCCTGATCGACTTCCTGTTCGTATTCCTGCTCATGTCCTTGATTGGAGAACCTATCAGGATACAGCCGTACATCAGTTTCCTCCTCTGCTTTGTATTCTGCCAAGCAACTCCCGCCTCCCGGGCGGAATTCCTTCCAAGATTCTATACCCTCGCTCTGGGAAGCCTGTTGATCGTGCTGGCGACCCTATTCTGGTGGAGACGGAAAGGTTTCGGCAGGGAAGGCCGGATGCTCAAAGAACAGGTGTTTGCGAGTTGGAATCACATCGACCTGATTCTCAGGATGTCCCTCGGTCTTGCCGCCGCCATGTTGGTGGGATCGCTGCTGGGGCTTCGCAAGCCGCTATGGATCAGCATCGTGGTCATGTCGCTGACCCAGCTTGAATTCCATGATACTGTGGTCCGTATCAAGAACAGATCCTTGGGCACCTTGCTGGGAATCGTCATGTTCGTCGTGGTGTTCCGGTTGCTGGTGCCGGAGCGATACGCCATGCTGATGATCCTCGCACTGGGATATCTGAGTTTCTTTACGACGGAATACAGATACAAGCAGATAGTGAACGCCGTATGCGCGATCAATGCCTCGATGGTATTGCTTGATACCTCTTCCGCCATCGCGAACCGGATTCTGTGCCTGGCGGGGGGTATCCTCATCGTGCTTTCCTGTTATCTGCTGATGCGGGGTGCGAAAGCTCTGAGGCGTGTGCATCTGGAAAGGAAATTCTTCCGGGGTGATGTCGGAAACTCCGTCATCTCTGACTACCAGAGTATCGCCATTTCAAGACACCGGGCGTAGCTCCCTCATCTTCATCCGACGATGGCGGTAGGACCCGATACCGCAGTCCCATCATCGGACTGTCAAAATGTCGATTTTTTTGTCGTTCCCTTTCATTGGACCTCCCGTTGTCATTTTGTTGCATAATCTTGTGAATTCAGTAATTACAACAACAAATATGCAACACGTCACAATTGCTTAATATTTGACATCGTCATAGATGACCTGTAGAATGATTAATACAAATACACTCTTAACAGGAGAGAACACATGAAGAAGTTTGCTGTTGTACTCTGTGTACTACTGATGCTTGGTTCCTTCGCTTTCGCTCAGGGGGGTAAGGAAGCCGCTTCCTCACAGTCACTGAGAGTCGGGATGGTCACCGACGCTGGTACCATCGACGACAAGTCCTTCAACCAGGGAACTTGGGAAGGTATCGTGCGTGCCGGTAATGAATTCGGCCTTGATATCAAATACCTCAAGCCCGCTGGCACCACCGAAGCCGACTATCTCAAGGAGATGGGCAACCTCTACGACGCCGGATACCGGTTCATCGTATGCCCCGGCTTCAAGTTCGAGACCGCCGTCTACGAAGCGCAGGACAAGTGGCCCGACGCCAAGTTCGTCATCCTTGACGGCGAACCCCATACCGCTGACTACGCTACCTTCCGGATCGAACCGAACGTAGTCGCTCTGTACTGGGCTGAGCAGGAATCCGGTTTCCTCGCCGGTATCGCAGCTGCTTTGCAGATGCAGGAAGCTGAGTTCGGCTTCATCGGCGGCATGGAAATCCCCGCCGTCCAGAAGTTCAACTGGGGCTGGCAGCAGGGCATCAAGTACGCCAACGAAAACTATGGTACCAAGATCACCCTCAAGCAGGAAAACGACCTGTACCAGGGCTCCTTCGACAACGTCGCAGCCGGTCAGCAGATCGCGGCTTCCATGTTCGACAAGGGTGTCAAGGTCATCTTCGCAGCCGCTGGTGGTGTCGGTGTCGGCGCTATCAACGAAGCCAAGAGCCGCGTTTCCGCCGGACAGGACGTCTGGGTCGTCGGTGTTGACGTAGATCAGTACGCCGAAGGTATCCTTCCTAGCGGCAAGTCCGTCATCCTGACCTCCGCCATGAAGTACCTCGACCGCGCATCCTACGACATGATCGTCGATGAGATGAAGGGTGAGTTCCCCGCCGGACAGATCCTCCGCCTGAACGCCACCAACAATGGCATCGGTATTCCCGTAGAGAACCCGAACCTCTCCGCGGAAGTCCAGGCTGAGGTCGCAAAGGTCTATGACAAGATCAAGAACGGCGAAATCAAGGTCGCTGACTCACAGCTTCCCGGCCTGTTCAAGTAATCATCAGTCTCATTTCGTACTCACAAGGGCCGCCCATCAGGCGGCCCTTGTGGGATTCTAGTTCCATAGGGATCTTCACTACCGTCGTACGGCATAAGCCGTGCCCTCAAAGGGAGTCTTACCACCAATGAGTCACGTCATAGAAATGTTGCATATCCGCAAGGAATTTCCGGGTATCGTCGCCAACGATGATATCACCCTCCAGGTTGAACAGGGGGAGATACACGCTATCCTCGGTGAAAATGGAGCGGGAAAATCCACGCTGATGAGCATCCTGTTCGGTTTGTACCATGCCGACAAGGGTGTCATCAAAGTAAAAGGGAAGGAAGTCCACATCTCCTCTCCCAACGATGCCAGCGATTTGGGCATCGGCATGGTGCATCAGCATTTCCAGCTGGTCCACAATTTCACAGTTACGGAAAACATCATCCTTGGCAAGGAGGGGGGATTCTTCCTCGATCGGAAGAACGCCTCCAAAAAGATCAAGGCACTTTCGGAAAAATATGGTCTGAGTATTGATCCGGACATGATCATCGAAGATATTTCCGTCGGTATGCAGCAGCGTGTCGAGATTCTCAAGATGCTGTATCGCGATGCCGACATCCTTATTTTTGACGAACCGACGGCGGTATTGACCCCTCAGGAGATCGATGAGCTGATGCAGATCATGCGCAATCTCGTCTCGGAAGGGAAATCAATCATCCTCATCACCCATAAGCTCGATGAGATCAAGGCCGTGGCCGACCGGTGTACCGTCATTCGTCGCGGCAAGATGATCGGGGTGGTTGACGTCGCCACCACGACACAGGCGGAAATGGCCGCCATGATGGTCGGCCGTCCCGTCTCGTTCAAGGTGGACAAGAAACCCTCCCAGCCTGGCAGGGTGATTTTGGATATCCATAATCTGAATGTGATGAATTCGAAGAAGGTGCTTGGCGTCAAGGATTTCTCCCTGTCCGTCAAGGCCGGGGAGATCGTCGGTATCGCTGGTGTCGACGGCAACGGACAGAGCGAGTTGATCGAAGCGATCACAGGTCTGCGACCTATCGAATCCGGTACAGTAAGTGTCGTAGGGACCGATATTACCAACGCTCCGATCCGTAAACGTAACGAAGCCGGCGTCGGACACATCCCTGAAGACCGTCAGAAACGTGGTCTGGTTCTCAGTGAGACTGTCGCGGACAATATCATCATCAAAGACTATTATCGGGCGCCTTTTTCCAGACATGGCATCCTTCACAGGGATGCCATCGAGAAATACGCACAGGATGTCGTCCAGCAATTTGATGTCCGAAGCGGCGAGGGGATCTTCTCCCTTGCCGGGAAGCTTTCCGGAGGTAACCAGCAGAAGGCGATCGTCGGTCGTGAGGTCGTCGCTGATCCTGAGCTGTTGATCGCCGTACAGCCGACACGCGGACTGGATGTCGGCGCCATTGAATATATCCACAAGCAACTGGTCGCCCATAGGGACAAGGGGCATGCGGTCTTGCTTGTATCTTTTGAGCTCGACGAGATCTTCAATCTTTCCGACCGAATCGCAGTCATGAACTCCGGCGAATTGATCGACATCGTGAAGACCTCTGAAACCGACGAACATGCCGTCGGTCTGATGATGGCTGGCGTCAAGAACAAGGGGGGTGCTAAATGAGTAGGAACCCGAAAAAAAGATGGGAATTCAAAAGCAATGATTTCCTCATTGCTATTTCCGCCGTTATCCTTGGTCTGATCGCAGGTGCCATTCTCATGGCTTCAATCGGTAGCAACCCGTTCACCGGCTTCTTGTATCTGTTCAAGGGTGGGTTGATGAATATCGAACGTATCGGCAACACGATCGCAACGGCGACCACCTTGATGATGGTCGGCCTGTCAGTAGCCTTTGCGTTCAAGACGGGTTTGTTCAATATCGGGGCCTCCGGACAGATGCTGGTCGGCGGTCTTTGCGCCACCTTGGTAGCCCACCATGTATTCCTGCCTCGGCCGTTGTATCTGATCGTCCTGATTCTCGCCGCCTTTCTGGGTGGTGCGTTGTGGGGCGTCATCCCCGGCTTGCTCAAGGCGAAATTCAATGTACACGAAGTCGTCGCTACGATCATGATGAACTGGATAGCCTATTGGTCGATCTATTATTTCGTTCCCGCATACCTCAAAGGACCTTCGCTGGAGACTGAATCCGCGTCGATCGCGATTTCCCAGTCGTTGCGGACCGGTTGGCTGACCAACCTGTTCAATGGTTCGTACATGAACCTCGGGTTCTTCGTCGCAGTCATCTCGGTCATAGTGATCAAGCTCGTATTGGACAAGACCACTCTTGGCTTTGAGTTGAAGGCGGTAGGTTCCAACCGTTTCTGCGCCGAATACGCCGGCATCAAGGTAAACCGCAACGTGGTCATCTCCATGATGATCGCCGGCGGTCTTGCTGGTCTCGCCGGTCTGACTTTCTACACTGGATATTCCCGCAACATGCAGATAGGTGTCATGCCGGCCCATGGCTTCGATGGCATCGCTGTAGCGTTGCTGGGGGCGAGCAATCCTGTCGGGGTATTCTTCTCTGCGTTGTTCTTCGGTATGCTCCAGTCCGGCAAGGGTTTCATGAACGCCATGACGAGCGTTCCTCCTGAGATCGCTGATACGATCATCGCCACCATCATCTACTTTACCGCGACCAGTGTCCTGTTCAAGAGGTTCTGGGATTCCGTGGCCAAGAAACTCACGTTCCGTCGAGAGGCGAAAGAGGCTTTGGTCGTAGAAGATCCCGCTGAACGGAATGTGTCGCTTGAAGCGGCGGATGAATACTATGAACTGAACCTCGTGCAGAGGGACGAATCTTCCCCGATAGAGGAAATGGCGGATATGTCGTCGGAGCCCTCCGTCCCGGAGGTCGATCCTCTGACGGAGCCTCTGTTGCCTGAGGTCGAACCCGACCCTGAACCGGAACTTGCGGCGTTGGAGCATGAGCCCGAGCCTGTAGAGGAACCGATACTCGAACCACAGGTTGAGCCGGAAGCTGAACCACAGAAGGCCCCAAAGCCGGCGGTGAAGCAGAAATCGGCGCCCAAACCGAAGGCGACGAGCACGAAGAAGCCCTCCAAGGCTTCTTCGAACGACAGCAAGGAGGTGAAATAATATGTGGCATATCATCACCATGATTTTCCCGTACGCCATAGCATATACCATTCCTCTGCTGGTCACCGCTTTGGGCGGACTCTATTCGGAGCGTAGTGGTGTCACGAACCTTGGTCTTGAAGGTCTTATGCTGGTCGGATATTTCGCCAGCGCGATCACGATCAAGTTCACCGAGACCATGTCCTATACCTTGGCGTTGCCGCTTGGGCTTCTGGCGGCGGTCATAGCTGGCGCGATCTTCTCGTTGCTCCATGCCTTCGCCGCCATCAACCTCAAGGCCGACCAGGTCATCAGCGGTACCGCGATCAATATGCTCGCGGGTGCCATCACGGTATATCTGGCACGTACCATAGCGGGTAGCGGAAACATCAGGATCATGATGGGTATCATCCGAAACGATATCCCCATACTCTCAAAGATTCCCGTTCTCGGGCCGTTGTTCTTCACCCAAAGCTATTGGAGCACCTGGCTCTGTCTGTTGATATGGGGGCTGTCGTGGATCTTGCTGTACAAGACTTCCTTCGGCCTTCGCCTTCGGGCCTGTGGTGAACATCCTTCGGCCGTAGCGTCCGCCGGTGTCAATGTCCGCGCGATGCGTTATTTCGGTGTCGTGATGAGTGGAGCCCTCGCCGGTCTTGGCGGCGGTGTCATTCTGATCACCTATTCAGGAGAGTTCAACGGCAGTGTCGCCGGTCTCGGCTTCCTGGCGATCGCGGCATTGATCTTCGGTCAATGGAAACCGCTTGGAATCCTTGGCGCGACGTTCTTCTTCGGTATCGCCACGACGATAGCCAACGTTTCACAGGTCATTCCGCAGCTTGGCGTCGTGCCGCCGGTCATCTTCAAGGTATTCCCATATGTGGTGACTCTGTTGGCTTTGGTCGCGTTCTCCAAGAAATCGGCTGCCCCGAAGGCATCGGGCGAACCTTTCTAAAAAACGTTTTGTATCGTGTTTTTCCTTCACTCCGTCGGTTTCGGCGGGGTGTTTTTGTTGGAATGTCATGGTTTTTCGGTTTGGACGGGGGCCTGATCCATGCCTGTATCCGACATGCCGGTCTTTTTTGATCTCCGTTGTCGCGCTCGCCCACGCCTGTCGCCCGCTATACATGTGAATCCTGTGTTCGACAATGGTTGCCGGGCTGTCGGAGCAGTCCGCTCCCGATCTCCCGCGCAAGGCGCCGGCTACTGTAGGGCTACTCCTACAGACTGGTAGTTTTGGACTATTTTGTGTATCATCTGGCAATCATGAAACAGATCGCAAAACGTTGGATTTTCATCTTGCTGGTCCTCTGTATCGTTATCTCTTTTGCTTTGGGGATCTATCTGTTTGTGACACGGCCTGAGGAGATCGGCGGCTTTTCCCTGTCCGAAGGTCCCTTGGATCTGGTTGAACTGATGAACCAAGAGCAATCATCCTCCGGCGAGTCCTTGCCGATACTGCCTCCGGAAGACGCCGTTCCAGAAAAAGAACGCGGAGTGCTTCTCACCGGAGATGACTTTTCCGCGTCGATCCTCAAGGATGGCCGGGCGGGAGTCGGATTGGACATAGCCGATGATATCGACTGGGACATCTCCTTTGACGTCAATCCTTGGGAGGACAAATACAGTTTCACTACCGAATGGACCTTGCATTTGTGACTTTCCCTTTCCCGGAAAACCAGCTACACTTATAGTATCTTGATCCATTGCCACGAATCCTTTTTCTCGACTCTTGATTCGTGGCGTCATGTGTGATGTCTTTGGAGGAATGATATGGAAGATCTCATGAAGAAACTACAGGAAGCGGCTGTATATATCAAAGCCCGAATCGGAAAACTCCCCGTACAAATCGGTTTGGTTCTTGGCAGCGGCCTTGGTGGCCTTGCCGATGAGCTCACCGAAGCCATCGCCATCCCCTACAAAGATGTCCCCCATTTCCCTGTCTCCACGGTCCCCGGCCATGCGGGACGCCTGGTTGTCGGCATGCTGGAAGGTCGCCGGGTGCTGTGCATGCAGGGCCGGTTCCATTTCTACGAAGGGTATGACATGGACAAGGTCGTATTCCCGATCCAGGTCATGAAGGTCCTCGGCATCAAGAACCTGCTGCTTACCAACGCCGCCGGCTGTGTCAATGAGAACTGGAAACCCGGCGACCTCATGATCATCAAGGATCATATCAAGCTGATAGCCGACAATCCGCTTCGCGGATCCAACTGCGATGACCTGGGCCTCCGCTTCTTCGACATGTCCAAAGCCTATGACCCCGCGCTTCGTTCCATGGCCATGGAATGTGGAAAGGAACTTGGACTTGAGTTGCGCGAAGGTGTCTATCAACTCTTTACCGGACCGTCGTTCGAGACTCCCGCCGAAGTCCGCTTCGCGCGATTCTGTGGAGCAGACGCCGTCGGAATGTCCACTGTGCCGGAGACCATCGCCGCGAACCATTGCGGAATGAAGGTTCTCGGTATCAGCTGCATGACCAACATGGCGGCGGGCATTCTCGACCAGCCGTTGAACCATGAAGAGGTCCTGGAGACAGGCGAACGGGTGAAAGCCTCCTTCTCCGCGTTGGTGAAGAGCATCGTCCGGCACTGGCCCCTCGCCTGAGTGATTGATTGTGCTGCGGGGTGGCTATGAAACGGTTGACGGCTCAGGAAGTAGTGGAGTTGCTCGGACTTGAACCTTTGGAGGGCGAAGGCGGATTCTTCAAGTTCACCCATGCCTGCCTGGACGCGACCGGCGCACCATCGGCGGGCACCATCTGGTATCTCGTGACTCCCGACAGCTTCTCTTCCCTCCATTGGCTTCCGACCGACGAGGTCTGGTACCATTGTCTGGGAGATCCCCTTGAGCAGCTGTTGCTCGCTCCTGACGGAACACATGGCAGACGTCGGCTTGGAAACGATCTCGCCTCTGGCGAACTACCGATGTCCATAGTGCCTGGTTCATATTGGCAGGGGACGAAACTCGCGGAAGAGACTTCCTGTTCTCAGGATGGCATTCTTTGGGATGATTGCGATTGTCATCGGTTCGGGTATGCTCTTTGCTGTACGATGATGAGTCCCCCCTACGATGGTACGACCTATCGGCAGGGGACTATTGAACTTCTGCTGCGATATCCGGACTGTCCTGATATCCAGGACTTCCTGGGATAACAAGAGGGGGATTTATGGATAGCGCGTTGAACGGAAAAGTCATCCTGGTTTCCGGTGGTTCCAGCAATCTGGGTGCCGCCATATGTCGTGCGTTCTCCGCCGAAGGCGCTACCGTCGTCTGTACGTGGGCTTCTGAAACCGGCAAGGCGAAAGCCGAGACCCTTGTCCAGGAACTGCCCGCTTGCCGTTGTATCCCGATGGATATCTGTAATGAAGCCTCCGTCCGGGAGGCTTTCTTCTCCATTTCTGGAACCGAGGGCCGTCTGGATGTCCTGATAAACAATAGCGGGGTGTTCACCGTCTCCGACCAGGAGTTCCTGGCGGAAGCTGACTGGGACAGGGTGTTTGATACGAACGTCAAAGGGGTATGGCGTGTATGCCGTCATGCGATACCTATGCTGAAGGCCTCCCGGCCGAGTTCCATCGTCAATATCGCCAGTATCAACGCCTTCCACCCAGGATTTGGTGGGACGGCTCATTATGACGCCTCCAAGGGGGCGGTAGTCGCCTACACGAAATCACTTGCGCAAGAGGTCGGCGGAGCCGGCATCCGGGTCAACGCCATAGCCCCAGGGTTGCTCGACGCGCCGTATCTCCATGCCGAGGGCAATGCCTTGGGCCCTATGTACGAGAACCGGGCCGTACTTGGCCGGATGGTGCGCCCGGCCGATGTAGCCTCGACAGCGGTATTCCTGGCCTCGCCCTTGTCTGGTGGAATCGTCGGTGAAACGATCCCTGTTGATTGTGGCTATCTATTACGGTAGTCTTAAGGTATATGATGAAGATATTGTGTATTTCGGATACAACCGACCCTTTGGTATATTCCCCGAATATCGGTGAGCGATACGCGGATGTCGATTGTGTCATCTCGGCGGGTGATCTGCCGCTGAAATACTATGAATATATTCTTTCGTCGTTGAACAAGCCGCTTTTTTTCGTGTTCGGTAACCATAACTTGGAGCATCAGCATATGTTCCTTCCTGGAAACCCATATTATGGTAGCGTGCGCAGTAGTTTCAAGGACATGGCTACCGCCAACGAATTGCCTCCTTTTGGCGGGGACTTCATAGATGGGAAGGTAATGTACAGCAAACGCCACGGTCTGCTTATCGCAGGACTTGGCGGCTCGATGCGGTACAACGCGGGGGGCAATCAGTTCACGGATGGCGAAATGCTTTGGCGGATCATCCGCATGGCTCCGCGGCTTCTCTGGAACAAGCTCCGCTATGGCCGCTATCTCGATATCCTGGTCACCCACGCGCCTCCGTTGGGTATCAATGACGATATCGATCCCTGTCATACAGGTTTCAAGGCCTTCCTCTGGTTCATGGACTGGTTCAAACCGAAATATCTGTTGCATGGGCACGTCCATATGATTGATATGAACGCGCAGAGGGAGATCGTCTACCGTGACACGACGGTAATCAACATCTATCAGAACTACATCTTGAGTGATGACGAATTAGGAAAACACACAAATGAATGATGAACTTTCGTATCAGTCCGGCGAAGACTTTACAAAAGCTCGCGCTCGTGGTCGCATGCAGTCCGTCCTTTCGACGCTGCAATGGAAGAACTCCGACCTGCTCTCCTTCTATGAAGTGACGGCGTTGCTCAAACCGAAACACGAGACCTATCTGGGCATGCGGACCATTCCCATAGACAAGATCATCGGGTCGGAGGGGCGATACCATGATTTCACATTGGCTTTCTATCCGAAGAAAGAGCTGTTGAGATCTCGATGGGAGAGCATCGACCGTGCGCATCACCAGTACGTCAACCTTCCCCCGATCAGTGCCTATAAGCTGGGCGACTGGTATTTTGTCCGTGACGGCAACCATCGTGTCTCCGTCGCCAAGACGCAAGGCGTTGAGTTCATCGACGCCGAAGTGGTGGAGCTTGATTCTGAGATTCCGATCGAACCCGGCCTGACGAGGCGACAGCTAAGCAAGCGAGTTGTAAACTATGAACGGGAACGCTTCATAGAGTTATACCATCCTGAAAAGTATCTCGACATGGATCAGATCGAGTTCACCGCTCCCGGCATGTATCCTGAAATGGTCAACCATATCCTCGTCCATAAGTATTACATCAACCAAGGCCTGACCGAAGAGATATCTTTCGAAGAGGCGGCGAAGTCCTGGTATGACAATGTCTACATGCCGATCGTCAGGGAAATCCGGTACGAGCATCTGCTCTCGACGTTTCCCGGACATACGGAAGGCGACCTCTACATGTGGATCGTCCGCCATTGGGATAATCTGAAGAACTCCACGGGAAGCCAGGATGTCTCGATCCAGAAAGCGACCTCGGACTACAAGAAACGGTTCGGCAAGGATGCCTTTCACCGCTGGATCGACAGGATAAAGGAAGTGCTTTCCCGAGACTGACCGGCGGAGTCAATACCTCAATGAGCATATGCTGAACAGAGTATATATTTCCCTCTGGAGTCGTTGTATCCTCGTATATGTAAAAAATTTTATTACAAGGGGATACAATGAAAGGGGGGCTATTGTTTCTTGATGATATGGAATATATACCATAATATACATATACGAGGAATGTTATGAAATACACTGTAGTATTCTTCGAGAAAGCGAATGGGAAATTTCCTGCGTTGGATTTTACCCGACAGTTGCATACAAAACTACGAGCAAAAGCCCTGGGAAGTCTTGAGGTGTTGGAAGATGCAGGATGTATGGCTCGGGAACCATATTCAAAGTTGTTGGACGATGGCATTTTAGAACTGAAAGTTCACCATGGGACGGATACAATACGACCGCTTTATTTTTGTCATTGGTAAAAAGACCATTGTAACACACGGGTTTTGGAAAGAAACACAAAGAACGCCAAGAGAGGAAATCCTGCGGGAGAAACGATACAGGGATGAATATTTACGGAGAACAAGATAATGGATACAAAAAAAGAGACGACTCTCTCGGCTGTCCTTCAAAAAGAGTTGGCAAATCCTCATTTCAAAAAGGCGTATGATGAATTGCAACCTGAGTTTGAGATCATGAAAACCTTAATGGAAGCGAGGGTTTCTTGTAATCTCACTCAACAGGAATTGGCGGAAAAGACAGGAATCAATCAAGCCGACATCAGTAAATTGGAAAACGGCAACGGGAATCCTTCGTTACGAACACTGAAAAGACTCGCGGCGGGAATGGGACGGAAACTAGTCATCAATTTTGTATGAGGTTCATTGGGACAACATCAAACCGCACGGAATGTCATGAAACGTAGGATCGGTTCCTCTATCATGGGTTCATGCGGAAAGGAGCGGAACGATGGATTGGATCACAGGAATACAGAAGGCCGTGGACTATGTGGAGGCACATATCACGGAACCTATGGATTATGAGGAAGTGGCGAAGCAGGCCTATTCGTCCAGTTTCCATTTTCAGCGGGTTTTCAGCATCCTTTGCGGGTTCACATTGGGGGACTACATTCGGATGCGACGGCTCTCCCTTGCGGGAAACGAGCTTGCGACATGTGGTGTCAGGGTGATCGACGCGGCGTTCAAGTATGGGTATGATACACCGGAAAGCTTCAGTCGCGCTTTCTCCCGATTCCATGGAGTCTCTCCCTCGCAGGCGAAGCAGGGAGGTTCCTCACTCAAATCCTTTTCTCCACTTTCCGTGAAACTGATCCTAGACGGAGGAAACATGATCAATTACAGAATCGAGACCAAGGATGCGTTCCAGCTCATCTGCAAAAAGAAACAGGTCTCAGGCAAAGCGGAGCTTTCGGCGGAGGTAATCGCCCCCTTCTGGAAGGAATGCATCATGGACGGTACCATTTCGGCGCTCTGCAAGTATATCCCTGAGGATGATATCTTCTCGGACTGCATCGTCGGCGCGAGTTTCGGCAAGGATGCGGGCGACGCTGAGTACCCGTATGCCATCGGAGGGAGGGCATTACAACGGAGCGCCCGTCACCGACGACGGCCTGACCGTAGAGGAGATTCCCGCTCATGCGTATGTGGTGTTTCCCTGTGTCGGCAAGATGCCGGAGGCGATGCAGACGCTCTATCAGCAGATCTGCGGTGAATTTTTCCCTACCAGCGAGTATCAGCCCTGTGGCGGTACGGATTTTGAGGCGTACCCCTCGGACGATGTATCCGACCCCGACTATGCCTGTGAAATCTGGATAGCGGTGGAAAAGAAATGACTCAACGGGAGAAGCGCTTTCGGGCGCTTCTCCCCTCCTTGAAACGGCTTTATCTGTTTTTGTTCGCGTCAAGCATGCTCATCAACGGCATGCAGATCGCCCACACGTAAGCCAGCGTCTTCGGGATCATCAGCATCCCAAGCAGCGGAACGGCTTCCGCGAACAATACTACGGGAATGTAGAATCCGAAACTGAGCAGTACGGCCAGCCACATGAAACGGAAACGTCGGTCCTGGTGCTGCTTCGCCTGCTGGTAGAACAGCACGATGACCATGATCCCCATGATGGTGAACGGGATATTCCTGTAGATTCCCCAGCTCAACGGCCCCTGATAGGCGAGCCACTGGTTCTGCGGGAACAGGCAGAGGATGATGCGCAACGCGGCCAGACCCCAGATGGTGTAGGTAAGTCCTTTCTTGCGGATTCCGTATCGTTCCTGCCAGATAGCGTACAGCAGTACGTAGAATATCGTCATGGTGATGGAAGTGACGAGTTTTCCCACTCCCAAGGACGCGGCATGTGCTTCAAGCCCTGTCGTACACAGCGCGATCGCCCTGGGAACGAGATGGAAGGCATCCCCCGCTCCAAGCAGTACGGCCATGGCTCCCGCCATTTTGTACTGTCGTTCCTTGCCCTTGACCAGCATGTATATGCCGATCGCCACTACCGAACAGAGGTAGAGGATGTCAAAACCCGTCTCAAAAATTGCTTGCATATCTATTTCTCCTTGCAATTGATCTTTCCCTGATATCTATCGTCTATTGAACTGACGTCCGCTTTTCATGCAGCAGCTCCCGCAACAGACCTGTGAAGAACCCGCAGTCGATCTCTTTCCTGCGGAGCATGGCTATCATGTTGTCGAATACGAACCGGCTGAACTGCTCTTTCGTACAGGTATCCGTCCATCGTTCCCGTGGAATAGTCATGTCTTTCTCCAAGGCTTGAAGCAGTCCTTTGCGTATGTGCTCGAAATAAAAGGTCTGCATCTCCTTGCATTTCCGATACTCCTTTCCATCAAGTTGTCCAAGCTTTCCCAACCAATCGGAAGAGAACACCGTCAGATATTCATTGAACCTCTGATACAGGCGGGAAAAGAAAGTCTCGAAGTCGAACTCTCCCGCCTGCGGCCAGTCTATGCCATGGAACACCCCTTTCCAGAAGTCCTCGACAACGGAAGCGACGAGATCCGCTTTCGTAGGGAAGTATGTATAGATGCATCCGACCGATACATTGCAGATCGCGGCGAGCCTTCTGATATTCAGTTGCTCAAAACTCTGCGTCCGCACGACTTCTTTCGCTGCGTCCAACAACGCCGTTCTGGAGGTGATCACTGTATTCATGTAGTTCCTTGTACCTTTCTGGAGTTGTTCCTGTATCAAACTGAACAATGTTCACTTTGAACATACAGGAATCCGTCTGAAATGACAAGAGGGGAGGGCTATCTTTTCCGTAGTTCGGGATGATGTCGCTTGTGGATATACAAAAGCCGTTGTCCGCAAGTCTTCCGACCAGATGGACAACGGCTTCTGAATTCTCCGGGATATTATTGCTCGCTGGCGATCACTCCTGGATATACGCCGCAAGGATATCTGCGTATGCGTCCATGGCGTCTCCCAGTTGCTGTGAGGGACGGATCATGTTCTCTTTGCCCGCCAGGTGTACCAGACCGGCAACCGGCTGGTTGCAGTTGGGCATTTCGGTGTGTACTCCGAAGGGGATATGGATCATGCCCATGTTCTGCGCCCAGTAGAGCATGGAGTCAAGGGCATGCGAACCTTCGCAAGTGGAATGGGTGCAACTTGTAAAGCAGGCGAAGAATTTCGTTTCCAGGCTCCGGTCCTCGGAAAGGTCGAAGGTCGCGTCCAGGAAGGATTTCATTTCAGCGGTCACGTTGCCGAAGCGGGTCGGACACCCGAGAATGACCATGTCGCTCTTTCGCAACGTGGAGATCGTCGCTTCAGGAAGCGCCAGAATGTCTTCGTAGTAATCGTTGGTGGTTTCCAACTTGTTCGCCCAGATGTGCAGGTCGGGATCTTCTACCCGGTACAGACGTGCGTCCACATTGCGGATCCGAAGTTGTTCCTGCAAGTACGATCCCATCAGAAATGAGTTTCCATTGACACTGTGGATGATGATAGAACATCGTTTCATGGTAGTCCTCGCTTGACCTCGGTTTCCCGAGGGTGTTGTCTATACTATACTACGGAAATACCCCGGCGTGTACGGGAATCTTGTTTTCATATGGAAAAACCATTGAATGAAACATCTTTTTTCGGGTCTCTGTGTGGTGTATGGGACCCCTCCGCTCGATATTTGTCGCCTTAAGTGTTGATAATATTTGCAGTTGACTATATCATGACAGATACGGTGTTCGGGATGACGCCTGTGTGTTCCCACTACTTGCATATGGAAAGGTATTGTATGAAACGTATATTTTTCATGGTGACCTGCCTGCTGCTGACCGTCGTGGCCGTCTGGGGAGAACCTGCGCAGAGTACTTTGAATCTTACTACGAGTATCGCGGAAGACCATCATTTTGCAATATATATGGCCAATGATGATAATGCTACCTCATTCAGTCCAGCAGCACCTACAATGTCCATTGATGCTACCAGCACGAATACCAGACGTTATTTCAAGGTCTTTTATTCCGGTAATCAGGAAAAACAGAAGCCTTTGGAGATTTCCATCAGGGCGACGAGTTTCTTGCATGAAGATTCCTGGATTTCCCGTTCTTGCCCTGTGCTGTTGCATTGGTACCAGAAACCTGAGGATGCTGTTTGGTCCAGCGGAACGACCCCCGCCCTGATTGAATTGAAAGCTGGAGATGTCGATGGTGCTTTCATCCCTTCCGGTTTTGTTCCGGAAGTGACCGGGATCGAAGGATCTTGCTTCGCCGTCGATTGGGGAGATTTCGACAAACTGCCTGCTGGAAACTATCTCTCAGAAATCTCAATCAATATCACGATCGCTTGATCATCGCCATGTATCTTGTGGCTAGGAAGGTTTCGCCTGTGATTCTAGCACCAAGCCGTATATAGTCCCTCGCGTTCGTCTATGAACACTTTCGTGCCATAGACCTCGGACAATAGTTTCTCATCCATAATCTGTTCCTTTGCACCATCTGCGACGATCTTGCCGTTGCTCATGACGATCACCCTGTTGATCGCCGGAATGATCTCAGACAGTTCATGCGTCACCAGGATAATCGTCTTGCCAGCCTTGTCGAAGGATTCCAGCGAAGCCCGGTATTGCCTTCGGGCGGGAAAGTCGAGGTTCGATACCGCTTCATCCAGCAGCATGACCGATGGATTATGGACGCACGCCCTTGCCAGCAATACCCTTCTGGCTTCACCCGATGAAAGCCTGTTCATCTGTTTGTCCCGCAGATGCCAGGCGTCGAGTTCCTTCATGACCTCTTCCACCCGCCGTTCCTGCATTTCAGTGACTTGGTGGTGGAAGTCGAGTCCGATGGAACTAAAGAAGCCGGACACGGCTATCTCCTTTGCAAGATAGGTGCTGTTGCACAAGTAT
Source organism: uncultured Sphaerochaeta sp. (assembly GCA_964407735.1). Lineage (GTDB taxonomy): Bacteria > Spirochaetota > Spirochaetia > Sphaerochaetales > Sphaerochaetaceae > Spiro-02. The sequence continues at coordinate 1,291 of CAYOWS010000040.1, read as the reverse complement.
TGTAGCGACAGTGAGACTATTCCCATCTGTTTGCGGAGCTCCATCACCTGCCAATGGTCTTTCCCAAACAGTCTGTGGCTGAGATCAAGGTTCCAGAGAGGATGGGTTTCCTCGGAAATTACCTGAACCAAGGTGCTCTTGCCCGCTCCGTTGGGGCCGATGATCGCGACATGGGTTCCCTGTTCTATAGTGATTGATACATCGTCAAGGATATTGATTCCGTTGCGACGCACTGTTGCATGTCTGATATCTACGATTGGTTCCATGTGTTGTCTGTCCTTGGAGATGGTTTCTTCAGAAAGTCCCGATGAATAGGCAGTATACCATAATGGGCGGTTTCCTGTGTATGGGCTTGTGAAGCGCTAGAGATCAGGAAGTAGCATATGCGTATGTACTGGTGCTGTTTGTTGCAAGGGTGTCATAAGTTTGTTGGTTCTTCGGCCATAAAAAGACGCTTGGAGTGGTATTTTTCAGGATTTATGTTGATGGCTGGGAGATGTTGTCATGAGTTTGAGAAAGTATGTCCTAAGTTAATTTTATATATTATAATTAATAAATAAAATTATTAGAAAATATAACAAAAAATATAGAAATTTTTTACTTAAGTATTGACATAAGTCGGTGTTGATTGTATTGTATGAATGTGCTCAGGGAAAGAGCATTAAATCAAAGAACTTGCACAGACGTTGTTCTGTAAAAGAAAACGGAGAATGAATATGAAAAAGACTATCGCAATTTTGTTGGTTTTGGCTGTCGTGATGACTGGCGTGTTTGCTGCTAATAATACTGTGAATATTTCGGCTTCAATTGAGGATGCTGGTATCCTGATTTCTGATAATGCTGAGGATATGGTTGTTGAGTTGACTAGTGGTGATGCTGGCAAGGCTTCTTCAGTCGCTCAGACTAAGAATGTCGATCTTACCTTCAAAGGTAACTTTGTTAACCAGAAAACTGGTTCGATCACCGTTGCTGTGACAACGTTGACTAATGGTGTTGATATTGTTCCGACTGTTGCTACGGTGAATATTGTAAGCACTGGTGGTGTTGTTTCTTCTGACAATGGGAATTTCACTATAGTTCCTGGGTATTATGCTGATGGTACTGCCCTTGCGACAGTTAGTATCGTAGTCACACCGGAAGCGAAGTATTATTCCGCTGGTTCTTACAGTGGTTTAGTTACTTTCACCTATACTGCAAGTTAACCGATGCCGAACGATGGTTTGATTCAGGATGCATTGAAGGGCCGCCCTATTGAGGGCGGTTTTTTTTGGTCTCTTTTCGCCCTGCCCGC
>CAYOWS010000039.1:0-30418 GCA_964407735.1 uncultured Sphaerochaeta sp. | reverse complement strand
CCATACCCCTGCATCTCTATCGACTGCTCCAACCCAGTCCTTCCCCCAGTTTTCTGTCTAGAACCTTTTTTTATACCCAAATATGTTCCGGACCGGCGACCTCCCCACATTGGTTCGCCGACACCGACGATGCACTATGCAAGTAAGCTTTCGTTTGTGATCGTTCCCGCCCTACGCTGGCTCTTATTTTATGCTCAAACAGGTACCTTGTGCATGCTTCTTGCGTTCGCCTATGCGATTCCCTTCCGAATGCATCTTGTCTTTTCCGCGTACTTTGATACACTCTAGGGTATATGGATACGTATTGTGCTGTAGTCGGAGCATCCAACCTCGATATATCCGGACACGCGGAACAGGTGTTGATCAAAGGGGATTCCACCCTTGGGCAAGTCCGGACGAACGCGGGTGGGGTAGGGCGCAATATAGCCTGCGCCATAGCGCGCCTTGGGATCCAGACCTGTTTTCTCAGTGCGTTGGGTGATGATGGTTTCGCGACGATCGTCACGGGACAGACGCAGAATGACAACCTGCGGTTCATCTCCAGGATTTCCAGCCGCTTTCCGACCGGCGTCTATCTGTTCATAGAAGATGCCGATGGAGAGATGGTCAACGCCGTGAACGACATGTCGATCAATTCGGAGATAGACATTCCTTTCCTGGACAGTCATCGGAAGTTGCTCGAGGAAGCCCCTGTCGTCGTAGTGGATACGAACATCCCGGCCCAAAGCATCGGCCATGTCCTGGACATGAACCCAAACGTGGTCGTCGATCCCGTCTCGACGGTGAAAGCGCAGAAGCTGGTCCCGTATCTGGACAAGATACGTTTGCTCAAACCAAACCTGATCGAGCTGGAATCACTCGCCGGTCGTGGACCGGTCACCGACAAGGAAGGCCTGTATGAAGCGTTGTCCGCATTGCTTGACAAAGGGGTGCGAGAAGTGGTCGTCTCCCTTGGCCGCCATGGCGCCGCCTATGCTTCGGCGCACGAACGCTTCATAGTCAGAAGTCCGGAGATACACGATATAAAGAATACGACGGGTGCGGGGGACGCGTTCCTTGCGGGCCTCGCTTGCTCCCTTTTGGAAGATGACCCTCCGTTGGAGATGGTCAAGACGGCCATCGCCTGCGCCATGCTCACCGTTCAAAGTGAAACGACGATAGCGATGCAACTGTCAAAAGAAAAGATCGAGGAAATGAAACATGAATCAACATTTGGATATTTCGCCTGAAATCCAGGACGCGCTGACGGCGGACCGACCTGTAGTAGCGCTTGAATCGACCATCATCAGCCATGGAATGCCATACCCAAAGAACGTCGAGACCGCGTTGCTGGTTGAAAAGACCGTGCGTGAAACCGGGGCCGTTCCCGCGACGCTGGCGATCATAGGCGGCAGGCTCAAAGTAGGCTTGTCCAGCGAGGAACTGGAATACTTCGGCAAGAAAGGGACGTTGATTACAAAAGCCAGCCGTCGTGACCTTCCGTATCTGGTCGCCAACAAGCTGGATGGAGCCACGACGGTCGCCGCGACGATGATCATAGCGGCCTTGGCCGGTATCGAAGTATTCGCCACCGGAGGAATCGGCGGCGTGCATCGGGAAGCCCAGTCGACCTGGGACGTCTCCGCCGATATGGAGGAATTGGTCAAATCCCCAGTCGTTGTAGTCTGCGCGGGAGCCAAAGCGATTCTTGATCTCTCCCTGACAGTGGAATATCTTGAGACGAAGGGCGTCAATGTGGTCGGCTATCGGACGGAAGACCTCCCTGCCTTCTATACCAGGGAAAGTGGTTTGAAAGTCACCCATCGGATCGATACCCCCGCTGAAATCGCACGATTGTGGAGGGTGCAGAAAGAGCTTGGGCTTGGACAAGGACTGTTGGTGACGAACCCCATTCCCCAAGAGATGAGCATGGACAAGGACTACATTGAAAGTAAGATCCGGCTGGCACTCTCTGAAATGAAGCAGCTGGGGATCCATGGCAAGGACACTACTCCGTACCTGTTGGACAAGATCCAGAAGCTGACGGAAGGTTCTTCGTTGGATTCCAATATCTCCTTGGTGCTCAACAACGCCAGACTTGCCGGTGAGATAGCGATCGAGCTGAAATAGCCGAAACAGAAGGTTTCTGTTCCATGGCTGATATTCCTCTGTGCTTTTCCTCCGATCATGAGTATTATTGCATTGTCCGCAGATGACAGGTCTCTAGAGAGGGGTAGCATGGGAAATATCATAGATTACGTTCTGACGGAAAAGCGAAATTTTCTTGAACATCCTTTCAGCGAGGTCGACAGTCTGGTTCTTTCCCAAAGCGCGTATTTGCACTATGGCAAATACGTTCCGGCGGAGTTGTCTCGGAATATGGACCTGACGCTGGCCGACATCTGCGTTCGTCCTCATGAAGCCGACTTGCTGGAACGGGTAGGGAGCGCGAAGAACAACGCCCGGTTGATCGAGGCCCTCGGGGAAAGTCCCCGGTTCGGTCCCCTCCGTGCGATCTACCATGTGGATGCCTTTGATTCTTCCGCCGTAGAACAGTTCTCAGCGACCACATTCCTTCTGCCGGATGGTTCAGCCTATGTAGCGTTCCGTGGTACGGACGTTACATTCGTCGGATGGCGGGAGGATTTCAACATGGCGTTCATCACTCCCATTCCTGCGCAGACAGAATCGGTACAGTATCTTCATGATGTAGCAGACTTTCTGGCACCGGGGCCCTTGCGTGTCGGAGGTCATTCAAAAGGTGGGAATCTTGCGGTCTATTCTTCCATGTCCATCCCGAAGGATCGTCAGTCGTTGATAACGGACATCTACAGTCATGATGGACCAGGTTTCAATGAAAATATCTTGTTGGGAGAGGGCTTTCGGCGGATACAATGCAGGATACACAAGACTTTACCTAGGTCATCGGTCATAGGTATGCTGTTGCAGCACCAGGAAGCGTATCGTATTGTGGAAAGCACTCGTTCAGGAATCATGCAGCATGATCCGTTCTCATGGGAGATTGAGGACGGGGTGTTCGTCTACGCCGATGATCTGTCGCAGAGTGCCGTCTATGTGAACACCTCCTTAAGCGACTGGCTCTCCTCGCTGACACTGGAGCAACGGGAGACGTTCGTCGATACGTTGTTTTCAGTTCTTGACGCCACGGGAGCCGTACAGTTCAAGGATCTGAAGACCGATTGGCAGGTGAAGGCTCGCGCGGCCTTGTCGGCGATGAAGAACGTGGACAAGGATACGCAGGGCTTCGTCGTGAAAACGATCGGACAGTTGTTGCTCGGCCCTGTTCGGCACCTATCGGAAACCTTGAGGCTTCGGTCGACGTCCGACGTTTCTTGATGACCTCATAGGGCTTTCCCTCTTCAAATACTTCCTACATGGTGCGGATGCCGCCCTCATCCATGCCGAGGGTTGCATTTCTCCCCCCTAGGTTCCTCCTGATATCTCCAGGAATGTTTTTTAATAGCCGATGCAGGAAAAAAATACTAGTTTTAATAAGAAGGTCGGGGAAGCCGTTGGGGAAAGCATCCATCTGGATACCATTTGGATATGTAGGAGAATTGTTTCATGTCTCAGATGACGAAAAGCGCATTGGCTGATTCATTGAAGAAGCTTTTGGAAACCAAAACACTTGAAAAGATAACGATAAAAGAGCTCGTGGAAGACTGTGGTGTAAATCGGCAGACCTTCTACTACCATTTCCGGGATGTCTATGATCTGCTCGACTGGATCTTCACGACGGATGGTAGGTCGATGGTACAGGAGGACGGATCGGATGATTGGGAATTGCGTGCGAGAAACATATTCTCGTACCTTGAGAATAATCAGCAGTTCATCATCAACGCGTACCATAGTATCGCCAGAGAACATCTGGAACGATATGTATACCGTGAGATGTACAAGCTGATCTATGCAAGGGTGCAGCTTGCGTCCGTTGATTTTGATGTGACGGAATCCGACAAGCAATTCGTGGCCAATTTCTACAAATTCGCATTCACCGGGCTGATTCTCGAGTGGATACGTTGTGGGATGCAGGAGAAATCCGAGAAAATCGTTGATAGGCTTGCCATACTGATGGGCGGTGAATTTCGGAGTACCGTCGAAAAATTCGATCAGAGAAGATCTCTATAGCGGTGACAAAAGTTCCAGTTTGGAGAATGGAGGCTACGCATCTTCTGTCATAACTTTGAGAAAAATGAGGGGAGGAATACTGTTCACGTTGAAGGGGCGGGGAGTGACTTGAGAAGGTTTTTGCTTGGACTTGCACGGGAACGATCCAGTTTCACCTTCGATCTCTATGATGCCCACAGGGTTTTGTCCCCGAGGCTTCGATTCTGCTTTGATCCATACATGTTTTGTCATCACCTTGCATTCGCAAATTATGGAAAAACACTCTATTTCCTTTAGATTTATCAAATTCTTTACATTGATAGGGTAGTTGCCAAAACGTATGGGAATCAGTTATATTGGTCTAAGGGAAACTTGTTACTTGAAAGAACAGGGTCGATAGCGTACACTATGGACAACAAATTAATTTAAATGAGAGAAAAGGCTATGCAACAGAATTGCAATGGTGTTATGATATGTCACATGAATAGGACAAAACGGATAATCGCTTTACTATTGGTAGGAATCGTCTGGATCTGTAGTCTTTCTGCGTTCCAGTTTTCACCATTGGAACAGGTGTTCTCTCCCTCCGGGGCTGAGAGTACCAAGACATATACGATCGTCAATGATTCCGACGACAGTATCGCCATCGAGATCAGCGCGTTGACCCGCGACCAGGACGAATTCGGAAATGAGATCAATGCGACCGCCGCGGCATACTTCTCGATCGTCCCCGCGAAAGTCATCGTCAAGCCTCAGAGCACCCAGATCGTCCGCGTGCAATACCGTGGGCCAAGGACTGTTACGAATGAGCTGGCGTTCAGGTTGCGCGCTGAACAGATTCCGTATTCACAAGGCAAGAATTCCCAGGACAAAGGAATGTTCAACTTCCTCTATGTCTACACGACAAGCCTATATGTAAATCCATCGACTCCGATCGAACGTGCGAGCGTCCAGAAGGTAGCTCCCGTGGCAGCGGAGGATGGGACGACCATGCTGGCCGTTACGGTCATCAATACAGGTAACGTCCACCAGCTCCTGATCGACGCTCAACTGGTCGTTACCGACAGTGTAGGCAATGTCATCACTTTGAAAGGGAGCGAAATGCTTCCTGGCATCGATGGCATGAACTTGCTCGCGAAGAAAACCGTCACAAAGAATGTTCCGTGGCCGTCCGCACTTGCACAAGGTGATGGAGTAACCTACAAAGCTACTTTGACCTACAGTAAATAGGGAAGGTTTTGGCTCCCTTAGCTGATGCTTCTTTCTACGTATGCGTAGAATGGGGAATCGTCGTATTCCCCGTTCCTACATGTATTGTGACTGGATAGTGTCCTAAGGTTTTACATAGAGGGGAAGTGTAATGAAAAGCAGACGTGGTCATACCATAGTCTTGTTGTTTCTCTTGGCAGTGATGGTCGTATTCCTCGCTGCTTTCCTCAGGACATGCATGAATCATGCCGCTCTGACAGAGCCGGCACCCGCCGTGCAGGTCGTCACTCCTGCCGTCCAGCCAGAAGCTGAGCCTGTCGTCGAGACGGCTCCTGTCCCGGTGGAGACTCCTGAACCGGCGGTGACTCCCGCAACTGAACCTATACAAGAAACTCCTGCCCCGGAACCGGAGACTGAACCGGAACCGAGTTCCGAACCCGTCGCGGAAGCTCCCCCCGTCGTTGAGGCTGAGCCCGCTCTACCCGTATCGGTCCCGGAAACGGAACCCGAACCTGCGTCCGTCCCTGAAGCAACGCCACGGAAAATCGCGCCGGCTCCTGCATTCGCTTCCGAGCCCGTCGTCAAGACCGTCGCCGTCCCGGAAATCCCCTCTGAACCAGCCGTGCCGCGTGTTCCTGAAGCCCCCTTCATGTTCGACCCCACTGTGTACACATTGGAGGACTGGTATACTTTCTTTGCCGATCCTGAACCTGTTATGGAAACCGGCGACGACCCTTTCGCTGACTTCTTCGTGTCAGGTGAGGACAGCATCATATACGATGACGGCTGGTACTATATGGGACTCTATATCAACGATGATTATGTCGGGGATATAGAAGTGTTGCTGGAGGAGGGCGGACAGTCCCTCAATAGCGCGGAATTGAGCCTGATGTTGAGCGGCATGATCACTGATGATGCGTATCAGGCCATTTTTGGTACCAATGAACCGTATGTCGCTTTGGATAGGCTTTCAGAACTCGGCGTCTATGTCGAGTATAATCCCTCGTTGTTCGTAGTCCGGCTGACTTTCGACATCAACATGATGCCGGTTCGCAACATATCGGTCAGTTCCAGCTACATGTCGCGACGAGACCGCTATTCCTTAAGCGGTTCCGAGACCCTGACTCCCGCGAAGTTCTCCTGGATCTCCCATTTGTCTCTCTATTCCATGCTCGATGTGAACGCAGGAGTGTTCAATACTTCTCAGTTGTTCTCACTTTCCGTGACGAACAATCTGTCCATCCTTGGTGTGGGCTTGGATTTCTCCTATCAGCTGAACATGAATTCCCCATACTTCCATTTCGGTTCATGGCGCGGGTTCTATGATTTCGCTGACCAGAACATCCGTATGTCGTTCGGCAACATCGGCAGCGGTATCGGCAATTACAGCGGTACCAGCGTAGGCCTCTCCTTTGAGAAGAACTATTCATATGGTACGGGGACGGCGAAGGGAAACCAGTATGAACAGACGATAACGCTTCCCGTCCGTTCCACCATCGAGATCATGATGAACGATCGTCAGGTCTACAAGCGTGAGCTTGCGGCCGGCACGTATCGGCTGCGGGACTTCCTGTTCAGCCAGGGGGCCAATGGCATCGATATCATTATCACTCCCACAGACCCTGCCGATGGCGAATCGTATACGCTCCATGTGGACTTGGGCTACGATTCCCGTCTTCTGGCTCGTGGAGAATCCTTGTGGGGAGTGAGCTTCTCATTCCCGAGGGATATCGTCGCGAAGGGCACCGGCAGCGGATTGGCTATCCCTTGGTTCAACAACAGGGAGCTGGACTATCAGTTCAAGAATTTCTCCGCCCAATACTGGCAACAGACCGGTATGTCTGATACGTTCACGCTTTCTACCACCTTCTCGATCACAAGAGGGTTGTTCCTTTCCAACTTCTCCGGCGTACTCGCCACTACTTTCGGAACCGTCCAGGGCTCCATGGCTGTAAGCTTGAGTCCTCTTGGATTGGGATACAGCACAAAGGTGAGCCATCGGTATTCGGCGTCGAATTCATGGTTCGGTTCAATCGATACCAGCCTGGGGTATACCAATAGTACGTATTCAGTAACTCAGGCCGCCAATCAGACTCCGCAAGCCGGTCTTCTGACCGGTTCCCTCTCTTATTCGGGACGTATCGGAAGCCTGCTGCGGTTCTCGATCGGAAGCAACGTCACCTTCCCGGTCGATACTTTCAAGCCGGACTGGTCAATCATCACCTCCATAGGCATGAGCCCCGCCAAGGGTCTGTCGATATCCGGATCATTGACCGCTACGGCTACGAGATACCAGCCGGACAAGCCTGTCGTGCGCGGTTCCTTGAGCGTCAGCTATTCCTTCGGTTCGACGGCGTCCGTATCCGCCAATACCGACTTCAATACCGGCAACTCCGTCAACTTCTCGTGGAGGCCTGGTTCACAACGACGTGATACCTTGCAGCTGAATCTCAGCGGACTCAACTTCACCGACATCCTGAACCATAACCTGCTCCTCTCCTGGTCGCATATCGGAGACCTCTATTCCATGTCGTTGCGGCAGCAGTTCTACAACTCGTACAAACGGTCGGTGACCAGCCTCTCGTTGAATACGAGCTTCATTTTCGCAGACGGCGTATTCGGCATGTCCAGAAGCATCTCCGACAATTTCCTGTTGATCAAGCCTACCGGACAGTTGAAGGGCGGTACCGTTTCCGTCGGCCGTTCGATGGATTCTTCCCCGACAGTATTGAAGTCGGCTCTGGGTTCCGCGGTGTACAACAACATCTCCAGCTACAACCGGAACAATGTCGTCGTGTTCGGCGCCAGCGATTCCCTGTTCGGTAGCGGAGGAACCTTCGTCTACGAGATGACGCCACGTTCCCGTCAGGGCTTTGTCGTGAAGATCAGCATGCAGCCGTCCTACACTGTCAGCGGACGCTTGTTCGATGCCGACGGCGAACCGTACATGCAGTATTCCTCTCCTGTCTATATGATAGACGTCGATGAGAACGGCATGCCTGTATTGACTCCTGTCGATGAATACTACCTGTTCACAGACCAGGAGGGACGGTACATCATATCTGATATCCAGCCAGGCCAATATCTTTTCGACCTGCAAGTGGGAGACGTCTGGTATGCCGTCCGGTTCGATGTCCCTGAATTCAGCGAGCGGGACAAGGCCGATGCCAATGTCCTCATATACAGCGACTATTACGTCGGAGATCCTGCTCTGGTCGTCGATTATACGGTGCGTGACGAGGAAACAGGCGATACCGTCTCGAGTGATGAGACCGATGTATTCGGAACCTTGCTCGCCGATGAATACCATACCGTCGTATTCCTGCATCTTGACGACCGGCTCTCCGAGCAAGTGTTCTGGGATACGATATTCCCGATGTTCGACGATACGTTTGAAGATGATCCTTTCTTCTCCGGCGCCGATGACTCGACCGTCTCGGCTGAGTCGGTTCCCGAAGCTGAATATATCCCGCAGGCATCCGTCGCTCCTTGACCAACACTGTTCGCGACCCACGGGACGGCGACCGCTACGGTCCGCCGTCCTCTTTTTTTGAGTATGTGAACAATTCCTTAACTTCCCGTTAGCGCTTCCTGCGGCCTCGACGGTTCCGTTCATATTTGTTTACTGGGCAATGGATAGATGTACCGGTTTACAAATGACGGCTGTATCAAGTTTCCCACGCTATCGGTGGAGAGTCTCCGGAATACCGGCTCCAAAGACTTGGAAACGTGATTCCACTTGCTTTTTTCCCCGTTTGTTATGACTTTCTCTTACAAGGATGAGAGAATCTTTCTTCCAGCAATACAAGGAATTATTCATCTCTTGTATTCCTGTTTTCTTCAGCGGTTGACATCTCGTAAAGAAAGGTTCAGTATGGATGTGCCTGAGATACTGATACTGTACGGCGAGTTCATTTGCGGAGGCTTTCGCGAGTTCTTCCAATCTTGAAATCCTGTACTGGCTGCCGGGGGCGGGAATATGCAAAGTGAAGTCATTAACGACATACTAGCGGTCGAAGATCGTGCGGAACAAATTATCGCGAATGCGAACAAGGTTGCGAGGGATACATTGTCCGCGGCAGACGCCCAGGCGTCCGATATCATCCGCAAAGCGGTTGACGAGGAACGTGAACTGGGGCGCAAGGCCATCGCCGACGCCGAGGAGCAAGCCGCTGAAGCCGTCAAAACCTATGAAGAACATCTGCAAGAAGACTATTCCGTCGATTCCACCCTGGCTCACGTCGATATAGACGCCGTCGCGGAAAAGATCGTGGCAAGGGTCTGTTCCACCATGTTCCATACTCAGGAAGGTATCGGCAAATGAAGAGCGCGGCCGCTCGTTACGGGTTCATCAACGCGAAGCTCAGGGCCCGTATCGGCCTGATGCTGGAAGATCATGTCGTGAACGACATGATCCGTTCCGGTTCGCTCGTCGAGGCCGTCCAGGTCCTGCGTGACACCCAGTACGCACCTGTAGCGGAAGCCTATGATAAGACGGGTGATCTCCAGCAGATGGAGCTGGTCCTCCTGCAAGGCGAGATCGCCATGTATGAAGAGGTCACGAAATATCTCGAAGGTTCCCCCGCCGGTTTCGTGCGGATACTGCTTGAGAAAATCGAGATCGACAACCTGAAGAATGCGATCAGGTTGTGGTACAGCAATATCATCAGGCACCATAGCATCAGCTATCGGAGCGCCTATATCTTCCAGGACGTAATAGCCCATCCCATCGATTGGCTTGGAATCCTGAACGCCGTGCAATGGGACGAAGTCATTCTCTCCGTCAAGAATACTCCATATTATCCGGTGCTCGCTGGATACAAGTTCGACGACATCGTTTCCGACGGGCTGTTCGAGATGGAGATGTCCTTGGACCGGCTCTGGTTCAGCCGTCTGGGCGACGAAGCGAAACGTCTGTCGAAAAAGGACAGGGACACCGTAGAAGCTGTATATGGCGTCGATATCGATCTGAAGAACGTGCTGATGCTGGTACGCTTCGGATGGTACCACAAGCTTTCTTCCGACCGGCTTCGTAAGCTTCTGATTCCAGGAGGAACCATTGCGAAGAGCAAGGAACTCGCCGCGTTCCTGGCCATGGATACCGCCGAGCGGAATCCCTCCTTGCTGTTGAGACGGAGATACGCCGACCTTGCGAGGGAGACGGATGAAATCGCCAATCAGCAGAGGCCTCTTTCCGATAGTACCGACAGCAAGGTCATCGAAAGAAAAAATGAAATCATCGCCGCCCAGACGCTGCGTATCGAGCAGTATCTGGGACGGATCAGAAAAAAGGAATTTCTCGAGATACTTTCCGGCTATCCTTTCACGATAGGGGTCGTGCTGGCTTATTTTTTCATCTATAAGCATGAGGATCAGATGATCCGTGCCGTACTCAGCGGAAAGTATTACGGTTGGAGCGAGGAACGCATCAGGGAGGTTATGGTATGAACCTGTTCACCAGGCCAATGAAACTGCTCACCGCGGTAGTCCTGGAAGGGAATACCGAGAATGTCGTCAAGTCGCTGCTTGAGCTTGGAGCGCTGGATTTCGTAAAGATCGACCAGTTGCCGCCTCAGCAGATGGCGAAGCTGACGACACGATCGTCGTCGATCAGCAGGGCGGCCATGGAGGATCTGCGCCATAGGGTGGAGGCGGTGCTTCGCCAAGGCGATACGATCCTTCCCGCTGTAGAGAAGCTCGATGTCTCCCAGCTGGAACGTCTGGACATGGATGGATATCGCCGGATGCTCGACGAGCTCTCCGCTTCCTTGCAGAAACTCAAGGACCAGCAGAAGGAGTCCAATCAGAAATTGCTTGGAATCGAGGAGCTGGAACGTTATATCAAAGAGGGGAAGATGCAGTATATCGACCTACGGGTCGGTGTATTCGAACATGGCGCCGCTCAGGATGTCCAGGCGCGGTTGGCTCCGATAGGCGGCATCGTCCTGGAAGGGGATGACCATGATCCCGCCGTCGTGCTCACATTGCGGCGCGACGCCGCCAGGGTGACTCCGTTGCTCGATAAGTTCGGCTGGACCGAAAGCGCCGATACCCATGCTCAGAAAGCCGGGTTGAAACGGGCCCTGTCCAGGCTTGAAACCGACCGTCTTTCCGTTACTGAGGGGAGGGATGACCTTCAGCGCCAGGTCGTGGAGATGATCACCCAGAGAAAGGAGAAGCTGACCAACATCTGGTGCAACCTTCGCCTGCATGAACTGTGTGACCAGATTCGTTCCTATTTCTCCTATACCCGCAATACGACGCTGTTTTCAGGTTGGGTCCCGACCGATCTTTCCGGTCAGGTCGAGGATGCGATCCGCGACGCTTCCAACGGACAGTGTGTGATCGAATGGACCGACGCCGGCAGCCTGCCTCGCGAACAGGTCCCCGTGGCGGTCACATCCCCCAGGTTGCTCAGACCGTTCCAGAGGATGGTAGACAACTACAGCACTCCTGAATACGGAACGATCAATCCGACGCCCTTCGTCGCTGTCGCATACCTTTGCATGTTCGCGTTGATGTTCGCGGACGCCGGGCAGGGTTTCGTCCTGCTGCTGATCGGACTGTTCGGCTCCTGGCTGTACAAGAAGAATCCTCTGCGCAAAGAGGGGATGCTCACCGCGAACGTCTGCAATCTGCTGGTCTACCTCGGTTGCGCCTCGATCGTCGGTGGTGTGCTCTTCGGATCCTATTTCGGACATCCTTGGCTTCCGGCCCTCTGGTTCAACTACCACGAGGTCGTCGAGGGGGGCTCTTCGGGCTCCATCCAGAGTATCTATGATATCCTTGGCATCACGATCAAGTTCGGTATCGCCGTCATCAGCCTTGGCTTGGTCCTCAACTGGATCAACCTGTTCCGAAAGAGACAGTGGTTCACGCTCTGCCTTGACAAGAACGGTCTGGTCGGTGGATGGCTGTTCGCAATGGGAGTGTGGGCCGGATTCGCGTTTGTCGCCAGCGGGTATAAAAGCCTTCCGTCAAGTCCGTTCCTCAAATGGGGGATCGGTATCCCGGTGGTGCTCCTGCTGCTCAAAGGCTTCATCGGCTACGCCTTGGAACGCAAGGAAGGCGGCGAGGCGAAACCGATCGGTTCCATCATCATGGATGACGTCATGGAGTGGCTGGTCGATCTGCTGGAGATTTTCAGCGGCTTCCTCGCCAATACGCTGTCGTTCATGCGAGTCGCAGGCCTGGGGATCGCCCATGTCAGCCTGATGGTGGCTTTCGCCCAGATGGCCGATATGCTCGGCGGTGTCGGGGGCGTCATCGTCCTGATCGTGGGCAACGCCCTCGTCATCGCGCTGGAAGGGCTGTCCGCGGGTATTCAGTCGTTGAGATTGAACTATTATGAATTCTTTACGAAGTATTTTACTGGCAAAGGCATCGCCTACGAACCCGTAGGGCTGAGATCCGACGCCAGAAAAAGATAATGTAGCAATGGAGGGTTATGAAATGACCACATACGCATTCAGAAGAAAAGTGACACTCTCTTTGGTGATCACGGTATTGTTGATGCTCGCTTCCGGCTTCCTGTTCACCCCGTCCCTGTTCGCAGCCGATACGGCTACGGTCGCGGCTGACGCCGGCGCCAAGAGCCAGCTGATGTGGGTCTGCCTTTCCGCCGCGATCGCCTTCAGCATCGGAGCCTTGTCGGCTGGTATCGCTATCAGCAACGTCGGTGCCGCGGCAATGGGCGCTATCAGCGAGAAACCGGAGATAGCCAGCCAGGCGTTGATTTTCATCGCATTGGCGGAAGGTCTTGTCGTATTCGGATTCATCACCGCGTTGATGATTCTTGGAAAGGCTTGATGGAATATTTCGTCATCGGCGACGAGGATACCGTACTGGGGTTCAACCTGGTCGGAGTATCCGGCATGAGCGCCACGAACGCTGAAGAGGCTCGCACCGCCTGGAGCAAGGCCTTGGAGAATAATCAGACGGGTATCATCGTCATAACGGATGAGGTCGCGAACCTGATCCGGGAGACGGTGGACCAGTATCTTTTTTCCGAGACGTTTCCCCTGGTGGTCGAGATTCCTTCTCCTCGTGGGGACGGTCATGGCCGGGATCTTCGTGCGCTGGTGAATGATGCCATAGGAGTGTCACTATGACGACGACCGTTGCAGGACAGGATAGTCGCTTGCTCGATGGGATTGTCGCTGAAGCTGAAGCGAAGGCGACCCAGATCATCGCCGAAGCTGAAAAAGAGGCTCAGGAGAGACTCTTAGCGGCGAAGGAGAAGGCCGAGCATGAGATACAGGTGGAGCGGAAGGCGAACACGCTTCGGCTCGAGCAGGTGCGCCTGAAAGGTGAATCCACCAAGCGCAACGCGTCTCGCAAGGCTACCTTGCATCGTATGGACGTCTGTTATGATGTCATCATGGACCGTGTACAGGAGAAGCTTCAGGCGCTTTCCCAAACGAAAGGTTTTGAGCGGATTCTGATCGACTGGGTCGCTGAGGCGGCCATCGGACTGGATCTTCCTCAGGCGAAAGTCAGCGGCTCCCCGAAGGCTCCCGTGACTGAGGCGATGCTTCGGAAGGCTGAGAAACAGGTCAAGGAACTGACCGGAGCCGAAGTATCACTTTCTCTGGACGTCCGTCCTACTCAGTCCGTCGGCGTCGTGGTCTCCTCTCCTGATGGAAAGGTGTCGTATAACAATCTGGTCGATGTCCGGCTCCGCCGGTTCGACCGTGATATAAAGCAACTGGTGGAAGAAGGGACATGCAAGGCAGAATAGTCGGACAGGTCAAGCGTGTGAATGGTCCTGTCATCACGGTGAAGGGTATTACCGACGCCATGATGATGGAACTGGTACGCATTGGCGAGCAACAGTTGATCGGTGAGCTGGTAAAGCTTTCAGGTGATGAGGCTGTGGTACAGGTCTACGAAGATGCCACCGGCATTGCGCCCGGCGACAATGTATATGGCAGCGGCATGCCGTTGTCGGTAGAACTCGGCCCCGGTCTGATCGGAACCATCTATGATGGCATCCAACGTCCTTTGGAGGCGTTGCAGAAATTGGGCGGGGTGTTCATTACCCGCGGCCTGAGCAGTCCATCGCTCGACAGGAACAAGAAATGGCATTTCGTACCCTCCGTGGCGACCGGCGATACCGTCGCCTGCGGCGCTACGTTGGGTTCCGTGCTTGAAACGGAACATGTCTTGCACAAGATCATGGTCCCTCCCACCTTGGAAGGTCATGGTGGCGTCAGCGCTTCGGTGGTCTCGATCGTCGAAGAGGGGGACTATACCGTGGAGGACACGGTCGCCGTCCTCGCTTTGGACGATGGTTCGACCGTACAGGTACAGCTGATGCAGCGCTGGCCGATCCGCGTGCCTCGACCGGTAGCGGAACGCAAGCCGCTTGTGCAGCCGCTCATCACCGGGCAGCGTGTCATTGACATGCTCTTTCCATTGGCCAAGGGCGGTACGGTAGCGATACCTGGTGGATTCGGCACCGGCAAGACCATGACGCAGCACTCCATAGCCCGTTGGTGTGACGCCGATATCATCGTCTACATCGGCTGTGGCGAACGTGGCAATGAGATGACCGATGTACTTCGTGAGTTCCCCAACCTGGTCGATCCCCGAACGGGACGATCTTTGATGGAACGCACGATCCTGATCGCCAACACCTCCAACATGCCGGTATCAGCCCGTGAGGCGAGTATCTATACCGGTATCACCATGGCCGAATACTATCGTGACCAGGGCTACCATGTCGCGATCATGGCCGACTCCACGAGCCGCTGGGCGGAAGCCCTACGTGAGCTGAGCGGTCGAATGGAGGAGATGCCGGCGGAAGAGGGGTTCCCCGCCTATCTGCCTACCCGTATCGCTGAGTTCTATGAACGAGCCGGTTTCATGAAGACGCTCAATGGAGCGGAGGGTTCCGTCTCCGTGATCGGCGCGGTATCCCCTCCCGGAGGCGACTTCTCCGAACCCGTCACCCAGCATACGAAACGGTTCGTCCGTTGTTTCTGGGGACTGGACCGTGCGCTGGCGAGCGCCCGTCACTATCCGGCTATCAGCTGGCTTGACTCCTACAGTGAGTATGTGGGGGAGGTCGCCTCCTGGTGGAACGACCATAGCGGCGGCAAGTGGCTGGAGGAACGGCAGGCTATCATGGAGCTCTTGCAGAAGGAAGTACGCCTTCAGCAGATCGTCAAACTGGTAGGACCTGACGCCCTGCCTGACAGTCAGAACTTCATCCTGGAGGTCTGCAACCTGTTCAAGACGGCGTTCTTGCAGCAAAACGCTTTCGATGAGATAGACCGTTACTGTTCGATCGACAAGCAGATTCGCATGCTGCAACTCATTCTCCGCTATTGGGAGCTTGGAAGCGACGCCATATCCAAAGGCGTCCCCATGGCGAAGGTCCGCCGTCTGAAAGTAGTCCAGGAACTGGCGCGCATGCGTTTTACGGTCAGCAACGACGACGTCGAAGCCCTGGACAAGCTGGAACTGCGTCTTGAACGTTCGATGTCCCAGTTGGGAGGCCTCTATGATGGACAATAATACCTTACTGGCCCAGACCGACCGCCGCCTGCTTTCCGGAAGGGAGTACCGTGGCGCGAACCGGATCGACGGCCCGCTTGTATATATGCGCAACACACACCCGATCGGCTACGGCGAATTGGTCGAAGTGATCGGTCCTGACGGGAGTCATCGTTCCGGTCAGGTCCTCGACACCAGTGACGATGTAGTAGTCGTCCAGGTGTTCGAAGGGACCAGCGGCCTGACATTGCCGGGAACCGCGATGCATTTCATGGGCGAGCCCTTGACCCTCGGCGTCAGCGAGCAGATGCTCGGTCGCGTCATGAACGGTCTTGGACAGAGCCGCGATGGCGCCGCGATGCCCCATGCCGACGCCGAGATGGATGTGAACGGCGTTCCCGTCAATCCTACGGCCCGTGAATACCCGCGCGACTTCATCCAGACCGGCGTATCGGTCATCGACTGCATGACCACCCTGATCCAAGGCCAGAAGCTGCCGATCTTCAGCGGCAACGGACTGCCTCACAACCAGCTCGCCGCCCAGATCGTCCGTCAGGCGAGGGTGCGCGGTGGAGAAGGGGACTTCGCCATCGTGTTCGCCGCCATGGGCGTCAAGTACGATGTCGCCCGGTATTTCATCGACAGTTTCGAGCAGACCGGCGTCCTCGACAATGTAGCGTTGTTCCTGTCGTTGGCGGACGATCCCTCGATCGAACGTACCATTACCCCGAGGACCGCCCTGACCTTGGCCGAACATCTGGCTTTCGACAAAGGCAAACAGGTGCTGGTCATCATGACCGACATGACGAACTACTGTGAGTCCCTTCGTGAGATCTCGACCTTGCGCGGTGAGATCCCTTCTCGAAAGGGCTACCCTGGCTATCTCTATTCGAACCTCGCGGAGCTGTACGAACGTTCCGGCAAGATCACCGGTCGTTCCGGGTCCATTACCCAGTTGCCCATCCTGACGATGCCCAACGACGATATCGGACACCCGATCCCCGACCTGACCGGCTATATCACAGAGGGCCAGATAGTATTCGACCGTGACATGAACGGCCGCGGGATCTATCCCCCGATAGCCTGTCTGCCCTCCTTGTCCCGTCTGATGAAGGATGGAATCGGAGAAGGCATGACCAGGGAGGACCACCCGCATCTCTCCAATCAGCTGTTCGCCTCGTACAGCCATGTGAAGGATGTCCGTAACCTAGCGTCCGTCATCGGTGAGGAGGAACTGACTTCCTTGGATCACCAGTATCTCGAGTTCGGTGATTTCTTCGAAAAGAAATTCATCAACCAGTCGTTTGATGAGGATCGTTCCATAGAACAGACCCTCGATCTCGGCTGGGACGCCCTGTCGCATCTTCCCGCGGAAGAGCTACAGCGTCTGACCGATGAAGAGATCGAAGCCCATTACAAGGGCTAGGACAGGGCCATGAATACGAGCATCGCACCGACAAGAAGCAACCTGCTCAAGCTGACCGACGACCTGAAGTTCGCCAAGCTAGGTCATGAACTGCTTGACCAGAAGCGTTCGATCCTGGTCGTCGAGCTCCTGACGCTGGTCGACCAGGCGGTAGACTATCAGAGCCGTGTCGATGAGGCGTTGACCGATGCTTCCGGAGCTTTGCAGGACGCCGTCATGCATATGGGGCGGCTGAAGGTGGCGAACCTCTCCGGGGCGGTCAACATCACGACCTCGATCGAGGTCGGTGAACGGCGCGTCATGGGTGTCCGGTTGCCGAAGGTTGATACCACGTTCAGTGAACACGGTCCGTACTTCTCCCCCGAAGGGACGAGCCTGCTCGCGGAAGTCGCCCTGGACAAGTACCGGGACGCGTTGGAACTGATGGGTCGTCTCGCGGAACTGAAGGTTTCGATCATGCGTCTGGCCCGGGAGGTCAAGAAGGCCATCCGCAAGGTCAATGCGTTGGAAAAGATCGTGATCCCTGAGACCGAGGCTACCCTTGCCTATACGCAAAGCCGCATAGAAGAGGCCGAGCGGGAAAGTTTCATTCTGCTCAAGACGGTGAAGGACCGTCTTCAGCGGAACAGGGACGCCGCTGACGCGGCCGCGGCTTTGAAACAGACCGCCCGGGCCGCGCAGGTGGTGTCCGCCCCGCCGAACGTGGGTTGACCGGTCGCAGGCGGGGGCTCGTCCGCATCGGGATCTGGTGAGATTTTCGAGTGACGGATGATTTTTCATCTGCTACAATTATGTGTGATGCGCTTGTCCGCCGGATTCGGCGGACGGGCGTTGTCGATAGGTCTTGCGAAGTGGGATGTCTTTCCGACGGTGCGCAAAGAGATGAGCGTAGCGACAAACCGTCTGATCGATAGGCTACGGGCAAGAAAGGAGTATTTTGGATGATTGTGCCGTTTCATGACATTCTTGTATATCTTGACGGTTCAGAGAGCTCGTTGACCGCCGCGATGTATGCCATCATGCTTGCGAAGTCGACGGGGACTCAACTGACCGCGATGTACGTGGTGAATACCCGGGCTATCAGTGAACTGGTCAAGGCCCGTGTATTCGTCGATGTCGAGCAAAGGGAGTACCTCTCCGACCTGGAGGCCGACGCCGACCGCTATCTGCGTCATGTCGCGCATCTGGGATCGCAGAAAGGGGTGACGGTCAAATCCGTAAAGCGTTCCGGTACCGTGCATGTTGAGGTCCGAAACTATATCAAGGAGAATCAGATCGATATGCTGGTTCTTGGTGGAGTGACCGAGATCCGCAGCCGTCGTGATGAGCTGATGAGTGAGAGCGACAGGATGCTGCGTACCGCCCCCTGTCCCGCCTTGATCGTCCGTGACGATGAGTCCGTGTGGGACCTTTTTGAACAGGCCTGATCATTGGCATAGACTATCGAGAACTGGAGGAACTGTATGAATCTTGTAGATATCCTGGATAAAGAACTGATAAAAGTACCGCTTGTTTCCACCGACAAGGTATCGGTGATCAATGAATTGATCGATGTGTTGATAGATGCGAAGCACCTGACGCTGGAACAGCGTGACAGCATCGTGGACGCCGTAAGGAACCGGGAAGCCTTGGGCAGCACCGGTATAGGTCATGGGGTGGCGATCCCTCATGCGAAGACCGGCGCCGTGAAACAGATGCGGCTTGTAGTCGGCGTCAGCCGCCTTCCGATAGACTTCGATTCCATAGACAAGGAGCCCGTCCGCATTTTCTTCCTCGTCCTCGCTCCGATCGGCGAGTCCGGTCCTCATGTCGAGACCTTGGCGGCTATCGCCCGCACCTGCAACTCGCAGGTGTTCCGCCGGCTGCTGGAACAGTCGAAGAGCGCCGACCAGGTGTATCAGCTGTTCATGGAGTGATGGAGGCCATCAGCGCCTTGTCCTTTGCTTTCCAATGGTTTTTGAATCTGGTCGACCCGTATGATCCTCTGGAAATACGTCGTCGCCAGGAATCGAAGAACTCTCTGTCCTGTCGTTCGACGGTCTCGGAGAGTTCTTTTTTCGGTATCGTTCCTATCAATTCTCCCCAGCGGGACTCCAACTCGTCCCGTTCCTGATGATATTCAGCGGGGACTTCCCCTCCTATGAAGCTACGGGCGAGCATCTCCCTGCTCTGCCAATACTCTTGCGCTTTCAGGCTTTCCGGCGGAAACACCGGGAACAAAGCTCCGGTTCCCAACAGATACGGCTTGTACAGGCTGACACAGGGGAGCGAGCTGCCCGTCATCCAGACGGCTATGTCGTCCCCTGTATAGTCCACGATCATGCTGGCGGTCGTATGGTCTCCGACAAGCCCACCTGCGTGCATGCAGGGACTTTTCACCGTTCCTTTGATGAATGGATTTTGAATCTCGTGACTTCTGAGCGAATCCATGACAGAGCTGAGCGTTTCGCATGAGCAACCGCTTGTCTGCCGCAGCCTACGGTTCGACCCTGAGAAATGTGAATACAAAGGGTCGATGTGCTTTTTCGCGAAATGATAAGCGGTTTTCTCGGAATACTTGTCCCCGTTCTCCCCAATGCTCAACCGATTGGAGATAGCGGATGTCTTTTCCTTCGGGATTTGCTTGTATGCCCATTTTCGGCCAGCGGTTTCCAATATGAATCCAGAATATCTGTCCATGATGAGAAATGCATTGTCATAGTAGAAGGAATGGTCAAAGCCACAATTTCCTCCCTGCCCATACCGTTCCAGCAACTCGATGATGGTCATCACGGCGGTCTCTGCGTTCTCCGAACGTTCCAGCGCCACCCGGAGCATGTCCATTCCGGTCAAGCCTGTCCTAGCATACGGCCCTTTGGTGAACACGGCCTCATTGCCGATGGCTACACCACATTCATTGACCCCTATCTCCGCTCCCCACATCCAGGTCGGCCGTGACAGCAAGACTCCTTTCGTCTCTTTTGCCTGATTGATTTCCATGTAGGTCGCCTTGAACTTTTTGTCCGTTTGTACCGTAGCGGGGTACCATTCATTCACCTGTGTTTCATTTGCGCTTCGGTCACTGTTCTTCCCAAAGAACTTGCTGATTCTACCAATCGTATCACACATGGCGTTCCCCCTTTCGTCGCTTGCCATTGTACCATGCATTGCTCCAAAGGATGATAAGATTTGGACTATGGTATTGCTGAACCCTGGAGGCCGCAAAGACCCTGTTGCATATATCAAAATCAACGATCCTGAATCACTAGCCTTACTTCTTCCTCTGATATAGGTAAGGGGAAGTCCTTCAGCATGATGATTCTGCTTCACGGACTTGTCCACAATATAGCCATGAAGCCATCAGCCCGCCGAAGCTACACAAGGGCGAAGAGTATTACCCGATTGAAGTCGACCCGTGCGTGGCGTTTTCCATCACACTGAAACGGGAACGGAAAAAGAAATGCCTGACACAACAGGCGTTGACGGACAAGGTCGGAATGCCTTGGTCGCAGTACCAGAAACTTGAAAAACCGGATAAAGCGAATCCGACTTTGAAGACGATCGCCAAACTGAACAAAGCGTTGGGGGGAGGGGGAGTCTTCGGCCTGTGATACGACAAGGGCTATCGTGCAGTCCGACTGGATCGTACGATAGCCCCTTTTTGCGAAATTCTGTGTACCCCTAGCGTACCCCCATTGCACCCCTATTGTACCCCTAACTCAAGTTGCCTGCGGCTTTGATCTTTACCCTACAGGTATTGCCGGGGTAGTAGGCGAGTGGAACGTCCTCCATGTCTACGATTTCGACGGTTTCCCGGATCGCTCCGGCCTGGACCGCCATCTCGATGGCCTCTTCCTTCGCCTTCTCCAACGCCTCGTCGCGAGGCGTCTCGTCGTAGGAGACAAGCTTTTCGTAGGTACCGCTCACCTTGCTGATGGCCGAACCGATGGCGTTCGCAGTACCGAAGTACTCCGGCATGGCGACCTCCCTCGCTCCCGTCAGCACCGAAGGGAGGATGATGGACCCACCACCGACAAGGATGACGTCGATATCGGCGTTGGAGAGCTTCATGGCGTCGATATTCTCCTCCACCATCGCGACCATCGTCGAAAGGGCGCTCTGCGCCAAGGCGTCGTCGAGATGCCGGACCAACGCTTTGTCCCCGATCTCAGCCATGCCAAGCCGTACCGCGATATCCGTGGCGGTGAGCGTGTCGCCGCCGAAGACCAACGCCTTCTCCGTGATCCGGTAGCCGACGCTGTCCGGGCCGACCGTTACCGAACCATCTTCCCGCTTCCGGACGATGCTGCCGCCGCCGAGGCCGATGGAGATGACGTCGGGCATGCGGAAGTTGGTCCTGACCCCGCCGATCGTTACCGCGACGCCGCTCTCCCGCGGGAACCCGTTCTGGATGACGCCGAGGTCGGTAGTCGTCCCGCCGACATCTATGACGATCGCGTTCTCACGTTCGCTCAGATAGCTGGCCCCGCGTATGCTGTTGGTAGGCCCGCAGGCGATGGTGAGGATAGGGTAGCGGCGGGCGTATTCCATAGTCATCAACGTCCCGTCGTTCTGGGACAGATAGACCTCGGCCTCCGTGACACCCTCATCGGCCAGGCTCTTTGCGAACCCCTCGGTGAAACTTTCCGCCACCTTGTATAGCGCCGCGTTGAGGATCGTCGCGTTCTCGCGTTCGATCAACCCCATGCTGCCGATCTCGCTGGAGATGGAGACATGCACGTCATCTCCCATGATCTCCTTGCAGAGCTTCGCCGCCGCGAGCTCATGGTCGTTGCGGACCGTGGAGAAGGCGCAGCTGATCGCGACGGATTCCACCTTTCCCTTCAATTCGGTGAAGAACGCTCGCGCGGCCTCTTCATCGAACGGTGCGATCTCCTTGCCGTCGTACTCGAACCCGCCGCCGATCACCTTGATGGCGACCGCGATGCCCTTCAGGTCCTCGGCCCAGTCGATCATCGGAGGGATGCCCTCCGTGGCCGGGGCCCCGATCCTGAGGACGCCGATTGGAGCGAGATTCTTCCGCTCGACGATGGCGTTCGTGCATTGCGTCGTACCAAGCATCGCCCGCTTGATTTTCCTGCGATCCACATTGGAGATCTTCAGGATGCTCTTGAGCGCGTTGAGGATACCCTCGTAGATATCGCCGCTGGTCGGCTGCTTGATCTCCGCGACCACCTTGAGGTCCTCATCAATCAAGACCGCGTCGGTATTCGTACCGCCTACATCAATTCCAAGTCTGTACATCATGCCCGGGCCTCCTTCGCAGGAACGAAACGATCCTCTATGGGGATATAGTCGGTGTCGCAACCGAAATAGCGTGGGCCGACGAGCTCCAGCCCTTCGGGAGTCCTCCACATGTCGAAACACTTCAGGCCGACGACCATGACCCGCTTGCCGTATTTCAACGCGTCTGTCGGGACGGCGGTGAAGGTCCCTGTATCGACGAGACAGATCAGGTCCGGTACCGTGGCCAGGATCTCGCCATCGACGGTCGCCACAAGGTTCTCGTTCTGGAACTCAACGGAAGCGGTCTTGCCCTTGTACTCCCCGATGCCCTCCAGTACCACCCTGCCGAAATTGAACGCACCCCTGGTCTCCCTCAGGACATCGGCGATCTTGCCTTTGAACAGCTTGAAACCTTCCGTGATCTCAAGGAACTTCTCCTCAGGGGTAGAGGTTTCGCTATCCTTGATCCTCCTGATCGCGCTGCCCAGCTGCTCGCTGCGGGTGACGATGTTCCGTACACCGTACTTCTTGAGCGTGGCACCATCCATCGAATAGAGGGAGACCGATACCGAACCGCCGCAACTCATCGTCACGGACCGGGCCAGTTCCTCAGTCCATTTGTTGGTGATGGTCTTGAAGATGGCGCAGTTGCCTTTCTCGTCGGTCAACGCCATGGGCGTCGCTTTGACGCCGCCGATCGTGAACGTCACCATCTGAAGTTCAGGGAAAGCCCTGCCCATGCCGTCGGCGTCCACCATCGGCAGACCGAGCCTGGCCGCGGCGGCGATCGGGAGCATGCTGTTCACGCCACCTGCCTCGATCGGCATGAACGCGAAGATCTCCCTGCCGTAGAACTGGCTGACCATCTCATACAACGTCTTGTATTCCTGTCCGTTGATGGCTTTCTCGCCGAGGATCGTCGGGGCTCCCATCATGGCGATGGGTACGACCAACGCATCGTCGGGTACTTCTTCCGGGTCCAGCAATGTGACTGGGCCGCATTCCTGGATCGCGCCTATGGCGATCAACTTGCCGATATACGGATCTCCACCGCCCCCGGCTCCGAGCAATGCCGCACCCAGTGCGATATCCTCTATTTCCTGTAATCCAATCTGTCTCACGGTTCCTCCTGTAATGACTTCTCGTGGAAGAAAAGGTCTTTGTCTGTTGAAATGACCGGCCAGGGTATCCCGGACCGGTCATGAATTCGCTAATGCTGGATCGTTACGCCTTGTCGGGAACGAGTTTGTTCAGGACGATGAACGCTACGATCGATACGACGATGCCGTTGATGGGCCCGATCAGGAACGGTACGACATTCGCCGTGATATAGGCGACCGCCGCGCCCAGCACGAATGAGATGATCCCCGCCGCGCTGAAGCCCTTCGTGAACTTCATGTTCTCCTTCTTGCCCTTGCCGACGATCCAGTAGCTGGCGATGATGACGCCGGCGATCGGCGGAATGAACGCCGTCAGGATACCGAGGAACGCCTCGAACTTCGACAGGAAGCCCGTCGCGGCCAGGATGGTTCCGATCAGGCCTGCGATCGCCGTCATCCACTTGAACTTACTCTCGCCGAAACCGAACAAGTTGGATACCGCGATGCCGCCGCTGTATGCGTTGGTCACGTTGGTCGTCCAGGTCGCCAGCACCAGGGCGATCAATCCGAAAGCGGGAACTCCGACTGCGGCCAGAACGGCGCTGATATCGTACTGCCCGGTGATGATGCTCAGACAGGCTCCGACCATCAGCATGATCAGTCCTGAAGGAACGACGCCGAGAAGACTCGACTTGATGACGTCTGCGCGGCTCTTTGCGTATCTGCTGTAGTCACCGCTGATGACGCCGCCCAGGGCGAAGCTGGCGACGACCATGCTGATGCCGGAAACCAGGGACATCTGGGCCGGTGGCTGATAGGTCGCTATGATCGCGGCTCCGTCGTTCTTTGTGAACGCGAGGATCACGCCGTAGGCGAGGACCAGGATCAACGCGGGGACCGCGATATAGTTGAGGAACTTCAGTCCTTTATAGCCATACATCGCTGTCAGGAGCATCAGCACGCCCCAGACGAGGCTACAGAGCCAGACCGGGATGGTGAATCCCGTCATGCCGGCGATCATGGCACTGAAGGAGCTCCCGCAGACGGCGCTCTGGATGCCGAACCAGCCGATACAGGCGATTGCGAGCATCAAGCTGATGATGAACTGCGCACCCTTCTCTCCGAGCACCGCGCCGGCCATCGACACAGTCGGCAGACCGGTATCACAGCTTTCCATCCCCATGAAGCACATGTAGGTACAGACGATGCCATACCCCACGAGGATACATGTGATGATGCCTCCCATTGAGAATCCCATTCCCAGGTATCCGCCGATCATCAGACAGGGGATGCAGATCATGCTACCCGTCCAGATCATCGCGAGGCTGACCCAGCTTTGCCGCTTGTCGGCGCCGATTTCAAAACGTTTCTCTTGTTCGTCCATAGTTTCCTCCCTCACCGTTGAGAACTCTGATTGTCTCTTTTGCCTAATACAACCTTTCCCAATAAGAGCTCCACGGGATGCCCAGTCCGTGTGGAAACCGCTGCTTGTATAGACAATTTCCCTGAATTTTCAGCTAGTATACGTTGGTACAAGCAATTGCGTCATTGTCTAGCTGGAAAAAAATTCCATAGGGAAGTTTGTCCATTTGGACAAAATAGGAGGTAATATGGGGGGTGATGAAGAACTATCTGCTTATTTTGAATTTCCAAGCAGTCTCTGCAAGGCCACGGCAGTGTACAATGCGATGGTTCCGGGGAAATCTCCGACATCATACCCGAAGCGGTCGTTGAGTCGTTGCATGCGGTATTTGACGGTGTTCTTGTGTACGTTCAGCAATATCGCCGTTCTGGCGACATTGCACTGCGCATCCAGCAGAAACACAGTCAAGGTTCTCAACATCTCCTGCCGTTGGTGTGGCTCTTCCGTGTTCAGGGGCGACAGCACCTGGGTGTGTCGTTCGATCTCCTGTTCTCCCAGGCTGATGATCTGTCTGCATCTGTCGGCGAACCGTATCTGTTGCAAAGACAAAATCCGTCGATCCACATAGATTGCGGTAGCCACTTCCAGGGATTGTTCAACCGTCAGGAAGGCTTCCCTCGCGTCCGCCGTCGTGATCAGGTTGTGGGCCTGGACCAGATATACGTCGTTCCATGATTCCATGGCTTCCACGGCGATAGCATCGAGCGCATGGAGTTGTTCCGTATCGTTCATGAAAGCGACGACGAACCCCTCATAGGAATCTATCACCAACGGACTGAAATATCTGTCCATCCGGCTTCTGATTTGAGGAAGCAGTTCGTGCAGTTTGCGCTCTCCGTGTTCTATGGGATGGAAAGCCCACATCGCGTTCATCGAACCGACATCGATATTGAACATCTTCGCCAGGCGGCGCATCTTGATGGACTCATCCTTCAGAATCGCCCGGACAAGTTCCGAGACGACGAATTCGCCATGCCTGCGGCTCCATATGTTCACGAAGAGATGGACGACGTCACAGGCTTGGCGAAGGGTGTCTTCATCGACCGGAATCCCGTTCTCCCGCAACGCGTAGAGGTACATTGTCGGCCCTTGCGCCGCTACTATCGGAAAACGTTGTATCCACCACGAGTCATCCCCAGGCTTCTTGCCGGAGGAGAAAGCCCGTCTGGTTTCCTGCTCATGATCGCGGGGCCAGGAGGCGAGGTTCAGTATCTGCGCCGAGTTGTCCGTCAGGATGAACGACGCCCGGATACGGTCGCGGAGCATACGCAGCACGGTATCCATGCTCCGCAGTTCTTCCGGCAGCAACGCGATCTCGTCGAGGAATTCACCCACGTAGTAGACGCCTTTGTTCTGTTCCTTGAAGATCGCCTCCATCGTCTCGCAGATGACGTCGCTATACCGTAGGTCCATTCTGTTCGGAGGCATGCAGATGAGCGCGAAACCCAGTCGCTCGGCGAGTTCTATGACCTTTCGATCCACCTCTGGCATGAAAATCCCTATATAATAAAGGATGAGCCCGACCTCTCCGACATCCGCCAGACGTTGGATGGTCGCGCATTGGGCCTCGACATTGTCCTTGATGTTGATGAATCCGGTAATGACGATCTCGTTGCCTTCGAATTGGTTGTGTTTGAACAGGGCGTCCTGCAATACTGTGGGTTCCGCGTATTCCAGCACGGATATGGAGCTGACGGTACGTTCAAGGGCGGAGCTTCCCGCAAGGAGCTTCGCTTCACGTAGACTGGGGAGCTTCAGGAGATCCGCGACGATTACGCTCATAGCCTCGTCCCCTCAATAGCCGAGTTCTTCGCCGACGATCAATACGACGATCCGGCCTTTCTGCCGCTGCCTGCTGAACACCACGCTGTTGCAGCAGATACTGTTCTCACAGGCTCCGGCGGGCAAGGCCATCAGGTTCCTGCCGTCACAGACCGGAGACATGCAGCGTCCGTTCTTTTCACAATAGGTGTCGCAGTCGAGCCTGATGGCGTTCGCGGGACCCGCGATCATTTTTTCGCGAACCACCGCTGCGGCGAGGTCGGGGACGATTTTCTGCCATCCTGCCACGACGACGACCTTCTGTGGTCCGTAGAGCATCGCGGCGACCCGGTTGCTGGTGCCGTCGACGCAATAGAGTTCCCCGTGTTCGGTGATGGCGTTCGCGCTTGTCAGATAGACGTCGCTTCCGAAACTGTCGAGGAATACCTTCCGTATCTGTCCGGCGTCGAGTCCCGGGGCGTACCGATCGAAGAAGTGATAGTCTCCATTCCTCAGGAGTTCAATGGCTCCCGTCTCGAACAGGGTCATGGAACCACCGACGGCCACAGTGTCGCCTTTGGCTAGCAAGGTCTTCAGGGTCGGCACGACATCCGCCGCCTGCGGAAGATACGCCGCGTCCATGTTGTTCTTTTCCAACGCCGCCATCGCACGGGCGATGCTCATCTCTTTGACTCTTGTACGGTTCGCATTCATGATAGGCCTCCAATGTTTCGCACATCAACAGCATATCATCATTCCTCGAATGAGACAATTTACTATGATGCCCTCCGTCTCTTACCATGGGTGCCGACATGTTTTTCCTTGCTTTGGCAGGCAAGCAGGAAGTATCTTCTAACTATATGGAGGAATGTACATGGAGATAACCTTCTTCGGAGCTGCCCGGCATGTGACCGGCAGCTGCACCATGGTACAGTGCAATGGAACCACTTTCCTGGTGGATTGTGGCCTTCCTCAGGGAAGCGATGAGAAAGAAGTCGGGATGGATCTTCCGTTCAGTCCCGCCCAGATCGACTATGTTTTGTTGACCCATGCCCATATCGACCATAGCGGACGGATCCCCTTGCTGGTCAAGGAAGGCTTCAAGGGTACCATATTCTGTACGGAGGCGACGGTGGATCTGTGTTCCATCATGCTGGCTGACAGCGGCCATATCCAGGAGATGGAGGCTGAGTGGAAAAGCCGGAAACAGGTCCGGGCGGGCAAGAAGCCCGTAGAACCGTTGTATACCGTGGAGGATGCCTCCGACGCCATGGAGCTGTTCGTCGGCTGCGACTACAACAAGACCATCGATGTCGCTCCGGGGATCCGGGCCCGGTTCGTGGACGCGGGACATCTGCTCGGCTCTTCCTCGATAGAAGTATGGCTGGAAGAGGGCGGGAAAAAGAAGAAGATCGTGTTCAGCGGTGATATCGGCAACTTCGACCAGCCGATCGTCAAGGATCCCGAATACCTCGATTTCGCCGATTACGTGGTGATGGAATCCACCTACGGCAACAGACTGCACGCAAAGCCCGAAGGCGCTCCTGAAGGAAGCCACAATGTTCCGACGGAGGTCAGGGCGAAGGAGCTCGCGGAGATAATCCGCACTACGTTCGCCAAGGGCGGCAATGTGATCATCCCGTCCTTCGCAGTAGGACGGACCCAGGAGATTCTTTATCTCCTCCGTACGATCATCACCCGCCGCATGATTCCTGAACTCAAGGATATCCCCGTATTCGTCGACAGCCCGCTCTCTGTGAAGGCGACCCATGTATTCGCAGGGAACGTCGAAGGATACTATGACGATGAGGCCATGGAACTGGTCAGGCAGGGGGTCAATCCCATTCTGTTCCCTTCGTTGGTGACTGTCACGGCTGTAGAGGATTCCAAGGCGCTGAACTACAGGAAGGAACCGGCCGTGATCATCTCTTCAAGCGGCATGTGTGAAGCCGGGCGGATCAAGCACCATCTGAAACATAATCTCTGGCGACCGGAATGTACCATCGTGTTTTCCGGATATCAGGCTGGAGGGACGCTTGGGCGCTCGATCCTCGATGGCGCCCGCCATGTGACGATCTTCGGGGAGCAGATTGATGTCCGCGCCCAGATCCGCAAGCTGGAGGGGATCAGCGGACACGCCGACCAGGACGGACTGGTCCGTTGGCTCTCCGCGTTCAAGAAGAAACCGGAAGAGGTGTTCATCGTCCATGGTGAAGAGGATGTGGCGACCTGGTTCGCGGGCTTCGTCAGCAAGCAGCTTGGCGTGAACGCCTACGCCCCCTCTCCGATGGAGAGCTTCGATCTTCTCGCGGGAGCCCTGCCTGTGTCCGAGCCGATTCCGTTTACTTCGGCGCAGACGAAAGTCATACAGGAAGCGTTCGCTTTGCTGGAAAAGGGGAGGGCGAACCTCGATTCCGTCGTCAGAAGGATGCAGGACGCAGCCGCCCGGCTTGATCCCGCCGACGACGCCCATAAGGTAGCCCGTCTTGCCAACGCGATCACCCGTCTGGCGAGCGATCTCGATTTCCTCCGTATCAAATGGGGCGGCGACGCGGACGATGAAGTCTCGGAGATACAGGACGACAGTAAGAGCGTCTCCTGATGCGATCATAAAAAGGGTCTTGTCCGGTTGCTTCCCGACAAGGCCCTCTCTGTCAGTGGTTCGATTCGACCATCAATCCGTAGACAGCGCCCCATTCAGGGCGTTCAAGGATTGTAAAGCCCATGCGCTCATAGAATCCGAATGCGTTGATGTTTCTTCCATCGACGCCGAGATGGACTCCCGACACCCCTTTGTCCGCGATGCGTCCAAGCCAGGTCTTCATCAGGGCTTTCCCGAGGCCTTTTCCCTGAAGGTTCGGGAGAAGATCTATGTGCAGGTGCGCCCGGTAGCCGACATTTTCCCATACTCCCGCTCCCGGCCCCTTCCTGATGCGGTCGCAAAGCGCCTGCTCGTAGTCGGTCTTCGCTTGGTAGTCCTGCTGGTATCGTCTGCGAAGCGGAGGGAGCCAATAGTCGTTGAGCCAGCCGTTGAACGATTCCGTGTCATCGGTGCCGACGATATATCCGGAGGGAACTCCATCATCATCCATCGCGATGAAGCAGAGGGAAGGGTCTTTCCAAAGATACGGTGCCGCATAGTAGTGTCCAAGCATCAACGGGTCGTTGTATGCGTCGGTGGCGTCCAGGCCTGACATTCCTGTTTTCAGGCATATCTCATAGAGATACGGCATGTCGGAACCGGACGCTTGCCTGATGTTCGGGCTAAGCATGAGAATCCCCCCAAAGTTTCTATGTGTCGGTTCGATGTCCATATGGACTTTCCGCTATCCGCCGGCGGAGGCTCCGTCTCGATTTGTCCTCGATATCCGGTCAATTGAAAGAATAACATCAAAAAAAGGGAGGGGCAACAGGACCTCGTGTTTCCATTATCCGATGCGGTGGATGCACGAGGTTTTCACCGTGTTCCGTAAGACACGCACGATTCGCTGAAAAAACTTGTTTTGGTATCTCATTGAAATAGAAACAGTTGTGTTTGATATACTGAACTTTCCGAAAAATATGTTAAAAAACTGTGGACAAGAAGGCATTTCGGGTGTATCATCCCTCCTTGTTCGGCGAGTGACTGAAAGGCCTGGAGGTCTTGAGGGAACTTTGGAGGCGGAG
>CAYOWS010000038.1:0-32242 GCA_964407735.1 uncultured Sphaerochaeta sp. | reverse complement strand
TAATTATTGCAATATAAGGAGTTAGCAAATGTCAGAAGCTGGTCTGACTTCGCCGTGACTTATAACATCTCACATGGTCTTCTTACATGTCTGGACAAGTTGGATAGGCACTTCTTCCTACTTCTTACAAAGTTCGTCCATTGCCTGAACAATGAAAAACGATGATTCCTGCCATTCCTGCATGGAAGTCTGTACCGGGAGGTGATATGACATGTGCGCCCTTGTGACATCGGACAGCATCGGCATGCCGGGGATAGGTCTGACAGGAGTTTCTGGGGGTGCGGATGACGAAAAAAAAGTGAAAAAATTTTTTGTGCGTAAGAAGTGGAGGAGGGTGAAAACGTCCTTTTTCATGTCCACATGGGCCATGAGTATGAAAAAACCGCCTCGGTTTGAAAACCAAAGACGGTGTTGAGCGATCCTGCTGTATGGGATTTTCCGGTTACAAGGTCTTCAGCTCTTCCCAGGGCACCCCTGCCTTGCCGAAGTGTCCATAGTTCATGCTTGCCCTGTAGATCGGACGGAGCAGATCAAGATCTCTGATGATTCCCTCCGGCGAGAGATTGAATTTCTCTTGTACAAGCAATTCAAGCTCGCGATCATCGACGGTTCCAGTACCAAAGGTCTCGACGAGGACGGAAATCGGGAACGGTACTCCGATCGCATAGGAGAACTGGACTTCGCAGCGTTTGCATAGCCCTGCCGCTACAAGATTCTTCGCTACATGACGTGCCATGTATGCCGCTGAACGGTCCACCTTCGAAGGGTCCTTGCCGCTGAACGCTCCCCCCCCATGGCGTCCCATGCCACCGTAGGTATCGACGATTATCTTTCGCCCGGTCAGACCGGTATCTCCATCGGGACCTCCGATCACGAATCTTCCCGTCGGGTTGATGAAGAATCTGGTCTTGTCGTCCAGCATCCCTGTCGGACCGAGGACCGGACGTACGATTTCTTCAACAAGAAACTCCTCGATCTGTTCCCTTGTCGCTTCCGGCGCATGCTGATGTGATATGACGATGGAATCTATACGGACTGGCCTCCCATCCTGATATACGACGGACACCTGGCTTTTCGCATCGGGACGGAGCCATGATACCGCCTCGCCCTTCCTGAGCACCGCTGCTTTCCGAAGCAGGGCATGGGAGAACATGATCGGAGCCGGCATCAGTTCCGGAGTCTCGTCGCAGGCATAGCCGAACATCATGCCCTGATCCCCGGCACCCTGTTCTCCGAACAGACTGCTGCCGGCGGTCACTCCCATCGAGATATCCGGCGACTGCCTTTTGATCAGGTTGTCGATCGACAAAGAATTGGCGTCGAAGCCACAATCGGGATCGGAATACCCGATATCCGTCACGACGGAACGGACGATTTTTTCGATATCGACTTGAGTGTTCGTAGTGATCTCTCCACCGACGACCACCTTGTCGGTCGTGGCGAAGACTTCGCATGCAACACGGCTGTAGCGATCTCCAGCGAGACAGGCGTCGAGGACCGCGTCCGCGATCTGGTCGCAGACTTTGTCCGGATGGCCTTCGCTGACCGACTCAGAAGTAAAGACATGAATTCCTTTTTCAAGCATTGTTGTGATCCTTCCCCCAGAGACTTGTCCTCCAACGACGTCATGAGGACACCAAATTGAAATCATCGGAAACGACTCCAATGATAACCATCATGTGATTCCAGGGTTTTTTAACTGTAGGTGAGTGAGCTATCCTTGTTCAGGACGGATATGTATGCGTTCATTGACGCACCTCCCTTTTAGCGATTTTGTTTTGCGACGTCTGCAAGCTGGGGGGCTTTCAAATCGACGTCGTTGATACCGGCATCATATCACTCATGAAAAAACAGTACAAGAGCGATTTGGACAGGTTTGGCGATCTGTCTAGTACAGCGATACGGGATTGTACAGCCAATCATTTTAGATGATAAACTCCTTATAGTCTGAAAAATAGAAATTGTATGGTAATGATAATTTTCGTTTACATTGGTTTACGGAAATAACTATGCTATATTTTTGTTGGAATTTCCACTTGTCAATAATTGAATGGATGGATGCAATGGGAGGTCAAATGAAAAATCGTGCAGGAGAGTATAGGGATAATTTGTCGGGAGAAATGGCCTACCGTTCCTTTGTTCCCGCGCAACTTCCTCCAATACCCCTTGTAGAATTAGACGATCATTGTATTCATTTGCTCATACAGGCGAATCGACAGATAGCCCGACTGGAAGGGATTGTGTCTCGAATTCCAAATCTAGAACTGTTCATTTCCATGTATATCAAAAAAGAGGCGTTGCTTTCTTCTCAAATAGAAGGGACACAAGCTACGCTCGATGATATCTTCGATCCTCTGCTGGATATGAATGTGAATCAGAATGTGGCGGAGGTCATCAATTATATCAAGGCGACGGAATATTCAATCAAGAGGTTGCAAGAAATTCCTCTCTGCAATCGCTTGATAAAAGAGATCCATGAGGTCTTGATGGATGGCGCGCGAGGACAAGAAAAGCCGCCGGGGGAATTCCGGTATTCACAGAACTGGATCGGAGGCCAAGGATGTACTCTGAAGAATGCCAGATTCATACCTCCAAATCTAGAAGATATGGATATCGCCATGTCTGATTTGGAAAAGTATATAAATGAAGATGACAGTTCCGATCCCTTGGTTCAGGCGGCATTGATGCACTATCAGTTTGAAACCATCCACCCCTTTCTTGATGGGAACGGACGTGTCGGCCGTCTGCTCATCATATTGTTCCTCATGCAGAAAGGTATTTTATCAACCCCGGCCCTCTATATCTCCCGCTTCTTGAAACAGAACCGTATGGAATATTATGACCGCATGATGGAAGTTCGAGTGAAAGGGGATTATGAACAATGGATTCAGTTTTTTCTTCTGGCGGTCATGGAATCCAGTATGGAGGCGATTGATACGATTGACCGACTCGCTGTTTTGCATGACGAAGATATTGCTCGGCTAGAGGCCTCTGTTCCGAACAGGCAAATGGAGACCGTAAGAAAACTGTTCTGTCATCTTGAGAAGAACCCCATCATTGAAATATCAAAGACCGCAGACTCACTGGATCTTTCTTATAACGCAATAGCGAGAGCGGTTTTCATTCTTGTTGATATGGGGGTGTTGCGGCAAACGAAGAAAATTGGCAGAACGCGGATATACTCCTATTGCTCATATTTGGAAATACTGAGAAAAGACACCTGATTCTGGCACTCGCTGCATTCAGCGTCATGGATGGAGATGATCCCGCCGCAGACCGGGCAGGTATACCGTTTCTTCTGGTCCTCCATGAACTCGGTCAACCCCTGTTCCTGCACAAACGTGCTATTTGACATGAGGCTTGCCTGGTATCGGGTGTTGTAACTCTTTTCAAGGTACTGTATCCGTTTGCAGGGATAGTCCTTGCATTCGTAGCAATACGTGAGTCCTTTCTCCTGTATGCAATCCTTGATCTTGCACTTGCGGCAATGCTCTGGCTTGCCCCTGTCGCTTTTTAGGCATCCGTCGCAAGGCTTTTTATGGTAGCAATGCTTGTAGCAGACCATGCAGTTCATTCCACAAGGGGCGAACATGATCGGTTCTATATCTTCCGCCGGCATTCTCATGTGTGGAGCCTCCTTGTCCGTTGTCCGTCCCTATGCATCCAGCCCTTCGGCGATGATAGCCCTGCTGTCGACGCTGTTCACACGTTTCGCCATGATGGCCTTGTAGTCGGGTGATGAAAAACAGGCATCCAGATCCTCTTTGGTTCTGAACCGGATCACGATGGCTCGCTGGGGATTCCTGTCTCCGCAAAACGTCCGCAGGTTTTCTGTCCGCACGAGATATTCGCCGCCATGGCTCTCTACGATCGGTCTGACCGCATCGATATATTCATCATACTCTCCGCGGCCTTTTGCTTCATCGATGTAGGTGTCTACGATAAAATACCAGGACATGATCCCTCCTCATGCATTTCTGCGAGCCGTTGTCTGAGACCGGAATCAAGGAAGGATCAGACTACCGATCTCCACCCGTCACCGGAAAGAAGCTGTCGCAGTTCAGCGGCTTTCTCAACGGAGAACTGCGCTCCGCGCTGGGTGATGATCTGTCCGGCGAGGATGGACGCGACAGTCCCTGAATCCTCGATGCTCATGCCCTTGCATTGCCCATAGAGGAAACCCGCCGCATAGACATCCCCCGCCCCGGTAGTGTCCACAGGAACGACCGGCCCCTTCACAGGAATGGTCATGATCTCTTCCCTGTAGGAAATGAAGGAACCACGTTTGCCGTTCTTGACGATAGCCGTTTCACAGAGTCTGCCCATGCTTCTGCAACACTCATACGCATCATAGTTGTCGAAAAGGATGCGGACCTCTTCACTATTAGCGAACACGACATCGCATTCATGCTTGATCAAGTTGAGGAACGTCTCCCTATACCGGCCTACGGCGAAAGGATCCGCGACATCGAATGTGACCCGCGTCCCATTCATCTTCGCTTCGTACAGGGCCTTTCTGATCGCCTGCTGCTGACACACGGTATCCCACATGTATCCTGTGAAATGGAAGAAGTCGGCTTGTCTGACGGAATCGAGAATGACATCGTCCTCGCTGTATTCCCTGTTCGCCCCGAGATAGGTGTTCATC
This sequence comes from uncultured Sphaerochaeta sp., assembly GCA_964407735.1. Classification (GTDB taxonomy): domain Bacteria; phylum Spirochaetota; class Spirochaetia; order Sphaerochaetales; family Sphaerochaetaceae; genus Spiro-02. The sequence continues at coordinate 27,594 of CAYOWS010000038.1, read as the reverse complement.
GTCCGTTCTGAATCCGGAGTCACAAGTATGATGGACGATCCGGTAGGCTCCCCGCATACCGCGAGCTCATTGTGAACATTCGATTTGTTGAGATTTTCCTTGTAGATGGTTCCATATTCGTCATTACCGACTTTGCCCGCTATCGTGGCGTCGATACCAAGCGCAGCCAACGCAATGATCGTATTGGGACATGAACCGCCGCAGGAATAGGAGGTCTGTTTTCCTTTCACATAGGAGACAAGCTCCGCCTGACGCTCTTTCGTGATCAGATGCATCGTACCCTTGTGGATACCGAGTTCGGAGAGGTCCTGGTCTTCTATGTTGACGATGACGTCTATCAGCGGATTGCCTATTCCATAGACACGGGCGGCTTCATCTTTCATACGAGTATAGTATACGCAAACCCACGCCTTTTCAACGTCATGTCGGTGATAATATCATAGTTGTAAATTCACCTGTTCAAAGGTAGGATAGTAGTAGGTCGCCTTGGTCTTTCTCTTGTCTTGAGGAAGATTGCGAAGGGTAGGAGGGGTGGTGAGCATATATCGTATCAATGGGGGGGCTCCTGTATCGGGCACCGTGCGGGTAAGCGGCAACAAGAACGCCGCATTGCCTTGTATCGCCGCGACGCTTCTTACCAATGATCCTGTCATACTTCATAATATTCCCGCGATCGAGGATGTCTCGGTAATGCTTTCATTGTTGCAATGCCTTGGTTCTTCAGTCCTGTACCTTGATGACCATACGATCCAGATCACTTCAGGGGACCGGACGGGCCGGCTTCCCTCTGAATTGGTAGACGCCGTACGGGGGTCCATCCTGCTCGCGGGGCCGCTGGCCGCTTCCGCGGAGGGCGTCAGGCTTCCTCCTCCCGGTGGCGATGTCATCGGCTTGCGCCGTCTGGACACCCATTTCATCGGACTTACCGCACTAGGCGCTTCCTGTACCGTAGAGGCGGGAGGCACTCTGCATATCTACGCTCCAGGACGACTGGTTGGAGCCGATGTATTTCTTGACGAGGCATCCGTAACCGCTACGGAGAACGTCATCATGGCCGCTGTGTCGGCAAAAGGACGGACTATTATCCGCAATGCGGCGAGTGAACCCCATGTCCAGGACCTGTGCAATCTGCTCAACCGCATGGGCGCGTCGATCAGCGGAATCGGTTCCAACCTGTTGACGATCGAGGGTGTCGATGAACTCCATGGATGTGATTTCACCATCGGGTGTGATTTCATGGAGGTTGGTTCTTTCATCGGCCTTGCCGCCGCCACCAAGGGGGATATCGTCATTGAAGGGGTGGACACCTACCAGTTTCCGATGATCCGTCTGGGCTTCTCAAGGATCGGTATCCGATGGGAGGATGTCTCTTCTGATACGATACATATACCGTCTGAACAGGAACGGGTGCTTGCGAAGGATCTTGGCGGGAAGACCGCCAAGATAGATGATTCTCCATGGCCGGGATTTCCCGCCGACTTGCTGAGTATCATGACGGTCGCCGCTACACAGATGAATGGTTCCATCCTGATCCATGAAAAGATGTTCGAATCCAGGATGTTCTTTATCGACTGGCTGATCCGTATGGGCGCCGATATCGTGTTGTGCGATCCCCATAGGGCGGTGGTCAACGGCCCTTGCAAGCTGCATGGGGCGATCGTCACAAGTCCTGATGTCCGCGCCGGTATGGCCTTGGTGATCGCGGCCCTTTGCGCGGATGGACGGACGGAGATACAGAACATCTACCAGATAGAACGTGGGTACGAGGGTTTGGCTGACAAGTTGCTGGCCTTGGGCGCCGATATCGAGCGTCTCTCGTAATCTCTTGTTTCTCAATAACTTCTCAACTATCGGCTACGAGTTATCCAACACTATTGCACAAGTTATCCACAACCTTTCATTACTGTTGTGGATAACGGGGGAAGAAGGGGTGTGAGATGTCATAAGTGCCCATATTCTTGACATTGTTTGGTGATGTGTATAAGTTATTGTTTTGTATATAGTTGGATGCGGATTTTGACTTCTATTTTAATGTAATTCTTATATAATTTCTTATGTGTGAGAAGTTTGAAATTTAGCTGTTGGCAAAGCATATTTTGAAAACGAATCCCCAAGTTATCCACAAGTTGTAAAATCGACAAAAAATCCTTACAAGTTCCATATAATACAAGAATTACCGATGAATTTCATTTCCTTCTGCTATGGACGGAGGGGAAGTATGGTTGTGGAAATCTAACCTTGGCGAAGTCTGTATGTAGTGGCTTTGATCTTTTTCAAATGAATCGGATGACAAGGTTTTTTCTTGGTGTATCATTGGTGAAACGACCTATATCCTATGAGAGAACAAAGACAACCATTCTCAAGAGATTGTTCATTACATATTTGTAGGAGATTCTTGCTATATTTGAATGAATTGTCATGATCGTTTCATTCATTACCCTCTGCATGATTCTCAATTGGGTGACCTTTCTCCGAAAAAACGACAGTCCCTCTGTAGTTGCATATAAAACCAAGAAAGTTCCTGTGTCGATCATGTTGTTGTCCAATGGAACTTGCTTGGGAAGCATTCTTCTTGTTTGTTATCTACTAATAAAAAGACCTCCGTTGACATCCATTGTATCGCCAGTCACATACCCTGAAAGGTCACTTGCGAAGAAAAGAACTGCATTGGCGATATCCTGTGGAGTTCCAAATCGTTTCAGAGGAATGGTGAGGGAAGGGTCGTCCTGTGGGTTCTTCAGCCAGCTCAGACCTTCTGCCATTTTCGTTAGGGTTCGGCCTGGGCACACAGTATTGGATGTGATGTTATACTGACCTCCGTTGAGAGCGAAGGATTTTGCCACATTGATTACACCCGCTTTTGCCGCGGAGTAGGATGCCGAAGAACCATGTCCTCCTCGTTCTCCCGCCATTGAAGAGATATGAACCAGTTTGCCATAATTTTGTTTCTTCATGATTTCGAATACAGCTTGGGTGCAAAAAAACACGCTTTTGAGATCAATGTCCTGCAACAAATCCCATTGTTCCTCCGTGATATCCTCGATTTTTGCCGATTGCGTGATCCCGGCGTTATTCACCCAGATATCGATACGGCCGAAAAAGGTAGTGATTCTATCAATATTCTTCTTGATATTTTTGAAATCAGCGACATTGAACACGATGTGGCGAGCCTCATAACCCTGTTGGTCCAAGTCGACGGCGACGCCTTTCGCCGCCGTTTCATCAATGTCGGTGATGACGACTTTCGCACCATTTTGGGCAAGAGTCCGTGCAATCGCTTCTCCAATGCCTCTCCCCGATCCGGTCACTACTGCGACCTTTCCTTCTAGCAGCCCACTCATCTTATCTACCTCCAATAACCATTGCCAATGCTTTTTCCCATCGTGTGATCACGTCATCTCTCCATTGTGGTGTACTTTGAGGGACAAATTCTGTCTGTACCGTGTAATTGAAGAAATCTTCTCCATATAATCCAATTTTCTTTCCTGCGATCAAAGCGATTCCAATACTTGTCATCTCCTCATCTGTCGGTGTTTTCACAGGACTTTCGAGGATGTTGCTTAAGAATTGCATCAGATATCTGTTTTTCGCAGGACCTCCACTGGCTTTCAGGCCGTTGATCCCTGTATCGCCACAATCCTTGGCCATGCATTCGATTACATCACGACACTGTAGCGCGATCGATTCCAATGCCGCCTTTACCAGCTCGTTTCTTCCTGTTTTTCGTGTCATGCCGATGAACGCGGCTTTTGCATCATCGACCCAATAGGGGGCTCCGATACCGTTGAACGCGGGGAGAAGTACAGTCGTATCATCAAGAGCCGCTTGCTGTGCAACCATATCACTTTGGATTGGATCTTCAATGAGCTTCAAATCATTGACCAACCACGTTACTACGGCTCCTGAATAATTTATTACGCCGTCGAATGCATAGGACGTTTTTCCATTGATTTTCCAAGCTACGGATGTGAGCAACCCGTTTTGAGAGTGAAGGGGTTGTTCCCCGATGTTCATCATCAAGCTTGTACCAGTTCCCATGCCAGCCATGCAGGAGCCTTTTTCAAGACACTGCTGTGCATACAACGCAGCATGGGAATCTCCGATACAGGAGGCTATAGGAACTTTGTTCGGGAAGAATCCCTTCACATCCGTATAACCCATGATATCATCCGAAGCGCATATCTGGGGGAGCATGTAGGGAGGAATACCCCAAATCTTGCACAACGTAGGATCCCAGTGTTCGGTTCTGAGGTTGAGCAACATCATACGCGAAGCATTGGAGATATCCGTCTTGAAGCACTTTCCTTCAGTAAGGCAGAAAAGTGTCCAGCAATCCATCGTTCCACAACACAGAGAACGTGGAACAAGCCTTATTCTTGCCTCCTCATGATTTTCCAGCATCCACAGTATTTTGGGAGCGGAAAAGAATGGTGATAGTTTCAAACCACAAGTTTGTTGGATATGGTTGGCTTGGTCTGCTATTTCCGGTCGTTTGCATATCTCTGTCGCCCTATTACATTGCCAGACAATGGAATTGCAAATTGGTTCTCCTGTCTGTCGATCCCATAGACCTACACTCTCACGTTGGTTGCCGATGCCGATCGCAACGACCTCATTTTTGTCAATCTTGGATTCAGTGACAACACCAAAGACCCCATCGAACAGGTTTTTCTTGATTTCATTTAAATCATGGCTCACCCAGCCGTTTGTATCAATGATCTGAGTATGAGAAAGAAGTTTCCGTGCAACCAGCCCCCCCTTTTTATCATACAAGGATACCTTTGTGTTCTGAGTACTCTGATCAATGGCGATGACATAACCGTTTTTCATGATGGATCCTTTTATGCGGGGAATTGATGTACTGTCCCTTGCAGATAATCGATCCCATATTTTGCGCCGAAGTCGGTTGGTTTGAAACCTGCGATTCTGACATAATCATTTTTCAGATTATCTGGAAGATGACTGTCTTCCCCCCATTTTTCAATGAAGAACTCACCGTTGTCTTTGATGCGCATCTTTGTCACTGATGTATTTTCAAGCCGATAGAGTCTCCATACATCATCGATGGGTATTCCGAACAGCTTGCAGATGATCAACTGGATAGTGAGCATATGTGAGACGACTGCTATATGACCGCCTCGGTTTGCCGAGATGATCTCCTTGAAGGTTTCTATTCCCCGTTGTTGTACTTGTTCAAAGGTTTCTCCCTCCGGGATATGAAGCTTTGAGGGTTCCTCCTTCCAGTATCTGATCATGCCGGGCCATTTCGCCTCGATTTCCTCTTGGTTGAGACCCTCCCACTGTCCACAGTTGATCTCACACAATCCCGCGTTGCGACGAATGGGAAGAGCTCGATTTCCTTGGATACCTTTCGCAGTCTGTAATGTCCGAAGAAAGGGGCTTGAATAGATCGCAGTCAATGGCACTTTGCTCATTGGCTCCGTCAGGCATGTCGCTTGCTCATGTCCTCTCGAGTTCAACGGATTGTCGGTAAACCCCATGAAACGATGTGCTACGTTGTTATCTGTCTCTCCGTGTCTGATGATGTATACTACGGTGTCCATGAATTACCTCTTTATATTTTATGAAGTGCTTTACCAAATGCATCCAGCGCCGCTTCCTTGAACATTTCCGTCAAGGAAGGATGGGCGATGATGGTCTTTTCCCAATCCGACAGAGTGTACTTTTTCGTCACTGTCGTGGAGGCGAACGCGATCATTTCCGGGGCGTTTTCTCCCACTATCTGAGCCCCCAATGTCACCTGACTGTTCTTGTCCATGATCATCATCACGAAACCAGAGGCGTTTTCTGCCATCGCCATGCCGTTGGCCTCATAGTTGAAACGACCTGTGACCGGTTCAAATCCATTTTCCTTCGCTTCTTTGCTTGTCATTCCGGTCGCGGCAAAGGGGGGGATTGTGTAGACACACCGAGGGATCGCCGGCTTGTCTCCTTCGTATTTCTTCCCTAGTATCGATCGAAGGGCGATCTCTCCCTCTGCATAAGCGACATGGGCGAGCTGGTAGCCCCCGATGACATCTCCGATTGCATAGATATGATTGACTGATGATTTCATATTTGCGTCAACGACGATACAACCTCGTTTATCAATATTGATCTTCAATTCTGGTACAATGCTGCCATCGTGGTATGCTTTTCTACCAATTGTCATAAGCACGACATCTACTTCGACTTGGTCCGGTCTACCTGACTTGTCGGCGTAATGCACAACCTTGTCGTTTCCGATTTGGACGATAGATTCGACCTTGCAGGAAGTGAATATCCTGATACCTTTTGCCTGTAGTGCCTTGAGAAGATAATTCGAAGATATAGGCTCCTCATTCGGAAGAATCCTATCCGCCATTTCCATGACGACCACCTCGCTTCCAAAAGATGAATATGCACTGGCGAGCTCAAGGCCAATGACACCTCCTCCAATGACCGCCATGCGTTTTGGAATGGACTGGAGGGCGAGGGCGGAGGTGCTGTCTATCGTCAATTCAGCACCTGGAATAGGTAGTCTCATTGGTCGGGAGCCTGTGGCCAGGATTATATCCTTCGCTTTGTAAATCGATCCGTTGCACAGGATGGTCCTGTTAGCTTGAATCATCGCCTTCCCTTTGACTACAGTAACTCCGACAGCCTTGAGCAGTGAGCCTACTCCGGCAGTAAGTTTGTTGACGGTAACAGCTTTTCCTTCCTGTATTTTCTTGAAACTGTATTGTCCAGCTTTTTTCACCACGCCGTTGTTCCCAAGGCTTCTGGTCTTCTCAAGGAACACTGCCTTGTCCAACAGGTATTTTGTCGGAATGCAGCCTATGTTGAGACAAGTACCTCCGATCTTGTCTTTTTCAAACAGCGCGACCTGAAGGCCTGTTTTAGCCGCTGCGATTGCTGTTGAGTATCCTCCAGGGCCTCCCCCGATGACTATCAGATCAAATATTGGCATATCTGGCATTTCAAGGCTCCTTAACAAGCCATCATTGCTGGTTCTTCCAGCAGGGCCTTGATATTGTTGAGTATCTTGATTCCGTCGACTCCGTCCATCATCCGATGGTCGAAGGATCCTGTGATATGCATCTTCTGGACCTCTACGATTTCTCCCTCGTTGATCTCAAGTTGCTTGGTGATACCGCCGATCCCCAGTATGAAGCTTTCAGGGGGATTGATGATCGGGGTAGTCATCGTCGCACCGAACATACCCAAGTTGGAAACCGTACAAGTACCACATCCCATCTCTTCGGTGAGCAACTCTCCTTTCTTTGCTTTTTCGATTAATATTTTGTTCTCGGCAGCGATATCCAAGAGCCCCTTGTTTTCGATGTCTTTCTGTACTGGGACAACCAGACCGTTGTCGATGGATACGGCCATGCCTACGCAGAGATGCTTGTAAATGTGGATTTCCTCGTTTTCATAACGTGCGCGGACAAGAGGGAATTCCTTGGAAATGACGGAAAGAGCCTTCATGATCAAATCATTGTATGAGATTTTCTGTTCTTTTTTTGCTAGTAGTTTCTTGAGAGCAATGGTCTTGGTCATGTCCACTGTGACAGTGACGACGAAAGCCGGAATGTTCTGAACGCTTTGCAGCATTCTTTTTCCAACGATTTGTCTCATTCGGCTGAGTTTGACTACTTCAAAGTCGGTATCATCCGACAGAGTATTCCTGTTGCGGTTCTCAAGATACTTCTTGACATCACAAGTTTTGATCAGTCCGTTATTGTCGCTCCTGATTTTGTTGATATCAATCCCGGCATCCTTCGCCATCTTTTTGGCATTGGGCATCGCTTTGGCGGCAACTTGTCCAGCCGTCGTAGTGGCGACAGTCTGGATAAGCGTTGGCTCGGAGACCTTGAATATTTCGATGAATTCTTCATCGAGAGGCTTCATGACAGGGGCCTCCGAAGTGGTGATAGCCCCTTTCTTTGTATAGGTTTTCAAATCCTCGGCGTCACCGATGACTGCAAGGACATCTCCTGCATCTACGGTATCTCCCTCTTGCGGGAGGATATCGATCACCAGTCCGTTGGCGAAACTCTCTACGGGAAGGATGGCCTTGTCGGTCTCCGCTTTAAGCAGGATATCTCCGCGGCTGACGGGATCACCGATTTTGACAAGCCATTCACAGATCACAGCCTGATCTGTTGTCTGTCCGGCACTTGGAAGCTTGATTTCCTTGAGCATACTCTCCTCCTAAGCCTTCATCAACTTGTGCGTGGCATCTATGATTCGGGCGGTTGACGGAATGACATAGTCTTCAAGGGGAGGTGAGAATGGAATGGGGGTATCCAACGCTGCGACCCTTCCAATGGGGGCGTCCAGCAAATAGATGGCATTTTCCGCTATGTAGGAAGCGACTTGCGCCCCCCATCCGCAGGTATAGTTGTCTTCATGGACTATCAGCAGACGACCTGTTTTTTCAAGGCTTTTGATAACCGCATCATAGTCAAATGGCACAAGGGTCCTTGGGTCGATGACTTCGCAGGAGATACCCTCCTTTTCAAGAATGGCCGCAGCTTCAAGTGCCTTGTAGTTCATCAGAAGGTTTGCGACGATTGTAATATCGGTACCTTCCCTGCGTATCGCCGCCTTTCCAAACTCAATGGTGTAATCCTCTTCTGGAACTTCTCCCATGGTATCGATCGCGTCTTTTTCCTTTCTCTTGCTCCCATAGAGTAGCTTGTGCTCAAAAACCATGACAGGATTGTCATCGCGGATTGCCTGTTTCATCAAACCTTTCGCATCATATGGCGTGGAGGGGCAGACGACCTTCAGGCCGGGGACATGGGTGAAATAGCTTTCCAGACTTTGTGCGTGCTGTGCGCCACGGTTGGAAGCTCCACAGGGAGCTCGCATGACCATTGGTACATGAACAGTACCTCCGGACATGTAGCACATCTTGGCGGCTTGGTTGACGAGTTGATCCATCATGCAGAAAAGAAAGTCGCCGTACTGCAAGTCCGCGACTGGACGCATGCCAAGCATGGAAGATCCGACACACACGCCGGCGATCATTATTTCTGAGATCGGAGTATTGATCACACGGTCAAAACCGAATTCCTCGGCCAACCCCTTTGTCACTGTAAAGGCTCCTCCCATACCGCCGGGAATATCTTCGTCTTCTCCGATGCAATATACTTTCTGATCACGTCTCATCTCTTCCGCGATAGCAAGTTTGAGTGCGTCCGCAATGGATAATCTGGGCATCTTATTTTTCTCCTTCCCAATAAACGTCGGTCATAGCGGTTTCCACTGATGGAAAGTCCGCCTTCTGGGCGAGTTCAACGGATTCATCTATCTCTTTTTCTATGTCTTTTTCAATTTCCGCAAGTTCAACCTTTCCAACGACTTTCTTGTCGAGAATCACAGATCTGAACTCTTTGACCGGATCATGGTCGAACCATAGCTTTTCTTCTTCCTTGGGACGATACCCACAAGCATCGTTTCTAGAATGACCTCCATGGCGGTATGTCTTCAGTTCCAGGATCGTGGGGCCTTCCCCCGCCCTCGCCCGAGCGATAGCCCGTGTCGCCGCTTCGTTGACGGCAAGGACGTCATTGCCATCCAGGACCTCGGCGGGGATGTCGTAGGAGGCCGCGCGGTCCGCCGCGACATTTTCCTTGTTGCAGGTGAGTTTGATTGATGTTGTCGCACTATAGAGGTTATTTTCACAGACGAACACGACAGGGAGCTTCCAAATTACCGCAGCATTCATCGTTTCATGGAAGGATCCTTCATTGCTCGCTCCGTCTCCAAAGAAGCAGACTACGACATTGTCTTTCTTCTGCATTTTGTAGGCGAGCCCGATGCCTGCGGAAATAGGAAGATTGCCTCCGACGATCGCATTCGCAGGAATGGCTCCTACCCTGATGTCTCCGGTATGCATCGCACCACCTTTTCCTCTTGCGCATCCAGTGATTTTTCCGAACATTTCTCCCATCATGGAATTGACCGATACTCCTTTTGCGAGATCATGGCCTGCGGGACGATGGGTGGATGCCATGTGATCATCGGAACGAAGGTCATAAAGCATACCTACCGCACTGGCTTCCTGTCCGGTACTTTGGTGGATTGTTCCCGGCATAATTCCTTCCAGAAACAAATAGTAGATTCGCTCCTCATACTTTCGGATGAGGTACATCGACTTATACATACCGAGCATTTTTTCTTTTGATGGATAGCTATTCATTTTTTGTCCTTATATTTGTAATTACATTTCAAGGTTCAATATTTTATTTAAATTTATTTTTGTAGACCTATATGTCCATTTTATCTCGAAAATATAATATGTCAAACACAAATTACATAAAAATTATTATGTAATTACATTATTCATAATAGGCTTCCCTCTCTTCTCGCCATATCGCAGGAGAAGGGGTCTATCGGTTCAGAAAATCCCCTACGACCCTTCTTGGTTCAATGCTATGGATTTTTGCGTCGATCTTGCCGTCTGGCCAGACATCGGCCTCCATGAACCAGCCTGGAGCTCCCTTGCGAGCTGGGTGTGCAGCGGACAAAGACGGGTTGACGAGGTACGTCCCCTTTTGTGAAACTCTGAAGCTCCACCAATGCAGATGCCCACTCGCATGGAACAGGAAATTTCTCCCATTTTCCAGAACCTCTCTGACCGCTTCGCTGTTTCTGATTTGCATGAGCGGGACTGTTTCCTCGGGGATAAGGAAATTTCTATGGATTTCATGGTAGTTGACAGGATGGTGGCTGAATACCATCTTGGGTAGATCATCATTGTTCATCTCCGTCTTCAACCATTCGAGTTGAGCTTGGGATAATTCTCCTCCGACACCTTCTATCATTGGATCGAGAGAATCAAAAAAGATGCACTTGTACCCCTTGAAAATTTTGATGTAGGGAAGGATTGGAGTTTGGAGTAGCTGTGCAAGTTGTTTTTTTGATGTGTTGACGATGTCATGATTCCCGTCTACGTGTAGGCATGGACAGGAGACTCTCTTGTCAACAGACTCGAAGACGGCTTTTGTGTTCTTCAAATCGGTCCGTTCATCGATGTCGATGATCCTGTCTCCCAGTTCCACGATTACATCAGGTCTGAGCTCCTTGTTCACGATATCCACGAAATGATCCAGTAGTACCGGAATTTCTTCATTGGGTGTATATTTCCATATGCATTGACTCCAGTCCCGGCCAGGGGAGAGGTGGATGTCAGAAATGAATACGATCTTGATCTTGTCCATGATCCCTTCCTTGTATCTTAGCTATGTAGTCCCTTGCTTCTGAAATGGTTCAACATTTTTTTCGGATCATCTGCCATGATGATCCGGCTTCCCCAAAGAACAGCCTTATCATAGTCCTCCATATCTGTGTAGAATGATGTCGTCAAAGGCATGATGTTATCTTTCAAAAGGGTGGCATACCACTTTTGAGAACATGGAACGGACATTCTGGTCTTGTCGAAAGTTCCGTCTTGATCTATTTCCCAGTTGAGCAGGCACGCTACGTCACAAAAACTCCTAGGATCCATATCCATGGTTCCCATGATTGCCCAGGGGTAGAATGCATGGTAATGGAAAGTATTCCCATAGGCTTTGTAGATGTGTTGTACCAAGGATCCTGAAAAGGAATTTATCCATGTACGGTTTCCGACTCCATATCGGGCAAGCATCGAAGCGATTTTATCAGCGCATTCAAAGGCGAAAGGTTCATTTTCTACGGGCATGTCCTTCAACTCTATGTTCAGCATGAGGTCTGGGTGGTTTTTCGCAAGCTCCACTAATTCCTCTAGCAGGGCGATGGGTTCGAACGTAGGAGCTTCGAATGTCTCGGAAGATGAGGCATGCACAGCAGCATTCATGCTTCGAAGTTCTTCATACGTATGTTCGCTAACCATGCCGCTTCCATTTGTCAGGTCAGCCAGATTCTTGTTGTGCATGAGAAACAGGTTCCCGTCGCGAGACATGCGGACATCTGTCTCTATCATGTCCACACCAAGGTCCACGACATGCTTCATCGCGGCTATTGTATTCTCTATTCCGTGGACACGTTCGCCTCGATGCCCACAGATCGCGACTTTTTCCTTGCATTCGAACACCCAGAACCTCCTTTCCTATCATTTATTTCAGGAATTCTTCGATAGCTTTCCCTTGTGCATGGGGTAGCTCTACTCCAAGAATCTTTGCGAATGTTGGAGCCTCATCGACAATGGGTCTCCTTTTTATAACGATGTCTTTTTTGAAATCCGGACCAATGGCATTGAAGACTGGTTGTGGCCCTAAATCCGGATTGTATCCGTGGGTCGCCCTTCCAAAGCGATAGTCCTCGGTATCATAGGGCTTGATGACAGGCCTGACACAGGAATCGCTGAAAGAAGTATAGCCATCGGTTTCCAATACGAACGAGAAATTTCCGTTCAAGTGTTCTCGTTTATCAATCTCATCAGAGGTAAGTACTTCATTGAAACCATAGATGCCCTCTGAGGCAAGTTCTTTCAGAAGCTTATAGACGGCGTCGTAGGTTTTCTTGTCAGAAGGATCTTTCAGATAGACCAGATCAGACATGGCATCGGAAAGGCAGAAGGCCTTCCATTCCCGGATCGTCCCGTTCTCATCCGCATCTATGAAGCCACGGTCTCGAAGAAATACGTTGGGTTTGATGATCCGTTTTGTTTCCATCTGTCCATGATCGCTGATCACCACGATATTCGTCTCTTCCCTGACTCCAGCCGTTTCAAGAGCCTCCACTACCATACGGAACTGCTCTTCCACGAAACCGATCGCCGCATCGGTCTCGCTGTTGAATACTCCAAACTTATGTCTGGTTCCATCCATGATCCCATTATGGATGAACATGACCTCCGGAGCGTATCGTCGTATGATATCGCATGCGCAGTGAATGAGGAAAAGATCGCTGCAGGGCTCGACCATGAAATTAGAGCGGCCGGTTTTGGCATAGGATTTAGGCAGGAACTCCGAATTCTTTTTGATGATCTTTATGACATCCTCAGAGGATCCGTTACGTCTGAAGGAATCCTCCAAGGTATCACCTTTGAAAGGCATCCAGTATTCATTGATGAGGTAATCAATATCAGGATGGTTACCCGTGACGGGCCAGAACACCGATCCTGTGGTATATCCTGCCTTCTTTGCCACGGTAAAGATGTCCTCTACTTTGACATGGGAATGATCCCAGACCCAGTTGTGTTCCTTGTCTCCCGTTGTCAGCTCGAAATTGCTGACGATTCCATGTTTGTTTGGATAACAACCTGTTGCTATGCTGGTATGGGCTGGATATGTGATTGAAGGGTATACCGTCCTTACATGAGTGATCTGACAGCTGTTTTTCATCACAGAGCCGAAATTGTGCAATTGCATCAACTTGTCGACATCCTCACGAACCATCGCGTCCACTGAGAATACCAGGAGTCTCTTTTTCATTTGTCAACTCCGATAGTGTAATGGCCGTCGGAAGTTGGTTCTCCATAGAACGTCTTTTCCCGAATTCTCTCACATTGGATGTCATAGGTACCGTCACCCGGCGTAGAAACCGAGATGGCGCCATCCTGGCAGTTATAGAATGTCAACGCCCCGAATTTCAGGGAGAACCTCAGACCTACTGTCTGACTAGTGATGCTTTCATGTTGGGCGACGACCACCTTCGGACTGATTGCTGCGAGAAATACATTTCCATTGGAAGTATCATAGCCATGATGATTCATTTTCATGATATCAGAGTCGATCGCGTCGCCATGTCGTGCGACCAATTCCTCTTCTCCTGATATGTATAGGTCCCCCGAACTCCAGAAACTGGAGTTTCCATATGTCAGTTTCATCGCAAGCGAACAGTTGTTCGCTTCTCCAACATTTGTTTCCGCACGTTTCTCCCAGCCTTCCATCGGATTGTAGATATCGACGGTAACTGAATCTCCGAACATGAAGGAGTCTCCATCGACAAGGATAGTACAAGGTATGTTTTTTTCCTTGATGATGGACATGGCCTTTGCATATGTCCCGGAAGAGTATTCATGGGAATTCTTATATACTTGGCCGATGGGATATTTTTCTGCAAGGGCGGGGAAGCAGCCAATATGGTCTGCATGGGGATGGGACATCACGAAGATGTCTATTTGGGAAACATTCATTTTCTGCAGTTGAGCGTCTATTTCATCGAAGCTGTTCACGTTGCTGCAGTCGAGCATCATGACAAGACCTTCAGGAGATATGAATACCGTGCTGTCTCCTGCATTGATCTTGTCGTCGGGGGAGTTGTATACAGCCTGCAACGCAAGGTATCGCGCCGTGAGCTTTCCCTGGTCTTGAGAGGTGTCGAATACCAGTGAAGTATAAGAACCCTCCGCATCAGCCAACCTGGCTTTGTTCTGTGTCTGGCAACCGGTGAGAAGCGCCAGAACAATCAGTAATCCAACGAAAAACTTTCTACATTTCATTCTTTTCCCCCGGTGAATTCAAAAAATGGAAGGGTAGAAGCAATTCCGCCCTTCCATTCATCGTTAGTTAATAATCAAATCAGTTTGAAAGATTGTACAGTTCAATCGCATCCTGGATCGTATCTTGGGCGGCCTTGATGGCACTCTTGACTGATGCATCCGTAGGATAGTTGGCGACAGTCTCGATTGCCAGCTTGTTCGCCGACTTGATCGTGGAGGAAATAGCACACAAAGGCATTTTCGCGGAGTCATCTGAATTTGCAAGACTGTCATATACGACCGAAATCGCAGGAAATATGTTCTCCATATAGTCCTGGTAGACTTCACTGTTGAATGCATCTGTGCTTGGGGCAAGATAACCGGTAGCGGAAGCGAAGTATCCCGCCTGTTCGGCCTGGCTACAGAACTTCATGAATTCATACGCACCTTGCATAGCCCATTTCTTGCCGTTGTCCGCGATAAAGAGACCTGTTCCTCCGGCGGGTTCTCCTCCTCGCTTTCCTGAGGGGGTTACTGACGGGAGTGGAATGACACCTACTTCGAAAGCTCCGTCGACGGTGCTGAGGACCTTCGTTGTCATGGAGATGACGCCCATCATCATCGCACAATCATTTGCCGCCATCAAAGGAAGGACTTCCGAACTATAGTTCGCACCGTACGCAACGGCGAGTTTTTCAGCATAGAGGTTCTTGTAGAACTCCAGATACTTGGTCACTGCGTCCTGGACTTCTCCGCCATCGGTATAGTAACAGGTCGTGATGTCTCCCGCATATCCGTCTTCGTTGTCGAAGGCAAGGATTCCTTCCCGAGCCAAGCTGGAGTTGAAGTAGTATCCTCCATCGTTGTGAAAGCCGATGCCGTAGGTACAATAGCCTTCGCTGACCAGTTTTTTACAGGCTTCATAGACCTTGTCTACTGAAGTCAGTGAGAAAGGATCGATTCCCGCTTTGTCGAGCATGTCCTTGTTGTAGTAGATAGTGGGGTAACTGACACCATTGGGATAGCCGACGAGGTTGCCGTCTTTGTCGCTGTATGCGGATCTGAACGCCTCATAAGTGTTTTCGAGCTCCGGCCAACCTTCTTCGTCTGCGTCAAGATATATCTGCGCATTGATGCAGTAGTCGGCTGGGATGAGCATCCCGATATTCTCGATCGCACAATTGAACATCGCTGGGAGATCGGCCTTGAGAGTTGACTGCATTTTCGCAATCATTTCAAGCTGGCTGCCCTGATATTCAATGTTTACATGATAGTCGCTCTGACTGGCATTGAATGCGTCGATGACTTTCTGCAGGTAGTTGATGTTCGCCTGGCCAAAATATGTCCACCATTCGACTTCCACCGTACCCGCCGGCTTTGCTTCTTCTGTGGGGACCTTGGTTTCTTTATCTCCGCCTGCGAACGCTGAACAGAAGCCCATGGACAAGAGAAGCAAAACAACAATTAGTTTTTTCATGAGACTCTCCTTTTTTAAGCGATGACATCGCTTTTGAATTCATTTGATGGAAATCAACCTTTGATTCCCCCTGAAACCATTCCTTTGATGATATAGTCCTGGCCAAAGATATATGCCAGCACCGTTGGAAGCATCGCGACCATGGCGGCGGCGAGAACCTTTCCATATTCCTCCACATCTCCAGTGACCAGATACGCGATTCCGACTTGGATGGTTCTCCAGCTGTCCTTGTTGGTGACTAGCAGTGGCCAGAAATAAGCGTTGTAGATATGCACGAACTGATAGATCGCCAAAGCGGATATCGTCGGGATTGAAAGTGGGACGGCGATCCGAACAAGAAACTGGATATCCCCGCAACCATCGAGGATTGCCGCTTCCTTGAAATCCTTTGGAAGTTGCATGTAGTACTGCCTCATCATGAAGATGGATGTTCCCGATATAAGGGATGTCAGAAATAGTCCTGGATAGGTATTTACCAAGTGCATGTTCTGTATTGTGACGTAGTTCGTGATGATAACTACCTCGCCAGGAACCATCATTGTCGCCAGGATGAGCGTCCAGAAGAAGTTCTTGAGTGGGAATTTGAAAAATACGAACCCATAGGCGGCGAGACTCGCGAACACTATCTGTGCCGTTATGGCGACTAAACATGTGATCAACGTGTTCTTCAGATAATGGAATATTGGGACATCTGTGAAAACTTTTGCGAAATTCTCAAGGGTCGGGTTTGGTGTAAACAGCTTCAACGGCAGTCTGCTCAACTCCTGTTCGGTATGGAGAGCGAATGAAAGTCCGACGATCAACGGGAAAATGAATATTATGCCGACGACCATTTTGATCGAGAATGAAAATGATTTTTTCAGGGTTTTCTTATTCTTAGCGGTTATCGTTATCATTGATAGTGTACCACCTTCTTTTCAAGACTGAATTGGATACGAGTGATTCCGAATATCAGGAGAAATAGGAAAATTGCCTGGATACACGCGGTCTCAAACCTGCCGTTGATCATGGCGTTCTTATAGATGGAGTAGATGAGGGTCGTCGTCGAGTTGACAGGTCCGCCTGATGTAAGGAGCCTGATCTGCGCGAAGCTCTTGAAGGAGCTGTTGATATTCAGGAAAAGGACGAAGAATATCTGGGGGGAGGCTACGGGGAGGAGTACATGGCGTACCCTCTGCAGCGCGTTCGCTCCATCGAGGATAGAACTTTCAACTAGTTCTTCAGGAACGTTCCTGAATCCTACCAAGAGGAAGATGAAACTCGAACCTATATGCATCCAGATCGTAACGAAACAGACGACCCAGATCGCATAGTCTACACTCTGCAACCATGCTATGTTCTGACCGATGATGCTGTTGAGTAGTCCGTTTTTCTGTCTGAAGATGAATACGAAGATCGCTGCGGCCGGGGAAGAGGCAATAGCCATCGGAAGCGCGTACATCGTCTGATATATTTTTCCGCCTGGTGTTGGCGCGGTAGCGAGCAATGCGAAGATCATTGCGATGAAGAATGTTCCGCAGAGATTGATCGCCGCGATCTTGAGCGTTACACCAAGGACATCCCAGAACTCCTTCTTCGAGAGTGTTCTCTGCCACATCTGCAGGCCGACGAACTTCGTCGGATTTCCATATTTGTTTGTCAATGTGAAGGAGAGGATGAACGTTCTTATGAAGGGGTAGATCGTAAACATTCCGAACAGTATGATCGCTGGCGCAATGAACAGGTAGGGAAGTAACGGGATTTTTTTCCGTTTGTTGAGTACAACTTGGTCTTGCCTTCTTTTTGTTAATACCATTACCCACTCCTGTAATAAAATACTTTGTTGCTAAATTTATGTATTATTTGTGGAAAATTTATGTAATTACAGTAAAAAGCGTTGTGATATAACATATATTAGCACATAAACTCGTCAAGTCAACAAAAAAACGCAAAGATGAAGGAATTACGGTAGACTTTTTATTGTAATTACATTATTCTCATTATATTAATACTTCTTGCTTGTAATACATAAACAAATATTTGGAATGTAAAGGTGGCTTCAATGACCTTAACTGAATTATCCAAGAAGATCGGTGTGTCTACCGCTACTATCTCACGAGTAATCAACAATGAGAACAATGTTTCCACGGAAACCAAGAAGTTGGTCGAGGATGCTATTAAGGCGTATGACTATCATTGCAAGCAAAGGAAGCGGACGGGTATCTGCAAGAATGCTGATACAGCTTTGATTATTGCGGGGCAAATAACCAACCCAATTACCCTACAATATATAGATGGTATCCGAAAGACGCTTGAACCAGAAAAGAAGATGGTGTTCATTGCAGTCAGCGATTATTCCGAAGAGAAGGAGCTTACATATCTCCGTTATGCCAAGGAAACTGGAATAGCGGGTATTTTCATGCTCAACATCATGGAAAGTGAACAGATGGTACGACTGCTCAAGGGACTCACTGTTCCTGTGATCCTGGTGAATCGCTATCTTCGTTCGATGGATACCGATCTGGTGACGATTGACAATTTCCGTTGCGGCTACATGTCCACCCGTTACCTGATCGACCAAGGACATAAACACATAGCGAATCTGGCGGGTCCGGTGAATACCTCCATTACATGCCAGAATCGGACGCAGGGATATCTAGATGCAATGCACGTGGCGGGTCTTCCTGTCGAGGAAGACAGTATTTATTATGGTGATCGTTCATACCAAAGCGGATATGATTTCGGTGAGAAGGTCGCCAAAATGAAGTCTGAAGAACGATTTACTGGTATCTATTGCATCAGTGGGAAGATGGCAGACGGCTTGGCCGACGCTTTAAAAGCCAACGGACTCTCGATTCCCGATGATATCAGCCTCATCTGCAATGATGATTCCAATCGGGAGTATGTCCGCAAGGAGAAGATCACTTGTGTCGAACCCAATCATCATTCGATTGGTGTTGCGGCTGGAGAACTTTTTCTGGATAAGATGAGGAATCCTGAAGCTTCTCCTAAGAGGATCGTCTATCCTCCGGTTCTTTCCGATTATGGCAGTGTCAAGAAACTGGAACCAACTGTGTAGGCGTTTGTCTGTCATAGAGCTCCCTGGGTCCATTGCCTAGAACCCGAAATCAAAATCCTCGTTACACAGTTGGATCGTATCTTGTCCCGTACCGCGTCTGATGCTGCCGCGGCATAAGACGGAGAAAAGCTGCCGGACGTTCCCCGGCCAGTCATATCGCATGAGAAGTTCGAGACTTTCATCCGACAAAGGCCTCCTTCCGCCATTTTTCCTCAAGTAGTGCGCTGCCAGTTCCGGGATATCCTCTTTGTGTTCCCGCAGCGGAGGCATCCGTATCATGAAATCATTGATGCGATAGAGGAAGTCTTTGCGCAGACGATTGTTTTTCGCCAATTCCGCCAAGGATTCGTTTGCCGCCGTAACCAGGCGGAACGACGCATGCTGGATCTGTGAGGAGCCCAATGGACGGAACTCCCCTGTTTCCAATAATCTCAATAGCTTTGCCTGCGTTGATGGATGCAGATTCTCTATTTCATCCAGAAACAGCATTCCCCCATGGGCGGAGGCGATCAACCCCGACCGACTTTCGTGCGCGTCGGTAAACGCCCCTTTTTTATGCCCGAACAAAGTCTCCTCAACCAAAGATCCTTCCAGGAGAGAACAGTTTTCTGTGATGAACGAACCTCCGAGGTTCCCTGATTCATAGATGGCTTTTGCCGCCAGCTCTTTTCCAGTCCCTGTCTCCCCTGAAATATGTACCGTACAATGCTCCCGCCCTAGTCGCCGGATGGTCGCCCGTACGTTGCGCATCCGTGGACTGGAGCCGACAAGGGACTGCATGTGATATTCCTCGGGAGTTTCTTGAGCGATGCTCCCCAAAGCCTCATTACCCATAAGATTTGAATCCAAAAGAGCGTTTTGGAACTCGATGTCGGAAAAAGGTTTCGCAATCAAAGTGATGTTTCCATAGGACAACGGTTTCTGATACTTTGATCTTTCTCCCTTCCGAAACAACTGGATGACTGGTTTTTGTATTCGCTTCTCGGCCAGATGATAGAGTAGTTCCGCCTGTGACCCATCTGTGATCTTGTCATCAATGATGATACAGGTATTTGGATTTGAGAGTGTGGTATGTGCGTCGAGTACGTCGGAAATCCTACTGGCGGTCTTGCAGGGGAGGGGCAGAAGCTTGTTGATCCTCGTGCGCAAATGGGCATCTGAGGTGACCAGAAGATAACTCATGGAAGGCCTTCCTTATGTGATGGTAAAACTCTGAAAGGCTTGGATGCTACGCAATAGGTAAGACTATACACCAGCTATAGGATAATACCACTCTTGTTCTGAGAGGGGGGTGAGGCTTTTCTAGTCTTCGGTCATCAGTGTCTGGACCGCGGCCAAGGCATAGACCGCCGCTGTTTCCGCCCGCAGGATGTTCGTTTTGAGCAGGACCGCCTTGAATCCCGCTTTCTCCAAGAAAACGGTCTCTTCCGAGGCGAGCCCCCCTTCCGCTCCGACTACGACCGCGATGGCGGCATCCGGTCCTTGTGCTTGCCTGTATCTCCTCACCAATGTGGTCAGGCTTTCTTGTCCTTCAATATCGCTTTGATGGAAGAACAATCCTAGTCCCCGGGAATTCCAGTACGAAGGTATCTCAGAAAATGAGATGGGATTTGCGACTGTAGTAGGTATGCGGGAACCGCTTTGCTGGATCGCCTCCTTGACCATGGAGTCCAAGCGTTCCGTCCTGCTTTCGATACTATCCTGTTTCTTGTTTGAGATGTCCACCACACAGAACCTGCTCTGGACGGGGATTATCTCCCAGGCTCCGAGTTCGGTAGCCTGCCTGACGATCTGCTCAAGTTTCTTGCCTTTGCACAGGCATTGGAACAGAAAGAGCTTCGGCAACGGGCCTTGGTAGTCCGGCAGGGAATCCGTCGTCTCCTTGGGGCCTTCCGCTTCTGCACGCACACATTCCAAGGTACAGGAACTGCGGTCTGCCCTCAGGAAGGTGAGATCCCATATGTTTCCAGCGGCGTCCCTCCCCGCGAAGTTCTGTCCGGGTTTCAACCGGAGTACGCGAGTGAGATATTGAGACTCCCGCCCTGTGATCTCTATGGTTTTCTGTCCTGAGAAGGAGGTGGGAAGAAGGTATAGCCGCATATCAGATTCCTGTCTGTAGAAATTCCAGGGCACGTCTGAGCTGTAGGTCGTAGACGGGATCGGCGACCGGCCTGTCGTCATAGTTCATTCTTGCGAGGTATTCATTTCTCATCAGCAAGGAAAGGACATAGGAGTCCAGCCCATAATCCGCGTTCTCCTGTACGAACAGCCGGATGTTCGCATCGGAATAATCTGGATGTTCGTCGGCGAACTTGTAGATCGCCTGGTCTTCCATCAACCTTTCAAATGCAGGAAGCTGCTCTTCCGGGATCTCGGGATCTTCCACTACTATATGGGGTGCGATGCCTACCTTGTGGATGTCGTCTCCATTGGGGAGCAGATATTTTGCGTTCGTCACTTGTACGACTCCCCCGGCGAACGGCGTGGCGATCTGTGTAATGCCCTTTCCATAGGTCGTGGTACCGATCAGGGTAGCCCGGTCATCTTCCTTGAGGACGCCCGCCAGAATTTCAGACGAGGATGCGGATCCCTTGTTCACAAGGACGACCACAGGGAGTTCGTCATCGACCTTGGTACTTTCGCTTGCTATGTACCGGACGTCTCCGACCTTGTTCTTATGGGTGATGGTGATCAACGGCTGGTCATTGATGAACATGTCCGCTATAGACAACGCGGAATCGATGATTCCCCCTCCATTGTTTCGCAGGTCGATGATGATTCCTTTGACCTTCGCCTCATTGAAGGAATCTATGGCCATGGAGGCCTGCTGTGCGGTCCTGTTGGTGAACTCATTGATGCGTAGATATCCGTATCCCCCTTCGAGGATTCCCTTTTCTGTCGTGGGGGTGTTGATGATTTCCCGTTTCAGTGTCAGGTCGAAAACGCTGTTGCCCCTGTGTACCGTCACCGTTACGGTGGTGCCGGGTGTTCCCTTGAGGGCTTTCGAACTTTCAGTCGCGGTCAGGTCATCGACGGGGTCTCCGTCTATATGGCTGATCAGGTCCCCAGAACGGAGTCCCGCACGTTCCGCCGGGGCTCCTGGGAACGGCGAAATAATCTTGATCATCCAGGTCTCAGGATCGTCCTGATTCTTTCTGTCAGGTGAGTATTTCGTCAGGTATGTTCCGATACCACCATAGGTGCCGCTGGTCTCCGAAATAAAATCCTCGGCATATTCACTGGTTATATAGTAAGAGAAGTCATCGTCCAAAGAATCAAGCAGAGCCTTGGCCATGTTGTCAAAGGCTTTCTGCTTGTCGATATCGTGGAGGTACACACTGTCGACATAGCGGTACAATCGCTCCAACGTAGCCATATCATTGCCGATATGATCTCCGTTCGCGCTCTGGGTATTTGAAGCCGCCGAGACGTTGTTCGTGAGAAAGGCTGGTATCGCAAGTCCATTCGTCTGTTCCGAGCTTCCTCCGGCCATCAATAGGGCCGTGGACGCCAATAACAGTGAGACGCAGATAATCCATTTGGTCCGTTGCTTTTTCATAGGTGCAATATAATGGAAAAATATCATGTTGACCACCATCTGACCTCAAAGGGCCTTTCTGGAAAAGGATTTTTCACCGTGGGAGTAGAAGTGTATAAGTATTGACCATGCCACAGTTGGTGATTACACTTTCCTCATGTCGCTTTTCATCGATTTTCCCTCATGGATTTCACCAGAAATCATTCCAAGCTTTCCTGTCCGATGGTACGGTCTCATGTACATCGTCGCGTTTTTCATCGCATACGTATTGTTCAGGTATCAAGCCCGGCATGGGGAGATAGATATCGACAAGGATGATTCACTGAGTCTTTTCCTTTGGACGATCGGCGGTTTGCTGGTCGGCGCCCGGTTGTTCTCCGTTCTGTTCTACGACGGTACTTCCTATTACTGGACCCATCCTTGGATGATTTTCTGGCCGTGGCGCGACGGACGGTTCATCGGTTTGCCCGGTATGAGTTATCATGGCGGGTTGGTCGGTGCCATCGCCGGAGCCCTGATCTTCTGCCGCATGCACAGGATGTCGTTCTTTTCCGTGGCGGATGCCTTGGTTGCCGGAATCCCTTTGGGCTATACCTTCGGTCGTCTGGGGAATTTCATCAACGGGGAACTCTGGGGTCGGGTAACGACGAAAAGCTGGGGGATCATATTTCCCGACGCGCCTCGATTCTCGACGAGCTATCAATGGGTGCGGGATATCGCGGACCAGCTTGGTATCTCCTATACTCAAGGAATGGCGTTGAACCTTCCCCGGCATCCCTCTCAATTGTATGAAGCCCTTTTTGAGGGGTTGCTGCTTTGGGCCATCCTCTGGTTTTTACTACGACCTCTTCGCAAGAAAAAATTCCCTGGATTCCTGTTGAGCTGCTACCTGATCGGGTATGGGCTGGTCAGGTTCGTCATAGAGTATTTCAGAGAGCCGGACAGTAATCTCGGCTTCATCCTGGCCTTGGGGAAAGAGACCGAGCCGATCGCTCTGTTCCATTCTTTCCTGAACATCTCCATGGGACAGATCTTCTGCCTGCTGATGATCCTTGGCGGTATCGCTTTGTATTTCATCCAAAGGCACAGGGCCGTCCTTGCGTCGGACAAGGCCGCGGCCGACGCTGAAAAGAACAACAAGAACAAAAAGAATCTGTCGAATACGACGAAGAGAGGTCATTGAGCATGATTGATACACGTGTGGAGGAACTTCGTTCCATTATGAAGCGGGAGGGACTGGATGCCTGGATTATCAACGGGACGGATCCTCATGAGAGCGAATATGTATGTCCTCGTTGGCGGACACGGGCTTGGATCAGCGGTTTCACCGGTAGCGCTGGAACTGTCGTGATCACTCAGGACCAGGCGATCCTCTGGGTCGATTCGCGGTATTTCATCCAAGGGGCCAAGGAGATTGAAGGTTCCTGTTTCACCCTCATGAAGCTCGATACCCCGGGAGTGGTGGATCATGTGACCTGGCTTGCCAAGAATATGCCGGAAGGTTCCAAAGTCGGTATCGACGCCGCGACGCTGATGCTTTCCTTCCAGCGGAAGATGGAGGACGCCTTTGCTCCGAGGGGCATCGAGTTGGTCGGCACTCCAGACTTCCTCGATGAAATCTGGAAGGACCGTCCGGCTGTTCCTACCTCTTCTGTCTTGCAGATGGATGATAGCCTGGTCGGCTATAACAGGGCACAAAAATTCTTGTTCCTGAGGAATAAATGCCATCAAGCCGGTTGCAACTATACATTGATCTCCAGCTTGGACGATATCGCTTGGGTGACGAATCTGCGTGGAAACGATGTCACGTACAATCCTGTTTTTCTCTCCTATCTTCTTGTCGGCGACAAGAAAGCCTGGTTGTTCACAGCAAAGGAGCGTTTCTCGGAAGATTTGCTCAAAGAGGTTTCCGAGGACATGACGATCCTGCCGTATGATTCCGTAGTGGATACTCTGTCCACGGTGCTGAACGCGGATGACCACTTGTATATCAGTCCTGACAAGACGAATCTGAAACTGATGGCCGCGATTCCTCCTTCCGTGACGATTGTCGAGGGCCGTGATTTCACGACTGACATGAAAGCGGCCAAGAACCCCGTGGAACTGGAAGGCATGCGCCGTGCGCATCTGCTTGACGGCGTGGCCTTGGTCAACTTCCTCGCCCGGGTACCCCGTGACAAGGGTATGTTCGATGAGGTGACGCTGGCCCAGGCTCTTGTCGACCAGCGGGCAAGAAACAAGGAGTACCTCGGTCCTTCCTTCGGGCCGATCGCCGGGTTCGGGGAGCATGGTGCGATGTGCCATTACTCCGCCACCCCTGAAAGCGCGTCCAAAGTGGAGGGGAACGGTCTGTTGGTGCTCGATACCGGCGGCATGTATGAATCCGGTATGACCGATATCACCCGTACCTTGCTGTTCGGAGAGGCCACCGAGGAGCAGAAACGTGACTATACGTTGGTGTTGAAGGGTAATCTTGCCTTGGCAAGCCAGCGTTTCCCTGAAGGGACTTGCGGGTATCAGCTCGACGTCCTGGCCAGACAATATCTATGGCAGGCGGGCATGACGTTCTATCATGGCACCGGCCATGGGGTCGGTTTCCGTCTGAACGTCCATGAGGGACCGCATCGTATCGCCCCATCGCCACTGGCTGTGCCGCTTGTGCCGGGCATGGTGGTCAGTGACGAACCTGGTGTATATAAGGAAGGACGCCATGGCATCCGTATCGAAAATATCATCTGTGTGGTCACGGACGTCAAGACGGAGTTCGGCCAGTTCCTCTCTTTCGAAAACCTGACGCTGTGTCCGTTCGAACGTGAACTGATCGCGAAAGAACTGCTGACCGAGCAGGAAATCGCCATGGTGAACAGCTATCACGCCTGGGTATACGATGAACTGAAAGGGCTGGTTGACGAAGAGGTTCGTCCTTGGCTTGAGGCGGCGACTTTACCTCTGTAGTATTGAACTGGAATCTATATTGATGAAATAAAGGGTCGTTCCGTCTCCATGCGGCCGAGATCGAATGGAGCGGAACCAAGAAGGAGAAAGGCATTATGGTTGATGCATTGAAAAAATCGGGCAAAATTTCCCGAAAGGGTCCCGTCGTACTGGTGATCATGGATGGCGTTGGATTCGGAAAATACAAGGAAGGCGACGCCGTCGCCTCCGCCATGACCCAGAACCTGGACAAGCTGTACGATACTTGCCCCTGGACCAAGCTCAAGGCGCATGGCACCGCCGTTGGTCTGCCTTCCGACGACGACATGGGTAACAGCGAGGTCGGACATAACGCGATGGGTTGCGGGCGGGTTTTCTCCCAGGGCGCGAAACTTGTCGCCAATTCGATCGATACCAAGGCGATGTTCGAAGGCGAGACTTGGAAGAAGTTGGTTTCGAATGTCAAGGAGCATGGTTCCACCATGCATTTCATAGGCCTTCTGTCCGATGGAAACGTCCATTCCCATATCGACAACCTGAAGAAGATGATCGTAGAGGCTAAGGCCGAGGGAGTGAAGAAAGTCCGCGTCCATGCCCTGCTCGATGGCCGGGATGTCGGCGAAGTCTCCGCATTGGACTATTTCGATCCGTTCGCCGAGTTCCTGGCTTCTCTCAGCGGCCCTGACTTCGACGCGAAGATCGCAAGTGGCGGTGGCCGTATGGTCATTACGATGGACCGGTACAACGCGAACTGGGACATGGTCCGCAAAGGCTGGGAGACCCATGTGTTGGGCGAAGGGCGCATGTTCCCTTCCGCTCATGACGCGATCGTTGCCTTGCGCGAGGAGACGAATGCGATCGACCAGGATCTGCCTCCGTTCGTTATCGCTGAAGCCGGGAAGCCGGTCGGAACCATCGAGGACGATGACAGTGTGATCCTGTTCAATTTCCGTGGTGACCGCGCCTTGGAGATCACCAAGGCTTTCGAGGCGGAGACTTTGACTGAATTCGACCGCAAGCGTCACCCGAAAGTGCAATATGCCGGTATGATGGAGTACGACGGCGACCTGCACGTCCCCAGCCAGTATCTGGTGACGCCCCCTGCGATCGACCGGACGATGGCTGAATACCTTTGCGCTACAGGCGTGAAGCAGTTCTCCATCAGTGAAACGCAGAAGTTCGGGCATGTCACCTACTTCTTCAACGGCAACAAGAGCGGCAAGTTCGACGGCAAGCTGGAGGAATACGTAGAGGTCCCTTCCGATATCGTCCCCTTTGAACAGCGTCCTTGGATGAAATGCGCCGAGATCACCGATCGTGTGGTCAAGGAGCTTGAAGCGGGCAAGTGGGATCTCATCAAGCTGAACTTCCCCAACGGCGACATGGTCGGACACACCGGCATCTATGAGGCGGTCATCTGCTCCATGGAGGCGTTGGACTTGCAGCTCGGCCGCATCCGAGAGGCGGTGGAGAAGGCCGGCGGCGTCATGGTGATCACCGCCGACCACGGCAACGCCGACGATATGTTCGAGCACGACAAGAAGTCCGGGGATGTGAAGCGCAAGACCAACGGGGATCCGAAGTCCAAGACTTCCCACTCTTTGAATCCCGTTCCCTGCATCATCTACGATCCTGCATACGGCGGAGAATACAGCAAGGAACTCAAGTCCGGTCTTGGGATCAGTTCGATCCCCGCGACCTGCATGACGTTGCTTGGGTATGTGCCGCCTGCTGACTACGATCCAAGCATCGTGACCTTGAACTAGATCCTGATTTTGTTTGATGGGGGCTGTCTTGTACGACAGCCCCTTGTTTTTCCATGGGTTCTATGTCGATTGGCAAGAAAAGTCGAGAGAATTGTTTCGGAAAAGGCTATAACAAGTCTCGATAGGAGGTGGCGGAGCGTGCAGGAGCATGTGGATGCGGTTCAACGAATGCAGGATTACATTGAAACTCACTTGGCCGAGGATATCACCCTGGCGGATCTTTCGAGGGTGTCAGTATTCTCGCCGTGGTATTCATACCGCTTGTTCATCAAGCATGTAGGTATGAGCCCCGCTGATTATATTCGCAAGTTCCGTTTGTCAAAATCGGCGCTGAAGCTGCGCGATAACCCGTGTAAGGTAGCCGACGTCGCTTTTGAAATGGGATTTGGGAGTGTAGACGGGTATCAGCGGGCGTTCGCCCGTGAG
>CAYOWS010000037.1:0-32756 GCA_964407735.1 uncultured Sphaerochaeta sp. | reverse complement strand
CCACGTCTACCCCCGCAGGCACCACGTCTACCCCCGCAGGCACCACGTCTACCCCAGCAGGCACCACGTCTACCCCAGCAGGCACCACGTCTACCCCCGCAGGCACCACGTCTACGACCACGTGTACGCCCCGGAAAGCACGTCTACCCATGCGAACACCCCGTCTACCCCTATGAACAACACCTCTGATCTTGCGCTGCGTACCCTATTCACAGGTTCATGGAGTTTTTGTACAATGGGTTGTGGATAGAAAAGGAGGCGCGGCTATGGAATGGAGAGCAAGTCATATTCTGGTCAAGGATCGGGCGTTGGCTGAACAGATATATCAGAAAGCGAAAGGTGGGGCCAATTTCGCATCGTTGGCACGCCAGTATTCCACCTGTCCCAGCAAGAACCAGGGGGGTGACCTTGGATGGTTCGGTCCTGGAAAGATGGTCCCTGAGTTTGAGAGGGCCACACAGAAACTATCGCATGGTGCGATCAGCGCTCCTGTGAGAACACAGTTCGGATACCACATCATCAAGAAAACCGGTACCAAAGACTGACGGGCAAAGGTTCCGCGACATCGTTTCCCATGCTCAACCAGAAAGCGTTCCGATGAGAATATCTGATTATTTTGTATGGATAATCCAGAGAAACGATGTAGTATGGTAGGTACTGCATGGGTACAAAAAAGAAGGCGTCGCTCAAACAAGTCTACTATTTCTCCTTTCTCGCCCTGATCGCTTTGCCGATCATCGTGGTATTCGTCGTGTCGCTTCCCATCATCCATACCATCGTCAAACAGCAGGCGATTGAGAACATCCATCTGGCACAGTCGAATATCATCGCCAACCTGACCGGCGAGGTGCAGGAGATGTCCATGCGCCTTTCCCATCTCATCTATACCAATGACAACGAGATCCTCAACCTTGTGGCGGGTACGGATACGGACGATGTCAACGCACGATACATGTATGATAGTCAGTTCAACGAAGCCTCGAGGCTGGCGCTGGTGCCGATATCGGATATCGTTTCCGTCAGTTTCTACATGAAGTCGGGACGTAGCGTGAACCACAAGAATGCGGTGAACATATCCATCAATGAGTTGAAGGACTCCTCCATGTATCGGTTCGCGGCGCAGAATCCGAATATCGTCAGCATCGGAAGCTACAACACCGACACGTACAACAATATCTACCTTGGGTCCGTGGGTGGTGAGCTGATGCTCGTCGCCGGGATCGTGCCTGATGTCCGGACGGACCGCTCGGAGCTGATTGAGTTCGTCGCGTTGTTCGAACTTTCCGAGTGTTCCCGGGTCATCCAGCGATACGACAACGCCTATCTCGCGGGGGAGAACAGCATAGGTCTTACCGCTCTGGTCGACAGGAGCGACGGACAGCCCCTCTATATGAGCAAGATGGAGACATCCCTGCTCGATGGGTATCTGGCGGGAATCATTCCAGCCGGATATACCGGTATCTCCACGCCGGTTGGTCTTCTCTGCAATGACTGGGAAGTCGTCACGATCGTCAAGACAAGTGATCTGACAAAGGACTACAATGCGGTTTCCCTGGCGATAGTCTTGGTCATTTGCGCGATTCTGGCTTTGTTCCTGCTGTTCTCACGGTACTTCCTCAAGGATATCATCAATCCCATCGCACAGATGCGTGACGGGATGAAGCAGGTGGAGGAGGGTGACCTTGAGACTCATATTTCCCCGCAAGGCAATTATGAAGTACGGAGCATGATCCATTCGTTCAACGCGATGGTCCGGCGCATCAAGGCGCTCATCACGGAATATGAGCAGAAAATGAGCGGACAGAAGAAGAGCCCGGAAATGTATCTGAAGGATCTGGTGGAGAGGCAGATCTCCCCGAAGGAACTCAAGGAGGCTGGAAATGAGTTTTTTCACGATCCATATATACTCATCGGTTTCATCCTGGAATCCGACAAATCCACGGGGAAGGATGGATACCAGCGGACATTGCTTGCGAAAAGCTTCGACAGGATACCGCGCTTCGCTTTGAGATGTACATTGACACAGGTTTCGCAGGATTTCTATCTTGCGTATTACCGGATTGATATGGAACTGAGACGTGACAAGCTGATGGAGATGCTGGAAACAGCCATACGGATCGGCAAGGATGAATATGGTATCGGCATATCCGTGATTCTTGCTTCGCCGGCGGAGGGGGAAGGCCAGTTCCATCAGGTGTTCGATGATCTGGTGCATAAACGGCCTGTTCTGGATTTGTTCGGACCCGAGCCGATCGTCGATCTTGCGTCGCCAAATGATTTCGAGTTGATCTGCCGGAAGGCGGTCGCCTACAGGAAGGCCGCCTGCGCTCTGTATATCGCCGATGAAAAGACCTTGACCGATGAAAAGGACCGTATCGCGGTGGTGCTCAGGGATCTTGATATCGTGGGCGCAAGGTGCGAGGCCCTCGGCTTCGTATTGGCGTGCTCCATGCGGTTCCGGGAGGATTATACGGATCTCTCGGAGGTGTTCGGGATGAAACTGGACTATTTTGAGAAGATCGGGGGGATGGAGGATGTCCGGTCGTTGTCCCTGTGGCTGAACAACTTCATCTCCAAGTCTTTCGAGCATGCCTTGGGCAAGCTCGATCTCAAGCAGGTCGACATCGTCACGAAGGCGAAACGGTATATCGTGGACAATTATATGCGCCCGGACCTGTCCTTGGGTGATGTCGCGGAGTATGTCGGCCTCAACGAAAAGTATTTCACTACGAAGTTCTCAAGCCAAAGTGGTGAAACCTTCCAATCCTATCTCACCGGTATCCGTATCCAGAAGGCTAAGGAGCTGATCAACACGACGTCGTTCAAGATGTATGAGATATCCCTGATGGTAGGCTATTCCAACCCGGAGCATTTCAATCGGATTTTCAAGAAGGAAGTCGGAATCAGTCCGAACCGGTATCGAAAAACTCTGAATTCTGAAGATATTTCAAGAACTGAGTAGATATATCAAGTTTGTCTCCCATGGGGAAATGACTATATATCAAGAATTGTGAAGTATTGACTATGGTGTGATTTCGGATTCTGACCCTAGGCTGGTAGTATCCAAATTAGGGAGGTGCTCTCATGAAAAAGAGACAAGTCGCAATCGCTCTGGTGGTTTCCCTGCTGATCTGCACGACCGCCGTTTTCGCTTCAGGAAGTAAGGAAAAGACCTCGGATGGTCTCTCCGGTACTATCACGTTCACCATTTGGGATAACAATCTCAATGACTTTATTGAATCCAACGATATGGTCGGCAAGTTCCGGGAGGTCTATCCGAACGCCAACATTGAAGTAGAGAAGATTAAGGATGACAGTGAATACTGGAACTCCATGAAGATGCGTGCATCGGCCAACCAGCTTCCTGACGTCATGTTCAACAAACCCTTCACACTCGCCAGGTTCAAGGATTTCCTCCTTGATCTCTCCAATACCGAAGCGGCGAAAAACAACTTGCTGGCCGACGGCTATGCGCTTGACGGCAAGATCCTTGGCATCCCGATGACTTCCGGCTATGAGTATGTCTTCTACTGGAAGGATCTGTTCCGTGAGGCCGGCGTAGAGGTTCCCACCACGTGGCCTGAATTCGTCGCCGCCTGCCAGAAGCTGCAAGCGTTCTATGGCAAGGACAATCCCAACTTCATGGCGCTTGCCGTAGGACTGAAGGACGAATGGCCCGACTATCCGTTCATGGAATTCATGCCCGCGCTGATTTCCGGCAATGGCCAGAACTGGAACACGATGGCTTCCCAGGATGCGCCGTTCGCCGCCGGTACCGACGTGAACACCGCCTATACCAAGGTATATGACCTGTTTACCTCCGGCGTGCTCGGCAAGGATCCCCTCGGTCTTGGCAATGACCAGGTTACCTCCCTGTTCGCGGTCAAGGACGCGGCGATTTTCGCTTCCGGCGACTGGTCCTTGCAGAATATCACGAACGGCGCCGACGACATCGCTGAACTCGGAACCTTCTATCTGCCGGTAAGGGCAAGCGAAGCCGATCCCTACAATGTTATCGTCCAGGGCGACAGCTTCATGGGCGTGACCACCCATTCAAAGAACCCTGAACTGGCAAAGGCGTTCGTAGAGTGGTTCTATTCCGATGCTTGGTATCCTGAGTATATCGCCTATGTATCTTCGGCCACCTCCATGGCGAATTTCCCCAAGGACAAGGATCCCATCCTTGCGGAGTCCGACGACAACTGCCCCGACATGGCGCTTGTCATGTACGACGGCGGCGGCGATGATTTCACCGCGATCCAGAACGAGACTTCTTTCGACTACAAGAAGCTCGGTGCCCAGATGTTGACCCCCAATTTCAATCTGGACAAGGCGTTGGGCGAGCTGAACGCAAAGTGGGCCGCCGCAAGAAGCAAGCTCGGTATCAAATAGCCGAAACTGCGAACTGTTTCCACGCAAGGCATGCCGTCGCATGCCTTGCGAATTACAGGGGGAGGAAACATGGGGTTGTTAGAAAAACAGAAGACCCGGTTCATTGTCGCTGCCTTGGTCGTTCCTGTCGCGCTGCTGATCGCCTTTGTCGTCGTTCCCGGCATTGATCTGTTTCGGCTGAGCGCCACCAACTGGGATGGCTGGTCGGTAAACAAGTCGTTCGTGGGATTTGACAATTACATATCCATGTTCAAGGACAAGGACCTCTGGATTTCATTGAAGAACAATATGGTCTATTTCTTCGTCCATCTGCTGATGATTCCCGTCGAACTGGCTTTCGCGGTGTTGCTGACCAGCAAGCTGCGGGCGTCCAAGGTCTACAAGACGTTCGTGTTCCTGCCGTATATCATCAACGGCGTAGCCATCAGCTATGCGTTTTCCTATTTCTTTTCACCGATCAACGGTGCGTTCGACGCGATATTGGGCGCGTTCCATCTGGAGAGCCTGATCCGAAGCTGGTTGTCCGACGCCAATATCGTCAACTATGTGCTTTCCTTCGTATCGTTGTGGCGGTTCAGCGGCTACCATATCATTTTGTTCATGGCCGCGTTGCAGTCGGTTCCCCAGGATATCCATGAAGCCGCTCTGGTCGATGGCGCGAATGCCTGGCAGACCTTCAGGTTCATACAGATCCCGTCGATCATGCTCATGGTCGATTTCGTATTGTTCGACAACATCCGGGGCGCGTTGCAGGTATTCGATATCCCGTTCGTCATGACCAACGGGGGGCCGGGGTATGCCTCCTCCACCTTCACGCTCTATACGATCAATACAGCGTTCAAGTTCTCCAAGTTCGGTCTCGCCGCGACGATGGCGGTCGCGATCATGGTCATGATCGTGCTGATATACCTGATACAGAACTTCGTGATCCATAGGGTCGTTCTGGGGGAGGGGCGGAAATGAAACTGAAACGTTCTACGCTGACCCAGATGCTCAAGCAACTGCTCTGCCTCGGCATGGTGGCGATCGTCATCGCCCCGATCCTGCTGACGCTGTTCGCCGCGTTCAAGACGAAAGCCGATATGGTCAGGACTTCGCCCTTGTGGCTCCCTCCGCTTGACAGGATCACGCTGGACAATTTCAGGGCTGTGTTGTCCAACAGATACCTGCTGGTAGGGTTCAAGAACACGCTGATCATCCTGTTGTTCAGCCTTTTCTTCAATGTGATGTTCGGAACCGTCACGGCCTATGTGATCGAACGGTTTGAGTTCCGGTTCAAGAAGTTCGTTGTCTCGCTGTTCTTCCTAGGGATGCTGATCCCTACCTTCGTGACGGAGATAGCCAGGTTCAAGATCATATCCGGCCTCCATCTGTACAATACGCTGGGGGCTCCTATCATCATCTATATCGCTTCCGACCTGATGCAGTTGTATATCTACCGACAGTTCATCTCAAGGATCTCGGTGTCGCTGGATGAATCAGCCATCCTTGATGGTTGTTCCTATTTCGGATTGTTCGCAAGGATCATCTTCCCGTTGCTCGCGCCTGCGACGGCGACGGTATGCATCATCAAGTCGATCAATATCATCAACGACATGTATATTCCGTATCTGTATATGCCCAAGAACCAGCTTCGGACTCTGACGACGTTCCTCATGAACTATGCGAACGCGCAGCAGGGGTCTTGGCAGAATCTGGCCGCTGGTATTATCATCATCATGCTACCGACGATCCTCCTGTATGTCTTCTTCCAAAGGTATATTCTCGCAGGTGTTGTCGCTGGAGCTGTCAAGGAATAAGGACGTGCCATGAAACCAAGACTATCCTGGTTGACGGACCCAAGTGTGTTCAGGATCAATCAGCTTCCCGCGCATTCGGACCATTATCATTATCGCGATCAGACGGATCATGAGAACGATGGTCGAGCGTTGTACCAGTCCCTCGACGGGCAGTGGGATTTTCTCTGGGCCCGCAACCACAAGGAACGGGAGAAGGATTTCTACAGGCTTGACTATCAAAGCGACAAGTTTGAGAAAATCCCGGTGCCGGCCCATGTCGAGCTATGCGGCTACGACAGGGTCCACTACATCAATACGATGTACCTGTGGGAAGGGCATGCCGCGCTTCGGCCTCCCCAGGTCGATGACGACTACAATCCCGTCTTGAGCTATGTGAAGTATTTCGACCTGGATGAAAGTCTCCTCGGCAAGCGGGTGGTCATCCGTTTCGAAGGTGTGGAGCAGGCCATGTATCTCTATCTGAACGGTGAGTTCATCGGGTACGCCGAGGACAGTTTCACCCCTTCGGAGTTCGATCTGACGGATCGGCTTCTGGAAAAGGGGAACAAGCTCTGCGTGGAAGTGTACAAACGCTCCAAGGCGGCGTATCTGGAGGATCAGGATTTCTTCCGGTTCTCCGGGATCTTCCGTCCGGTGACCCTGTATGCGAAACCCTCCGCGCATGTGGAGGATCTCTGGGCGAAGCCTGTGCTCAAAGGAACCCGTGGCGAGTTCTCCCTTGATCTGAAGCTCAGTTATGCGGCTTCCTTCGCAGGTTCCGTGGAGTACTCCCTGTCCGATGCCGATGAGGTGGTGGTAGCCGAAAATCAGGCCGAGATCGATGCTTCCGTCGCGGAACTGTCGTTTGCGCGACAGGCTTTGGGGAAAGTCCACACCTGGTCGAACAAGGATCCCTATCTCTATACATTGTTGATCACAATCAAGGATGAAGACAATAATATTGTTGAAATCATTCCGTATAAGGTAGGATTTCGTTCCATATCAATCAACGATAAAGTGATGACCTTCAATGGCAAGCGCCTGATCATCACTGGCGTGAACCGCCATGAGTGGAGCGCGATCGGGGGACGGGTGATCACGTTGGACGATATGAAATGGGATATTGAGACGATCAAGCGCAACCGCATCAACTCCGTGCGGACCTGCCATTATCCAGATCAGATCCCCTGGTACTATCTCTGCGACGAAGCCGGGCTCTATGTCATGGCGGAGACGAATCTGGAGTCCCATGGTTCATGGCAGAAGATGGGTGCGGTGGAGCCGAGCTGGAACGTCCCTGGTTCCGACGAAGCCTGGCAGGAGATCGTCCTGGACAGGGCGCGGACCAATTTCGAAACGTTCAAGAACCATCCGTCGGTCATATTCTGGTCGCTTGGAAATGAATCCTACGCGGGGGAGTGCATCCGCGCGATGTATGACTATTTCAAGGAGCGGGACGACTCCCGGCTGGTCCATTACGAGGGTGTGTTCCATCGTCCGGAGTACAAGAAAAGCATCTCCGACATGGAGAGCCAGATGTACGCACCCCCTTCCCGTATCGAGAAATACATGGAAGAGGGTGGCTCAAAGCCGTTCATCCTGTGTGAATACATGCATTGCATGGGCAACTCGATGGGTGGGCTGGGCTCCTACGATGAACTGCTGGACCGGTATCCTGGATACCAGGGGGGGTATATCTGGGATTTCATCGACCAGGCGTTGTATGTGGAGGACGAAGTAACGGGGGCGAAGGTCCTCCGGTATGGCGGTGATTTTGACGATAGACCTTCGGATTACGAGTTTTCCGGGGATGGCATCGTGTTCGCGAATCGAGTCGAGAAACCCTGCATGCAGGAAGTGAGGTATTATTATGAACGTCGTATACGGTGATGTCACGCTCGGTGTACATGGAAAGGGTTTCGACTATATCTTCTCATACCAGCAGGGCGGTCCTGAATCGCTTGTGACCAATGGCGTTGAATGGCTGTACCGGGCCCCGAAACCTACTTTCTGGCGGGCGACCACCTGTAATGACAGAGGAAGCCGTTTCCCCCACAAGTCAAGCATGTGGATGGGCACCGACCTGTTCATAGAGACGGCAAAGGTAGAGGTCTTCGTCGATGGTGAACCGTTGGAGGGCTTTTGCGCCCCGGACAATTCCCGGTTGATAGGCGGACCTTTGGAACACCCGGATGCCGTCGAGGTCCGTTATACCTACCTGACGACTACTATGCCAAGTACGGAAGTGATCATCGGTTACCATGTGGAGGCGAAGGGGCGCATCATCGTCTCAGTCAGATACAAAGGCCGTCCGGGACTTCCTGGACTGCCGGTGTTCGGACTGCGGTTCATCATGCCGTCGCTTGCTGAAGGATTTGAATACAAAGGTCTCAGCGGTGAGACCTATCCCGACAGGAAAGCGGGCGGCAGGAAAGGAATCTACAGCGTCGACGGACTTCCTGTGACTCCTTATCTCGTCCCGCAGGAATGTAGCACGCATATGGACAGCGAGTGGGTGAAAGTATACCGAAAGTCCGGTGACAGGACGGTAGCCCTGACGTTCAGGATGCAGGGGGAGAGATTCGCCTTCAGCGCTTTGCCGTATACGTCGCTTGAACTGGAGTGCGCCACCCATATGGAAGAACTGCCGTGCCCTCGTCGAACGGTCCTATGCATTCTGGGCGCGGTCCGTGGCGTAGGTGGAATCGACAGTTGGGGGAGTGACGTCGAGGAGGCGTATCACATCCCTTCCGGCAAGGATATCGTGTATTCCTTCCAGATCACCGGGTGATTTTTCGCAGCGATGCTTTGGCAGAAGGGATCGCCGCAAAGAACTCTTTTGGAACGGACTTTCGCATTATAGCGGAATAGATGACGAAAGCTCCCGATGGTTGTATCCTATGGTACATGGATCTCGCCGGAAACATGGACGGAATCCTGAAGGAGCGTTCGTCATGAAATATGTCGTCTATACCAGCCGCACCGGCAACACCCGTCTGATCGCGGAGACGATCAAGGATGAACTTGGCTCTGACTCCACCTTGGTGGAGTTTTCCATGGACATGCAGGTGGACAAGGCCGCGATGCTGTTCATCGGGTACTGGTGTGACAAAGGAACCTGTTCGATAGAGCTGACACAATGGATATCGACCCTCCATGGAAGAAAGATAGCGCTCTTCGGGACCGCGGGTTTCGGCGGGGGGATGGAATACTTCAACCGGATCGCCCGAACCGTCGAAGCGCTTCTCCCGGATGACAACGAAGTGTACGGTTCCTGGCTGTGCCAAGGGCGTATGCCGCAGTCTGTGCGTGACCGATATGTCGCCTTGCTGGAGAAGAATCCTGGAGACGGGAAGTCCAGGCAGGCATTGGAAAACTTCGACAAGGCGAGTACCCATCCCGACCAGGGGGATCTGAATGACGCGCGGTTGTTCGTGGGGGAGATGCTGAAGCTTGTCGCGGCCGACTGATCCGACAAGCAGGATCCATGCGTCCCGCATCATGAGATGGAACGCGAACCTGCGTTTTACCAGGCCGGGAGCAGCAAGGTCCTCTGTGATGTCGGGTCGATTACCTCATGGACGTCGATCTGGTAGACATCCATGATGCTCTGGCGGGTCAGCACTTCGGCAGGAGTTCCCGTCGCGAGGATCCTGCCCTGGTCCATCAGCACGACATGGTCGCTGAAGATCTGGACGATATCCAAGGCATGGAGGACGCAGATCACAGTCAGTCCCTGGTCGTCGACCAAAGCCCGTAGCAGACGCATGATATCACGTTGATGATAGGGATCGAGATGGTTGATCGGTTCGTCCAGCGCGAGGATGCGTGTCTCCTGGCACAACGCCCGGGCAAGCAGGACCCGTTGGGCCTCGCCACCTGAAAGCTCGGTGATCAGCTTGTCCCGCATGGAACAGGTTCCCGTCACCTCAAGGGCATGTTCGATCACCGCGGTATCCTCTTTGGACAGAGATGTGAAGCGTCGCAAATGGGCATAGCGTCCCATCGCTACACAATCGAACACGGTGAACTCATAGTCCGTCGTCCCTTTCTGGGCGACCATCGCCACCTGTTGGGCGAGCTGCCGTTGCTTGAGCGACGCGATATCCATGTCCCCGACATAGACCGTCTCCGGCTGTGGTTGCAGCACCCTCACCAGATATTTGAGCAAAGTGCTCTTTCCCGCTCCATTGGGGCCGATGATCGAGGTGAAGCTACCTGCCGGGATATCTACCCGGATATCATTGAACAGTATCTGGGAACCATATCCTCCGGTAAGATGCTTGAAGCTGACGGTCCTTGAGTCCTGGTTGTTCATCGGCTTCTCCTTCTCAGGCTGTTCTTCAACAGGATGATGAACAACGGCGCTCCCGCGATTGATGTCACGACCCCGACTGGAAGTTCCGTGGTTCCCATCACAGTACGGGAGAGTGTGTCGGCCAGAAGCATCAGCAACGCACCGACTGCCATGGAGCAGGGGAGCAGGCGCTTGTGCTTGGGCCCGATCATCATCCGTACCAGATGGGGCGCCATGAGTCCGACAAAGCCGATGACCCCGCAGAAAGCCACGACGGAGGCTACCGCGGCCGTGGCGATCACCAGCAGGATCAGCCTCCAGAAACGGATCGAGAGCCCCGCACTGATCGCGGAAGTCTCATCAAGCAGCAGAAGATCGAGCTCCCGATGCGTCAGCAACAGAGGAACCGTCGTCAGGAGCGTTGAAACCAGCATGACGGTGAGCTTGGTCCAATCGCTTGAACCGAAGGAACCGAGGGTCCAGAAGAGGACTTGGTCGAGCTGCTCGTGGTTCAGGTACATCAGCAAGGTCATCAATGCCGACAGCAGATAGTTCAACGCGACGCCGGTGAGCAGCAAGGTGCTCTGGGACCATCCGCTACGACCGGAAATCAGGAATATCAGGAACGCCGTGGCCATGGCCCCGATCCATGCGCTGCAAGGCAGGCCCCAGGAACCGGCCCAGGTGGGCATCATTCCCGCGAGCAAGGCCAACGCGACGCCGAACGAAGCTCCCGAAGAGATTCCCAGGACGTAGGGATCCGCCATCGGGTTGCGGAACACTGATTGGAACACCACGCCGCTGGCGGCCAATACCGCTCCGGCGATCAACGCGCTGAGTATGCGGGGCAGCCGCAGGTTCCAGACGATATAGAACTGCGCTTGCGAATACGGGCTGTCAGGTGATCCGTTTCTTCCCCAGATCCCTTCATGGATGATGGAGATGGTCTGTCCTGGACTGATGTCTGCGGGCCCCATCATGATTGCGAGCAACGCCAACAGGAGGATCATGACCAACACCGAGGTAAACAGGATATAGGCTTGCCGGCTCTGCCGCGCTCCGGTTGTGTCGGTCATACTACTCAGCCATCGCTTGAGGATGGAATATCCGGGCGAAATCTTCAATGGCCTGCGCGCTGCGTGGGCCTTGCCGGTCGACGGCGCTGTTGTCGATAGGATATATGTTGCCGGTCTTGACCGCGGTGAGGTCCTTGTAGACGCTGCTGGAACAGAAAAGTTGTTTCGTGCTTTCGTAGTCCGATCCCCAATGGGATGTCAGTATGATGATCTGCGGATCTTTTTCCGCCAGCAGTTCTTTGCTGTAGGTCCAATAACGTCCGTCCCTGCCTACGTTCTCCCCGCCGGCGATGTCGATCATCTCGTCTATGTATGTGTCGCCGGTGGCGGTCGAGTCGAACTGTCCGAAGTCGATCACATAGTAGCAGGTAGGGCGGGGGAGTCCCGCGACGTTTTGTTTGACCGATTCTATGCGACGTGCCATGTCCGTCACCAGGGCTTCGCTTTCAGCCTGTCTGCCGCAAAGGAGGCCGATATCCTCGATCATCTCCATGGTCTCGGCCAGCGATGCCTGCTTGTCGATCGTGGCGAGGGGGATTCCCGTCTTCTGCAACGCTTGCAGGACGTCGTCGTTGGCAAGCGAACTAGCTATGATCAAGTCCGGTTCCAATGCCAGGATCTTTTCAATGGAGGGTTGCCAGAGGGTTCCGATGCTATCTATTCGCAACACATCCCGCGGATAGTCGCAATAGTCGGTCCTGCCTACCAGCAGATCCCCCGCCCCGAGCGCGAAGATCGTCTCCGTTACGTTGGGGCCCATGCTGACGATCCGTTTTGGAATCCCCGCAAGGGTGATGATGCTCCCTGTGCTATCGGTATAGACGATACCTTGTTCTGATACAGGGTTTGCGTTGGTCGCTTTTGTCTCGCCGATTCCCTGGGCTCCCAATGAAACGACGGAAATAAGCACAATGATTCCGATGGCGATAGTTCTACGAAGTGACGAAGGGCCTTTCATACCTGCGCCTCCTGTGTGAAAACCCCCGCCGAAACGGTTTCCCGTTCCAGATCCATGCACCGTGGACCCCGACTTGACTACGGACGGAAGCGCACGATCAGGCAGGTCTCCTGGCTTGGCGTCGTTGGATGATGAAACCTTCCCAAAGTTGGCAGAAGCTTCAGTGGCCGTACCATCACCCGCGGGGGCGACGATACCATCATCTCCAGTAACATAGGGC
Source organism: uncultured Sphaerochaeta sp. (assembly GCA_964407735.1). Taxonomy (GTDB): domain Bacteria; phylum Spirochaetota; class Spirochaetia; order Sphaerochaetales; family Sphaerochaetaceae; genus Spiro-02. The sequence continues at coordinate 20,035 of CAYOWS010000037.1, read as the reverse complement.
GTATGCCCTGACCTTACAGTGGCGGGACCGCATGGGATTCTCACCCATTTCCCTTTCGCGTCTACGACGCATACCGAACGTGCATGCTTCCAATGTAAAGAGCCTGTACCCGACTGTCAAGCCTGCGCTAGTACCCTGGCTGTTTCCGGCGGTGATGAATTACCGTTAAAAAAATGTTCATGAGAGCTGAAAAGCGCCTATAATTCATGTTTTTCATTGACAATGCTTTTTGGGAGGTAGGATAATGTTACGAAAGCAAATCATCCCAGAATAGTAGTCCATAGGTGGTTTTTCATCTTGCCCCTGTTGCTTGCAACGGTGGATGGGGTAGGTTCATATGGCGACCGGCATGCATGGAGGCATTGAATGAGCAATAAGAAGAAATTGAAATCTGTGGTCCGCATCAAGAAACGGCCTCCTCGTCCTGACCTCGCCCATCTTGAAAAGCAGGAGCGTGAAGCAAAACGGAAACCGACGATCAGGAAGGTTTCTGTCGCGTCGCGTCCTGTAGCGAAAACTCCGGCTGCCACTCTGGCGGAAGTTGAAAAGAACCCGGTCGTGACGCAGCCTCCGGTCATTGAGTCTGCGGCTGTTCCTGTGGACGCTTCCGCTTCCAGTGTGTCGGTTCCAGAAACCGCTGTTGAAAATGTCCCTGCCGGGGTTTCGCCCGACGAGACGGAAGTTCAGCCGGAAACGACGGACGCCATCATCCAGACGAACCTCAGGAGACTTTCCCTTGCCGAGTTGCAGCGATATGCGAAGCAGACGGCGAAAGGGGCTGACAATGCCATAGTGGAGCATGCGGAACTCGCCGCCGCTCTTGATATGAAGCTTGACGAGATCAAGCGGACGAAGACCCCTAAAGATGCCTCCGATGAGCAACGTGCCGATTTCAACGCGAAACGGGCGCAGCTTCGCAAGGAGCGCGATGCCATCGTTCGCAAAAAGACGATCGCCTGTGAGAACGCCGTAGCATTGGAACGTGCCGCCGATGAGTACGCCGCTATCGTGGCGTTGTTGCTCGACCAACCTGAGGTGGATTATCGCAAACAACCCAGGCTCAATGAAAAGAACGTGAGTCTTACAGAAGAAGAGAAACTTGAATTGATCGAGCGAATGCTTGCTTCGGGGCGTTTCTCCAAACAGGAGGCGGTCGCTCCCACTCCAAAAGTTGAAGCTCCCCGACCTGTAGCGAAAGCCGCCGCGGGAAAACCCATAGAGGAAGTGAAAGAGACGAAGGAGGCAACGTCGCGACCCGTTGTACTGGAACCCTCCGCCAATCCGCCGGCAGGAGCCGGAGGCAACGGCAATGGAACAGGTAGCTCCGGCGGACCAAAACGTGGCAGGCTCTATGCTCTGCTGGCGTTGCTCGGCTGTATCATCTTGGTCCTTGTCGTTTTCTTGGCTACCAGGAAGGGTGGTAGTGATGTGGTTCAGAATGCGGCTTCAGGGCCGACCGTAGCGACGATGTCCTCTGGAACCGCGGGCTCTGCGCAAACTGCGGCAGATCCTGTTGTACAGGATGCCGTTGGCACGGTATCCGCCGAATCGGCTTACCCCATGGTCGTCGATCACGTCGAGGAGGAACCTGTTGTTCCGGCGGTGGTAGCGGAGGCTCCGGCCCTCACGGAGATTCCGGTCGAAAGATCGGTCGGCTACATGGGCTATTCGATTGATGTCGCGGCATACGACGGATATGCGCAAGTGAAGTATCCCTCGTTCATCACCGCGGAAGAAATAGCGGGTTTCATGGCTCATGAGTCTGAAGCCTACCGGGATGAGCTGTCGGACGTGACGTATGCGATGGAGGCACCGGGAATCTTGCGGATTGATTATCCCGGAGGGCTTGCGGTCGGTGACCGGAACTATGCGATCGACCAGCTTTCGAAGGATATTATCGCGTATGTCGAGGATTTCCTCGCCGCCTCCGAACCACCTGCGGCCGCTACTTCGGAAGCGGCGCCAGCGTATGTGGAGCCTGTTCATCCGATCGCCACGGTTTCCGTTGAACCGCCTCAGAGCGCCAAGACGATCACTGGGACGACCTTTTCAGTGAGAATGGTCGCGTCAGTAGGTTCCTCGGCTCCGGCTGAAGATATGGAGGACCTGAGTCTGGAATTCATTGATCCGTTGCTTCATCGGGTGATCGGTACATGGCCTGGCGATTCCTTCGTGGAGGTCGATGTCTATGACGGACATGCCGAAGTCCAGTATCCTTCGATAGTGTCCGAAGCCGAAATCGATGCCGCGGTAGGGATGTTGGTCTCGGCGTATCCTGGCTATCTGGATGGTGTGTCATACCAAGTGCCGGTCGATGGTCTGATGGAGGTCTCTTTCCCTGTGGGGATACCTGTCGATGAGCTCGGTCAGTATCTTGACCTCATTGAAAGTGAAGTACTTTGGTATCTGGACTATCGTGCGGGGCTGGAGCCTTTGATCGTGCCGACGTCTTCCGAGGGAACTGTCATGAAGACCAGTACCTTGAAGCTGGTCGCTTACATTTCGGATGAGGCGTCGGTTTCAGAAAGTCTTGACGCAGGGGTGGAAGCTCCGGTTGCCATGCAGGCTGTTCCGACTGTAGTCGTCGCTACGGCGGTTCCTCCGATCGCCCCCGTGCCGGCGACAGGCGCCGTCTCTTCCCGAAATCTGTTCTCAGTCTGGGGTGTCCCTTATTCCTTGAAGACCGTCAATCATGTGGGGACCAACTCTGCTTTTGTCTCCGCCTATGGGGCTGGCGCGGGTGTTTCCTATGACTACCTGTTCTCCAACGGACTGACGCTCGGTCTGGAGAGTGGTTTCCTCTGGCATCGGATAGATTCAGCTTCATATTATGAGATTCCTGTGTTGGCAAGGATCGGCTATCGTTTCGAGGGACCGAAATGGTCTTGGGGACTCTCCCTTGGCGTCGGCGGTGTAGCTGGAATGTATGAAGGTACGAATCAGTTCGAGTTGCTGGGTTCCGCTTCCGTGGATGTCGAACGACGGCTGACCGAACGGCTGGGACTTGCGCTTCGGGTGAACGCTCTTGTGTCAGGGCCCTCCTTGTTGCCGAATTACATGAGCGACACCATCGTCAGTTTCAGCCTTCCTGTTTCTTTGGGGCTCACCTTCAGGTTCTAGTCGTTTGAAAGCGAACGGGCATACCGCCACATGCTTGGCCATGTACATGGGGGTATGTCTGTTTTTGCGTTGACCCTCAAGCCGTCGTATTGTATCATCGCCCCATGGAACAGAAAGATTTGATCATATATACCGACGGAGGTTGCTCCGGGAACCCCGGCCCCGGTGGCTGGGCGTATGTCATACAGGTCGGCGGCGAGACGCTGGCGCAGGGCAGCGGTGGAGAGGCTCAGACCACCAACAACCGGATGGAGCTTACCGCCGTCATAGAGGCGTTGAAGAAGGCTGGCACCTACAAGCCCGATTCCATCATCCTCCATACCGACAGCCAGTATGTGAAGAACGGGATCACGACCTGGATACACAACTGGAAACGGAACGGGTGGCGGACTTCTTCGAAGGAACCGGTGAAGAACAAGGAGTACTGGATCGCCCTTGATGCGATCAACGCGGTCATGCCCGTCAAGTGGCAGTGGGTCAAGGGGCATGCGGGCATCGAGCTGAACGAGCTGTGCGACAGCCTTGTCCGCGTAGAGATGGACAAGTTCCTGCGCTAAGACGGCAATTTCGCGAATTCCTGATTGAAACTTCTCGTGAACGACATTCCACTGGCCGAGTACGTCGGCTGGTGTTTTTTTGTCACGGATCTGATTGACGGCGAGATACTGCGGTGTGCGGAGATATATGCTTTTCCGATTTATCTTGTTACTTTACTGGAGCGGGAAATCCCGCTTCCAGCAAGGTCGACCAAGGCTCCGAGCTCCCTTTTGTAGCTTCATCTATTTTCGCCAATGCTTCCAAGGCGGCCTTGTCGTTCGATTTCCTGCCCAGCAGGAACAACGCATGGTCTCTTGCTTCATCGTATGTCTGGGCCTCGACCAGCAGGTTCATCAACCGTACCCGGTTTTCGGAGTCCGCGGGGTCGAGGCTTATGATTTCCCGACGGAGCGGGATCGACTCCGCCGCTCGCCCTTCAAGTTCGAGACTCGCGGCTTGTGCCTTCACGAATCTCAGGAGATGGGGGTGCCGTTCATAGGATATGCGGGACAGCTCGGCGGCTTCGCCAAAACGGCTGGCCTTGATCAAGGCCGCGATCTTGTTGTAGAGCAACCGTGTGTCGTCGGGTTGAACCAGCAGCCCTCGGTCGTAGGTCTCGAGGGCTTTGTCGATGTCTCCTTCTGTGAGATACATCCCTCCAAGTTCCAATGCCGCGTTGACTTCCTGTGTCTTGTGGTCGTCGATGCTCGCGCACCCTGTGGCGAATGCCATCACAACGAGAAGAAACAGCAACGGAATGCATCGGAGACCTGGGAAATGCTTCATGTCAGCGTCCCAATACGGTCTGTTCGATTTCCTTGACCTGCGCACGATAGAGATTCGTGATGGAACTGCCGTAGTCCGCGATCAGCTGGATCATGTTGCGGGGGTTGTCCTCCGCGTCGCAGCCGTTGAGCCGGTCGCCCGCGTCGCCAAGTCCGGGAAGGATGTACGCCTTTTCATTGAGGACCGGGTCCATCCATAGTGTATAGACTTCCGCGCCCTCGATCGCACGTGCGATCCTCAGGGAGCCTTTCAATGCGCTGATCACGTTGATGAACTTGATGGACTTCGGTCTGATACCCTGGCTGGTCAGGTATTTCACGATCGTGACCAGGGAACCGCCTGTGGCGTTCATCGGGTCTGCGAAGATCAGGTCCTTGCCGTCAAGTTCCTCCAAGGAGAAGAACGAACGGTCCAGATCGAGGATATAGTCCATGTTCATCTCTTTCTTTGAATCATCCCGCTTGATCTTGAACAAGGCGAACGGGGTGATGAAATCGTTTGAGGAGTACTCCTGGATCTCTTTGCTGATGATCATGGAGGGGAGCAGGGCGCCTCGGAGCATGACGCACATGACGCTGTTGTGGATCAGGCTGTCGACATCGGGGATACGGTGGACGGCGTAGTTCCGTACCGGCAAGGTGACGGGTGTCTCGGTGATGATGCTCCGCTTGCTCGGCAATGCCGCGTCGGCGTACACGTGGGCGAACAGCAGTTCGTAGGCCCTCTGGATGAAATAGAGGAATTCCTCATGGGGAGTCTTTGGATCACGGAGCTTCGCGATCAGCCGGGACGCGCCGCCATGCTGTTCCTGTGGTGTCTCGAAGGAATAGACGTGGATATTTGGTTCTTCGGAACAGACCTGCTTGAGGAACTTGCCGATCTCCGCCGCGCTGTCTACCAGACCCTTGCGGGCTTCTTCCAATTGCATGACGTCGGTGGCACTGTCCAGCGTCGAGCAATATCCGAGCGATTTCTGGTACAATGCGTCTACATGGGCGATCTTCTCTTTGTCGCTGTCGAGCAAGAAGCCGTCCAGATCCGTGGCATGCAATACGATCTTGTTCATATGGGTGTTCCTCTCCATGAAGCGAATATGTCGGGGCATTCCGGTCAGGTGCCGGATACCTTACAACATACTAATGCAAAGCGGTGCTTTCCGCAACGTTCTGTTTTCACAGGGGCGACAAAAAAACGACAATCTGCTATGCTTGGCCCAGTGTTTCTCGCTTTGGCGGTATGGTGGCCATATCGGCAGGCTGCGCACAGTATGCTTATTGTATGAGGTGTAATCATGAATCTAGTATTTCTTGGCCCTCCGGGAGCAGGTAAAGGAACTATCGCGACACAGGCGAAAGATTTCTATGCGATTCCTCACATTTCCACCGGAGACCTGTTCCGGTACAATATCAAGAACGAGACAGAACTCGGCAAGCAGGTCAAGGCGATCCTGGCCGCTGGCGATCTTGTCCCCGATTCCATCACCATCGCCATGGTCGAAGATCGTTTCAAGGACGATGACGCCAAGAAGGGCTTCATCCTCGACGGGTTTCCCCGGACGATCCCCCAGGCCGACGCTTTGGCCGGCATGACCAGGCTCGACGCGGTCGTGAACTTCGTGCTGGACAATGAGAGCATCGTCAAGCGTCTGAGCGGACGCCGCATGTGCAAGAGCACCGGACGTATCTATCACATCCATTACAATCCCCCAAAGGTAGAGGGTATCGACGATGAGACCGGCGAAGCTCTGATCCAGCGCGAGGATGACATGGAAGAGGCTATCATGAACCGCCTTGAGGTCTATGAGGCCCAGACTGAGCCTCTGATCGAATATTACCGGGAGAAAGGCTTGCTGATCGACATAGACGCCAGCAAGAGTCCCGAAGCTGTTTTTGAAGCGGTCAAGGCTGCTTTGGCGAAGTAGGCCGTACATATTTATCGCAAACGGACGGGGGATTGTTTCAGAAGTAACATTTTGAGACGGTCCCTTTTTTCTTTTCAGTAGAGAAGAAAGTTGTCTGAGAAGGACTTCCTCTGGTTGTTCCCTGGGATACCCGCTGTGCTTTTCCTCTTTTTCCCTGTCCGCTGGATATTCTCAACGGATGGTCATGATATGTTCTTCAAGCCACTGGTTGCGAATACCTCTCGATATCCATGTTGACGTTTTGAACCTTCTGAGAAACCTGCGTCCTAGGCGTCCGGAATGCAGTTGCTGAATCAACGCGGGGATTTCTCCTCTGATATAGGTGTCGGCCCTCGTGCGGGGCGGTCCGGTCCATGGTCTCGTGGGCCGAATGCTGTACAAGGAAGGTCTCCACATGTCCCTCATCCATGACCCACAAATCAAGGAAGCCCTGCGCACTACCGGCCGCAGGCTCTCCATCACCACCGACCCCGTCTTCAAGTTCGTTTTCGGATCCCCCCAGTCCGGACCGGTCCTCGCCTCCCTGCTCAACGCACTGCTCGGAAAGGACGTCGACGCACCGTTCGAGGGGTTGTCCATCGTGTCCCAGGAATATCCATCTCCCGATCCCGCCATGAGGTCGGTCCGCATGGACCTGGTCGCCACGGACAGCCAAGGGAGGATCATCAACGTGGAGGTGCAGAAGTATGACGACGACCGGTACGCCGAGCGACTGACGGTGTACGTCTCGCGCCTGGTGACGTACTATACGCCGCAGGGGGCGGAGATGGCGATCAGACGCGTCGTATGCCTGTCCCTGGGCGACTACCCGCTGCCAGGTCTTGAGGGATACCCTGATGCCGTGGTGAGGCTCCGCTGCCGTCCCGAGAGGCCGGGCTACGAGGTCAAGGGGGATCTTCCCCTGACTGTGCATGTGAATCTTTCGCAGGTGAGGAGTCAGTGCAAGGACAAATGCGTCGAAGATTTTGACGAGTGGGAGAAATGGTGTTACTATCTGGCTATGGAGGACGGGATGGCGACAGACGAGGAACTTGAGAAGATCAGGAGGATTGTCGAGGCGGACCCGGCCGTGAGGGAGGCGGACCGAAGGTTCCGGGAGGCGCTGTGCAGCGAGGACGAGGCTCTGAAGATGGGGCTTCTACAGATGTGGAACTCGGAGATGAAGTACGCCGGTGAGATGGCGACCGCGCAGGTGCGCGCCGAATCCAAGGGGTTGAAGGCTGGCATGGAGAAGGGCAAGCTGGAGACCGCCAGAGCCATGAAAGAACGTGGCAGCGATGACGCGTTCATCATTGAATGCACAGGGTTGACAGCCCAGCAGATCGCAGAGCTATAGCCTCTTCGTGGCACAAAAATCAACGGCTGTCGAAAACGGCGGATGACGTGACGATGGTCGTTGTATTTTCTTGATCCTGAATCCTTAGAGATGATCGTTGGAGCCGACCATGATGCAACCGAGATATGAAACCGAGCGACTTGTCCTGCGACTCTCCTCAGAGGAGCTTGCTGATTCCGTCACTTCCTATCTGATCCACAACAGGGATTTTCTGGAACCTTACGAACCCCTCCGTCCCGAAGATTTCCATACTTTGGAATACCAGAGGGGAGAACTGAAGAAATCCGCGCTGGCCTCCGTCAAAGGGGCTGAATATCGGTACTGGATTACGTTGAAACCTGAACCCGACCGCATTATCGGCATGGTCGCGGCGAGTGGAATCGTCTTGGGTGCCTTCCGATCCTGTTTCCTTTCGTACAAGCTGGACAAGGATCATTTGCGTCAAGGACTGGTATCTGAGGCCTTGGAGCGATTTGTCAATGCGCTGTTCACTGATCTGAGGCTCCATAGGGTGGAGGCGAACATCATGCCGAGGAATACGGCATCGTTGAACGTCACCCGGAGACTGGGGTTCCTCAATGAAGGGGTATCACGGAAATATCTGAAGATTGATGGAGTGTGGGAAGACCATATCCATATGGTCAGACTGAATGACATTGTGGAGGTGTAGACATCATGACGATCGAACCTTTGGCGACGGACTTTTCCGTGTGCAAAGTAACCGACTATTCCTTGGTCGAAATGGACAGGCCCTTCATCTTCACAGCGAGTACGGATATTGAGCGTTCTCTCGTCTGTCCGACGGAGTTCGTCCCGGAAAATGCGACCGACTGTGAAAATGGCTGGAAGGCGTTTCGCATAGTCGGCACGCTTGATTTCTCCCTGATCGGTATCATCGCGAACATCACGAAGCTCCTTGCCGAGCGGAAGATCGGCGTATTCGTCGTCTCTACGTTCGATACGGACTATGTGCTTGTAAAACAAGAGGACTTTGATACGGCGGTTGCTGTCATGGTTCGATGCGGATACGAAGTCGTCTGATCGCAGATCCCCTGGGCCGATGATCATTAAATAATCAAAACTACCTCAGATTCTGATTTCTTCCAGCGTATGTGTGGATTTCCTGTCTGGAAACCGTACCTCACGTACTTCATCCGGCGTTGCTTCCATCTCACTATGACATATGATGTTATAACTAAAAAAAATCGTATTCTCAAATTTCAGCGACAAGAGGTAGGTACCTGAGTCCATGGGTGGAAGAACCTACCCGTCGCAAGGTTTCCATACTTCTCGTTCGTATTCCTCAAAAATCCCTGCATTTTCGCAAAGACTTGTACCTGAAGCGATATTCAGCCATTTTGGTGCGATCTTCACATGCTTAGAATATTTCACATAAATATTGTCCTGAGGTGAAATCCGTACAGGAAGGGGGATATTCTATAATGAACGGTGCATCACAGAGAGTTGACTCAGGAGGAAGCCTCGGATCCTGGACGTTGGTCGTCTACATGGAATCCGTCATTGAGAATACTCTCTCGTTCCGTTCATTATCTGACGACGATATCCCCGCGACGTGGCCCCTTTCCTGTGGAATGGGCGTTCTGTCGTGCACGTCCCTCCGATGCAAGCAAGGCCGGCAAGCGACGGCCTCTTTTTCATTTCAACGTCCCGGTCCCTCTCTGGCGACTGGAGCCGGGACGTCGCGCAAGGTCCGTCCGTCGGACGGACCTGCGCGGTTCTCCCCCGTTTTTCCAGTCCGAAGACGTACCTGTGCGGACTCAAGCATGAAGGCATGTCGAGGTGTGGGAGCATCTATGATTTTCATTTCACCTCGACCCTGGGATTCTCGATCAACCGGTTGCCGTTCTTTACGAATCGTTTCCATGGGGCGCCTCCGGTGCGGAAGTCGGACGGACGTGCATTGTATCGTCGTCCCAAGGGTGATCGTTGTCCGCAGGAGCTGATGCATGGAAGTCGGGATTCTCACGGAATTGTTCGTGAGGAATCTGAAGATGTGGAGATGGCGTCTGGGCATTAGTCAAAGAGACGTTGCGGTGATGTCCGGCGTATCAGAGTCGTATATCCATGCGGTTGAACTGATGGATATATCACCGTCGCTGGCATTGGTCGAACGGGTGGCGGAAGCCCTCGGCGTGCCCCCGTGGACACTGGTGTGCGAGGACGGGGATCTGGTGCAGGGCGACGGAGGCTGGGCGGATCAGATGAGCTACCGGTTCCGCAGGGAGCTGGGGCCACTCGTAGACTCCCTGATGGCCGAGGCCGGGAAGGGCCGGCACATATAGGCGTTGAGGGGCGGGGTCCCGGGGACGGGGCCTTGGGGCGATATGAAAGGAAAGGGGGGATGCGATGGATAAGGAAGGGCCCTGCGTGGTGGACGTGTACAGGATGCGCGAGGGCGGAGGAGTGGCGATCACTACCGAGCGGGACGTGCCTTGCGAGGCTGGCCATGAGACTGAGCTGTGCGAACAGAGGGGGATCGGGCTTGCCCATGGCTGTGCTGAGGACAGCGTGTACGTGGTGAGCGTGTGGCGTCCCGGGGACGAGAGCTCGAGGCGGAACCTGCTGGTTGGTCGGGACGGGCTTGGCGAGATGAGGCGGCACACCAGCGGCGGGGACGGGCTTGAGAAGCTGCTTCGCGAGGCCGAGGAGATATTGGAGCGTCCGGCGAAGCGTACCTGGGGTGGGGCGTGGAGAAGGCTTGCGGGGAGAGTGCTGTGATGGGTCGGTGTTCTGAATTCTGCACGGTGGTGGAGTACAAGGTATCCGAGGGGGGCGAGGTTTCGCGCCATATGCTGGGGAGCCTTGAGCTTGTGAAGGGGCGGCTGGGGGAAGACGTGAAGGGGTACGTGGACCAAGTATGCGCCTCCCAAGGGGAAGGATGTGCGTCGGTTGTGGTAGTGACTAGGGAGTTGTACGGGATCAATGAGGCCTCCTACGTGTGCAGGGGCGGGGAGGTCGTGCTGAAGGAAGGCGCAAACGGATACTACCGGAGTGGGGAGCTGATAGGGGAGTTGAGGGAGGCGATGAGATCCGGGCGCAGGTCCGTGAGGGGGGGCTGGCTGTCGCGTGTCCTGAGGAGGGGGATGTGAAGGCTGAGGAACTGGCGCTGAACCTTGAAAGGGCGGGCGCGTTGCTGTGCGCGCTGGGTCTGTCCAGCGACGACGGGGAGGTGCTGTACACGCTGGTGAGGGGCCGTGACGGGGAGGTGAGCGTGACGATCCGCTGCGGGGAGGACTGCGTGCTGAGCGCGGTGGAGGACGTGGTGTACGTGGGTCGGACGAGTCGCGGGCTGAAGCTGCACCTGAGGGGAGGCAGTGGGTCCGTGTCGATGCTGACGTTAGGGCCAGGGAGGAAGCCGGCCGAACGTCAGCGGAAAGCTGCGAAGGGGGGTGTGGTATGAAGGGCTTGAGGTTCTCGGTAGCCGTCGTAGTCCTTTCATTGTTGTTCTGCTCGTGCCAGAGCGGAAGGCGGTACGGATATTGGGACAGCGGGGGGTTCCGCGAACTGAGGCCGCTGTACGTGGAGGTGGAGTGAAGGAAGGCGCGTGCAAGTACGCGGGCTTCGGGGCGTGAGGGTTCCGGATCCTACGTACGGGCAGGAGTTCCCGCGGATCACGAGCATCAAGAGACGAGCCCCATGGGGGCGAAGGAGAAAAGGAATGAGAAGAAGGAAAGGAAGGGCGGCGTTTGTCGTGACGCTTGCGCTGGCGTGCCTGCTGGCTTTGGCGGGATGTGCGGGAGACCCGGCGGTACCGGTGGGTCTTGTGGTAGACCCTCAGGACGGGCTGTCCAAAACCACGTACGATGGGGGAGAGACGTTCAACCCCGACGGGCTTGTGGTCAAGGTGTTCATGAGCGATGGAAGCAGGAAAGACGTGCCGGTGGACGATCTGTCGTACAAGTTGGGCGGGAAGATCCTGACGAGGAGCACGATCTTCTCGTCCGATGACGTCGGCGAGGACCAGGTAGTGACCGCTTCCTACAGGGGGCTGGAGGATACTTTCAACATCACCGTCAGTGACCTGACGGTCAGCAGCATAGAAATCGGGTCTGAACCTGATAAAAAGGATTACTTCCCGGGAGTTGCGGAGCTGGACCTGACCGGGCTGAGCGTCAAGGTCACCATGAGTGACGGCAGTTCAAAGATTGTCGATTGGACGCCCAGGGAAGGGCACAACGGGATCACCACCGACCCGGCAAACGGGACTAAGATCATCGGCGATACGACCGTGACGGTCATCTATGGCGACAAACTCACCTCTTTCAGTGCGCAGGTACCTGCCCTGGAGAGTATCAGTGTCAGTAGCCTTCCTTCAAAGCGAAACTATAAAACCAGGGAGACGTTCTCCGCCGACGGCCTGGTCTTGGCTCTCACATACAATACGGGATCGACCTACCCGATGGCCTATAAGCCTGGATCGGACATGACATTTGTTGGTTCCTCGCTCGAGCCTCTGACGCCCGGTGAGACGCTGATCACGAAGGGGGACACCGTGACGGTGACGTATGGAGGGTTCTCAGACACCTTCGATATCTTGTTCAATGCAGAGAAGACTGTGACCGGCATGAAAATCAAAGGCGACTCAAAGCATGAGGGTCCTTACACCGCCGATTTTAATGCCGGTGAATACCAATGGCCGGAAGACATGCTCTTGGACGTGACGTACGACGACGGCACTGTCGGGGAAGTCTTTGCGGAAGATTTCTCCGGTACGGTGAACCTGAAGACGGCCGGCGTCTATACAGTGACGGTGACTTACGAAGGGTTCGAGGACACCTATGATGTGACAGTCGAAGAGGCTGTTTTTACAGACAAGGTTTTGACCAATATGTCCATCGAGGATGCGGAAACCAGGTGGAACAGCCGCCGGTATCTGCTCGGGACATACAAATATCCCGTGGGAGAGATGAAACTGGTACTTGAGTATGATGATGGAAGCAAGCAGTTGGTCTCAGCGACGGAGGCGAATTTCGAAGGAACAGACCTGTCTAAGCTGAATGAAGCAGGGACACATACTGTAAAGGTGTCGTACCCATCCGAGGACACGACGGTAGAAAGGGAATTTCAGATCATAGTCGAGAAGTTGCCCTTGATGTTCGGCAGTGGAACGGTCCTCTACGGCACGGCGTTGAAGTTCTCGGACGTGGTGGATGGGATAGAGATCCGGTACACGACGGATGGCAGTACCCCGGCGGAGGGGAGTACCTTGTATGAAGCTGCCAAGGGAATCGTGGTAGACAAGAGCATGACAGTGAAGGCGAAGGCCTATCTGACCGATACAACGTATGAGGATTTTCCGGTATATACCGAGGCTGTCCTGGGCGATGGCGTGACTGTTCAGGCTCAGCTTAGGCAGCCGGACATCCATCTGTACAACCATAGTACTAAACAGAATTACACGAACGGCATCGCGGATGTGGTGATGACAAAACCATCGGCTGTGCCATCTGGTGCGAAAATTCAGTACCGGACGTCGCCGAATATGGGTGAAACTTGGAGTGACTGGAAGGATTATGGAAGTGCGATTGAGTACGGAAGCAGCAAGCCTCTTTCCATAGAGGCAAAGGTGTGCGCTGGAGGCTTTATCGAAAGTGTCTCCTCTAGAGAAAACCTGAGTCCGTACTGGGAGGTTGGCGATAGAGGACCAAATGGAGGGTATGTAAGTTCTGCTTCGATAGCACAAGGGTATTGGGAAATTTTATTGAGCGAAGAGAAAGTGAAAAAAGGAAGTACGATACACCTTGCGGCAGGAACTAGGTACGTGGGAGATGGCGTATTCACAGCTGAAATGGAACAGGCGTTGAGTCGCTATGTAGAAGAAGATAGGGCGATAAGAGAGAAGGTTTTCGAGTATATACCCCGACAGCTCATAGATACAATGGATAGAAGAACGGAGTGGTGGTTGAGACCATTGAATTGGTTCAGTAGTGTTACGAGTGGGGGAGCTGCGACTAGGAGTTATAGCTTAAGAAATGTAGGGACCAGCGACGACTTTAAAATCGGGCTAGCCCTAGGGATGAATAGTCAGGAGTTGCCATATCTCTACGAAAGGCCTTTCTAACAACCATTCATCTATTGATCCCTTCAACCATTTGGGTTGAAGGGGGTGCAGGGGGAAATGTTTTCCCCCTGCGCTTCGACCTTTGATCCCCTCTCCCTCCCTTGCCTGAGGCTTCCGGCAGCGTCCGGATGTTTGCAGGCCCCGGCGGGGAAGGGGATGTCCGTCCGTCAGGAGGCCCGCCTTGGGACTGTACTGTGACCTTCCCGTGTTCAGGGACACGTATGCGCTGACGCTCCTGCTGTTCCGCCTGACGGGCCAGTTCCCCAGGGAGTACAAGTACACCCTGGGACAGGACCTCAAGCGGGACGCGCTGTCCCTGCTGAGGAGCATCTACCGGGCCAACAGGGCGCGGGAGAAGACGGTCTACCAGGAGGAGTTCCTGGACACCTACGAGCTGGTGAAGCTTGAGGTGAGGCTGTGCTCCGACCTGCGCCTTGTAGGTCTGAAGGCGTACACTGAGGTGGCACTGCCGGTGGACGGCATAGGGAGACAGATGACCGCCTGGAGGAACACCTCCACAGGCGGAAGGGCCTGAACCCCGCGCGTCAAGGCGTTCGGGGGCGAGCCGGGCTTGGAAAAAGGCGGAGGGGGCCCGGTGCGGCGGTAGGAGCCGGAACCGGGTGCGGAAGGTGCCCCGTGCGTGCGCACGAGGCATGGAGACCCCTGTTTTTCTTTTGTTATTGCGGGGCCTGAAAGGCTGGCCCCTTCATGGCGTCCCCCCAAGGGCGGGGGACGCTTTCTCTATCATTTTTGTTGGAGCGAAGGAGAAAAGGAATGAAAAGAAGGAAAGGAAGGGCGGCGCTTGTGGCGTCGGTCGTGGTGCTTGCGCTGGCGTGCCTGCTTGCGCTGGTCGGATGCAAGGAGGCGCCGGTTCCTGTGGGGCTGTCGGTGGACGCCACGGGAGCCAACAGCTTCAAGGCCGGCGACCTGTTCATGGTGGACGGCGTGAAGGCGACGCTGAACATGAGCGACGGAAGTGATAGTGCGGTGAACCCATCCTTCCTAAAATACAGGTATGCGAACGGCATGGCCCTTGAAGCGGGCGAGACCCGGCTTGAGAAGGCGGGCACGAATCTCGTGACGGCCGACTACAACGGCCTAAAGACCACATATCCGGTGCAGGTCGAGGCCGGGGAGGCCACAGTGATGGGGATCTCCATCGCGTCCATGCCGGACAAGACCTCCTACGCGGGAAGTGAGAATACGCTGGACCTGAGGGGCCTGGGCGTGACCGCGTACATGAGCGATGGTACGAGCAGGCAGGTGAAGTGGACGGAAGAGAACGCGAACGGGATCGCTACGAACTACGCCAACGGCGACACAATCGAAGCGGACGCTGAGGTGGATGTCACGTACGGAGGGAAGACGGCTAAGTTCAAGGTAACGTATACTAAAGCAAGAACGCTGACCGGCATCGAGGTGGTCTCCGAGCCGAAAGTAACGAACTACAGCGACCTCACCGGCTACGCCTTCAGCGCGACGGGACTGGTGATACAGGCCATATACAGCGACGGGAACAGGGACCTCGTGCGCTGGCCGAACAGTGACATGATGCTGTGGGTTGGTGAAGAGCCTCTGGACGAAGATACGGCCGTGGATGGAGGGATGACCGTCACGGTTAGCTACAAGGGCGCCTCCGATGAGTTCGAGGTGTACTACAAGGCACCGAAGAGGCTGACCTCGTTGGCGATCGTGGACAAGTACCTGTACGAGAAGACGTACATAGTCTCCCAAGATCATGAAGCGGGGTATGCGACCCCAACGTTTGACCTGAAGGCCCTGGCGTACTACGACGACGGCACGGTGGTGAACTTGCAGAACACAGCGGCAGATCCCAAGGTCCTGGAGTTCGGTGGCGATACAGTCGATCTAACGACGGCCGACACCTACGATGTGACGGTGTCGTACACTGACCCTGGCGACTCTGGCAACACAAAGATAGACAGCTATGAAGTGACTGTAGCGCCCCGTAAGGAAGATCCAGAGGACCATCTCCAGAAGGTGACCCTCCTGGACAGGGCGCAGTATGCGAAGGCGTACGTGGTGGGCGAGTACGAACATCCCCAATCCGTGAAGATGCTGGCGCAATACAGCGACGGAACGACGTCGGTCGTGACGAGCTCGACCTTCAGCCCCTCCGCTGACACGTTCAATGGATCCGCGGGGACCCCCACCGTGACGGTGAGCTATACAGACAAAGGAAAGACGCAGAACGACACGTTCACAGTGACCATCGTGGACCTTGTGGACGCGAAGTCGATCGCGGTGTCGACGCTGAGCGACATGCCGACTACGTTCGCCAAGGACGGAACTCTCGACTACGAAGGCTTGGTTCTGGACATCCGCTACGATGACGACATGATGGTGACGAAGACCGTGTCCGAGATCAAGAAGCTGACGGACAACGACCTTGCCGTGACCGTAGCAGGTCCCAATAGTGCGACGCTGACCGCTGAAAACACTTTCCCCGTGGCCGGAGACTGGACCGTGACGGTGAGCTACACTCCCGGTTCCAAGCGCCCGGTGGGCATCTCCAGCAGGGCCCTGACGGCTCCCCTGACATGCTTCTACAAGGTGAAGGTGACCGAGGAGGCCACGCTGGACTTGATCGCGGTGAGCAAAATCCCGGACAAGACGAACTACGCCAAGGACGATACGTTCAAAGCGGACGGGCTGATAATCATGGCGCAATACAGCGACGGAAGCCAGAAGTTCATCAGCTACCCGGACGAGAACATGACGTTCAAAACCGCCGGCGACACGACCCTGACGCCGGGTTCAAGCGTGGTCAACAAAAACGAGACCGTGACGGTCACATACCAGGATAAGACTGCGGCGTACGCGATCACGTACCAGGCGCCGAAGCAGGTGACGAAGGTCTCGATCGTGGACAAGGCGCTGTACGCCGTGACGCTGACCAAGGGCGACTCCTACACGAAGAGGACCGCGGCGAACACCGAGCTGACGGTATACTACGACGACGGCACGAGCGAGGTGAAGGTGGCCATAGAAGTGGACGATGGTGTGAAAAACGATGTCGCCGATACCTACACGGTGACCGCGAGCTACACAGACCCGAACTATCCGACTGATACGCCCAAGAGCGACTCCTATACTGTAAGAGTGGTTGAGGTCGCCACTGTGACCTCTCTAGCGATCCAGAGCGCGCCGGACAAGACCTCCTACGCGGGAACCGACAAGACCCTGGACCTGAGCGGGCTGAGCGTGACCGCGTACATGAGCGACGGCACGAGCAGGCTGGTGATCTGGACAGGCTCCACCGGCGACCACGGGATCACTACCTCACCCGCCAACGGCGCCGCTATCACAGAAGGAACCGACGTGACGGTCACGTACGGAGAGAAGAACGCGAAGTTCAAGGCGACGTACACGGACGCAAGGACGCTGACTGGCATAGAGGTACTGACCAAGCCTGACGTGACGAACTATACCAACGGCGGTACGTTCAGCGCGGAGGGTCTTTCCCTCCAGGCCAGCTACAGCGACGGCACCCAGAACATCGTGCGGTGGACCAGCGGTGCGGGCATGACGTTCAAAACCGCCAGCGGCACGACCCTGACTCCGGGAACCAGCGTGGTCACCAAGGGTTGCGACGTGACGGTCACATACGCGGGCAAGACGACGACGTTCCAAATTGCGTATCAGGCGCTGAAGAAGGTGACCGGCATCAGCATCGTGAACAAGTCGTTGTATGAAGTGACGCTGACCAAGGGTGTCACCTATGCCAAACCATCGACCGTGTCCGTGGAGATATCATACGACGATGGAACGAAAGAGGTGAGGTCTCTGGTAACGAGCGGTACGGTGGATACCAGTTCCACCGGGAACAAGCAGGTGACCGTCACCTACACGGACCCGAACTACAGCGGCAACACGAAGAGCGACTCCTATACGGTGAAGGTCGTGGAAGCTGCGACGGTACGGAGCATCGCGATCGCGTCCATGCCGGACAAGATTTCCTACACGGGAACCGACAAGACCCTGGACCTGAGCGGGCTGAGCGTGACCGCGTACATGAGCGACGGCACGAGCAGGCTGGTGATCTGGACAGGCTCCACCGGCGACCACGGGATCACTACCTCACCCGCCAACGGCGCCGCTATCACAGAAGGAACCGACGTGACGGTCACGTACGGAGAGAAGAACGCGAAGTTCAAGGCGACGTACACGGACGCAAGGACGCTGACTGGCATAGAGGTACTGACCAAGCCTGACGTGACGAACTATACCAACGGCGGTACGTTCAGCGCGGAGGGTCTTTCCCTCCAGGCCAGCTACAGCGACGGCACCCAGAACATCGTGCGCTGGACCAGCGGTGCGGGCATGACGTTCAAAGCCGCTAGCGGCACGACCATGACTCCGGGAACCAGCGTGGTCACCAAGGGTTGCGACGTGACGGTGACCTACGGAGGAAAGAGCTCGACGTACACGATCACGTACCAGGCACCGAAGAAGGTGAAGGCCATCGAGATCGTGAACAAGGTTCTGTATGAGGTGACTCTGACCAGGGGTGACGCGTACACCAAGCCGTCGACGGTGACTTTGAAGGTGACCTACGACGACGGTACGAGCGACGTACAGGATACGACGGACGTGGGTGATGTAGACACCTCCAGTGTCGGACCCAAAGATGTCACCGTCAGATACACCGACCCGAACTACCCCGAGGAAAATACGGCAAGCGTCCGCTATAAGGTGACTATAGTGAACCCTGTGGTCCCTTCCGTTGCGGTCGGTGTGGCGAGTGTGGGGCTGAACGACACAAAGAGTGCGTATGTGTGGAAGGTGAAGCTTTCCAGCGGCGTAGCTGGGGCTACATACACCTACCGTTACGGGACGGACTATGCCACAGCGGAGATCGTAGAACAACCTGTTACCGCGACGGGTTCCGGCGTGGATGTCGAGATTCCTTGCGACGACGGCACGGACATGAAGGTGTGGCTGACGGAGGTCACGGCCACAGGATACTCCGACTGGAAGTCGACGGAAGTCTTCACGGAGTTGCCGGTCATCGAGCGGAAGGTGAAGATGTCCGTAGACAGGAGCGAGAACACGGACTGGAAGGTGACGCTGAGCGCGCCTGTGGCAGGAAGCCCGATCCAGTACCGGTACTCGACCGATACTGCTAATAGGTGGAGGGACTACGACGGCACCGCGGTGTCGGTCTTCGCTGCGGGCATCGACGCAAGCGTGGAACAGATCACCATCGAGGCGAGGCTGGGTGCTGGAATTGGCGGGGAGACAACGAGCCAGTCGTTCGAGAGAGTCACGGCTGCCGCCGTGAAACTTTCGTACGGGGTGATGGGCCCCGAAGAAGGTAACGGCTATCCCACGATCGAAGCGACAGCACCGGAAGGATACGTGTTGGAGGTATATTTCGATGGCGAATCTGAAACGAGATATCGGAACGCAGACAAGAGCAATGTGGCGAAGCTGGCGGTGACGGACAATACCGCCCGAAGGATGGTAGTCGAGGTCGTGGGCGAATGTAGTGGCAGCAGGATGATGCAGACGGGAATCAAGCTCACCAGCGGCGATTCCGGGACCTGGACAAAGGGGACCGGCTGGAAGGTAGGCGGAACAGGCCCGATGGGAGGGAAGATAGTCAACGAAGTGGATGGGAAATACTGGGAGGTCGTGGTTCCACAAGACATGGCAGAAATGCGACCTTTAAGCAGAATACAGTTGGAACCGTCGAAAGTCTATAGCCTAGCTGATCTGGACGCATTGTGCAGAGAGAAGCCAGAAGATATGTTGCACAGTCATGTGTGGTACATGGTGAATCAAGTAGAGCTGGCGACTGGAGTACTCAATCTCAGAGAAGGGCAGGAACTGTTGGGGTGGGGACCAAAAGATGCACTGGATAGCAGATCCATCATTTATAGTCTGACGGGTGTGAACATACTAGACACTAAGAATCCGGTAGTGATACATCTAGGGAGCAGCCTGATGCAAGTTACTGAAGACGGATCGCGAATTATTACCAACTGGTGGCAGTCAGATGAGGGAGGATCGGAGGGTCTCCAGGGGATTGAACACATAGTGGAAGCCCGGACCTATTATCCAAGTCATCTCGATTATGGCGAGATGGTCCGTATTTACTGTGCCTATAGGCCTTTCTAACAACCATTCATCAATTCACCTATTCAACCATTTGGGTTGAAGGGGGAAGTATTTTCAATGTCATTAAGTTAAGCTATTGAAAGGAAGGGCGGGGCGAACCATGAGGGCG
>CAYOWS010000036.1:0-33662 GCA_964407735.1 uncultured Sphaerochaeta sp. | reverse complement strand
CATGGTAAATCAAATGGAAATACACCTAGTCTCATACCAATACACTAGAGATTGTGATTGTAAATTGTATTGCATGTAAATCAAAACGATCAAATTTTACCGCTATTACAATAAAAGACACAAATGGGTATTGCTATGGTATCATATGAAACAGAACGATATCCTAACAATACTGATAGCGCTATATAAAAGATGGTACCAGTAAATAATACTGATACCATTTAATAATTATTTAAGAATTAAATAATATTGATATAGGTTCAATACTCACCAAACCCAGCAATAACGTCTCGCAGGAAGTACGCGCTGTCTTTGGGAATCCGCTCAAGCGTATCATAATCCACGTATGTGATGCCGAAACGCTTCGAGTACCCCCAGCTCCATTCGTAATTGTCCAGGAACGACCATACGAAATATCCCTTCAATGGAATTCCTTCTTCGATCAGATCACGGCAGATCTCGAAATGCTTGGCGAGATACATGATGCGTTGAGGATCATGTACTCGTCCGTCGGCGGAGACTGTATCAGCGCATGCGCAACCATTTTCAGTGATATACATCGAAATACCACCGCTCAACTCATGGAGCCATAGCAACTGCCGTCTCAAGCCGTTCGGTACTATCGGCCAGTTCATGTCCTGCGTCTCCTGCCAAGTCGGTTGAGTACGATATTTCAGACGTGCGTCATCATCCCAGGAAACTGGATTCTCATTGTAGTAGTTGACCCCGATGAAATCGATCTTCTGAGCTATCAACTCCATATCCCCGGACTCGATCGGGAACGAAAGAGCCAGGTCATCGGTCACTATCGTCGGATATCCAAAACCAAATACAGGATTGGTGAAGACCTCCGTCTCAAACGCACGTGCATACGCCGCGGCTTTACGATCAGGCTCGGTCCAGGTAGCCGGTCGCGGGGTCTGGGGGTTCCAGGTTATCCCGATCGGCGCTGAGAGAGCCCTGGCGCGATATGCCTTCACAGCGAGCCCGTGGGCAAGATTCAGGTAATGCACCGCCTTGACGGCAGCGGAAAGATCCTTGATACCGGGAGCATGCACACCATCAAGATAGCCAAGATAAGCAGAACAATACGGTTCGTTCAAAGTGATCCATTGATCGACTACATCGCCCAGATACTGAAAACAGACATCGGCATATTCACCGAACGCCTCAGCGGTTGAACGGACCGTCCAGCCCCCTTCATCCCCCAAGGATTGTGGCAGATCCCAATGATACAACGTAGCCACGGCGGACAGACCGGCTTCATGCAAGGCGGCGCATAGGTTCCTGTAATACTCGATTCCTTTTGGATTCACTTTGCCCCGACCATCAGGAAGTATCCTCGGCCAAGCGATCGAGAAGCGGTAGGACTTGAATCCAAGCCGCTTCATCAAGAGAATATCATCCTTGTACCGATGATACTGGTCAACTGCTACGGAGCCATTCTGACCGGCTTGAACAGCGCCAGGGACCTTGCTGAAAGTATCCCAGATACAAGGCTTACGCCCGTCTTCATCACCCGCGCCTTCGACCTGATAACTGGCGGTAGCGCAACCCCAGAGAAAATCCTCCGGAAACAACAAGCTCTCCATATGTACTCCTATTCATTCCCGTCGTCGATCTGAGCGCAGGAATTGCGTAATATTAGTTCGGCAGGTATCCTTACGATATCTGTCCGAGAGGATCCATCCATTTTTTCCAGCAACAGTTGAGCAGCCGTAGCCCCTAGCAAACCAGCCTGTTGACGGAACGTCGTATAGCCGCCGCCAAGGAACTGGGTCCATTGGGCGCCATCAAAGCCAATCAGTGATAAATCTTTAGGTACAAGAATGTTATGGTTCTCTATAATGGGCAAAGCCCCCATCATCAAGGAATCGGAAGCAAAGAAAACAGCGGTAAAGGAGGAATCCTTACTATCTAACAACCGCGAAAAGGCGGAAGCTCCTGCTTCAGGAGTCCAACTCCCTGCGTCGATGACCAAGGAGGGATCATATTCCAAATCCAACGCCTGCAAAGCGGCCTTGTATCCACCCAAGCGTTCAGAAGCCGCCACGACGTGGGTCTGCAAAGGGCCGGCTACATGGGCGATACGGCGGTGCCCCAAGGAATAGAGATATTCGACCGCCTGACGTGCCGCCGCGGCATTGTCCGTTATCACAGCGGGAACCCCCTCCAGGACGAGATTGCAACTCACCATCGGGATATCCTGGGCGGCCGCGCTTACAGCCGTGGCATCCACTTTGTCGACATTCACAAGCAACACCCCGTCGACCTGTCGGGAACAGCAGTGCGCGATCATATTGTCACCGACCAGCGGGGAATTATCAGAAAAGAACAACAGTTCATAGCCGTCCGATTCTATCTTTTGCTTGAAACTGTCCAGCAAGGGGAGAAACAGCGGATGGTCGAGCGGCAGGGATACCCCGCCGTCTGAATAGACTACGCCGATCAGCCACGACTTCTTCATCTTCAGCCCACGTGCATGAACGTTGGGCGTGTACCCCAGTTCGGAGGCGGCCGCAATGATATGTGAACGGGTCACGTCATTGACATCATGACGACCGTTCAAGGCCTTCGAGACCGCCGAAGGAGAGACTCCGGCTTTCTTGGCGATGTCATAGATAGTGATCATGGGATACCTCCCTCCACCCCTTCCAACAGGGGGTTCGACACTGCCGTTCGATTTTTCGAAATCGATTTCGAAAACCATCATAGCAGTACCGACGGAAGAAATCAAGAGGAGAAATCACGGCAGGATCAATGAGGCAGGGAGAAGGATAGATCGTGGAACACAGGACGCAGTGAGATCAGCCGGTTCTCGTCGCGGGAAGGATGCACCCTGTTCGTCAGCAGGCACGCGGCCAGACGCTTGACAGGATCGATCCATATGGAAGTCCCGGTGAAACCTGTATGTCCATAGCTGGATGACGAGGCGACTATGCCGGCGGGAGTCTCCCCGTGGGTAGCGAGCAGGAATCCCAGCCCGCGCCCGACGGAGAAATCCGGCGTGTAGTCGGTGTGGAATTCCTTGATATGTTCTGGGGAAAGGAAAGCACCCGTGTCCGTCATGCCGTCGTTGAGCAGCATCCTCAGGAAACCGGCAAGGTCCTCCGCTGTGGAGAACACACCCGCGTTTCCCGCGACGCCACCCAGGAACCGGGCGTTCTCGTCATGGACCTCCCCGACCATCACATCGCCGGAACGGGCGTCGTACTCGGTCGCCGCGATTTCCTCCGACGTTCCCTGCAAGCGTAGCAACGGGTTGTACATTGTCCAGGACATCCCCAGAGGTGTGAATACCAGTTCCTGGGCGGCGCAGGACAGGTCACGACTGAATATCCGCTCCAAGATCGCCCCAAGGACGATAAAGCCAAAACAACTGTATTCATAGCGTGTCCCCGGAGGATATTCAGGTTCTCGGTCAAGGATGAAGCGCAGGACATCTTCGGGATCAGAGACATGGTCCCACAGCCGCATCTCGGCGATAAAGCCACCGGTATGGGTCAGAAGCTGCCTGATGGTGACATCGCCATAATACCCGGGAGACGGCAGGAATTTCCTGACCGGCTCGTCATAGTCGAGTTCACCGCGGTCACGAAGCCGGGCGGCGACCATCGTCGTGGAGACGACTTTGCTCAGGGAGGCAAGATCGAACATCGTATCGAAGGAGAGCGGACGCCGCTGCGGGACGATCTGGCGAACTCCGGCGACATGGGAGAATAGCATCCGTTCCCGGTCACAAACGAACGCGACGGCTCCAGGACAGATCCCGTCACTGACCAGACTATCCAGGAATGCCGTCAGACGCGTCTCAGGGCTCATAGATCGATCTCCCAAAGCAAATGGGCATTGGCTTCATCCAACGTCGTATCTTCGATTCCAAGACCCTTGGCTTCCGTATATACGATCCTGTCGGCTTCGAAACGCGTCGAATAGCGACCAACCGGGCGTTCGTACAGCAGAGGGCTGTCAAGGTCGATTCTTGAGATCACACGCTGTGAGACTGCGAGATTGCATGCGGCGACGATACCGACGGGCCCTTCCATCATGCAACCGAGCATGCATTCCAGTCCGGCATCTTCGGCGAGGCGGCAGATTTTCAACGCCTCAAGGAACCCGCCGCATTTGGCGAGCTTGATATTGAGTATATCGGCGGCGCGCAGCGCGATCAAAGCGACCGCGTCGTCGGCGTTGAACAAGCTTTCGTCCGCCATGACGGGATACGGACTGAATTCAGTGATCCGACGCAACCCATCAAGATCCTTCGCAGGTACGGGCTGTTCGATGATATCTATCGGATACCCACGCTTTTCAAATTCCTTCAAGAGAAAACGGGCCTCCTCGACATTCCAGGCTTGGTTTGCATCGAGCCTGAGCACGGTGGAATCGGAAATGACATGACAGATGGCGTCAAGCCGCTCCATATCCTGGCGGGTGTCGTTGCCGACCTTCAGCTTCAGGATGGAGACACCTTGCCCCACGGCATCCGCCGCGTCGGCGGCCATCTCGTCGGGAGAGTTCAGGCTGATCGTGATATCATTTGGCAATTCCGAGCGGACGATGCCGCCGAGCATCGATGCGACCGAGCGGTCCGACGATACACCGGCAAGATCGAACAGAGCGGATTCCGTCATGAACCGCGCGGAAGTCGATTCAAACTTCCGGTCCGCCAGGATCAAAGCAGGTTCAAGGATGGTCCCGGACCAGCCGCGAAGCATCGGGACGGCGTCACGCTCTATCGAACGGGACATCCTTTCAAGGCTGTCGCCCGTAATCGCGACAGTAGGTGCCGCGCTGCCATATCCCGATCGTCCATCGACGGAAATTTCAAGGACGAGATCCTCCACAGCGGAGACTGTCCGCAACGCAGTCTTGAACGGACGTTTCAAGGAAATATCCCGTCGCCAGAGCCGAACCGAAACCTTCATGTCATTCTCTCCGCATCAATAGCAATCATGCAATTACTATATAATATATGTATAAAAATTATATCACATATATATCGTACAATTATAACAACAAATACAAATCAATACGAAACCCCTAGAGAACCCAACTGCTCTCCAAGGTGCTTTGCGTCAGTGTAGAGGAAAGCCGCCAGACCTTCCTGCCGGGCGGAGACGACATTCGCCTCCATGTCATCGGTAAAGAAGGCCTTTTCGGGCGAGACATGCTCCTGTTCACAGATATACCGGTAGAAATCTCCGTCAGGCTTCGCGATGTGGATCAGATGCGACGCATAGACATGGTCGAAGATATCATACTGCTTCAAAGCCATGTGGATATCATAATGGGCGTCGATCACGTTCGTCCCGCAGACGACACGCATGCCATGCGCCTTGAGTCCTCGCAGGATATCCACTGTCGCAGGATCCAGTACCGGGGTAAAGAACTTTCCGAGAAGACTCTCCTCCGTCTCAGGCAACGCCCGACCAGCTATGGATCGATACTGTTCCCAGAAAGTCGGCTCATCGATCAATCCCCGGCTGTGGTTTTTCAGAGCCTCACTGATCGCCGGGGATATCTCAGCGAAGGACGACTCGGAGCATCCGAGGAACGGCAACAGCCTGGGGGCGACATGGAAGTCACGGATCAGCACGCCGCCCATATCGAAAATACAGAGTTCTATCATGTTCACTACCTTATTTGTTCCTTGTTGGAATCTATTCCTTTCCAGACGAATACATCGTACTACCACCGAGAAAGTACTTGGACAATGTCAGGAACAGGATGATGATCGGGATGCTCGCGAGCATGGCGACCGCCATCATGGCCCCTTCATCAGAATACTTCTCTTCCGTGAATTTCACAATATAGGTCGGGATGGTCTTCATATGTTCCCGCTGGGCGATCAGCAACGGCCACAACAGGTTGTCCCACTGCCCTCTGAAACAGAGGATCGCGGCGGTGGCGATGGCGGGCGTGCTGTTGACGAACACCAGCTTCCAGAAGATCCCCATCTCCCCCAGACCGTCGATACGACCGGCGTCAAGGAGATCGTCAGGGAACGTCATGAGGTACTGCCGCATCTGGAATAGACCGAAAGTACTCAGGATAAATGGCAATATCAGTCCGGTGTAGGTATTTTGCAAGCCAAGTTTAACGGCTGTAATATACATCGGGATCATGATCGCCTCAAAGGGGATCATCATGCGGCCCATGATCATGAGGAACACCACGTTTCGGCCACGGAACTTGAATTTTGAAAGTCCGTACCCGGCGAATCCGCTGACGATGACCGAGAACAGCGTAGTCAGGATCGCTACGATCAGGGAATTGAGTATGTTGCGCAGGAAGAGGAACGACCTGTCGTTTCCCGCTATCGCATTGTAATAGTTCATCCAATGGATCTTGCTGGGAATCCATTTGTAGGGCATCGAGAAGATTTCACGGGAAGGCATCAGCGACGCGGTGAACATGAAGGCGATCGGGACAAGGACCGCTATGGCGACGAACGCCAAGCCCAAGTCGACGACCCCATTGGCGATTCGACCGCTGGTTGTTGTATTCTGTCTCAGCATATAGCTCCCCCTTCCCTAGTACGACACGACGTTTCGTTCAGATGATCTCATCCGTATCAACGTCAGGACCATCATGACGAGGAACAGAAGAAGACTCATGACGCACGCGCGGCTGATGTTCAGATCGCGCATCGCGGTATTGTAGATATTCAGCGTCACCACGTTCAGCGGTTCCAACGGGGCCCCGCGCTGAGTGAAGAGATACTGTGTGGAGAACGACTTGAGACAGTTCAGCATCGCTACGATGGACACCATCACCGTAGTCGGTTTCAATAACGGCATGACGACCTTCCAGACGGTCTGCATAGTCGAAGCTCCGTCGATCGTCGCGGCTTCCAGGACGGAATCAGGAATCTTGGCGATGCCGGTGACGAAGATGATCGTGAAGTAGCCGATGTATTTCCAGACATAGATGGTCACGGTACAGGCCTGAAGCATGAAAGGATCGGTCAGCCAACGATGGTCTACGCCCGGAGTCCTGAACAGCCAGTTCACGAAACCATTGCCCAACCCCCTTGGATCGAAGATCAGCATCCAGATCAACGCCGCGACGACGGAGGAAAGGATCGCAGGAGAGTAATAGATCAGCTGCAAGGCCTTGACGCCCCGTTTGCGGGTGGTAACGCCCAATCCAAGGATGAAGGAAAAAATCGTCAGCGGGATGAAAGACCCGATTGTGAAGATCACCGTGGCTTTGACGGAACTCCAGAAGCTGGGGGAAGTGAGCACATAGGCGTAGTTCCTGAATCCGACGAACTGCGGCTTGCGTAGCGACAGCAGTCTCATGTTGAAGAACGTGTTGTAGAAAGCGTTGAGCATCGGATACAACGAAAACATCAGGAACAACAGGACAGCGGGTGTGACAAAGACCCATCCCCAACGTGCTTTCTTTTTCTCTATGCCTGTATATCTCATCATTCAACTCCTTTGTCCCGCAGTTCCGCCACCAAGTGGGCCGATAAATGGAAGGATCGGTTTTCCGCCATACCGGAAGTACGGCGGAAACCGACGGGACTCCTTACATCTGGTCGTCAAGGATCGCCTGGACGTCTCTCCGGAAGGAAGCCAGCACAGTCCGTGGATCTTCGCCCTGCAACATCGCGCTTTCTACGGCGGACTTGAACCTGTCGTTGATCGCTGAACTGTTTTCAGCGTAGTAGACCAATGTCGCATTCTCCATGTCGCTCTGGAAGACGTCGGAATACGGCATGTTCTTGAAGGTTTCGCTCTCGAACAGCTCATAGGTCGGCTGTACGAGGTTGACCCTTTGTAGATAGTCCTCTGAATGGCTCAACAGGAAATCGACCAGTCTCCAGGCCCAGGCCTGACGGGCTTCCGGGATCTGACCGTTGACAAGGTAGTAGTGGCAGGCGATCGCGCCGGCTACATGTTCCTCGGCATCGCTCCACTGGGGATACGGAATGATCATCCATTCGCCGCTGTCATAGAAGTCGGGGTTGGCGCTCTTCATGCGAGCCTGCTGGTACAGCCCGCTTTCACTCATGGCGATCTCGTTGTTGTTCAGGTCGAACAACTGACGGGGAGCCACATAGGTAGGTCCGCCGAGGTTCTTGCCGTTCGGTCCCCATGCACGCATGTATTCGAAGAAGCGGAGCCAAGCTTCGTCGCCGATCACAGCGGTCTTGCCGTCATCGCTCACCAACTTGCCGCCGAGCTGTTCCACCATAGGCAGGAACTGCTGGGTGTAGGAAGGATATCGGAAGTCATATCCACGACGGGTGATGATTTCACCATTGCGGAGGACAAGCTTCTCGCTGACATCCATCACCTCTTCCCAAGTCTTGGGATAGTCCGTGTCTGGATCCAGACCGGCGTCACGGAAGATGTTCTTGTTGAGGTAGATGCAGAGATTCGTGTATTCCAACGGCATACCATGAATGTCACCTTCCCATTCGACCGCTTCAAGAGCGCCGGGGAGGTATCTGCCACGGACTTCATCGACACTGTTCGCACCGATCCACTGGGGATTCAACGCGGCGGTCCGACCTTCGACGACGAACTGTCTGATGACTGACTGGCTCTGGTTGAAGATATCCGGTCCTTGGTTGGCGGAGAACGCTACAGTAAGCAGTTCCCGCATTCTTCCTGACGGATACATCTGATAATCGACAGTGACATTCGGGTTCTGCCTACAGAATTCTGCGATCAGCTCTTTCTCCAAAACACTCCTGTTGGGATCTTCATGCGTCCAGATCGTCAGAGTGACAGGCGCGGACATATCCAATACGGCGCTTTCCTGTTGACCTCTGGCGAACACTGAAGACATAACGAGCAATACAGACAGCAATACGATTGCAACTTTTTTCATCGTCTCCTCCTATTTTTAGTAGTACGACTATTTCTATCCAAGTACACGACCTGGCTATTCGCTGATATTCAAAGCTCCTTGCGCAAGGATCAACGCCCCATCCAACGCGGTCCCCTTCGCATCCATCCAATGGATGGCGGGCAAACCATCGGACAAAAGTCCACGGAACCTCTCAATGACGACACTGTCATGCTCCATGACACCTCCTGCGCAGACAAGGCGGGCTTCCGACAACGCAGGCAACTGCCGTACTATTGAAGCCACCAGCCGGAACAACTCTTCCGCCGCGCAATGGAGGATATCCAATGCAAGTATATCCCCCTGCAATGCGGCTTTTGTCACGATAGGGGCCGCTGAAGCGATGGCCGCCTTGTCCAACGAAGTGTTGTTGAACAACGGTATCAATTCCCAGCTCTCATTGAGCTGAAAATGATGCAGCAGCTCGCCCATCATTCCTGTAGGCATATCTCTGAACTCTTCGCTTCGTAATCCTCTACAGATGGCCTGCTGACCAATCCACCATGCGGAGCCTTCATCTCCCAGGCGCCATCCCATGCCGCCGGAACGGACAAGAGTCCCGTCCGCAAGCCGGCCGGAAGCTATAGAGCCAGTACCGGAAACCAGGCAGATCCCCTGAAGATTCCCGACACCGCCAACCAAAAGTATCTCCGCGTCATTGCACAACTTGACAGGAACATCCGGACCCAGCAAATCAAGGAGCGCGGAAGAGAATTTTTCCCGTTCCTGTGGCCTGGACAGCCCCGCGCTGCCAATGCAACCAGCAGATATATCGGATATGGACCGTCCACAGGTGGTACAGGCGTCTTCGATCAATCCCCGGAGAGTCGCGACCACATGCTCGGACTGTGAGGCGTACATATTCGTGCTGGCCCCTTCGAGCCGACAGAGAACCTCGCCTGACAGCGAGGCTAGAGCGATCCTGCTACGGGTACCCCCTCCGTCGATACCGAAGATCAACCTATCGGCCATTCAGGCCTCCTTGCTCTGTGTCAGACGAGTCTGACCGTCAAGTACCTTGTTGATGCTGCCTTCATGGGTGACCAGCAACTGCCGTGCAGTCGAAGCGTCTATCCCAAGCATCGCCATCAGCATGGCGGTCTTTGTGTCCTGCCCTGATTCCGAGAACAGTTGGGCCGCCATCGCACGGGTACATCCGGAAACTTCACAGATCAACCGCTGGGCGCGTTTGACCAGCTTGGAGTTCACTGGCATCAGATTGACCATCAGGTTATTGTAGACCTTCCCGGTTCGGATCATCGCCGTCGTGGTGATCATGTTCAGGACCAGCTTCTGGGCCGTACCGGCCTTCATGCGGGTGGAGCCCGTAACGATCTCCGGTCCGACGGGAAGATATATCCGGCGGTTTTCATCGACGAGATCGAACACGGGAGTGTGCTCGTTGCAACTGATCGCGCCGACCTTCGCACCGCAGTCCCTCGCATATTTGATCGCGTCAACGACGAAAGCGGCTCCACCAGAAGCGGTAATCCCTACCAAAACGTCATTCTTCGCGAACCCTGCGGAAACCAATGCGTCGATACCCGCGGGACCGTCGTCCTCGGCATTCTCGATCGAACGGGTCAAGGCGGGAATCCCCCCCGCGATAATCCCCTGCACCAAGTTCGGGCTCACACCGTAGGTCGGCGGGCACTCCGAGGCATCCAGCACGCCCAGACGACCGGAAGTACCCGCTCCGATATAGAACAGGCGCCCCCCGCTGCCGAATGCGGCCACGACATCATCGACCACGGTTTCGATCTGGCCCAAAGCGGTCTCGACTGCGAACGGGACATGTTTGTCTTCGTCGTTGATTATCCTGAGAATTTCCGCTGTACTCTTGGCGTCTATCTTCCAAGAGACGGGATTGCGTTGTTCAGTCGTCAAAAGTTCTTCCATAACCGCACTATAAGGTACGTTTTCTGATTCTGGCAACAAAAATTTTTAGATTATTTTTTGCAATTTTGAAAATAATTTTCATTTACAGCTCTGGGCAGGCCGTGCTATGCTTACGGCATGGAAGGATGTCTATCTCTCATCAAACAGGTCGCTCCTCATCTTACGGCTTCAGAAATGAAGGTGGCGAACTACATATTGCAGTTCTCCAACAAAGCGGTTGAAGAAAACATCACGACCTTGGCCGAGCACGCCGAAACCAGTCCCGCGGCGGTCATTCGTCTCTGCAAACGGCTGGGTTTCTCCGGCTATCCTGAACTACGGATATCCTTGGCGAAAGAGATCTATAGTGCGGCCCCCTTGAAAAACTCCCCCTATGTATTCGATCTGGAGAACGCCACCGACATCAATGACATCTGTACATTGATGATCGAAACGGTCACGGAAAGCCTCTCATCCTTGAAGCCCGTGCTTTCCACGAAGAGCATCGGACTGGCCCTGGACACGATCTGCGCCGCGCGTTTCATCCTGCTGTCCGGTATCGGAGCCTCCGGGCTTGTCGCGGCTGACTTCCAGCAGAAGCTGGTACGCATCGGCCTTACCGCGTTCGCCCCTTCTGATCCCGACATACAGATCGTACAGGCCTGTTCCTTGACGAAGGATGATGTCACGATACTTTTCTCCTATTCCGGCGAGACGGACCATACGCTGCGGGCTGCCTATCAAGCAAAGAACGCCGGGGCGACGCTTATCGCGATCACACGGATCGGCACGAACTCCCTGTCGAAGCTCGCCGATATCGTTCTTCACGTCCCTGACACCGAAGCGTTGTACAGACAGGGCGCCACGCTGTCGAGGATCAACCAGATGGTCGTCGTCGATATCCTCTACTCCGCGTTGGTCAGCAGAAGGAAAGACGCCGCCGCGCGAATCCGGCAGACCTGGCAGGCTGTCGCCCATGTCGGCAGAACCCGCAATGCCGCCGCCAAGTCGGATACCGGAAGTGACAGGCTTCAATCTATCGACTATCCATAATTCATTATAGTAAATTTACATATTTATTATACCAATTTTATCTAATTATGATATATTATTTTAGTAAAATGATACCACCACACCATATCCATGGACAGAGGGACCGTTCACATGCACATCGGAGAATCATGGCCTATCCTCTCCAAAGCGGGATTTCATTGTCCAACGACTACAGCACACTTCTGAAAGAGGTTTGCAAACGTTGTCATATATTGTATCCTGCACTGCGAGGGGGCAGAGCCATATGTCGCAATTTCCAAAAGACTACAGACCTGTGCTGGACCAGAACCAGACAGAGAAAGCCATCAAGTTCGTCAAGGACACCTTTGAACGGGAACTGTCAGGGGAGCTCCGTCTCTCCCGCGTAACCAGTCCGTTGTTCGTTCCGAAAGGTTCGGGGATCAATGATGACCTGAACGGTATCGAACGTCCTGTCAGCTTCGAAGTCGGAAATCTCGACAATATGCCGATGGAGATCGTCCAGTCCCTTGCCAAATGGAAGCGGATGGCTTTGGCCGACCATGAGTACGCCCCCCGCACAGGGCTGTACACCGACATGAACGCGATCCGTCCCGACGATGACATCGACTGCATCCACTCGATCTATGTGGACCAGTGGGATTGGGAACTGGTGATGGCGGACGGTGAACGCAACCTACCCTTTCTCAAGAAAACCGTCAAGAAGATATTCCAGGTACTGAAAAGGACCGAATTCCTGATCGGAGAACAGTTCCCCTCTTGTTTCCCAGTATTGCCCGAAGAGATCACGTTCATCCACTCCGAGGAAGCACAAGCGATGTATCCTGAACTCACCCCCGTTGAACGAGAAAAGACATTGGCGAAGAAATACGGCTGTATTTTCATCATCGGCATCGGCAATCCGTTGAGCGACGGGGTCCCCCATGGCGGCAGAGCCCCCGACTACGACGACTGGTCCACACCTACGATCGATGACTGCAAGGGTCTCAACGGAGACTTGATCGTCTGGGATTCCGTCCGGGAAAATTCTTTGGAACTGAGTTCCATGGGCATTCGTGTCGATGCGGAGACCTTGGAGCGGCAGCTATCCATCCGAAACTGTCCTGAACGCAAGGACCTCTATTGGCACAGAAGATTGCTTGCCGGAGAATTCCCCCAGACAATCGGCGGTGGCATCGGTCAGAGCCGAATCTGTATGTTCTTCCTCAACAAGGCGCATATCGGGGAGGTCCAGGCATCCGTATGGCCACAGGAAGTCCGAGACGAGGCGTTGGAGCACGACGCCGTACTGATGTAGGTCCGCATGATGAAATTCGTTACTTGGAACGTAAACGGCCTGCGGGCCTGTGTCGGGAAAGGATTCATGGAATTCCTGCGTCGGATAGATGCCGATGTGATCTGTCTACAGGAGACGAAACTACAGGAGGGGCAGATCGAGCTTCCTCTTGAAGGGTATTCCATGTTTTGGAACTATGCCGAAAAAAAAGGATACTCAGGTACCGCCGTCTTTACAAAGCGACCTCCCCTTTCCGTGTCCTATGGAATCGGTATCCCTGAGTTCGACACTGAAGGTCGTGTGATCACCGTCGAACTCCAGGACTTTCAGGTGGTCTGCGTCTATACACCCAACTCTCAGCGCGGATTGACCCGCCTGGACTATCGCATGCGATGGGATGACGCGTTCAGAACCTATGTAATGGAACAGGACAAGAAAAAACCAGTACTCGTCTGTGGAGATCTCAATGTCGCCCATACGGAGATCGATCTGAAGAATCCCAAAAGCAACGTGAACAACGCAGGCTTCACCCCGCAGGAACGAGAGAAATTCACTAAACTCCTGGAAGCCGGCCTGATCGACAGCTTCCGAAAGCTGTACCCGGACAGACGTGACATCTATTCCTGGTGGTCCTACATGTTCAACGCCCGTGCGAACAACGCAGGGTGGAGAATAGACTACTGGCTGGTCAGCGAACATCTGGGCGAGAAGATCAAGGAGAGCTATATCGAGACGGAAGTCCTCGGTAGCGACCACGCCCCCTGCGTCTTGGAGCTGGATCTAGCCTGACCGGACGCTCCGCGGACGAGGGTTTGGTTGTGTCGTTGTGCTTGCGGTCCGCAGGTCAGGTAGGTCTGACACCGGCAAGATCTTCGCTTCCCAACAAGCGAAACAAAAACATCCTCCGCTTTTGGAGGATGTTTTTTCGACTGGTTGTTGAGAAAGTTTCTTAGAACTTCCAACCCAGGGCGAAGGAGGGAATTGGCATAGACAACATAAAGAATGTTGTTGAACGGCCATTTCCAAACGTTACAAAATCGATATTGGCACCAACGCCAAGCCGGGCGAACATGTTCTGCGTCATCTTGAAATCAAAGTTACACATGGCACTGATACCAAGAGTCGTACTCTTTCCAACAAAAGTAAACTGAGGACCGACAGTAGCCATCAAATCGATATTGTTGTTCAGTTTCGTCTGATAGGCGAACGCGACGGTCAAACCATAGCGGTTATCAGTAAACTGACCATTGAAAGCGACATAGGGTCCCATTCCGCTCTTGAAGATAGCTGCGAAATCTCCACCAAGCCCGGCGGAAAACTTGGAACTGTTATGGTTCTCCTGAGAAGTAAATGTGAATCCCATCCCGGTCAATCTCGGCGACACACTCGCCTTGAACTGAACGTTGTTGCTGGCGGCGAACACACCGGTGACAACAAGACACAACACCAACACCAATGCAATAGCTTTCTTTTTCATACTATGTTATCTCCTCATCCATCCCAAGATAGATGATACTACAGTACAATGCCATCCGAACGAATGTCAAATACTTCTATCCGACCACAAACCCCGCTATGAGAAAACATATCGAAGCCAGACCGGCAGAAATCAGTCCGTACGGCATCTGAGAATAAGCATGGTCGAAGTTGTTGCAGCCACAAGCAGACGACGAAAGAATCGTCGCATCCGAATAGAAACAGATATGGCTACCGAACACCCCGGCGGAAAGAACCGCCGAGACGGCCAGCAACGTGTTGCCGCCCACCGCCTGGGAAAGTGGAATGACGATCGGCAGTGCTATGATATACAGCCCCCAGTTCGTCCCGGTAATGAACTCGGTCGCCCCCAGGACGATGAAAATCAGCAGAGGCATCAATTGAGGCGTCATATATGGAACCACGAGATCAATGACCTGACGTGTGAAATGAATCCGGTCCGAAGCATAGCTGAACAAAAATGCCAACACCATCAGCATCAACGGCAGGATCATGTTCTTCAGACCGTCGATGCAGTAGTCGGCGAATTCATCGGGAGTCATGATCCCCTGCGCGATATAGAAGATGAACATGAACGCAAGCGTCACCAGCACACCCTTCTGCATATCGACGTCGAACAGGATCGTGGCGGCGACCAGCACCACCATCGGAAGCGCGAAGTTGATCATCTTCGGATTCTGTGGAACGGTGATCTCGCCACTGGAATGGATGTCGATCTTCTCAGAGTTCGGCGGTGCCAGCGGCCCCCCGTCCTTGACCCGCTGTTCAGCTTTCTTCAGCGGTCCGATCACAGGAAACCACCCCATGATCACAAGGACGACGATGATCGCCGCGATCCAAGCGTAAAAATTGTACGGAATCGTCTTGATGAAGTAGAGGATCCCCTCCTCCTGCGTCGTAACACCGTTCATGGCGAGGATACGGGAGGCGAACACCGCCCAGGTCGAGATCGGAATCAACACGCAGACCGGAGCCGCGGTTGAATCGACGACATAGGCGAGATACTCGCGGGAGACCTTGTAGCGGTCGGTGACAGGAGCCATGCAGGCCCCGACGGTAAGGCTGTTCAGATAGTCGTCGATGAATACGACCACCCCGAGCAGCCAGGTCCATAGCAACGTGCTGCGACGGCCTTTCGACTTGCTGGCGACGAATTGACCGAAAGCGAATGATCCACCGGCCTTCTCGATCAGCAGGATGATGCTGCCCATCAAACCGCATACGACGATCAGCCAGCCGGTATCCTCGTCTTTCATCACCTCGACAAGACCGGTGCTGAATTCACTGAAGAAGTTTCCCCGGTCGGCCATGATGAAGCACATGAGGGAAGCGAGGACGAGCGCCTCAAGAATACGTTTGGTGGTGAATATATACAGAACCAGGAACAACGCGGGCAATAAAGAAAAAAGCCCGAAGGATTCTACATCGGCGGGCAGCAGGAACGCCAAAGCGAACGTACCGAGCACGAGCGCCCCCAGAACAACAAGAAACCGAACCGGACTGAATACCGACAGCTCTTGACGAAGCTTGCTGAACATCCCGGGCCGTCCTCCTTTCCGCAAGAAATCTGCATGCGATACGGGAGGAACGCAAAACAAAGCACCAGCGGATATCCGCGGCAACCATACGCCATCCCCGACGCATACTACGTTTCCACGTCATCCTGCGTTCTCCGCCGGTAAGAAGGTCGCCGGTTTCCGATGACGTTAGCAGAGGCACTATAGCCCATATTTCAGAACAAAGATACCCCTAAACTTGTTGATTTGATAAAAATCAGCAGGCTGTACGAAGTCAAAAAAGAGATGCCGGATAACACGGCACCTCGGTATAGCATAAAAAGTTGCCAGTTGCCCGCTACTTCAGCAGATACTGGGGGATCTCACCACGGCTCTCGAAGATCTTGCGCTGCTGACCGTCCAGGATCTTCTTGCACATCCTGATCGATTTCGGCGTCACTTCAACCAACTCATCGTCCTTGATGAACTGGATAGCCTGCTCCAAAGACATCGGCACAACAGGGGTGAGCGTCACCGCATCATCCTTTCCCGACGCGCGGAGGTTCGTCAGTTTCTTCGTACGGGTCGGATTCAGCATCAAGTCAAGGTCCCTGTTCCGTTCTCCGACGATCTGACCTTCGTAGATCGGATCTCCAGGCACGATGAACAGGCGACCACGATCCTCCAGCTGCCACAACGCATAGGCGACGGCTTCGCCGGCCCTGTCGCTGATCAAGGACCCGCTGAAACGATCGGGGAAGTCGCCCTTATACGGTTCATACCCTTTGATCCAGGAGTTCATGATTCCGAACCCGCGTGTATCCGTCAGAAATTCATCACGATAGCCGATCAAGCCACGGGCGGGAATCTCGAATTTCATCTTCACGCGGTTGCCGGCGGTATAGGTGATATCGCTCATCTGCCCCTTGCGCCGTGAAATCTTGTCCATGACCGTACCGCTATGCTCTTCAGGACAATCGATCTGCAAATATTCGATCGGTTCCAGCTTATGGCCGGCTTCGTCGGCATGGAAGATGATACGGGGTCGGCCGACACATAGTTCAAAGCCCTCTCTTCTCATCTGCTCGATGATGATCGCCATCTGGAACTCACCACGGCCCTTCACGGTGAAGGTATCGTCCGGATTCTTCTCTACACGGATGGAGACGTTACGCATCGCCTCTTTCTGCAAACGATCCCAAATCTTTGCGGAAGCGACGATCTTGCCCTCTTTTCCAGACAAGGGCGAGATGTTCTTGGAAAACAGCATCGACACGGTAGGTTCGTCGATGGTGATGCGGGGCAACGCCTTCGGATAGTCCCTGTTGCAGATCGTATCTCCGATGGTCACATTGTCCAGCCCCGCCAGAACGATGATATCGCCAGGTTCAACAGAACTCGTGTCATGGAAAGTCGGTCCGTCATAGGACTGCAACCGGGTCACGCGCAACGCCCGGTGGACGCCTCCGTTCTCTATGCAGACCAACGAGTCGTTGGTATTCGCGCTACCATTGATGACCTTGCCGACAGCAAGACGGCCAAGGAAGTCACTGTAGCTGAGATCACTGACCAGCATCTGGAAAGGCTCAGCGTCGTCATATTTCGGTGCGGGGATGTATTCAACTATCTTGTCGAGCAAGGAATGGAGGTTCCCGTCAAGTTTGTCCGGGGAAGTTCCACCGGAACCATCCCGACCGATGGCATAGAATACAGGAACCTCAAGCATCTTCTCGTCGGGATTCAATTCCAGCAATAGGTCGAACACTTCGTCCAGCACTTCCGCGGAACGTGCGTCCTGACGGTCGACCTTGTTGATCACGATGATCGGGGCCAGGTCTTTCGCCAACGCCTTCTCCAGAACGAACCTCGTCTGTGGCAGCGGCCCCTCGGCGGCATCGACCAACAATACGACGCCATCGACCATGGACAATCCTCGCTCGACCTCTCCACCGAAATCGGCGTGTCCCGGCGTGTCGATGATATTGATCTTCACGCCCTTCCAGTGAATGGCGCAGTTCTTCGCGCTGATTGTGATACCACGCTCCCGTTCAATGGCTCCACTGTCCATGACACGGTCACCCATCTCCTTCTGGAAAACCCCACTCTGTCTGAAAAGTCCGTCAACCAAAGTCGTCTTGCCATGGTCGACGTGGGCGATGATGGCGATGTTTCGTATATGCTCGTTCTTCGTAATCATTTCTATTCCTTCTATTCCGAAAGCACTCTATCACATTCGCCTATTTTGCTACACCCCAACACTTACAAAAAAAGAGAATTCTCCACTCCCGTCGCCTCCTGTCCTCAGCGTACCCCTATCGTACCCCTATTGTACCCCTAGTCACTTCGGACGGATTTTTCTATCTTGTAGGTATCACACGTCATGAAAAGGAATAATCAGGAAGATGAAAAACCCCTATTCGATTGATCTGGACGTTCTGCTTACTGACTTGCGCACGGACAGGACGAACGGCCTCCAGGAAACGGAGGCG
Source organism: uncultured Sphaerochaeta sp. (assembly GCA_964407735.1). Taxonomy (GTDB): domain Bacteria; phylum Spirochaetota; class Spirochaetia; order Sphaerochaetales; family Sphaerochaetaceae; genus Spiro-02. Next base: position 15,126 of record CAYOWS010000036.1, on the reverse strand, counting down.
AAGGAACGGTTGACGAAGGAAGGCCCGAACAAGCTGGAGGCGCAGAAGAAAAAAAGCACAATGGCCCGGTTCTTCGGCCAGTTCAAAGACGTCATGATCCTGATCCTGCTTGCCGCGGCCCTGGTTTCGCTGGTCATAGCGATCAGCAGTGGAGAACGGAAAGAATTCTTCGAACCGTTCCTGATCCTGCTGATCGTCGTACTCAACGCGGTAATGGGAACAGTGCAGGAAGGAAAGGCGGAACGTGCGCTGGAGGCATTGCAGAACATGTCGGCCCCGAAGGCGAGAGTCGTCCGAAACGGCAAGGACAACATCATCAGCGCGGAGGAGCTGGTCCCCGGGGACATCATCCGCCTGGAAGCCGGCGACTTCATTCCCGCCGATTGCAGGATCATCCAGGCATTCTCGCTGAAAAGCGAAGAAAGCGCGCTGACCGGAGAATCCGTTCCATCCGATAAGAAACAGGGCGTCGTAGAAGAAAACGCCGCGCTTGGTGACAGAAGCAACATGCTGTTCAGCGGATGCAGCATCACCCAGGGAAGCGCGACCGCGGTCGTCACCGAGACCGGCATGCAGACGGAAATGGGAAAGATCGCGAAACTGCTCAAAGGTGAAGAAGCCGGCCAAACCCCTTTGCAAACCAGACTGGCGAAATTGGGGAAAATGCTTGGCATAGTCGCCCTGATAGCCTGTATCGTGATATTCGTCATCGGAGTGATGGACGGTATCCCTGTCATGGAAATCTTCATGACGGCGGTATCCCTCGCTGTGAGCGCCATTCCAGAAGGACTACCGGCCATCGTGACCATCGTCCTGGCATTGGGCGTACAGAAGATGGTCAAGCACAATGCGATCATCCGCAGGCTCCCCGCGGTCGAGACGCTCGGCAGCGCATCGGTTATCTGCTCGGACAAGACAGGGACGCTGACACAGAACCGCATGACGTTGGTACAGCTGTACCATGGCGGAGAACTGGAAAAAGTTTCCGACCACAACAGCGACGACGGCCGGCGATTGCTCACCTACGCGACCCTTTGTAGCAACGGAGAAATCGTATCAAATGATGACGGGACGCTCCTCCATATCGGAGATCCTACCGAGACCTCGATCGTTCTGGCGGCCTTGAACAACGGACTGAAGAAAAGTGCCCTGGAAGAACGATATCCGCGGCTGGCAGAGCTCCCCTTCGACAGCGACCGCAAGCTCATGAGCACCATCAACGACATGGAGAGCACACTGACGGTCATCGTCAAGGGCGCTTACGACATGTTGGCACCCCGTTGCATCGACGGAGATCCTGAACAGGCGGCCCCGGTGGTGGATCGACTGAGCGCCGACGCGATACGGGTTCTGGCGGTCGCCACGAAAACCATCGACAAGATACCGGAAAACCTGACAAGCGAAGATCTTGAAAACGGACTGACCTTCCAGGGCCTCGTCGGAATGATAGATCCACCTCGAGAGGAAGCGAAGGTAGCTGTCGCCACCTGCAAGGAGGCAGGAATCCGGCCCGTCATGATCACCGGCGACCACATAGTCACCGCAAGCGCCATCGCGAAAGAACTCGGAATTCTCCAGGAAGGGGACCGGGCGATCACCGGCGCGGAACTCGAACAGATGAGCGAAGCGCAACTCGACGCGGAGGTCGCGAAAATCAGCGTCTACGCAAGGGTATCCCCCACGGACAAGATACGGATCGTCAAGGCCTGGCAGAAACGCGGGGAGGTCGTCTCCATGACGGGCGACGGAGTCAATGACGCACCGGCGCTCAAGGCGGCCGACATCGGCTGTGCCATGGGGATCACCGGGACCGACGTGGCCAAGGGCGCGGCCGACATGATCCTGACCGACGACAATTTCGCCACCATCGTCGAAGCGGTCAAGCAGGGCCGCGGAATCTATGAGAACATCAAGAAAGCGGTGGCCTATCTGCTTGGCACGAACATCAGCGAAGTACTGGTCGTGTTCCTCTCCATGATCTTCTGGCGGCAGAGCCCGTTGCTCTCCATGCAACTGCTTTGGATCAACCTCGTCACCGACAGCCTTCCCGCCATAGCGCTGGGGATGGAGGAGACGGAACCTGACGTCATGAACCATGCGCCAAAAAAGCGTAATGAAAGCATATTCGCCCATGGAACAGGCGTGAAGATCATCTTGCAGGGCATCATGTTCACCCTCCTGACCCTGTTCGCCTTCCGGTACGGCCAGAAGGTCACGGGGCAGCTCGAAGGGGGCCGGACCCTGGCGTTCTGGACCTTGGCGCTCTGCCAGGTGTTCCATGCCTTCAACATGCGCAGCGCCCATTCGCTGTTCAAGATCGGGTTCTTCACCAATAGGAAGATGAACTACGCGGCCCTGATTTCGGCGGTCATGGTATGTCTGGTGACGTTCATCCCACCGGTAGCGTCGGCGTTCGGTTTGATCATGCTCTCTCCGGTCACATACCTGATCGGACTCGGGTTGGCGATGCTCCCGCTGGCTGTCATGGAGATATCAAAGGCGATCGGGCTCGTCAAACCGAAGTCCCACTACATGAACCGGAAATAAAGGAAAAGCGGTAGAGCGAACGTCAAGGACACCCCGCCCTACCGCTTTGTTTTTCGTAGCGGACAGCGCCTACCGCCGCCAGCCCTTGGCCTTCTCCCTGACGGACACCAGGTTATGGTAGATACCCTTGTCCGCCATAAGCTGCGCATGTACTCCCGACTCCGCGATCTCCCCATCCTTGATGACGAGGATCGTATCGGCGTTTGCGATCGTCTTGAGCCTGTGGGCGATCACGATGATCGTCTTGCCCTTGCAGAGTTCAGAGATGGCGGCCTGGATGATGCTCTCGTTGTCCGCGTCGACGCTGGAAGTCGCCTCGTCGAGGATGACGATCGGAGCATCCTTCAGGATACACCGGGCGATTGAAATGCGCTGCATCTCACCACCGGACAGGGAAGCCCCACCCTCGCCGATCACCGTATCGAACCCCTGGGGAAGATTCATGATGAAGTCATAGGCGCGGGCGCGTTTGGCGGCCTCCTCGACCTCCCGTCTCGTCGCGTCGGTCCTGCCCATCGCGATATTGTTGTAGACGGTATCCTTGAAAAGGTAGACCCGCTGGAAAACCATGCTGATCTGTTTCATCAGGTCGGACAGGGGAACGCGCCTGATATCCTTGCCCTTTACGAGCACTGCGCCGGATTTGACATCCCAGAACCGGGCGATCAGGTTCGCGACGGTAGTCTTGCCGCCCCCCGACGGACCGACCAGGGCGAGCATCCTGTCCTTGTCGAGTGCAAAGGAGATATGCCGCAGCACCTCTTTGTCACGATAGGCGAAGGTGACGTCCCTGAACTCGATTTCAGGCCCAACGCCCTCCGCGGAGATGGAGTCCCTGCCGGAATCGTCCAGTTCGACCTCTTTCTCCACGGCCTCGATCCTGTCCATGCAACTGTCCATGACAGTCAGACGGGCAAGATTTCCATAGAACGCCTTCAACGGTCCGAACAGTTCGAAGATGAACAGGATCAGGCCAAGCAGCATCACATACTCGAACATCCCTATGGAGGCGACGTAGATCCCCACCGCAAGGACGATGACCACGCCTATGCCGTAGAGTAGCTGGGTCGCAAGCGCCCACGGCGTATAGTTGCGCTCGAATTCGAGAGCCTTCCGGCAGCTTTCATCAAAGTTGTCCGTCAACTCCTTCGACTTATCCCCAAGGAGGTTGAAGCTTTTTATCACCGCGATCCCCTCGACGAACTCAAGCACCGCACGGGTCAGGCTCTCGCTCTGCTCCTGCTTCTTGACGGAATCCTCAAGGGCTTCCTTCTTCATCCCCTTGGCGACGGCAAGGATGACCAGATACACCACGATGGCGGCGAGCCCCAAATAGACGTTCATGACGAACAGGAAAGCGAACATGATGCACTGGGCGAAGATATAGCCGATCATGTCTGCGAGCACCATCATGGCATGTTCCTCGATGAACACCATGTCGGTGGACAATACGGAACTGATCTTGCCGATATTGCCCTCGGTGAAATAGCCCATCGGCATCTTCTGGAGATGGGAACCGAGCCGCATCCTCCGTTTCGCGAACACTTCGTATCCGGTCGCGGACTGGAGCCGATCCGACATATATTGACAGATCACCTGCAACAGGATGCTGATGAACATGGCGAGCCCCACATACAGGCACGTCCGGCCATCCAGCCGTCCCTCCTGGAAACGTATCAGGACATAGAAGGAAAGGACTATCGGAGCCTTGGCGAAGAACGCCTTGAAAAAGGAAAAGACGAAGGCGACAAGTATCCGGGCTTTGTATTCAAGCGTGATATCAAAAAGCCGTTTCATCATTCTGATCATTGGACATCCCCCTTTGAAACACCCCAGGCGGCACTCTCTTCGGAGGCTTCATACATATGTGCGTATAGGCTTGACGCGGCCATGAGCTCCTCCTGCCGCCCGACCGCTTCCACCCTGCCGTCGTCGATGAGTGCTATCGCATCGGCATCAGCTATGGTATAGAGACGGTGCGCGATCACGATCACCGTCTTGTCCTTGATGACGTTCGCGATCGCCTCGTTCATCTTCTCTTCGTTCTCAGGGTCCATGTAGGCCGTCGCCTCATCCAGGACGATGATGGGAGCGTCTTTCAGTATCGCCCGCGCCAGCGTGATCCGTTGCCGCTCGCCACCGGAAAGCTCCTTGCCACTATCGCCAGCCAGGGACATCAGCCCCAGCGGGAGCCGCTTGAGGAACTCATCGCACTGGGCTTTCTCAGCCGCGGCCCGCACTTCCTCGTCCGTAGCGTCGAGCCTGCCCATCCTGATGTTCTCCATCAATGTCGTGTTGAACAGGAACTGCTCCTGGGAGACGTAGGAGATCAGATCGTTGAGCGTCTCAAGCCTCATGGAAGTGATATCCTGCCCCCCGATCGTGATCTTCCCGCTGTCTATGTCGTAGTAATGCACCAGCAGCCGGGCGAGCGTCGACTTGCCCGATCCGGAGGGACCGACCAAGGCCGTCAGGCAGCCCTCCCTGGCCTCCAGGGATACCGAGTGCAACACCTCGGCCTCCTTGTAGGAAAAGCTGACATCTTCAAACCTGACGGTATGATCCACGCCGGTGAACCTTTCGGCACCCTGTTTCAGGGGTTGCGCGTTCATCCTCTTGTCGAGCGTAGCTATCTTGTAGTTCAGTTGGGGGATCGTGGACATGAAGCTCATCGACTTGATCAGAGGCGTTCCGACTGAGAAGGACATGCACAGCACAAGGACGAAGTCCGCCAGCGTCACAGTCCCCGAAAGGACCAGGCACGCCCCTATGGGAAGGGTGAACGCCGCTATCGTCGGCAGGATGCTCGTATAGAGCGCCATCCAAGGCCAGCAGGCCTTGTACCAGGCGAGCGTGAAGTCCCGGTAGGAACGCACGTCGTTCTCGAACCGCCTGCTCGACTCCCCTTCCTTGTTGAACACCTTGACGACTTCCATGCCGTTGATGTACTCGATGATCGTATCGTTCATCTTCTGCGCCGCCCCATAGTAGGCATCCATCTTGGTGACGCCCTGGCGAAACATGGCGCCCATCGCGAACAGGCCGAAGGGGATGCTCGCGATCGACAGCAACGCGAGGCGCCAGTCGACGAAGAACATCGCGATTATGATGAATATCGGCACGCCGAGATTCGCAAGCCCTTCGGGGATCGCATGGGCGAGCAGCAGCTCTATCGATTCAATGTCATCGATGAACATCTTCTTGGTACTGCCGACCCCACGGTCCATGATCACCCCGAGGGGCTGGGATTCCATTCGCTTCTGAAGCGACACCCTGATGTTCTTCAGCGTGTTGTAGGCGGCCCGGTGCGACATGTCCAGGCCGAGCACATAGAAAAGCGCGTAACCGACCAACCCCACCAGGATCATCAGAACAGGCACCAGTACCGACGTCAACGTGATCGCCTCCCCCTGTAGAAGCGGGGAAATGATGTAATAGACCATCAGATACGGCATGACGCTCAATGCGATGGCGAAGAGCATCACGAACACCGAGGAATACAGCAATCTACTGTACTTGCCCAGATAGGGCTTGATTGAAGCAAACATTCAACCTCCTATAAGTTAGCAGATGCTAACTTTAATTGCAAAAAAAATATCACTTGGGAAACCCCAGGACGTTGTACCAGTCGAACAGACGGCAGACGAGCTGAGAATGGTCGACGATCTCCCCTTTGGAAAAGCCATGTATGAAAGGTTCGTAGATCATCGTCCAGAACGAGGTCAACAGCGCATGGAGTTCTTTTTCGGTGATCGACACCGTGGTCAGGCCGCGTCGGAACGCCTCCATGTACCACTGATAGGTATATCTGGTCATGTCCTCCACCATCATATGCTGGAAATTCGCGTATTTCGTCCCGGCTGAGCAGTTCAGCAGAAGCTCGAACCCATCCCGTCTTTCACAGAGGAAATCGAACCACCACAGCATGTAGGATTCTTCCATCTTCCAGGCCTGCATGAGCGCTTCGTCGCTGATGCCGTTGTTCAGCGGGGCGTTCTTCATCTCCATGACGGCATGCAGGTCCTCGATCGTCGGCACGACCAAAGCTGCAAAAAGTTCCTCTTTCCCGCTGTATCTTTTGTAGAGGGCCCCGGTGGTGACGGAGGCGTTTTCACAGATGGTCTTCAAGGATACACCTTCGTAGCCGTGCAGAAGGAATTCCTTTCTCGCACTCTCCAGTATCCTGCCGTCTATCGCCGTGTCGGGGTTCGCCATATCGCTTCCTTGATTGATAACTACATTATCGATAACGTGGTTATCAATATAGGGAGAAGCACATGCGCTGTCAATACCTATCCTGGCGGCTTTCAGAAATAAAAAGATCTGTCAGCCCACCCCTATTCTTCGGGATAACGACAGATCTTCCATAGCTGCGGGGAATAACTTCTATTTCTGCTCTCTTCTTCCAAGGATCAGCTTCACGATCATCAGCGCAACCATGATGCCGAGGGCGATGGAAATGGTGCCGATCCCTCCGACGATCCCCTGGCGTTCAGCCACGGCGCCGACGATCATCGGCATCAGGATCGCCCCGACGGTAGCAGTCGCGATGCAGGTACCAGTGGCGACGGTCGAGGAATTGAAGCGACTGTCCATCGTGGACAGCGTCGTAGGATAGATGCCGGACATGCTCACCCCGACACCCAGCAGGCTTGGGAAGATGACCATGACATTCCGGGTCGAGATCATCAACACGAAGAAGAACGTCATGCTCAGGCCCATGCCAAGGATCAGCTTGTTCTTGTTCACTCTGTTGGACACCGAAGCGCAGGTGATCCTGCCGATCATCACCATGATCCACAGCAGGGACGAGGTGCTCTGGGCGAGCGAGGTGCCCATGATCCCGCTATCCTTGAAATAGGTGACCAGCCAGCCGATGATCGACGCTTCACCGCACAGGTAGAAGAACATGATGAACGTGTTCAGCCAGAAGGAATAGGATTTGGCGAAGTCGCTCCCCTTGTCCGATCTGCGGGCCACAGGCTTGTTGGAGAGACGCGACAGGGAGATACCTACAAGGGCGACCACTTCGCTGGCGGCGACGATCAGGGCGCAGAGCTTCCAGCTCAGGCCAAGCACGCTTGTGATCAATATCGCGATGAACGGGGAGACGAACGCACCGACGGCGAACGAGGCATGGAGGAAATTCAGCCCTCCGGCCTTGTTCTCCGCCACTTCAGATACGACTACATTGGTGATATTGCTCATGGTTCCACGCCCGATGCCGGTCGCGGCGAACGCGATCAGAAGGAACACGGGGTTCCCGGTGAGCGTCATCAGGACAAGCCCAATCACGATGCCTGAACAGAGCAGCAGCGTCGATTTCTTCCGTCCTATCGCATATGGCAGGAATCCGGCGATCAGTACGGCGCAGAAGTTTCCGATCTGATGGGCCGACAGCACCATGCCGCTGAGGACGTAGCTCATCTGATATTCGACTTTCATGGCCGGCAGGATCGCACCGAGCAGGGTGCTCATCATCCCGCTACAGAAAAACGCGAAATACATGATATACAGCAGGCTGGTATTTTCCTGGGAAACCTTCAGTTTTTGGGACAGGGATTGCACAACGACTCCTTCTCGCGAAACGTCGGCCATCTACAACGGCAAGAAGCCGCAGGAGACCACGTTCCAACGCAACACATATGAAACGGTTGTTCTGATATATTGGAAGCTACAGCAGGATGCAGGACAAACAAGCTATTAATACCCACTTACGTGGTTCTTGTCCAGCCCTGGGAAAGAGATTTCAGATGATACCTTGCGAATGGGAGGCCGATGTCACCAAGCCTTCTTCAGAATCTCCAGAATTTCCTCATGGTCGGCCTGCACAGGGTTGACGATCATCGCGCCATCGTCCATCGCTCGCCTTGCGACCTGGTCGAAATCCTCGGTCCTGGCCTTGGTGTCCCGAAGCCGGACGGGAAGGCCGCAGAGGTCGTGAAGTCGCGTCGCCAATTCCCGGACGGCGTCTATGGATGCGCGTCCCCGTTCCTTCCGAGGTGTCGATGCGTAGACTTCCGGCCCTTTGAGGTGGAGAAGCAATTCGCCATATTCGCCATCCAGCTTCTGCAAGTTGTATTCCATGCACAGAGGCAGCAGGATGGACATCGCTTCCCCGTGGGGAACACGGCAGATGCCTCCGAGAGCATGCCCGATCGCATGGACCAGCCCGACCATGGAATTGGAGAAGGAGCATCCGGCGAGCAATGATGCGTTCGCCATGGAGATCCTCGCCTTCTTGTCGTTGCCGTTACGGGTGACGGGGACGAGATTATCACGGATCAAGTCCAGCGCGGCATAAGCGTAGGCGTCGCTCAAGGGATTGCGCTGCATGCAGGTGGAGGCTTCAATCGCATGGCACAGGGCGTCCATTCCGGTTGACGCGGTTATCTTCGGCGGCATGGTCTGGACCATCCGCACATCCAGGACGGCGACGTCCGGAACGAGATACTGGCTGATAAACTCCATCTTCAGCTTCAGGTCCGGGTTGTTGATCACGGCGACCATCGTCGCCTCGCTGCCGGTCCCGCTGGTCGTCGGAATGGCGATCACAGGCACATGCCGGCCGCGCGGAATCACTTCACAACCCATCAGGTCCAGCAAATCGGCGCTTCCTTGGGAAATCAACATCCCTACCCCTTTCGCCGTGTCCAGCACGGAACCGCCGCCCAGGGCGATCAGGCTGTCGCATTGGCTGGCCCGGTAGAGAGCCGCGATATCATTCACCACTTGTATGGAGCTGTCCGCAGGGATATCCGTGAAAGTCGCCGCAACCGGCATATCGCAGGAAGTCAGGGCGTCATTGAGAATCTTGACAGTCCCTATCTGCGACAGTACGTTGTCGCTCAGCAGCATGGGGCGGCCGACACCGAAGGACTGCAACTCCTTGGCGATATTTTCCAATGCGTAGGTACCGCTCAGTATACGGGCAGGATTCTGGAATTCATAATATGCAGGGATCATTCATTCACCTCATCATCATTGTTCGGAAAGCGGATCGGGATTGAATCAGGACCTGACGGTCGCGACTCAGACGCCGAACAGAATCCGGCGATAGACTCCCAGCGAACTGGTCTGTTTCTTGGGAATCCGCTTGAGTATCCTTCGTGTCATGAAGGACGGGAACAGATATACTTCCGCGATATCGACGCACCGCACAAAACTCATCGTCATGGCGATATCGCCCTGCAAGGTAAAGCGATGTTGTGCATAGGCCTGAGCAACGCCGATCTGTCCGGTCAACACGAGGAAAGCGGCGTCAACGCTTTTGAAAACTATCGAGATGTCGGCTTTCACTGTATGGGTGGAGGCTTTCAGCTCTTTTCGGCGGAGGCGCACGAGGCGGCCGTCGCTTTTCTTCAAGAACAATGCGGGGCCATTGGCCGACGCCGCGAGCTCCAGGATCAAGCCTTCAGGCCAGGATGCGAATTCATACCTGATCCGGCTGTCACAGTCATGCAGGACCTTGATCGCACGATAGAGTACGAACAGGACGATGGACGCCACCGCTGATTTGCAAGAATTCATGATGACACGGCATACTGACGGACGCTTTCCCATATACGGAACCCCTTTCATTGGTATACCATATAATTTACATAAAATAAAAAACATGTCAATATTGACATTTTTTTATACAATGTAATTATCATGAAAGTGTCAGGAAGTTTTTTGATCGGTTCGTCGGGAAAAACCGACATGACAAGGCCTCACACGTCCCGGAGGAGAATTCCGCTATCTTGTCAGCCGCCTTGATGCAGATAGCCCTTGGCCCAACGAACGAACGGCAGGTCGGCGTCCGACCAGTCTACGGATTCAAGTTCATCGGCGGATAACCATCTACAGTCGACATGTTCCGACAAGGTAAAATCGACCTCCGAGGCGAGGGTGCAGAGAAAACCGTAGAGACGGATTGAAAACGTCCTGTATGCATGGTCAACTACAGTTATGGGTTCGATGATCCGGATATCGACCTGAAGTTCTTCCGATATCTCGCGAATCAAAGCTTGTTCAGGTGATTCTCCCGGCTCCAGTTTACCACCGGGGAACTCCCACCGATACGCAAGTTCACCGTGCCCGCCCCGTTGCGCCGCGAACACCCTGCCATCACGCACGCATATCGAGGCGGCGACTTCTATTGTCCTGATGGTTGAACCATCCGTATCAGTCCCATTGCTCAGGCTTCCCATATTTCGTTGACCAATCCTTCCAAGGTTTCAGCGCACAAAGACTTCGTACGAAGCTCACACTCCCAGACTACCAAAACTTTCCAGCCAAGGGATTCGAGGCGGTCATGGTTCCTGATATCGCGACTGCGGTTTCGGTCTATCTTCTCTTTCCAGAAGGATACGTTCGTCTTGGGTTGTACGTAGAGTTTGCAGTCATGCCCATGCCAGAAACAACCGTTCACGAAGATGATGGTCCGGTATTTTGGCAGAACGACATCAGGAGTACCGGGCAACCGTCTGTCATTCACCCTGAACCGAAAGCCACGACGAAACAGATACCGTCGCACAAGCATCTCGGGTTTCGTGTTCCGTCCCCGTATCTTGCTCATGATTTCACTACGTTTTTCTGGACTGACAGTATCCGCCATCGTCAACACCCGCCTTGCGCACCGCAAGTATAGCACACAAAAAAGGCCGCGGAACAGGGTCATCTCCTATTCCACAGCCCAAATCCCACAGGATGATATATCAGTTTACTCTAGCCCGAGCAGGAATCACCCCTTGCGCCCGCAAGTCATTCGCATTCAAGGATGCGATGTTCGGTGTCCGACCATCTTCAGAAACCGGAATGGATAATCTACCATCCCGAACCATCTGATAGATCAGTTCCGCATCGACGTCATTGAGGTCTGCACCTACGATCCGCCAGTTGTTGTCGCATTCCGGCAGGATCGTCCCCTTTTCGGTCACATAGTCGGAGATCAAGTCCCGGATGGCCAAGCCGGTATTGTAGACCAAGTCCTCAGGCTTGTCACTGATCATCCCCGCGCTACTCAATCCACCATAACGATAGTTGTTGAGCGCCAATACCAGTATCTGATCATCATGCAAAGGAGCGTCTTTGTAGATCACGTTGACGATACGATGCCCGACAGGTTTTGAAATGTCAATTTCATAGTCCACTCCCGCAAACATATCGTAGTTGTACAGTCTGATACCCGGGTTGAATGAAATAGTGACATCACCCACCGCATACGGATTGAAGAAGTTACCGGCCTGTCGCTCCATGATCGCCTTGAGCTGCTTGCCTGTGATCCGGACAGCCATGAGCGTATTGTCGTATTTGTATATCTTTACGCCGTCTCGCTTTCGGAAATCCCCCTTCGGCAGATTGGAGCTGGCATCGAATAACGCGGCCAGAGACACATCGGCGCCCGTGGCTTCCATCTGGATCTTGTTGATGAGGTCGAGCATGGCGGTATCCTGCAATACAGCGGTCGGAATTCCCGGAAGGTTTTTCCAGTTGAGCCCAGGCAAGAAATCCGCCCCGACCTGTCCTACTACAGTATTCGCTATTTCGCGCGACTTGTCATGGACATATTGCATCAGTGTTGACAGTTCTGGATCAGGTGCTATATTCGCATTCGTCACCGGCAATATCTCTCCGATCTTCTCCACTACCATCCACTTGCCGCCGCTCACCAGCCGTTCCAATGTCAGGGTCAGTTTTGCGACTCCAGAACCCTTGGAGCCAGGTTCCAGCAGGAGGCACCCGTTCTCCAGAGTTTCAATCAAAGTGGAATGCGCATGCCCGATCAGGAATGCTGAGACACGGTCGCCATACGCTTGCGCGACAGCCTTCATGCCATCGGTTCCATACTCTCCGTCTTCGCCGTAATGAACCAATCCGATGATGACATCGGCTTTCCCTTCCAGTTCATCCAGGATCTTTCCAGTTTCCGCCATCGGTGAAGTAAACGTCATATAGTCGAAATGTTCAGGATTGGAAGCCTCCCACTGGTTGATATGGGGTGCTTCGATTCCAAAAATCGCGACACGCACACCCTTTACATTCCTGATAATATATGGTGTGACAAACCGTGTTCCGTCCTGTCTGTAGATATTCCCTCCAAGGACCGGAGCCTTGCTGTCCGCGATAGCCTTCAGCAGATTCTCAAATTCAAAATTGAATTCGTGGTTGCCTAGCTCCCATGCGTCGTAACCGATGAAGTTCATGGCCTTGACCATGGGATGAATATCATCGAATCTGAACTCCTGTATCATGTTGTCCTGCAAGGTATCACCGCAATCCACAAGTAGCAGGTCCTTGTCCTTCGCACGTTCCTGTTTGACAACCGTATACACTTTCGCAAGTCCACCATCGAACGCGGAGTCCGTCGCATAGTCCCATGGGGCGATCGTGCCGTGCAGATCACTTGTCTCAAGAATAGTGATCTGTACCTGCTCACGTTGTCCTGTTCCAAAAACCGGCAGGCAGAACAATGCACATAGCATCAATGCCACCGATACGATTCTCACATTCCATTTCTTCATACCTCATACCTCCTGGAGGGATACAGAGCTTTGCCGGCAATCTCTTGATACCGACGGGACGACAATCCATCACACTGATGGTCCAGCATGATGTTCCGTACAATGAAACAAGAATATGGGCTTGGGAAATACCTGTGCGATATGGTATAAGAATCTCGTGACTCCCCCTCACGACTGAACTTCACCACGACCAGGTCGTTCCAGTATAATACGAGTTGCAGGCAAGTCAACATGGAATTGACCATTGTGCTTGCAGCACTGGATTTTTTTGGCTACTTTTATTATTTTTCGCACGATGGTACAATATAATGATCAGATAGGAATATGAAATGAAAAAAACGATGAACATATATCAGGACAAAAACAAGAATATCGCTGATGCGCAACTTTACGCTGAACTACAACAGCGGGCGATCTGGCGCATGGAGGAAAAAGTCGCGCTGTTCAACGCATTGGGTCCAATGCATCCGGGGACGATCGACGCGACACTGCGTCTGGCGGAAGCCCGTACATTGTTAGGAGACACCTCTGGAGCTCTGGAATACGCGAAAGAGGCGTATCAGGCTCGTTGCAAGGTCTTCGGAGAATTCCACAAGGACAGCGTCGACGCATATCTGACGCTCGCCGACGCATATCTCAACGCAGAGCAACCGTTGGAGGCGAAGAACATCGCGCTGGATGTACTGCGAAGTGACTATCCCTATGATCCGGAAGACCTGGTCGTTGAACTGGATGCCAAGGAGATCCTCGCCGATGCACACCAACTGTTGAAAGAATTCGGAGCTGAAACGAAAGTCCGGCGGGAACTTGTCGCGGATATGGAAGAGATCTATGGACCGAACCATCCGGAAACCCTTGGTTCAATCGAAACCTTGGCTGCTTCTTTGGACGAGAACGGCTGTCCGGCGCAAGCTATCCCTCTGTATGAGCGGTTGCTCACCTACTTGAGAGAGGAGCAGAACTTGGAAGGGGTCGTCATGGTACTTTGCAATCTCGCGACCTGCTGCCAGCATATCGGGCAACAGGGGAAAGCCCTCTCGTTCGCGGAAGAGGCCGTCAGAATTTCAAAGCAGAATTTCGGTGATGATGATGACCTGACGAAGACCGCGATCGACTACCTTGGAGAGATCGCAGGAGACAACAGGTTCTTCGCTGTAAAGCATTAGTTCGATTCTTGATTATGAGAGGGTATTCCCGGTCGTTTTCGACTCAAGGAATACCCTTTTTCCATCGCTGAGCCCTCTATATCATCCGAGCCGAGCGATCAGTTCCTGAATGAATACCCAAAGTCCCGAAAGGCCGACAAATGCATAGACGAGCTTTTTCAAAGAAGCCATCGATACTTTCTTGAACGCTATCAATCCTACCCAAGTGCCAAGTCCGATACCCAGCCAGCCGATCAATACGAACGGGATATGTTCAGCCCCGACTGAACCGCTGAAAGTCCGTATCAGAATCGTCGAGATATTGGAAAGAAGGAAATAGGCCTGGATGGTCGCCAGGTATTCATTCTTATCCTCTATGCATGCCATAAGATACAATGCGACAGGAGGACCTCCGATACCGAACAGGCCATTGCCAAGTCCTGCGACGGCCCCCATGGCAAGGCCGCTTCCTATGGAACCCTTCAGTTTGATCCTGCCCGAAAACCAGACAAAGAAAACCGCGAGGATCATCAACGTCAGTCCAAGCAACATCTTCAGCATTCCCTGCTGCATCGAGATGGATTGGTATGTAACGGCCGCACCGATCACCAACGAGACCAACAGAAGAGGCAGCAATATCCTCCAACGGATATATTTCCAGTACCGTATCGACAGATACGCGGTGCTCACTATAGCGATCACCTGACACAGCGTGACAGCCGTCGAGAATGGAAACAGCATCGGCAGAAAAATCATTGCGAGGATGGGAAACCCAAACCCCATGTTGGTCTGTAGGAACGCCCCCACCAATGCGATCAAAAACACATAGAGCACAGTCAATGTCATGGAAACCTCTCTATTTCAGCATAGCACGGGGCACTGAGGAGGTAAAGGAAATGCGTCCGCCGTAACCGCATAATCTGTTGCGA
>CAYOWS010000035.1:0-36203 GCA_964407735.1 uncultured Sphaerochaeta sp. | reverse complement strand
CCATACCCCTGCATCTCTATCGACTGCTCCAACCCAGTCCTTCCCCCAGTTTTCTATCTAGAACCTTTTTTTTATTCTGCAACAGAATTGAAGAGCCGAAAGACCTTGTACATGGCTTTGTCCTCTTTCTGAAACAATGCGTGACAAGTCGTATATCTTCTTATATCATTGAAAGAAGCAAAGGAGGAACGTCTCATGAAGAAACGAATGGTCCTCGCTCTCCTGGTGTCTCTGTTGGTCGCCGGTGCTTTGTTCGCCCAGGGGGCAAAACCTGTCGGGGAGAACTCCTACACTGGTACGATACTCTCGATCAGCGATGAGAACGGTATTTTTGAATTCATGATACAGGATGATTCGGGGAAGATCATACGTTTCATCCCTACCGCGGACTGTGAGACGATACTCCCTCTGGGAAGCTATCGTGCGGGGGATTCCGTTGAGATCAGCGATTATCTGATGGTCACTGATAATCTTGCCAGCGCGAAGGCCATGCGTTGGATAACCGCCTTGGTCTCGAACGAATGGCTGAAAAGCATCACGTTGCAGCAGTCTACCGACATCGTCGCCGCACAATCGGCGATTCCGATCATTTCCCCTGAGGATATCGTTCCGGCTTCCCTCCTGACGATAGAACCGACGGATGATCCGAAAGCTTCCGCCGGGCTCGACCTGCGGCTGATCCTGCTGATCATCATTGGCGCGATAGTCCTGCTCGCAGTGATACTGCTGGTAATCATCCTTGCGGTAGGAGCGAAGAACCGGAAGCGTTCGGGAGGCGACTGATCGAAGGCATGAACTATTTCTGCCGGTTCAACAGATCGAGCAACGTCCTCTTGAAGATGAACCTGTCCAGCGCCACCGCCGTAGTGCCCAGCAGTCCCGCCTTGTCCCCGAGTTTCGTCCGTTCGATGCTGGTGTCGGCTCGTCGTACGGGGGCCAGGGTGACATACCGGGTCTTCATCTCTTCGAAGAATGCGTCAGGCAAGGAGCCGATTCCTCCCCCCAGGATGACCCTGTCGCAACCCGTGATGGCACTGGCGAACACCAGGGCTTCCGCCATGGCTTGCGCCGCGTCGGAAAGGAGCGGGACAAGCTCCGGCTGTTGGTCGAGCATCTGACATATCTGTTTTACGGTGATGTCACTTTTACCTGTAAGTTCCGCGGCTTTTTGGGAAAGCGCCCAACCCGCGGCCACGGTTTCAAGGCACCCGATGGAACCGCAGGGGCAAAGGCCTGCCGGACGGAGCGGGAGATGTCCGAATTCGGCACCTTCACTGATCACCTTGCCATCAGCAATCCAGGCTGATGAGATATGTTCGCCCCAGTTCACATAGAACATGGAGGGTACGTCCGATGGACCGGAGAACCACTGCTCACCCAATACCATGGCCCGGACATTGTGCTCCAGCACGACATCTATGCCGGTGTTCTTGCTGATCGCTTCCGCAAGCGGGATATCCTTCCATCCCCACACAGGGGCGGAGGTGATCAGCTTGCCTGTAGGATCGAGCGAGCCAGGAACCGATACCGCTATGCCGATCGTGCTGGAGGGATCCTTCATCATCTTGAGTATTCTCAGACAGCATTTGATGATCTGTACGCACAGCTCTTCCGGCTTCGGGTTTCGCGGGGTAGGAAAGCGTTCGAAACGAAGCAGGTTTCCTCCAAGGTCGGCCAAGGCGACGCTGGTCGCTTTCGTCCCCAGGTCTACGGCGAGTACGGCGCGTGCGTCTTTGCAAAGGGTCAGCGCGGTCGGGCGACGTCCGTTGACGGTAACCATCTTGCCGGACTCAGCGATCAGGCCTTCCTGGATCAGACCGTCGACGATCTCGCCTGTGGAGACCTTGTTCAACTCAAGCAGACGGGCCGCTTCGGCACGGGAGAGATTCTCATTTGTGGCGAGGAGATTGAGTATCCTCAGCCTGTTGATGGCCCTTGCGGCCGATGGTTGTGAAAACTGCATGATAAAATCATACTCTAACCTCGAGATTTTGTTAAGAGAAGTTGCCTATGTCTGAATTTTTCACTATGTTTAATTCTGGTTCACGCGCATGCGCGAGCTTTCCGGAAGTCTTGGATCATGGAAAAAAGATTGCCGGATCATTTTATACACTATAAGTTCCGACTGGGAGGTTCACGATGGAACAGAAAAAATTCAAGACAGAAGTATCCCAACTGCTTCAACTCATCATCCACTCCTTGTATTCCAACAGGGAGATCTTCCTGAGGGAGTTGATCTCCAACTCTTCCGACGCTCTGGACAAGCTCAAGTACCTGACCTTGACCGACGATTCCTTGAAGGGTATCTCCTTTAATCCTCGGATCGATATTTCCTTTACTGAGGGTGACAACCGCACGCTGACGATCAGCGACAACGGTCTGGGCATGAACCACGACGACCTGAACGACAACCTCGGCACCATCGCCAGCAGCGGCACCCGCAAGTTCCTGGCCAATCTGACCGACGACCAGAAAAAGGATTCCAACCTGATCGGTCAGTTCGGAGTCGGCTTCTATTCTGCGTTCATGGTGGCGGACAAGGTGGAAGTCATCAGCCGCAAGGCGGGCGAGGAACAGGCCTGGAAGTGGACTTCCAACGGCAAGGGGACCTACACGATCGAAGAGGCCACCCGCGATAGCCAGGGAAGTACCATCACCCTGTATCTGAACGAAGAGGGCGGTGAATACGCCAACCGTTGGCAGCTTGAGCAGTTGATCAAGAAGTACAGCGACCATATCGCGTACCCGATTTATCTCGCCTACGACCAGACCAATTACGATGACAAGAAAAAAGACGCCGAAGGCAATGCCCTGAAGACGGTCGAGCACAAGGTCGAGCAGATCAACAGCGCCGCCGCTTTGTGGAGACGGAGCAAGAGCGAGCTGACCGACGACGACTACAACGAGTTCTACAAGAACAATTTCCATGATTCCGAGAATCCAATGTTCTATATCCATACCCAGGCCGAGGGAGCCACGGAGTATATCACTCTGTTCTATGTCCCGGAGAAGGCTCCGTTCGACATGAACTACGCCGACTATCGCCCGGGCGTGAAGCTTTACGTCAAGCGCGTCTATATCACGGACGATGACAAGGAGCTGCTTCCTACCTATCTGCGCTTCGTCCGCGGTGTCATCGACAGCGAGGATCTGCCTCTGAACGTCAGCCGTGAGATCCTACAGCAGAACCGTGTCATGAGTGCGATCCGCAACGCTTCTGTCAAGAAGCTGCTCAGCGAGTTCAAGAAGATCTCCGAACAGAATCCGGAGCTCTATACCAAGTTCATCGAGCAGTACAATCGTCCGTTGAAGGAGGGTCTGTACAGCGACTACGCCAACCGCGACACCTTGTTGGAGCTGGTTCGCTTCAAGTCCTCCACCCAGGAGGGGTATGTCAGCCTCGCTTCCTACAAGGAGCGGATGCCTGAGGACCAGAAGAGCGTCTACTATATCACCGGCGGCACTGAGGCTACTCTCAAGAGCAGTCCGTTGCTCGACGCCTACAAGAAGAAGGGCTACGAAGTGTTGGTCATGAGCGACGACATCGACGATCTGATCGTCGGTTCGATCGGTACCTACAAGGAACTGCCGCTGAAGGCGATCAACAAGTCCGGTGCGGTCGATGACTTGCAGGATGACACTCAGAAGAAGAAGGCCAAGGAAGCCAAGGGGCTGGTCAAGAAGATCAAGAAAGCTCTGGGCGACCGGGTCAAGGATGTCGTCGTGTCGTCGCGAATCACCGAGGCCCCCGCGGTCGTCGTGGTGGATGAGAACGATCCTTCGGTACAGATGCAGCAGATGCTCAAGGCCATGGGGCAGACTGAGTTCCCTGAGACTTCCCCGTTGCTTGAGATCAACGTCGACGATCCGATGATCAAGAAGATCGACGCCAGCGACGACGAGGCTTTCATCGCCGACATGTCCAGCGTCCTGCTTGACCAGGCGTTGCTTGCCGAGGGTGTCATGCCCAAGGACCCGGTGGCTTTCACCAAGCGGTTGCATTCGTTGCTGTCCAAGTAGTTTCAGCTTCGGACATGAATACGGGCAGGGTGGCGTCAGCCATCCTGCTTTTTCTTTGGCGTTGCTCTGGGTTTACTCCAGGGTCACTTGGTGCTCACTTCAGGGTCACCAGGCGTTCTCGGAACGTCCTCGTGGTCTTTGTTGCGAGGGGTGTGGTAGTATGATACAGTCTGTATATTGACAAGAGGATAAGGAAGGAGAGGCAGCATGATAGCTTCATTCATCTCATTGGCGACTTCCGCGGATACGGAAGACGTCGGCTTGGACTTTCTCAGTCAGCTTCAGGTCTCGCTGGAGAATCTGACCAGCAAGGGGTTCGTATCGTTCCTATGGAACCTGGTGATCGCCCTCCTGATCGTCCTGATCGGCAAATTGCTGATCGTATTGATCACCCGGATGTTCAAACGGATGTTCGCCCGGTCCAAGAAGATCAACGAGCTCATGGCAAAATTTCTTCTCAAGGTAATCTCCTCCATCGGCTGGATCATCGTGGCGTTGGCATTGTTGGAGCACTTGGGCATCAACATGGCTCCGATCATAGCCGGCCTCGGCGTCACTGGCGTCATCCTCGGTTTCGCATTCCAGGAATCGATCGGGAATCTTCTTTCCGGGGTGATGATCGTGATCAACGCTCCGTTCCGTATCGGTGACTATGTCGATGTCGGTACTCTCAGCGGTACCGTGACCAACATGGACCTGATGTGTGTGACCTTGGCGACTCCCGACAACAAGCAGATCACCTTGGCCAACAAGCTGGTGTGGGGCAACCCGATCGTCAACTACTCCTATACGGTCAACAGGCGTGTCGACATGATCGTCAGCGTCGCCTACGGGACCGATCTGCGGAAAGTGAAGCAGGAGATCAAGGAGCTGTTCGATGCCTATCCTGAAGTCCTCAAGGAGCCGAATCCGACGATTGAAGTCAGCAAGTTGAACGACTCCTCCGTTGACTTGATCGCTCGTCCATGGACATTGCCGGGCGACTACTGGAAGATCTTCTGGCGGTTCCAGGCCGACATCTATGAAAGGCTCAATGCAGATGGCATTTCCATCCCGTTCCCACAGCTCGACGTCCATCTATACGATGTGGACAAGATCGGCGGGGATGTCCGTTCCCGTCGGCCGATGCCGGAGAACCTTGCCGGCAAGGCGAAGATGGAGTCCTCGCCGCAAGTCTGAGTTGCGGTCGCAAGCCTTCAACATGTGAAAAAAAACGACGTTGGAACTTTTCCAACGTCGTTACTGTATATGGGCGATATCTCTATTTCGTGGCCAACGCACTGTCGAAAGCGATATTCGAAGCGGTGAAGTTGATCATCTTCACATAGTCGCAGCTTTCGGTAGCTCCGAATTCACGATCCATGCCTGAATCCTCCCATTCAACGGAAAGAGGACCCTCATAGCCGACTTGGTTCAGTTCGCGGATGATTCCGTCGAAATCGACGTCGCCATGACCGACCGACACGAAGTTCCATGCGCGGCGGGTATCCCCGAACGGAAGGAAGGAACCAAGGATGCCTGCGCGATCGTTCTTGAACATCTTTACGTCCTTCATGTGGACATGGTAGATGCGGTCAGCGAAATCACGGGCGAACCCGACTTCATCGACACCCTGCCAGACCAGATGGCTTGGATCGTAGTTGATGCCAAGTGTCGGGCGGTAGTTGAACAGCTTCAGCAAGCGTTCGGTGGTGTAGTAGTCGAAGGCGATCTCGGTGGGATGCACTTCGAGCGCGAACTTGATGCCGCATTCATCGAACACGTCGAATATCGGCGTCCATAGGTCATGGATCAACTGGAAGCCATCGTTGATCATCTTGTCGGAAGTCTGGGGGTAGGAATACCATCGGGCCCAGATGGGGGAGCCTGTGAATCCATTTACTACGGAGACTCCGAACTTCTGTGCGGCGCGGGCCGTATCTTTCATCTCCGCGATGGCCCATTCCCGAATCTTCTCCGGTTGTCCGGCCAATGTCGCGGGGGCGAAGTTGTCCAGTCGTTCGTCCCAGATATCACCGACGCACTGTCCTGTGAGGTGTGCGCTGATCGCTTGGCACCGCAGGTCGTATTTTGCGAGGGTTGCCTTGATATTCGGGATATAGCTGTCGTCGTGCAACGCTTTCTGTACATTGAAATGAGCATGGGTGGCGAGTTCCAGACCATCGTATCCCATCTTTCTCGTCAGGGCGCAGAGTTCATCGAGGGGGAGATCCCCGAACTGCCCGGAAGCGAGAGTGACGATTCTTTTCATGTTTATTCTCCTATCTTATCGTGGCGAAAAGCTTTTCCTCCTTCCGCCACGGTGAACACAAGCAATGATTGTGCAAGTACAAAGTGATCGACTGCTTCGTGTACCCCCATTGTACCCCTGGGGTACCCCTACAACTTTAGACTTCGACGGGTGCACCGCTTTCCGCTGATCTGTAGATCGCGTCGGTGATACGCATCAGCAGCAGGGCCTGTTCCGGCGTGTTGAGCGGTTCCTCTCGCCCCATGATGCTGAGCACGAAGTTGGAGGCGTTCGTCACCCGTCCCATAGCCTCGTCCTGTGGGACGATGATGTCACGGTTGACCTGATGCCCGTATTCCTCGGTATAGAGCCTGCACGTGTCCTGGGACGTCTCGTCGATGCCATCGCGGTCGAAGAGCCGTTCGACCTTGCCCCCGGCCTTGGTCCCCTGGAACACGACGGAGACTACTTCCCGTTCATTCATCTCGGCCCAGGCGTTGCGGATCATCAGGCATTGGCCGCTCTTGAACGTGAGCATGGCATGGCAGGACGCCTCGACATCCATGACCCCGTCCTTGTTGTCCTGGATGCCCCAGGGACCCTTGAACGCAGGATTGCCCATGAAATCATCGAACGTTCTCGCCAGCACGTAAGCCGGTTCAGGATAGTCCATGAAATAGAGGGCGAGGTCGATCATATGGAGCAGGTCGATGACAGGCCCACCGCCAGCCAGCGCCTTGTTGGTGAACCATCCGCCGAAACCGGGAATTCCGTTGCGCCGGATCCAGCTGGCCTGCGCCGAATTGATCCTGCCGACATCCCCCTCCCTGATATACCGCTTCATCGCCTGGGATTCCGGTCTGGCGCGGTTGTTGAAGTCGAACATCAATAGTTTCCCGGCCTGTTTCGATGCGGCGAGCATCTTTTCCATCTCTTGGGCGTTCAAGGCCGGAGGTTTCTCGCAATAGACATGCTTTCCCGCCTGCAACGCCTCCACCACCAGCGGACAGTGGAACCTGTTCGGGGTGATGACGGAAACCGCGTCGAGTTCCGGCGCCCCTCGCAGCATCTCGGCCAAGGTAGTGAAGGTTTTCGGAATGCCGTGGGCATCGGCGAATTTCTGCGCCTGCGCAATGTTCATGTCACAGATAGCCGCTACTTTGGCTCCCGCGTTCGTGAACCCATCGAAATGATAGCTGGCCATGCCGCCGGCACCGACGATGCCGACGTTCACAGGCTTCTGAGGAAGATTGTCTGCCATCCTGCGTCTCCTATCTGTTCTTCTTGTGGCTTTGCGCCAGAACCGCGACGATAATGATGATGCCCTGTACCAGTCCGTTGAGGAACGGGGGGACGTTCGCCATGATCAGGACGGTGTTGATGATCTGGAGCATCAGCACGCCAAGGAAGGTACCGATGATCTTGCCCTTGCCGCCTTCCATCCTGGTGCCGCCGATGGCTACCGCGGCGATGGCGTTCATCTCATACTGGTTGCCTGCGCTGGCTGCCTGGATGGAGGTCAGGCGGCTGGCGAGCAGCAATGCGGCGATACCGTACATCAAACCAGTGTAGGTGAAGATCATCGTCTTGACACGATCGACGTTGATACCGGTCAGGCGGGCCGCCTGCTGGTTGGAGCCGATGGCGTACACGTAGGTGCCGAATTTGGTCTTGGACATCATCACCCCGGTAAGGATAGTGATGAGAATGAGGAAGATCATGAGGTTCGGCAGTCCGAGGAACTTGCCCGACGCGATATTGCGCAAGGACTGGTACATGGCCGAATCCACCGTGAAGGGACCGCCCTGTCCGAGCTGGTTGATCACCGAACGCCACGCCGACATGGCTGCCAGGGTGACGATGAACGGTGCGATACGCCCTTTCGTGACGAGCAGACCGTTGATCAGTCCGATCGCCGCGCCGGCGACCATGCAGAAGAGGACGAACAGCAGGAGGCTCTGTGTCTTGTTCAACACGACGATTCCCATGCCGGAGATGAACGCGACGGCGGAACCAGTGGAAAGGTCGATCATCCCCGCGGAAATGACGAGGCTCATGCCCATCGCGCAGATGCCGATGATCGCCCCCTGCACGAACTGGTTGGTCAGGTTGGTCCAGGAGAGGAACGAAGGATTGACTATGGTCGCGACGATCAACAGGATGACGAAGCTCAGCCAATGGCTATAGTTGGTAGTGACGCTCCTCCACAGTTCCCTGGGGGTCTTGTCCTTGAACGGGTTTGTTACTTTGATCGCTTTCATACGTTCTGCTCCTTCGTATCGTTTGCCAGGGATGTACCTGTGGAATATGCCATGATGGCTACTTCGGTTATGCTCTTGCGGTCAAGTTCCTTGACTATCCTTCCCTTGTACATAACCAGACAGCGGTCGGCGACCTGCATGATCTCCGGATATTCATTGGTGAATACCAGGATGCTCTTGCCCTGGGCCGCGATTTCATTGATGAGTCTGTAGATGGAGAACTTGGCTCCTACGTCGATACCCTGGGTCGGGTTGTCCATGATATAGACGTCTGCGTCGATATTCAGCCATTTGCCGATGATCACCTTCTGCTGGTTTCCTCCGGAGAGGGAGGTGATCGGGTTGTCAGGACTTCCTACCTTGATCTCCATCCGTTCCCGGTTCTTCTCGAAACGTCCGGCCTCCTCCTGATAGGAGATAAACGGCTTCTTGTGCAACGCGGTGAAATAGGCGAGGGAGTTGTTCTTGGAGATGCTCAGGTCGGGGATGATTCCCCGTTCCTTCCTGTTGCGGGGGATCATTCCGACCCCGTTCTTCATGACATTGCTGATATGCTTCAGCGTCAGCGGACCGTTCTTGGTCTCGATGGTCCCGGCAAGCACCGGGGTGGCGCCGAACAGGGCCGTCGCCAGTTCATCCATTCCCGAACCCTGCAGGCCGGTAATGACCGTGATCTCCCCCTTGCGCAGATTGAAGGAGACTTCCTTGAACATCTCTCCGGTGAGGTCCTTCACGGAAAGCAGAACTTCGTCGGTGATCTTGGGGATGAACTGGTCCTTGACGACCTCTTGGGTAAAGGTCTTTCCGATCAGCAGCTCGGTGACCTGCTGCTCGTTGATATCCTTGAATTCTCCGCTTTGGATGAACTGTCCGTCCCGCAGGACCGTATACCGGTCGCAGATTTCAAACAGCTCGGGCATTTTGTGTGAAATATAGATGAAGCTGACCCCCAGTTCCTTCTGGCTGCGCATGACGGTGAACAGGTTCTCGATCTCCTGGGTGTTCAGGGCTGTGGTCGGTTCATCCATGATGATGATTTCTGATTTGAACAACAGGGCGCGCCCGATCTCGACCAGCTGCTTCTGCGCCGTGGTCAGGTCCGTCACAAGGTCGGTCGGCTTGATATCGGTACGCAAGGTGTCCAGGACTTCCTGCGCACGTTGTATTTCATCTTTTTTCTGGATGAACTGCGCCTTGTTGTATTCTTCGCCCAGGAACATGTTCTGATAGACCTTCAGGTCGTTGCACAGGCTCAGTTCCTGATGGATGAAACGAATGCCCATCTCGTTCGATTTGCGCGGGGTCATTCCATGTACTTCTTTTCCATCTATGATGATGGTGCCTGTGTCTTGGGCGAGTCCGCCGCCAAGAATGTTCATAAGGGTGGTCTTTCCCGCTCCGTTTTCCCCGAGAAGCCCGTGGATTTCACCGGGGCCGACGGAGAAGGAGACATCGGAAAGGGCCTGGACCGGGCCAAAGGCCTTGCTGATGTTCTTCATTTCCAGATTCATGTAAACCTCGTCTGGTATTGGGATATGCTGGAATCGTAAGAAAAAAGTCACCTGAGCTCAAGAGGGACGCACAGGTGACTTTCTCTTTATAGCGACTACATTCGATTAGATGCTGTAGCGGATCTTGTAGATATCGCTAGCCATGTAATCCTTGTAGTTGGTCTTGTCGACGACGTTGGTCGGGACCTTGTAGCTGGGTTCCAGCTGCTTGCCGGTCATCGCGTCGTAGGTAAGGTCTACGGCGTCGCGGACCATGGCGGGGGAGAAGGTGTAGGTCATGAAGTCGATGCCGGGCAGGCCGCTGTTCTCGAACAGGCCCATGAACGCTTCGCCCGCGGCGACGCCGCTGATCAGCTCGATATTGATCTTCGCAGGTCCCTTGTAGTTCTTCAGGGCTTCGACGATACCGGCGACGATTTCATCGTCATGGGTGAAGATAGCCTTGATGGACTCGATTTCCGCTACGCTCTTGGTGTTGAGGTAGTTTTCCATCTGCTCCATGGAGGTCTGCATGGACCAGTTGGTCACGAAGGACTGCACCAGATTGAAGTTCGGGTCGAGGACGGAGAGGAGGCCGTTGGTCCTTTCCATGGGGACGGTGGAACTGTCACCTTTGAACTCGAGGTAGTTGACTTTGCCCTGGGCAAGCTCGTCTTTGAAATAGTTGTTGAAGTAGTGTCCGGCGCCGACGCCGATCGCTACGTTGTCGCCGGAGATTTCAGCGGTGGGCTGGAAGCCGGTGATGAAGCGGTCATAGACGATGAGGGGCACGCCTGCGTCGGTGATGCTCTGGGCCTGGCTTCTCAGTTCGTCGCCATTGACGGGCCACAGCATGATGGCATCTGGTTTCATGGCGAGGATGGTGTCGATGCCGTTCGCCTGTGCGGCGGATTCTCCGGCGGACACGATCTTGTAGTCGAAGCCATGCTGGGCGGCGAGTGCCTTGACTTCAGCTTCGCAATGCTTGATGGACTCTCCAGTGAATCCATGGTCGGCGGCTGGGGTGATGACACCCATCAGCATCTTCTTTTCGGTATTCCCCTGGGCAAAGATGGTTCCGGTGATAGCGAACAGAACCAAAAGGGTGATGAGAACTTTCTTCATCTTGTTCCTCCCTGAATTTGTTGTAGCCGGGTTGTTAGTGTTGTTTTTCCCGAACATTACATATCCACAATATACCTTTCTGAAAATCTGTCAAGTTTTTTCGTAAAAAATTAACTGAGTCCGTTTTTACGGGTTATTTTTTTCAGAAAATTGAAATTTTTCTTAGTTTATGAAAAATTTTCATAATTTTCAGTTGCGGGTTTTCAAAGATGGGGGTATGGTTTACAGTATAGAGATCAAAACGAGGCGGGAGATGAACAACGATGAGTGAGCAAGGGAAGAAGATCAGATATGTGGACATCGCGGATGCGTCCGGCATCTCATTGGCCACGATTTCCCGTGTGCTCAACAAGTCCCCGAACGTGAAGGATGAAACCCGCAGGCAGGTGCTGACGGCGATGAAGTCGCTCGGTTATGATACCGCCGGGCTTGACGCCCCCGCGGTTCCCGGCGGGAATCTGATCATCTTCAATATCCCGAGCCTGGACAATCCTTTCTATAGCCTGATCGTCCAGGGAGCCCGCGCTGCGGCGACTCGCAACCACTACAACCTGTTGCTGAACGAGGATCCGATCCATGAGAAGAGCATCGATGCGTTCATCGAACTGTTGAAGCAGACCAAGGCCGTCGGGTTGATTATCACCAACTGTATTTCCAAGACGTTGCTCAAGCGTCTGGGAGACTTGCTTCCCGTGGTGCAGTGTTGTGAATGCATTCCAGAGCTGCCGTACCCTTTCGTGACGGTCAACGATATCGCTGCCGCACGTAATGCCGTCGAGTATATCGTTTCGTTGGGAAAGCGTCGGATCGCTTTCATCAACGGTCCTATCCAATATAAATATGCGCAGGAGCGGTTGCAGGGCTATCAGAACGCCTTGCAGGCGGCAGGATTCGTACAGGACCCGGAACTGGTCATCCAGTTGCCTGAGATCAACTACGATATGGCGCTGTCTGCCGCGTTTCAGCTCATGAATTCGCCCAAGCGTCCCGATGCGTTCTTCGCCAGTTCCGATGTGTATGCGGCGGCGGCCATCAAGGCGGTTTCCCGTATCGGTCTGCATGTGCCGGAGGATATCGCCGTGGTCGGCTTCGACAATATCGAGATATCCTCCATGTGCACCCCTTCGATTACTACGGTCAACCAGCCGAGGTATCAGCTCGGCCTCCTGAGCTGCGATCTGCTCACGAAGCTGATCAACAAGGAGACGATCCCCATACAGCACATGTATCTGGAGACGGAGCTGATCGTCAGGGAATCCACGAACTCCGCATTGGTGTATCGGACGTAAAGTCTCTCTAGGGCTGTCAGGAAGGGCAGTCCTCTTTTTTATCCAGACCTACAAGGAATATCTCAAAGGAATCCGAACGGCAGGCTTTCGGCTTGAACGCTCTCGCTTTCGTGAACATCGTCCTCATCTGCCTGAGTATGGCTTCCTGTCCGCCCCCTTGAAAGATTTTGAGCACGAGGTTCCCATGTGGCTTGAGATGTTCCGAAGCCAGGTAGACGACCTGCTCCGCCAGATTTTCGCTGCGGGAGGTGTCCACCGATCTGTTGCCGGTGGTCATGGGGGCTGCGTCGCTGATGATGGCGTCATACGGGCCATGTTCAACCAATTTCGTACGGATATCCTTGCTGAAGGCGTCGCCGACATAGGCCGTTACTGTCGGCGGAACGGGGTTGAGGTTGAGCGGGTTGAGGTCGACGGCCACGATCGTGCCGTTTCCTTTGAGCAACATGCGGTGGGTGTAGAGGGTCCATGATCCTGGGGCCGCGCCGACATCGAGGACATGGTCCCCCGGTTTGATGATCTTTAAGCTTTGCTGTATCTCTTCCAGCTTGTATACCGATCTTGCGGGATACCCTTCCTTATGAGCTCGCTGGGTATAGGAGTCCGCCCGGTCTCTTCGACTTGTTGCCATGTCCAGACTATACCATAGCTTGGCTGGTTTACGAAAGGGTCAAAGGGGTGCGGTTGGTTTGTATGCGGGGGTGGATAAAAAAAGTAGGTGCCAGACGGGAGGTTTGTGGGGTGGGGAGAGAGGTCCGTCTGGCACCAATGGAAAATCACACTAAAGGAGGTATGAAAAAACTGTTGCTCTGTGCCTATATAGTTGCAACTACCGTGCCAACTTTTGTGGGTTGGGTTCGGTAAGTCTGAAATATGCGAAATTCATAGCTGGAATGCGGGTTTTTGATTTTTGGGTGGCCTTGTATGTCCATAATGGCTCTTGCTGCTGTGAAAATTATGCGTGAATTACTGTAACACCGACATAAAATTGCGAAAAATTTGCACACTTACTTACATACGGATTGATAATGATTGTATTGAGTACTCATGGCTTTAAATTTAAAGCTAATTCATGTAAATCAATTGTGCCTTGCTCTGAGTCAAGATATATTAGAACTAGGAGGGCAAAATATGTTATATCGTCGGAAGCTGTTATTGAATCTCATTGATCGTCTTGATTCACCAACAACTCTGAAAATTCAAAAACTGATGTTTCTATTCAGATTTCTCCCTTCTGATTCTCCTGCGCCTTATGAATTCATTCCAAACCAGTATGGGTGTTACTCATTGACTTTACACTCAGATCAAAAAGCATTAGAGCATCAAGGTTTGATTAACATTCAGAAAGCAGAGTCTCCCATTGAGAGTACCATAAGTATCAATCAGTACAATCTAAAAATGTTTGATATTTCTTTGAAAGCTTCTGAAACATTGAATCTTGAAAGAATTTTAAAGCAGTATGGTAATAAGTCAAATGATGAACTTATAGATATTACGTATCATTTGAAGCCACAATATGCTTATAGAAGTTGTCTATTGGCACGGTTTTCGGATGATACGGAATTTATGGAAAAGATAGAGAGAACGAAAGGCAAGATTGCTTCATCTGACCATTGTATATATACAATTGGTTATGAAGGGCTCTCGATTGATGCCTTTCTCAAGAAATTAATTCAAAATAATGTTTCCACTCTTGTTGATGTCCGCAAGAATGCCTTTAGCATGCGTCCCGAGTTTTCAAAAACAGCATTAAAGAATGCTTTACAACAGGTAGACATTGCATATGTCCATGAATCTGGTGTCGGAATAGAGACCACAAAACGTAAGGAATTATTGCCAGATAACAAACGTGAAGAGTTGTTTGAGTGGTATGAAAAGAATACTCTTCCACAATGTGATTGGTTCATTGATATAGTTTCCGGTTTATACAAGACTGGAAGTGTTGCGTTCATGTGTTATGAAAAGAAACCTGAAGATTGTCACCGTTCTCATCTTGCCTCATTCTGTCTTGCTTGCAATGGAGATTTTTCTAGTATTGTCAATCTATAGCATCTTGGAGCAAAGACAGTGGAAAGAAAAGAAATCTTGGTTGTTGTGAAAACCATACCTACATCTTCGAGCAAATATTACGAAACAGTATGTACCGCAGGCATCACGAAAGGTGGCCAGTGGATTAGAATTTATCCGGTAAAATTTCGATTGATGGATGATTCCAAACAATACAGAAAATATGATTGGATTTCTGTAGAAGTGGACAGACGCAATCCGTCTGACGATTTCCGTAAAGAATCTTATCGGTGTAATCAAGAGACGATTCAAGTGCTAGATCATGTCAAACCAGAAAACAACTGGGCGGAAAGAAAACTGATTTGTATTGATAGTCAAAAAGTATATTCGAAATTTTCTGAGCTTGAGCAAGATTCTGCTACTGGTACCCCCAATTTCATTTCTTTAGCTGTATTTAAACCATCACAAATCCTACGGGTCGTTGTCCGGGATAAGAATGAGAATGATATCCGAAACGAATTGGATAGGCAGGAGAGGATAAAAAATGAACATAGCCAAGATATGTTTGAAGGAGCCGCCTATGCAACTTTCATGCAAGCTAGACCCATGGATGTAGTATTCAATTATGAATTTATTGATGGTGATCAAAAGAAACATTCTCTCATGATTGAAGATTGGGAGATTTATGAATTATATCGGAAAACATTACGATATGGAAAAGATGAAGCAATCAAAAAAGTAATTGAAAAATACAAAGGATTTATAAAAAACAATGATCTATATTTTTTCTTGGGTACTAGGAATTCTGCACATAGGCGAAATTGGTCGAATAAATGGGAGATAATTGGAGTCTTTTATCCTAAAAAAGGAAAGATTTCAAATGTACAGCAACTACAACTGTTCTGATCGAACAAAAAGAGAGGCGCCAGACGGAAGGTTTGTGGGGTGGGGAGAGAGGTCCGTCTGGCGCCAATGGAAAATCACACTAAAGGAGGTATGAAAAAAACTGTTGCTCTGCATCTATATAGTTGCAATCGCCGTGCCAACTTTTTTACGGGTGCGGGAAAAAAGATAAAAACCCTCAAATTCGTATTCACAATGCATGTTTTTGATTGTTGCCGATCATTTGTTGATGCACCAGTGGTAATGAAACAGCAGAAAATATGCGTGCAGTACTGTAACACCATCTGTAATTTGTGCAAAAAATGCATAATTGACGAATCCGTCTCTCCAAAGTACCTTAGAGACATGAAAGATTCCTTACTAAACAAGCGTATGCGATATAGTTATACCAATGTCACCTTGAAACTGGTCATCCTCAACGTACTGGTCTTCTTTGTGACGGAATTCATATATCCGAGAAGCGTCTACTACCTTGCCATGATTCCTTCCTTCGTGCTCCATGGATATGTATGGCAGCTCTTCACCTATATGTTCGTGCATGGAAGTTTCTCCCATGTACTGTTCAATATGCTTGGACTCTATATATTCGGGTCGATGGTTGAACGCCGCATCGGCAGCAAGGAATTCTTGTTGTTCTATCTGTTGACTGGCACCCTATCGGGAATCTTCAGTTTTGTCGCCTATCTGATCGCAGGCGTGAATGTCGTGTTGGTCGGGGCGTCCGGTGCGCTATATGCGGTGATGCTGCTGTTCGCTGTGCTGTATCCATATGCGGTGGTCTTCGTTTTCGGACTGATCCCGATGCGTGCCCCGATATTGGTCGGAGTCTACTTCGTCATAGAACTGGTCAGCCAGTTGACGGGGATAAACGGCGGAGTCGCGCATCTTACCCACCTTGGCGGACTGCTGTTCGCATACATCTACTGTCTGATCCGGTTACGGCTCAATCCGGTCAAGGAATGGCGTCGTCGCTGAGTCGTTAGTCGTTCTTAATGAAGAAGGCTTTTCAGAAAGTTTTCATTTCCGTCTTGGAAGGTTCTGATATGTGGCTGCATCGTCGTCGGCTCCGTGGATACCCACGGGGTATCGATTTTGAAGATCGACGGATATATAGCCACTAGTTTCGCACTCTCTTCTGAAATTCTGGAAAGGTGCTGATGTTCGATCCTCAACGCCTCGTCCCGGTCTTTTTGTTCCAAGGCAACGACCAGATCCAGATGGTTCGATATAACGGAATTCCTTGTCCCTGCGATGACCCATGTAGAGAGGAGTCTGAGACGGTGTTCGTTCGGGCTGAATGAAGTGATCAGCTCCCAGCAGCGATATTTGTCGATAGCCTTGAAGATGACCCCGTGGAACGCATCATCATATTTGAGAAAATCAACGATTTCCTTTTTGTCCCAAGCCTCGACTTGGAGATTGATGTATTGTCTCATCTCTCCAAGAAATTCGACAGGACTGTTGCTGATGAATTCAAGGACTGCGGCGATCTCAAGGTTTTTTCGTACGAAACGCTCCTCGGAGACTTTGTTCAAGTTGATCAAAGATACCCTTGAACCGCTTTGGGGAAAAATCTCTACGAGGTTCTCCAAGGAGAGACGCAACAAAGCTTCCCTGACTGGTGATCGGCTGATTTCCAGTTCTTGCGAAAGAGATGCGGCGCTGAGACCTCTGCCCGGTTTGTATTCAAGATTGAGAATCCTGTCTCTGATAGTCATGTATGCGAAATCCGCCGCTTTTTCTGAAGCTTTTGTGACCATATCTGTTCCTTGTGCTTATACTAACATGTAAATATTGGATGAAAAACAGAAAAATAACAAGTGTTGCTAATTGTCATTAGTTTTTATCTTCAATTGCCTGTTAAGATAGTGTTTGTATTTTTAAAACCTTGATTTTGTAAAATAATATGCTACTGGGAACAATTATTTTTGTATATCACTGGAATGCCAGTAAAATATTCCCTGCGTTCGCTTCGTTGAGCCGAACCCTCCCTCAAAAATGAGCCTCTCCGTATCCACGGGGAACTGCATCAGCGATATGGTTCTCCATAGGAAGAGGCCTCGGAACGGGAAAAGCGAAAGTTTTAGTCCTGTACGCCATACTCCTTGCGGATATCGGCATATCCTTTCTTGATCACGTCATAGATGATCCTGATCTTTTCATCATGATGTATGAACGCCGACTTCATCGCGTTGACCGTGATTTTCTCCAGCTCTCTGAACGTCAGGTTGTATTGCTTCGCGGCTATGGACATCTCCTTGGTCAGGTTCGTGTCGCTCATGAGCCTGTTGTCGCTACAAAGGAATACCCTGAAGTTGTTCCGAAAGAAAACAATGAACGGATGGCTGGCGTAGTCCTCGGCCGCTCCGGTGCCCACGTTGCTGGTCAGGCACATCTCCATAGGGATCCGGCGGTCCTGGATAAAGTGGGCGAGGGTGCCCATCTTCTCGATCCTGGTACCGTCGATCGACATGTCCTCGATCAACCGAGTTCCATGCCCGATCCGGTGAGCTCCACATACCTGGATGGCCTGCCAGATCGATTCAAGCCCAAAGGCTTCCCCTGCGTGGATTGTGATGTTGAAGTTCTTGTTGCGGATGAACTGGAACGCCTCAAGATGCTTTTTCGGCGGATGTCCGTATTCATCGCCCGCGATATCGAAGCCCACTACACCACGTTCCCGGAAGGCGACCGCCAGTTCCGCGATCTCCAGGGAGAGGTCGGGGTGCTGGTTGCGCATCGCGCAGAGTATCAGCCCATAGGCCATGCCGGTCTTTCTCCGGCCTTTTTCCATGCCGGCAAGGACCGCCGTCACTATCTCCTCAAGGTTGAGCCCTTTTTCCTGATGCAAGACCGGGGCGAAACGGATTTCCGCGTAGACTACGTTTTCCGCGGCCAGATCCTCGACGGCTTCGAAAGCGACCCGTTCCAAAGCTTCCGTAGTCTGCAACACGGCGTTTGTGATTACGAAGGTTTCCAGATACAAAGCGAGGCTTTTCTGCCTGCAACCCCGTGCGAACCAATCCGTCAGGGCTTTGGGGTCATGACTCGGAAGTTCGATCCCATATTGGTCGGCGAGATCAATGATTGTAGTGGGACGCAATCCGCCGTCCAGATGATCGTGCAGTTCTACCTTTGGAATGCGATGAATGATTTCTTGTGTCAACATACGCATATCATACTATGAGTGGCCCTTGCGGGGCAAATGAAAACGGAGAGGGGCATGCGTGGTTTTAGAAGTGTTTCCCTCCTTTATGAAAAGTATGTCCGATTCCTGAGCTACCATTGCCATTCTCTCATTTTTCTCATAAATTTCGTATATAGCGTGAAAAAGGTGCGGAATGTTGTAGAAAAACCGATATTTCTTTCTTTTTTTGGGTGAGAAACTCTTTACCCTGTTAAGGATTAGTATGATACTTAAATCACTATTCCATCTTAACAAATCCGTAAGGAGGAGGTGCAATATGCCTCGTAATGTAGAAGCTTTGAACAAGAAATTGCTTGCAGCGGCTGTCTCGGCTACCAAAGCAAAGGAAATCAAGGAACTGCTGGACAAGGGTGCTGACATCCATTGTCAGAATGAATGGGGACTGACTCCCATCATGCTTGCCGCCCAGTATAATCC
Organism: uncultured Sphaerochaeta sp.; assembly: GCA_964407735.1. Taxonomy (GTDB): domain Bacteria; phylum Spirochaetota; class Spirochaetia; order Sphaerochaetales; family Sphaerochaetaceae; genus Spiro-02. The sequence goes on along the minus strand of CAYOWS010000035.1, from coordinate 17,253 downwards.
GAGCGTCCCGGTATTGAACGCGTTGTTGTCAGCAGGTGCCGATATCGTTGAAGCGGAGCCCAAGTATCGCTCCAACTCACTGCATCTCGCCGCCAATACATCCACTAATCCGAAGATCATTGAAGCGTTGCTCGCCGCGGGTGCGGACCTGAACGCCCGCAACTATCTCGGTGAGACCGCGTTGATCATGGCCGTGTTGGCGAATCCAGAGACCCGCGTCGTTTCCGCTTTGATCAAGGCCGGTGCCGATGTCAACGCACGTGACTATCAGGGCCATTCCGTCCTGGAGTATGCGAAGGCCGCACAGCGGACCTACATCATCAACCAGTTGAAGAAGCTTGGCGCGAACTAAGCTGTTCTTCGCCAGGGAAACCTCTGTCCGGTAAAACAAACGGATGGAGGTTTTTTTGTGCCTTATTGGTTTTATTTCATGAAAGAACTTAAAAAGTAGGTAAATTTTGGCGAATTATTTTTTATTTGCCTCTAATAAATGAAATTTTGTTTGAAAGTATTGAATTTTACGTTATGATTATATCAACAACTTAAATTTTGCAAGGGATGTATCATGACAACTGAAGAACTGAAACTGATTATAGAAAAAGTCATTCATCAAAAAATGGAGTTTCAGACAATTGAAATAAAGGCGGCTCATGAAGGAAGTCCCAAAAGGCTCTATGATTCTTTGTCCAGCTTCTCCAATCAAGATGATGGAGGCGTTATTCTATTTGGGATTGATGAACAATCCGGTTTCAAAAAAGTGGGAGTCCATGATCCGAAGGCATTGCAGGATAAAATTGTTGAACAATGCAATGAAATGGTGCCGAAGATACGTCCTCTTGTTACGGTGTATGAAGAAGATGGGCTGTTTTTCGTTTCTGCCGAAATTCCTCCGACCGATATCATTGAAAGACCCTGTTATTATGCGGGAAAAGGCCGTATGAAAGGGTCATATGTCCGAGTTGGTCAATCTGATGAACCCATGACCGAGTATGAGGTGTTTAGCTATGAAGCGTATCGAAAAAAATACCAAGAAGATATTCGACCTATTGAACGCGCCCAGTTGAGCTCTTTGGGGCAGAATGAAGTAAATTCGTATTTGTCCCTTCTGCGTGAGAACAAACCGAATCTAGCAAGACTTGAAGACCAGCAAATTATGACGCTGATGAGCATACTTGTCGATGGACACCCCACGTTAAGTTCATTGCTTCTCTTTTGTCCCTATCCTCAGGCCTTTTTTCCACAACTTTCAATTATTGCGACGTCTATTCCTGGTCTGGAAATGGGTGTGGTTGGGCAGGATCAAGAACGTTTCATTGACAATAAAAGGATAGAAGGCTCTCTTGCTGAAATGCTTGCTGGCACACTCTCGTTTGTCAAGAACAATATGAGGACCAGTACGAGTATCGACCCTGAGACTGGCACAAGAAAGGATGTGCCTGATTACCCTGTGGCAGCACTCAGAGAAGTAGTGCTCAATGCTTTGGTGCATAGGGATTATAGTATGCATACAGAAGGGATGCCGATTCAAATTCTTATGTTTACTGATAGAATTGAAATCAAGAACCCAGGTGGTTTGTATGGTCGAATATCAATTGATCAATTAGGGAAAGTTCAACCGGATACACGTAATCCAGTATTAGCTACGGCGATGGAAGTTCTTGGGTTGACTGAAAACCGTTATTCAGGAATTCCGACCATCCGATCCGCCATGCATGAAGCTGGAAATCCAGAACCGATTTTTGAAGAATATCGCGGAACATTCACGGTTACTCTGCGAAAAAGGAATTCTGCCAAAACTACGGAGTTTCTTCTGAGCAAAGAGCTTTCACGAGAGGACAGGTCGATGCTTGAAATCTGTATGGAACCAAGAACTCGTACAGAGCTTGCGAATAATTTTCAGTATAAATCTATTTCGTATTTCATAAAAACCATCATTAATCCATATATTGACCGAGGTCTTCTCTCTATGACAAACCCTGACCATCCCAAAAGCCCGTCACAAAAATATGTCACTTCAGAGAAATATAGGCATATCATCTTGCAGATAAAAGAGAAGACGATAGAGGGAGAATAAATAAAAAGCCTGTTGCGATATGCAACAGGCTATCGTTGTATGATTTAGTTCAGTTCCTTATGGACGATATTCGCATCAATCTCATCTTGGATCTTCGCGATCAGGTCTTTGACCTCCTGCGCGAGTCCGTCGAGGTCGAGGTTAATCGTCTCTTCCAGATTGCTGCGGAGCTTGATTTCGACCTTACCCTCTTTCAAGGAACGGTTGCCGATTGTCATCCGTATCGGGACTCCCATCAGGTCAGCGTCGGCGAACTTGACGCCGGCGGATTCCTTGCGGTCGTCATACAGGACTTCGATTCCCGCGGCCTGTAGGTCGTTGTAGATCTTCTCTCCGACTTCCGCGTCTTTGACGAGGCTCACCAAGTGTACTTGATATGGAGCGACCGAGAGGGGAATCTTCAAACCGTTTTCATCGTTGTACTGCTCCGCGAGACAGGCGAGCAACCGTCCGACGCCGATGCCGTAGGAACCCATGATCACCGGCTTGCGGACACCGTCTTCATCCTGATAGAAACAGCCCATGCTTTCGCTGTATCTGGTGCCGAGCTGGAAGATATTGCCTACCTCCACACCCTTGCTGGAGGTCAGGGGCTTGCCGCAGACAGGGCAGATATACCCCGTGGCGGCGGAGGCGATATCGGCGACGGTACCTTGGTAGTCCCTGCCGTAGTTGGTGTTGCGCAGGTGGTAGCCTTCTTCGTTCGCACCAGCTACCAGATTGTTTGACCGGGCTACGCTATCGTCGACAATGACGATGATGTCGCCTTTCGCACCGATCGGGGAGCCGAAGCCGGGTTCCATGCCTGCGGCTTTGATTTCATCGACATGTGCGGGGCGGAGGCCGTTGGCTCTGGCTGCGTTCTGGAGCTTGTTCTCTTCGATATCCATATCTCCGCGAACCAGGCCGACGATCAGCTTTTCATGTTCCTCTCCGGTTTCAGAATTGACGAAAGTTCCCATCATGAAGAGGGCCTTTGCGGTCTGAGTCGGTTCGATCTTGAGGAATGCGCACAGTTCTTCAATGGTCTTTGCTTCGGGAGTCGCCACTTTTTCGGTCGGCAGCATATCGGCGGGGTAGTAGGTTTTCTTGAAAGTCGCCACCTGCCTGTTGGCGGTATAGCCGCATTCATTGCAGGTGATGATGGTATCTTCACCGATAGGTGAGAGATACATGTATTCATGCGCGACCTTGCCACCCATCATGCCGCTGTCGGAACCGACGGCGATCACGGGAAGTCCGCAACGTGAGAAAATCCTGAAGTACGCGGCATAGTGGGCCTTGTACTGTTTTTCCAGCCCTTCCACATCGCGGTCGAAACTGTAGCTGTCCTTCATGGTGAATTCACGGACACGGATCAGTCCTGCGCGGGGCCGGGGGTCGTCACGCCATTTGGTCTGGATCTGGTAGACGAGCTGTGGCAGTCTCTTGTAGCTGTCGATCTCGCCACGGGCGACGTCGGTGACGGCTTCTTCATGGGTCATGGCAAGCACCATGTCCCGGCCGACGCGGTCCTGGAAACGGCTCATTTCCTTGTCGATGCTGTAGTATCTGCCGGTCTCCTTCCAGATGTCGGCGGGATTCACCAGCGGCATGAGGATCTCCTGGCCTCCGATTCCGTTCATTTCCTCTCGGATGACGGCTTCGATTTTCTTCGCGCTGCGGAAGCCGAGCGGTAGCAAGGAAAAGATTCCCGCGCCCATTTGGCGGATATAGCCTGCGCGGAGCAGATATTCGTATCCCTTGCAGTCGGCCCCGTTAGGTGCTTCGCGAAGGGTTTTTGAAAAAAAGGTGGACATTCTCATGACGATGATTCTCCTCTGGATACTACGGACGGTTCAGGTGTCCGTACTCTGCCGCATTGTAGCAGAACGGTCATTTCTTCTCAAGGCAACCGACTCGAAGAATGGGCACATCTCTGCGTCCCCGCAGGATCGCCGTACCAGAGTACTGTCAATCCTGCTGTTCCTTGATCTCTGTTCCATTCTTCTTCGTTGGGACTCGCCAAGACGTCATAATCGTCAACGCCGTGCCTGGGCACTGTCGTATCCTCACGATCGTCTGCTTGTGTACCACGTCTACAGCCCGGAAAGCAGGTGTACCGGGGTAAGCACCACGTCTAGCACCACGTGTAAAGCCTGGAAAGCACGTCTACCGGGGTAAGCACCACGTCTACCCCCGTGGAAGCCACGTCTACGACCACGTGTACGCCCCGGAAAGCAGGTGTACGTCCGCGGAGTCGATGTTGCCCATGCCGGAAACAGCTGGAGTGCTTTCATCACCCGGAATATGGAAGCCTCGCGTCATCTGCAAAGGTTTGTTTTTGCAGGAAGAAAGGTAAAATGTTCTCTGATATCATCGGTCGATATGCTATAGTATCAGAGGTGTTGTGGACGGTGGATATTGTGCCACTGCCCATCGCTGTCGAGGAGAAACGTGATGGATTTCAAGGAATTTGAGCATCGACGGGGCGAAGTGGCCGAATGTATGGCACGACTGTATCGGACCGGACTGACTACTACCAGCGGCGGCAATATCAGTCTGCGCTTGAACGATGAGTTGTTTTGTATCACCCCTTCTTCGTTGGATAAATCGTGCCTGAGCGCAGAGACCATAGCCGTGGTGACCATGGAAGGGGAGAATCTGACTCCGCATCTGAAGCTGAGCATCGAGGGGGAAATGCATCGGCTTACATTGATCAATCGTCCGGATGTGGATGCGGTGGTGCATGCCCACCCGTGCTATGCCACGGCGTTTGCGACGATCAAGAAGCCAGATGGGTCCTTGGCATTGAATACCCGCCTGATCGGAGAGTCCTGGTATCTTCTTGGAGAGCCGGTACTGGTTCCGTACTATCGAATGGGGTCGGAGGAGCTTGCCCGTGCGGTATCAGAAGCGGCAAGGGATTGTTCCGTGCTGTTGATGGAAAACCATGGAGTCCTGGCTGTAGGACCTACGTTGCTGAAAGCCTTCGATTGTGTCGAGGTGCTGGAGAACGCCGCCCGCATGTCCGTCATCACCCAGACGATGATCAATGGTGGGTATATGGTGAAGAATCTCGATGACGCCGAATGCGAAGCCTTGTCCGCGATGAGAAAATGACAGTGATGCCGGCCTGTTGGAATCCTGGCCGGTTTTTGGTATAACGTATGATAAGACTCCATGGTATGGAGTCTTGAAAAGGAGAAAAAAGATGCTTGATGCCCAGACTCTTGGCAAGTTGCAGGACCAGGCGTTGGAACTTCGCAAGCTGACGATTCGGGAGATCGGTCACCTTGGTTCCGGCCATATCGGCGGCAGCATGTCGATCATCGAACTATTGACGTATCTCTATTACCATGAAATGCGTATTGATCCTTCCGATCCAGCGAAGCTTGATCGTGATCGTCTTGTCTGTTCCAAGGGTCATGCGGGTCCTGCGGTCTATGCGACCTTGGCGTCAAAAGGATATTTTCCTGAAGACTGGCTCTTGACTCTGAACCAGGGTGGAACCAGGCTTCCCAGCCATTGTGATATGAACAAGACTCCCGGCGTCGATTTCACCACCGGTTCGTTGGGGCAAGGCGCTTCCGCGGCCGTAGGCATAGCCCTCGGTCAGAAGCTCCGGAAGCTTGACGCCAATACGTTCTTGATCATCGGCGATGGTGAGAGTCAGGAAGGCCAGGTCTGGGAAGCGGCGGAAACCGCCGCCCAGTGGAAGCTCGGCAACCTGATCGCGTTCACGGACTTGAACAGATTGCAGCTTGACGGCTGGACCGAAGATATCGTCTGCATGGAAAACATAGATACCCGTTGGCTCGGTTTCAACTGGCATGTACAGCGTATCTGCGGCCATGATTTCAATCAGATCACTGCTGCGGTCGAACGTGCGAAAGCCGTTGTCGATCGTCCTAGCATGATCGTGCTTGATACCGTCAAGTCCAAAGGCTTCGCTCCTGGTGTGGGTATTTCCGCGAACCATAGCATGGCGTTTGACGGTGAAGCCGCTGAAAAAGCCATCAAGGAGCTGGAAGCTCAGAGCAAAGGGGGCAACGTATGAGAGATACTAGCGATTTGAGCCATATGAAGGAAGCGATGATGGCGGCTATCAACGACCTTGCCGCTGAACATCCCGAAGTCGTGATGCTGGACGCGGACCTCGCCAGCTGTCTTGGTTCTGGAGCTTTCAAGAAACTGTATCCCGAGCGGTTTTTCAACTGCGGTATCGCGGAGGCCAATATGGTCGGTGTCGCCGCGGGGCTTTCCTCGATGGGGCTGGTTCCGTTCGCCCATAGCTTCGGTTGTTTCTCCAGCCGTCGTGCCTATGACCAGTGGTTCCTCTCTGTCGGATACGCCCGCCAGCGTGTACATCTGATCGGCACGGATCCTGGGATCACCGCGCAGCTAAATGGCGGAACCCACATGCCGTTCGAGGATATCGCCCTGATGCGTCAGGTTCCCGATATCATCGTGATTGAACCTTCCGATGCGCAGAGCTGTTATGAACTTGTCCGTCAGGCCTATGATTCCGGCAAAAGCTCCTACACACGTATCGCCCGCAAGGGGATTACCCATCGGTATCCCGTCGGTACCAAGATTGAACTCGGCAAGGGCATTGTGATGAAGGAAGGCAAGGATATCGCCATCGTCGCCACGGGTGAGGTGATGGTCAATGCCGCGACCAAGGCTGTCCAAGCGTTGGCGGACAAGGGTATCGACGCCATGCTGATCGATCTGCACACCATCAAGCCGCTCGATACCGGGTTGCTGGAAAAAGCCGCGAAGACCTGCGGCAAGATGCTGGTCTGCGAGAACGGTCGTTATGCCGGTGGCGTCGGCGAGGCCATCGCCGCGCATCTGGCAAGGACCTGTCCTGTCAAGATGGATTTCATGAATGTCGGTGAACGTTTCGGTGAGGTCGGCAAGCTGGGGTATCTGGCGGATACATTCGGCTTTACCCCCGAGCATATGGTTGAAATGGCGGAAGGGCTGGTGAAATAACCGTTCCGTCGCTGATTGAAAAACACAAGGGGTTGTCGCAAGAGTCGGAGGACTTCGGCGGCGACCCCTTTTCTATATCTCCCCCAAAAAGCAGGGTGTCGACTGTAGGTATATAGTATCTTTTTATATCGTAATACCTTGTTTGATTTTTTTGTGATGGGCTTCATTGCGACTTCATTTTGAGATGGGGGCCGATATCGTCTGAACCGCCAGACCGTAATGAAACTGACCGAACAGGGTCGGGATCGCTACAAGGCGTTTTTGGCGCAGGATGAATTGAAATAGTATTTGCCGACAACTTGTTCGGGATATGATACTATGTAGGATATGAAATATGAGTTGGAGACCATCCCTGTATGGGATGGAGTAAAGAGCGATTGCGAATGTTTCCTTTGCGAGCTGATGAAGCAGGCGGAGGAACATTCCGTAAACTTCTATCTGGGTAGTTCCGTCATGAATCCAGAGACACGGATGCGGGTCAATGAGCATGGGTTCTGTCCGGAGCATTTCGAGAAGCTCGCAGAGGCCGGAAAACCCCAGTCCCTTGCTTTGATGTGTGATACGTATCTCGCTCGGTCTCGAGAAAAGTTAGCCGGTTCCTTCAAAGCCATTACACAAGCAAAGCCGGGAAGAAAGCTTGCGGCCGCGGTGCAGGGGTTCTCTACGAGTTTGCAGGAGAGAGAGTCGGGGTGCCTGATCTGTACGCAGATGAAGGGACGTCTGGACCGTTATTGCTTTACAACGGCGTACCTATGGAACCAAGACCAGGAATTCCGACAGGCCTTGGCTGATTCGAAGGGTGTCTGCCTGCACCACCTCGATGCGTTGCTGAGGATGTCCGTCGAAGCCTTGGACGCATCCGCGAGAGCGGAGTTCTGTCGGGCGATGATCGAACTGACGGAGAAGAACCTGGATCGTGTTGCGGCGGATGTGCTGTGGATGACCCAGAAATACAAGTCGGAGAATATCGACAAGCCCTGGAACGGGTGTGAAGACGCCCAGAAACGGGCTGTATTCAAAATGATCGGTCAGGGTAGGGTGATAGATCCTTTGGACAAGATGCCGAAGTGATGTGGTACCGGGGATAGACCACAAGGCCTTTCCCCTCTATTCCTCCAAATGTTGTTCTGGAGCAGTTTCTTCGACAGTCTCCGGTTCTGTTGTCGCGGGTTCGTTTTCCGCTGGCGTTTCTTGGACCTCTCTCAGTCTCTTCTTGCGACGTCGTCGCAACGAAATGCCCAGTTTGAGCTGGTCGTCATCTTCCGCACCTTCGATCTCCCTTCGTTTGAGGATGACGCAGCTGAGTTCATCCCGCAGGAAATGGTAGTACTCCATTTTGTAGGTGTCCGCCCTGTAGATCAGCAGATAGTTCTTCTGCGGCAGGAAGGAAAGGGCCAGTACCAGTTCGCAGTTGCCTGTTTCCTGGAGTTCATGCAATGAAATCTGATCATCCTCGGAAAGATAGTTGTCACGACAGATAATGGCCAGAAGCCGTACCGGATCATCTTTTGAGCGATCATGGAGGACGATATCGGGGAAGAAGGTCTTTTGTTCTGTGTTGACCGCCACACCTACGTCGAAGTGGAGCTTGCCGGGAAGTTCCATATAGCTCTGGTTCGCTTCATCGGCATGAAGGGAGAGATCCCGACGCAATGCAGCATGGAGATGGCTCGCCAGCCTGTGTACGACAGCGGCTTTGTTGCGGGGCCAGAAAAAAAGTTCGTTGTCCTGCTGGACGAGATGACGCAGTGCATCGACGAATATCTCGAAAAGTCTGATCTTGCTGTATCGCTCGTTCTCCACTTTCATCATGCCGGTATTGTACCATATGATTCCTACTCATGCATATCATTTCAAGATGCCGAAACGGTTGGGTTGATAGTATATTGTAATAAAGACGCATACTACATATGGAGGTGTAACAACATGCAGGAAGTATATGAGTTTCTCAAGAAATGCGATACGTACTATCTCGCCACGGTAGAAGGCGACCAGCCGCGGGTGCGTCCGTTTGGTACGGTGAATACCTTTGAGGGTAAGTTGTATATCCAGACTGGAAAAGTAAAGCCTGTGTCGAAACAGATGCTTGCCAACCCGAAGATCGAGATCTGCGCTTTCAATGGGAATGAATGGATTCGTGTTCAGGCTGTCGCGGTGGAGGATGATCGGGTCGAGGCCAAGAGAAGCATGCTTGACAATTATCCTGACCTACAGTCGATGTACTCGGCGACGGATGGCAATACTGAGGTCTTCTATCTGAAGGATGCAGTTGCGACGATTTCTTCCTTCACCGCCGCACCGAAGACCATCAGGTTCTAGATTGTCAGCTTGTCGGTTTCTGTCATGCATTTTTGTTCTTTGTGCCAGGGCTTTCCTTCGATCCGTTGCAACGTCAGGAAGGAAAGCCTCTGCGCCTTTCTGTTTACTTCCAATGCTCTGAGATGAAATCGGCGGTCTGCCGGATAGCCTTTCGCCCTTCGGCAAAAATCTTGTCGAACATCGGAAATCCGTGCAGCATGCCTTTGTAGACCGTAGCGGTGCTCTCTGTTCCGACATGTCTGAGTACTGCGCTATATAGGATGGCTTCGTCCCGCAAAGGATCGGCCTGGGCCACGATGACGAGCGTCGGGGCGAGTACCACCGGCAATGTTGCGTCGAGCGCATAGGGAGCCAGCTCGTTCACGACTCCATCGATCTGCACCAGACCCTGGATCATCACCAGCGGAGAAGCGTAGGGTTCTGTCGCTTGCGACGGATCTTCCAGATAGGTCGCAACAATCCGCTGCATCATATCCCCGGTCAGGAGGTAGGTCTTTCCATCGACTCCTCCGAAATAGAGCCGGGAGGGATAGACCGTGGGGGTCAGCGTCAGGTTCGGATAGAGAAGGGCGACGGAATCCGGCTGAGGCTCTCCATTCGCATAAAGCCTGATGGAGAGGCCTGCCGCGAGATTGCCTCCTGCGCTATCTCCGGCGATAGCTGTCTTCCCCGTATCAAGTCCGAGTTCCTGTGCATGGATCAGCAACCAGCGCCATGCCGCGTAGACATCGTCCGGTGCGGTGGGGAATTTGTATTCCGGTGCGAGACGATATTCAGGAAATGCGATTACCGCTTTAAGCTTGTTCGCCAAGACGCTGGTGAATCTTCTGTACCCATTGTAGTCCCCTGAGTTGTAGGAACCGCCGTGAAGCATCATGACGACCGGAATCTGCCCCTTCTGCTTCTGGTAGTTTTTCGGCCAGACAAGGATCATCGGGATACTGCCGTCCTCCACAGGTATTTCAAAGGTCATTTCCTTCCCTATGGGTTCGGGCTCGTTGATGAACGACATGTCCGAGGTCGAGTTCTCCTCTGATTGGGGTTCTGTTTGCGTGGGGTCCTCATCTTGCCGCCAGCTCATGTCGCTGATGGCGCCGACGAGCATCGCCGTCGTCCGGGTGAGTTTCGTATCCGGGTCCGGAGTGATCTGCAACGCCTCAACTTCCGCGTTGGTATAGCCAAGTTCATTCTGGATGATATTGTTCATGATGGAAGTGCAACCGGTCAGAGCCAGTATGCCGATGAAGAGCGTCATCGCGAAAAGCGGTTTGATCATTTGGCGCATATAACCTCCCTGCGGTCTGCATGACTGGACGGGAAACGGGATCCCCCTCGCTTTCCACTTCCATTATAACTGGAAGCTACAGCGAGGGGAATAAAATATCAATGCGAAAGCTGGCCGATTGGTACTGTTTCGGGTAATTGTCACCAGTGGCTGGCGATGAAATCCGTTGCTTCCATCATGGCTTCATGGCCTTCAGGCATGATCCTGTCGAACATCGGGAAACCATGGCTGACACCATCATAGACGGTCATCTGCGTTTCCGTCCCCAACATCTTCAACGAAGCTTCGTAGAGGATCGCTTCATCCCGCAACGGGTCCGCCTGTGCGACGATCAACAGGGTCGGGGCGAGCTTGACAGGCGGTTTCGCATCAATGGCATACTCCGCCAGAGGATTCTTGTTGCCAGGAATATCAACCAGTCCTTGAAGCATGATCAACGGAGATGCGTATGGTTCCGTAGCCCGGCTAGGGTCTCCCAGATAGTTGGTGATGGTACGTTCCATTGCGGGACCGCTGATGATATAGACTTTCCCATCGATACCCCCGAACAGGAAGCGGGAAGGATAGACGGTCTCCATCAACGTGAGGTTGGGATACAGCAGGACGACGGAGGATGGCTGCGGCAGGTTGTTTTCATAGAGGCGGATTGATAGCCCTGCGGCGAGATTGCCTCCTGCGCTGTCTCCGGCGATCGTGAGTTTCGAGGTGTCCACCTTGTACTCCGATGCATGGTCCACGAGCCATTGCCAGGCCGCATGGACATCTTCGGTCGCTATCGGAAACTTATGTTCCGGTGCGAGACGGTATTCGGGGAACGCCACTATGGCGTCGAGCTTGTCGGCGAAAATGCTGACGAGCCTCTGGTACGTATCGAACTTGCCCGACGAGAACGAGCCTCCATGGACCATCATGATCAACGGAAAGCTCTCTTTCTTTTCATAGTCCTTTGGCCAGACCATGACCATGGGGATTGTACCGCCGTCGACTGGAACCTGCACGGTCTCCTCTTTGCCCGTCGGTTCCGGCGCGAACACCTGTTTTTCGATCGCCAGGGCTTGTTGGCTGAGTTTTTTCGCGGAAATCTTGTCCTGAATGGTTGATGTGTCGCGCTCATTGTCTATCTTGGTGAGTTCTCCGACCATCATGGCGGTGATCTTGTTGAGTTTGATCTCAGGGTCGGGGGTCTGCCGCAGTTCTTCTACTTCCGCGTCGGTGTAGCCGAGCTTTTCCTGGATGACGGTGTCGATGATGGTCGTGCAGCTTGTCAGCGACAGGATTGCGCAACACAACGACAATGCAACTACGCTGACGCTGGTACGGGTACGATGTTTTGACATGGTAGCTCCTTTGTGTGGTGAAGAGGTGATAGCGCTGTCGGTCTGTACAATACGTCAGATGGTCTGGAACGGTTGTCTCCAGTCTTGTCCGCGATGATACACGGACTTTCCTCTGGAAAGGATCAAACGAAATCCACGGTCCAATGCATTCGGGCCACATGGCTCAAGGTCTGGTAGATTGAGCAATATCTTGTGGCTGTTTCAAATGCCTTGGTGAACTTTTCTCGATCCGAAGCTCCCGTTACGGAGACGGAAATAGTCACATCCTGTAAAGTCGCGACTTTTTCCTCCCGTTTTTCCCCTTCGACTTCGAACGAGACATGTTCCCAGCCTACGTTCATCTTCCGTGCCAAGGAGTCGAATGTCTTGAACAGGCATCCGCTCAAAGCGCCGAGGAGATATTCGTATGGGCCGGTCGACCCGATTTCATATGCTTTGCCGTCTGGAGTTGAAAACTGAAAATGTTCCGGTACAAAATCCGCCCGTACGTGTCTACGCTCTCCCATGTCATGCCTCCTATGACCTCTCTTGATAGAAATATACCGAAAAACGGTCTCTGTCGAAAAGTGATTTTGTCACGAAGATTCTGTATTGCCGATGGCATGCCGCTTCTAGAGTCGAAATGTCCCCATGAGTGTTTCTTCAATGTCATCCGTTGTGTCGGTGTCCGTGTATTTCGTATAGCGGGTGATGGTCAAGGTGTTGTCGGTACGGCCATAGGCACATACGTACCATCGTGGGGGACCTTCGAATATGGAATCCCTGCCATGGAACGCTCCGGCGATGAATTCACTACAGGTGTCCGAGTATCTGTAGATGACGTCTCCCTTGTGATGATGTCCTGAAAGATACATGCCGACATCATTCTCCATCATGAGTTTGATAATGAGGTTCCGTTCCTGAGTATCAGACATCGTGAAATAGAACAGGTCGGCCTTGCCGTACAATGGGATATGGGAGCAGAACAGTTTCTCGTTCGGATCCTCTGCGATGGCCGCCTTCAGATATTCCATCTGTCGTTTTCCCAATGTCCGGAAACTGCTGTCGAGCATGTAGAACGAAATCCCTTTGTGCACGAATCTGTAGTATGGCGGGGTTTGGACGTATTTGTTCCAAAGGTCAGGCCCCGCTTTGCGATTGTCATGGTTTCCGACGATAGAAAAACAGGGAAGGTCGTATGTGTTCTTCAGTTTTTCTGTGAATTCCTGATATGTCTTGAATTCAGACTCAAGCGAATCATCGGTGACATCTCCAAGATTGATGGCAAATTCCAGGCTATCTTTCTTATGCTCCAACCAGCGAAAGAATGCGTCCGTCGCATAGTAGGTTCCCTTGTCTGGACGGATGAAATGTGGATCGGTGATCAACAGGAAGGAGAAGTCCGAAGGCTGGGTTCCTTTTGTCGATAAAGCGGTTGCGACATATTCCGGGGGGTTCCCGAAAGGAGCCTCCGGGACATATTTCTCTGATCCGGAGACAAAGAACCCATCTTGGAAGTTGCAGCCGCAAAGCAGGCCTGCGAACAAGGCGATCAGACAGAGACACATGAGTTGACCGAGGGTTCGTACATATCTGTTCATGGAAGCATATCCTGCCAGTTGAGAAAGAGTGTTACCTCTCCCATGGTGATGAATCCTGTTTCGGCGGGAAGATCCGCAAACCTGACCTTGCCCGAGAGTCCCAGAAGAAAATGATCGGAGAGCCTGCAAGATATGGATCCACCCATGGTGAACGACAACTGGCTGGTGTACCAGAAAAGGGTGTTCGTGTTGCAGTACAACTCAAGGAATACCCGTCCGGCGAAAGCCTTTGACGCACTGAGCAGGACTGTCGGATTGAAGTTGACCAATGGTTTGTCAAGATACGGGGAGAAGCTGAGGCTGGAGTGTACCCCGAGACTATAGGAGAGTCCCCACCAGTTCCAGGGATTCTTGGTCCGGAGGTCCTGTCCCGCCGATACCGCTATGTCCAGGCATGTGCCCGCGTCTTGATGCACATTCAGATGTGTCTGTACCGTCAATATCGCTGGGTATGAGACCTTTCTCTCTTTGTAGTCCTGATAGGTTTCGTCGCCATGTCCATCGACATAACGGTTCGGATCCCAGGCCTGGGATCCAAGACCGAATCTGGCGATGACGCCGAGGTCCGTGTTTGGAGCTTGTTGCCGGACACCTCCGAGTATGAACAGGTTGCAATCGCTATATCCTACTGATAGGGCGGTACTCCAGTCGGTCCCGCTGGTCAGACTCTGGCTCCATGATGTCGCTTGTTGGATATGAAGACGCGATGTAGCGGCGACCACCTGTCCTCCATGGAGGAACATGCATAATGATAGGATGACGGTGACAACTCTCCCACGAATCATTGTTCCAGAATAAAGGAAAGTCCTGAACAAATCCATATAAAAAGGTTTTTTCCGATTGTGACGACAAAAAAGCCAGACCTTGTCATGGTCTGGCTTGTGTTCGCATCAATATGTTGAGAGACTACTTTTCTTCCGGATAGTCGATGATCAGATGAAGCTCCTTCAACTGATGTTCGTCGACCGTGGAGGGAGAGTCGTCCATCGGGGAGATCGCCGCGGTGTTCTTTGGGAATGCGATGACTTCCTTGATGGAAGTCTGGTCCGCCATGATCATCACCATGCGGTCGATGCCGGGGGCGATACCACCGTGCGGTGGTGGTCCATACCTGAAGGCATTGAGAAGGAATCCGAAACGATCTTCCGCCTGTTCGTCTGGAATATTGCAGATACGGAAGATCCGTTTCTGGAGTTCGACATCATGGATACGGATCGAGCCACTGGCTACTTCATACCCGTTCAAGACGAGGTCGTAGAGGTCTCCCTTTACGCTGCCCGGATCGGATTCCAAGGTCTCGAGGTATTCGACCTGTGGCATTGAGAACATATGGTGGGCTGCTTCCCAGTGGCCTTCGTCCTCGTTGTATTCGAACAAGGGGAAGTCGATGATCCAGCAGAATTCGAATCCGTCCCGGATCAGGTCGAGGTCCTTTCCAAGCTTTGAGCGGACCGCACCCATCGAGACACAACATTTCTTCCAGCTCTCATGGGCGATCATCAGGATCAGGTCACCTTCCTTGGCTTTCATCCGCTTGATGATCTCTTCTTCCTGTCCGCCGAAGAACTTGGTGACGCCGCCGCTGAGGGTATATCCAGCGCCGACCTTCATCCAGGCCAGACCTTTCGCTCCATAGATCTTCGCGGCTTCTTCCAGTTCTCCGATGAACTTGCGGGAGAAGTCGATACCTTCGGTATGCGGGGCGCAGATAGCTTTTACATGGCCGCCGGCTTCAAGGATCTGCTGGAAATTGCCGAAACTGCTTGCTTTGGCCAGATCATCGACATCAACGATCGGCAGATCGAAGCGGAGGTCCGGCTTGTCGCAGCCATAGGTGTTCATCGCGTCGTGATAGGAGAGCCTGCGGAAATGGGTGGGGAGCTCATAGTCCATGACATCCTTGAACACTTTGTTGAAGAGTTCTTCCATCAGGAGCAGTACGTCGTCTCGGTTGACGAAGCTCATCTCCAGGTCGAGTTGGGTGAATTCCAGCTGACGGTCGCCACGGGCGTCTTCGTCGCGATAACAGCGGGCGATCTGGAAATACTTGTCGAACCCACTGACCATGAGGATCTGCTTGAGGAGCTGCGGGCTCTGGGGCAGGGCGTAGAACTTGCCTGCGTACAGGCGGCTGGGAACGAGGAAGTCACGGGCTCCTTCCGGGGTGGATTTGATCATCGTCGGGGTCTCGATTTCATAGAAGTCACGGGCGGAGAGGAACTCTCTGATCGCACGGACGAAATCATGGCGGAGTTTGATGCGTCTCTGCATGCCGTCGCAACGTAGGTCGAGGAAGCGGTATTTGAGGCGCAGGTCCTCACGGGCGCTCGATTCATCTTCAATCATGAAAGGCAGCGGCGCGCACTTGGAGAGTATCTCGATCTTGTTCACTTTGACTTCGATCTCTCCGGTAACCATGTCGGGGTTGACCATGGAGTCTGGACGGAGCCGTACGACGCCTTCGACCGCGATACAGTATTCGAGTTTCAGTTCCGCGGCGATATGTTGGAGCTCGGCAGAGGCGTCATCATCGACCACGACCTGAGTGATTCCATATCTGTCACGGAGATTGATAAAATGGAGCATGCCGTGGTTTCTGTCACGGTGCACCCATCCGTTGAGAATGACGGTCTTACCTTCGTCTGCTCGGGTGAGCGAGCCACAGGTGGCGGTTCGTTTCATGAAAGCTTCTTCTGCCATGTTCGGGTCCCGATACGGGCCTCCTTCAGTGTTTTGCTCCTCAGTCTTGTGTTTTCGACGATATCTTTCGTCGTCCAAGGCCTACGGACTGTCTTATATAGTACCATTTCGAATGAGCCTTTGCAATCTTCGCTGTTGTTTCATTTCGTTAGATCCCCCGGCTCCTGTTTGCCTGTCCTGAGATCGGTTTGTATATTATATGGATGGGAGAGGTGCGTCAGGGAGGTTTCGATGGAAGAGAAAACGCGCCAACGTTTTGCAACTTATTGGTCTCATCTACGCGAACATATCGCGAATCTGGCGTTTCTGCTCTATCTGATCAAATGCCTGCTTGGGACGATCATATGCTTCGGCTTCTACCAACTGGTACCTCAGGATCATCTTTCCGGAGCCATCATAGCCTGTCTGTTGGTTTTGGCCCCTGACCATAAGGATTCCATGAAACTCTCTTTCACCCGTATCCGGGCGAACATCCTTGGCGGTATCTATGGTGTCATTTGCTTTTTCATTCCTTTGCCGACGTTGGCGTGTCTCTGCATCATCGTCCCGATGGTGATTTTCTCTTGCTACCTGATGGATTTCGGCACTTCGACGAGAAGCGCTCTGTCCTCGTTCATCATTGTAGTATTGCAGGAGCGGGGAAAAGGCGGCAAATGGGAAGATTCGCTGGAACGGATGTTCGCGGTTATCATCGGTTGTCTGGTCGCATTGCTTCTGACTGTCATCTTCCATCTGTTCGTGCAGTATTTCGAACGGAAGCATGGTGAACTGAAAGGGAAGAACGGGGAAATAGATACCGATAAGGCTGTTGCGTTGCCATGACCGGCACCCTCCCGGGTGTTTGCATAGATCCTTCGGAAAAGGGCGTGCCCGGGGGGGGAGACGTGGACTTTCCCCCGGTAGACGTGCTTTCCAGGCCGTACACGTGATTCCTATGGGGAAGTCAAGAAGAAAAGCTCACGTCGGAGGAAACTCCTT
>CAYOWS010000034.1:0-36994 GCA_964407735.1 uncultured Sphaerochaeta sp. | reverse complement strand
TAAAATGCTCCAGTCGGAGCTTCTATCATTATTGCTTCTCCGTTAATGTTCCTTATATTCACCATTGGACGATTTTATTAACCTCAGCCTTTTGTTCTGCAAGGGAGAGTCGAGTATAGATCATCGTTGTCTGGATATTTTTGTGACCAAGCATATCGGCGAGGAGCGTAATGTTTTTACAACGCTTGATGAAATTTTGTGCGTACAAATGCCGGAACGCATACGGATATATCAGATTTGGATTGAGTCCGTACCGCTTGGCCCAGACCTTGTATTGATGGCGGATATAATCTTTGTCAAAGGGCTTCCCATCAGTTCTCACCCAGATATTACCAGACATTGTTCGTCCGAACAGATCTATGAATTCTCGTTGAACGTGACGGGGAATATAGATTGTCCTCCATTTTCCTTTTGACAAAATTTCTTTATGCCCATTGTAAATGTCTTGGGCGGTGATCAGCAGAAGATCGGCGGGCCTTCCTCCGACCGTGGCCGCCAGTCTTACATAGATATACCACGTGAATTCTCCGTCAGCTTTTAGCGACACGCAAAGATGCCGATAGTCCGAGTTCGACATAACCCTGTCCAACCTTGTGATCTGTTGAGCGGGCACACATTTGAGTCGTAACCGGGAATAGGTAAACTCAAGATAAACATTCATCGCCCGGATTCTGAGGTTGGTGCCGGCTGGCTTATACCGTTTATATTGATCAGCCTTCCACCGATGCAGCACTTCTGCCTCTACAGTACCGTGCAGTTTCGCATAATCACGAACCACAGCATAGTAAATCCTCTTGGTGTTCTGTGACCAATCTTGGCGGTTCAGCCATTTCGAGTATTTTTCCAGTTCAATCATTGTTGTCCCCTTTTTATGATCCTTATATACAGACACAAAAAGGGGAGAGGGAAAACCGTTTCGCAATTGTGCGGCATTCATTTCGCGAAAAGGTCAGTAGGATGGAAAAGGCTGTGCCGAAGGATTTGCGTCATTTCCGTTTTCTAGGCGTTTATTTGACCGTTTACTGATTTATAAACAGTCGTAAACTTTTCTAGGTAAACATGGGTTCAACGGTTTCTCAACTAACTTCCATCACCTCAATTTCGCAATTCCTTCTGGCTATCTTGGATTATTCTTTCCATCTATTCTTGGATTCAACAGTCGCTAAAAAAGCTGCCACGTCAGTACGCGACAGCTTTTGATGAACATATCACTATGGCAAATCTCTAGAACAGCTTGCTGAAGATGTCCCAATACCCTTTCACAAAGATTACCAGGACGATGACGGGAAGTATCCAGGTGACATATATCCTTGCCCATTTTGGGAACTTGAGGCCTTTGCCTTCGTCCGCTTCCTTGATGAAGTTCTTCCATCCCCACGCCCGTTTGCTGCAACAGAAGAAGAGGAAGATCAGTGAACCAAGCGGCAGCAGTGTCGTGCTGACTACGAAGTCTTCGAGGTCGAGCACTCCGGTTCCTGGCCCCAGCGGCTGGAAGTCCGACCAGAGGTTGAATCCCAGCACACAGGGAATGGACAGGACGATGATCGCCACTACGTTGACCAGACAAGCCTTTTTCCTGCTCCAGCCGTGGACGTCGATCCAGTAGCTGGTGATGTTCTCGAAGACCGCGATCAAGGTTGACAACGCCGCGAAACTCATGAACATGAAGAACAAGGCTCCCCAGATCCGTCCGCCGGCCATCTGGTTGAAGATGTTCGGCAAGGTGACGAACAACAGGCTCGGTCCGGCACCGGGATTGACGCCGTAGGCGAAACAGGCGGGGAAAATGATCAGGCCGCTCATGATCGCGACGAATGTATCCAATGCGATGATGCGTACCGATTCCCCAGTCAAGGTCTGCTGCTTTCCGATATAGGAACCGAAGATCGCCATGGCTCCGATACCAAGACTCAGCGTGAAGAACGCCTGACCCATCGCCGCGAAGATGACTTCTCCGATACCTGATTCAACCATTTTGCCGAAGTCAGGTAGCAGGTAGAATTTCAGTCCTGCCGATGCACCTGGAATCGTGATCGAATGGACCGCGAGGATCACCATGATCGCCAACAGACAGCACATCATGATCTTTGTGATCTTCTCAACACCACCGCGCAGGCCGCGGCCGACGACGGCGAAGCCGATGACGACGGCCAGTATCATCCACAAGCTCTGGCTGAGAGGATTTCCGAGGACGCCGTTGAAGAAATTGCCGACGCCCGCGGCATCGAGCCCAGTGAAATCACCTTTGATTGTATAGACGAAATAGGAGAGGAGCCAACCAGTCACGGTCGTGTAGAACATCATCAGGAAGTAGTTCCCGATGATGGCGATCGGCCCGTAGGCATGCCATTTGGTCCCTTTCGGTTCCAAGGTTTTGAGAGCCAGCCCGATGTTCTGTTTCGCGGCTCTGCCGATGGCGAATTCCATGACCATGATCGGGAGCCCCAGGAGGACGAGGAACACAAGGTAGACGAGGACGAATGCCGCCCCTCCGTACATGCCTGTGATATATGGGAACCTCCACACGTTCCCAAGTCCGATCGCACATCCCGCTGAGAGCAGAATGAATCCGAACCTGCTGGCAAGGGTCTCGCGTTCTTGCTTGTTTTCCATAATTGAGAAACCACCTTGTGTGTATACCGAATAGAATCCGTGTTCTGATTCTTCAGCCGTCCGTATACAAAACCTTCCCTTTGTATATGCGGACTGCCAGAAAGTGTAACATGAGAATGCATAAATATACAACTGGAAGAATATCTCGGCAGACATTTTATCGTGCAAATGGTACCATGCCGATGATATCCGTTTCCCGCGGTATCCTTGATTCGATTGATGGAGGCCCCCATGTTGCAGGTTGATATCAGCCACTTGTTTCCCTTGATGAACCACGATGCCTTCAGTTCGTATGCCTTGGAACGATACGATGTACTGGACAAGGTCCGTGCGGGGATGGCGGAATACGCAGGCGCTCTGGGCTGGCTGGATATCGAAAAATGGGCTGGGCGAGAACGTCTGGATCAGTTGTCCGAGATGGCGGCGAAGGTCAGGGCCGATGCAGATGCGTTCGTGATCATCGGTGTCGGAGGCTCGAACAATGCCGCCAGAGCTGCGATCGAAGCGCTGAAAACTCCAGGGAATCCTGAAATCTACTATTTCGGCAATTCTGTATCGGCGGAACCAATTGCCTCCCTTATGACGAAATTTGAGGGCAAGTCCGTCTATGTGAACATCATCGCCAAGAACTTCGAGACCTTGGAGCCAGGTGTTGGATTCCGTATCATGCGCAAGTATATCAGGGGTCGCTATGGTTCCGCTTATGCTTCACGTGTGTTTGCCACAGGGACTCAGGGCAGCCATCTGGACCAACTCTGCCAGGACAACGGATACACGTTCCTCTCTTTCCCCGATGATGTCGGAGGCCGGTTCTCCGCGCTCTGTGACGTAGGCTTGTTTCCGATGGCCGTAGCTGGCCTGGATATCCATTCCCTGATCGATGGCGCTATGGAGGTTTCGGATGCCTTATCTGAATCCGATGGGCTGGAAAACCCGGCGTTCGCCTACGCCACTGTCCGGAATTTCCTTCATGGGAGGGGCTACCGGACGGAATTGTTGGGCGTGTTTGAGCCCAGGCTTTCCTGTTTCGTAAAATGGTGGATACAGCTGTTCGCTGAAAGTGAGGGGAAGGACAAGAAAGGCCTCTTCCCCGTCTCCTCAGTTTATTCAGAAGACCTCCATTCCGTTGGACAGTTCGTCCAGGATGGCGCGGATGGCCTGTTCGAAACGTTCCTCCATGTCATGGATTCGGGGCATCATTTTGTCTTGGAGAATGATGGTGTCGCCGATCATTTCGACTATCTCGATGGGATGGACGTGGATGATATCTGCCGTATCGCCTATGACGCGACCTTGCGGGCGCATGCGGACCGTCGGCCTTGCCTGACGATCCATCTGGACCGACTTGATTCGCACACCTTCGGACAGTTGTTCTATTTCTTCGAATACGCCTGCTATCTGTCCTCCCTGATGCTCGGGGTGAATCCCTTTGACCAGCCTGGCGTAGAAGCCTACAAGACCAACATATTCAAGGCGCTGGGGAAGTAGTGGCGTCGTTTCTGGTTTCGACGCCTAATCCTCCATGGCTTTTGTGATGAATTCACCGGCGAATATGATTGCCTCGTTCGTCAGTCGCTCGCAAGCGTGTGGTGGATCCTGGTCAGTGAATCCACCGGGCCGCAGCCCCTTGCAGGTCAAAGAAGAGAATTCTTGTGTGAAGGTATATGCGAACTCTCGGCAGATTTTCGCTATCTCCCCATCTGTAGCACCTCGTTCGCCATAGTGGATGCCGAGGAACATCAACGCACCTTCGACTAGTCCGCATTGAGCTCCGAACCCGCCAGCGCCATGCAAGCCGATGGCGGCCCGCATGGTCTGAGGTTCTATAGGGATACCGAACAGCGTACTGAGGCAGGTGAGCATGGTTCTGGCGCAGTTGATATCATGATCCCAATACATGCGGTGTACCGTTTCTTGGATATCCATTCTCTGCGCCTGTTCCATTTCACCCTCCTGCTTATTTTGCGAAGATGTCCCAGTATCCTTTGATGAAGATCACGATGATGATCGCGGGCAAGATCCACTGCACATAGATCCGCATCCATGTCGGGAACTTGACGCCCTTTCCTTCGTCAGCTTCCTTGATGAAGTTCTTCCATCCCCAACCCATCTTATGGGAACAGAAGATGACGAACAGCAAGGAGCCCAACGGCATGATGGTGCTGCTGACCAGGAAATCCTCCAGGTCAAGTACCGCCGATCCCGCTCCGAACGGCTGGAATCCTGAAAGGAGGTTGAAACCGAGTACGCAGGGGATGGAGAGCAGGATGATCGCGACGCAGTTGACCAGGCAGGCTTTCCTGCGGCCCCATCCGTGGGCGTCCATCCAGTAGGCGATGATGTTCTCAAATACTGCCACCAGCGTGGTCATAGCCGCGAAGCCCATGAACAGGAAGAAGAGTGTTCCCCAGATCCGGCCACCGGCCATCTGGTTGAAGATGTTCGGTAAGGTGACGAACAGAAGCCCCGGTCCCGCTCCAGGATTCACCCCATACGCGAAGCAGGCTGGGAAGATGATCAGTCCGCTCATGATCGCTACGAAGGTGTCCAGGCCGATGACCCGTACCGATTCCCCTGTCAGCGACTGCTGTTTTCCGATATAGGAACCGAAGATCGCCATGCCGCCCATACCGATGCTCAACGTAAAGAACGCCTGACTCATCGCCGCGAACACGACCTCTCCGACACCGTTCTCAACCATTTTCTTGAAATCAGGCAACAGGTAGAACTTCAAGCCCTCCGTCGCACCGGGTATGAGGATGGAATTGACGGCCAGGACCACCATGATCGCCAGCAGGCAGAGCATCATGATCTTGGTGATCTTCTCCACACCCTTTTGCAAGCCTCCTCCACAGATGATGAATCCAAGGATGATGCCGACCGCCATCCAGATGATCTGGGTGATCGGCATGGCCTGGAGGTTCGTGAAGTAACCTTCGATCTGCGCGGTCCCCATTCCGACGAACTTGCCGCCCAGCGTAGCGAAGAAATAGGAGAGCAGCCATCCCGTGATCGTCGTATAGAACATCATCAGCAGATAGTTTCCCGCGATAGCGACAGGCCCATAGAGATGCCACTTGGTCCCTTGGGGCTCCAAGGTCTTGAGGGCCATGCCGATGTTCTGTCTGGACGCCCGGCCGATGGAGAATTCCATGACCATGACCGGAAGGCCGATGATGACGAGGAATACAAGATATATCAGGACGAACGCGGCCCCGCCATACTTGCCTGTGATATAGGGGAAACGCCATACGTTGCCTAATCCGATCGCGCATCCCGCCGAAAGCAGGATGAATCCAAGTCTGGTGCCGAGCGTCTCTCGAGAGCTGTTGTCTGCCATTGAAGCGACTCCTGATGTGTGTTTCCTGGTATATGCCACCAAGAGTTCCATAACCCGCAGGCCTATTTTTTCTACTTGTGACGAAGCGAATCGTCGCTTCGAGCTTGAAAATACGCTTGTAGGCAGGAAATGGTACTAAGGAAGCAGTCTAAAGGGTTGTATTGTAAAGGAACGGGGACACCCCGAATAAAACAGGCAGTCACGCCACAGGCGGCACAGGCAGACGGGCGCGGGAAAGGACGCGCGCGGGAGTTTCTAAGGGCAGTATACCACCAACAACCGAATATGGAAAGGGGGCTAATCCCATGCCGACACCTAAAACGAGCGCGGCGGCTGAACGCACTGACAAGCCGTTGCGCCTGACAAAACGGATTGGCTCCACCACCTACAAGGTAAGCGTCCATTTCAGCCGGACGAGCAAGGAAACGATGGGCGATAAGATTATGCGCCTGATTGAAAAGGACGCGGCGAAACAGTGAGAACCGCCCCGACCGCCCCCATAACGCCACCGCAGAAACAGAGAGCCGCCGCCGCGCCGGACAGCCGGAAAGAGGGAACCATGAACAACGAAAAACTGACTATCCTTTACGAACGATTGAGCCACGAGGACGGGCGCGAAAATGAATCCCTATCTATTGAACACCAGAAGGAGTATTTAGAGGAATACGCGACCCGTAACGGCTTTACCAACCTTGTCCACCGGACAGACGACGGGTGGAGCGGCACCCGCTGGGACAGACCCGGATTTTTGCAGATAATGGACGACATCGGGCGCGGCAACGTGGGGCAAATCCTGATTAAAGACATGAGCCGGTTAGGGCGCGACCACTTGCGCGTGGGGCTGTTTTTGGAGCAGTTGCGCGAACAGGGCGTCAGGCTGATCGCCGTGGCCGAAGGTATCGACACCGCCAAGGGCGAGGACGATTTTATGCCGTTCCGCAACATCTTTGCGGAGTGGCACGCCAGAGACACCAGCCGCAAGATACGGGCGATATTCGGCGCGAGGACGGCGGCGGGGAACCGTGTAAGCGGGGCTATCCCCTACGGCTATCTGCACGACCCCAACGACCGCCAGAAATGGATTGTGGACGAGGAAGCCGCCCCCATCATTCAGCGGATTTACCAGAGCATTATCACGGGAAAGAGCATGGCGCAAGTTGCGGAAGAACTGACCGCCGAGGGCGTATACACTCCCGCCGCCCATTGGGAAAAAATCGGCGCGGGAATGAAGAAGTCCCACAATCCAGACCCCGCCAAATGGTCTATCGCAACCATTATTCAAATCCTTAAAAAAGAGGAATACATGGGCTGGAAAGTCCTCAACAAGACGGGTACAGAAAGCTACAAATCCAAGAAGCGGGAAGCCACACCGGAAAACCGGCTGATTTTCAAAGACGCGCACCCCGCCATCATCGACGAGGAAACATGGAATGTCGTCCAGCGTCTACGGGAAACAAAGCGCGTAAGGGAGCGTATCGGCGGCGAGCCGAACCCGCTGACCGGCGTTCTCTATTGCGCCGATTGCGGCGAGAAAATGTATCACAAGAAGGGGAACACCGGCAGACCGAACCACCCCCACCATGAGTATGTTTGTTCCAGCTACCGCCACTATTCCCGAAGCTGTACCTGTCACTATATCCGTGTCAGTGTTGTTGAAAGCCTCATACTGGAAGCCATACGGCGCGTAAGCGGATATGTGCGGGAGAACGAAGCGGAGTTTATCGAGCGTGTCCGCGAGAAATCGGAGCTACAGCAGATAACAGCAGTAAAGGAGAACCGCAAAAAGCTGACAAAAGCCAAACGCCGGCGCGAGGAAATCAGCGGCTTAATCAAGAAACTGTATGAAACCTACGCCGCCGGGAAGATACCGGAAAACCACTTTTCCGAACTGCTGACCGGCTACGACACCGAGCAGACAACCCTTGACGGGGAAATCGAGAAACTACAAGCCGAGATTGACCGGTACAACACCGACAGCGTGAGGGCTGACAAGTTTATCGAGCTTGTGAAGCGTCACACCGAGTTTACCGAGTTTTCCGCTTCCCTTTTGAATGAGTTTGTGGAAAAGGTGATTGTCCATGAAGCCACCAAAACAAACGGAGTGCGGGAGCAAGAGGTTGAAATCTATCTGAACTTTATCGGTAAGTTTGACTTACCCGAACAGGAAGGAGAGCGGGAAGAAACGCCGGTAAGGAAAAGCCGGAAGAAGCTACGCTGCGACATGACCGAGGAAGAGCTTGCGCGGGCGCGGGAAATCGACCACCAACGATATGCCAAGAAAGTAGCCGCCAAGAAAGCCGCCGAGGAAGCACAGCGGGCGGCAATTCTGAAAGGCACCCCCTACGAAATCAGGTTACAGAAAAACGACGTTGCCAATGCCGCAAGTTAAGCCTGTCTGTCAAACCGGCAGACCCCCACCGAGCCGCCAAGCTGAAAAAGAGCATGGCGGCTTTTCCTATTTCCTTCCCTTCCATTCCTATCCATTCCAGACCTTAAAACCGAAAGGAGAGTTTGACACATGGCAAAGACCAAGACCGAGAAAATCACGAGCATTGAAGAAGAAATCCGACAGCTTGAAAACCGGCGCAGACAGCTACTACAGGAGCAGAAAGCACAGGAGCGCAAGGACAGGACAAAGCGGCTATGTCGGCGCATGGGGCTTTTTGAAAGCCTTGTTCCCGACACGATACCGCTCACAGAAGAACAATTCAAGACCTACCTTGAAAAGGCAGTAGCCGCCGAACACAGCCGCCGCCTACTGGACGAATTGACCGCCCAGAACGCCGCCAAAGCCGCCGTAGAGGACGCGGAACCGGCGGCACAGGCTGACACCCCGCCCACCGCCAAAGCCGCTCCTACAGCACAGGAGAGCCGCGAGGACGGGGACGCGGGCGGCGGCGCGGCACAAGGGTAACGGGCTTGCGCCCCTACCCTTGCTTTAGAGCAAGGGCGCACTTATATACCACATGAATGTGGTATCGTGCGGTCTTGCAGACGGCGTTTTGTGCCTACCGGCACAAAGGAAACGGCGGGACCCCCCGCAGAAAGGAGCGCGGCGCGTGGCGATTTACCATTGCAGTATCAAAATTATCAGTCGCGGCAAGGGGCGGTCTGCCGTTGCCGCCGCCGCATATCGGGCGGGCGAGAAAATCACGAATGAATATGACGGAACCATTCACGACTACACCCGCAAGGGCGGCGTTGTCCATACCGAGATTTTACTGCCCGACCACGCCCCCGCCGGTTTCACGGACAGAACGGTTTTGTGGAACGCCGTGGAGAAAATCGAGAAAGCCAAGAACGCCCAACTTGCGCGGGAAATTGAATTAGCCTTGCCCGTGGAACTGACAAGGGAGCAGAACATTTCCCTTGTCCGCGAGTACGTCAACCGGCATTTTGTGGCGGCGGGAATGTGCGCCGACATCTGCATACACGACAAGAACGGCGGGAACCCCCACGCCCATATCATGCTGACAATGCGCCCTTTTGAACCGAGCGGCGAGTGGGGAGCGAAGCAGAAAAAGGAGTACATTCTTGACAGGGACGGGAACAAAATCTATGACCCGAAGAAGCGTCAATACAAGTGTAAGTCCATTCCGGCTACCGACTGGAACGAGCAGACCAGAGCCGAGGAATGGCGGGCGGCGTGGGCGGATTGCGTCAATTCCGCATTGGAGCGCGGCAACCATGCCGAGCGCATAGACCACCGTTCCTATGCGCGGCAAGGAAAAGACCAAATCCCCACCGTCCATTTAGGCGTTGCCGCTTTCCAGATGGAGAAGCGCGGCATACGCACCGGGCGCGGCGACCTCAACCGAGAAATCGAAGTGACAAACCAGCGGTTACGGCAGTTAAAGGCGCGTCTATCCAAGTTGCGGGACTGGCTGAAAGAGGAAGCCGCCAACACCGAGCCGCCCACCCTTGCGGACTACATTCAAGAAATACTAAAGCGGAAAGCACAGGCGGGAAAATCCGGCTATTCACAATCCCTGTATAACCTCAAAGACGCGGCAAATATGCTGAACTTCCTGACCGTCAACAACATCATGGACATGGCGGGACTTGATGAAAAGTTTTCGTCCATGATTGACGCGCAGATGGACATACGGGATAAGCTGAAACCCATTGAGCGGCGATTGGCGACACTGAAAAAGCATATCGAGCAAGCCGACCTCTACATGAGCTACAAAGGGAAAAAGACGTTGACAGATACGGAGCAATCCCTATTCACGGCGGCGCACAGCTATCTCAAAGACGTGATGAACGGCAAGACCACCCTACCGGCTAAGGCATGGAAAGCGGAGTATGCCAAGCTGACCAACCAGCGGAAAACGCTCAATCAGAGGTATCTTGTCCTCAAAGACGAGGTGAAGGAAGCCGAGCAAATCCGCAAGAGCGTTTACAGTATCTTGCGGCAGGAACAGAGGGAACGGCAACCTCACAGAGGACAGGACATGGAACACTAAAAGGCAAGGCGGCGGGATAGTCAACACCTACCCCGCCGCCCTATTTTAGCTTGTTGTTAGTACGACTTTTACCAATAAAGCGAATTACACAATGTTCTCACCCAATAAAATCTTAGGCATTGTGGTTAGGCAACGATTCCATCTTTTATAAAATTGCTCCAATCCTAGCTTTGAAACACGGGCATGAGTTTCTTCGTCCTCAAGTGTCCAGTGCAAAATATATGTGACTTTACCTACCCATTTTGTCAAGCGAATGGGTGGTTTCCCTTCCTTGACAGCGTTGAAATCCTCTTGCCGATGTGTGCGTTTGATATATTTCACATCGATAACTCCAGGTTGCGAAAGATAGAATTCGGCAACCTCTTTCATTAAAGTTTCAATTTCATCTTGTTTATCAATTTTCGCTTCATAAATGCAAATTTCATTAAACACCCCAACGCCCCCTTTACTTCGTCTTATCTGCCAAAGGCGCACTAAAATTTAACTTCATTATAGCATAACCACCCAATAAAAACAATGTGCATTTCTCTGTCCGTTCCACCTATCCAGACCGTCAAGGGACGAGTAGTATTTTTTCGCAAAGGGCGCGAAAAAATCTCCACTCTTAAACCCTTGACTGTCTGGATTTTTGCCGTGGCATTTCACCGCCGAAAACGGAGAACAGGATAACAACAATCCTGCTCTCCGCTTCCGTCCGCTCCATTTTACGGCAAAACCGGCTCCACTGTTTTCTTCCAGCCGGTAAGTCTTTGCGGTGGCTCCGCCCCCGCGCCCCTGACCTCTCCCAAAGAACAAGATTAAGGGCATGGCGTGACAGTCCGATGTGGACATTTTGACCTGTTGCACAGCCCTCAAACCCGCATGGATTGGGGCTTCCTGTCACGCTCAAAGCCCCGTTTCAAGGACGGCAAGGGTTTTATACCACCTACCCCCGGAACCGGCTTCTATCCGTCCGCAAGCGTATTTCGCGCCCTTTTTCCCACCCCTAAAAAAGTTCCTCTTGACAAAAGACCTAAAGGGCTTTTCACGAGATTGCAAGGGTGATTTTGAGGTGATTGTTGGAGAATGTTCTTGGAACCTCTGAGGCATACCTGCTTTCCAGGGTCTACACGTGGTCGTAGACGTGGTGCCTGCCGGGGTAGACGTGGTGCCTGCCGGGGTAGACGTGGTGCTTGCGGGGGTAGACCTGCTTTCCGGGGCGTACACGTGGTCGTAGACGGTGCTTCAGCATAGGCACACGTGGTTTTGACCCCCTACACCTGCTTTCCAGACCGTAGACCTGGTTCCCACAAATTACTCTCACACTTCGCCTGCAAACATTTTCCACTACAGACGACTCCACTCCTTTTTATAGTTTTCTTCCGATCCACAAACATGTAGTGAGAAAGCTGAAAGCCTTTTTGAAATTGTTGCCGATACCCTCTGGGGGTACTTGAATTGCAGATGCTGAATCAAAACGCCTATTTTTTCATCTGGTATATGGCAGGAGGCGATTATGCTTAGAAGATTGAAACGTTCGGAACGGTTGGACCGCAATTGCAGGGTATTCCACGTAATCAGAACCTTTTCTCAGAAGAGGAGTTTTTTCTGGGATTACCAGCATTATAGGTTTTTCATGGGAACACTACTTGAGTATCTGGAAAAAGTCGGCGGAAAACTGATGTATTTTTGTGTGATGCCGACACATTATCACCTGGTGATATATATTCAAGACTATGAAACGCTTTCGGAAGTAATGAGACATGTAAATCTGAGCCTATCCAAACATCTGTATCACAAGGAGAAAGTAGCTGGTGCCGTCTGGAAAGGCAAACTATGGTCAAGAGGGATTTGCAATGACAAGGATCTGTTCGATACCATGAAATATATCCATGACAATCCGGAAAAAGCGCATATCGACCAAGCAGAGAAGTATCAAAAAGGCTCAGCGTACGAATGTGCTTCATATTACAAGCTCGGATGCTATACGGACAGGCCGTTCTTGGAAAAGTTTTCAGGCAAGACGCTGACAGAAATCCGACAGATGATGCGACCGCCGCGAAGTATCTTCGAGTCCCGCTTGGACAAAGAGTTCGCGACCATGTCCATGGAGGCCATGTACCGAAAGTATTTCATCAACCCGGCGACGAAAAATCCTCGGCGGCGCTCTTGAGCCCATGCATGTGAATCTTTATTTTTCTATCTGCTCACGTTGACAACGGCCTGTATTGTGGGCAAGATGGAGATACAGTCCGATGACCTTGCAGGAGGGAGTTTTATGGCAAAGAAAGAGGCTTTGAAAGCATATCTGGCTACTGGAAACGTGGATGCCGGAATGGTAGCGTATGTCGCTTCATTGGAGAAGGTGGCGGAAGTCGCCCCGATGGTAGCCGGACATATCGTACAGGAACTGGCGGACCAGAGATCCCATCTCAAGCTGATCGCCAGTGAGAACTTCAGCAGTCTCAGCACCCAGTTGTCGATGGGAAACCTGCTTACCGACAAATATAGTGAAGGGTTTCCATATCATAGATTCTACGCCGGTTGTGACAATGTCGATGCCATCGAAGCCTATGCCTGTGAAAAGGCCTGTGAACTGTTCGGTGCCGAACATGCCTATGTGCAGCCCCATAGCGGAGCCGATGCCAACCTCTGCGCCTATTGGGCCATCCTCAACACCCGTGTCCAGACCCCTGCCATGGAGGAAGTCGGAATCACGAACCCCAGCGAAATGAGCCGGGACCAATGGAATGAAATTCGCCGCAAAACCGGCAACCAGCGCATCCTCGGACTTGATTACTACAGCGGAGGGCACCTGACCCACGGATATCGCCAGAACGTGTCCGCCCAGATGTTCGACGCCTACAGCTATACTGTCAACAAAGAGACCGGCCTGCTCGACTATGATGAGATTGAAAGACAGGCTCTGGAGATCAAGCCGTTGATCCTACTCGCCGGCTATAGCGCGTATCCCCGTCTGGTCGATTTCCATCGCATGGCCGATATCGCCCACAAGGTTGGAGCTGTGTTCATGGTGGACATGGCCCACTTCGCCGGTCTGGTGGCTGGCAAGGTGCTGACCGGGGATTATGATCCGGTGGCCTGGGCGGATGTCGTCACCACTACGACCCACAAAACCCTCCGCGGCCCACGAGGTGGCATGATTCTCTGCAAGGCAGAGTTCGCTGATTCGGTGGACAAAGGTTGCCCGTTGGTGATCGGAGGTCCGCTTCCCCACGTCATGGCCGCCAAAGCCGTCGCGCTGACAGAAGCTTGCTCTCCCGCATACCGCGAGTACGCGGCCAATATCGTGAAGAATTCCAAAGCGCTCGCCGCCGCCTGTCTTGAGACGGGAATCCCCGTCGCGACCGGCGGTACCGACAATCATCTGATGTTGCTCGATGTCCGTGGCTTCGGACTGAACGGCCGGCAGGCAGAGGCGGCGCTTCGCGAATGTGGCGTGACGTTGAACCGTAACGCCCTTCCGTTCGACCCCAACGGCCCCTGGTATACCAGCGGCCTGCGCATCGGCACTCCGGCGGTCACGACGTTGGGCTTGGGAGAGGGCGAAATGAAAGAGATCGCCTCGATCATCGCCTTGGTCCTGCGCAATACCCGTCCCGCCAAAATCACAAAGGGAGAGAAGGCCGGGCAATTGAGCAAGGCGAAGCATATCACCGACAAGACCGTCATCGCCGAAGCAACCGACCGGGTGAAGACCCTGCTGGACAAGTTCCTCCTCTATCCCGAGCTGGACCTGCCGTTTTTGCAGGAATATTTTCCTCTCGACAGCGACAAGTAGTGATGATAGCATGAAACAATAATCGCTTTCCGTGTGTTCCTTTCCAAGGGATATCGATGGCGAATGGAGGTAATGATGAGCAAGATTCCCGCTGATTTGCGTTATTCTAAAGATCATGAATGGATCAAGGTCGAAGGTGACCGGGCCTATGTCGGTATCACCGACCATGCCCAGGAGGCTTTGGGTGAAATCGTCTATGTCGAATTGCCGCCGGTAGGCGAACACTACGACGCCAACGAGGAGATCGCCAATATCGAATCCGTCAAGGCCGCTTCCGCGATCTACAATCCGGCCGCAGGTACTGTGGCTGAGGTGAATGAAGATCTTGATGGTTCCCCTGAGTTGGTCAACACCGACTGCTATACGAATCATCTGTATGTGCTTTCCGATGTATCCAAGGATGATGTCGCAGCTCTGTTTGACGCCGCCGCATATGAGGAATTCCTGAAGACCCTGTAACTTCTAGGTCATACGCCTGTTCTCAGGGCGATATGGACGAGGGACTGTCGACAATATCTGTTTCTTTATTTTGGCTTTACCGAAATAAAGAAACAGAGCGCAGGTCGACGGTCCTTTAGTTTGATTGATGGTGTAGTTCCTTGTAGGTGCTTGCCGATGAGTCACAGGGCTGGACATGGAGGTTGACATGTACGAATCGCGTTGTGGTATCCATTGCAATGATTGTGAACGGAAAGGGAAGGTCGGCTGTACCGGTTGCCTGACTATGGCGATGCCTTTCTGGGGGGCTCCTTGTGGGGTGAAATCCTGCTGTGAAGACAAAAAATTGCCTCATTGTGGTGTTTGCGACCAGTTTCCTTGTGAAATGATGGCTACAATGGGCCAGGAGATGGGTTTTGATCCCGAACCCCGTCTTGATGCCTGTAGGAAATGGGCCGAAGAAGAGAAAGCATGACCGGTTCGCCCCCACGAAATTACCGTTTTTCTCATTGCTACGCATTGCTATCTCGGCTACACTAAAACCAATGGCTATTGGAACGGGATCTGTTCCCATTCCATCCTAGCGTCCTCTGACTGCGGTGTTTCTATGCCCGGGGCAGGAGGTCGTCATAATCCAGGAGGCTTGTGTGTATTCGTATATCCCCCACACGGACGAGGATCGCCAACGCATGTTCAAGGCTATCGGCATCTCGTCTCTGGAAGAATTGTTCGATGACGTCTCGCCTGAGGTTCTCCTCAGCGAATCAATTCCGATAGCTAAATCAAAGAGCGAAGATGAGGTCATCCGCCAGATTTCCGCCATGGCCGCCCGGAATGTCAAAGGTATCCCGTTCCTTGGCTGCGGCAGCTATGACCATATCATCCCCTCCACGGTAAAGGCTTTGACTTCGCTTCCTGCGTTCGTTACGGCCTACACCCCCTACCAAGCGGAGATTTCCCAAGGATTGCTTGAGGCGATCTTCGAGTTCCAGACGATCATCTGTGAGCTCACTGACCTGGATGTTTCCAACGCCTCACTGTATGATGGCGCCACCGCCGCAGCTGAAGCCGCCGCTCTGGCGATATCGAATAAACGCAAGAGCAACGAGATCCTTGTATCGCCTACGATTCATCCATTTACCTTGCAGGTGCTGGAAACCTGGGCGAAAGGGACGGACAACCGGATTACGTTGCTTTCTGAAAAGAGCGGCGTGTGCGATCTCACTTCATTGGGCGAAGCGTTGGGCCCACAGACCGCGGGGCTGATCGTGCAGAGCCCCAACAGATACGGTTTCATCGAGGACTATACCGGCATCGCCGAGCTCGTCCATGAGAAGGGGGGGATACTTGCGATCAGTTGTGATCCCTTGTCCTTGGGGATGCAGAAGACTCCTGGAGAATGGGGTGCGGATATCGCAGTCGGAGACACCCAGACGTTGGGTATCCCCTGTTCTTTCGGAGGCCCCACCTGTGGATATATGGCGGTTCGCAAGGAACTGATGCGGAAAATTCCAGGAAGGATCGTCGGTCAGACGGTCGATTCGGAAGGTGCCAGGGCGTTCGTACTGACATTGCAGGCCCGTGAACAGCATATCAAGCGGGAACGTGCGACAAGCAACATCTGTTCCAACCAGGCTCTTGCCGCGTTGATGACGACGGTCCATGTCTCTACGTTGGGCTGGTCCGGTATCGTGGAAGCCGCCCGTCAGAGCTATGTGAAGGCCCATTACCTTGCCTATCATCTGGCCCAGCTTCCTGGGGTCCGGCTTGTATGGGAGGCACCGTTCTGGTGTGAATTCCCGTTGATCTTCAACGATGCGAAAAAAATGAGGAAGTTCGTCCAGGAGCTTCGGAACGAAGGCATCTTCGCCGGTGTCCGCCTCTCGGCGTTGACCCGTAAGGAAGAGGACGAGATGATGCTGCTGGTCGCTGTGACCGAGAAACGGACCCGTGAGGAGCTGGAGCTCTATCTGGCCGCCGCAAGGAGGGTGTTGAAATGAGTGAACCTTTGTTGATAGAGATTTCCCGCCCCGGTCGCGGAGGATACCAGTTCCCGCAGCTTGATCTTCCCAGAGGTTTCGACACCGTTTTGCCGAACCTTCCCGATTCGTTGTTGCGCACAAGCAAACCACGTCTCCCCGAAGTATCGGAACTTGATGTCGTGCGCCATTTCACCCGGTTGTCTACCATGACGTTCGGTGTCGACTATGGTTGCTATCCCCTCGGTTCCTGTACGATGAAATACAATCCCCGGGTCAGCGAGCAGCTCGCTTCGCTGGAGAACTTTACATCCATCCATCCCTTGCAGGATGTCTCGACGATACAGGGCTGTCTGTCGCTGATGTATAATCTGCTTGAGGATCTGAGCGCGATTACCGGCATGTCCTGGGGAACCCTCCAGCCTTGTGCCGGTGCCCATGGGGAGTATACCGGCCTGAAGCTGATCCGGGCCTGGTTCGAGCAACGGGGAGAGGTGAACAGGCAGCGGATTCTTGTCCCTGAGTCGGCGCATGGCACGAATCCCGCCTCCGCGGCCATGAACGGTTTTTCCGTGACGACGATTCCCGCCGATGAGCGTGGGCTTGTCGATATCGAAGCCCTGAAGGCTCAGCTCGATGATACCGTCGCGGGGATCATGCTGACAAACCCAAACACCCTCGGGTTGTTCGAAAAGGATATCCTTGAGATCGCCGACCTGGTCCATGCCGCAGGCGGATTGCTCTATTACGATGGGGCGAACCTCAATGCTGTGATGGGCATGTGTACTCCCGGAGACATGGGGTTCGATGTCGTCCATCTGAATCTCCACAAGACCTTCAGTACCCCTCACGGTGGTGGTGGCCCCGGTGCGGGGCCGGTGTTGGTCGCCCGAGATCTCGTTCCGTACCTGCCGAGACCCGATATCAAGTTGGTCGACAGCGGATATATGTTCGATTGGGATAGTGAGTTGTCCATTGGCAAGGTCAGCGGCTTCTGGGGGAACTTTCTCGTGCTGGTCAAAGCCTACACCTATATCCTCAGGATGGGTGCGGAGGGAATCCGTGCCGCCGCGGCGCATGCCGTGCTGAACGCGAACTATCTGCTTTCCCGCCTGAAGGGAACGTTCGATGTCCCGTACGGGGACCGATGCAAGCATGAATTCGTCCTTTCGCTGGAAAAGATGAAGGAGGAAACCGGCGTGTCCGCCCTCGATATCGCAAAGGCGTTGCTTGATTGTGGGTATCATCCGCCGACGATGTATTTCCCGTTGATCGTCCATGAGGCGTTGATGTTCGAACCGACGGAGAGCGAATCCCCCGAAACGCTGGATGCGTTCGCCGACACCTTGATCGAGCTGGCGAGGATCGCGGCCACTGATCCAGAGAAGATCAAGCAGTCGCCTCTCCATGCCGCGGTACATCGTGTCGATGAAGTCGCCGCCGCCAAGAATCCGATCCTTCGTGCCTGATCGCCGGTAGCTTCGCTTACCGGACAATAACGAGAACCCGTCGTACCGATCCGCCTTTGTGCTGTATCCAAACGGCGGGTTCTTTGTATATCCGTTCTCTGCGTTGTTTTTGAGCAAGTCTGTGATGGTGAAAAGGAATACTCGTTTTGCAAGGGGATGTGACGAAATTAGCAAAATCTCAGTTGCAAAGGCCTAGAACTGAGGTTATCCTTTTTACATGAGTACATTATTAATTCAAAACGGCCTGCTTGTAGATACTGAGTGGACCCGTCATGCGGACATCCTGGTCGAGGGATCCAAGATCACTCGCATCGCTCCTTCCATCAATATAGCGGAACTCCCTCCGGATACCGAAGTCGTCCATGCGGATGGTCTGTGCATCCTGCCTGGCCTGATCGACGCTCATACCCATTACCATCTGATCAGTCGCGGGACCGTGACCGCCGACAGTTTCGCAGAAGGCAGCAAATGCGCCGCGTTCGGTGGCGTGACCACCATCATCGACTTCGCGGACCATGAGAAGGAGAGTACTCTGGTCGAGTCGGCTGACCGTAGGATATCCGCCATGAGCAAGGAGATGGCTGTGGATTTCGCCCTTCACCAAGGAGTCTACCGCTGGAACGAGGACATCCCGGCACAGCTGGAAGCACTCAAGAAAGACGGCATTTCGACGATCAAGCTGTTCACCACCTACAAGAACGTCGGCTATATGATCGACCGTGAGAAAGACATCAAGGCGCTGTTCACCGCCTGTAAGGAGTTGAACATCCAGGTGAGCGTCCACTGTGAGGATGATGCGTCGATCCAGAAGATCAACGATTCCTGGAAGGGTGGCTACGCTCCGAAAGACCATGCCGACCTGCGTCCGAGCGAGGTGGAATACAAGGGGATCAAGTTCGTCGGCAAGATAGCCGGTTCCGTCGGCATGCCGCTGTATATCGTCCATCTCTCCTCCAAGAGGGGGCTGGACGCCGTCCGCGAGCTTCGGGCCGAAGGTGTCGAGCTTACCGTCGAAACCACTCCCCATTATCTGTTCCTGAACAGGAGCAAGCTTGAGGGTCCTGATGGTGCGTTGTATGTCATGACTCCACCGCTTCGTGAAGAGGCCGACAACCTGGCACTTCAGGAAGCCCTGCTCAACGGAGAGATACAGGTCGTCGCGACTGACCATTGCTCCTTCACCAAAGAGCAGAAACTCTCCTCCGATGACTGCCGGACCATCTATCCCGGTATCCCCGGCACTGAGGAACTGCTTCCGTTGGTCCATACCTTTATCGCCAGTAGCGGCAAGCTGTCGATCCAGCATGTGGTGAACCTGCTCTCCACCGGACCTGCGAAGGCTTTCGGTATCTATCCTCGCAAGGGAGCCATCCATGTCGGTTCCGACGCCGACCTCGTATTGTTCTATCCTGATGAAAGCTGGATCCTCGATGAACACTCCGTTCATTCCGCCGCGGGCTATACCCCGTACTCGGGGATGGAGGTGACCGGCCGGGTGATCATGACCTATCTCAGAGGCCGTCTGGTGATGGGCGACCATGTCTATCTCGGTATTCCTGGCGATGGTCGGTTCGTTGAGGAAGGTCTGCCGGATTCCTATATCGAGTAGGAAAGGATAGCGGCGAACGGTTTCAGGGCCTGAGGCTAATGCCTCGGGCCTTTTTGTTTTCAGCGGGCGAATGACCCGCGGGTACCCCTATTGTACCCCTATCGTACCCCTAGAAGAGGAGGGAGTGAAACAGTCCGCTACAAATCGGACTTGACGTTTGATCTGAATTTTACGTTCTTATGGAGATGTAGGCTGTGGACAGGCTGGTCCATCACCCCTATGAAGGAGTATTTTCGTATCATGGCCAAGACCTTGTATTTCGGTGGCGAGATTATCACAATGGCGGAACCTCTGTATGCTGAGGCTCTCCTTGTGGAAGACGGACGGATCGTAGAGATCGGTCCGATCGCGGAACTGGAACGACAGGTCGGCAAGGAAGATGCGAGATTCGACCTGAAGGGAAATGTGCTGATGCCGGCCTTCATAGATGCCCACAGCCATATCACCAGTTTTTCCGACACGGTCGGGCTTGTGCAGCTGGACGGAGCATCCTCGATGGAGGAGCTTCAAAAGCGCATCAAAGACTTCCGTGAGCAAAGGCATATACCTGCGGGGCAGTGGATCAGTGGATTCGGCTACGATAACAACGACCTGCCGAACCAAGAGCATCCTGACAGGCATGTATTGGATGCCGTCGCGCCGGAGAATCCCATCGTGATCGCCAACAAAAGCGGTCATATGGGGGTGATGAACACTTTGGCGTTGGAGACGGTCGGGATCACAGCCTCGACCCCTGATCCCGATGGCGGAAGGATCGGGAGGGAACAGGATGGTAGGACGCCGAATGGATACCTGGAGGAAGTAGCTTTCTCTTCCCTCTCCTCAAAGATCCCCAAGGCGACGCTGACGCAACGGATTGATAATCTGGAGAACGCTCAAAACGTTTACTTCAGCTATGGTATCGCGACAGCCCAGGACGGAATCACAAAAGGTCCGGAATGGGAGTTGCTCCAAGCCGCCGCCGAGGCTGGAAAGCTGAAGATGGATGTCGTCAGCTATATTGATTTGCGTGACGACAAGTACCTGATGGATGCCCACCTCAACTATGCGGGTGGCTATCGGAACCACCTTCGTATCGGTGGATACAAAATCTTCCTGGACGGTTCTCCTCAAGGCCGGACGGCTTGGATGACCGAACCATATGAAGGGGCTACCGATGGTTACAGTGGATATCCCGTCTATACAGACGCGGAAGTCACCTCGTATCTGACCACCGCTTTCACTGAGGGACGTCAGATCCTGGTCCATTGCAACGGAGACGCCGCGGCGGCGCAGTTTCTTTCCTGCTGCGGCAAGGCGTTGGAAGATCTCACGGATGAACACCGGAGAGGCCGGTCCGACGACGATATCCTGAAACAGGTGCTTCCCGTAATGATTCATGCACAATTGGTCCGACGGGATCAGTTGCCGGAATTGGCGAGGCTTCATATGGTCGCTTCAATGTTCGTCGCCCATGTCTGGTATTGGGGTGATGTCCATAGGAAAAACTTCGGCGATGGACGTGCCATGTATATTAGTCCGGCGCGAACCGCCATGGAGGACGGGGTGCTGGTCACCTTCCATCAGGATACCCCGGTGCTTCCGCCTGATATGCTCCAGACTGTGTGGTGTGCCGTGAACCGTATCACGAAGGAAGGAGTGCTGCTTGGCGCAGATGAGCGGATCGATCCGCTTGAAGCGTTGAAAGCGGTCACCATCAACGCAGCGAAACAGTATCATGAAGAGACGGAGAAGGGGAGCCTTGGAAAAGGCGGACAGGCCGACATGATAGTTCTCGACAAGAATCCAATGAGGGTAAATCCAATGGAAATCAAAGACATCAAGGTTCTGAGGACTATCAAAGGTGGGGAGGTCGTGTATGCCGCGAACAACTGACGTCGAGTATAGGGTCCAGGAATTCCCGCTGTGCGTAAGCGGTGAAGAGATCCTGTCCGATACCGGATGGATTCCCGTCGAAAAAACTTCGGTTCCTTTGGATGATTTCGGTGAACTGAAAGCCCCGGCGGAAGTTTCACCTGATCTCGACGCGAACGTCAGAAGCCTTCGGCGCCGGCACCAGAAATACTGGAAACCTTTCCGGGACCGGATGCCGTTCCCAAGAGAAGGTCAGTCCAAGGCTCTCCTCCGTTCCTTCTTCTGGTAGACGATCTACACCATATCTTTGCCCGCTCTCTCCATATTACCCTTTTGAGCCTTGTTCGGCATGAGAAAAACAGCTACTATGATGTCATCATCCGGTCGCATGGGAGTTCATGCGTCCGAACCAGAGTGGGAGGGAAATCATGGTCAGTGGAATTCTGTTTGATATGGACGGAGTCCTTATAGATTCCGAAGCGTATATCGCCCAAGCAGCCATTCTTTTTTTCGCCGATCATGGCATCGAGGCCAAAGCTGAAGACTTCCATCCCTTCGTGGGAGCCGGAGAGGACCGCTATATCGGTGGTGTCGCTGAGAAATATGGTTTGAAGCTCGATATAGAGGATGCCAAGGACAAGGTCTATCAGAAATATGCCCAGCTCGTACTCGGCCATATCGGAGCCATGCCCGGCGTCACCCGATTTCTCGCCAACGCCCGCAAGGCGGGGCTGAAGATGGCCGTCGCCTCCAGCGCCGACCGGACGAAAGTTGAGATCAACCTGAAGGCGATCGGAGCCCAGACCGACTGGTTCGACGTGATCCTCTCCGGAAGTCAGGTCAAACGCAAGAAACCTTTTCCTGACATCTATCAATACGCCGCCCTTTCCTTGGGGCTGGCCTGCGAGGATTGTCTCGTCGTAGAGGATGCCGTCAACGGTGTCCAGGCGGCGAAGGCCGCCGGATGTCTCTGTTGTGGGATAACCGGCACTTTCGATGCGGAAACCTTGGTCCGGACCGGTGCGGACATGGTTGTCTCGAGTCTCGATGCCTTCACCGATTTCTCTACCATGGAAGGGCTGAACGAACAGCTTGCGGCCCTGGCTTCGGTGGAGGATACTCGGACGGTGTACGGCGCTGGCAAGATCCAGGCCGTCCCGAGCAAGTTCCCGCATGAAATTCTGTTGGCGCACGCGAAGGATGCGGCCTCCAAGGCCAGGAAGAACGCATATACTCCATATTCTCATTTCAAGGTCGGGGCGGCTATCGTCAGCGCGGCTACCGGACGTATCTATAGCGGATGCAATGTCGAGAACTCAAGTTATGGAGCCACGATCTGCGCTGAACGTAACGCTATATTGAACGCGATCGCGAACGAGGGGCGGATCGGTATCGACATGCTGGTGGTCGTCTCCGATGACAATCCTCCCGCACCTCCCTGCGCCCAATGTCTACAGGTGCTGGCGGAGTTCTCCCGACCGGAAACCGAGATTCATCTGGTGGATCTCGCAGGTAATGTTTGTCAGTATCGGTTTGACCAGCTGCTTCCGTTTCCGTTCATATTCCCATCAATGCGTTGAGGTCCCCTATGACATTGTTCTCTATCGTTGCCCTCAGACGGCGGTTGATTCGTATGCGCCATAGCCTGCTGGTTTGTACTTGTACCATGATCCTGCTTCTGGTTCTGGCTGGTTGTACGACCACGAAGTCGATGGTATCCGGTGTCGCCACGGACCAGGAGTTGACCGTCGAAGAAAAATTCGAGGCTCTTGGTTTTCCTGAAGTGGAAACCAGCTATCCGATTCTCTATCAGGACGGTCCCGAATGGAGGGATCGCCTGACGGAACTTGTGGAACAGGCCGAGGACTATATCATCCTTGTCGCGTTCCTCGCATCTGAATGCGACGAGAACCAGGCTTTGTACGAC
Source organism: uncultured Sphaerochaeta sp. (assembly GCA_964407735.1). Lineage (GTDB taxonomy): Bacteria > Spirochaetota > Spirochaetia > Sphaerochaetales > Sphaerochaetaceae > Spiro-02. Next base: position 13,518 of record CAYOWS010000034.1, on the reverse strand, counting down.
GCCATCTGCCGCAAGGCCGAGGAAGGTGTCGATGTCTGGTTGTTGATAGATGGTACTTCCTCCTTCGATATGACTGAATCCCGTTACCACATGAGGACCTTGGGGCGGCTTCGGGACCATGGGGTGAAGCTATTCGAATACAATCCGATCTCCATCGACAGGCTCGTCGGCACTGTCAATCTATTGTATCGTGAACACAGGAAGATCGTCGTAATCGACGGTATGACCGCGGTTCTTGGCGGAATGAACATCAACTATATCTCGATGGGTGATTCGACTTCCGCCGCGAAAGGGCAGCGGGATATGATGTTCGAGGTAGTCTCTCCTGAGCTCTGTTCCTATCTGGTCGATGATTTCATCACCGTGTGGAATCAGTTGAGCTGGGAAGAGATCCCGGAGGGGAGCCTTGCCAAAGTCGATTCAGCTTCCCGGTTGATTGAGAATCCTGTGACCGCATGGTATGCCGATCAATCCGAACGCAACAATACGATGCCCTCATTGTACGGTTCCTTGATCAATTCAGCTGAAAAGTCCATCGCCCTGCTACCATTTTTGCCCTACTGTGACAAGTTTATGCTGGAGGCCCTTCGGAATGCTGTTGCCCGTGGGGTCGAAGTGACCATGATCATACCTTTCGATTCTCGGCCGAGCAACCGCAAGGCGAGTCAGTACATGGTGAAGGACATCCTGGAAACTGGTGTTGAGGTCCGCAGGGAGAATGAAAGCGAGGAATTCTTGCCGTTGCTCCATGAAAAGCTCATGGTCGTCGATGGGGTATATACCGTGGTCGGCTCCTGCAATTTCAACTATCGGTCCATGAATCTCTCATCCGAGGTCGTCATGGTGGTGAAGGATGAAGCTTTCGCAAGCCAAATGACAGAGCATTTTGATAAGCTCAAGGATAATACCAGACCTATTTCGGCAGAGGAGGCGGATTCCTGGCGGAATGTCGGTTCGTTCATATCCTTCCTCGGTGGATTCTATGGAGGTTGATAGGATGGCTATGTACACTACCCGAAAATCAGTGAGACACCTGTTCTCCATCGGCTCCGTCCTGTTGCTGCTGGGTGTGCTGGTACAACCTCTTTCTGCGGCGGTCTCCACCCAGTCCTTGGGTTTCGGCCTGTCCGCGGTAGGGCAGAGCGGTCTTGTCCATCCGGACGAGACGATGGGCGGACTTGGCGTTTCTCTCTCATACGTCCCGTTCAGTATCCCATGGTTCGAACCCTCCTTGCAGGCTGAAGTGACCGCAGGCGTGACGACTGCTGGATTTTCCTTCCGTTCTGTTCGGGCCGGGCTAGGGTTCGACATGTTTCGGACGTTGCATCATCCGTTCCAGACCATGACGACTAATCCAAGCATGTGGTCGGTGTCATTGAACGTCGGGGTTCAGTTTGAATTTGACCGGATCGACGAATATCCGAAGCTGTACCTCTCCTGTACCCCTTTGAAACTCAAGGACAAGGATTTTTGGTATGAATGGTGTTCTCCGTACATGACGCTTGATTTTTCGACCGGCAAGACGGTCATCGACAGTTGGGGACTGGTGCTGTTCCGGTTCACATTCCTGTTCATATGATGGAGGTGATGATGATGCGAAGGTGTATGACAGCCATGTGTATTCTCGTGCTCCTCTGTCTGGTGGGAATGCCTCTGTTCGCGATTGAGACATCTGCTTCGGAAGCTGTCGAGGAAGTTGTAGTCGTCGAGGCCGTTTCCGTTCCGGCCGTTTCTTCAACTACAAAGAAAGCCGTGTTCGACCTCGGCATTACATTCGGTCATGGCGCGTTGTCGTTCAACAAGTACACTGGGCCCGGGCTCTCCATGACCCTAGGGTTGACCATGGGACTTTCACAGCGGATGGAGATCGATCTTGTTTCGTTGATCGAGCTGGTCCCCCGGCCGTTCGGCGATATCGTCGTTGGAGTGGAAGTAGCGTACGCTTTGCTTGGTGAGCGTTCCTTCGGGGACAATCGGGCCGGTATCGGTATCAACACGTATCTGTCCGCTGGTTTGCTGTTCTCCAACCATACTCCCAATGGGAACTATGCCCCGACCTATCTGACGCTCTCCGTCACACCGGTGGCGGTAGGCTCCCCGTATAGCGGCAAGCGAGAGCGGCTTGCGAAGATGGGGGTCGCCTGGAATTTCATGGACAACTCGGTAAGCATGTACTGGAGCGTCGCCCTATACGACTACTACATTGTAGGGACGTGGAGGGATTATCAGTAACGATTCTTCTCCGTCGCTTTATTTTGTAATCCCCCACAGCTCCGCTAGGTTCTGGATTGCGATCTGGAACTTCTCGACCAGCCTCTGCGGTCTCAACAGTTTTGCGTGCACACCTTGTCCCAGGAGCCAGCGATACATCTGACCATAACTTCCCGTCTGTACTTTGAAGATGGTTGAACCATCACCTTGGTCAATGGACTTATTCAGCCTTGAGCGAATTTGTTGCCAACAAATTACTTTTCATATTGCTTGCTTGTATCCCCTGCGCACTCGTAGTAGGAATACTGAACAAAGAACTCGGGATTGGCATGTCACAAACAGTGATGATGGTCATTTCTGTGATTGTGACATTTATTGTTTACAGGTTGCTTAAAGTTAAAGAAGAAGGACGCCCCATATATTTAGCCATTAGCATCGCTATTTGTGTTATTCTACTAGTCAATATGATGATGGAGACTCCTGCCCCATGGATTGCCTATGTTAGTGATGTTATGGGTGGGTTTGTGTATCAATGATATGAATGGTGGAGGAACAAAATGGAAAAATTGGTAAAGGCTGGAAACAAAATACGGAGTTACTCCATGACTCATGCGGGCGGTTTCGCTCCGAATCCATATGGGGGTATTCTGACTTTAGCGACGTGCAAACCTGGGATACGGCGTATATCGCAAGTGGGAGACTGGATTATCGGAATGGGGTCGAAATCGTTAGATTGGAATTACCAAAATGCGCTCAACAAGAAAGACAAGGGTAAAAAGCTACCAGTCGATTATACGACCGTAAATAGAATTATTTATCTTATGAAAGTCAAGCAAGTAGTCCCTTGGAAAGAATACTATTCATTGTTCCCTCAAAAAAGAGCTACGACACTCGATCCCGCTGATCCGCGCTCATTTGGAGACAATATCTATGAGTATGATGAAGAGAATAAACAGTACATCTATCATGCTTGCATCTCCCATTCCGCCGATTGCGCCTATACAGATCTCAATGGTCAGAATGTTTTGGTCGGTGATCCCGACTTTAGCTACTATCTAGGAAAGAACGCCATAGAGATCCCTCCGGAATATTATGACCAAGTGAAGGTTCTCCGATCTCAATATGGAAAAGTATTTAAGGGCGATGGGGAGGAACTTCTTTCTGTTATCTTGGATAAGATTGAATCGTTGGGTGAGTCAGTTCTGGCAAAAAAAGAATCCTTTCCTGAGTTTTATCTTCAACATCATATTGAAGGAAATAAGAAGCAGGACGGTGAGACAATTTCGTGTGAAGAACTGAACAAGCAAAGGGTTGTAACGAGTATGCAGAATATAAATCGAGATGAACCCACGATTATTTTCAGCAGGAAGGGGTTTGATTCACAATATGGACGCATGCCAAGTCCGATCATTGACAAGCAACTTATCAGTCTCCCTATTCCAACAAGTGAAGAATCAAAATGGAAATATGATTGTTTGGAATTTGAAAGCACTGGCGGAGAACTGTCATATCGAGACCTTATTATTGAACTTCAGACAAAACCGAAAACCACGAAGAACTCAGGAGAAAATTTTTGTATTTGGTCAGCTGGTACAAAGGATAAAATAGAAAAACTCTTTATTGGAGAGAATCCTAACTGTCATTTTGATCCCCAGCTCTTCGACCCTCGATCCAATCCGGATGGGTCTGTATTTGAAGCCTCATTAGGGCAATGCGCTAATGCCCAAAGGGAATTGGCAAATAAAGGGGTGAGGAAAGGGGATCTATTTCTATTTTTCGGTAATTTCCAGATGGTAGGGTACGATTCAAATGGAAAGATGCAATTTATTACTCCACAGAAAAATGATGAATGGAAAGGTGGCTTTCACTGTCTATGGGGCTATCTTGAGATAGGGGAGTGCATAACAAATTCCGATCAGCTTTCTGGACATGAGTATCTCAAAAAATACCATCCGCACGCTGATTGGTGGAATGATTCTAAAAATAATACGATCTATGTAGCTGCGGAAAAACTGTCCCGCACATGGTATAAGGAAGATCCAGAGCTTGTAAGTAAGGAGCTTCCTGGGTATGGAATATTCAATTTTAGCGATGATTTGGTATTAACGGATTTAACATATCGAGAGAAAGAAGGTGAGGATAATAAGCAGAGGATTACCGTATGGGATTTTGATGGGGCGATGAAAATTTCCCACAAGTCACGCAGGGAGTCTGGTTCGAAACTACGTATAGGAGATGTCGGCCAAGAGCTTATAGTGGATTCCAATGATAAAAATTCTTTAGCATGGGCAAAAGCAAAATTGGTCAAAGCACTTAAGACCAAGTATTGATTTAGTTGCTGCTAAAGCGGGAGTCCATAATAAGCATCTTGTTTTCATTATGATGGAGGATCATCGTAAGAAAGTACTGGAAAAGACTGAATTCCAGATAGCACAGAGAATACTGAAGAAGGGTAGAGGGGACCCATTGAAGGATGGAATGGAAGAGCATCAGCAGGTGAATTGCCTGAGAACGAAACCAACGTATTGGCATGGGGATTCTTCGTGCTTTCTGAGGGAAAGCAGATTCAGGGAACCATGGTCATCAGCTGGAACGAAGATACGTTCCTTGAAGACGTTTTAGGATTTCAGACACTGTATTGGAAGCCAATTGACGAATACCTGATAGCTTATGACGAAGAGCAGGCTATGATTCTCACTCATCTTCATAAGAGAGGTGATCTCATGTATCAGGGTGAAGAATATGAAAGATATCTGAATGCGGTTGGTGACAGTCTCTAGAACTTTCGTTTGATCATTCAGACCAACTCAGAAACGGAAAGAAACGCTCCCCAAAAACATCTGTACATTGAGAGTTTGTTTGTGGGCTTTAGCACTCCAACGCCATGATTTTGTCGACTCGTCGCTGATGGCGGTCTCCTGCGAACTTGGAGTCGATGAAAGCGTCCAGCATTTGCAGCACCGGTTCCGGGTAGTCAATACGACCGCCGAAGGCGACGAAGTTCGCGTCATTGTGTTCCTTCGCCATGGTCGCTGCGAAGATGTTTTGGGGAAGGGCGCAACGGATGCCGTGGATCTTGTTTGCGCTGATGGAGATCCCGATGCCGGTCCCACAGCAGAGGACGCCGAAGTCGTAACCGCCCGCAAGGTATCTGTCGCATGCCAGTTTCGCCATGTCCGGGTAATCTACGGAAGTCTCGCTCTCTATACCGAGGTAATCAACATCAAAGCCCCGATGGACAAGATGGTCGACGATTTCTTTGGTCAGGGCTACCGCGCCGTGATCATTGGCTACTACTACTTTCATACATTGCCTGCCTTCGGGTCTGGTCGCAGACCCCATGTTCTCTGGACTAGGAGCGCGGACTTGACGTACATCATCATCCGAACAGGAATCCTGATGATCTCTCTAGCTTTATTCCTGTAAACAGTATTAAATATATCACTAGGTAACCATCGTCGGCTATGATATCATATATCTGCTTTGAATTGTAGGGAAAAGAGGAGTTGTACATCAATGGGGGAAGTTTATATCACTGGACATCGTAATCCGGACATGGATTCCGTTTGCTCCGCATGGTGCTATGCACGACTGAAGAACGCTATCGATCCTGCCAATACCTATCTGCCGGTCAGGTGTGGACATATGAATGAGAATACAAAAGCTCAGTTCGCACAGATGGGAATCGCGCCCCCTCCCTTCATGAAGGATGTTCGCCCTCGGGTCTCTTCGGTGGTCAGTCACGCTACATGGGAGATGGCTCCCAATGATCCTGTCTATGAACTTGTGACCCTGTATAGCCAGCATCGTCCGTCGGTCGTGCCTATCGTGGAGCATGGTGTCTATCAAGGACTGCTGTCGGTCGATGACATCAACGGCTATTTCCTCAAGGAAAACGCTGAAAGCAGACCGGTCTATCATTTTCTCGTCGAGAACTTTCCCAAGGTCCTCCGTGGACGTTTTCTTAAACGGGGGCTTGCCGATGATTTCACCGCGGCTCTGATGGTCGGTGCCATGCCGTTTCCGATTTTCAAGGACCATATCGAAGGACTAGGAGATAATAAACCCTTGTTGGTGGTCGGAAACCGCAAGGATCATATCAAATTTGCTGTCGAAAACCAGTTTCCCGCTATCATCTTGACTGGTCTGAAGCCGGGGTCCATGCCAGAGGTCGACTTCTCGCAGTTTCATGGTACGTTGTTCATGAGTGAAGAGGATACCGCGGAGACTTTGCGTCTGCTCCGCATGACGTTGCCTCTGCGACATCTGCTTGGAGCCACTCCTCCGCAAGTCCAGTTGGACATGCTGTTCGATGATGCGAAACGGATGCTTGCGGATTCCGAGTTCCGCGGACTGCCTGTCTACGATGATGAGAAATGGGTCGGGTTCGTCACCAGACGCTGTTTCCTGGAACGGCCCCGGACCAAGGTGATCATGGTCGATCACAACGAGCTCGCCCAAAGTATTCCCGGCCTTGAGGATGCCGATATCGTCGAGATCATCGACCACCATAGGTTGGGCACTGTAAAGACCCGCGACCCGATATTCATCGCGAGTGAACCATTGGGCTCCACCTGTACGATCGTCTATCATCTGTATCAGCGTTGGCAGATCCCCGTAGATGAACAGACCGCACGACTGTTGCTTTCTGGAATCCTCAGCGATACGGTCATACTGAAAAGTCCGACGACGACATTCGATGATTACACCGTCGCCCAGGAGTTGTGTGAACTTGCGGGTATTCCTGATGTTCAGACATTCGGCGAAGAGCTGTTCCGGGCCGGTGCGTCCCTTTGTGACCAAGATCCCAGGAAGGTGATCGAGTGCGACTTCAAGCAGTACAAGGAAGCCGGGGTGAAGTTCGGGATCGGGCAGTGCGAAGTCACTACGCTCGCCGATGTCGATGAAGTCAAGGAAGTGTTCATAAAAACCTTGCAGGAGATTTGCGTTGCGTATGCGCTGGATTGGGCTCTGTTCCTGATCACCGACGTAGTCAAGGAGGGGAGTGTCCTGCTCTGCACACCGTATCCCCGTTGCGAGGGGAAGTTTGCCTATACTTGCGAATCGGAGGGCAAGTATCTGCTGCCGGGTGTCCTTTCCCGAAAAAAACAGTTGCTTCCTGAGGTTTTGCGGGTACTGGAAGAGTAGCCGCCGGTCCTCCATTGCCTTGTGCGATCATCCCGTTAGCGCCTTCGTCTCGGGAAAATTCTACCTCTCGGGTGTATGGTTTCCTCCTGTTTTCCGCTTTTACAATAAAGCTACACATACGTCCCTATTATGCGGGGATGAGGAGGAAGCCCATGAAAGCAAGAAGATCGTATCTCGCCCTTTCGCTGGTCCTTGTGTTCGCGTTGATCTGTACCTCGTGCGCGTCCGTATTCGACCGTGTCGTGGATACCCAGTCATCGAAACTTGAGAACCGTCTGTATAGCACGATAGACGGTTCGATCGACAAAGCCCTGAATTCCGCGGAGCAGGGGTTGATGAACTCCTTGATGCCGAAGGTCGAGGAAAAGGCGAATGCCGCGGCTAGCTGGCTGGAATCCAACGTAAAGGTCCATGAAAATGAAATCGTCATCCCTTCCTGGCTCAAGGATGTGCCAAAACCTACGATGGGCAAGGCGTTGGGGACGATCGAGATGCCATATTTCGTGACCTATGCGATAGGCGATGTCAAGAAAGGTGATGCGACGGCGTATGTCAAGAAATTGAAGTCCGCGGGATATGTCGATATGGATTATGATAACCTTGCCAAGCAGAACGGCGGTTCTAAGATTGAATATGGTTTCTATGGCGCAAGGGAGGATGGCGCGGTCGTCGTCGGTTATGATGCGGGAGAAATCGCGGTCGTGTTCTATCAAGACGCTTCACTGGCGTCCGTGCCGCAAATGTAGTCCCAACGGACGACCGAGGCCGATACCAGGTGGTGTCGGCCTTGTCTTTGCAGAGCTACGTTATTGTACCGGAATCGCCGTGGGAAGGATGTCTTTTGATCCTACCTCGTGAGCGGTGGCGCTTGGTATACATGTTCTACCTCAAGGTAGAGATATTTTCCACCAGTCCTCCTGTCCAGCCAACGGATATCGTCCCTGTCATCGACATACTCAAGCAAGGTCCGTGGGCCGTCGAGTCTGAGAACCCCGTTGTCGTAGACCATGTTTACATGCATGGCTTCTTCACGTTTGCGGAGGTTGTCATAGGTCGTCTTGTCGACTTTGTCAGCCGTATACAGGATCTGGTTGCGTCCAGGAACCGACTTGAGATCATAGAAAGCAACGGCGGGAGAACCGTTCTTGTTCACTGTCACCAGAGCGGAACCACCCCAGCTCGTTCCATTTTTCATGGCTTCCGTCAAAGTGGCCGGCATGGCGTTCGTCGGAATGGCCGTCGTCTTGAAACTTTCCAGCGTCGCATAGTGGTCGATCAGATCGTCGGCATCTATACCACTGGCGAACAGACCGGTTCCGCCGATCAGCGCGGCAAGCAGAATCAGGACAAAAGTTTTTTTCATTTGATGCACTCCTCGTGATGCGGGCCAAGGGCCGTCCAAGGGCCGAGAGGTTTTTCTTGCAAGGACCCCACATCCTCTATATCCAATATCGTGATACGCGAGGAGAACGGCAAGTGCCAGGCACGCTGTGTACCCCCATTGTACCCCTGGGGTACCCCTAGGCGGCAGGTGCTAGCCGGAGATCGGGACGATGGAGACGATGGAGGGGATGGTTCGGAGGCTTTTGATGATTTTCTTTGAGTCTTCCTCGTGGGAGACTTCCATGGTGAAGGTGCCCGTGAGACGGCCTTCTTCATCATCGTCCAGCCGACCTTCGATCAGATGGCCTTTATATTTGCGGATAGCCCCTTCGATTTCGCTGAAGAGATCGAACGTCCGCTTGCTGGTGACCCTGAAACGGCGGGTGAGCAGCGGGGATTCCGTCTCCCATTCCACTTCGATGGAACGGTCGTCGATCTCGGACATGTTCTTGAGGTTCGGGCAATCCTTCCTGTGGACGATGATGCCACGCCCCCGGGAGATATAGCCGACGATGTCATCACCCCGTACTGGATTGCAGCATTGGGCGAGGGAGATCATCATGTTCTTTTCGTCACCGACTTTCAGTGTCATCCGCGACTGGTCCGCGACCTGCCGGATGATACCGTCGCCGTCGGTCAACTGCTGGAGATTTTCATTTTTGTCCTCGGCGGGAGCGGTTTCCTTCTTTTTCGGCGCGATATTCTTGGCGATGATGTTCTTGTCGATCAGGAGACTTTCATCGTTCTTGTTCAGCCATGCCCGGATCTTCTTCCGTGCGCTGGTGGTCTGGACGTACCGGAGCCAGCTCAGATGCGGGCGGGCGTTGGGAGAGGTAAGGATCTCGATTACCTGGGTATTTTTCAACGACTGGTTGAGGGAGATGATCGAGCCATCGGCCTTCGCCCCCGTAGTGTGGTTGCCGATCTCCGTATGGATCTGGTAGGCGAAATCCAAAGGGGTGGCGTTGGCGGGCAGCTCTACGATATGCCCTTGCGGGGTGAACACATAGATCGTATCCTTGAGCAGTTCTCCCTTGATGTCGTCCATGAACGATTCGCTCTGTTCGATCTCGTTGCTCCAGGTCTTGAGTTTGCTGATGATCTTGGTGAACTGTTCGTTGTCCATTTCAGCCCAGGAGCCGCTTTCGCTACCGGTTTCGGCTTTATACGCCCAGTGGGCGGCGACACCGTACTCAGCGGTATAATGCATTTCCTTGGTCCTGATCTGGATCTCAAGTAGCTTGCCGTCAAGCGCCATGACCGTGGTATGGAGGCTCTGGTAGTTGTTCGCCTTCGGCATGGCGATATAGTCCTTGAACCGCCCTTCGATCGGAGGCCAGAGCCTGTGGACGATGCCAAGCAAGGTGTAGCATTCCGTGACCGAGTTGCAGAGGATGCGGACGCCGAGGATATCGAAGATGTCCTCGATCTCCTTCTTGCGTTTCTTCATCTTCATATAGACGGAGTAGGTATGCTTCGCCCGGCTGGTGACCATGACATCGCTCAGGCCTGCTTCGCCGCAAGCCCGGTACAGGGTTTTTTCAATGCGCCCGAGATAGGCGGTCTGTTCGCCTTTCTTGGACAGCAGGTAGTCCTGAATGTATTGGAAGGTATCGGGTTTGAGGATCTTAAGCGACAGGTCCTCGAGCTCATCCTTCAACCATGAGATACCGAGTCTGTCGGCCAGCGGGGCGTAGATGTCGAGACATTCACTGGCGATCTCTTTCGCCCGTTGGGGCTTCAGATGCTGCAACGTCCGCATGTTGTGGAGCTTGTCGGCCAGCTTGATGATGATGACGCGGATATCCTTGCTCATGGCGAAGAACATCTTGCGGATCGTCTCAGCTTCCTGGATGCTCTTGTTCATGGCCTTGAGGTTGGCGATCTTGGTCTCGCCTTCGACCATGTCGGCTACCGGTTTGCCGAACAGTTGAACGACTTCCTCATAGGTGGTGTCGGTATCTTCTATCGTATCGTGGAGCAGTCCCGCGCAGACTGTGTCCTGATCCATTTTCAGCTGGATGAGGATTTCCCCGACTGCGAGGGGGTGGATGAGGTAGGGTTCTCCGCTGGCACGTTTCTGATCCTTGTGTTTTTCAGCGGCGAAAGTGGCCGCGGCCAGGATCTTCTCCTGGTCTTCCTTCGAATATTTGAAGGCTTTCTGGATGAATCGTTCCAGCAACTGCTCGTACATTACAATATCCCCCACACGACACGAGGCTTGCCCGCCAGGTCTTTTTCAATACATATGTCGTAGAACCTTTGTTGCTTCATGATATCAGAGACTTCGTCACATTGCCTATAGTCACATTCGAGTAACAGGGCTCCACCCTCTACAAGTACCTCGGACGATTGTTCGACCAGATCCCTGATCAGCTTGAGCCCGTCCAGATCGCCTCCCGCAAGCGCCAGCCGCGGCTCCCACTTTACCTGGGCCTCGGTATCATCGCACCATTGGTCGGTCAGGTAGGGCGGATTCGAGACGATGACGTCGAACTGCTGTGTCGTGTCGGCGCTGAAGGGTTCCGGCTGCGAGAGTTCGTATCCATATTCTTCATCGTCATAGTTCCTGCGAAGCTGTTCATTGTACGTCTTGCGCTGACTCTCCAACGGGACGGGGATGAAGGGTTCCAGCAAGTCGCCTTGCACATAGTTCAGATCGTGTCCTAGTATCGCCTTCGCATTGGCTTTGGCGACCGCCAATGCATCCGGGGAGATATCGGTGAGCGTGATCTTGCATTGCGGGAGTTCCGCCGCGAGGGAGATGCCGACACAGCCGCTGCCGGTACAGACGTCGAGGATCTTCAGGTTGTCCCCCCAGGTGCCTCCTGTACATCGGTAGAAGGATTGCTTCGCCCGTATGTGGGACAATGCGGCTTCTACAAGCGTTTCCGTATCGGGGCGGGGGATCAACACGCGTTCATCTACGAAAAAGGTATGGCCATAGAAATCCCGTTGCCCAAGGATGTAGGCCATGGGTTCATGGTCCATCCGTCGCCGGACCAGTTCATCCAGTTTCGAGGCTTTTTCCTGTGGCAACGGGTCGTTGAGGCGACAGAGCAGTTGCTCCATCGTCAGACCGAGCGTCTGGCGGAATATCAGCCGGATATCCAATGCGGATGTATCCGAGGCTTTGACGGAGTCCACGGCGCGTTGAGCCATTGTCATGGCTTGTGCTATGGTGCAGGGGCCTCCGTCGGACATTGCTCAGGCCTCTTTCAAGGCGGCTTCGCCCGCCGCGATCTTCAGCGCTTCGACGACTTCGTCGAGCAGGCCTTCCATGATCAGATCCAGTTTATACAGCGTCAGGTTCAGACGATGGTCCGTCAGTCGGTTCTGGGGAAAGTTGTAGGTTCTGATACGTTCTGAGCGGTCACCGCTGCCGACCTGGTTGCGGCGGGCGTCGGCGCGTTCCTTCGCCTTTTTGTCCTCTTCCAGATCATAGAGTCTGGAGCGGAGGACTCTCAGTGCCTTCGCCCGGTTCTTGATCTGTGACTTTTCGTCCTGGCAGATGACGACCAGTCCTGTGGGCAAGTGGGTGAGCCTGACCGCACTGTCGGTGGTATTGACGCACTGGCCGCCAGGTCCGCCGGCCCGCATGACGTCGACCTTCAGGTCTTCTTGCTTGATCTCGATATCGGTCTCTTCCGCTTCCGGCAATACTGCCACGGTCACGGCGGAGGTATGGATACGTCCTCCTGATTCCGTTTCGGGAACCCGCTGGACACGGTGTACGCCGCTTTCCCAGCGAAGGTTTCCGTATACATCCTTGCCGCTGATGGAGAAGATGATTTCCTTGAGCCCGCCGATCCCCGTCTCGTTCATGGACATGATCTCGATTTTCCAGTTCTGCCGCTCGGCGTAATGAGAATACATGCGGTAGAGGTCCGCGGCGAACAGGGCGGCTTCATCGCCTCCCGTGCCTGCTCGGATTTCCATGATGATGTTCTTGCCTGCCAAGGGGTCCGGCGGGATCAGCAGCATCTTGCATCTATGTTCGCTCTGCTCCAGCTCATCTTTGAGGCTGGACAGTTCTTCTTTCGCCATCTCCAGCATTTCGGCGTCGGTCTCCTCCTTGAGAAGTATCTCGGCGTCACTGATCTGGTCGGTGAGTTCCTGCATATGATGCAATTCCTCAACGATCGGGGCGATATGCGACCGGTCTTGCATCAGGGTCTTGTAGGCTTTCATGTCCTGCATGATCTCCGGTGCTGCGAGCCGCTGGTCTATATCTTGTAGCTGCTGTTCAAAATCTGGCAGTTTTTCAAGCATGATATTCTCCTGGTTTCCGTAGATAAATAGCGGAAGGTTAACGAAAAGTATACAGGATTCCGTACCGTGTATCAACTCGTCAAAAGTTCATTCTCTGCGATGCCGGGGATGTTCTTACTCCTCTGGGGTGATGGTTGGTGGCCACATGTACGCCCTGTAACGCCACGTGTAAAGATCGGAAAGCAGGTGTACCTAGGGTGGGTCCACGTCTACCTATGCGGAGTCCACGTCTACGACCACGTGTAAAAGCTGGAAAGCAGGTGTACCCATGCGGGGGCCCCGTCTACCCCCTGTGGGGCCAGGTCTAAAACCACGTGTAAAGGCTAGAAAGCACGTCTACCCTCGCAGGCACCACGTCTACCCTCGCAGGCACCCCGTCTACCCCCGCAGGCACCCCGTCTACCCCCGCAGGCACCCCGTCTACCCCCGCAGGCACCACGTCTACCCCAGCAGGCACCACGTCTACCCCAGCAGGCACCACGTCTACCCCAGCAGGCACCACGT
>CAYOWS010000033.1:20003-37430 GCA_964407735.1 uncultured Sphaerochaeta sp. | reverse complement strand
GGGGCAGATCATCACGGCCAGGCTCGAAGGCAGAACAGAGGGCAAGGCCGAGGGCCTGCAAGAAGGTCTCTCACAAGGCAAAGCTGAAGGGAAGGAAGAAGGCAAGCTCGAGACCGCCAGGGCGATGAAAGCCGACAATCTTCCGGTTGAGACTATTTGCCGTTACACGGGCCTTACAGAACAGGAAGTCGCTGAACTGTAACGTACCAGCTAAAAATGTACTGGACTGAGTGACACGGCTCAGTTCGGTACATTTTCATCATCCAATGAAATGACCGTTTTAGGATAGTTGTCTATATCCGAGACTATAACCTCAACAATTGGCAACCTTTTGCCCATAACACCAAGCAATACCCTTCAGGCCTGTAGTCCCGAAAAGGAAACCGCAGGATCTTCAGCTGACGGATTGGTGCCGTTACCCTGTCGCTTTTTCTCCACCTCGATCCACTCATCCAGCGACAGGGGCTTGTAGTCGCTGTACATGCAGAAGCAATTGATCATGTTGCAGGGAATACGGCGATCCCGTACCGGGGTGGCGCGGGTGATGTCTTGGAATCGCTCCACCAACCGCTGGTCCTGGGTGTCGTGTACATGACCGTAGAGCATGTAGGTCTTCGGGTTGCCGTTCTCATCGACCCGGTACTGTCCATTGTAGCAGATGATCGGGTAGTGGCAGAGGACCACCTTGCGGTTGTTGTCGTTCAGTTCCTCATAGTGCTTGATCCATCCGAACCTGCTCCTGTCGAATTCCTTGTCATCAAGAAAACGCTTGTCATGGTTCCCTTCGATCAGATAGAGCCTGCCCTTCAGTCGGTCAATGATCTGGTTCGTCTCAATGCCCTTGCCGAAGGAGAGGTCCCCCAAGATAATCACCTCATCACGGTTTGACACCTTGCCGTTCCATTGCTCGATCATATGGGTGTTCATCGCTTCGACGGAATTGAAACCCCGGCGATCCATCCTGGTATTCAGGGCGGCATGGTAGAAATGTAGATCGGAGATGTAATAACGCATGGAGACAATATACACATAATGTCGACTTCTCGTGAACAGGTCGGGGACGCCTTGTGAATCACTGAATTTATGACGCTCTCCCGTTCGGGTACACTTCCCATTTTTCCGCTACTTCCATATAATGGACGCACTCACGACAGATTTCCATGTACCGCTTGATGATGGAGGCTCCGTCAGCCTGTGGACAGGTCTGTCGAGAACAGGAGAAAGAGATGGACATTGATGTAAAGAATCTGCATCCGCTTGAAGTCCGTTTGCTCCGGCATGTCAAGGTCGGTGAGGATATCACCACTGACCGCATCGTCAAGGAGCTGGACTATAAAGTAGGACAGTGCAACCAGGCCTTCAGTTGGCTGAGCGCCAAGGGCTATCTGGTTGAGAAAAGCCGCACGAACCGCGTACTCTACGAACTGACCGAGCTCGGCAAAGAGCAACAGGAGAAGGGGACCCCGGCGCAGCGGATCTTTACATTGCTCCAGAACGAAGGTCCCATGACTCTGCCTGAGATAGCGGAGCGCCTTGGTCTGGAGAAGTCCGATGTTGGTTCCGCGTTCGGCCAGCTTTCCAAAGCCGGCACCTGCGGTATGAATTCCGAGAACAAGGCAGAGATCCGCAAAGCGGAACTTCCCGCCGACATCCTCGGTGCCGCAGCCCTTCTGAAGAAAGGCTTGACCGAACTGCTCGATGAAGCTTCCCTTTCCAATGAAGAGAAACAGATCATGTCCAAGATTGCCAAGAAACGTGGTGCCGCTGGTTCCCCGTTCAAGGTGATCGAACGTGAGGATATCGTATACACTCTTACCGAAGATGGCTCCAAAGCCCGCGAGGCCGTATTCGCCGCGAATATCACTGGTGAAGAACTTGGCGCGGTGACCGCCCAGATGCTCTCCTCCGGTGCGTGGAAGACCGGCTCTTTCCGCCCGTATGCGCTCAACGCTCCGACCTCCCGGCTAATCCCCGGACGTCGTAACCCGTACGGTGCGTATCTGCAATGGGTCAAGGACAAGTTGTGCAGCCTCGGTTTCGAGGAATTCGACGGCCCTCTCGTAGAGAACGAATTCTGGAACGGCGACGCCCTGTTCATGCCCCAGTTCCATAGTGCCCGCGATATCCACGACGTCTACTATGTCAAGAACGCGAGCCATAGCAAGGAGATCGAGGAACCTTGGCTCAGCCAGGTCGCCGCCACCCATGAGGATGGCTGGAAGACCGGCAGCCGCGGCTGGGGCTATAGCTTCGACCATGAATTCACCCGCAGGCAGGTCCTTCGCAGCCAGGGGACGGTTCTTTCCGCCCATCAGCTGCCAAAGGCGAAAGTCCCCGGAAAGTATTTCGGCGTCGCCCGCTGTTTCCGTTATGATCAGGTGGACGCCACCCATGGCGCCGACTTCTACCAGACTGAAGGTATCGTGCTCGGTGATGATGTGAACCTCAAGACCCTGTTGGGCCTGTTGAAGATGTTTGCCGAGGAGATCGCTGGAGCCGAAGAGGTAAAATACGTCCCTGGTTACTTCCCGTTCACCGAACCCTCCATTGAAGTGCATATCAAGCACCCCGTGCTCGGTTGGTTCGAACTTGGCGGCAGCGGAATCTTCCGCCCGGAAGTGACCAAGGCCCTTGGAATCGATGTCCCCGTCCTCGCCTGGGGATTGGGTATCGACCGCATGGCCCTGATGCACCTGGGACTGAACGACCTGCGTGAACTGTTCACTCCGAACATCGAAAGTGTTCGCATGAGGAGGGGAAACTAATGCCTAAGATTGAAGTGCAGGAAGACTTGTTCTACGGTCTTCTTGGCAAAAAATACACAGATTCCCAGTTGGAGGACATCTTTCCGGTCGCCAAAGCCGAGCTCGACGGACACGATGCCGCCGAACATGCGCTCAAGATCGAGTTGAACGATACCAACCGCCCCGATCTCTGGTCCGCGGCCGGCGTCGCCCGCCAGCTCAAGGCCTATACCGAAGGTGGTGCGCCGCTGTATGATTTCTTCTCCACCGCCGAAGAGACGTTCGACGATGAAGGCCGGCAGCTGATCGTCGATGAATCCGCGAAGGATGTCCGTCCATACTCCATCGGCTTCGCCGCCAAGGGACATGTGGTTGATGAACCGACGCTGCTCGCCCTGATCCAGTCCCAGGAGAAACTCTGCTGGAACTTCGGGCGCAAGCGCAAGTCGATCGCCCTGGGCATCTACCGCAGCGACATGATCAAGTATCCCGTCCGTTTCAAGGGCGCCGATCCTGATACCACCCATTTCGTCCCGTTGGGGATGGAAGAGGACCTGACCCTGAGGGAGATCTGCGAAAAGCACCCCAAGGGCAAGGAATATGGTTATATCGTCGCGGACAAGCCGCTGTTCCCGTATCTGTACGATGACAACGGCGATACCCTCAGCTTCCCGCCTGTCATCAACAGCGCCCGTATCGGAGCTGTCGAAGTAGGGGACAAGGACTTGTTCGTGGAACTCTCCGGGACCGGGCTCCGCGACCTGCTGCTTTGCGCCTCGATCCTCGCCTGCGACATGGCCGACATGGGCTTCGAGATCCTGCCTGTCACGGCGGTATTTCCGTACGACACCGAATTCGGCCGGGAGATCACCGTCCCGTATTACTTCCAGGAACCCGTATCCTGTTCTCTCGCCCAGGTCCGCAAGACCCTTGGCGAGCCGATCACCGGTGCCCAGACGGTGGAATCCCTCAAACGCATGGGCGTCTATTCCGTCTATGACGAGAAAGACGGGACGATCTACGCGACGGTGCCTGAATACCGCAACGACTTCCTCCATCCGGTCGATCTGGTCGAGGATGTGATGATCGGCTACGGTCTGGCCAATTTCGCGCCGGAAATGCCCGGCGATTTCACCGTCGGCCGTCTTTCCCCCGCGGAGGAATTCGGCCGCAAGGTCAAGGAGATCATGGTCGGCCTCGGTTTTCAGGAGATGATGTACAACTACCTCGGCTCCCGCAGGGAGTATATCGACAACATGCATGTCGATGGCAGCCAATACATCCAGATCGCCAATCCGATGAGCGAGAACTACGAGTATGTCCGTCCGTCGGTCATACCCTCGTTGCTGGAGAGCGAAAGTATGAGCGGTCATGCCCCGTATCCCCACAATATCTTCGAAGTCGGCAAGGTGGCGTTCCTCTGCCCCGAAGACAATAGCGGTACGGTGACCAAGAACTACCTCGGTTTCTTCTGCGCCGACAACGTCATGGGCTACAACGAGGCTTCTTCCTATGTGAATACGCTGATGTATTTCATTAAGAAGGAGTATGTCCTTGCCGAACTGGCCGATGACCCGCGTTTCATCCCCGGCCGCTGCGCCGCGCTCATGGTCGACGGCAAGAAGGTCGGCTGTTTCGGCGAGCTGCACCCGGCGGTGCTGGAAAGCTGGGGCTGCTCGATGCCCTCCATCGCCTGTGAGCTGGATCTGGACATGCTGTTGAACTGATCCCGTGCTTCCAATGATTTGACGAAGGCCGTCGCCAAGTGGTGTTGATCCGCTTTGTGGCGGCCTTCTTGCGTATGGACGATGAATCATCATCCAGTAACGAATTATTCATGCATTGTTATGGCGGTTTCCACGATTTTCTGGTATTCTATTAACATATTACAAAAAGAGGTGCAGAAGTGGTTTCTCCCGTTCAGAAAACAGGTTCCGAAGTCTCGTTGAAACGGCAGATTTATGATCAGATGCTGAATGAAATACTGGTGGGGACCTACAAGCCGGATGTCCCGTTTACCGAGAAGGAACTGGTGGAGAAATACAATGTCAGCAAGTCCCCGATCCGCGAGGCGTTGATCGAACTCTGTACGGAAGGGGTGCTCCGGAGCATCCCCCGATATGGCTATGAAGTGATCCGGATAGCCGACAGGGATATCAAAGAGGCCAAGGAATACCGGATGATTTTGGAATGTGGCGGTCTGGACCGGTATTGGGATCTGATCTCTGTGGAGGATATCGACAGGATGATGTTGGCCCAGGAACCCGGTCCGGACGAGATTGATGTCCTGGACCATTGGAATCGCAACAGCAAGTTCCATCTTGACCTGATCTCCTGCTATAGCAACAGCTACATGTACAAAGCGTTGGAATCTTCCCTTCGCCTGATGACGCGCGCCTACGTCCAGTTCCAGTGGGACAAGTGGCGGCAGACGAAGTTCGTCGGGACGTCGAGGAAACATAGGGATGTACTTGAATTCATCAAAGCAGGGGACAAGACTTCCGCGTTGAAGACCTTGCGAATTGATATCGAGGGATTCGTGGTCGACTGACGACCGCAGTCTTTCACAAGGAGAACAACTGGTAAGGATGGCCGACCGTCTCCCACAAATCCCTCAGAACAGACTATTCCATCATGATATGGAGGATTTCCTGGTCGGTAGTCCTCATTCCATCCTTTCCGACACGTCCGAAACTCTGGATCGTCGCTTCAACATCATGTTTGACCAGACCTTCGCCATCATTGAACGCCCTGCCTTCTCCGGTTCCCATCTCGAAACCGAGGATCGCGGCGTCCAGCGCCGAGGATATCTTCGCCGCGCAAGAGGGCTTCGCCCCGTCACAGACGATTCCCCCTACATTCGCCAGGGTGTCTATGATGGTCTTGGAGATGGCCTCGAGCCGACCTCCATGGAGATACGAAATGCCGCTGGCCGCCCCGGTCGCGGCGCAGACCGCGCCACAGAACGCCGAAAGGCTTCCGATATACTTCTTCTGATGGATCGCCACCAGGTTCGCGACGGTCAGCGCCCGATACAGCTCCTCTTGGGAAGCGTTCAGTTCCTTCGCATATTCGATCACCGGCAACGATACCGTGATGCCTTGGTTTCCGCTGCCTGAGTTGATCACCACCGGCATCGGGCAACCGCTCATCCGAGCGTCCGACCCCGCCGCCGCTTTCGCTCTGGCCCTGATGCGGACATCGGAAGCGTCGTACCGCTTCAGCAAGGTCCGTCCTACGCCAATGCCGTAGTTGTTCGCCAGTCCCTCTTGGGCGATCGCTTCATTGCATGCTATTTGCCGTTCCAGAACCGCCTGTACATCCTCTGTCCGTACCATTTCGGCGAACTCGATGATGCTTGAGACGGAGAGTTGCCCTCGCAGATCTTCCTCGACGGTCGTCTCCTCCGTAGGGCGGTGGGAAGCGTACAACAGTTCATCGTTCTTGATGATGCTCGTGATATTTGTATGGCTGTTCTCGATAGTGACTGTAGCCTGGTCCTCGCCTTTGCATGCCACCACCCTGATGAACAGTGCCGGTACGTTGTTCGCCAAGGAACAGGTGCAGTAGCTGGCGGCGACCAACTGCTTGGTCCGCCGGATATCCTCTTGCGTGACATCCACCAGGACTTCAAGCTTTTTCGTCGGATCGCCGCCGACTACGCCCAATGTAGCAGCTACCTCGATGCCGCGTAATCCACCTGCGTTCGGTACTATGACTCCTTTGACGTTCTTGATGATGTTGCCGCTGCAACTTACTGCGATGCTTTGCGGCATGTCTCCGAGCGCTTCCCTCGCTTTCGCAGCCGCATAGGCGATCGCGATCGGCTCCGTACAGCCAAGGGCCGGTTGCAGTTCATGCTTCAGGATGTCCAGGTACGTATTGTATAAGTTGTCTGTCATAGTCGTTTCCTATAATGCCTTGTCGATGGACAACAGGGCCTGTGCGTAGATTTTGATCCCTTTTTTCATTCGGGGGATGTAGACTGACTCGTTCGGCTGATGCGCACGGCCTTGTCCGGTAGGGAAGGGCGGGTCTATGTTGATCGACGGCGTCCCCATTCCATAGGCCACCGCCGGCTGCATCTTGCGGGCGTAGGTCCCGCCTCCCATGATATATGGCCTGTCGTTGGTTCCATGTACTCTGTTCGCGATGTCGCAGAGTTCATGGATCAACGGGGATAGCTTGGCGACCGAAGCCGCGGATACCTGAAAGTCTGTGAAGGTGAATCCGGCCTTGGTGATCCTGGTCCTGATTTTGGTTTCAAGTTCCTTTGCGTCGGCGGTGACCGGATACCTGACGTTGAAGCGTATCGACAGCTTTCCGCCATTGATTCTGACAACGGTCAGCACGTTTGAAATCTTTCCTGATTCTTTGTCTTCCAACGGAACTCCAAGTCCTTGGCCATGGAAATCAATGGTGATGGCCCCGATGAAGCCGATGAGCTTCTTCGCAGGACCAGTGACGGCCGAGGTGGCATCAAGCGCCCTCGCCAACTGTCCGATGGCATCAATCCCCCCGTCGGGAAACGCCGTATGCCTTGCTTTTCCGATAGAGGTCACAAGGATTCCTTTGTCGGGGGCAAGTTCCGCGGTGATGCCGTCGAACTTGTTCAGGGCTTTGACCATGCTGGCGGAATTCAGTACAGGGCGAAGTTCCGCTGTCGCCGATGCGGCGACGCTGGCTCCCCGGTCCCCCGCGGAAAAGGAAACAAGATTCGTGTCGCCGACCGATGCCTCCGCTTCGAACTTCATGCTCCCCTTTTCTCCATAGCAGACAGGGAACCCCGCGTCGGGTACGAGGGTGAAGTCGGGGAGGGGACGATGCTGTACCAGATAGTCCATGTCGAACATCCCGATCTCCTCGGCGCTGCCCACATAGAGGTTCACGTTGTTTTTCAACCTGATTCCCTGTTCCTGGAGATATCGCAGGGCGAACAGGACCGCAATCGTGGCCCCCTTGTTGTCGGTGGAGCCTCGGCCTGTGAGCCAGTCCCCGTTCTTCCACAGTGTGTAGGGATCCCTGACCCAATCGCCTTCCGGCGGCACGACGTCCCCGTGGCAGGCTATTCCGATGGTCTTGCATTCCGGTTGGGCGGCATATACCCCTGGCAGAGTACCGATCATCACCCGTTGATCGACATCATCCGTGGTCAGACCGTGTGCCTTCATCGTCCGTTCCATGAAATGGAGCATGTCGTCGCAGGCCTGGCCGAACGGAAGGCCGTCCTCGTCAGGTTTGGCGACGCTTGGAATCGCCACGTAGTCGGTAAGTAGTTCAATGTATTCGTCGAAGTGCTCTTCGATCCATCTGTCCATCTTCTGTTCGTCAATCATTTCTTCCCTCGAATCGTGCATGAGTCCAGTGTGCCTTTAGCGTGACCACCGAGTGCCCTCGGTGTACCCCCATTGTACCCCTGGGGTACCCTCATCGTACCCCTGTCCATTCCATTTCCAATGCGGACAGAAGCAGTGGCGCCATTCCCTGCCAGTTGTCCTGGACGATCGGTTCTTTCGTGCAGTAGTACATGAACGTACCGTCCCTGTACGGGTAGATGTCCGCCGCCTGCCCCAGTCCCGCCCCGCGGCAGATCGAGTGCAAGTGCAGGTATCCTTCATCATCCTCAGTCACCTGATCCCTCAGAAGCCCCTGATAGCCCGCTACGCCTGTACTGCGGTATTCGTCCCGGTCCTCTTGCTGAAGACTCTCGGCGATCCGCGATAGTTTCAGCAGGAAGTAGGTGAACATCGCGGAACAGGAGCTTTCAAGATAGTTGTGCTGCTTTCCACCCTGGTCCATGACCTGCCACCACAGGCCGGAGACATCCTGCCAGCGTGCCAACGCCTTCGCCAAGGAGACGGAGAGCTCTATCAGAACCTGACATTGATCCTGGAACTTGCCCTCCTTGGACAGATACTCAATCACGTCGGCCAACGCCATGCAGTACCAGCCCAACGCACGACCCCAGATGCAGGGTGAACGCCCCGTCTCCTTGTCGGCCCACGGCATCAGGCGGGATTCATCCCACGCATGGAACAGCAGACCCGTGCGGGAATCATGGGTGTTGTCGAAAATCAGTTTGAACTGGGATACCAGGTCGTTGATCGCCTCGGTTTTCTTGTCCGGGGCAAGGAACTCGCAGGCGTACCGAGCCTTGAGTGCACCTTGCATATATAGTCCATCGAGCCACATCTGGTTGGTATACCGGCCCTTGTGCCAATATCCACCCGACGGGGTGCGAGGTTGTTTCTCTAGTTGAAGCTGGAAGAGGTCCAGGGCCTTTTTGTACTTCTCTTGATGCGTATCATCGTACAGGTCGAACAGGGCTTTGCCCGGTGCGCTCATATCGAGGCTGTACTCCTCGAGATCGTAGACATCGACCGTCCCGTCCTCATGGACCAGACCATCGAACTGCTGCGCGACCCAATCTAGCCATTCCTGGTGCTGTGTAATCTTTGCGACCTTGTAGAGGCACTCCAGCCCAAGACCATCGACATAGTTCCAGCCCGGGGCCAGCGCTTCCCGGCTATGGATCATCGAGACGGCGAGTTTTTCCGCTATCGTATTCTGTGAGCTGTCGTATGCGTCGTTCATGGTTGAGATCCTTTGTCTATATATGTTTCCATCCGGCTGGACGCCGGATGGAAACTGATGTGTCATGGACAGTATGTTCTAGTAGAGGAGCCCGAGCTCAGTAGCGGTCTGAACACCCGCGTCGTTCCAGGCCTTGCCGCCCATGGCGTCGAAGTCCTTGATGAACTTCGCCCAGGTCTCTTCGTTGAGCGGCTTGTTGCCACGGACGAATTCGACCAACGACTGCTCATAAAAACGCTT
Organism: uncultured Sphaerochaeta sp.; assembly: GCA_964407735.1. Classification (GTDB taxonomy): domain Bacteria; phylum Spirochaetota; class Spirochaetia; order Sphaerochaetales; family Sphaerochaetaceae; genus Spiro-02. The sequence goes on along the minus strand of CAYOWS010000033.1, from coordinate 27,852 downwards.
GAGGTCGGAACTCGGAAGGGGCAGCAGGTCGATGCCCGACTGCTTGATCCACGGTTGCGCCTGCATCTCACGGAGTGTGACCAACGCGCTCATCGGCTTCTTGGAAACGGCGGTGACATAGCCCGGATACCGGGATTCAAGTTCCGCTTCGCCCCAGTAGAAGGCCAGGCCCTTGAGTTGCAACAGCGGCTGGATCTCGGATTTGGTGAAGCCCTTGGAAGGATCCGCGAGTCCCTCGACGGAGGGAATGCCGTTTTCATCGAACACGAAGTTGACACCCTCTTCGCCCCAGCCGATGGCATAGTAGCCTTCGTCGCTCATCCATTCGAGCAGTCTTGCGATCGCAGGACCCTTGCCCTCCTTCATCGCCCGCTGGGAGATGGTGATGATGCCGTCGTTGACGTCGGTGTAGACCCCTACCGCCGATTTGCCTTCCGGTCCGACGGGGGGAGCGATGACGATCCACTCGCCGTCGGGGAAGTTCTTGTCGAACGGAGCATAGTTGCTGTCGGAAGCGTAGGAGGAATGCTGTTCGCGCATGATACCGAACTTGCCCTGTTTCCATGCGGCTTTCCAGTCATCTTTCTTGTACGCGAGCCAGTTGGGATCTATGACACCTTCGTCGACCATCTGCTTCATGTACTTCATCGCCTGATAGTACTCCGGCTTCCTGACGTTCAGTCCAGGGTTCTCCTTGGAGAGGTCCCAGGTTCCCGCCACACCGAACGCACCGAAGAAAGGATCGACCCTGCGGCCCAGGCCCTCTTCGTAGGCGGTGATCTCGATGAAGGTTCCGTATCCGTAGGTATCGTTCTTGCCGTTGCCATCAGGATCGTTGTAGGTGAAAGCCCTCATGACTTCCATGTAGTCGTCCACCGTCACGGGGATATCGAGGCCGAGCTTGTCCAGCCAGTCCTTGCGGATCAGAATGCCTTCGTTCTTCTTGATATCTCCGGTGGACGGTGCGAAACCGTAGGAATGACCGTTCACGGAAGTGTAGGCGATGCTGCCGTCGGGATACATCTTCGCGGTTCTGTCCGGCATCATGGCGTACAGGTCGTCGACCGGGGCAAGCAGGTTCTGCTTGACCAGGTTGAGCATGACGGGCCGTCGTACCCACAACATGTCGGGGAGGTTGTTCGCCGCGCCGGCGGTGGTGGCTTTCGTATCGCGGTCGTTGGCATTGGACGGCAACGGTGAAAGCTGTAGATCAATGTTCAGTTCATCTCTGATACGGTCATAGACGAACCAGTCTTTCGGGGGGGAGCCCGCCTCTACGATGGCGGGGTTGTACCAGAATGTGATGGTGACAGGTCCATCATTCTGAACGGCGGAAGTCTTCTCTCCTGACCCCTGCGCCATCAGCATCATCGATACTGTACAAAGCAGGACGCAAACTAGGCTGATTTTTTTCATGGTGTTCTCCTATGTTTCTATTCTCGTCCCTTCTGGAGGGAACGGCAATATCTATGCTGTGAAACCTCTCGCGATACGCTTAGCAAGCGCACGCTTTGACCGGTTTCCCTTGCGGGATATCCCGCGCCGCCATGACGGCGGTCTTGATCCTGGAGTGGGGGATGTCGGTCGGAAGGGTGCAGTCGGCGCCAAAGATGAATTTCTCCCCCTCCATCTCCTTGACGATCCTATGGACTTCATCGATCAGTTCCTGGTCCGTACCGTCCACGAGAACGCCGCTCCTGTTCGCCAGCCCCCCCATGATCGTCTTGCCGGGGAACATCTTCATTCCCTCTGCCATGCTGATGTCGTTCTCATAGATGCCCCAGTTCACGATGTCGCAGAAGTCGGCGTAGTCTTTGAACCGGTTCATGTCGAGATTCTTCTTGCACATGTGCAGGACGACAGGCTTACCCATCTTCTTGCTGACATCCATGATCTGCAAGTCGTAGGGCTTGAGCACCGTAGCGAACTCCTCGTCCGTGTAGATGTTCTTTTCACCGCCAAGGGCGGCGTAGTAGATGCCGTCAGCTCCGGCCTTGATCACTTCCTCGACCATATAGCACTGGGCCTCGGCGATACGCTTCGTCGCATCGAGGTACACCTGCGGGTTCGCCCTGTAGTGTTCGAGCTGAATCGCCCTGATATCGTACAGATCCTGATACTGCGGACGCATCGGATGTACCGTTGAAGCGCAGATGCCGTGGATCGTACAGAGGCAGAGAGCTTCTTCCTGATAGGAGTCGCGGATACGCTTGACGAAGTCGGCCTGCGCCACGATGAACGGATCATGTCTGGTATAGGTCGGAACCTTCTTCCAGTCGTCAGGTTTTGAAATTCCGCTGATACTTGGAGTCAGATTCTCGTTCATCACTTTCATGATGTCCACATCGGTCTCGTTGAAGAAGTCGAGGTGGGCCTTGATCCCCGCTTCGCCCTTCTTGACTTCGGCAGGGAAGTGGAGGGAAAAACTCGATGGAATGACATCGGGCCTTTTCCCTTCAATGACTGCCAGGACTCTTTCCTTTTTATTCATGTGAAGTACCTCTGGTCGTGTGTGTTCTAATATCTTAGTAATATCTTACAGGAATACTAGCATGGCTTCAGCAGGAACACAAGTCAAAAAAGAAAAAGTTTTGGGAGGGAGGGGGTGTTTGGCCATGTGTGGGTCTATGTCCGGGTCTAAGTCAGACGTATCTCCCTATGTCCCTATCTGTGGGTCTATCTCCGGGTCTATGTCAGGCGTATGTCCTTATGTCCCTATGTGTGGGTCTATCCCCGGGTCTATGTCAGGCGTATGTCCTTATGTCCCTATGTGTGGGTCTATCCCCGGGTCTATGTCAGGCGTATGTCCTTATGTCCCTATGTGTGGGTCTATCTCCGGGTCTATGCCAGACGTATGTCCCTATCTGTAGGTCTATCTGTGACGAATCTACCAACCTGTACGACTTGCCGGACGCGATAGCGTCAGAGCAGGCAAGTCGTGTATTCCGTCAGATCACAAGGCCTCATCTATCGCAAGCAGCGCTTTCACGTAGATCTTCATCCCTTTCTTCATGCGGGGGATATAGACCGATTCGTTCGGCTGATGCGCCCGGCCCTGTCCCGTGGGAAATGGCGGGGCCGTGTTGAGCGAGGGCGTACCCATTCCAAAAGCGATGGCGTTGGGGAACTTCCGTGCGTACGTGCCGCCTGCCATGATATAGGGAGGATCATTGGTCCCATGGACTTCGTTGGCGATATCGTTGAGCTTCAGGAGCAGGGGCGTGATCGGGACATAGGTGGGGGCGCGGCCCGTCATGGAGAGACAGGACCACCTCGCATCATCGAGCAAGCTACGGATCGTCTCTTGCATATGCGCGGCATCGGCTGTCACCGGATGGCAGATGCCGAACTTGATCCAGAGTTTCCCCTCCTGTACCCTGATCACCGTCAGGACCGATGTCAGGCGACCTGACATTTCATCTTCGTAGGCGATGCCAAGACCGGAGCCGAAGAAATCTTCGGTGAACCTGCCGATATCAGCGACCAGTTTCCCTGCGCGACCGGTGACGATACCTGACCGGTCCAACGCACGGGCCAGCTGTCCGATCGCGTCAACACCCTCCTGCGGATACGCCGTATGCCTGGCCTTGCCCAGAGAGACTACCTTGACGACGCCCTTTTCCTGTGTAGCGGTGATATTCTCATAGGCATTCAGTGTCTTCACGACCGAATCTTCATCGCAGGAGATCTCAGCGACGGCGTAGTCCGCCACGCTGGCGCCTCGTTCCCCGGCGGTGAAGGAGATGAGGTTGCCGTCGGTGAGCTCTGCTTCCGCTTCAAACCGCAGGCTCCCTTTCTCTCCGTAGGCGACGGGGAACCCGGAATCGGGAACCAACGTAAAGTCCGGAGCGACACGGTGCTCCAGAACATGGTCCATGTCCTGCATGCCGATCTCTTCCGCGCTTCCGACGAACAACTGCACATCGTTCTTCAATCGGATACCCTGTTCCTTGAGGAAACGGATAGCGAACAGGGTGGCGATCGTCGCCCCCTTGTTGTCAGTGGATCCTCGACCTGTCAGCCAGTCCTCGCCGTTTCTCCAGAGCTCGAAAGGATTCCTGTCCCATTTGCCCTCCGGTGGAACTACATCACCATGACAGGCGATTCCGATGCGTTTTTCGCCGGAAATACCCCTCATCGTCCCGATGATGGCTCGAGTATCGACATCGTCCGTCTCCAGTCCGTAGGCGTTCATCGTGTGTTCCATGAAAGCCAGCATATCGGCGCAACCCTTGCCGAAAGGCAACCCGTCGGCATCAGGGACGGCGACGCTGGGGTAGGAGACATACTTGGTCAATATATCGACATATTCTTCGAAATGAGCCTCCATCCAGGTGTCGATGATCTGATCTGAAACTTGCTTGCGTGAAACGGTGTCATGCATATTCATCATCCCTCAATTGAAAAAGATACCCCTCCACCGCAAATGCGACGGAGGGGTTGGATTCGAAAGAAAAAACTACTGGAGGATGCCGAGCTCGATAGCTGCCTGGACACCGGCTTCTTCCCAAGCCTTGCCGCCCATGGCGTCGAAATCGGCTACGAACTTCGCCCAGGTCTGTTCATTCAGCGGCTTGTTGCCACGGACGAACTCTACCAAGGACTGTTCATAGAAACGCTTGAGGTCGGAGTTCGGAAGCGGCAGCAGATCCACACCGTCCTGCTTGTTCCAAGGCTTCGTCTGCATTTCGCGCAGTACTTCAAGCGAACTCATCGGCTTCTTGGAGATAGCGGTCACGTAGGAAGGGTAGCGAGATTTGAGTTCCGCGTCGCCCCAGTAGAAAGCCAGGCCTTTGAGTTGCAGCAACGGTTGGATTTCAGCTTTCGTGAAACCCTTTGAAGGGTCGGGCAGCCCTACGACAGTCGGGGTACCGTCTGCGTCGAGGAGGAAGTTGACACCTTCCTGGCCCCAGCCGATGGCGTAGTAGCCATCGCCGCTCATCCATTCAAGCAGGCGGGCGATCGCCTCCGTCTTGCCTTCCTTCGCCGCTCTGGCGGAGATCGCGATCACACCGCTGTTGACGGTAGTGTAGACGCCGACGGAAGACTCTCCGTTTGGCCCTACAGGGGGATCTATGACGATCCATTCTCCATCAGGGAAGTTCTTGTCGAACGGAGCGTAGTTGCTCTCCGCTGCATACGAGGCATGCTGTTCGCGCATGATACCGAACTTGCCCTGTTTCCATGCGGCTTTCCAGTCATCCTTCTTGTAGGTGAGCCAGTTGGGGTCCATGACTCCCTCTTCCACCATCTGACGGACGAACTTCATGGCCTGGTAGTATTCCGGCTTCCTGACGTTCAGTCCGGGATTCTCCTTGGAGAGGTTCCATGTACCGGCTACACCGAAAGCTCCGAAAATCGGGTCAATGCGACGGCCGAGTCCCTCTTCGCGGGAGGTAATCTCGATGAAGCAGCTGAACCCATAGGTATCGTTCTTGCCGTTGCCGTCGGGATCATTGAACGTGAAGGCCCGCATGACTTCCAGATAATCATCAAGTGTCACGGGGATGTCGAGTCCGAGATTGTCCAGCCAGTCCTTGCGGATCAGGATACCTTCGTTCTTCGTGATATCGCCGGAAGAAGCTGTAAAGCCATAGCAATGGTCTCCTACGGTTGCGTAGATCTTGCTGTCTTCATTATACATCTTCGCTGTTCTGCCAGGCATCATGTCGAACATATCCTCGACCGGGGCAAGCAATCCCTGCTTGACGAGATTGACCATGACAGGCCTGCTCAGAGACATCATGTCGGGAAGGTTGTTCGCGGCACCGGCGACATTCATCTTTGAGTCCCTGTCCGCGGCGCTTGACGGGAGCGGGGAGAGTTGCAGGTCGATGTTCAGTTCGTTCCTGATGATATCATAGACGAACCAATCCTTTGGGGGGGAACCCGCTTCAACGATAGCCGGGTTGTACCAGAAAGTGATGGTGACAGGTCCATCCGTCTTGGCGGAAGCCTTCTGCTCACCTGACCCCTGGGCCATCAGCATCATAGGGACAACGCAGAGCAGGACACAAATCAGGCTGATGATTTTTTTCATATCTTCTCCTCATATCAATTCCGTCGTTCGAACGGATACTCTATTGATATATTACTAATATCTTAATGGCATACTAACATGGCTTTTTAGAGAACACAAGAAAAAATAAAAAAAGATTTGTACTGCTGGGAAAGGTGGTCGCCGGGATTCTTTCTGTTGGTTTTCTGCTTCCCCGGCCGCATCAGGCGGTTCCACCGACAGGTTCAGGCATGTTTCCGTTTGACAGGGTGGTACGTCCGACCTTGAATTGGCAGATCTGCCCCGAAAGTGACAGGACTCAGGACAGATCCACCCCGAATATGATTTTCCGACCCCAATGGGACAGATATATGTTCAGGGGGATCCGTGCGACCGACAAAAAAGGCGGGACGCTGAACGCTCCCGCCTCGGATACATAGGATTGGCCTCCATGCTACCTGACCGCTTATTTCACCGAAGTAAGGACCTTCTTATAGAACTCCACCGCCGGCGGCAAGGTATCTATATTGATATTCTCATCCAGACCATGGATCGACTTGAACTGCTGTTCGTTGATTTCCAGCGGCGCGAAGCGAATGGCGTTCGTACAGATCGGAGAGTAGAACCTTGCGTCCGTTCCACCAGTCATGGCATAGGGGGAGGGGATCACCCCGGGGAACAACTCCTTGATCGTCTGTTCTACAAGCTTGAAGGAGTCGCTGTGGTAGTCGACCACCGGGCATGGATCGCTGGAGTTGATCACTTCGGCCTCAATATCGTATTTCGCCGCGATAGCTTGCAGGAGCTTGCGTGTTTCTTCCGGTCCCTGGTGATGGATGAACCTGCTGTTGCCGGTCACATATGCTTCCTGTGGAAGGACGTTCAGGCCGTCGGAACCCTTCGCCATCGTAAAGGCCAAAGTCGTGCTGATCATCGCCGCTGCCAACGGATTTACTTTCGGGAGCAACCGGTTCAGCAACGGGGAGAGCCCCTTTGAATGCCGGAGCACGAAACCGAGAGGGCCGCTGATCGTCGGACCGAGCCTGCGGAACATCTCGATGGTAGTCGGATTGAGCTTCGCAGTGAACGGACTGTGCTTTTCGATATCGCACATGAATTTCCCAAGACGTACCAGCGGGGTATCCTTGCCTGGGGCGGAAGCATGCCCACCGCCGGATCTGGCGACGAAACGAAAATTGCCGGTTCCTTTCTCAAGGCAGCCGATCATTGCGAAACGTCCCTTCGCTCCTTTAAGTGGTTCGTTCTTGATCATGCCCCCCTCGTCAAGCAGGAACTGAAGCTTCACCCCCTGCTTCTGTAGATAGGCGACGATCGCCGGGGCTCCCGGACCGGAGACTTCCTCAGAACAAGAGGAGGCTATGTAGAGGTCGACCGTCGGTTCATATCCGCTTTCGATTAACTCCTCGAAGGCCTGGAAGATGCAGAAGAGCGAACCCTTTGTATCCACGGTTCCACGTCCCCAAAGGACACCGTTCTCAATGTCGCCGCTGAACGGGCCATGCGACCAGGCCCCGGTCGCCTCGACTACATCCTGATGGCTCATCAACAGGATTGGATCGGCTTTCGGTGCCTTGCTCACCCATTTGAGCAGGATGGAACCGTCAAAATCGTGCAGCTCCATAGTGGAGAACACCTTGGGGAACAGCTGGCGAAGCACGACATGGAACGCCTCGAATTTCTCCGGCTGGGGTACGTCTACGATTGATACCGTCTCACATTGGATCATTTTCGCCAATTTCTGTGCATAGGTCATTGTTATGGTTTCACTCATATTATAATCACTCCTTTCTCGGATACCGACGTCAGTACTTCGTCGTTCATCGCTCACAT
>CAYOWS010000033.1:0-19903 GCA_964407735.1 uncultured Sphaerochaeta sp. | reverse complement strand
ATGGTAATATGCTCGACGCTTCACTTCTAGTCCTGCTCGTCAGCCTCCTTCGAATGTGCTTCTCGGATACCGACGTCAGTACTTCGTCGTTCATCGCTCACATATGGTAATATGCTCGACGCTTCACTTCTAGTCCTGCTCGTCAGCCTCCTTCGAATATGTTTCTCGGATACCGTTTCGGATACCTCCAACGGTTCTCGTACACTTGTCCGATCGGGAGACTTCAGTTCTCCAATTTGCCCTTGCGGAAGAATATCCAGGCGATAGCTATGGACAACCCCCCTATGACGATCAGCATCGTGCTGGTCTGACCGATCAACGACGGCACCATGATACACAGTACGCTCATCAATGTCAGCGGGAATACTGAAAGCTTGACGCTCTTTGAGAAATACTGCATGCCCAACGCACCGAACAGAGCGGGTAGGACATTGTCGAACGCTGGCTTGAGCGTCGGGTTCTGCAAGATCGGTGTCAGAGGAATCAGGCAGAGGACGCCGAGGAAGATGACCAGCATGGTCACGAGGGACGAAGTCGCTACGCTCAGGGTGGCGATGATCTCGTCTTCCGGGGTGCCGGCTTCGGTCTTGGCGATCTCTCGTGCGTTGAAAGCGCAAGGCAGTTTCAGGTTGGTTATGTTACCGGTGATGAAGGAGAGATAGCTCGCCCCCGGACCGATCAACGGCACATAGATCAGAAACTCTACGATGCAGGAGGGGAGGTAGACGATCAGCACCTTGATCAACGCCGGCCAGAACGCATCCATGAGGATACGGGCGTCCGTCAGGAGGCAGATCACCAGCGGCGCCCCCAACAGAAGCACCAGGCCGATTGATAGCCCGATTCTGCCGATCAGGTGGATCTGGTTGTTGTACGCTTTGAAGTCAAATTTTTCGTTCATCTTTTCCAGTCCTCCTAGATCATTCCGATGAAGATGGCGCATACCATGCCGACGAGCATGCTCACCGCCAGTGAGAAGCTTTCAAGCTTGGCATAGCCTTTGTTCTTGATGAGGTACTGGAACAGACCCATGCACAATGCGCTGATGACCGCTGTACAGACGGGAATGTAGTCCTTGTATACGAACAGCTTTCCGACATAACTGCCAAGGAACGTGGCGCATAGACCGATGAACATAGCCACCATCGCCCAGTTCGCGAAACCCTGTTTTTTGGTTCCTGACGCATCCTGTAGCTTCGGCCTGCTGGACAGTTTGTTGGAATAGAGTTTCAGTGTGAAGATCGAGAGCAGGCATCCCCAGATGATTCCAACGGTCATGACGGACATGATTGTTACCAGATGGTCCATCGTCAGTTTCGCCGCGTCGAGGGTGGTGCCCATGCTCTCCGCCGCTACGGAGGCCACCGTCGCCTCATACTGGAGATTCCCGATGACGCTGAGCCGGAGCCAGGAGACGGGTACGCCGAGTGACCCGGAAAGGGCGATGACGCCTAGAAGGATCGACACGGACGGTAGCACGGTGAAGGTGGCGGACGAGAAGATCGCCTTGCGCAAGACCTGTCGCTCCATACCGAGCTTGATGCCTGCGCGATAGCTCTTCACAATGAATATAAAGCACAGCAATGTGACGAAAAGCAGAATTCCCCCCACCACCAGATAGATGGACAGGGAATTAGCCAATGATAGATAATCACTCATAAATACCTCGCAATGGTTTGTATTGAGCATAAATTGGCTATCAGAGAAAGTCTATCCTCTATATTGTTTTTTTTATTGAATTATGATGACTATGGTACAGTCTGGCTTTGGAGGGACCACCTGATGTCTGAAAACGGAGTAAGGAAAATCATTATCGCGTTTCTCGTGTTCTTCGCATTGTTCTTGGCGAACCTTTTCGTCCCTGTATTCGCAGGTATCGACGTGACAAGCAGGATGTGGTTGGTGCTGGATGTCTGTGTGACCGCGATAGCGGTGATGTTGCTCATCAAGAACGGACTTCCATCGAACAGACGGATACTCCTTTCCTGTATGTTCGGACTTCTGATGTTCGTAGCCTACCGAGGATTCAATTTTTCATCGGTCAAAGGATTTCTCACCACCGCGCTTTGTGCTTTGGCATCGTTCAGTGTTTTCGGCAAGTATCCGGACAATGCCGTGCCTGTTGTCAAGGACGAGCGATTCCTGTCCGTTTCTGCGAGTATTCTCATCGGATTTGGCGTGGGTGGCGTCCTGGGGGTCATCAACCTGTTCCTTGGTGGACAGCCCTTGGATTTTCATTTCACCCTTGCCTGTGTGCTGACGGCTTTGAGTCCCGCGATCTTGGAAGAAGTCTGCTACCGCCTTCTGATCTTCGCGTTCTGCCTATATCTTCTGAAAGGAGAGGTGCGGAGCAAGTCCGAGAACTTCTGGTGTTATTTCATGATGATCATCCCTCATGTGATGATTCATACTCCGGGCGTTTTCCTGGCTACCGATCTTATCTCCGGCATTGTGAACATCCTGATCCTGTCACTTCTGTTCGGTCTGCCGTTCGCGCTCCTGCAACGGAAAAGGGACCTGACTTCCGCCATGATAGCGCATGGTACGGTCGATGTGATCAGGTTCGCCTTCATGGGCTTGCCGTTCTGATCCCCTGCGGGACCCCTATTCCAGATAGTAGACGAAGTCATGCCCCCTGCCGTCCGTGATACGGATCGCTTCTTTGGACCGGTCGCTTTCAGCGTCGACGATTGAAACTCTCGCAGCCTCCGCGGTCGCCATGTCGATGTCCGTTCCGTCCAGCAGTACAGAGATGTCGGCGAGATTCGCCTTCAGGTCGTATGGATACAAGGTGTCGGCCGTGGAGACCCGTGACAGGCTATCACCGTGATACTCAACCACGATGTATCCGTACCTGTCATTGTCGCCAGAGACCGTGCAGAGGTAGAGTTCCCCGTTACCGATGGCGGACATGGTTTCTTTGTCCAGGACGTAGTACCGGGTGAAGGTATCAAAATCCCACTTAGGGTTTGCGGCGTCCTTCGACCAGTTCTCCACCCAGTTCCTGAATATGTTTTTCTGGAGCATCCCGAAGGCCCTGGAGTCTTGTCCCGCATAGTAGGAACTGACAAGAGCCGCTGTATCGGTCACGGACGGTCCTTTGAACGCGCTGATGGAAACGCTCGGTGCAATTATGGTGTCGTCACCGTCCTGCGTATGGGAAACCTTCTGATTGGTGCATCCGGCCAACATCAGGACCAGAAGAAACGATATGGCGGTGACAGACATCTTTTTCATGCGATGCAACTCCTCTTGTCAGGTAGAACCGACTTGATTCTGGACTCACACCGCACCTATGTCAAGTACGGTGGCTGACCATCCCGAGGAAATGCCCATGGACCGTCGTATCCTCCGTGAGTTCTGGATGAAAAGCCGTGACAAGCATATTACGTTCCTTCGCCGCCACGATCTTGCCGTCAATGACGGAAAGGACCTCGACTTCCGGCGCAGTCGCCCGTTCTATATATGGAGCGCGGATGAACGTCATGGGGACACTCTGCCGTCCAGCGAACTCCCCGCAGGTCGAAAAGCTTCCCGTCTGACGTCCATATGCGTTCCGCCTGGCTACGATGTCCATCAGCCCGAAGTGGCGTCGGATGTCATCGTTGATCTGTTTCGCCAGAAGCAGCAGTCCCGCGCAGGTGCCGAATACCGGCAGTCCGCCGGCGATGCGGCTTCTCAGCGGCTCGAACAGCCCAAGGTCGTGCAACAGCCGTCCCTGGACGGTGCTCTCCCCTCCGGGGAGGATCAATCCATCGAACGGTCTGTCCAGATCCTTCTGTTCCCGGATTTCAAAGTGCTGGACCTGAAGCCGGTCCAGCATATCCCCATGTTCCGCGAAAGCCCCCTGCAACGCAAGGATCGCTATGGTAGAGGTCATGTCAGCGCCCCCTATCGGCCATCAGCAACGCGATTTCGCTTTCGTTGATTCCGACCATGGCGTCTCCGAGGTCTTCGCTCAGCCGCGCCAGCAACGCCGCGTCCTGATAGTTCGTGACCGCCTGTACGATCGCCGCCGCACGTCTGGCGGGGTCGCCGGACTTGAAGATCCCGCTGCCGACGAACACCCCCTCCGCCCCGAGCTGCATCATCAACGCCGCGTCGGCGGGTGTGGCTACGCCCCCCGCGGCGAAGTTCACTACAGGAAGCCTGCCGTTCTCATGGACATGCCGGACCAGCGGGTAGGGGACCTGGAGTTCCTTCGCCGCTTCATACAGCTCATCCTCCCTCATCGACCGTAGTTTCGCCATCTCGGCGTTGATCCTCCGCATATGCCTGACCGCCTGTACGATATCCCCGGTGCCGGGTTCGCCCTTCGTGCGGATCATGGCCGCGCCTTCGTTGACCCTCCGCAACGCTTCGCCCAGATCCCTCGCCCCGCATACGAAGGGGACCGAGAACCTTGTCTTGTCGATATGGTATCTATCATCGGCGGGGCTCAGGACTTCGCTTTCATCTATATAGTCGATATCGAGGGCCTGGAGTATCTGCGCTTCGACGATGTGCCCGATCCGTACCTTCGCCATTACCGGGAGCGATACAGCGTTCTGGATACCCCGGATCATCTTCGGGTCGCTCATGCGGGAGACTCCCCCCACGGCGCGTATATCGGCCGGAATCCTTTCCAGCGCCATGACGGCGCATGCGCCCGCCTCTTCCGCGATCTTCGCCTGCTCCGGCGTCGTCACATCCATAATGACCCCGCCTTTCAGCATCTGGGCCAGATTCTTGTTCAATTCATATCGTTCATCTTTCATAGGAAAACCTCATTCAATCTGTTTTCCAAGGCCTTGTGCTTGTATGATACGAAGAAATCTGTATATATAGAAATAGACAGATTTAAGAATTTTTCACAGGACAGATTTGATGCTCTACGATTTCATGACGATTGACCATGCGAAAGGCTCCCCGCTGTATCGTCAGCTCTACGATGGCTTGAGGGACGCGATCCGTACCGGCAAGCTGAATCCGGGGCAGAGGCTCCTGTCGATTCGGGAAGCCGCGACATTCCTCCATATCAGCAAAATAACGGTTGAAGAGGCCTATAGACGATTATGTGTCGAAGGATATGTGCAAAGCCGTCCCAAGAGCGGGTATGTCGTCCGGGACACTGTCCCCCGTCGGACTAGACCTCCCATGCGGCCGGTCGATGAACCGGACGCCCCCTACCAGTATGATCTTGGGACCGGAAGCGTAGACACGACCGTCTCGGATATCCAGGCCTGGCAATACCATCTGCGCAAAGCGCTGGCTCACAGGAAGGCGATCCTCTCCTACGGCGAACCGCAAGGAGAGGCCGCGTTGCGAAAGGAGCTTTCTCTCTATACCTATACAGCCCGCGGGGTGGAGACGGATGCCGGGAGGATCATCATCGGGGCGGGGATCCAGCCGTTGCTGTCGCTCCTTTGCGGGATGCTGGGGACCGGCGGGAAGGTCCTCCTGCAAGAACCCGCGCTTCCCCAGGCGACCAGGATCTTCGAGGACTTCGGCTACACAGTCTCCATGTTCGATCCTTCTGTACCCTTGACCGGTTCCCAAGCCCCTCTTTGCTTCGCGATGCCCACACTGTGCAGGAATGACGCTCCATATCGAGACGGCCTGCTGGATTGGCTCTCTGCCGGCCAGGAGCGGTTCATGATAGAGGACGACTACAACGGAGAGCTCCATTACGCGACGGACAGCGTACCTGCGTTGCAGGGCCATGATCCAGATAGGATCATCTACCTAGGCTCCTTCTCGAAGCTTCTGCTCCCTTCCGTCAGGATCAGCTACATGGTCCTGCCTCCAAGCCTGCTCGCCCGGTATGGTTCGAAACTGGCGAGCTACAACCAGACCGCCTCGAAGATCGAACAGCTTGCTTTGGCTCGCTACATTCATGAAGGCGAGCTTGAACGGCATCTTCGCAAGCTACGCAAGCAGTATCGGCTCAAGAGCAAAGCCATGGAACAGAGCTTCTCGACGATCTTCGGTGACAGTATCTCCTTGCGGCTGGTGGAGAGCCAGCTATGCTTCCATCTCCATCCGAGAGTCCAGGAGAATTTTCGCTCTGATGATGGTGATGGTCAAACACGGACGTTCGTGGAGGCGGCACTCGACGCAGGCGTACGGATTCTTCCCGCCAACGCACAAGGGAAGGGAACGGGGCTTGTAGCTGGTTTCAGCGGGATAGATGTCGATGAAATCCCTCTTGCGGTGGGCAAGCTGCACCAGGCTTGGGAAAGGTTTCTCGTATAGGCCACGGCTTTTCAAGGGGTACAGGGGTACGGCAAACATCGCCGGAAACCTCCAGGAGAAGTTCCGGCGACTCTCTTGTAGGGCTATTTCCTCTCGTCGGCCTCTTTTTTTTCCAACGCCTTTACTTCCGCATCGGTCAGGAACGCGGAGGGAGCCGGTTCGACACCAAGCTTCCACTGGATCAGGTTGATGATGAAGAACGTAGCGGTCCCTACCGCGCAGCCGAATACTACCGGCAGGATGCCAAGGTAGAAATCACCCCCGGAAAGGATCTGCCATATGATGACACCGATCGTCCCTGTGATGATTGATATCTGGCCGGAGGCCTTTGTTGCGCGAGGGACCACCATGCCCAGGCCATAGGCGGCGAACGGGCCCGCGCACCTGATAGCGAATGCGAAAGTGTTCATCGTGACGATATCCACTCCTCCAAGGGATATCGCGATAGCGATCGCCGAAGCGATGACGTTGCATGCCCGGGTGGCGAAGATCACCTGTTTGTCGGTAAGCGGATTGTCCTTTCTGAAATACTTGGTGTAGATGTCGTTGATGAACATCGTCGACATGCACAGCAGGTTGGAGTCCGCCGAACTCATCGTCGCCGATATGATCGCCGCGGAGACCAGGCCGGTAATGAATGTCGGTGCGAAATGCTGTGTCACGCCCATCATCGCGGTCGCGCCGGTGATTCCGGGGATCTGGTCCTTGACCGCGAGCGCGGCAAGACCAAGGATAGTCGGGAAGAACGCCATGGCCGCCATCAACACACCGGATACGAGAGATGCGTTCCGGGCGGTTTTCTCATCCTTGGCGCTCTCGAAACGGCTGATCATCTCCGGTCCTGAAAGGAATGTACAGAAGTAGTTGAAGATGTATCCGATGATCACGACCCATCCGATCTTCGTGAAGCTGAGCTGGGCTTCCGGCAATTTGTCGGAAAGAGCCTGCCATCCTCCGCAGCCTTTCACCACGAACGGGGTGGCAATCGCGAGGCCTACCAGAATGATGATGAACTGGACCAGGTCTGATATCTGGTCCGCGATCATCCCCCCGAGGGTCGTGTACAGGATGATGACGATACCGGCGAAAAGCAGGCACACATTGAGAGGAATTCCCGTCAAGGTCGTGATGACGGCGCCCGATGCGGCTATCTGCGATGATGTCAGGCAGAAAAGGGCCAGGATGTTCAGGACCGCGGAGAATGTCGAGCTGGTCTTTCCAAAGCGTCGTTCGATGACTTCAGGAATCGTGACCGCCATGGTCTTCCTGATCTTCGGGGCGAAATAGGCGAGGGGTATCATGGCTATTGATGCGGCGAGTACGTACCAGATGGCACTCATCCCCCATGTGCCGAAGGCCTTGTTCGCCAGGCCTGTCGTCGAGCCTCCTCCGATATTGTTCGCGGACAGGGAGAACGCGACCATGAACAGTCCCATCCTGCGGCCTGCGACCATGTAGTCCTTGCTGTTCTTGATCTTCAGTTTTCCGACCACGAAACCTACTGCCAGCATACCGATCAGATATGTGGCGACGATCAGTAGAGCCCCAGTGTTTACATTCATACAGATTCCCCTTTCTGTCTAGTATTGTATGTAAGCCTACCATGGCTCATAGCCTACAGCTAGTTTTTTTGCATAAAAAAAGACGCTTCACCCGGGAAAAGGGTAAAACGTCTTTGTTTATGGAACGGATGGTATCCGCTTGTTCTTGTCCTGTCAATATCCTAACTATGGGAGTATATATGTCCCCAGAAGCGCGTATCGTTTAGGAGATTGCTGATCAGCGGGTGCGGAAAGACCGCCGAGGCTGAGCATCGTGGTCTCCATCGGCAGGAGCTTCCGGGAGTAGAGATAGTCGATCCTTTCCCGCAAGTCCATATCTCCGTTCTTCCATCTGATCGTCGTGCCTGCGGAGGTCTCTTCGCTATAGTGCGTGGTCCTGTACCCGTCGAGGAATTGCTCCTCCTCCATCAACATCGACAAAGGCCAATCGTAGGCGGATCGATAGGTGATCGGGGTGAAGGATGTCCAGTCCAGATAGGAGGGCTCGAAGAACGAAGCTCCTACAAGGACCGGAGTCGTGGCGGAAGTCTCCGCCAGAAGATCTTTCACCTGTTGGGCCCTCTCTTCTTTCCCCTCTTCTACCACAGGTTTCCAGTCGGTGGAGCCCGGGTTCGCCAGGAACGCTTCGATGACCTGATATTCAGGGGTGTAGGCAAGCAACAATTGCACATGTTTTCCGTTTTGGGGCGTTACGGTGACGCTGTTTTCCCCGATGGCGCTGATCGGGAAGGAGGTCACTATCGCACCTTCCGGTACGATAACCGCATCCCGTCGCAGCTGGTTGACCAGCGTGACGATATTCTGCATGTCGCCGGTGACGAACAGGACCGGCAGGTCTATATCCGAAACGCTGGAGGCGATTTCCTGCGCGATGCGTACCGCTTCTTCCTTGGGAAGCCGGTTGTCCGGCAACGGGATCAGCAGACTGGAGAACTTCAGGACCGGACCATCAAGTAGCCGTTCTTCCTTGAGGGGGCGGTATTGGTACGGGTAGGTCAGCTTGTCGACGTCGGGAACGGGTGCGACCAACTTCGCCGCCTCTTCCGCAGCTATCCGAGCGGCTTCTTCTTCCGCCTTTCGTTTTGCTTCCGCCTGCGCGGCCTTCTCCGCCGCGATCCTTTGTGCTTCAGCTTCCGCGGCGAGCCGTCGGGCTTCCTCGGTCTGTTCAGCTTCCATCCGTTTCGCCTCTTCGGCGGCTTTCGACGCCTTTTCCGCTTCACGTGCCGCGGTTTCTGCGTCTATAATGGCTTGCTCCGCATCCCGTATCGCCTGTATGTCCGACATCCTGGTGGGGACGGGCGGCGTCGCCGGGATGGAGGCGACTGGTTCGATCCTGTCTTTCGCGTCATTATAGGTATATGAGGAGCAACCCGCCAGAATGAAAGACAGGAGAAGTGTCAGGAAGAAGAACAGGAGGCGCGGTCTTTTCATGCTTTGCCGCCCCGTTTGCGCAGATATTCGGCGATCTGCTCTCCATGGGTCGCGGGCGTGACTTTCGCCCAGACCTTTTCAACGATACCTTTCTCGTCGATGATGAAGGTACTTCTGATCACACCCATGTATTTCCTGCCATAATTGACTTTTTCCCCCCATGCGCCCAACGCCTGCAATAGGGTTTTGTCCGGATCGGAAAGCAATGTGAAGGGGAGGGCGTGTTCCTCTTTGAATTTTGCGTGACTGGCGACCGGGTCAGGGCTGATCCCCACGACGACCGCGTCGAGTGAAGCCAACGCATGACTCTGGTCCCGGATCGAGCAGGCTTCCTTCGTGCATCCCGGAGTATTGTCCTTCGGATATGCATACAACACCAAGGTCTTTCCTAAGAAGTCCTTCATGGTTCTCTCGTTGCCCTGATCATCCTGCAATGTAAAATCCGGGGCGGCTGTTCCTGGCGATATCATGTATCCAAGTCCTCCATGGTGAATTAGAAATTGAAAAGAGCTTCCGCTTTCGCCTTTGCATCGTCCTTCTTGTCGCTCCGCGCCTGACGCGCGACTCCTTCGGAGAGGGAGAATTGTTCGCAGAAGTTCGCTCTGCCCTTGTCCGGGACCGCCTCTTCGACCGCTTCCTTGCAGTCATGGTAGGCACCCGGTTCATAGAAACGACAATTGTCGCATGTATGCAGGGGTTTCCCGCATCCGTCACAAAGCGTCGTCCTTCCGATAATGGTCCCGTCGGGGACCGTCCGTCCACAATGCTGGCAACATTTCATCATAACGACAGTGTATCAAGAGCAAAGCCTTGGAGCAAGGGAAAACTTAGAGAAGGAGACGTTTGCCATAGGTGACCATCTCTCCTTCCACATAGGATTCCTTCGAAAATCCGAACTTCAACCCATCATTGTCATAGCGGGGAATGACATGGATATGGAGGTGCGGTATCTCTTGTCCGGATGCCGGACTGTTGTTGATGAGGATGTTCGTACCATCACAGGACAAAGCCTTGCGCATCTTGGCATCCATCATCTTCACGATTCCCATCATATGTCCCAGTACATCGTCAGGGCATTGTGAGATAGTAGGGTACTGTTTTTTCGAGATGACGAGAGCATGCCCTTTTTTGACAGGGTTGATGTCTAGGGTGACGATACAAAGTTCGTCTTCGAACAGTTTGACGGCAGGCAGTTCTCCCGCGATGATTCTAGAAAAGATGGTTTCCATGATAGTACCTCCTGATACTGGGGCAGTGTAGCATTTTTTTTAAAAGAATTCATGTGAAGCGTAACGTTGTCTTTCGTTTTTTGCTTTGGGAGGGTCAGCCGGTTTGTTTGTTTTTCCTGTCGAGAAAAATTCACAAGTATCTAGTAGTGAACGGATTGAATAAATTGACCTAATATACTATTATCTCGTTCTGTACGCTGGGTTACTGGCGTATTCTATCGGCCGAATCCCTGCAATTCATTGATTGTGAGCTGAATTACGAGGAAGGATACACAAGGACTTCCGAGGGCTTGCCGAGCGATTCTGGCTTGGAGGCTTGCGACGATGGCCCTCAAGGCCGCTGGAATCAGGTGGAGTTTCTCTTCTATTTCGGATAGCGGGAGGTTCCGGCCTGTTGATATTGGAATTGGTGCTGGAAGCGAAGCAGTCGCGGACCAGCTATACAAGAAGTTTTCTATTGAGAGGTTTTTAGATTATGAGTGACCTGCAAAACATGAGAAATATTGGTATCAGTGCCCATATTGACTCCGGTAAGACTACTCTTTCCGAACGTATCCTGTATTACTGCAATAAGATCCACGCGATTCACGAAGTCCGCGGCAAGGACGGCGTCGGTGCGACCATGGACAGCATGGAGCTCGAACGCGAAAGAGGCATCACCATCGCTTCCGCCGCTACCAACGTAACTTGGAAGGATCATGAAATCAACGTCATCGACACTCCGGGACACGTCGACTTCACCATCGAGGTTGAACGCTCCCTTCGTGTTCTCGACGGAGCCATCCTGGTTCTCTGTTCCGTAGGTGGCGTACAGTCTCAGTCGATCACCGTTGACCGCCAGATGAAGCGTTATCATGTTCCCCGCATCGCATTCGTCAACAAGTGCGACCGTACCGGTGCGAATCCGTACCGCGTCAAGCAGCAGTTGATCGACAAACTCGGTTTGAACGCCGTCATGATGCAGATTCCCATCGGGCTTGAAGATCGCCTTGAAGGCGTAGTCGACCTGATTACCATGAAGGCCCTCTATTTTGATGATGGTCCGAACCGTGACCAGGTCCGCGAAGCTGAGATCCCCGCCGAACTGCTCGACGAAGCTCAGGAAAAGCGTGAAGAGATGCTTGATGCGGTCTCCATGTTCAGTGATGAACTGATGGAAGCCATGCTCGAGGACGCGGTGACTGAAGATCTGATCCACGATGCGATCCGCAAAGGGACTATCGCTCTCGAACTCTGTCCGGTGTTCATGGGTTCCGCCTATAAGAACAAAGGCATCCAGCCGCTGCTCGACGGTGTCCTGGCTTACCTGCCGAACCCGACCGAGGTCGAGAACATCGCCCTCAATATCGACAAGAATGAAGAGCCTGTCGTTCTTCAGGCCGATGAATCCTTGCCTCCTGTCATCCTTGCGTTCAAGCTGGAAGATGGCCAGTATGGTCAGCTCACCTATATTCGTGTCTATCAGGGAAAGATCAAGAAAGGCGACGAGTTGTACAACACCCGTACCCGCAAGAAGTTCAAGGTCGGTCGTCTGATCAGAATGCATTCGGCTGAGATGGAAGACATTACCGAGTGTGGTTGTGGAGAGATCGCAGCCCTGTTCGGTATCGAGTGTGCCAGTGGTGATACCTTCTGCGCGCCGAGCCTGAACTACACCTTGAGCTCCATGTACGTGCCGAATCCGGTTATCAGCCTCGCCATCACTCCGGTCGACAAAAAGGCCGCCGACAACATGGCCAAGGCTCTCAACCGTTTCACCAAGGAAGACCCGACTTTCCATACCTATGTCGATCCTGAGTCAAACCAGACGATCATCCAGGGAATGGGGGAGTTGCACCTCGATGTCTACATCGAAAGGATGAAGCGCGAATACAAGGCGGAAGTGACTGTCGGCCAGCCCGAGGTAGCGTACCGCGAAGCGATCACCCAGCGTGCCGACTTCAACTACACTCACAAGAAGCAGACTGGTGGTTCCGGTCAGTATGCCCGTGTCGCCGGTTATATCGAACCTATCGAGGCACCCGCTGACGGTGAGGAGCTGAAGGACTACGAGTTTGTTGATGAGATCAAGGGCGGTTCTATTCCTAGCGAGTATATCCCTTCCTGTGACAAGGGCTTCCAGTCCGCGATGAAGAAGGGTACGCAGATCGGCTTCCCTGTCGTCGGTGTCCGTTGTGTCATCAACGATGGCGCATGGCATCCGGTCGACTCCTCCGACATGGCGTTCCAGACCGCCGCTCTCGGTGCTTTCCGTGAGGCGTATGAGAAGGCCAAACCCGCTATCCTCGAACCGATCATGAAGGTCGAAGTAGAAGGTCCTTCCGAATTCCAGGGTAATATCTTCGGTAGCATCAATCAGCGCCGCGGTATCATCATCAGTTCGACTGAAGACCACAACGTCTGTCAGGTCAACGCCGAAGTACCTCTTTCCGAGATGTTCGGTTATTCCACGGTTCTCCGCTCCCTGACCCAGGGCAAGGCTGAGTTCACCATGGAGCTGGCGAAATACGGTCGTGTTCCCTCCGGTGTCTCCGAAGAGCTGAAGAAGGCCTATCAGGAGAAGAGAAGAAAGGAACAGGGCAAATAAGCTCGGAATCCAAAACACATTTTTGCACACAGGAGCTGTCGTCTATTCGGCGACAGCTCTTTTTCTGCATATGGGGATTGCGTCCCGCATGTCGTCCATGCGTCCCGCCAAGATACGAATCCTCTCCCTGTGACGGATTGGACGCCGATGTTCCCCCATCTCCCGAAAACGGAAGGGACCCGAGTCTCGCCTTGCCGGCTTTTCACCGTCACTGTATCGAGGCTGCAACCGGCGGTACATCAAAATTGTTGTAACGGGACTTTTCAATGCCTTGTGCCGACAGGAAATCTTTTCACTTTTGTTGCAAGAAAACCTGCGTTTTCTGTACCGATTGTTGCAATTTCCAAACATTTTCTTCCTGATCCACGGATTCATGTTATAATATTCTATAAGCATATAACTCGGAGGTGCTGCATATGGAAGTTCGAGAGTTAATCAACTTAAGTCCGCTACGCGTCTTTGAAGAGTCCATCGATGGAGGTCTGGGCCGAGGGAACCTCGGTGTTTTGGCTTCCCGGCATGGCGTCGGCAAGACAGCATGTCTCGTACATCTGGCGACTGACAAACTTTTCAGGGGCGAACATGTCATCCACGTTTCTTTCTCTGGCAATGTCGAACATGTGATCAACTGGTACAAGGAGGTGTTCCGGGAAATTTCCGACGGGCGTTCTCTGGACGACGCCGCATCCGTCTATAACAATATTCTGTCGAACCGTGTAGTGATGAACTTCAGTCAGGAGAACGTCACGATCGACAAGGTGTTGTCCAGTCTGGCGACACTGATCCAGCATGGATCGTTCCAGGCCGATACAATCCTGTTCGATGGATACAAACTGACGATAGCTACGGATGAAGATGTACGGAAGATCAAGCAGTTCGCTCAGGACATGAATCTTGAAGTCTGGTTCTCTGTATCTCCCGTCCGTTCCAATGTTGAATATGATGACTATGGCGTACCCAACACCATGGAGAAGTATATCGATCTGATCGACGTCCTCGTCGGTCTGCGTTACAACGAAGGCAAGGACAAGGTCATCATGACGGTAGTCAAAGACCATGGTCAGATGTGCCAGAAACCAATGGGAGTTACTTTGGATCCTAGAACAATGCTCATCTCCGAGTGACGCATACTCTCTGGAAAAAGCAAGGAGCCGCCGTGGAAGGTGGCTCCTTTTGCATATCTTCGGCAGGCGGCCAGGGAGCGGCGGAAAGCCTGTCCTCGTATACGAGGGATCTTCTGGGAGCTCTATCCATCAGACCCAGCAGGAGGGTGTGTGATCCTCATTGTCGTCGATCAGTACGACCGCTTGAGCGCAGATGGCGTCTCCTGTCCCCAGTTCTCCGAGCATATGCTCCGCGGTCTTCGCCTTTACGGAAATCCTGTCGAGGGGAAGTCCGCAGACTTCCGCGAGCGATATCCGGATGGCATTGATGTGTTCACGAAGTCGCGGTGCCTGGAGGATAATGGTGGAATCAATATTGACGACATGATGCTCACCCAATTCCTCCAAGGCGAACGCAAGGAGATTCATACTGTCGGAATCCTTCCATTTTTCATCATCGGACGGAAAATGACTGCCGATATCGCCTAAAGCGAGAGCTCCGAACAATGCGTCAATGATGGCATGAACCAACACATCACCATCGGAATGCCCCGCTTCCCCCTTGTCCGAGGGTATTTCTACGCCACCGAGCAGCAACGGTCTACCCTGTACCAGTCTATGAAGATCCCAGCCTGTTCCTATTTTCATGTCGATATATTCTCCTCGTACATGTGATGTCCGCGGGGCATCTATCCTCTGGCGATAAGGAGATTCGCCGGGCGGGCCCCTGTGTCTACAGCTTTATTTTTTCTGTGATCGTTTCAGCCTTTACTTCATCCCAAGCAGAATGAAACGCTTTCCGGGCATCGGCTTGAACCTTCGCCTTTTCTCTGACGATCCTGTATTCCATGATTTGTTGGCGTGCGTCAGGAATATCCCGTTGCCAGGTGACCTTCCTGTTTTCCGGCTCTCCTTCGCTGATTCCCACCGATCCGCCGAAGTCGGCGAAAATCTCAGTATCATCGATATAGACCTTGCCGGATTGCGTCGCCAATCTGTGGGCTTCCAGTATCTGGGGGAACATGAATGTCTGGGGGGTCTGAATCGCTACGGTGCCTGAACGGCCGATATGGTCGACGATCACGCCGTTTCCATCTATCCGTTTGAGGGCGTCAGCTACCGGTATCGCCGGAGCGGCTCCGCCGAAGACGGTCGCCGTAGCGAGCGTGTTGATGATCAGATCAGTCGAAACCCAAGGGCGGGCTCCATCATGGATCGCTACATAGGATATCGGAATGTCCATGACCGCCAACTGTTCCAAAGCCTTATGGACCGAATCCTGTCGTGTCGCACCGCCGGGTGTGATCATGATCGGGATGTCATTCTGGTGTACGAGGTCCTCAAGGGCTACGCCGGTCTCTTCGGCCATTCCCTCAGAACAGGTGACGATGACCATGCGACAGCCGGGTACTTCCAGAAAGGATCTCACCGCACGATACAGAACCGTATGACCGTCGATGGAAAGGAACTCCTTCTTGACAGGTTGTGCATCCGCTGAGTCATCATTGAAACGTATACTGGAACCTGCCGCTGTGACTATGACGGCGTGTATAGGAAAACCCACCGTTATTTCTCCAGTTTGGAGAAGACCAACATCTCTATTTCATTCTTGTTCTTTCCAAGAGCGAAGGCCGATTCATCGATCAGAAGCCGCAAGGCGCTATCGTATAGCTTTCGCTCCTGGACAGGAAGTTCCTTGATCTTGCTGCGATGATACAAAGTCTGGACGACCTTTGCGATCGAAGCGATGGATCCCTGCTTGAGAAGGTCGACGTTCATCTGATACCTGGCTTTCCAGTCCACCGGCATAGGCTCATACTTGCTGGAGATGGAGTCTATGGCCTTCTGCGCCTCTTCCGGTTCGACGATTCCACGTATTCCCATCTCCTTTGCTTTGTCGACGGGAATCATGACAGTCATATCTGAAATCTCAAGGTAGATGACGTAATACAACGTCGCGACACCTCGGAACTTCCGTTCCTCGATACGCTTGATGATTCCTACTCCTTGAAGAGGATAGACGACATGATCATTAACGGAAAACTGCGGGGACGCCTCTGAAGAACTCATAGAACCAGTATACCCCAGATTTGGGCTAAACACAAGCTAGCGGTTGTAGTCAAAAAATCAAGTTTGAGCTATATTTTCTGTATGAGTAAACAACAACGTTACTGCGGGGTGCTGATGCATCCTACCTCTTTCCCGAGTCCCTATGGTATCGGAGACCTCGGAGACGAGGCCCGAGAATTCGTAGATTCGATGGTCCAGGCCGGAATCACCATCTGGCAGCTGCTTCCGTTGGGACCTACTGGATACGGTGATTCTCCATATGCCGCACGGTCCTCTTTCGCCGGCAATGAGTTGCTGATTGATCTTCGTGCGTTGATGTGCGACGGGCTCCTTGAGTTCGAGGACTTGTTCACCGTCCCCGCTTTCAATCTTGATCGCGTGGACTATGGTGCTGTCCGTACATGGAAAGAACCCTTGTTGATGAAGGCCGCGGCCAAGTTCCTTGCTGATGCTGAACCGCAGGACAAGGCCGACTTCGACGCTTTCTGCGAAGGCAACTCCTGGTGGCTCGATGACTACGCCTTGTACCAGGTCCTATGCTCCCACTACAATGATTCCAGATGGTTCCATACTTGGGACAAGGATATCGCCATGCGCAAACCTGCCGCCTTGGCGAAATGGACGAAAGAGAAGGCCGATGAGATCGCCCCCTGGAAAGTCCTCCAGTATATTTTCTTCAAACAATGGAAAGCTCTCAAGAAGTATGCGAACGAACGATCCATCCGTCTTGTGGGCGATATCCCCATATTCGTCGCCCCTGATAGCGTCGATGCCTGGAGCAACAGCAACCTTCTGAAAATCGATGCAAAAGGAAACCAGAAGGCTTCCAGTGGAGTCCCCCCCGATGGATTTTCCGCCGAGGGGCAGCTATGGGGCAATCCCGTCTATGATTGGCCGGAACATGAAAAAGAGCATTTCGCCTGGTGGGTACGACGCATGAAGGCCGCTCTGGAATTGACCGATATCGTCAGGATAGACCATTTCCGTGGATTCGCCGCGTACTGGGAAGTGCCTGCCGGAGAAACCACCGCGATGAACGGCAAGTGGGTTCCTGCTCCAGGCAAGGAGCTGTTCATCGAGATGCGCAGGCAGCTTGGTGATTCTCTGCCTGTATTCGCTGAAGACCTTGGGGTGATCACCCCCGATGTGGAGGAGTTGCGCGACAGCAATGGTTTTCCGGGGATGAAGGTCCTACAGTTCGCCTTTGAATGCAGGGACGGCAAACTCGATGCGTCGAACGACTATCTTCCTCACAACTATGGCTACAACTCCGTCGCCTATACCGGAACGCATGACAACGATACGAGCCGTGGCTGGTACGACAGCCTGTCGACCGAATGCAAGGACGCTGTCCGTCGTTACCTTGAATGCCCGGACGACCAGGTTGTCTGGCAGATGATCCGTGCCATTCTCATGAGCCATGCCAAATATGCGATCTTCCCCCTTCAGGATATCATCGGCCTTGGCGCCGAAGCCCGGATGAATACCCCCGCAACCTGCGGAACAAGCAACTGGAGCTGGAGACTACGGTCCGATATGCTTCATCACTGGATGCTTGACCGCATGCATGCGATGATAGAGCTGTACGGGCGTGCTGAAGGAACAGAGAACGTACAGGAGTAGGCGACAGTCTCTTCAAATCGTCATGAAGCTATGAGCCAAGGGTGCCATACAGTCTGCTAGGACTGTATCGGTACCCTTTTTCGTGGTTGTCTGATCTATCTGAGCCCGATGGACTTCAACGGATGGATATTCAGCGGATTATCGAACCAGCCATCAACCAAATCCGTCCTGACGAAGTTGATCGAGAAACTATTCGAGGTTGGAATGACCGCCCGCTCATCAAGCAGGTATTCTTCCGCCGAAAGAAGCATCCGGTCCCTGACTCTGGGATCCATCGAGGCGAAGGCTCCGTGGATCAGGCTGTCATAGGTGGCATCGGCATAGTTCGCCAGATTGAACGTACTGTCAGACATCCACATCGTCAGGAACGCCGAAGGATCGTAATAGTCCCCAATCCAGGTGACACAGGCAAAGTGATATGGCGACTGTTCAGGGTGGTTTGTATAGATGGACAAAGGAACCGTATCAAGAATAACGGTCAACGATAGCTCCGAACTCCAGGTATCCGCGATCTGTTCCGCGGCAAGCGCGATTTGGGAACCCCTATGCACCGCCATGACCAATGGTGGCAGTCCCTGTCCTCCTGGATATCCCGCTTTCTCCAGCAGGCTGAAGGCGAGGGCTTTGCGTTCATCATAAGAATCCGGTATGGATTCCGATTTTGCCTTGCTTCCCGGCACCAAAGAGCCTGTGAGAAACGGCTGACTGCCGATTCGCCGTATCACATCCCAATCGATCAACGCATAGAGGGCTTTGCGGATATCAGGATCTGCATAGGGACCTGAGCCCGCGCTGAAATAGAAGAAGCTGGTGGAATACTGAGGCGAGAAATACAGGTCGTCACCGATTTGATAGGAACGGGGGATGAACATCTGGGCCCAATGAATTTTCCCATTCTGGTAATCGGCATACACCTCGGCGACGGCACCCCTGCAATCGATCTCCAGATAGTCGCACTTCGGAAGCTCTTCAGACCAGTAGTATCTGTTCCTGGCGAGGACCAGTTTCTCTTCCGTCACTTCATCCAATACATATGGGCCGCTGGTGATGTTCCCCGCGGTGATGTTTCCGTCGCGAACATCCTTGGGCAGGACGGAGAAACTGACGTTGCAGAGTATCATCGGCAGGTACGGGGCGGGGGCTTTCAGCCTGATCCGGAGCAGTCTGTCATTGACTGCTTCCAGTCCGATCTGCCGGCGGGTACCGATGCCCATCCTCCATGCCTCAATGCCCTGGATAATATCGAGCATGGAGGCGAGGGATGTCCTGTCGATTCCGATATTGAACAAGGAGAGCCAGGTTTCAATGAAGTCCGTCGCGGTGATCGGTGAACCATCGGAAAAACAGATGCCCTCCCGTAGCTTGAAATCCCATGCAAGTCCGTCGTCAGAGACGGTCCATGATTCCGCGAGCGCCGGTATCGGCAACGCCGTTTCAGGATCATAATCGCACAGCCCTTCCGCCAGCCCAGCGGCGACCAGCGCTGAATTGCTGTCGGTCGCGAACCGGGGATCAAGCGATATGGGATCATCACCTGGATCAATCGCCACTACCAGAGTCTTCTCCCTGTCTAGCTCTCTAGGTGATGGTGATATCAGTACCGCGGGCGTCTCCTTGGAACCTTTCGCAAACACAGGAAAGACGAGACTCGCGAAAATGAGAATGCAGCAGAACCAACGCAGATGTTTTTTCGTGCCTGATATCATGCCTGTATTGTACCAGAGAGTCCCATATCGACGCAACCGCAACCTCTCGGGCCTTTTTCTGAAGATACGTCCGACAGGCAATTCGTGTACTCCAGTAGGCCGTCAGACCGTAGATCGCGGTGATAGACCCGGACATAGACCCAGGGATAGGGACATAGGGAGATACGCCTGACATAGACCCGGACATAGACCCAGAGATAGGGACATAGGGAGATACGTCTGACATAGACACGGAGATAGACCCAGAGATACGGACATAGGGAGATACGCCTGACATAGACACGGACATAGACCCAGAGATAGGGACATAGGGAGATACGCCTGACATAGACACGGACATAGACCCAGAGATAGGGAC
>CAYOWS010000032.1:33493-38288 GCA_964407735.1 uncultured Sphaerochaeta sp. | reverse complement strand
CATAAGCCCAGAGATAGGGACATAGGGACATACGTCTGACATAGACCCGGAGATACGGACATAAGCCCAGACATACGGAAATAGCGAGATACGTCTAACATAGACCCACACATACGGGCTTATCGCTGACTTGGATGCCGACATCACGGCACAGCAAAACAAAAAAAGACTGTCGCAAACAGTTCCGTTGGGAATACCCACAAAGCTGTCGCGACAGTCCATCCCGAAAAAGAAATTGTATCAGCGTTGGTCGAGAGGCTGTACCTTCCTGACGAACGGGCCGCTATATACCTGTCGGGGACGACCGATCTTCTGGTACGGATCGTGCCGCCATTCAAGCCAATGGGCGATCCAGCCGGGAAGTCGTCCCATGGCGAACAATACGGTGAACATGGGGGCGGGGATACCCATCGCATGGAAGATGATCCCGGTATAGAAGTCAACGTTCGGATAGAGGTTTCGTTCAATGAAGTACTCGTCGCTGAGTGCTACCTGCTCCAGTTGCATGGCGATGTCAAGCAACGGATCCTGGATATTGGTTGCCTCCAGTACTTCCATGCAAAGCTTCTTGGCTATCTTCGCACGAGGGTCGTAGGTTTTGTAGACCCTGTGTCCGAAACCCATCAGACGGAACGAATCATCCTTGTCCTTCGCTTTTTGAACGACTTCTTCGACGGTGAGACCTTCGTTGTGTATCTTCGTCAGCATTTCCAGAACCGCCTGGTTCGCTCCGCCGTGCTTGCTTCCCCATAGGGCGCAACAACCGGCGGACACCGAGGCGTAGAGATTCGCTTCACTGCTGGCGACCAGGCGTACCGCGGAGGTCGAGCAGTTCTGCTCGTGGTCGGCATGGAGGATCAGCAACTGGTTCAAGGCTTTCACGTGGACAGGATTCCGGTCATACGGTGTGACCGATGAGTTGAACATCATGTTCAGGAAGTTTTCACAATAGGAGAACTTGTAGGAAGGCTCCACAAAGTCAAGGCCACGCATCTGCCTGTAGCTGAAAGCGGCGATAGTTCTCATCTTGGAAAGCAATCTTGTGACGGTAAGGTCAACGTTTTCTTCTGGATCCACATCATCCATTTCAGGATAGAACGCGGAGAGTGACGCGACCATCGCGGCGAGGATCGCCATAGGATGCGCATGGTGCGGATAGGCGCGGAAGAAGTTCCGCATGTCCACATGAAGGAGCGAATGCTTGTTGAGCAAGTCCGCATAAGTCTGCCGCTGGGATGTATCGGGGAGTTCCCCTTTGACCAGCAGGTATGCGACTTCGACGAAATCACAATTCTCCACGAGGTCTTCGATATCATATCCCCGATATCTGAGGATGCCCTGTTCTCCGTCGATATAGCAGATCGAACTGGCGCATGAGCCCGTGTTGACGAAGCCCGGATCGTAGGTGATATATCCTGTTTCTTTCCGCAAGGAGGTGATGTCGATCGACTTGTCCCCCATGTTGTCGGTGATCACGGTCAATGGGAGTTTCTTGCCGTCGAGGATCAGTGTAGCGTTGTCTTTTGCTATTTCCATGTCAATACTCCTTCCTGCTCGGATATTGCTGTAACACAACCTGGTCTGATTGTTCTGACAACAGTTTTCTTCGCATGCTATACGTTCAGATATTCATAGCTGGGTAATAGAACGCTTGGCTTCATCGATTCTATGAAACCAAATCCGGATATGATGCAACGTCGTGCGTCTATACCTTGTGCCCTTTGCACGAAACTATTCGGTGAAACAATCCGCTCCGGAAATCCTGTCCAATGCCAGGACCAGCGCTTGGGTGCCGTTCCTGCCGTTGCCGGTCCCTTGCAGGGCGATATAGAGCTGGTTCACCAAAGCGATCCCTGGAAGCGAAAGATGCATCCGTTGGGCTTCCTCCAGCGCTATCCCCATGTCTTTGACGAAATGGTCGATAAAGAATCCCGGACCGTAGTTGCCTTTGATGATCCGTGGAGCC
This sequence comes from uncultured Sphaerochaeta sp., assembly GCA_964407735.1. GTDB lineage: Bacteria > Spirochaetota > Spirochaetia > Sphaerochaetales > Sphaerochaetaceae > Spiro-02. The sequence goes on along the minus strand of CAYOWS010000032.1, from coordinate 36,322 downwards.
AGATTGTCCAAGGTCCAGCAACCGGCGGCACCTTTGCTGATCGTTCCTACCATGGTATCGAGATCAAGACCAGCCTTGCGAGCGTACAGGAGTGCTTCGCATACTCCGATCATCGTTCCCGCGATGGTGATCTGGTTCGCCATCTTGGTATGTTGGCCAGCTCCTGGGCCACCTTCAAGAACCGCGGCCTTGCCCATGATGTTGAAGAAGGGAAGCACCGTTTCATAGGTTTCCTTGTATCCTCCGGCCATGATGGAAAGTCTCGCTTCTCGGGCACCTACATCACCACCGGATACCGGAGCGTCGATGCTGTCGCAACCGATCTCCTTCGCCTTTTCATTGATCCTGACGGCGAGCGATGGTTTTGTCGTCGTCATATCGACGAAGATGCTTCCTGGCCGGGCTCCTGCGAACAGCCCCTCCGTTCCGAAATAGCATTCTTCCACATCGTTGGGAAAACCTACCATGGTGAAGATGATGGTACTTTCCTGCGCCACTTCACAAGGAGTCTTCGCGAGCGTAGCGCCTTCATCCACCAGAGGTTGGGCTTTCGATGCCGTTCGATTGTATACGACGGCCTTGTATCCAGCCGCCATGAGATGATGGCACATCCAACGCCCCATCACTCCAGTACCGATCCAGCCGATGACAGGTTTCCCCTGGGTTCCTACCTGCATAAAGCCCCTCCTCATCATGGTGTATAGAAACATCCTAGCCGATTTCCGACAAAAAGAGAATAGCAATGGATTTTTGCAATGCTCATAGCCTTTTTTCCTGACTTCCGGTAGTTGCCGTGCGATGACAGTGCAATGCCAGCGTCATGCGGGAGCTTTGTCAGAACGATGGAGCGAGTTTCTTGCGAGAACTCTTTCCTCAATTTGAAACCGTGGGTATAATATGATACTGGAGGCGATACATGGAACATGACAATATCAAGGATCTCCCCTCGGATGAGAAAGTGGTGGATATCGCCGGTTTCTTCAAGGTCTTCGGAGACCCTACAAGATTGAAGATCCTTTTCCTTTTGGAAGAGGGTGAGCTTCCTGTGAACGCCATCGTGGATGCCTTGGGCATGCAGCAGTCAGCGATCAGCCAGCAACTCAAGCTGTTGAAGGCTTCCCGCCTGGTCCGTTGGAGAAAAGAGGGGAGGAATATCTATTACAGACTTGATGATGACCACATCGCGAGAATCCTCTCTCTCGGAACCGAACACTACGAAGAGACCTTGAACTAAGGAGGCGATCATGGTTGAGCATGTTCATTTGTTGTATTTCAGTCCTACAGGCAACAGCCGTACCACGGCGAACGCCATCGCATTCGGACTTGAGGCCGATATCGACCTGAACCACGATCTGACCAAGGCTTGCGCACGTCGTGAAGTGATGGAGAAGGGCGTTTCCTTTGACAAAGATGATGTCGTGGTGATCTGCGCTCCTGTCTACGCAGGTCGGCTCCCCGCCTGTTTCACTGAGATTTTCCCCTCGATCCATGCGGATGGTTCCAAAGCGATCCTGTCCGTTACGTACGGTAACCGTGCCTATGAAGATGCATTGGTTGAACTGGAAGACCTGTGCAGGGCTTCTGGTTTTCTCCCGTTGTGCGCGGGAGCGTTCGTAGGAGTGCACTCCTATGATGACCGCATCGGATCGGAGCGTCCCGACGCGAAGGACCTTGACTCCATGCATACCTTGGGGCGCATCGCTTTGGCAAAACTGAATGACGGTGATATATTGCAGAACCCGATACAGGGAAATCGTCCTTACAAGCAGGGGATGATTCCCGCAGATCCTCCGTTCGGCGCTGTAGTGGAGGGACATTGTTCTGAATGCGGCACCTGCGCCGAGGTCTGCCCGGTCGAGGCGATCAGTCCCGCAAGTCCATTCAAGACGGATGCTTCCCGCTGCATCAGATGTACCGCCTGCATCAAGGCCTGTCCTCTCCATGTGCGTGCGATCTCCGATCCTCGCCATGAAAAGGTGATGATGATGTTGGAGGAGCGTTGCCTTGGGGTACGACGGGAGACGGAGTTGTTCTTCTAGTTTTTCTTGTGGCTGGAACTATGAAAAGAGGGGGGCGCACCCCCTCTTTTTTCACACAGGTTCCAGGCTGGACCTAGAAATTGAATTCTTCCGCCCAGTCGAAATCTCCTGAGGTCTCCACGTTCTGTGGCCAATGGGCACACCATTGCGGAGTCCTTGGTTCCTCGATCTTGTCGATGCTGGGGGTATAGGGTTTCAGGTCAAGGACCGGTGTTCCGTCTTCCGCATCTATATAGTCCAGAAGGACCGTTCCCGATTTTTCATCGATATCCAATATGCCGCTCACCGAAAGGGCGATCGGATTCGGTCGTAACGGAGATCGGGTCGCGAAGATGCCCATGATATCAGGGGCGTACTTATAGGGGCTCGGAGCCTCCAGTACGTTCCTTGCTTCCTCTGTATCGCACTGATCCGCCCACCATAGGACGACGACATGACCGAAGTCTCCCAGCGTTCTGAGACCTGGAATGTAACGCTCCTCCAGTTCAATCCGCATTCCCTGCCCATCTGATCTGACCGTACCGATTTTCACAGCAGTGAATTCCTGTTTTCGCATGGTATTTTCCTCCATATGTCCATACCATGAACCCTCACATCGTGTGAGGGTCAACACCTGTTTTTCATTTTTTGTGATGGTTGGTTCCTGTCCCATGCTTGTTTAAGGATGAGAGGCCTGGCGTGTCCACGCGAACACCACGTGTACCCCTGCCGGCGCCACGTCTACCCCAGCGGAGTCCACGTCTACCCCAGCGGAGTCCACGTCTACCCCAGCGGAGTCCACGTCTACCCC
>CAYOWS010000032.1:30257-33393 GCA_964407735.1 uncultured Sphaerochaeta sp. | reverse complement strand
AGCGGAGTCCACGTCTACGACCACGTGTAGACCTCGGAAAGCAGGTGTACCTAGGGTGGCACCACGTCTACCCATACGGAGGCCACATCTACGACCACGTGTACACATCGGAAAGTACGTCTACATTATCCGATGGGGCGAACCACGTAGTCAGGTCCGCTTTTCAACCGGCACTTGCAGCTCCGTCAGGTATTTTTCTGGATCGGGTTCATCCCATGGGCCTTTATGGCAGATCTGGCGGGTCAGGCCGGACATCCGGTATTGGCTATGTTCGTCCAGCCAGCGGGCGAACGAGGTGTAGGCTCCGTCGATGTTGCTGAACGGACCGTAGGCCATGATGCACGCCATATGCTCGACAGCCTCCAGCTCCCGGCAGGCGAACCCTGCCTCTTGTACATCGAACGGGGCGACTATGGTCGCCGCCACCTCCACATCGACGTCGGTGTCCTTGTGCTCCATGTCATGGAAGATCGTCAGATTGTTGTCGCTCGTCTCGCTTGCCGGGTGAATCCCATGGCTATGCATGTAAGTCGTCAACTCCATCCATAGCGACTCCTCATGGAAATAAGTAGGGATGATTCTTCGCCTCGACAGCACAAGCTGGGAGGGAACGCTCTTGAGCGAGACCGCGTAATGCATGTCCAGCGTGCCATTGTCGATATCCAGCATGGCCTGGTCGAGCTTGCCCAGACGATCGCGTTGACGCTGTAGTTCCTGTTCCAGTTCGTTCCGCTTCTCCTTGAGACGACGGCCGATGCTTTCATCATCCCAACCCACGAGTAGGGCGGACATCTCCGCTATCGGGAAATCGAGGTCCCGGAGGAGGAGAATCCTCTGAAGCCGTGGAATCTGATCAATGGAATAGAGCCGGTACCCCGTATAGCGATCCACCGTGGCGGGTTTGAGCAGCCCCATTTCATCGTAATGTCTGAGCATGCGGATCGAAACTTGCGTGAGCCTGGAGAATTCACCGATCTTGAACATGTCTGTATTATATCAGCGTAACCTGTTTTGATATAGTTTTGTTCTTCTAATGGTTTTTGATCAGTTGGAAATACTTTTCTTCGATATTCTGCAATGGATGTGTGAATTCGGCTACTTTTGTTCCTCCATCGACTATGATGATTTCGTCGCACAGTTTCTCAAGTACTTCGACGATATGATTGGAAATCACTATCACGCTTTCTGCCTTTTTTCTAATCTCGAACAGGATGTTGTTCAGCTGTCTGGTAGAAAACACGTCCAGCCCGTTATGAGGTTCGTCCAGGACCAGTGCTTTGCTGCCGCCCATCAATGTTGCGATTATCTGGGCTTTGCGTTTTGTTCCCGTCGAGCAATCACTGAAATATGTGTTGTAATATTCATTTAAGCCGAACTGTGAGATCTGCTCAGCCCAATATGTGTATCTATTCTTGTCTTTGTATCTGAGTTTGCCTACAAGTTCCCAGTTTTCTTTGATCGTCAGATTTCCGAAAAAGAAATCCTCAGAAGGAAGATAGCTGATTTTGTTTCTGATAAGTTCCTGAACATGTCTTTCGGCGGTCCATATCATGCCGTCAACAATGATTTGTCCTGATTCTGGTTTTGCCAATCCTGATAGAAGGTTCATGATGGTGGTCTTTCCAGATCCGTTCCGTCCAAGGAACCCGATGATCTTTCCTGCTTTGCAATCGAACGACATGTCCTGTATTGAGAAATCTCCACCATATGAAAAATATACATTCTCAAATGCCATCATCCAGACACCTCCAACAGATAGCGCCATTGACCCTTTGCGAACAAAATCAATCTTAGTGATACAATGCCAGCCATAACCAATATGGAAGGCAGTACGGGCAGTATCGTAAGAAATAGCGTCGTGGCAAGTAGTGCAAGCATGAGCATGGATTTGACCACCTCATTTATGACAAGGAAGCTAAACATCAAAAAGAGAAGCGTAGCAATATATGATGTAATTAAATAGATTGGCATATTCGCCCATCCTGTAGAGAAGCTTCCGAATAGTATGAATGGGGACTGCAGGAGGACGAGCATAACGGATGGAATCATGCAGTACACGAAGATGAACGTTCTTACCCCTGTCGCTACGTAAAGGAAATACTTGTGCTTGAATGCATCATATTGTCCTGTGATCATGATCACACCTGTGAAACTCAGCAGAATGACCACGATTCTGACGACCAGCAGGGTAGGTGCGTCAGAAGACACTATCATAGAAATCGTCAGTACAATCGGAAGAGATATCAAAAGTAGGACTGCGGGCAGATGTTCCTTGGAAAAAAGAAGTTCCTTCGTAGCAAGCGTCCATAGAGGATGACGCAATCCGCTTTTTAGTCGATTGTGATGGTTTCGACAGGAGTCTTCGGGGATGTTGTTGGGATTAACACTGATTTCTCCTACGGCGGTAATGATGAGGGTAATGAACAACGGCCACCAGGGTGTATGGAATGTTATCGATAGAATAAGCGTCACCGACGGTAGTACCAATGCCCAATAGTTTCTCCGGGCTTTTACAATTCCGTATGTGAGGCAAGCGAATACTGCGATTGGTAGTGTAGTGAAAAAGCCTTTCAAATCATTTTGGGTTTGAAACATCAAAACCATGATCAAGGACGTGGCTACCAGTTTCAAAAATAGGTCTGCGATGACAAGTGCGAAGCGAGTTCTTGCCCTTTTTCTTTCATCAATGCAACACAGGCGAAGAAACATTTCTTGATTCTGTGAAGGGTTGTAACTGATTCCCAACCATATGCAAACCAGTATGTATAGTTCTTCTATACGTATCAGAAATATTTCAGGTAGGCGGAGAAACTCAGGATTCAAGAATATCAAGCAATATGAGATGCTTAGGAACAGTGCGATGAGGTATAGCCCCTTCACTTTCTGGAAAATGTAGTGGATCCGTTTCAATTTTGAATAGAAAAACTTCCAAAACATATTGTACGGACTTCCTCCTACGATATGTCTGAGTATACGACACACTTCACATGGTGTATATGATTCTAGCTCATAGTTTTTACCTTGACGTCTCTATGCCCTGTCGATATCAGTTTCAGACTGATAATCAAGTTTCCATGAAGTGATAATGAAGTTGCAATGAACGGATAATGAAGTTGCAATGAACGGATAATGAAGT
>CAYOWS010000032.1:25175-30157 GCA_964407735.1 uncultured Sphaerochaeta sp. | reverse complement strand
GATAATGAAGTTGCAATGAACGGATAATGAAGTTGCAATGAACGGATAATGAAGTCCGTCGTTGAGAAATCCTGCAACAGGTTATAATGCAAACAAATATTCGAAATCCACAGTGGATGTTTTGGTTTTGCGGAAATATAACAAAAAGGGCTGTCGCCAAAGTCCGAAGATTTTGACAACAGCCCTGATTCATGTTCTCTTGATTGAACTTAGTTCGCCCGGGTGGCGGAAGCCATCAGCCGGATCGCGTTGATGTTGATGAAACCCTTGCAGTCGACCGGGTGGTATCCACCGGCGATGTCCATGCTTCCCAGCGCCTCGTTGTAGAGGGAACAGGGGCTGGTGATGCCCGCGTTGATTACGTTGCCCTTGTACAGGGCGACCTTGGCGGTTCCGGTGACATGCTTCTGGCTCTGCTCGAACGCCGCGGTGAGCATGTCGAACTCAGGTGCGTGCCAGTAGCCGTTGTAGATCAGCTCGGCGTATTTGGGCATCAGGGAGTCCCTGAGGTGCATCACCTCCTTGTCCATGGTGATCCCTTCTAGGTTGTGGTGGGCTTTCCAGAGGATCTCGCATCCCGGAGTTTCGTAGACGCCGCGGCTCTTGATTCCGATGAACCGGTTTTCGACCATGTCTACCCGGCCGATGGCGTTGTCATGCCCCATCTTGTTCAGATAGAGGATCATCTCAAGCGGATCGGTCACGACAGTGCCGTCGTCTTCGTTGGTCACCTTCACAGGGGTTCCGTCGACGAACTCGATCGCAAGGTTCGTCTCCTTGTCCGGAGCGTCCTGCGGGGAGAGTGTCAGGGAGAATACATCGGCCGGGCAACGATTGGCGGGATCTTCCAGAAAACCCGCCTCGTGGCTGATATGGATCAGGTTCTCGTCCTCGCTGTAGGGCTTCTTGAGGGATGCCTTGACTGGGATGTCGTACTTTTCGGCATATGCGAGCATGTCGGAACGGCCTTCGAACTGCCCCAGCCATTCGGGATCCTTCCAGGGGCTGATGATCTTCACCTCGGGCATGTGCATGTAGTAGCCGAACTCGAACCGGACCTGGTCATTGCCCTTGCCGGTGGCTCCGTGCGCTACGTAGACAGTGCCTTCCTTCTTCGCGATCTCGATATGCCTCTTGGCGATGATCGGCCGGGCGATGGAGGTTCCCAGCATGTAGGTGCCTTCATAGATGGCATTCGCCTTCATGGAAGGGATGATATAGTCCGTCACCAGCTCTTTGCGCAGATCCTCGATATATACCTTCGACGCGCCGGTCGCATAGGCTTTCTTTTCAATGGCGTCGAAATCTTCGTCCTGTCCGACGTTCGCGACATAGGCGATGACATCGAAACCTTTGTTCGCCAACCACTTGAGGATGACGGAAGTGTCCAATCCGCCGCTGTATGCCAGAATTACTTTTTCCTTGCTCATATCGTGTATCCCTCCATAGGATCAACTGTTTTCTGATGGTTCGATATTATGCAAAAATTGACAAAATATGCAAGATGTTTTGCATATTTATTCGTAAAAAAGTATCATTTCGTTATAATGCATAAAATTTATTAAATATTTATTCATCGTAGCGATTTGTATGCGGATGTTCTTAGCGACATTCTCCCTGTATTGCCCATTCCAGAATGACGTCTGATGATGTATTATTCAGATATCCCGTAGTTTTCTGGTTGAAAGTGGGTTGCTATGTATGAATCATAATGATATCATATTGATATCAAATGGCAAGGTGGACAGAGTTCACCACCACTGAAGCTGGATCGTTTCAGCTATGAGACTATGAGAGGACTTTTGGAGGTCGTGGTATGGAAGTGGCAAGAGAAGCGGATGCGCCTGTGATCAATTTTTCGGATATTACAAAATGCTACGGGAAAGGCAAGGCTCCCGCCGTCAATCATCTGGACCTTCAGGTTCGCCCAGGGGAAATCTTCGGCTTTCTTGGTCCCAACGGCGCTGGTAAATCGACGACGATCAAGATGCTTGTCGGCATGCTTCGTCAGGATTCAGGTACGATCAAAGTAGGTCCGTATGACAATATCACAACTCCAACCGAATTGAAGAAACTGCTCGGTTATGTCCCTGATGAACCGCTTTTCTACGAAAGGATGACCGGTCTGCGCCATATCAATTTCATCTGCGACCTCTATGGAATCCCCTGTGAGCAGCGGGAAAGCAGGACTTTGAAGCTCTCAGAGCTGTTTGAGATGACCGACGCCTTGAGGGATCCGATCAACAGCTATTCCCATGGCATGAAGCAGAAGCTCGGCGTTATCGCTGCGCTGGTGCATGATCCCCAGGTCCTTGTGCTGGATGAACCGATGGTAGGGCTGGATCCCAGGTCCTCTTTCATCCTCAAGGATGTCATGCGGGAATTCTGCAAGTCGGGCCGTACGGTATTTTTCTCGACGCATGTCATGGAGGTCGCCGAGCGATTGTGCGATAAAGTCGGGATCATTGCGAAAGGCCACCTGATCTTCAATGGTACGTTGGATGAGCTGAAGGCCCAGAAAGGGGAGTCTGACGCCACATTGGAGGAATTGTTCCTGCAACTCACCGGGCAGGATGACATGTCCAAAGCGACCGAAGCCGCACAGGAGGTCTTGCGATGAATCTCCAAACGGTCTCGTTGCTTGTCCGGTCCTATTATTCCGGTACCAAGCCATGGACGCATCTGTTTCATATAGTGTCCGCCCGTCGTCCGGACAAACCCATCGGCACAGCGAAGAAGACCATGCGCATTGTCGGCAGCATATTCCTTGGATTGCTGTTGGCGTTCTCGTTCGCCATGTTGATGATCATGATCGGTGTCAACTACTACTCATTCCAACAGATGGGGCTTTTGATCGGGCTTCCTGATCTTGGTCTCTTTCTCGCTGAAATCCTTGGCGCTGTCATCGTATTCCTGTTTTCCTGCATGACCGCGTCCTCTACTTTGTATCGGGGCAAGGATCTTGCCTTGCTGATGACTGTGCCCATCAGGCAGAGTGAATTGCTCGCCAGCAGATTGATACTGCTGTATGTCGCGATGTTCCCGATCTATTTCTTCATGGTGCTTCCCGGCATCGTGATCGTATGGAGTGTCACCGGATGGTCCGTGCCATTGGTGTTCGGCGGCCTTTTGACGTTGTTGCTTGGACCTGTCGCACCCGTGTTGCTCGGTTCGGTATTCGGCATGCTGATCATGAAGATGACAAAAGGACGCAACAACAAGGTCCTGATCGAGCTGATCTCCATACTTCTTGTCATGGGGCTTGTGCTGTTCGCCCAAGGTGGTGTCCTGAGGATGTCAGGTCTCGATGAAACGGCTGATCCAAGTCAGCTGGTCGCGGCGTTGGGTGCGACGGTATCCGCCGCATACAAGTCCTTGTTCTATTTTGCTTGCCAAGCTTCGATGTCCTTTTCCAACTATGGATTCCTCAACGCATATCTGGCCATCGCATTGAACATTTTGATAAACGTCGCTTTGGCTGCGCTTGTAATCCTCCTGCTGGCCAGGTCGTATAGCCAATGTGTCTCGATCGCCCAGAACGGCGCGAACAAAGCCAAACGTCGGCGCCTTGCAGCTTCCACTCACTTTTCCAGAAAAAGGAGAAGTGCTTTGTTCACTCCCTCTTCAAGGGTCATTAGTCTGGCCGCGAAGGATTGGGAGATTGTCAAAGGCACTCCCGCATTCCTTACCGAGCTTGTCGGTGAGGTCTGCATCCCGATCATCCTTGTCATAGTCTATGCGTTGAGCGGTATTCTTGGAGAGATGCAGGGAATGTTGGAATCTGTGCGGTCCTCAGCTTGGTTCTCAGCCGGTGTCTGCGGTACGCTGATCCTGCTGTCCTCATTCACAATGGTAAGCTCCACCAGTGTTTCCCGAGAGGGGAGCCTGTTCGCCTTGAGCCGTTCCTGGCCTGTCTCCTCCAGGATCTATGTCAACGGCAAGATGGTCTTTCACATGATCCTGCTCTATATCCCTCACGTGATCTATCTGTTCCTGTGCAGTTGGATCTTCGGTATCGACGCGATCAATCTGCCCTGGATGCTGCTTTTGGGATTCTTCACCATTTTTGGTACAGGCGCGTTGGATCTAGCGATTGATTATCGTAGACCAGTATTGGATTGGAAGCTTCCTCAACAAGCTATCAAACAAAATCTCAACGGGTTGATCGGGATGGGTTTGAGTCTGTTGTATCTATTGGTCGTCGCCGCCGCCGCAATCGTTTCCGGGGTGTTGGGGCTTGTTCCCATGTGGTGCATGTATGTGGCTGCGGCAGTCTCCATGTTGCTTGCATTCATCAGCTACAAGGTGGCGTTGGGGCAGGCCAAGATAGCGTATCTGCCACAGTAGAGCGGAATACGTTACCTGGGAACCAACTGTAGATTCGCCCTATCCCCGTTGCCGGCGGTGAGTACCCATGCGTCTTCTGAAGATTGTAGGTACGGTATGGTCTCGCCGCTTCGACGTACCTGAGCGCTGACCGCATACCGCATGTACGGCAGGATATCCTTGGCATCATAGCGGATCGTGAAATTGACGGGAAAGCGTTGCGGGTTCCTGATTCTCTGATGCGATATCTCCTGTGTCGCTCCGGTGATGAAATCATGCTGGGTCAAAGAGATGTCTATGACCAGACTTCCATCGGTATAGGAATAGCTTCCTGGATAGGCGAGGCTTCCGGTGATCACCCCATAATCCAACGCCACGCTCCGTTGCTGGGCTTCCAGATCTGGGCCTGAAGAACAGGAAACCAACAGTACCGCTGCACACAGCAGGTACGAGAAGAACTGGATGCGTAGAGTGGTTTTCCGTATACGGTTCTTCTGTCGATCTTCCAAGCGGCAACTCCTTGATGTTGGTGTCGATAAAAGGGTATATGCAAATACTCCAAAAGTCAAACTCCCTGCTCGGATAATAAGCGTGTATCGTTGTCTCTCCCGACATGCCGTACTTGTAGTACTGTCATGCCGGTTCGTTCCTAGATT
>CAYOWS010000032.1:0-25075 GCA_964407735.1 uncultured Sphaerochaeta sp. | reverse complement strand
ATTATCCTTCGCAGTGGGGCGTCTGTAGTAAGATACTGTCAATCATGTCGCGCCTTGCCCTGTCCTCATTCTCCTTCGCAGGACTGTTCGGTTATAAGCGTGTATCGTCGTCTCTCCCGACATGCCGTACTTGTAGTACTGTCATGCCGGTTCGTTCCTAGATTCCCGCTTATTATCCTTCGCAGTGGGGCGTCTGTAGTAAGATACTGTCAATCATGTCGCGCCTCGCCCTGTCCGCATTATCCGTCTCAGGGTGCTGTAAAGCGCTCACCTATGATTGTCAAGCCAGTTCCGAATCAGTTCGCATACCTCATCAACCGAACCCACAAGGGGAAAACCACGTCGTTCAGAAACTTCGTCAGGGCGTTTGTCCCAGTCAATGAGTATGCCGAGGTCTGAGTTCTGGAGCATCGGTATGTCCGTAGGACCGTCTCCGACAGCGATCGTCAACGGTCTCGTGCCCGTCGCCGCTGTGATGCGCCTTATTTCATCGTTCAATACCTGTACCTTGTCCTGTGGCGTCCTGACTGAGATTTCAACTGATACAAGGCGATTTCCTGTGGTGTCGAATACCTTTCCGGTTCGATTGCCGAACGCATCACCTACATTCATCTTCACCAGATATCTGTCGATGAGGTTTACCGTACCGCAACTGATGATACAGAACTCCGCCCCGGTCTCTTGCCGCAGTCTGTTCAAAGATTCCAGTGCGTTGTCCGGCACCAGCGAGCAAAGATCGTCGACGACTTCATCAAGCAGCGTAGCTGATGCGTTGCGTGTGAACTTTACGTAGTTGTGGGTGAATTCGCCAAGATGCATCATGCCCTTCATGTCCTTGATGACGGCCCGTTTCGCGATCGCACGTTTGAGCGTCCCGGCTTGTCTTGTCGCTTTCAACAACAACCGTTGTTCGCTGTCATACGGGCGCAGGGGGTAGAGTGTTCCATCGAAATCAAAGGCGATCAGTATTGGGGTAGGGTGTTTGCTCATGAGCGCAGTATACGGGGGAAGCAACAGTGATGCAACGGGCTTTCATCAAGAAAAAAGGCCGCCACATTCGTGGCGACCTCGTAAAGTTCGGCGCTCCAGTTTCACCCGTTCGGGTGATACCAGACTCCGGGCTACTGTAGGGCTAATGCTGGGCTACTCCTATAAAGAGTTTTTGCCGTACATCAGGTCGAAGTACTCCATGTCGGTGCTGAGGACCTTGTCCAGGTTCGGGATCGTCTTCTTGTAGGACTCCAACGATCTCCACAACTGGAAGAACTCAGGATCGGCTTCATAGGCTTCGGAATAGATGTTCGCGGCCTCCGCGTCAGCGATACCCTTGATCTCCTCGGACGTCGCATACGCTTCTGACAGGATCGTCTTTTGGTCGTTCTCGGTCTTGCCTTGCCACTGGGCGAGCTGACCACGGCCATAGGAACGGTACGCTTCGGCGATCTGGTTTCTTTCCTTGATCATCCTCTCGTAGACGCTCTGCGTCAGATCGTCGCTGTAGCGGATCTGACGGATGACGATATCAATCAACGTGATGCCGTACGCCTCGGTGAAACCGGAAGCCATCTCGAACATGCGCTGCGACAGACCTTCACGACCGATCTTGATGGTCTCCTGCTGCGTGGAGGTGACCGTCAGGTTGCGAAGCCGCTCGGCATCTTCGATATTGTCGACGTTCTGCACCTGCTCCTCTACCTTGATCTCGTTGATCTGGTTGGAGTTTCTCACCGCCTCATTGAGATAGTTCTCACTGATGACGGTACGGATCGTGGAATCGAGGACATCGTTCAAACGTGAGCGACCGTTCGCGACCGTATTTACCGTTTCGTAGAACTTCAATGGATCGGTGATCTTCCAGCGGGCGGTGGTATCGACCCAGATGAACTGGTTCTCTTTGGTCGGGATACGCTGGGCGTCGCCATCCCAAGAAAGTATCTTCTTTGGATATTTCACCACATTGTCGACGACAGGCATCTTGAACTTCAGCCCCGCCGTGGTCTCTGTGCTCACGATCTTTCCGAAACGGGTCACGACAGCCTGTTCGCCTTCATCAAGGATATAGAACGGTCCCAGGAGGAGTATGATGACCAACAGGACACCGATTACTACAAGTACTGTTACAGTCTTTTTCATTTGGCACCTCCCAGCAGGTTGTCTACGGAGCCGAACGGAAGGAAGTTGTCCAGGTTCTTGTCAATGATGACGGTGGATCCGTTTCCATTAGCGTCGTTGATGATCTCTTCCATCGTTTCGATATACAGGCGGATGCTGGTGATGTCCTTGCTCTGCTCATAGGCTTCGCGGACCGAGTTGAAGCGGGCGACGTCACCGGTCGCCTGGTTGACGCGTTCAGCCGCATAGCCCTGCGCGATCTGTATCTGCTTGTTGGCTTCACCCTGTGCGCTCGGAATCTCACGGTTGTAGCTTTCCTTGCCTTCGTTGATCAGCCGGTTCATGTCCTGGATAGCCTTGTTGACGTCCTCGAACGCATCCTGTACGGAGCCGACGGGAGGAACGATGTTCTGTAGTTTGACGGTCACGACACGGATGCCGAGATCATATGTATCAAAGATCCGCTGCATGTCTTCCTGCGCCTCGACCTCGATACGGGTACGTTCACTGGTCATGACGGAAAGGATCGGGAGATCACCTACCAGCTGGTTCATGACGGACTGGCTGATATCACGGATTGTCGTATCCCTGTCCTGAACATTGAACAACCAATCCGACGGATTCTCGATCTTGTACTGCACGATCCATTCAACATCGATGATGTTGAGATCGCCGGTAAGCATGATCGACTCTCTTGGATAGTCCGCGGCATTGAGCAGGGGACTGGTCGCCACTTGGGTGGACGAACGGTAACCGAACGTCATGGTCTGCACAATCTGGGTCGGAACGTTGTAGTTCACGTCGATGCCGAACGGCAACTTCGTCTGGAGACCGGGACCTACGGTCCGGTTATACTTGCCCAATCGCAACACTACAGCCTGTTCAGTCTGGTCAACCACGAAAAAACTGCTCATGACCAGAGCGATCAGTATCAGTACTCCGATCACGCCGATGATAAGCTTCGGGCTGATGCGGAATGGCTTGCGAGGGGAAGATTGTCTGTTGTTCTCCATCTCTTCTCCTATCTTGGATATCCTCCGCGGTTGCATGCCTCCAAAGTGAAAGCGGAAGCGGTTCGGTATCCTTCATGATTCGTACTGCCAGGATACTTCCAATATAAGTAGCCTACAAAGACAGTACAGTCTACAATGTAGCTTGCAGAATACTCATGGTCAAGGAACTTTGGAAAAAAGAGGGAGGAAGTTTGCCTTGTGAAAAGCGATGGTTCACCCTCAATGCATATTGAAAAAAGGTCGTTGGAGGGCTATGATAGACGGACTATGAAAAAACGAAGACTGATTACCTCCGCATTACCGTATGTAAATAACATTCCGCATCTCGGCAACCTGACCCAGGTGCTGTCCGCCGATGCGTTCGCCCGTTTCTGCCGTTCCCGTGGTTATGATACCCTGTATATCTGTGGTACCGATGAATACGGGACCGCCTCCGAGACCCGGGCTTTGCAGGAAGGTGTCTCTCCTCGTGAACTTTGTGACCGATACCATGTCATCCATCGTGACATATACGATTGGTTCAATATCGACTTTGATCGTTTCGGCAGGACTTCCGATCCCATCCAGACTGAGATCGTGCAGGGAATCTTCAAGGAAGTGGACGCCGCGGGCTATATCGACGAGATGGAGATCGAACAGCTTTACTGTCCGAACTGCCAGCGCTTCCTCGCCGACAGATATGTCGAAGGCACTTGCCCCCATTGCGGAAGCATGGAGGCGAGGGGAGACCAATGCGACAGCTGCCAGTCCCTTCTTGAACCTACGGAGCTGATAGACCCTCGTTGCGGTGTCTGCGGAACCCGTCCTGAAGTACGGAAGACCAGGCATCTGTACCTTGATCTTCCCAAGGCCCTCCCGTTGCTGGAGAAGTGGATGGATGAAGCGAGCGTGAAAGGCTTCTGGGCAAGGAACGCCATTCAGATGACAAAATCCTGGATCCGAGACGGATTGAAGGAACGCTGCATCACCCGTGACCTGAAATGGGGTATCCCTGTTCCGAAACCTGGTTTCGAGGACAAGGTGTTCTATGTCTGGTTCGATGCTCCGATCGGCTATATCTCGATCACCGCGGGCTATACCGACGAATGGGCAACCTGGTGGAAGAACCCTGAGAACGTGGAGCTCTTCCAGTTCATCGGCAAGGACAATATCCCTTTCCATACCGTCATCTTCCCCTCTACCTTGCTGGCTACCGGCGAAGACTGGACGATGCTCCATCATATGAGTTCCACCGAGTACCTCAACTATGAAGGCGGCAAATTCTCAAAGAGCAAGGGCATCGGTATTTTTGGAAACGATGTACAAGAGACGGGGATTCCCGCCGATGTATGGCGTTTCTACATGTATTACAACCGTCCTGAGAAGAGCGACGTCGTCTTCACCTGGAAGGATTTCCAGGAGAAGGTGAACGGCGAGCTGATCGGCAATCTCTCCAACCTGGTCAACCGTACCTTGACGTTCGTCAAGCGTTTCTATGACGGCAAGTTGCCCGAGGGGCGTATCGACCAGAGTCTTGCGAAGGCCATCATCGACCAGGAGACCGTGATCACGGACCTGCTTGAACATGCCGAGGAACGCGACGCTTTGCGTCAGATCTTTGTGCTCTCGTCAATGGGGAACAAAGCTTTCCAGGATGGCGAGCCATGGAAAAAACGCACGGAAGATCCTGAGACCGCCGCTTCGTTGCTCCGGACTCTTGTCTATCTGATCCATGACCTTGCGATCATGGTCGAACCCTACATGCCCACGGCTTCCGGCAGGCTGCTCTCGTGGCTCGGTTGTCCGGGCGACCGATGGCCGCAGCTCGCGACTTTCACCGGGATTGAAGAAATCGGCGAGGTCGACTATCTGTTCACGAAGCTTGACGACGCCTTGGTCGACACCCTCCGTGAAAGGTATAGCGGTTCCCAGCAGGAACGCGCTGAAAAAGAGAAGAAACAACAGGAAGAAGAACATAAGGAGAAGAAGATGTCCGATACTGTCAAGAATGTTCCTCAGGGAGCCGCGCCAGCGGATGAAACCATCGCACAGCAGTTCGTCCGTCGCGTGACACTGAAGGTCGCGAAGGTGGTGAACGTTGAGAAGCACCCCAATGGAGATATACTGTACATCCTGACCTTGGATTGTGGTGAGGAAGAACCCCGGACGATCGTATCCAGTATCGTCCCGTACTATACCATCGACGAACTGATGGACAAGCATATCGTCGTGGTGAGCAACCTCAAGCCTGCGAATTTCCGTGGAGTGAAGAGCCGTGGCATGTTGTTGGCCGCCAACGATCCCGATGCGGAACCCCATACCACCTGTGAAGTGCTGTTCGCACCTCAGTTCGAAGTCGGTACCGTGCTGGAACCGGAAGGCTTCGAAGTCCCGGAAGGGGAGAAGTGCTATGTGAAGCCCGACCATTTCTTCGCCATGCCGCTGTATACGGAAGGTGGCGTGGTCAAGGTTGACGGCAAAGCCATAGGCAGCAATGGCAGCTATCTGACCGCGACCAAATACCTGGATGGTCCTGTAGGCTGATATCCGTCATAGGATTTTGTCTGAAACTGCTGGGACAGGGCCATCTTTGACGGGGCCCTGTCTATGTGTATAGTCATGCTTGAAGGCATGGCTTTTCTATATTGGACGCCTGTCTGCGACAGGTTTGAAAAGGGGTTTGCCCGATATGGCGAGTTCATCAGTGAAAGTGAGCGAAGTTGACTACAAGACGTTTGACTGCATGGGCAATCCTTTTCAAAGCAGTTATTGGGCGGCTGTCAAGAAGCCTGCGGGCTGGAAGCCCCAGGCTTTCCAGATTGAACTGGCGGCCGACGGTTCCCCCTGGTCCGGCAACATGCTTGTGCTCACCCGTACGTTTTCCCCCGGACTGAGTCTCGCATATGTCCCTTTCGGTCCTTCCGTGTTCACGGTACCCATGCCGGTGGGGGAGTTCCTGAAGGATCTTTCAAAGGAATTGAGGAAGCTGCTTCCCCATGGAGTGTTCGCCATCCGGTACGACCTGCCTTGGGATGAACCGGAAGAGCCGAATACCTTGAAGATCGAAGGGCGGCGGTTCCGTGCCTGCACGGAAAGCGTTCAACCAGAGGGGACGGTCCGGCTGGATCTCTCGGAAGGGTATGAGAAGATAACCCATCAGTATCGGGAGCGGGCGAGACGGAATATCCGTAAATCTCTGAACCATATCAAGGTCGAGGTTTGGAACGGAAGCCGTACCGATTTCGACGCATGGTACAATGTCTATCTGGAAACCGCGCATAGGGATGGCTTTACGGCAAGACCTGGAAACTATCTCCGCCGTCTTCTCGCTTTCTCTGAGAAGATGGCCGGTGATGTCCGATGCAGACTCTACCTCGCCCGGCACAAAGGGAAGATCGTCGGAGGTTGCATCAACCTTGAATCCGCTGAAACCGCGGTATATCTATTCGGGGCATCGCTCAGGCTTGAAGACTGTTCCTGTTCCTATGCCTTGCAGGACTATGCCATACGGATGGCCTGTGAACAGGGCTGTCAGGTATATGACCTGCATGGTATTCCCGGACCGAACGGGCGCGGCGCACATCTGAGGGGGCTGGATCTGTTCAAGCGATCTTTTGGAGGACATGCCTTCTACCGGACTCCTTCAACCGATTATGTCTATAGACGGTTCTTCTGGAAACTGTTTACTTCCGGGGAGAAGATGCGGTATCGGATGCATCGGCATCAGATGAGTCCGTTCCTGCAATCTTCTGGTTCGACCGAATCTTGAATTTGTCTCCACGATCGAATTCATGCTGGAACAGCTCGAAGGATGCCGCACCTGGGGATAGCATGACCACCTGCGCGGTATCCGCGTTCGGGTCTTTCTTCTGTATCGCCGTCTCATAGGCTGAATCGACCGCCGCGTCCATGTTGTCGAACGGCCCCTCGAAAGAGAGTCCTTCCTGTCTCAGCAGAGGGATCAGCTTGTTCCGGGTGAAGGATCCGTCGAGCAGATGCAAGCTGGACGCTTCCTTCAAGGCGATGAGCATGCCTTCCGCTTTCAGGTTCTTGTCCGTCCCTCCGCAGATGAGGTGTATCGGCAACGGTCGGCAATTTTCAAAGCTGAACAAAACCGCCTCAGGAATGGTGGCGGCTGAGTCGTTGATAAACATGATGGCCCCTGCGACCCCGACTTGCTCAATCCTGTGTGGGACACCTTTGAAGGTCCTGAGCGCTTTGAGTATGTCTCTCCATCTGAGTCCCAGTATCCGGCCGATGGCGTATGCGCACCGATGCGGTGAGTTGTCCGGCAATGCCCTCCCGGCCAGTCTGTTGATACTGTGGATACGTTTCGCGGGAAGACGTGTGTAATCTCTGATTACATTGAGCATCGCGTCAGGGACAAGGATATTCTCACAATGGGCGCCGAAGAGTTCCAGCTTGTCATTCCGATAGCTTTCAAGATCCTTGTAGGCGTTCTGGTGGTCCGCGTACAGGCTCGTCAAGGCCGCGACCTTGATCTCCGGCAGGTCTCCTTGCAAAGCGGCGTACATGTCCCGTATCTGCCAGGAAGAGAATTCGCATACCAGATATTTCGGGAGCTCTTTGCCCTCGGCTTTTCTTTGCTCCCAGTCCGCAAGGACGGTGAACGCGCTGATCCCCATGTTTCCGCACTGGACCGTTTCGTATCCCAACGCATTGAGTGTATGGGATACCGCAGCCGCGGTGGTCGTCTTGCCTTTCGTCCCTGTAATGGCGATGATCTGGGTCTCTGAACACCAAGGGGAGGCGAACAGCCAGGAGAAGTCCGTGATGACGGTGCGTGAGGCGAGGAGGAATTTGTTGTCAGGCGCTATCGCAGGGTTCTTGATGACGATGTCTGCCCAAAGGAAATCCTCCATGCGGTGTTCTCCCGCTATGCAGGTGGCTCCGCGGTTTTCAAGGATATTCATCGTCTCTCCGAGCACATCACAACCACGTAGATCCGTTACACGGACCTCATCCCCTCTATTGAGAAAATAATTTGCGGCAGCGAATCCCCCACCATGTGCGCCTAGTCCAAACACAAGGACTCTCATCTGGAACCGATTCCCCCTTGCACATATATTACATGTAAGTCTGGCAAGGGGCAATTATGGAAACGCAAAACAAGGTGATAGTTTGGGGTTTTCTAGCGAAAAATTTGCTTTTTGAACCAAGGTACGGCAACCGCGTCCCTGCGCCATGCAAAAACGGCGGACCAAGAATCATGCTGGATACAAGTCCTTTCTTTGACTGTCCCGGTCCTTTATTTGTCGATCAGCCAATCCAGTACATTGGCTCTCAGGATTCCTTCATCATCAGAGACAGGATCCTCATCCAAAGTGAGGATCAGCTTGGGATAGTTGTCTTTGATGCGTCGCAAAGGACGCAATTCCCGCTGCAAGGTCATTTCATCCCTGACGGATGCCGATACCTGATAATACATTGTCCCATGGTTGCCCTTGCCCGAACGGACAAAAAAACCGCCGGAGCGACCGGCGGTTTTGCAAAAGACTGCGCTAGAAGAACTTATTTCTTCTTATGGCGATTCATTCTGAGCTTTTTCTTTCTCTTATGAGTAGCAATCTTATGCTTCTTTCTTTTTCTTCCACAAGGCACAATAGAGCTCCTTATCCAACGGTTGAGTTATCGGTTGTCCGATACCAATAGGATTGTAATTACCGCACCATTATGCAAGGATGGCGGACTAAGGTCAAGTATCAGAAGGAAAAAAACTCATGTTGTTCCCAAACCGCAAAAATGATCGGTAAATTGTATGTGCGAAGCGGAGCTCCGGGTGCATTATCCGTGAACAAGTCCCTTGACCGCGCCTTCCATGACGATATTGTTCGTCCGTAAATCCACTGTGATCGTGGCAGCCTCGTAGTTGTTGCCGTCCCAGATGATCTTTGAACCACCATTGAGCGCAAGAGTCTCTCCATCCCTATCATAGACGATATTGTCCGCGATGCAGACCATGGCGTCCTTGTCCGTATGCTTGAGGAGTTTCACACGCATCTGCATCCTCATGACCCCTCCGTCCAGGTCGAACTCAAGCCATGCCCCGGAGGCGATCACTTCATTTTGGACATCCTGGATCTCCACCCAGCCATCGACGACTATCAGTTCTTCCGTTCGATCGAAAAAAAGTTCTGACGCGCAGAGATTGATCCCTCTTCCTGAATCGATGACAGTCACGTTCCCTGAACACCTGACATATCTGTAGTCAGATCCGGATATCTCTATGGAAGCGGCGGACAACCGCATGTCTCCGACCGATAGATCCGCTCCTTCGGCAAGGGAAACGACTTCGCGACCTTCCTGCATGCTCACCGATGTCCGCCCCCCGCTGAAACGCATGGGATTCTCCTCGGCCGCATATATCGGCGGGGTTTGAAAAAACGATACGGACAACAGGAGGATGGAAAACAATGTCCATTGTATTTTTTTATGTATAAAGGAATTGTCTGCATTTTGGGTCTCTGGCCCTTTTTGTCTGTCCGTTTTGTGCATCTGTGTTCTCGTCTGTCTGCCTTCATGTTCTGTTGGAAATACAAGGGGATTATATCCAAGAATCAGATCAAAAGTTCAGGTATCGCTGATAGTTTACTTTTTTTGTATCGTTCTTACTGAAATGGAAAACTAAATCAAATTGAAGAAGTCTTAACGAAATCTTAATCTTGTCATAGGTCTCCAGTGATCTTTTGATCACCCGGAGAATGATGGGAGAAATCTTGTTGCCTGCGTGGCAGCACCTTGCACGATTGTCGTTCACAGTAACTACGATTGTTTTGTTCTGCTAACCATGGTCATGGTTGGTTTTGTCGTGCGTCTCAAGGAGTTGATGATGGAGAAGATTCAGATTTGCGATGAATGCGCCTACTACGTGCCCGAGGATTTGTACTGTCGCTTGCACCAGAAGGATATGGATCCTTTGAAGAGTTGCGATCAATGGGAAGAACGTGCCGCCATTGAGAACTATCAGTATGGGGTGGACACCCCTGACGTAGAAGATGGATGGGAGAACGGGGACGCCTCGAACAGCGGAGACAACGGAGAAGGTGACTCGGGCGAACAGGCCGACAACTGAAGTTCGAAGTTCATAGGAACAAGGAAATAGAAGAAAATGGAAACGTTCATGAATCAATGTCAGTATTTCTTGGAACAGTCCGGGTATCAGTTGATCACGGTGATCATCGTGGCGATACTCGGCATCCTCATTATCAAAAGTATCTTGAAGCTGGTCAAACAAGCTTTGCTACAGAGCGCTCTGGACAATTCGCTTGTCAAGTTCGTACTGACTATCGTCAAGTTCGTGCTCTATCTGGCCTTGTCGTTCTACTGCCTGAGCCAGTTGAAGATCCCTCTCAGCGGTTTTGTCGCGGCGTTGTCGGCGGCGACCTTGGCCATCGGCCTCGCCATCCAGGACATCATCGGCGGTATCGCCAATGGCCTGATGCTGGTCACGACACGTCCCTTCAAGGTCAATGACTTTGTCCAGATCGGTTCGATATCAGGGGTGATCAAGGAAATCACCTTGATGCATACCATATTGAACACGACCGACAATAAAAGGATCTCGCTTCCGAACAAGACGGTATTCAATTCCGATATCACGAACTATTCTGCGAACCCGCTGCGCAGGCTCGACATTACGTTCGGCGTCGACTACGACTCCGATATCGAGCAGGTCAAGCATTTGATCGAGAACATCTGTCGCCGGCATCCGCTGGTTCTCGCTGAACCCGCACCCATGGTGCGTCTGACCAATCATAACGAAAGTTCCCTGGATTTCATCACCAGAGTATGGGTACAGAACGGGGACTACTGGACGGTCAATTTCGATTTGAAGGAACAGGTCATGGAGGCGTTCAACGCCGCTGGAATCGGAGTTCCGTTCCCGCAGGTCACTCTGAGCTATAGGGCGCCGGTACCAGCCGAGGCCACCGTTGAAGAGAATGTAACCAAGGAGGCCAACTAATGGAAAGTTTCGTAGCCAACATTCAGTTCCAGAATATGATCGATGTCTGCGCAGGCTGGGCCTTTGCGTTCCTTGTGATCTGGATCATCACCTTCGCGTCAGGGCTTCGCAGCAATCTTCCTCTCCAGGCGAAGAATCGTCTGGACGGTATCCGCAAGCTGGCTATCGACTTGGCGAACAAATTCGATGAAAACTGTCCGACCCCTGATGTCAAGGATATCGTGAAAGGTGTCCGCACGATCATGCGCAAGCAGAAAAAGGTTGACAAGCTGTTGCAGGTCTATCTGTACGACCATGGAGACAATATGGAGATTTCCAGTTCAAGAGGCCGGTTGGGCAAGATAGGCAGCTATTGCCGGGTCTCCATCCAAGCCATCACGGACGAGAAGCTGGAGAACGTCAAAAGTCAGATGGTTCTTGTCGAGCGTTCCGCGAGAGAGGCCCAGGATTTGCTACAGGTCGTTATCAAGAAGAACGAACAGGAAAAGCTTCTGAGGATCTGAGGATTTTGTTAGTAGGAGAGGGGAGAGTCCAGCGAAATGGGTAAGAGCAAAAAAACGAAGTTGAAATCTGTCACGAGAGTCAAGAAACGACCTCCTCGTCTTGACCTTGCGCATATGGAGAAACAGGCGAGGCCGCAATCAAAGAAATCGACGGTCAAACATGTCGAAACGGCTCGTCCTGTCACCATGAGCAGACCGGTGTCGGATTCGACCGTTGAGCAAAGATCGAATCCCAATCCTCTTCCCGACATCCCCAGACAGGATGATATCGCCCCCAGCTTTGCCGTGGGGCATTCCTCATTCATGCCGACGGATGAACTCCCTTCTGATCTCCCTGCCGTCAAGGAACTTGATCTTCCTTTGGACGAAGATACGACAGCTACGATCCAACGCAAGCTGAAACGGCTCTCCCTCGTCGAGTTGCAGCGATATGCGAAACAGTCCGCGAAAGGTGCTGATGCAGCCATCGTGGAACATGAAGCGCTTTCCAGGGAGTATGAGGCGAAACTTGAGGAAATCAAGCAGGCCAGGACCCCGAAGAACGCGACGGAGGTTGAGCGAAAAGAGTTGAATGATCGTCGTGCGCGACTGCGCAAGGAACGGGATTCGATCTTGCGCAGGCAGACCATCTCATATCAGAACGCCGTCGCCCTTGAACGGGCCGCCGATGAATACGCCATGATAGTCGCCTTGTTGCTGGACCAGGCGGAAGTCAACTATCGCAAGCAGCCTCGCATCAATGAAAAGAGCGTAGCGTTGACCGATGAAGAGAAACTCTCTTTGATCGAACGCTTCCTCTCCAGTGGACGTTTCAACGTAAAAGAGACGAAAGGTATTTCCTCTCCCGTTCCACGGTCCTTGGGAAAGGGTGGGATCTCCGCAACCGGGAAAACCGCCGCCAGCGGGACATCTTCCGAGATCTCCGGTTCTTCTGGAACGTCCTCCTTGAAAGGGCATGGTGGTTTCTGGGGAACTTTCAAATGGCTGTTGATGTTCCTGCCGGCATTGTTCATCGCTTGGCGTCGCCGCAGGCTGGATGAAGCCGCGAAGAAACTGCCTCATGTCAAGGAACCCGTGGAGAAGCCCGTCAAGGAAGCGAAACTCCCTCCAAAAGAGATTCCTCCTGCCTACATGCCTGAGAAAAGGGCGGGTGGCCGATGTTATGGCGCTACCGCCGACGCGGCCATGGCCGACGCCGCCAGACATGCCCGGGAAGCTGGTGTCGAGTCTTCCCGGAGAATCGCTTTGGACAATGCGATTCCCGCAAAGACCAGACAAGGCGCGCAGGACCCGTCCTCCGACGAGACGGCAGTCAAGAAAGCTCCGGCCATCGCCAAGGATACAGCCTCCGCCGATGAAGAAACTATCGGCAGGATCAAGCGGATTTCCCATAGCAAGCTGAACTTCCTGCGCCGATGGTTCGGGGATATCGCGGGGCTGATCATTTCCCTGCTGATCATTATCCTCTGTTTCCTGTTGCCTCTCTATGTCGTGGCGGACGTGATCAAAGGTGAATTGACTTGGGAGGAATTCGTAACGAACAGAGGTCGTTCGACGACCGAGGTCGTTTCCGATCCAGTACCGGTGCGACCCGTGCCACAGGTTCCGACGGAACCTGACCCGGAATCTCCCGTGGTTGAACCTGCCGAGGCCGAAGTTCCCATGGTTTCGGCTGTCGGTCCTGCCGTGGACGAACCGATACGGAGAACGATCGGCTATATGGGGTATGTCGCGAATATCACCTCCTACGATGGTCATGCGATAGTCCGTTACCCTGAATTCATCACCAATGCGGAGATCGCCGGTTTCTGTGATGTGGAGGCCCGTAAATACGGTACGTTGGTTTCCGACGTGACCTATGAGGTCCTGGAGGCCGGTCGGTTGTCCGTCTCCTATCCGATCGGAATTCAGGATGAGGACCGGGCCTATATGATTGATCAGCTGACCTCGGACCTCGCGGCATATGTGAACGGTGTGTTCGCGGAACCGGAGGCTGTTTCTGCATCTGTCGTCGAAGATTCCTCTGTCCCGATGGTCTCTGAGTCCACGACGATGGTTTCCGATTCTGTCGAGACGCTCCCTGCCGTAGTTGAAAGTCCTGTGACACGGACGATCCGGTATCGTGATCATGTGGTGACGCTTGAATCGTACGATGGGCATGCTTTTATCTCATATCCCGAGTTTGTCACTACCGATGAAGTGATCGGTTTTTGTGCGGCTGAAGCCATGAAGTATGGTTCCATGGCCGCCAGTGTCAGCTATGCGATCGGTCAGAATGGACGGATGACGGTATTCTATCCACAGGGGGTTTCTTCGGAAGACCGTGCCTATGGCATTGATCTCCTTGCCGAGGACCTGCTCGACTATGTACAAGGGTTTGCGACACCTGTCGTCTCCGAAGTGCCCATGCCTGAAATTCCCGCGATTGAGCCTGCCGTTCCTGAAAAATTGGCGGAACCTGTCATCGTTCCGTCCGTTCATGTGCATCGTGTCATTTCCTTGTGGGGTGATGAATTCGCCGTAGTCGGCGCCTACGATGGAAACGGTGTGGTCCTCTATCCTCAGTATGTTTCGTCCGAAGAAATAGCACAAGCCGCGGCCATGCTGTTCGCGGCGTATCCGACCGATCTGAATGAGGTCTACTATGAGATTCCGAACCTCGGCAGGCTGGTGGTCACGTATCCCAAGGGGCTTTCCGAAGATGAACTGAATGGATATGTCGATGTTCTTGAAAGCGATCTGCGCTGGTATCTGTCCTATCTCGCGGGCAAGGATGAAGGACCTGTCGAAGCCGCTCTTGTTGAGCCGATAGAACCTGAAGTTGTTCCACCTGTGATTTTGGTCGCTGCGTCGGTTGTTGAAGAACCCGTCCAATGGTCCAGGCCGGTCCATAGCCTGTCACTTTCAGGTTCTCCTTACGGGTTCTCTTTCGTCGATTTCTACAAGGGGAGGAATGCGATCAACAACGCAGGTATCCCGATGTCCGAATTCATGTCCAGCTATGGCTTTGGGGCCCAGTTGGACTACCAGTGGAACTTCACCGAATACTTGTATGCTGGTATCAGCGCAGGTTTCTATGGGTATTACACTCAGCGCAGCATCTTTGGTTCAGGGACTTTGTACACCCAGATTCCCGTCCAGGCCCGCTTCGGCTTCCATTATGACTGGAATCAAGTGGGGCTCCTGTTCGGTGTGGGTGCGGGCATAGACCTCGCCCGATTACAGGAACAGCAGGGCGGATATTTCATGGGTACCGTCGAATTCGGTGTTTCCTACCGTTTCAGTGAACATTGGTCGTTGCAGTGGAGAGCTATCGGTGGAATTACTCTGCAACCAAAGCCTGCTGATCCCATGTACAGCAGCAATACATATGTGACCCAGCCAGCGATGCTCGGTGTCGTCTACCATTTCTAAGAGTCTGGGGGAGTTGATACGATGAAAAAGAATTCTATGTTCCGCAATATATTGCTTGGTTTGATGGCGTTGTTGTCATTGGCTTTTGTCGCATGTCCGATGGACAGCGCCGACATCATCAAGAACCAGACGGTCAACCAGAAGATGTACCCGTTCCTCCGTTTCGATGTGGATGGAACCGTTCGGGTGATCGCTGGAGCCACCGTCAAGGAAGTGGTGATTCCATCCAGCGTTGAATCATCGTCTGGGGAGATCATAACGGTAAAGACTTTCACTGGATACGAGAATCCTGTGGACAATGCCGTGTTGGAGAAGATATCCCTCGCTCCTGGCCTTGAAGAGATTTCGGACAACGCCTTGTCCGGGGCCGCGAACCTGAATGCGGTCGATTTCGGAACAGATTCCAAGTTGACGACAATCGGGCAGGGTGCGTTCCAGAACAGTGGCTTGATCTCTATCGAGATCCCGAATTCCGTCACCACGATTGGCGAGAACGCATTGAACAACAATAATCTTGCGGATGTCACGCTTCCCGCTTCGTTGACCTCGGACCATGAGGCAGGCAAAGTATTCGGGACCGACCATACGCTTTCGAACGTCACCATCACAGGTGGTGGTAGCGATATAGTCGGTGACATGTTCAGCGGCAACAAAGGTGGTAGGGTAGAGAACGTGGTGATCGGCTCTGGTATTACAGAGATTGGTTCTGGTGCGTTCAAGGGGAACAATGAATTGCAGAATGTGGTCATGGGCGATGACCTGGAAAAGATCGCTGACAATGCGTTCCAGGGAACCACTAGTCTGACAAGTCTTGCATTGAACGAGGGGTTGAAGACCATTGACAGCACGGTATTTACTGATACTGCATTGACTACAGTCGTGCTCCCTTCCACTGCTGAAAGCGTGACGTCTGGAACGCTTGATGCTATTCCCAATGTAAAGATACGCTACCGTTTCTATCTGCCGGAATCGGGAGTTCTGGATAATCAAGTTACTCAGAGCCTGCCGTCACAGACGGTTGTCCTGAACGGTACGAACCATAAGGTCGTCTATGTTGAGTCCGATTGGAAGAAAGATGGGAATGTGATAGCTGATGCTGATCGTTCCATCTCTTTCCCGATGGCGAAATATACTGCTGCATCGACCAACCCACGGTTCGTCCTTGACGGGTATTATCCCGTGTATGTCGATACCGCCGCAGGAACATATGAGAAATCCTCAGGCGCGGGTCTGTATACTGCGATGTCAGGCAATACCGTTGTTGTAGACACGAACGGCATGATCACACCAATACCCCTGAAAGATAGTCTGGGTATTGACTATGTTTATACGACAGATCCGAACGTAGTTGGGGAAGGTGTTTCGCAGACTCGTTCTAAGACATTCATGGCGACCTGGGCGGACAATGCAATTTTGTATCAGGGATATGATACAGATGGTATGAAAACAGATGATTCGGTTGCCAAATCCTATAAGATCAAAGGTCTTTCCCCTGATTATCCGAATGTTACAGAGATATCTATTACCGGCAACCGCCGGGGCAAGCCCGTCGTCGGAATCGAAAAAGATGCGTTCTCCGGTAATACAAAACTTGAGAAAGTTGGTTTCATCGGTGAGACCAGCTCTTTCGTCTCGGTAGGGGACAGTGCTTTCTCCGGTGCGACAAAGCTTTCCGAGTGTACGTTGCCAGCTACTACTGCCTCCATTGGAAAGGATGCATTCAAAGGTGCTGCCATTGCGTCCGATCCGCTTAAGAACTTTGTTTCTTCAACCAGTGTGACTATCGGCGAGAACGCCTACGAGGGCAACAAGTTCCCCAGCGTGACCATTCCTACTGGTTATACGGAGATTGCTGACAGCACGTTCCTGAACTGTACGTCTTTGGCTATGCTCACTGGAACGGACCCGGTGCTGGGCAAGGTTAAGAAAATTGGCAATGCGGCGTTCAAGAATACCAAGCTGCATTTCGATCCGATCAAGAGTGCCTCGAATTTGACAAGCATCGGAATCGGTGCGTTCGAAGGGTGTACCGCGATTCCTTCTGTTGATTTTACAGATACGGTGGTAAGCAAGATCAGCACTGACGCCTTCAGCGGCTGTACCTCTCTTAAGACTTTGACAGTACCGGAAACTGTCACACAGATAGATGTACAGGCATTCAAGGACAATACGGCCCTGACGACCGTCATTTTGCCAAATATCCTGACAGAGGTTGTCGATGGAAATACGATGGCTGATGGTCAGATATCTTCAAACGCTTTCGATGGCTGCGCAAAGATCACGACGGCTACGATTCCCGCCGTTTTGACTGGAAAACCTGATGGTACGACTCCCACCATCGACTTTGTCCTGTCTGATTCCAAGGATGCCATCAAGAACCTGACGGTTAGCAGTGATGAGAACAATACTATAGTCGGATCCGCCATGCAGGGTGCTACAAAGCTAGAGATTGTTGTAGTCGGCTCTGGCGTGACAGCTATCGGTTCGACCGATACCACGACTGCTGATAAGTTCTTTGAACTTGATACGACACGTCCGCAGGGGCCTTTCGCAGGCTGTGAGAACCTGACTACAGTGACATTGCCCTCGGAGTTGAAGGTAATTGGCGACGGTTCTTTCCAGGAAACCGGAAAACTGACGACGGTTACGGTTCCTGCTTCAGTCACTACGATCGGTAAGAACGCCTTTGCGAACAGTGGCTTGACCTCTGACCCCTTCGCCACCACAGGTGATACGAGTAACCTCACCAGTATCGCAAGTGGAGCGTTCCAAGGCAGTAC
Organism: uncultured Sphaerochaeta sp.; assembly: GCA_964407735.1. Taxonomy (GTDB): domain Bacteria; phylum Spirochaetota; class Spirochaetia; order Sphaerochaetales; family Sphaerochaetaceae; genus Spiro-02. The sequence goes on along the minus strand of CAYOWS010000032.1, from coordinate 7,290 downwards.
GAAACTTCCTGAAATTACGCTACCTAATGGTGTCAAAGTGATCAACAACAGTGTGTTCAAAGACTGTTCCTCGTTGATTGATCCTGACCTGACTGGTTCTACAGTAACATCCATCGGCGACCATGCCTATGAGAACTGTACGAGCCTGGGTGAGGTAAGTGGAACGACAGAAAAGAAGACCCTTGAATTGCCCAACACCATTACCAGTATCGGTACAGACGCATTCAAGAATACTGGGCTGGAAGCAATTGAGATCAAGAAACCTGGCTCTGGTACTGTTGCGATCGGAGAGGGTGCGTTCTCCAACAACAAGGATCTCGATACGATTACTATTGAAGACGGTGCCATAACAGCAATTCCTCAAGATGCCTTCTCTGGCTGTACCAGCCTGAAGGACGTCGTCATTCCAGAAGGGGTGGAAACGATTGGTTCCAATGCGTTCGCTGGTGATACTTCATTGGCAAAAGTTACGTTGCCAGGAACGATTGAAAATATCACAAACATCAGCGTAGACGCTTTTGAAGGGTGTCCTGTTACCGAACTTGTTCTTCCCGCCCATCTGACGAATCTCTCAGATGCAGAGCTTGACCACCTGAAGAAGCTGTTCCCCCACCTGACTACAGTAACCGTAGTGCCGTCCTCTGATACGAATACTGGAACGGTTTTGGGCGATGCTCTCGCCGGATTCGGTAATCAACTGACGTCGGTGACAATTACCAATGGTGTAACGAATATTGTTGAGAACGCTCTTGCCAACACCGGCATCACCGAGTTGAAGATTCCTACTACAGTTACGACAGTCGGAGACGGTGCGTTCTCCGATTGTACAGCGTTGAAGGATCTTGAGATTCCCGCTAAACTGACCCATAAAAAGAATTTGGTCGCTGGCGGTGGTCTTGAAAACCTGACGATCACAGCTCCAGCGGGGGCTACCGGACAAGAAGCGACAATAGGGCAGGTGTTCCAGAATACCGATACATTGAAGTCTCTGACGATTGGAGAGAACGTGACTGCCGTCGGGGTGACTCCACGGACATCTGGTGCGTCCTTATCAAACGGGGCGTTCTCTGGTTGTGATAATCTGAAAGAGGTCACGTTGCCGTCCACGCTGAAGGATATCGGCGACGGCGCATTCGAAGGGTGTGCTGCACTTGATACCCTCAAGCAGACTGATTCTTCTGGTGAGCTTATTACAGGCAAAGAAAATCAGGTCCCAGATTCAGTCAAGAACATCGGCGAGAACGCTTTCAAGGGTACTGTCCTCGATCGTGTCGTGTTGCCTTCCGGTATCGAGTCCGTCGGCGACGGCGCGTTTGCTGTGACTACGACTCCGTTGAAGGAAGTGACGGTTCCCGCCCATATCACCAGCCAGGTTTCAAAACCTGATGGAGCAGGCAACAATATTCCGGTTGCTGGAAAATATCCCACCAAGGGCATTGACTGCTTCCTGCCGGAGAATACACCGATAGAAGAATTGAATATCATAAAAGGAACAACTACTGATTGGGGAACATTGCCACCGATTGTTGATCCTGCGACTGGCAATCCAATTGCCAATGCAAATCCGAACACTACGGTTCTGCCACTGGGTGGTGTAGTGGAGGTTACAGATGCCCTCAAAGAGAAATACGGGGATAATCTGGTCTACGTCACTGATCCTGCTGTTTCACCTGCCTATGTGGTTGATCCTACTGACAAGATCAACATGGTTGGTACTAATCCGAAGATCAAGGTTGATCCTGTGATAACGATTCTGGGCCCTGGCGCTTTCAGCCAAGTCGGTGTCGGTTCTGTGGAAGATAAGCTGTCCGTTGACTTTGGTGAAAATTCCCAGCTTGCTACTATCGGCGACGGTGCGTTCCAGCATACGCCGCTGGTAGGTGATCTGGGTAATGGTACACCTTCTGTCGGTATTCTTGAACTGTTGCCGAATCAGAAACTGCCATCCAACGTGACAGGTATCGGGAACGATGCGTTCAAGGACTCCGGTCTTGGCAATGATAAGGGTGAGTCTGGAGGTCTTGGTGGTGTCTACGATCCTGAATCTGGAAAAATTTCCGGCGGTTTGCTCCCTGAGAGTCTGATAGGGATAGGCGAGGGTGCTTTCGAGAACACCCATATAGGGCCCACGGTCAATATTCCGTCTACTGTTGAGACTGTCGGCGATGGTGCGTTTGCGAACATCACCCCGAAGAACGGTACTTCGCCCGACACCGGTATCAACGTCCAGTTGCCTGCGCAGGTAGTTGGTCAGGGCACACCAGGTTCTCCCAATTCTGGTATCGTCGGTATCTTCACTCCGTCTAAGGGTTCTTCTGATAAGACCGTGGAGATCGACCACCTGATCATTACTGGTAGTGGTTCTGCCGGAAGCAATGTAACGGTCCCAACACCAGGTTACAACGGTGGTTCTACCAACGGTAATACCGGTACGGTTTTGTTGCCGTTGGTCGGTACTGATACTATGTCAGGAACTGACAAGATCAAAGTAACAGAGACCCCGGATTCCTATATCGATCCCACTATGAAGCCACAACTCATTGTTTCTGATATCACGATCAGTCCTGAAATCACTGTAATCGCACCTGGAGCGTTCGTCGGTGTCGGCACAAAGGATGATGTTGATGATACATTGACCGTCAAGTTGCCGTCAGAAGGGCCTGATGATGGAATCAAGCATATCGGAAACGGTGCGTTCCAGAACGTTCCCCAGCTTGTCGATGCGAACGGTACGGCGGCGGGAGAAACTGGAAAACTGGTGCTCAGTCCCGAAACTTTGCCTAATTCCTTGGTTTCCATCGGCAACGATGCGTTCAAGGATTCCGGACTTGGCAAGGATAAAGGTGAAACCGCTGATCTTGGCGGTACGCTCGATCCCACCGGGAACCAGATCAACGGGGGCTTGTTACCCGACGGCTTGAAGGAAATCGGCGGTGGTGCGTTCGAGAATACCAACATTGGTCCTGCGATCAGGATCCCTGATAGCGTTGCGACCGTCGGTGATAGTGCGTTCGCTGGTATCACTCCGCCTCATTCAACACTTTCTGGTCTCAGCGTACAACTTCCGTCCACTGTAGTCGGTCAGACTGATGGCGATGGCGGCAAGACTGGTATAACAGATATATTCAGACCGTCCGATGTCTCTGGTACGGACAAACCCGCGATACTCGACAAGGTGATCATCACTGGCGGTGGCGATACAACCCTGTATCCTCTGATCGGTGAAGATTCCAATGGAGATGTCAATACATCGAATCCGCCTCCTGTAGAACTGATCGTGAACGAAGTCATCATCAAAGGTGGAATCGCGAAGATCGACGATGATGCTTTCGTGGGTGTCGGTACGACGGTCGATTCTTCCAAGACTCCTGCTGACAGTATCAAGGTCACGTTGCCCAATTCTGTGACAAGCATCGGAGAGGGGGCGTTCCAAAAACTGCCTCTACTGGTAGATGGTGACGGTAAACCCGTTGTAAATGATAAGGACGAGTCCGTCGGTACATTGATCCTGTCTCCCGCTGGCAAGTTGCCAAGTAATTTGACTTCAATTGGTAATGATGCCTTCAAGGATTCCGGCTTGGGCAAGGATGTTCCAATAAAAGATAATGAAGGTCTTGGTGGTAAACTGAACAAGGATGACAAGGGCAAGATCACAATGAGTGGCGGCCTGTTGCCGGACGGACTGAAGGAGATTGGAGAAAGTGCGTTCGAAAACACTCACATCGGCCCCGTCATCAATATTCCTTCCTCAGTGGATAAGGTAGGCGACGGTGCGTTCGCAGGAATCTCTCCGAACAATCCGAACGACAAAGCTCCTGGTGTCAGCGTGCAACTTCCTGCTGATCTTACTGGACAACCGTCAACTAATACCGATCCGAAGACCGGTATCGTGGATATGTTCCGTCCTGATAATGCCTCTGGTAATCCTGACACCGAAATACCTGTATTCATCGAGAATCTGGTGATCACTGGTGGTGCTGATGCAGGTGATACTATATACCCAATTGTAGGTACTGATAGTGCTGGCAAAGCGAACCCAAATCCAAACCCAGAAGTTTCTATCTCCAACATCCAGATCGGAGATGGAGTTACGACGATTGGCAAGGATGCGTTCGTCGGTGTCGGTACTCCTGAAATTCCTGACGAGAGTGGCAAAGGGAGTTTGCATATCAGATTGCCTCATAGTCTGATTAGTCTGGGTGACGGTTCTTTCAAGGACATGCCGGTCGTGACCGATCCTGAGACTGGAAAGCCGATTACTCCTTCGAAAGTCGGTGACCTGTTCTTTGAACCGGATGGTCTGCTGCCGAACAATGTGACTTCGGTCGGTGAAGGTGCTTTCCAAGGCTCCGGCTATCCGTCTTCTGAAATCGGCGATCCGTTCTGGGCGACCAAGGATGCCACTGGGAAATATACGCCTATCATCGAGAATGGTACATATCCGACCACTGGTATTCCGGCTATCACAACTATCGGGAAGGATGCTTTTGCCGGAAACCTGAACATTACACGTGTGACGATTCCTGCTGGCTGTACCTCGATTGGTGCAGAAGCGTTCGCAGACTGTACAAACCTTCAGGAGATTGTTTTTGAGGAACCGGTAGCAACTAGTCTTGTAATCGCTGAAAATGCGTTCGCTGGTTGTGAGAACCTGAAATATATTTCGACGTTAGGTGAAAAGGATGCCTCTGGTAATGCGGTATATACGAAAGGTGATTCAGGTGTCCTGAAACTACCCGAAGGAGTGTCTTCAGTCGGAGCCGGTGCATTCAACGGTGGTGCGTATGATACTGTCGTATTGCCTGATAGTTTGACTAACGTTGGGACCAACGGCAATCCTGCGTTCCTGCCGAAGACTACTATTTCCAAGTTGGATGTCACTGTTCCGGCAGGCTTGACTACTAATTCCGCAGACAGCTTGTTCGGTACAGATACCACGTTCGGTACTGTCACTATCACAGCTACCGCTCTTGATAAAACTGTCGATACAATGTTCAAGGGCGAGTCGATTACTGATCTCGTTCTTAGCGATGGACTGACTGCAATTGATACCAATGCGTTCCAGGGTTCGACAATCGTCTCTGGGGACGGAAAGGGTGGAAAGACCCTAGTGTTGCCGGAAAGTCTCACGAGCATTGGAGCGAATGCGTTCAATTCAAGTACCAGTAATCCTAAGAACTCGTTCACCAAGGTGAACATTCCTGCAAGCTGTACCTCGATTAGAGACAGTTCCTTCAACGGCAATACCGTTTTGAAAGAGGTTGAATTCGATGCTAGAAATGGAGCTGATATAACCATCGGAACCGATGCCTTCAGTGGTTGTTCTTCTCTCGATCTTGTCCATACCGAGGGCGATGAAAAGACGAGTGGGGCTCTTGTCCTCCCTGAAGGAATCACTTCGGTCGGTGCTGGCGCGTTCAACGGCGGTGCATATACAACTGTTGAGCTTCCAGTGAGCCTCAAAGGTAGTAAGATTGAAACTACAAGCGGTAAGGAGCCGTTCACAACCGGTAGTTCTTCCGGCTTGATCGGTGTTACTGTTCCTGCGTCGTTGACTGCAAGTGGAAAGACTGACAATGAGTTGTTTGGAAATAAATTCTCAGCCACTAGTTTCTCTGTGACAGTTGTCGTTGATACCGCAGAAGCGACGATGGGTGTCATGTTCGGTGGCGAAACCGGAGGGAACAATTCGCTCACGTCTGTGTCTTATCAACCAGCATCGGGTACTACGAACACAATAACCGCTATCGCAGAGAATGCGTTCCGTGATTGCGGCAAATTGACAAATGCACTTACTAAACTGATGCCTGGTACTGTCGTTTCTGTTGGCAGCAATGCGTTCAACAGCAGTTCTGTATTTGCGGATGGAGTCGATCTGAGCAAGCTCTCGACAATCGGAGAGGGTGCATTCTCTGGTTGTATGAACATCAAAGGTGAAGTTACGTTGTCTGATACGCTAACCACGATTCCAGCGAACTTGTTCAAGGGTACTCCTGTTACTTCAATTAAGGAGATTCCTGCAACTGTTACGACAATCGGAGACAATGCTTTCTCTGGAACAGCATTGACTGAAATTGTCATTCCTAACACTGTGACGTCGGTCGGGAACGGTTCGTTCTCTTCTGCTGGGCTTGTCAACATCACCTTACCGGCATCCTTGACTTCAGGAAAAACCGCACAACAAGTTTTTGGCAAGACTGAATTCACAAGTGTAACCATTGTAGCAGACAACGGGGCGTCTGTAGTCGGTACTATGTTCCAGGCTGTCAAGGCTGGGACTGTTCAATTGAGTGCGACAGCCCCGAACAAGATCACTTCAATCAGTGCCGATGCTTTCAAGGGTAATACTACTATTACAAAGATCGTGATTCCTTCCGGTTGTACGTCTATCGGTAAGAATGCCTTTGATGGATGTACAAATTTGACCGAAGTTGAATTTGAAGAACCTGTTGCGGCTAACTTAGAAATTGCCGAAGGTGCTTTCAATGGGTGTTCGAAGCTCTCCAGCGTCCATGCCACTGGGGATGCTTCAGTCGGATTGTCTTTACCTGCTGGAGTTACCTCTGTCGGAGCGAATGCTTTCAATGGCGGAGCCTACACCTCGGTAAAGTTACCTACTACCTTGGCAACGATTGGAGGCTCAGCCTTTGCTTCTGGTTCTACTACTGGAATTAAGACCGTCACTGTTCCGGCCTCTCTGACAAAGAAATATGATGACAGTATTCTCTTTGGTAATACTTCGCTTGCCACCAGTGTTGCCGTAACAATTGTGCCAGATAGCACCGAGTCTGAAGTTGGCGACATGTTCGCTGATTCTACCAATATCAAAGAAGTCCGCTATAGTACAAATGGTAATAACAAGATCACCTCGATCGCAGACGGTGCGTTCGCTGGTTGTACCGGTTTGGTGACTCTTGCATATACGCTTGTTCCAAGTTCCGTGACATCAATCGGGAGCAATGCATTCAAGGGGTGTTCTCAGGTCAAGCATACTCCGGACTTATCAAATGTCACGGTGCTGGGAGCTTCTGCTTTCGCTGGTAGCAGCATAGATGGCGATATCGATTTGAGAAAATTGACTACAATTGAAGAATCCGCTTTCAGTGGTACGAAAATCCAGAATGTGACACTTGGAGATGGATTGACCTCAATTGGTGAGAATGCATTCAAGGACTCAAAACTTGTAACTCTTGATATCCCCGCCAATGTGATGACGATCAAGGCTGGGGCGTTCAATACACAGTCTCTTGCAAATTCAGGATATATAACGGCGCTTCCGTCGAATACGAC
>CAYOWS010000031.1:241-39801 GCA_964407735.1 uncultured Sphaerochaeta sp. | reverse complement strand
GCACCACGTCTACCCCGGCAAGCACCACGTCTACCCCGGCAAGCACCACGTCTACCCGGGCAAGCACCACGTCTACGACCACGTGTACGCCCCAGAAAGCACGTGTACGCCCCCCCCCAGAACCCACAAACGCCCTGCTTGCGCGTTCCTTTGGGGCATGAGATATTCTCACGAAAAATATAGACCACTAGGTCTGTTTATGCTATATTGAAAACAAACCAGTTGGTCTATTTTTAGTTCGGAGGCCGTGATTCCATATGAAACGTGAAGAAAAGAACCTGCAAAGCAGGCAGAAGATCATTGAAAGCGCATTGAAGGAATTCGCAGGGCAGGGGTATGGGCTGAGCTCTATCAATACCATCTGCAATGAGGGGAATATCTCGAAAGGGGTGCTGTATCATTATTTTTCCGACAAGGATGAAGTGTACCTTACCTGCGTCAAGGAATGCTTCGATGAACTTGTCGATTACCTTCGGTCGCATGGAATACCCGATGACGCAGGGTTGGAAACTCAACTGGAAGCCTATTTTGACGCTCGCCTCGCGTTTTTCCAGGATCGTCCTCAGTATCAGAACCTTTTCAGCGAAGCACTCATGGCGCCTCCAAGGCATCTTGTCGAAGCTATCAGCGAAATCAGGGCCCCTTTCGATGCGCTGAACATCGATATCCTGAAGGGTATCCTGGAGCAAGTGGAGTTGCGGCCGGGCATGACGAAGACAGCGGTCATTGATCTGTTTCGCCAGTATCAGGAATTCATCAACGTGAAATACCGGGCGATGGAAAAGACTGGAATAGATATCGCCGCACGTGAAGAGAGCTGCAAGCAGGCGGTGGACGTGCTGCTGTATGGCGTCATCGCAAGGGACGAGGCGAAAGAATGAACAGCGGTAGTTCAAGCAAGGAACAGCTTCTGGGGAGCGTCAGCCCGTCGAAAGCGATCGTGAAGCTGGCGGTTCCAGCGACGATCGCATTGCTTGCGAAGGCTGTCTACAATATCGTTGATACCGCCTATATCGGCATGTTGAATTCAGATGTGGCTCTGGCCGCCGTAGGGGTGACACTGCCGCTTTTGCTGATCATGGTGTCGGTGGAGAACATCTTCGCTGCGGGTGCCGCCGTCCTGGCCGGACGTCAGTTGGGTGCGAATGACAAGGAGGGCGCGGCGACGACCGTATCGACGGTCGTTGGACTGTCGCTGATCATCGGCATCCTGTTGTGTGTCGGCGGGCTGTTCTTCATGGAACCGCTGCTACGTAGCTTCGGAGCGTCGGACGCGGTGCTGCCGCTGGCGAAGGACTATGCGTTCTGGATGTTTGTCGCCGCGCTGGCGAACCTTCCTGCGCAGAGCCTGAATTGCGCAGCGCGGGCGGAGTCCTCGGTGAAGATATCTTCGATCGCCGTGATAGTCGGCGCCGCCCTCAATATCATCCTCGACCCGGTGTTCATGTTCGACTGGGGCTTTGGCATGGGTGTCGGAGGCGCTTCTCTGGCGACCACCGTCTCCCAGTTCGTGACTTTCGGCATCCTGCTATGGTTCTATTTCGGCGGACACTCCATCATCAGACTGAAGATGCGGTATTTCAAGCCGACGCTTGGACTGGTCAAGACCGTTACGATGATCGGAATCCCTACCGCCGTGATCCAGATCTGCCTCGCGGTGGCCACCTCCCTGACGAATATCGCCGCGAAACCGATGCCGGACGCGGATTTGATCATCGCCGCCTACGGGGTGGTCCAACGGCTGGTGCTGATAGGCTGTTATGTGGTGATGGGTTTCATGCAGGGGTATCAGCCTGTCGCGTCCTATGCGTTTGGTGCCAGGAACGAAGACCGGTTCCATGATTCCGTAAGATTCGCCCTCAAGGCTTCTCTGATCCTTACCATAGTGGTCGAAGCGTTGTATGTCATCCTCGCGAAACCACTGATCCTGATGTTCAACCAGAACCCCCAGGTCGTCGGATATGGAGTGAAGCTTCTGATCTCCCAGGTCGCGTTGTACCCCGCGTTCGGACTCTGCTACATGATGACCATCACGTTCCAGACGATCGGGGCCGCCCGATACGGCTTGTTCCTGTCGCTGATCCGCCAGGGGGTATTCTATGTGCCGTTCATTCTTGCGTTTCCACGCTTCATGGGAGTCAACGGCATCTATTTCGCCCAGCCGATGGCCGATTTGCTGACGATCCTGGTCTGTCTGTTCTCGATTTCCTCCATGAAGCGTATCGCTTCAGAAAATATGGTAGGGAAGGGGTGATTCCATGAGGGGAATGTCAGTGATCGCCATCACCATGCAATATGGAAGTGGAGGCAAGGAGATCGGCGCGAAGCTTGCGGCCGAATTGCAGTTGCCTCTGTATGATGGCAGGTTGTCGGAGGAGGCGGCTCGGCAGAGCGGGCTTTCGTCCCGACTGTTCGACACGACCGAGTTCTTCGAGAACGGAAGGTTCTCCCGGTTCTCCGACATATCCGCATCGGCGCCCGTCCTGGGTATCGAGGACGTGATCTATGTCGAACAGGCGCGTATCATCCGTGAGGCCGCCGAACGGGGGCCCTGCGTCATCGTCGGAAAGGGGTGTTGCAAAGTATTGGAGGATATGCCCGGAGTCCTGCGTGTATTCATCCATGCCGATATTGAATGTCGTGGCGTACGGATCATGGATGAATTCTCCGTGACAAAAGCCTATGCCATGAAACTCATACGGACCGAGGACCGGAGAAGGAACAATTTCCTCAAGACGTATCTTGGCAATCAGTTCTCACGGATGGAGGGCTATCATCTCTGTATCGACAGCGGCTTCTTCGATATCGACGGGGCCGTACGGATCGTCAAAGACGCTTATACGAACTGATTTTCCCTTTCGCATCAGCGGAATAAAAGTTCTGACAATGGATCAAGTACTCTTTTGCTTTCCGGGCAAACATGCTACACTTTGTCCGGTTGTCCCTTTTCATCGGGTGGCCGGTTCTCCGCCTGTCGGTTCTTGACGGGCGACTTTTCTGTACGAGGAGGAATTTCATGTCTGTTTCAGACGATGGAGGCAGTTGTACGCCTCTACCTGTTGTTGACCAAGCTACGATCCTCCTACGACACCTTGATTAATCGAACCCATCTGTTCTGATCATGATGCCGTGGTCCAGAGGATATGCGATACCGTACTATACCAAGGAGTCCACGATGATTACCATTCGAAATAATGTTGTTTCCCGCGTACCAGGTGACCGGCCTGCCATGTCTGAATATACCTGGATCGACGCCCGGGATATCAATCGCGATGATATTTCCCGTCTGGAGGAGGAATACGCCATCTCCAGCGAGTTGCTCGCAGACATCATGGACCAGGACGAACAGGCCCGTATCGAGAAAGAGGATGACTATGTGGCCCTGATCGTCCGTCTGCCGGCTTTCGCCGATGACTGCCACGGCATCAACCAGTACGCGATCCCCCTTGGCATCGTGCTGTTTCCCGACAAGGTCATCACCATCTGCCAGAGCGACAGCGTCGTGCTGGAGGATTTCGCCCGCAATAGGTTCCGACAGTATCCGATCGAGACGAAAGAAGGCTTCGTCATCAGCATCATGGGGCGGGCTGCGATGGTCTACATCCGCCTGCTCAAGTACATGAACCGTCAGAAATCCTTGGTGGAGGAGCAGTTGCACCGTTCGATCATGAACTATGAGCTGATCCAGCTTTTGCAGATACAGAAGACCTTGGTCTATTTCACGACATCTTTGACGACGAACGAGGTGTTGTTGGAAAAACTTCAGAAGACTCCGTACTTCCAGTTGCGGAGCGAAGACGAACGGGACTTCCTCGAAGATGTCATTACGGACAACAAACAGGCTATCGCCATGGCGAACATCTACTCCGATATCCTGACGGGGACGATGGACGCGTTCGCTTCGGTCATCTCGAACAACATGAACGTGATCATGAAACGGCTGACGATCATCTCGATCGCCCTGATGTTCCCGACCTTCATCACCAGTTTCTACGGAATGAACGTGGACCTTCCGTTTTCCGGTGCCCCTCTCGCTTGGCTCGGACTTGCCGGGGCTTGCGGCCTCAGCGCTATCATCGGTACGTGGTTCCTCAGTGACAGGCGCAACAAACGGCTGATCCAGCGTGCCTCTCTCGGGGAACCGACGGCCCATAAGGCCCGTGCCGGTAAACGGCGCACCCGTAGACGCAAGGTGTCTTTGGACGACTGACGCCTCTGCCAGTCCTTGGGGGGACAGGGATGTCGTTGTAGCCGATAGGTTTGTTCACATTTCCATCGGATATGAAGTTTGTTAATTTATAAATTTTATTTCATCAGCCAGATTGCACAAAAAGTGGCAACGATGCTATCATCACGCCGATTTCCGATGGAGCGAATATGAAAGATCTCGAAGAACTCTATGAAATGATGCCCGGCACGTTCGTGGTCGAAACCTTGACGCGGCTACGGGACGTCTATGCAGAACTAGAAGCTACGACTGAGACTTTCCGCAAGGACTACGGCATCTCCTGTCCCGAAGGGTGCGGGTGTTGCTGTGAACGCTTTGTTCCTGACCTTACCGCCACGGAAGCCCGCATGATCGCCGCGTACCTGCTGTTCGTCAAGCAGGACATAGAGGCGTTGAAGAACCTCGAACATCAACTTGAAGGTATCGCTTTTTCAAAGAGCGCTGGCATTGATGATGGAAAAACCGGTGTGGCGCTGAAAGGCTGTCCGCTGTACGATCCCGACAATCCGTTCCACTGCACCGTCTATCCCGCCCGGCCCTTGATCTGCCGCTTGTTCGCGGCGAGCGCCAGCGATTCGAAGGACGGCGTACCGGTTTTCAGACGGTGCAAGCTGAATCCGGAGAATACGATGCCCCTGTTCCTTGATCTGAGTGACGCCGACCCGACGAAAGGGGAGATCCCCCTGATGCGTGACTATGGGTTCCGAGTCAGGGCGATCGGAGGTGGGAACGAAGAGGTCCACTTGCTTCCGAAAGCCGTTCTTGAAGCTGCTTCCCAGTTGCGGTTCATCGCCCAGATGCTCGGCATCGGCATCTCCCCTGACAGTAATCCCGACGATACTCCGACACCGACTCCGGTCGCTTCCTGACGCCCTCGATATTGCGAGAGTCTATTTCATCACCCTGACGATGAAACCCTTGAGATATTCCGATTCCGGAAACGAAACGCGAATCGGATGGTCTTCGCCCTGGCCCAGTTGCTGCAAGATCTGAACCTCTACCTTCGCATCTTTCGCCGCCCAGGCGAGTATCATCCGAAGTTGTTCCCGGGCGATGGCTCCTGAACAGGAGAACGTGGCGAGGATTCCTCCGTCCTTGATCTTCTCCATCGCGACACGGTTCATGTCCTTGTATGCTTTCGTGGCGTTCTCCACCTGAGCCTTCGTCTGGGCAAGCTTGGGAGGATCCAGGATGATCACATCGTAATGGTCCTTGGGGATTTCCCTCAGGAGTTCGAAGATATTTCCCTGAGTCGTGGACACCTTGTCCCTGGAGCCCGCGGGAAGAATTCCCGCAGCCTGGTTCATATGGACATGGGAGAGCAGTTGCTTCAGCGCATCGTCGGAGGAGTCGAAGCAATCGACCTGTTTCGCCCCCGCCCGGAGCGCGTGGAGGGCGAATCCGCCGGTATAGCAGCATCCGTCGAGGACCACGGCGTTCTTGGTGAACCTTGCGACGGCGGCTCGGTTGTCCCGCTGGTCGCAGTAGAAACCGCTTTTCTGCCCTTTTCCGGGGGTGATTTCGTATATGATTCCATTTTCCCTGAAGCGTACCGGGGCGAGTTTCCGCTCCGGGGTGAACCGCTGGCCCTGTCTGTACCACTGGACCGTTTCCGACAGTTGTTCGATGCCGCAGAAAGCGGAATCTGTGGTCATGACGATCAAGGCCGGATGCAGCAGGGTCTCAATGGTCTCTATGCAGAGATCCAGATGATCCCAGGCCACCCGTGCGCTCACGATGATCCTGACCAGCGTCCCGTAGACATCCACCGCGAAGCCCGGAAGAAGGTCGGCCTCGCCATGGATCAGACGGAAACAGGTCGTGGCCGCGTTCTTGTCCTCGAAGAAAGCCTTCCGGCGCAATACCGCGTTACGGAACATCCGTTTCCACCAAGCGTCGTCTATGACGTCCTGCTCGTTCCATGAGAGCAGGTGGAGCTGGATATGGCTCAGCTTGTCGTACCAGCCCCAGGCGATGAACCTTCCCTCGGAGGTTTCCACACGGACGACCTGCGCTGTTTCTGGCTCTGATGGACCCGTCTCGATCGCACCTGAGAATACCCAGGGGTGATGCCGGAGCAGTTGTTTCTCTTTTCCCTGTTTGATGGTAATTGTATTGTATATATTTTCTGCCATGACGCTTCTCCTTCTCTAGCTTGGACGATTGTATTGTTTCTGTAGCTTGTCCTACCTGCGAACTGTCACTGTAGTGCTTTAGCTCTCGTTTGTCGAGCGTTCCTGGCGCATCGTCCTGCGGATGGCCAGCATGCAGACGATCATGATCAATGGGAACGCAGCTCCGACGAGAAGACCGGTGCGTAGTCCTCCCGTAGCATGGTCGGCGATCAGACCGATCATCCATGGTCCCACGGAGGCTCCCGTATCGCCTCCGGCGGCCAGCAAAGCGAACATCGACGCTCCTGCCAACGGGAATTTCTTCGCAGCGATCACTATGGAACCCGGCCATAGCAGACTGACGAACAGACCGTCCAAGGCACAGAACATCATAGCAAGGACGGGGACGGGGCAGAGGGCGGCTCCCAGGAAACAGACGACCGACCCGACCGCGCCCCAGAGCATCATCGTACTGACATCGATGCGGTCGCCGAATTTTCCATACAATGACCGTCCTGTTCCAAGAAAGGCAGCGAACAGACAGAGGCCGATGAGGTCCCCCGTCTCCTTCGCCAGACCGAGCGCCCGTTCCGTGAACGCCGATATCCATTGGGACATCGCCACCTCGGCGGCTCCTCCCGCCGCTATTCCCAGCACGACGATGCAGAAGAAACCGGAAGAGACGAGGGATCTGATAGGGGTGCGCGATTCCTCTCCGACCATGGGTGCCAACGGAACCTTCATGAACGCGAATCCGTTCAACAGCGGGAGGAGACTCCACAGCATCATCATATACGGCCAGTTTTCCCTGCCGAACAGGGTGAGCATCCCGGTAGTGACGAGAACGACGGTGATGAAACCCCATGCGTAGAAGGAGTGGAGCAGACTCATCGCCTTGGCTTTTTCATCGCCAGGGATGGCTTGGATGATTGGACTGAGCAACAGTTCCAGCAATCCTCCGCCGGTACTGAACACGACGGTCGCGATCATGAACAGACCATACGGGGATTTCGGTGCGAGCCATGGGGTGCAGGCGAAGAGCACCAAGCCCAGGGCGCAGCAGAAGTGACCCGCCGTGACGAACGGCCGTACCCCCCATTTGTCCACAGGCCGGCTGAAGGCGATATCCGCGATGATCTGCGTCATGAAATTGATGAGCGTCAGTCTTCCCACCTGTTCAAAGGTAAGTCCATATGAGTCCATCAACGTAATGAACAGAAGCGGGGTCAGGTTGGATACCAATGCCATAGCGAAAGTGCCGACATAGCAGGATCTGATTGTGGAGCGATACATGTCGCCCAGTATAGTACAGAATCAGTGCTGATTTCTAGGAGGTGCGGAGCCCGCGAAATGCTCAAGCGGCAAAATGTCGTCCTGGTCTCCGTGTCGTCGACCCGTTCCGGTACCATCGTCAAAAAACTTGCCGGTTTTGTTGACTATGCTTGTGCTATCAACGATAATTACGTATATGGAGAAACTTGTGCGCGGTGTGCTGTTCGACCTCGATGGAACTTTGGTCGACACCATTCCTGATATAGCTACGGCCATCAATTCAGCTCTTGCGGAGGAGGATCTTTCCCCTTTGGAGCTCGACCAGGTACAGGCCATAGTAGGCCGTGGCCTGAGAAACGCGTTGAAAGGCGCGCTTGCTTTCCGGGGCAGGGAAGTCAGCGACGGACGGCTTGATGAACTTCTTGAAAAGCTGATGGAGACCTACGGAGCCCATCCTGCGGACCATTCTGTTCCATATGATGGAATCGAGGATTTTCTGATGCGGCTGGTCGACGATGGAATCGCCATAGGTGTCCTGTCGAACAAGGCCGATTCCCTGATCCAGGTGATCGTCAGGCAATTGTTTCCCAAGGTCCCGTTCTCCATGATCGAGGGCATGCGGTCCGATACGCCGCGTAAGCCGGATCCACAAGGTATCCATGGGTTTTCAAGGAAAACCGGAGTGCCTTTGTCCCGGATATTGTATGTAGGGGATAGCGAGGTCGATTGGCAGACGGCCTGCAATGTCCCGGAAGTCCAGGTCGCGATCGTGACCTGGGGGTTCCGTAGCAAAGAGAGTCTGGTCGCCAGCGGAGTGTCTGCTCCGCTTGATACGATAGGAGAGTTGGAGGAAAAGGTATGGCGTTGACAGAATCACAGAGAAGTGAAATTGAAATGAAGGCCCGCTCGTATGTCGCCGCGGAACTTCATCCTGTATTCCGCAAGGAAGTCGAGGACGCATTGACCGCTGGAGATTGGGACGATCTGTTCGACCGGTTCTATACGCAGCTTGCGTTCGGCACCGCCGGAATGCGGGGTGTGATCGGTGGCGGAACCAACAGGATCAATCCGTTCATGATCAGGAAGGTCTCGCAGGGCTTGGCCGAATACCTGGTCGAGAACAGCGAGGCGCCTTCAGTGACGATCGCATATGACAGTCGCCATTACAGCGCTGAATTCGCGAAACAGGCCGCGCTGGTCCTCTGCGCCAACGGTGTCCATGTCTATCTGTTTGATACGCTCCATCCAGTGCCGATGCTCTCCTTCGCCTTGCGTTATCTCCATACCACCGCCGGCATCGTCGTGACGGCGAGCCATAATCCCTCAAAATATAACGGATACAAAGTCTATTGGAGCGACGGCGGTCAGGTGACCCCTCCCCACGATATCGGTATCGCCGCTCTGGCGAACGCCGTTGAAGCCTCCGGGATCAAAGATATCTCCGAAGATGCCGCGAGGACGGAAGGCCTTCTGGTCACCGTGCCCGCTGAAGTCGATGAAGCCTATTACTCGATGGTCCTCGGCAGCCTCCGCCGTCCGAACCTAGTGAAGGGAAGTCCGATCACCGTCGCCTACACGCCGTTGCATGGTTCGGGCAATGTTCCCGTGCGCCATATGCTGGAAGAGGTCGGAATCCGTTGCTGCGTGGTCACTGAACAGGAACAGCCCGACGGTGCGTTCCCGACGGTAAAGCTCCCGAATCCAGAAAGCGCCGAGGCAATGCGGAAAGTCGTCGCCTTGGCCAAGGAGGTCAAGGCTGATATCGTGCTGGGTACCGACCCGGACGCCGACCGCCTTGGCATCGCCATTCCGACATCACCCGAGAAGACCGACTATCTCTTGCTGACCGGCAACCAGATCGCCGCGTTGCTGTGCGACTATCTGCTTGAGACTTGGAAGGAGCTTGCGCAAGGCAAGGAGGATGTTCCCGCCTGCTACAGCGCCGGCGCGGGAAAAAAGACCCCGCTATGCGTGAAGAGCCTGGTGACCACCGATTTGGTCAAACGGATCGCGGACGCCAACGACGCGGTCTGTAAGGATGTCTTGACCGGGTTCAAGTATATCGCGGAACAGATCGTAGCGCTTGAAGGTCCGGCTGGCGCCGAACGTTTCTTCCTGTTCGGCTGCGAGGAGAGCTACGGCTACCTGACCGTTCCTTCGGTCCGTGACAAGGACGCGGTGAGTTCCGCGATGTGCGCTGTTGAAATGATGTGCTGGTACGCCTCCCAAGGGGTTTCCTTGCAGCAGCGCCTCGACCAGATCTATGATACCTACGGCTATAGTACGGAAGTCGTGTTCTCCCGTGACTATGAAGGCGCCGCCGGCAAAGCCCAGATGGATGCCATCATGGCTGACTTCCGCACAAAGAAAGCGGGGGATGCCTTGGTGGACCGGACGATTGCCGGCGTCCAGGACCTGAACAGCGGCGAGTGTACGGATTTCCCTCCGGCGGATGTGACCATCATCACCTTCACAAGCGGTGAAAAACTCGTCGTACGTCCCAGTGGAACGGAGCCCAAGATCAAATACTATCTGTTCTTGACCGCGCCAAAGGGAGGCCGGGCGGCTCTGGAAGCTTCCTTGGACGATATCGTCGCACGTTTCAAGGCCGCGTTCTGAGTTGTTGTCGGAGTCGTTGGTCCCGATGTGTCGGGACGACGGCTTCATCGTTCTGAAACAGGGGTGGGGACAAGTTCCAAGGAGAACACAGATGCAACGTAGCTATATCATTCATCGACACAAGAAGGATACGATATACCTTTCACCGTTCCAGGACATCAACGCCGCAGGGAAGTGGGATCCTGAGGAACCGGTTGAGTGGTATAGCGCCAGTACGTTGACCATGCAGGAGAAGAACGAGGCGACATCGACACTCTATGCCTCGATAGACCGGGGCGTTGACCGATGGATTCAGGACATGCGGTATGTTCCGCGGCTTTTGGCCGTCGCTTTGGTGTTTCTCGCCACATACTTCATCTTCTCCTTGGCTGTGCGCGACCCCCTTCCTATCATTGATGAACTGTTGATCGCCGGTGCCGTCTCGATCGTGCTGTGGACTTTCTTGACCCGTAAGGACAAGAAATCCGCGGTCGCGATGAAGAAACGCCTGGAGCTCAAGCAGATGGCCGGCGACGCCGAAATCAAGGATCTGCCCGCGCTCGATGTTCTGGAGTCCTATCTTGCGGATATCGCTTCGCATGATCCCCTGGACATCTGCGACCGTCTCGCACTGTGTGGGGACGCCCCCCTCCCTCCGTTGGTTTTTTCCGACGAACAACGTGGTCCTTGGCTGGATGACGTCTACGCTTTGTTGACCGCTTGGGTGAAGGTCCACGAAAAGGCGGTCTATCATCGGCTGTCCCAGGTCCGCCAAGTCCGCCGTGCCGGGAAAGGCGATGAAGCCTTGAGCGCCAGGATGGTGCACCAGGCCATGGCCGGGCAGCTCGATGTCCCTTTGCTCTCTTTGTGCGTCGCCTTTAGCGAACTCTCCTGAAACCTGCCTTCTGGTAGCTTGAAACGCCGTCGCTGAATCAGTGGACGGCTTTTTTTGCATATAGGGGCATGACCACAGAAAAACTTTGCCGGGGTTTCCGTCGTCGGACTCTGGACGCCCCTCTCAGACAAGCTGCTTCCCCCCTTTCCCGTTTAGGTGTCTTTTGCATCGTATGGAATTTTTGTGGCGGTACCGTTCTGTATGCAGGCATCCCCATGCTGTTGTTCGGTGCCGTCTGCTCTCCCGGCTGGCTGCGTCATCGGACGTCCATCCTCATCATCGGTTTGATGGTCTGTTCGCTGATGATCGCGATTTCCACGTTTTTCCCTGTCCACCGGATACGTCGATCCATTTTCGGGTTGATGGCCTGTTGTTTCCTCCTCTATTGCCAGGCGGGGGGGATTGCTTGGAGTTCCTCGGTCCGTCTCGGCATGCCGTTTCCACGGATCGTCGCAGTTGAAGGGACGTTGACAGCCGATTCCTCGGTAAGCGGGAAAGGTAATCAGGTTTTCCATCTTCTTCTGGATCGCTGTCAGGGTAAAGATGGTTCAAGGACTTCCTGTGGCGGGGACCTGTTGGTGGTAGGTAAAAACTTCCCGACATATCTCGCCGGTACGAGGCTCTCCTTTTGCGGCGCGTTTTCTCCTGGTGACGAGGGCTCAAACGACTTTTTTCTTGCTGATTCTGTGAAAAAAGTATCCGTCGGAGGTATCAAAGGTATTTGTGGCCTGATGTACCGTCGGTTTCGGCTGGCATGCATTTCATGGATTTCCGGCCGGTTGCGGGTCGGGTGGGATGTATCCGCCGATGAATCCGATGCCGATGGTGCGGACTCTTCTCATCATGCCCGATCATTGGCGTTGATGCTGTTGCTTGGACGGTGCGACGATCCTTCCTTTCCTTTGAAGGAACTCAGCCAGGCCTGCGGATGTGCCCATGTACTGGCCTTGTCCGGAATGCATCTTCAGTTTTTCGCCGGGACCGTGGCATGGTTCTGTTCCAGGCTCCTTGGACGCAGGAGGGGGCGGCTGGTTGCGATACTGCCTGTTTTGTTGTTCCTCTTCATTGCGGGGCCACGGCCATCCCTGATCCGTAGCGCCCTCATGTTCCTCTGTGCCGTCTTTCCCACCGCGATTGGGCGAGAAGGTCTTCCGGTTTCCAAAGCCTATGCGTTGGCGTTCATCCTCCAGATATTCCTTTTTCCATATACGGTTGTAACGGCGGGTTGCCTGTTCTCCTATGCCGCATTAGGTGGATTGCTTGCGTTGTCAGGGGTCGTTGGGGCGATCCTCTCCCGGTTTTTGCCTCGGCGGATGGCCTGTGCCTGGAGCGCAGCTTTCGTCGCCGTCCTCTGGTCAGCGCCCTGTTCCCTGCGCATGTTCGGCTATTGGTCTCCGGTCGGGTTGTTGCTGTCACCTGTGTTCGGAGCATTGATCGCCCTTTTCATGGTGTTCGGGGTGATGATGCTTTGTGTAGGTCCTGGTCCGGGGATGCTCTCCGTCGGGGTTGACTACTTCGCGACTTGGCTCTATCGCCTGCTTGAAGGGTTGATGCGCTGGGGAAGTAGCGTCGGGGAAGCTTTCGGTCAATCACAGGGGATACTCGGATTCCTTCTCTATGGCATAGTCCTGTTGACTGGTTCGATAGCTATTCTGTATGCTGGTACGGTATTACGCAGAAGGAGCATACGGCGACATGAGTTGGAACTTTGCATACGATTCCCCGACAGCGATCACGGCATTGTTGGATGAGGCCGGCCTGTCCATGTCCAAGAAGTTCGGCCAGAACTTCCTGCTGTCTCCCCAGGTCCGTGAACGTATCGTTCAGGCCCTGCGTATTCCTCCTGGTGGTTCCGTCTGGGAGATCGGTCCAGGCATCGGTGCCCTGACCTCTCTGTTGGTCGCCGGTGGCTATCAGGTCACGGCCTTTGAAATTGATCATGGTTTCTGTCGTATCCTCAGGGACCGCGCTTTTACCGATGACGCCAATTTCCGTCTGATAGAGGGGGACGCCCTGAAGACTTGGGAATCGCTTTTCGCCGCCGAAGGAGTTCCCGACCGCATCTGCGGCAATCTGCCGTACAATGTCGGTTCGGTCTGTATCGCCAGGTTCCTTGAGGAGCAATGCCTGCCCCAGAGAATGGTCTACACCTTGCAGAAGGAAGTCGCCGATCGTCTCTGCGCCCGTTTCGGTGACAAGGAATGGTCCTCGTTCACCATACTCGCCCAGATCGACTACAAGGTGGAGCTGCTTTTCTCGATCAAGAGCGGTGCGTTCTATCCCGCTCCGAACGTCACCAGCGCGGTGATCGGAATGCAAAAACGTGACGTTCCATTGGTTTCTCCTGAATTGCGCCCTGTGTTCATGCCCATGGTAAAAGACATGTTCGCCCAGCGTCGCAAGACGGTCAAGAACAATTTGCAGCAAGGAAGGCTAGGTAGTCGCATCGGCAAGGCCGGGGTGGAGGAGTTGCTTTCCTCCTGCGAAGTACCCACCAACGAACGTGCCGAACGGCTGGATATTCCCGTCCTGCTCCGGCTCGCCGAAAAAGCCAAGGTGATGATCCAGCAGTAGCTTGCGTTCTCTATGCCTCCCAGACTGAAAGCCACCGTCCACCCCTGAACCGCCACAGGCAGCAGATGCCCCGCACGACCAGATCGCACATCATCGCGATCCATGCTCCGGCGAGTCCCAGTCCCGTAAAGGTGACCAGTATCCAGGCCAGGGGAAGCCGTACGATCCACATGCCGAAGATCGAGATCAGGAACGGACCTTTCGTATCGCCCGCGCCACGAAGGACTCCGAAGATTAGCATCGACAGACCGAAGAATGGCTCCGCGAACGCTTCGATACGGAGTACCCTGGCTCCTAGTTCAATGACTGCGGCATCCCGTGTGAACACCCTCATCAGCTGCGGGGCGAGCACATACAGCAGCACCCCCATGACCGTCATCAACGCAGTGCCGTAGATGGTGCAGAGTTTTCCATATCGTTTCGCAAGCTCTTTGTCTTTGCTTCCGAGAGATTGCGCAACCAAAGTGGTGGCCGCGGTCGAGAAGCCGGAGGGGGGCAGGTAGGTGATCGACTCCGCCGTGTTGGCGAGGTGGTGAGCCGCAAGGGAGACGGTCCCCAGCCCTGTGATCAGCTTCGTCAGGGCGATCTGTCCGAAAGAGAGCGTCGCCCGCTCCAAGGCGACCGGCGTTCCGAGCCGGGCTACGGTCTTCAGCAACGAAGCGTCGAACCGCCAGTTCCCTTTCCAGGTGATTTTCGCTGGATGGTCCTTCATGAATAGCGCAGCGAACAGGCACAGTCCGCTGAAACTGGTCGATATCGCCGATGACAACGCCGCCCCGCCGACACCCATGTCCGCCCCCCACATGGTGAAGGTCAGGCTTCCGATATTGATCTGGCGGGTAGGGAAAATCAGCAGGAAGTTGCCGATGATATTGAGGATGTTCGTCAGCAGGTTGAACATCAACGGGGTTCTTGTATCGCCCGAACTGCGGATGATCGCCGAGAATACGATCATCGCCATGGTGAACGGGAATACCGCCGCGATATACCTCATGTAGACGACGGCGTTCGGAACGACGTCATCGGCCGCCCCCATCCAGGAGGGGAGGAACCTTGCGACGACCTGCATGACCGATGTAAGCACCAGGCCCATGATGACGGTCGAAAGGATCGACTGCCGCACTACGTTGCGTGCCCGTTCCAGATTCCCGGCTCCGATCTCCCGAGCCACCAATACGGAGAAACCGACCGCCGCCGCGTTCATCAGCCCGTTGAGGAGCCAGATGGTGGAAGTGTTTACCGCCACCGCCGCCGTAGCCGACGCGCCCAAGGAACCGACCATCGCGGAATCGACGTACTGGACCATCGACTGTAGGATCTGTTCGATGATGGTAGGCCATGCCAGATACCAGATGATCCGGTTCGGCGGGATGCTTTTGTCGAGCAGATTGAACTGGCTGATTCTCTGTCTAGAGGACACGGCGGGCTCCTACTAGCCCATGCTATCGATTAACGAATCCGTAGGCAAGCAGTAATGCTGAAACTTCCGGGAATGAGCCTGGAGTGAACACCGAGTGACCTCTGCGTACCCCCATTGCACCCCTTGCAGAACCTACGTTGCAGGTATCTGAAATGCACTCCCTGAATCACCACGGAGATTTTTTCCTATATATGGGTGAGGTCCTGACCAACGGGACATCACGCAGAGTTCTGTCTGCGGAAAAAATTGGGAGGTCTGGCATGCAATTACAGTCCAATCCGGAAATCACCGGTGCGTTACGGAAGATGAATCAGAGATTTTCACTTACACTTGATCCGATTTTCAAGATGGTATTCGGTTCGGCAGAGAGCACACAGCTTCTAGGAAAGATGCTGAACGCCGTTTTGGGCAAGGAGCTTGAGCGGCCGATCGAAGAACTGTGGTATCTTCCACAGGAATACGGCCCCGTGGGAGCGGCGAATGAACGAGTCTGTCGGATGGATATCGTGGCGAAAGACCAAATCGGCCGTATATACGATATTGAAATGCAACGCGGGTATGACGGGATATACAACGACCGGTTGTTTCTCTATGTCTCCCGGCTTGTGACCCACTACACTCCTCATGGAGATAAAGAGCTGAAACTCCAGAAGGTCGTGGGTCTGTCGTTTGGCGAGCAAGCGCTTCCTGGGTTGGAGAGATGCCCCAGTCCCTTTGTCATCATCCGTGTCGAGACGAACCAACAGGGCTATCATCTGCGCGGTTCTTTGCCCAGGACCCTTCATGTGAACATGCCTTTGGTAAGATCTCTTGGAAACAATACGAAAATAGAAGATTTTGACGAGCAGCTGTCTTGGTGCTACTATATAGCAATGGAGGGAACCATGATGACAGCGGAAGAGAAAGTGAAGGTCGATACCATCATTGATTCCAATATTGATATTGAGAAAGCCCATAAGCGATACATCCAGTCCCTTCTGACCGATGACCAGGATCTGCAATTGCGCATGCTTCAGGAGTTGAACGCTGAATGGCGATATGCTGGAGAACTGGTTACGGCACGAAACATGGCGCTGGCGGAAGGCCGTGAGGAAGGTTTTACACAAGGTCTCGCAAAGGGTCATGAAGAAGGGCGTGAGGAAGGGCGTTCCGCGGGACATCGGCAAGGGATACTTGAAACAGCCAGAACCATGAAAGCCTCAGGCATCGACATCGCTCTGATCACTGAATGTACCGGTCTATCCGAACAGGAATTGTCCAGCTTGTAGAAGACTCTTTGCCGTGGCGGTACGTCGCGCTGGGCTTTACCTCCATGGTCATATCTTCTCTTGTTCCGGCTGCCCCCGTTTCAGTTCCGGGAGGACGGTACAAAGCATGGTGATGAAACAAGCGGCTCCGCCGATGAAATTGGAGATCGGCTCCGCGAGAAACACTCCTGATACCCCGAGACCGAACAACCTCGGCAGTGCGATCGTCAACGGAATGACGATGATCGCCTTGCGGAACAACGAGAAGAACACCGCCTGTCTGGCCTTGCCCAAGGACTGGAATACAGTCTGCCCAGAGAATTGGAGGGCCATCATGAAAAATCCGAAGAAGTAGAGCTCTATGGCGGGGATGCTCGCATTGATCAGTTCAGGATCATCGTTGAAGATCCTGATGAACATCTTGGGAAAACGGATCAGAATGAACCAGGAGATCAACGTATATACGATGCAGACCGTCGATGAGAACTTGATCGCCTGCTTCACCTTTCCGTATTCCTTCGCCCCGTAGTTGAACCCCAGCACCGGCGTCGCCCCGTTGGAGAGCCCTTGCACCGGCATCGTCAGGATATCCCTGATCGAACTGAGGATGGTCATGACCCCCACATACAGGTCTCCGCCGTACATCTGGAGGTTCGCGTTGCAGACGATCTGGACCGCGCTGTTGGTCGCGGACATCACGAAGCCGGAAAAGCCGAGGGCGATGATCTTCTTCAGCCGTTTCCATTCAACGCGCATCGTGCGCAGACGGAGCCTCAGGATCGCTTTCCTTCCTGTCAGGAACTTCAATACCCATAACGCCGACAGTCCTTGGGAGATGATCGTAGCTAGGGCCGCGCCTCGTACCCCCATGTGGAGGACGAAGATGAAAACCGGATCGAGGACGATATTGACGATCGCCCCCAGCAGGACCGTCATCATCCCCGTCTGTCCGAACCCTTGGCAGTTGATGAAGCTGTTCATCCCAAGTCCAATCATGACGAAGACGCTTCCCGCCAGATAGATGATGATGTATTGTTGCGCGAACCGATAGGTGGCGTCGCTCGCTCCGAACAGATAGAGGAGGGGCCGGCTGAACGCGATGCCGAAGACCGTCAGCGTCACGCCGCAGACAAGGAGCATGGAGAAGGAATTGCCCATGATCCGTTCCGCCTCATCCTTGTTGCCCTTGCCCCGTTCAATCGAGCAAAGCGGTGCCCCGCCTGAACCGAAGAGATTGGCGAACGCAGTGACGATCATGATGATAGGAAAACAGAGCCCCAGCCCGGTCAGCGCGAGCATGCCGGTCTCCGGGATGCGTCCGATATACATCCTGTCGACCATGTTGTACAGCAGATTGATCACCTGAGCCATCGTCATGGGAACGGCGAGTTCGAGGATGTTCCGTCGTACGCTTCCTTTTGTAAAGTCCGTCGGGTGGGCGTTCATAGATACCTACTGTTGTATTCCCCTTGCGCCATCCTGTCAATGTCACTTCCAGCAGTAGCCCTACAGCAGCCCTACAGTAGCCGGTAGTGATCGACGGCCGAAAAAAAGAGCGCCCTTGCGGACGCCCTTGATGAATACAATACGAACTACAGTGCGGCGGCCTGCGCCAAGGTGATGGAGGACGTCACGACGATATCCTCGACGCTGCAACCACGGGAGAGGTCGCTGACGGGCTTCGCGAAACCCTGGAGGATCGGGCCGTAGGCTTCGGCGCCGGCGAGACGCTGGACCAGCTTGTACCCGATGTTTCCGGCCTGGAGGTCGGGGAAGATCAGGACGTTGGCCTTGCCCGCGACAGGAGAGCCGGGAGCCTTGGACTTGCCGACGCTGTCGATGATCGCCGCGTCAAGCTGCAGTTCGCCGTCGACATTGAGGTCGGGACGTTTCTCCTGGATCAACTTGGTGGCGTTGGACACCTTTTCGACCAGTTCTCCCTTCGCGGAACCCTTGGTGGAGAAGGAGAGCAACGCGACGGCGGGTTCGGTGTTGAGGAACACTTTGCAGGACTCCGCGGAAGCCTCGGCGATTTCGGCGAGCTGTTCGGCGGTCGGGTTGGGGATGGTTGCGCAGTCCGCGAAGATGAAGGAACCGTTGGCACCCAGATCATGCTTGTCGGTCGCCATCACGAAACAGGAAGAAGCGTACTTGATGCCCGGCTTGCACTTGATGATGTTGAAAGCGGAAAGCAAGACGTTTCCTGTCGTGTTCTCCGCACCGGCGACCATGGCGTCGGCCTTTCCCAATCGGACCATCATGGCTCCCCAGCGAAGCTGGTCGGCGATACCTTCATAGGCCTGCTCAGGGGTCATCCCCTTGTGCTTGCGCAATTCGCAGTATTCATCTGCGAAAGCCTGACGATCAGGTGATGTAGCGGGATCGACGATCTCGATGCCGCAGAGGCAGACACCGGCCTTTTCTGCGGCGGCTTTGACGGCTTCTACGTTGCCGACGAGGGTGACGACGCTGGCGATCTTTTCATCGACGATTTTTCTGGCGGCCTGGATGGTTCTCGGCTCAGTCCCCTCGGGGAGTACCAGTTTCTTGTTGGCGGCGACCGCCTTGGCTTTCATTTCTTCTGCGAATGTCATTTGCATGCTCCATACCATGGGTTTTGGATAGCGGGATATGCTCCCGCCGCGAAAAATCATACCACGATTGCGGGTTCAAGAAAATACCCGAAGCCGGTTTGTTTTTGAAAACTCTTTTGAAAACGTTCGGACATGATGCAGGAAAAGCGAACCTTGCCGAAGTCAGGGGATTCCACTTCGCATGAGCGGATGGAATTCCTCTCCCATGAAAGCTTTGATTGACGGATTCCCAAATCCATGATGTAGTATGATTAGTGATATGATTAATAACCGAAACAGATGCAGCTTCCAGCCTTGAAAGATCAGTGGAACACCATGGAGGGATCGAAATGACGACAAAGCGCACAAAACAGTATGACCTGATCGTAGTCGGCGGTGGAATCGCCGGTACCATGGCCGCCGTCGCGGCCGCACGCCATGGTACGGAAGTCCTTCTTGTCGAGGAGACCGGTTGCCTTGGCGGGAGCCTCACCAGTTGCGGCACTGGTCCCATGATGACGTTCCATGCTGGCGACACCCAGGTGATCCAGGGATTGCCTGAGGAATTGATCAGCCGCCTCAAGAAGAAGGGACTCTCTCCCGGGCATGTGGTCGATTCTACCGGCTACACCTACACCGTCACCCCCTTTGACGTAGAAGGGATGAAGCACGAGCTTGAATTAATGGCTCAGGAGGTCGGGGTGACGATACTGTTTCATACCATCCTTGAGGATGCGGTTATCAATGAATCACGGCTCCGTGCCGTCCGGCTTGTTTCCTGCGGCAGAACCTTCATTGTGGAAGCTCGTTGTTTCGTCGATGCGACGGGCGACGCCGACCTGCTCCATCGTGCGGGAATCCCGTGCAGACAGGGGAGGGAGAGTGACGGCAAGGAACAGCCTATGACGATGAACTTCCGAATGGACCATGTCGACATAGCTGAAATACGGAGGCTGATGGAGACTGACGTAGAGTTGTTTCCGCTCCTCGCTCCCAAAGCGGGACTTCAAAGGAAGGCTTCCCGGCTTTCCTGCTTCGGTTTCATGGATCTCATGAGCGAGGGCATGTCCGGGAAGGAACTCACGTTCGACAGGGACATCGTATTGTTCTTCGAGACCAATACTGAGGGTGAAGTGATCGTGAACATGACACGGGTCAATGACAAGAACCCTGTGGATCCCTATGCCCTCTCCCTCGCGGAGCTTGAGGGGAGACGGCAGGTGTGGGAACTCTGCTCTTTCCTGAAACGGAAGATCCCCGGATTCTCGAACGCCCGCCTGATTTCATCGGGGCCGAATATCGGTGTCAGAAGCTCTCGGAGGATGTGCGGGGTCTATAGCCTGACCGCCGATGATGTCCTTGCACAACGTAGATTCATCGACGCCGTCGTGTGCTGTGGCTATCCGATCGACGTCCACTCTCCCGATGGCGCGAAAACGAACTCACGCTTCCTGCCGGATGGCGCATGGTATACGATTCCGTACCGTTGCCTGATCAACAAGGATATTCCGAATCTCATGGCGGCTGGTCGAAACGTCTCCTGTGATTTTGACGCTCATGCGAGCCTTCGGGTCAGCCCCTGCTGTGCCGCGTTGGGGCAGGCGGCCGGAACGGCTGCGAGCCTTGCCGTCCGGACAGGTTGCGACCCGTTGCATCTTGATGCCGGCGCGATCAGGAAAGAGTTGAAGCAGGACGGAGCGTTTGTCTGAGCAGGGATTCCTTCCTCGCCGGAAAACATCCCGCCCGACGTATCCATATTTCCCATCGGCCCGTCTCCCAATCGAAAGAGGGGAGACGAGGCCATCAATATCCTGATTGTGATATGGACTTCTCCATGATACCATCGTATGCGAGAGGTAATTGAGTATGGAAAGAATGCCTATCATCATTGACTGCGATCCTGGACATGACGATGCGATAGCGTTGGTGATGGCCTGCCGCAACGATCGGTTCGATCTGCTGGGAGTGACCACAACGGCCGGCAACCAGACTCTGGGCAAGACAACGGCGAACGCCCGCAAGCTACTTGATTTCCTCGGTGTACGGCCTCCTTTGGCGAAAGGGGCTGAAAAGCCGATGGTCCGTGAGCTTCAGATCGCCCCCACCGTCCATGGTGACAGCGGTCTTGACGGCCCCTTCCTTCCCGAAACAGACTACATGCCCGTCGTGGAACCGGCCTGGGATCTTTGCCACCGCCTGATCCTTGGATCCCCGAAGCCTGTCACGTTCGTGGCGACGGGACCTTTGACCAACCTCGGCATCCTGTTCACATGCTATCCCGAGGTGAAGGAAAATATCGAACGAATCTGTCTGATGGGCGGAGGTCTGGATCATGGCAACTGGACCGTGGCGGCCGAATTCAATATCCTTGTCGATCCTGAAGCCGCCGATATCGTGTGCAATTGCGGCATACCGATTGTCATGTGTGGTCTTGATGTGACGGAGAAGGCTGTCATCCATCCCCAGGAGGTTGAGGAAATCCGTTCCCTTGGCAACCCCGTCGCTGTATTGGTGGCGGAACTGATAGATTTTTTCTCGCGATTCCATCTGAAAATGGGATTCCCAGGAGCGACATTGCATGATCCCTGTACGATCGCCTATCTGCTCGCACCCAATCTGTTCACAACTGAACCGCATCATGTGCAGGTTGAGACGCAAGGACGGCTCACCACGGGAATGACGGTCGCGGACAGACGGACCGACCCTGATAAGAAGCCTCCCAATGTCCTGGTCTGCATGGATCTCGACCGGCGGGGATTCATCGACCTGCTGATGGAATCCTGTCGCTCGTATTGATACAATTTCTACCCATGCAGGACATTCTGTGATATGCTCTCGTCGAGAAGATCCCGAAGAGGAAAGGTAGGCTCATTTTGGCATCGACAGAGTATCGCGGAAAACGACCGGTGATCAGCTACATCCTCTTTCTCATGATCGTTGTCAACGCCTTGGCGAGCAACCTCTTCGGCCCGTTGACGAATGATATCATGGCTACCTGTTCCATGAGCCTGACGCAGATCGGCGCGCTGGTATCGGTAAGCCAGGCCGCGGTCTTCGTCTCGTTCCTGATGATTCCCTATCTGAACCGCAGATGGGGTTCCTACCGTGTGCTGCTCATCGGAATCGCCGGGGGTGGACTGGGGTTCTTCCTGATGGCTCTCTCACGTTCTTCCTGGATGTTCTCTTTGGGATTCCTCGTCCAGTCCTTGCTGGGGTATTTCTATTCCAGCGGGAACTACGCGGTCATGGCGGAGTGTGATACCGAGCGTCGTACGACCAATATCCCGTTGATGCATCTCGTCTACAGCGTCGCCGCTATCGGCGGGGGAGCGTTCGTCACATGGGCGAAGGGTCCTGCCTGGTATCGGGGATATGTCGTTTCCGGGGCAATGTATCTTTTCTGCTTTCTGCTGTTCGTCATGAGATGGAAGGAAGCCGGATCCAATCCCCTGTTGATGCCCCTGCCCGTACGGCTCGACGCCCGGACGGGTCGTGCGGTGAAACGGAATCCCTTCTCCGGTTTTTCCTTGCTGAAGCGTCATGAATTTCAGGCCTTCTTCGTGTTCCTCGTCTGTTTCACGTCGATAGAGTATTGCGCCACAATCTATCCCATCCTGTTTCTCGAACTCTCCTGGCAGGCCTCCGCGGCGATGACTGGCATGGCGGTCACCGCCTACTGGATCGGCAGTACCGTCAGCCGCGTCCTGATCATGCCGGTTCTCAAGAAGGGCTGGAACGCGACGACCTTGCTTGCGGTCCTGACTGGTTTCTGCGCCGTATCCCTTGGCTTGCTCCCGATCATGCCGTCGCTTGATTTCGCCGTCTGTATCATGCCAATGATCGGCTTCGCTTTCGGAGCGTTGAATCCCGCGAGTCAGATCGTGGAAATCCGTCGATGGTCGGAGGACATGGACCAGGTCGCCAACCTCCATATGATCAGCGGAGTCCTCGGCCGTCTGCTGCTGCCTGTCGTGGTCAGCGCGATAGGGGAGCTTGTGGGCTTGGGTTGGGGATTGGCCCTGCTCGCGGTCCTCATGGTGGTCGCCTTGATGTCGTTGCTCCTCTCTGAACGCTTGTTCAAGAAAACCGTCTTGCAGGATAGCGCGACAATGGTATAGAGTGACGCTAGCGACCTTGCTTCATGGGGCTCCTTGGTTGGGGCCTGGTTTTGACAGTGATCCATCGGTTGGACAGACCGGTGGTTGGGTCGCTCTGAGGGTAGCATGCGTATCGGTGTATATGGACTAGGTCGTTTCGGATTCTTTTGGGCGGGGCTGCTGGCGAAGGCCGGGCATGACGTGTGCGGTTTCGGCCGGCATGCGATATCCGCGCCCGCCGGTGTCCGTCTTGTCGATGAGGAAGAACTGCTTGCGCAGGACGTCATCTTTTTCTGTGTGACGATCAGCGCGTTCTCCGATGTGATCGGTAGCGTCGCCCTGCGGCTGAAACCCGGTACGATCGTCATGGACACCTGTTCCGTCAAGCTTCATCCCGCCAAGGTGATGCAGGAGAAGCTGCCCGCCGGTGTCTACAGCATCGCCACCCACCCGATGTTCGGCCCCGATTCAGGCCGTAATGGAGTCGGGGGCCTGCCTTTGGTGATCAGCGGCGTCGATTGCCCCGCTGAAATCGTCGAACGTTGGAGCGTTGAATTCGCCTCCTGGGGGCTCAAGGTCCTCCCTATGAGCTGTGACCAGCATGACCGTGAAGCGGCTTGGTCCCAAGGTGTCACACACTTCGTCGGACGTACCCTCGATGAACTGCACCTCCAGCCCACCGAACTGGCGACACTCGGTTACGCGAGGCTCATGTCGATCGTCGAGCAGACCTGTAACGACCCCTTGCGACTCTTCTACGATTTGCAGCGATACAACCCCTATGCTCCTCAGATGCGGATGGATCTGAAGCAGGCTTTGGAAAAGGTCATGACGGCGCTTGCCGCCCAGGACGCTGAAACGGAGAAGCTGTGATGAAGGTTTGCGTCTATACTTTGGGCTGCCGCCTGAACCAATGTGAAAGCGAAGCTATCGCCGATGCGTTCTCCAAGCGGGATTTCCCGATCGTTCCAGACGGGGAGCCCGCCGATCTCTACATCGTCAATACCTGTACCGTCACAAGCAAAGCCGAGCAGAAGGCGCGGCGGATGATCCGCAAGTATGCCGGCGAACCTCAGGCTCCCACGGTAGTGGTGACCGGTTGCTATGCCCAGCTTGATTCCGATGAGATCGCGGCTCTGGACAATCGTGTCGTCGTCATCCCCCTGGAAAAGAAAGCCAACATGCTTGATCTGCCGGAGTACGTCTCCGCCCGTCTGGTCGAGGGGTTTTCTCTGGTGGAGGCCTGCCGTTCTTTCGCAGGGCTGGATGGTGATGCGTTGGCCGCGTTGCATGTTGATTCAGTACCACAGTACGGTGCATCGGAAAATGATGCCCTGAAAAACGATATCGTATCGCCTTTCGACTACGATGCTGCGACATTCAGCTATCATTGCAGGGCGTACCTGAAAGTCCAGGATGGCTGTGACAATGCCTGCGCATTCTGTCGTGTCCATGTCGCCCGCGGCGCCGCCGTCAGTCTCGAGAGTGCGGAGGTGGTCCGTCGGGCGTTGGCGCTGGAGCGTCAAGGTTTCCATGAAATCGTCCTGACAGGTGTGAATCTCACCATGTATGACCATCGGAACGATGGTCTTGGCGGGCTTCTTCGCCAATTGCTCTCAGCTTTGGGTAAGGATATCCGTATCAGGCTCTCATCGCTGGAGCCAGACCATGTCGACGATCTGTTGCTTGACCAGTTGGCCGATCCCCGGATGCAACCGCATTTCCATGTGCCGGTGCAGTCGGCGAGCGATATCGTCCTGGCAAGGGTGAACCGGCGCTACAGCGTAGAGCATCTTGCGTATGTGGTCGGGCGGATGCGGCAGGTGAAGGACGATCCGTTCATCGCCGCCGACGTGATCACCGGTCTTCCCGCTGAAGGCGACGCGGAGTTCCAGGAGACTTACGAGTTCTTCGTGAAGAACCAGTTCGCCCGGATGCACGTGTTCCCGTTCTCCCCCCGGCCCGACACTCCGTTGCATCAGGCGAAGGATCGTGTTCCCGAGAGTGTCAGGGATGAACGTGCGGCGACCTTGCGGACCCTGTCCAACAGGTTGCACGACGACTATGTCCGTCGACAACGGGGCAAGACTCTGGAAGTGATTCTGGAACAGCAGAAGAAGGGGAGCTGGTATGGTCTTACCGGAAACTATCTCAAGGTCCGCGTACTTGACGTTCCGGCTTCGGCGCAAGC
The DNA here is from genome assembly GCA_964407735.1 of uncultured Sphaerochaeta sp. Classification (GTDB taxonomy): domain Bacteria; phylum Spirochaetota; class Spirochaetia; order Sphaerochaetales; family Sphaerochaetaceae; genus Spiro-02. The sequence goes on along the minus strand of CAYOWS010000031.1, from coordinate 14,592 downwards.
CGGTGATCTGGCGTCGGTGACCATGGAGCCTTCCAAAGAAGGGCTGGTCATCCCTCAGGTCCGAGTCATCCGATAGCAGAGGGCCTTTATTGGACCTTGCGCCGGCGCAGATCCCGATAGATTGTCTTCGGTTCCTCCATCAGCACCATCGTGTCCTCAGGGACGCTCTCCTTGATCCATACGTTTGAACCGATGATCGCGTTCTGTCCGATGGTGATGTCCCCCAATATCGTCGCATGGGCGTATATCGTCACATTGTCCTGGATCGTCGGGTGTCGCTTCGCCCCACGTATCAACGCCCCGCAGGCGTCCTTTGGGAAGCTGAGCGCGCCTAATGTCACGCCTTGATAGAGCTTCACGTTGTTTCCTATTACCGCCGTTTCTCCGATGACTACCCCCGTTCCGTGGTCGATGAAGAAAGACTCTCCGATCTCCGCACCCGGATGGATGTCTATGCCGGTCTCCCGGTGCATCCGTTCGTTGAGCATGCGGGGGATCAGCGGGATTCCTTGTCTGAACAGGAAATGGGCTACGCGATGGACGGACAAGGTCTTCATGCAGGGGTAGGAGAGAATGATCTCATGGACGTTCCTCGCCGCGGGATCGCCTGCGAATCCCGCGGCTGCGTCAAGTTTGAGGAGCCTGCGTATCGCAGGGAGTTCTCTCAGAAGCCGCGCTACAGTCATCTCCGCCTGGGCCTCGTACTCCTGGGATTGGTCTTCTGGGAGTTCCTGGACGTTTTCATATCTTAAGGCGAGGGTTATCTGCTGGTTGAGGCGTTCTGAGAAGTCCTTGAGATGTTCACCGACGACATGTTCAAGAGAACGGCTCCTGTCGTCCCTGCCGCATCGCCCCGGGAACATCAGCTCCATCAGCTCATCGGCGATCTCGCCGATGGCCGCCATGGAGGGGAGTGGGTTCAGTCCGTGGAAATTCGCTTTGGATTTTCCAGTTCTGTCGAAGCTGGCGAGAAAATCCGCCAGATATGGTTCACTATTGAAAGCCCGTGTTTCGTCGCATATGCCCATCTCTTCCCCCTCATGTTCCAATGATACTATTGGAACGGATGCAGAGGGAAGATGCCGAAAGCCGATTATTGTGCGAATCGCTCCCTGAAGTTTCTTGCAAGTATCACCGCCACTATGATCTTGATGGTATCACCGAGCAAGAATGGATACATTCCACCCGCGAAAGCGGCTCCCCAGGACAACTGCCTGTTGATCTTGAGCCAAGGCACTCCAATGCCATAGATTCCGACAAAGGTCGCGAGCACGGCTCCGAGGCAGCACCAGATTAGGAATCTCTTTTTGTTCGGCTCATCCCCCTCCGCATGCCTGTACCCGATGTCCGAGCAGATTCCTGCGATCAGTACCGCCGGGATCAATCCGAACAGGAATCCTCCCGTGGGCCCCAGCATCGCGCCAAGTCCGCCGCCGCTTGTGAACACCGGCAGACCGATGGCGCCGATGAACAGGTAGATCGCTACGGAGGCGAGTCCTGTTTTCCATCCGCACATCAGACCGGCCGTCAGTACGAACAAGGTCTGGAGGGTGATCGGCACTGGCGGAAGCGGTACCTTGATATAGGCCCCCACGGCCATCAAGGCTGCGAACAAGGCCGTCATAAGGATCTTTTTCGTCTGCATGCTTTTCTCGGGTTGTGTATTCATGAATATTCTCTCCTGTACGGGATGTATAGCATATCGGATGATTATTGTAAACTAATATTTAAAAAATGGTTTACAATTAAAAAATGACGGGAAAAGATCCATTGCTTGCCTGGCATGTAAACCCGTCGAATTCGACGGGTTTAAAATGTGGATTGTGCAAGGATTCCCATAATCCTAAAAACTCAATCGTATCCTTGAGTCTCATCTAATTATTTATGACAATAAAGGGCTCATCACTTCGATATCTCGCGAGATCAGTCAGTGAAATGAAATCGTTTCTGAAATCTGTGGTATAGATCCCGATATCGAGACCCTTTGCGCATAGTGTCTCCCTTGAGACTTTCTTTTCCATACAACACCTCCTGGTTTTCTTGCTCCTTTCATCGTGCAGGAAAATTTTGGAGAACACCACTCTCGTTCTGAGAGGGGCGAGGATCTCTTTCCCTTGCCATGCCAGCTGTCCATCGGTACAATGCCATCATCATGCGAGTGAAGGACAGATTGCTCGGCTATTTCGAGCGGCACCAAGGTGAACATCTCTCAGGTGAACGACTGGCGACCCAACTAGGAGTCTCCCGCGCCGCCGTCTGGAAAGCGATCCAGGAGTTGAGGAACGACGGGTACGAGTTTTCCGCCGTGACAAACAAAGGCTATCGTCTGGACCAGGGGAAAGATATCCTCACCAAAGCTGGAATCGCCTCCTATCTGATCGATGGTCAGGTTCCCGATATCCATTTCCATGGAGAGCTGGAGTCCACCAACAAGACGGCCAAATTTCTCGCCATGGACGGAGTTCCACATGGGACCACCGTCATCGCCGTCAAGCAGACCGGAGGAAGAGGCAGGCGAGGTCGTTCGTTCGCTTCCCCGGACGGAGGTATCTACCTCAGCCTCGTGTTGCGCCCCTCGGAAATCTCCATGAACATGGACGGCGCGCTCCTGATCACCTCGGCCACCGCGGTGGCTGTTTCCCAAGCCATATCGGAAGTCTGCGGTCTGGAAGTCTCCATCAAGTGGGTCAACGACCTCTACTATACAGGGAAAAAGGTCTGTGGCATTCTCCTGGAAGGCGTCATCGACCTTGAAAGCGGCGGGCTCGACTGTATCGTAGTCGGTGTGGGGATCAATTTTTCTACCCCGCGGGAGGAATTCCCTGAAGAACTACGCTCAATAGCCGGTTCGCTGTTCAGTGAGCCCACGGAGATACCCGCGGGGGTAAGCCGCAACCGTCTGACCGCCAGGATGATCGAGAAGATACTATCGGCCTGCGTCGACCTCGAAGAACGGAAGTTCCTTGAAGAATATCGACGTCGATCCTTCTTGCTCGGACAACAGGTGATGGTCCTTGCCAATGATATGCAGATTCCCGCCACCGTCATGTCGATTGATGACGACTGCCATCTCGTCGTACAGCACGAAGACGGGACGGTCGAGCATATCGGTACGGGCGATGTCTCCATTCGATTCTCCCAGGCGGTGAAGGATTTGACCTGAACCGGTATGTTTCCAGTTTTCTCCACGCTATCTTTTGGGCTGGTACACTTGCCATGTGGACCGGTTCTTACTATAGTTGACAACTACCATATAGGAAAAGGAACGGAACATGTTGCAGAAGGTACGACAGCAGTGGAAGGATCTGGTCGAAGCGCAGCTTGCCAGCTATGCGAAAGAACTCGTAGGAGATGAGGTTGCCTCCACTTTGGCCCCTTTGGCCGTACAGACTCCCCCGAAGCCGGAACTCGGTGATATCGCTTTCCCCCTGTTCGCATATGCGAAGGCGTTGAAGGTCGCGCCTCCGAAGATCGCAGCCGACCTGAAGATTCGCATTGAAGCTCTTTCCGACCGCCCCGCCGGGGAACTGCTGCTCGCTGGCCCATACCTGAACGTCAAGGCCGATATCGCCGCTCTCGCCGCGGACCTCTCCAAAGAGATCCGTGAGAAAGGTGATTCCTTCGGTTCAAACGATACCAAGTCCGGTACCAAGGTGATGATCGAATTCAGTTGCCCCAATACCAACAAGCCCCTTCACCTTGGGCATATGCGTAACGATAGCCTCGGCGAGAGCGTCAGCGCGATCCTCAAGGCAAACGGCGCCGATGTCCGCAAAGTCAACCTCGTCAACAACCGTGGCGTCCATATTTGCAAGTCGATGCTCGCCTACCAGAAGTTCGGCAACGGAGAGACCCCGGAAAGCTCCGGCATCAAGGGCGACCATCTCGTAGGCAAATACTATGTCCGTTTCGCCGAATGGGAGAAAGAGGAGCCGACCGCGACCGAGCAGGCCCAGGCGATGCTCAAGAAATGGGAAGCAGGTGATCCTGAGGTTCTTGCGCTGTGGAACACCATGAACAAGTGGACCCTTGACGGTCTGGCCCAGAGCTACTGCAAGATGGGTGTCAACTTCGACGACTACTATTACGAAAGCAACACCTACAAGCTCGGCAAGGACGAAGTCCTCAAAGGGCTGGAGAAGGGTGTGTTCTACCGCGAGGAGGACGGCTCCGTATGGATCGATCTCGCTGAGATCAAGCTCGACAAGAAAGTCTTGCTTCGTAAGGATGGCACCAGCCTCTATATGACCCAGGACCTCGGTACCGCAGTCGCACGTCACGAGGACTGGCCGTTCGATTCCCTGATCTACGTCGTCGCAAGCGAGCAGAACTACCACTTCAAGGTCCTGTTCTACGTATTGGAAAAGCTCGGCTACGATTGGGCGAAGAACCTCCATCATCTCTCCTATGGAATGGTGAACCTCCCCGACGGAAAGATGAAGAGCCGTGAAGGCACCGTCGTTGACGCTGACGATCTGGTCGATCAGCTCACTTCATTGGCGGCCGATGAAATCCGCGCGAAGGAACGCGAGGCTGATGTCGGCGATGTCGACGCGACCGCCCATTCCATCGCACTCGCCGCGTTGAACTACTACCTGTTGCAGGTCAGCCCGTCGAAGGACATGATCTTCAATCCGGCTGAGTCCATCTCGTTCAACGGCAACACCGGCCCATACCTCCAGTACATGGGGGCTCGCATCTCCAGCATGCTCCGCAAGTACGCCGAGGTGGAGGCCGACTATGCCGATGTTCCGTTCGATCCTACGCTGTTGAGCCTGGAGGATGAACGCGAGTTGATCAAGACGCTTGCCGCATATCCAGAAGCCGTAGTCAAAGCCGGTGCGGAATACGACCCGTCGGTCATGACGGCCTACATGTATGAGCTCTCCAAGCAGTTCAGCCGCTGGTATCATGACAACCAGATCCTCAAGGCCGGCGAACCCGCCTTGGTCAAGGCGAGGGTGGAGCTGTCCGCGATGGTGCTGCAAGTGCTGCGCAATGCGTTCGCGTTGGTGGGGATCCCATATCTGGCCACCATGTGACCTCCGACGGTTATCCTCCTGCGCCGCAGCACGGTACGTACAAAAGAACAGACCTCCTTTCAAGGGAGGCCTGTTCTGTCTTTCGGTATCAGTCGCTCAGTCCCAGTCTGACGAAATGTTCGCTATGCATCTTCATCGATTTCGGCATACCCGTCATGTAGAACGCACTGTTGTGGGCTCCGTCGCGTAGTTCCCATTCCACGTTCGCGTCAATGCTTTCCAGATATTCACCCGCTGTCTGCGTCGCGGCGGGCGAGACCATCTGGTCCTGGTTGCCACAATCGAGATAGAAATCGAGCGAAGGCAATTCCGCGGCACTGATGCTGGCGAAATAGGGATCGAGGACCGGGACGGCTCCCATGTGAGAAGCGAACGACGTATAGATATCGGTATGGGTCAGGCCGATCTTGAATACGCCACCGCCACCCATCGAGATGCCACTGAGGCCGCGGAACTTCGCGTCCTGCAAGGTCCTGTAGTTCGCTTCGACTTCCCCAAGGATATCCACATAGATGAAGCTGGCCCATGGTCCCGCTGAATCAGACGGTCCGGACGCCGGTGTCGGCGTATCTTGATATCCACAACTCTTTCCTGCGTTCGGCATGACCACGATCATCTCCACGATATCACCGGAATTGATCCATGCGTTCATATGGTCTTCGATCTTGTCGACATTCACGAAGGAGTCCCCGGTGCTGTTTATTCCGTGCAGCAGGTATACCACTGGATATTCCTTCGCCGCGTCCGTGTAATACGATGGCGGTAGGTAGACGCTGTATTTCTGCGTGGAATCGTTCATGCCCGCCAAGGTGGACGTATAGGAGACGGTATAGCAATGGCTCCAATTCCCCCGCTCCTTGATTTGCGTCCCTTCCTTGATGAAGTATTCGATGAATTCATCATTCTCATACAGGGTCGTGCTGGTCGCGCCCTTGGTCCCTGTGATCACCCTATGAGCCGAATAGATGTCTGAACCGTTGAACATGTAGAAACCAGCGTTGGTATCGTCGACAGTGATGGAATCGTAGGAGGAGAACCATCCGCTGACGATAGCGACTTGGGCGGCCTTGTCCAGTTCGTTCTCATTGTAGATATCGCTCAACGATGCCGAATAGTCGGCCAGATTCTTCGTTTCAAGGGCTACGATCTGTCCGCTGACGAAATTTTGGTACGCCGTCGTATCAGACAGCTCCTCGGTCGGCAAGCCTTTGAGATATCTCAACGCACGTTGGGTGGATACCAGCGCCATCGGTCTGTCATAGAATCCCCCGAAAGAGTTGTTGTTGTAGATCCGTATCGCGATCTCATTCTCACCAGTCTGGAAGTACGAAGAGTCGACGACGTATTCGCGAGTAATCTCCCAGTAGGATTTCTCGAAGCGGAAATCGCCCGTCTGGTTGAATCCGCCGGTACTCGGTACGGAGGAAACGGCGGCTACGGAATTGTCGGCCTTCTTGAACCCGCTTGCCGCGACCGGGTTTCCGTTGATGTACACGACATCCAGATCATCGATGATTCCCAACAGAAGGGTGACTGTGTTTCCGGTGATGAATCCGGCGGGAATGTCGATGGTCTTGCAATACCAGGCCTCCGCCCATTTGGGGAACAGATCCGTCGATTCAAGGGTGGTTCTGGAATCGGTGTCCCCGCTTCGGAACATCTGCTGGAGTCCTCCCGTCGAATAATCGGCGGCAGGGCCCTCTACCGTTTCCCATGTGGAATATGTCGTGGCCGTGGGGAGCTCCGCGACGGTGAGATCTTCCCATGTCACAGTGCATGCGTTATAGGCAAGATACTGGTACATGTTCGAATATTTACGATAGAGCTTGAAATGCCAGTCCCCCGCAAGGTTGATGTATTCGTTTTCATACTGATTCACAGGCGGGGTAGGTGTGGTCATGGCGCAGCTGGTTGCCAGCATCGCTATCAAGAGAACAAGGGCAATGGCCGTAAGTCTGAGGGTTTTCACAAGCACTCCTTTTGTAACATAACAATGATGAAGCACATCCCGATCTGAGAACGGGTGTACACAACCGCAAAGGAGATAGGAGCTGATGCATCAATATCCAACTCCCTTTAAGAAACGCATGGAAAAATTGATTTGTCAATACTTATTTTCAAAAAGAAAATAAATAGAAAAAATGAGTAACTTATTATTTTGTATGATTATAAAGTGATAATAAAGATTTGAATAAGTATTCTTATTCAAGAAAAAAACAGAACAATTATTCCCACAGACGTTGTTTTTGTACGTGCTATGTTCAGGCAGACTTGAGGCGTCGGTTGTTTGGATCGGAGGATTCTCCAAGCTGTCTCCGTGTACCCCCATTGCACCCCCTACCGTACCCCTACCGTACCCCTGTATAGTTTGCAGAAGCGGCGGACGAACCGTTCCTCCTGCCATTCGAGATCTTCATCTTCCTCCATCTCCTCCATTTCGGAGATCATGGAACGAGTCAGGAAACCCTGCGCCGTACTTGAGAACATCGCCACGGCGAGATCCAGTTCCTCGATATCAAGCCGGCCTGTTTCCGTCAGTGTCTCCAGCAGGATCTCCGACTGTCCCTGCAACATCTGCATGAATACCCGGCTGGTACGGGCGGCGAGGGGAAGAATCAGTTTCTGGGACTCGACGATGCGGTAGAAATACGATAGCGGCGGTGTGGTGTACAGCCTGTGCCAATGTTCCATCGCCCTGGACAACACCTCCTCCGCCTTCCCGTTGAATGAAATGACTATGCCTTGTCTGGACGCGAGCTCCGAACAGTAGGCGAACATCTGTTCGATCATGGCCTCCCTCGACGGAAAATGATGGTACAGGCTCGCCTTGCGGATCCCCGCGGCCTCAGCGATATCCGAAAGGGAAGTGTTGTCCAGCCCTTTCCGTGCGGCCAGCTCCAAGGCGAGGAGTATCAGATGCTCCCGTGTGTTCTCGTTCTTTTTCTTTGGTTCATCGGTTTTTGGCTCTTCCATGCTCCTACTATAACCTACCGAACGGTAGGTAGGCAAGTCGATTTTCCCGAAGTTTCAGGATGAATCCTGTTTCAGTCGGTTGCAAGTACTTCCGTCGGATGGTATAAAACAAACCGAATAATTCATTTGAAGGAAGTGATCGTCATGTACGCACTGGTAGAAATTCTCGGAAAACAGTACAAAGCACTCGTCGGTGCCACGCTGCAGGTGGATAAGCTTTCCATGGAGGAAGGATCTGCTCTGGAGTTGGAGAAAGTACTCGCTATTGTCGATGAAAACAGCGCCAAGTTCGGCACCCCATATGTGTCCGGAGCCAAGGTACTCGCAACCGTCGAAAGCGAGATGAAAGGTGACAAGATCAAGGTCTACAAGTTCCATCGCAGAAAGGGATATCGTAGGACCCAGGGTCATCGTCAGAAGTATTCTCTCATCAAGATCAATGAGATCATCGGTTAAGGAGTAAGAGAAATGGCACATAAGAAAGGTGGCGGTAGTTCCCGCAACGGTCGCGATTCCAATTCCCAGCGTCTGGGTGTAAAGCGCTTCGGCGGCCAGCTCGTCAAGGGCGGTGAAATCATCGTCCGTCAGCATGGTACCCAGTTCCATCCTGGTGAAAACGCAGGTCTGGGTTCTGATTATACTCTCTATGCCAAGGTTGCCGGCACTGTGAAATTCCATACCAGGAAGAACCGCAAGTACGTCAGCATTGTCACTGAGTAGTTTTTTGAGTACCTTGGCTAATTAAGAGGCCAGAGTAATACATGTTTGGATTTTCAGACGAAACGTATATAGACGTTGCCTCCGGAAACGGAGGCAACGGTTGTGTTTCCTTCCGTAGGGAGAAGTACGTACCCAAAGGCGGACCTGACGGTGGCGATGGCGGCCGTGGCGGCGATGTCGTCTTTGTGGTGAAACAGAACCTCCGTACCCTCGGACATCTCAAGCTGGTCCGCAACTACAGAGCCGAAAACGGCAAATCTGGAGCCGGACAGCGTTGCTATGGGCGTAACGGAAACGATATTGAGATTCCGGTCCCCCCTGGCACAGTCATCAAAGACGCCCAGACTGGTGAAATCCTCAAGGACCTGACAGGTGAAGAACGTTGGGTTTTCTTGAAAGGCGGTCGCGGTGGCCAGGGCAACTGGCATTTCCGGACCGCTACCAGACAGGCTCCGCGTTTCGCTCAGACCGGTGAACCCGGCCAGGAGATGCGTGTCGGCGTCGAACTGCTGGTCATCGCCGATATCGGGTTCGTGGGATTCCCCAACGCGGGCAAGTCCTCTTTGCTGAATCTGCTGACCAACGCCCGGTCCAAAGTCGCCGGGTATCCCTTTACGACCAAAATACCTCAGTTGGGAATGTTCCGGTATGGCGATCATGACATCGTCCTCGCCGATATTCCCGGAATCATAGAAGGTGCCAGCCAAGGTGCCGGAATGGGGTTCAAGTTCCTGCGGCATATCAGCCGTACGACGGGCCTTGCTTTCTTGATCGACCTATCCGACGACAATTACCTTGATACCTATGATATACTGTGCGAGGAACTCCTCGCCTATACTCCCGAACTATTGGAGAAGGAGCAGGTGATCATCGGTACCAAGCTTGACGAAGACGGGGCGCCTGAACACCTTGAGGAACTTCGCAAGAAGTATTCCGACAGGCATATCATCGGAATGTCCATCTACATGGACGAAGGGCTGGAGGAAGTCAAGCATGCTTTCATCCAGATGGTCGGCGACGCGGAAAATCCTGAACTGGAGGCTTTGCGGGCAACCCGTGGTGGTTTTACCTCTACACTGGATACCGACGCCTACTATGCCGATGCACCGGATATGCCCGACGAGAACTGAAGAGGTAGCTGATGGCTGATACGACCGTCCTGCGACGACCGCTTTCCACCGCGATGATCGGAGGTAGCTTCGACCCGGTTCATCTGGGGCATCTGCATCTGATCCATTGCGTAGTCGAGAACACAAGGTATCAGCGGATCATTCTCGTGCCCGTGGCACTGAACAATTTCAAGCAGGATGAACAGCGTCCCGCGCCAGCCGACGATCGACTGGCGATGCTCCATCTCGCGATCGGACAATACCAGGAGATATACCCCCAGGACAGACCGGTCGAGCTGATCGTCGATTCCTGTGAGCTGGACCGGGGAGGGGTGTCCTATACCTACGACACAGTACGATACCTGTACGACACATATCAAATCGATGGTACCATTTCAGTAGTCATGGGTGATGATCTGCTCAAAGGCTTGCCAAAATGGCATCGTTTTGCACAGCTCAAGGAGATCGTTGACTTCGTAGTCTGCCGCCGGGAGGATGACGCTCCAGCCCCGGACGTCCCTGAAGGTGTGCGGATCCGGTTCATTGACAACGCGGTGAAGGAGGACTCCTCCTCCTATATCCGCCAGCGTTGCGCAAAGCTCGCTTCTGACGAGAAACTGCCTGTCGAGGTTGTTTCCCTGATGCCCGGCAAGGTGGCCGAATATGTACAGGAACGACATCTATACCGGGCTTGAACAGTACGTGGCGACACAGGTCAATCCGAAGCGGTTCGCCCATTGCCAAAGTTGTGCGATAACAATGAAAGCACTGTTGGAACGGTTCCCCTATGCCTATGGGGATGATCCGGCCAAAAGCGATGCCGGGTTGTATGTCGGTTTGTGGCATGATGTCGCCAGGGGCTGGTCCGATTCTTCGTTGTCGGAATACTGTCGGGAGCATCGCCTTCCGATGGAGCCTGAGGAAGAGCGACAGCCGATGCTGCTCCATGGCGCCGTCGCGGCGGCTCTGATGGAGGAAAAGCTTCCCGGCTGTCCGGATGCTTGGAGACTTGCGGTCCGCTGGCACTCCTTGGGGGATATCTCCATGGGGGCGCTTGGTCTGGCCATGTACATCGTCGACTACTTGGAACCGCTTCGTAAGCACCTCACTGACGAACGTCGCCATTACTTGCTTTCACGTCCGACGATGGAATCCATGGCGATGACGATCATGGAGGACCAGGCAGCCTATTTCAGACTGAACGGTATTTCGCAGGCCGGTTGTACAAAACGGCTGTATGAGTACATGAAGACCGGAGGTCGCCTGTGAGGTCGCGAAGGATTGCCGGTTTCGCCTGCGTGTTGTTGTTCCTGCCGCTGATTTTCCTGTTTGTCTCCTGCGCTCAGGAAAAACCGCCTGAATGCAGATACGGATGGTTTGAAGACGAGGTCCTGCTGTTGCTCCGAAGTGGAGATGGAAAGAGCCTCGTGACGGTCGCGATACCCTCCGAGATAGTTACTGGATACCAGTCCTATCTGGCGACGGTCGGACAGCCGGTTTCTTTGGAACAGGCCATGGTCGATCTCTGTTCGATTCCGTCTCATGGCTTTTTTGGAGGGACTTCGGCGGATCTCGTCCAGTTGAGGGGACTGCTCGACAGCCTCGCGATCGAGACGGGGGTGAGCATGACGAATGTTCCGACAGCGTCGCAACGTATACAAGCGCTTATCTTGTACGCGAAACCCTTGAGGAAAACGGCGATGGTCGATACACTGGGAAAGCTTGCCGGAATGGATGCGGTCGACGGTATGCTCGGGGAATTGGAACAGGTGACCGCATGCGCCGGATATGATGCCGGCGATTTCATCACCATGGATAATACAATGGATTGGGAGCGCACACACCGTTGGCTGACGATATGGCTGCAACAGGTGCTGGCCTCCGTCCAGAGGAGTAGGTAATACATGACAGAAGAGAGACGCAAGATCGCCGACCAGATCGCGCAGTTCATTGAAGACCACAAGGGGACGGACGTGACCGTCATCGATGTTTCCGGAGACTGTAGCTGGGCGGACTACTTCATCATCGCGACGGTGAACAGCGTCGGTCACCTGAAGGGTGTCGCCCATGAACTGTGGGGAGAACTGAACCGGCTTGGGGTTGAAGTGAACAACCGGCACAAGAATCCTGCCGCCGATGGGTGGGAACTGGTCGATGGCGGCGATATCATCATCCATCTGATGAGCGCGGAATTCCGTGAATTCTACGCCCTTGAGAAGCTGTGGCAGAAACCGAGCCGCTAAAAAAACTTCGCCGGACGAAAGAGGGGACGCTGCATGATCGCGACGTCCCCTCGACTATGTCCAGTATCGTTCAGTACCGGATCGGGCAGTGTTCCGTCCCTGAACGGTAGATTCCCTCTATGATCTTCACCGTCTCCAATCCGTCTTCCCCTGTGACCGCGGGTGTCCGGTCTTCCTTGATGGCCGAGGCGAAATCATCCGCCTGAAGTTTGAAGAAATACCAAGTGGCGTCGATCGTAGAGAAGAACTCTTCGTCCTCCTTTTTCCACTTCTCCAACAATTGGGTCTCCTCCGGTATCGTCCAAAGATCATTGTAGGGTGGTTCCACGATATTGCTCATGCCTGCTACGAACATAGCTCCGCCATCTGTCTGGACTCCAACGGAAGCCGCGCTGGTTCCATGGACATGTACTTTCGCGTAGATGCCTGGTTTCTGGGAATTTGATACCAGTATGGAACCGAGACCCCCCTTCTTGAAACGAAGGGCCGCGACCGCGGTGTCCTCGACCTCGATATAGGGGTGGTTGACGTTTTTCCAATAGGCGGCTACCTCTTCGACGGGTCCCATATACCAATGGAGCAGGTCTATCTGGTGTGGAGCCTGGTTGATCAACACACCACCGCCTTCCGTGTCCCATCTGCCACGCCAAGGATCTGATTGATAGTAGGCGAGGTCCCGCCATCCAAGCATGATGATCTGTCCGATGGCGGGTTCCCCCAGTTTGCCGTCAAGGATCGCCTGCTTGATTCGCTGGCAGGAGGGATACCATCTGCGTTGGCTGATGACACCGAGCTTCCTGCCCGTTTCCCTTGAAGCCTGGAGCATTTCTTCGCATTCCCCGACCGTCAGCGCCATCGGCTTTTCCACCAGGACATGGCATCCCGCGGCGAAAGCCTCCACTGCGCCCTGTCGATGGGCTGGATGTGGCGTGGTGATGATGACCGCCTCCACTCCATCCAGACTCGCCATTTCCGCTACGGTGGTACGGGCCTGTATGCCCCAGGTATCGGCGAATTTTGCGCAACTCGACTCATTTCGGCCACAAACCGATACAAGCTGACAATGCTCGGAAGCTGTGAGAGCCTTTGCGTGCAACTGCGCCACCTTCCCATATCCAATCAGACCGAAACGGATCCTTCCATCTTTCATCGTATCAATTCCTTTTCCGCCATGTGGCGTGGCTACGGTTCGAGCACGACCTTGAGCAGCCCCGGCTCCCTGGCGTACAATCTGTCGAACCATTGTTGTCCCTCGGACAACGGCGCCACGGCGCTGATCAATGGCGCGACATCCAGCTTTTCCCTTGCCATCATATCAATCACCAGCGGATATTCTCCCGCGATGGCACAGGAGCCTATCAGCTTGATCTGTCGGGTGACAACGCTTTGCAACGGGAGTTCGATCGTCGGTGAGACATTGCCGACCAATGTGACGGAACCTCCCTTCCTGACCAAGCTGATCGCGGTATGTATCGATGCTGTAGCTCCGACAGCCTCAAAAACCCTGTCTATCATCTTCCCGTTGGTAATCTCGGAGACATCCAGGAGCAGATCGGGATCACGGGGATCGAATACGTATGTAGCTCCGGCGGCCCTTGCCGCCTCATGGCGTGATGGATCGGTATCCAATGCGATGATCGGACCCGCGCAGGACGCCTTGAGAATCTTGATTATCAGCAGGCCGATGATACCCGTTCCGACGACCGCCAGACTGTCATCCAGTTCCATCGGGGTCAGCCTGACGGCGTGCGCCGCGACCGCCGCGGGTTCCGTAAGCGATGCATGCGCATAGGAAAGCCCTTCCGGTATCTTGTAGATGATATGGTCCGGGATCACGGCATATTCGGCGAAGATACCGTCACACCGGTATTCATCGCAGGATACTCCCAGTACCCTGCGGTTCTCGCAAAGATTGACATCGCCTCTGCGGCAAGGCTCACAGGAACCGCAATAGATCGTCGAATCAAAAGTTACTCTGTCTCCGGCTCTGCATGCTGTCACGGCGTCACCTACCGCCACGACCTCTCCCGCGCCCTCATGTCCCATGATGACAGGTGGTTTTCTCCTTCCTGTCGAACCGTCATACCCGTGTACATCCGAGCCGCAGATCGCCACGGCTCTGATCCGTACCAATACTTCATGGGAATCTTTGATCTCCGGGGTAGGGATGTCCTGGTGGGTGAGGTGTTTGTAGGAGTCCAGGAGCAATGCTTTCATCTGATTTCTTCTCCTTCTCGCTTGGAAAATGTAACCATGCCTGCGTT
>CAYOWS010000031.1:0-141 GCA_964407735.1 uncultured Sphaerochaeta sp. | reverse complement strand
GTCGTCAGGTTCGGCGTACAAGTCGTACTACCGACCTTCCGCCGCCTTGGCCTGGTTCCATTTTCCTTCGCGAGCCTATCGTGAACTGTAACCATGCCTGCGTTGTCGTCAGGTTCGGCGTACAAGTCGTACTACCGACCT
>CAYOWS010000030.1:0-39820 GCA_964407735.1 uncultured Sphaerochaeta sp. | reverse complement strand
CCAGAGCCTCTTGCCCAAATCAAACTACATATCCCCCAAATTTCTGCTTTGAACCTAAAAAAAGAGCCAGCTCATCGCTGACTCTTTTATATCCGTTTTCGGGCAGGCCGGATTTGAACCGGCGACCCCAAGTCCCCCAGACTTGTACGCTAAACCCCTGCGCTACTGCCCGGATTGAAAACCAGCTTATCGCAAGCTGACAAGCAAGGAACATACCATAGTTCCCCGAACATGTCAACAAAACGGCAGATATTACCTACAGTATCTTTTCAAAAGAATCAGCTCTGGAACCAAATACAAACCGGCACCCCCAAGCCACCCGACTTGGACGCACTCTATGCTACTTCCACCATATCCACACCCTGTTCCTCCTCAGGGGAAACAGCAGTCCTAATGTGAAGCATGGGCCTCCAGGTCCCGCTGTGCGATCCACCGGAGAAGTGCGGTATCGGTGCCCCCGATCTTGACGACCCGGTCACCACAGAGCATCGCGCCGAAACCATGTTCATCATCCCAGGAGCAGGAGAACTGGATACCGATATACGGCTGACCTTCCAACGCAAGGTCGTACACGACCACATCGGAAGGCGCCAACAAGGGAAGCAATCCGTTGATATCGGTCACATCGGGAATCATTTCCTGTCGTTCCTCCGGTGACTGGCCTTCATAGCTGTATTGTTCCTGGATCGACGGCCATTCCTTCAGCAGTTCGTTCAGGACGGGGAAAACCAGGTCGCAGGGATTCTTCGACAGATAATCGTATCCGGCCTTCTGTACAGGAGAGAATGCTTGCAAGGTCTTGTCGGCATCTATATCGAAACTGAGGACGTAAGGCCCCTCGCATTCGAACAGGGCGTCCCATTCATCCAGATCGACCTCCCCTTCACAACAACCTTCAGCATTCTCAAAATCCTCAAGATCCAGAGTGTCGCTTGGATTCCCATAGGCCAGCTGGATATCTATGAACTGGACGACAAGCTGGCAGATTGATCCGTCCTGGGCATATCCCCAATAGACAGGATAGACACCGTCTCCAAAACCAGCCTGGAAGATCGGCAGATGGTATTCAGTACCTGGGATCGTCCAGTTCAGCCAGTCTCCCTCGCTTCGCTGATATCGAGGAAACCTATTGGCGTTCTCGGCAAGCAACGGAGCGAAATAATCATCATAGAGGTTGCCGTCGGGATTTTCTTCATACCAGTCAGCTGCGAAACCATAGAACTTGCGATGGAGCCCTTCATCGCAAACACAACCCATACCGGCATCTACCGCGAAACCGAAATAATCTTCATCTTCCAGCTCGGAAAAATCTTCATCGCCGACCAAGGCCTCTTCAAAGCGGACGGCGGGCAGGTCCGTGAACCGCAACCGTACAGCGGCATAACGGGCGCAATCGCCCTCATCGCCAGGAGTGACCACGCACACCTCGGTTCGATAGGTGCCAGGGGAAACGGTGAGGAAATAGGGCTGCTCATCAAGATCATAGAGATAACACAATGGATCGCGAACCAGAATTTGTCCGGTCGGGAATGAACAAGGGCCGATATCCATGATGGCAAGCTGCGTTCCTGCGATTTCCGATTGCTCAAAATAGGCATTCAAGTCCACAGGACAGGTCAGGGAATCCCTGACCTGTTCCCATTGTTTCATCCATGTCTTCGTAGGTTCCATAATTTTTCCTTCTATCGTTCAGATGTCCAGTCCTGAAACCAGGAGTCCGTCGGAATGTCAGCATCTGCTTTATCGCCTTACTGAGGAAAACTTGTTCAGTCAACCCAGTTCTCATGCTCTCCAAGAGCGACATCGGCGCTGAGGACACAGTCGCATACAAGGTAGTCCCCTTTCTTGCAGGTCACACCCGCGAGCATGTCCTTGGAAAACACTACGTCCAGATGTCCGAAACTGGTCGCGATGGTTGCTACGGACATCGAGGCGTCTTCGTGCCGGGGAATACCATGACGCCGTTCTTCGACAGCCAGGACTTTGCCGCATAGCAAGAGAAGGTCTTCTCTACCCGCTTTCTGACGCTGTTCATCGGTAGCCTCTGGGTTGTACTTCATCATGAAATTATAGGGGAAAGGCTGTCCATCGGCTATGATCAGCGGTGTCCCGTCTCCCTGCTGGGCGGCTTCATTCATGGCTTCTTCATACGCGGCACGATCCTGATAGATCTCCAAGGAGGCGGGGAACGCCACAACCTGCATCTCGACACGGGTCTTCTCATCAAACGAAGAGAGCACTCCGGCGTTCATGATGTTCGCGACGAACACCGCCGACTTGGCATCGTTGGAGAAAGCAAGCCGCAGCGACATGGGGTCGGCGTCGGTTTCAAGCATCATGAAAGGGGTTCCGTACCAGATGCAGGGGCCACCCACATGGGTATCCACACCGATCACCCGAAGATCATCGCCTTCGGGAACCACATGGTAGATGAACTCCACCCCACTGGGGAGCTGGCTGACATAATACCGACCGACCTGGCAAGTCCGGGGACGTGCAGCTTCGAACAACGGCATCATATATTCATCGAGCAGACCATCTTTCGAAGCCATGAACTCCAATCCGAGATTACGTAAGAATACTGGCATATCAACTCCTGCACCTATTCTACCATAGAAACGGTGGAACGGACTACACGGAAAAAACCAACCAGGCACTATCTATGAAAGGCTTCCCGTTGTTTTCCTCTGGTGATGAACGGTATCAGGCCGCTCTTCCCAGTTGCTATTCTACCTGTGAATTGGGTAATATACGTACACCATGAATCATCAACAGAACAACTCATCCAAAGCCACGCTGGGAGAGGGTATCCAAGCGGGATTTCCCATATGCGTGGGTTATTTTCCTACAGCCATGGCCTTTGGCCTGGTCTGTCGTGACATCGGTATGAACCTGGTGGAATCCACATTGTTCTCCATCACCAATTTCGCGGGTTCGGGGCAGTTTCTCGCCGCCAATCTGATCGCCGCGAAGGCGACTGTCATCGCTATTTTCCTCGGCGTGTTGATGATCAACCTACGGTACATGTTCATGGGGGCGTCCATCGCCAGCCGGTTGGAGCCCGATGTCAAAGGGATCAAACGGCTGTTGGTGGCGTTCGGAACGACCGACGAGGTTTTCTCCGTCTCCGCGCTTCGCCCCGGCAGGCTATCTTTCCCCTACATGATGGGCATAGAGGGGACGGCCTATACCGGCTGGGTGGCGGGTACGGCTATCGGGTTCATCGTCGGCATGGTACTGCCCGACGCTCTGCAACGGGCGGCGGCGGTGACGATCTACGCGATGTTCGCCTCCCTGCTCACCCAGGAGGTCAAATCGAACTGGCAGGCGATACTGGTCGCTGGTCTTTCCGCCGCGATCAACTCACTGCTGGTCTGCGCCATGGGAATGCCCGTGGGCTGGGCGTTCGTCATCGCGATGCTCAGCGGCACCTTGTTCGGTGCCTGGATCATGCCGGATACAGACCAGGAAGAACTTGTGGAAAGCGCAGGCATCACCGCTTGTGAAGGAGGTAGGGAATGAACGGCTGGCCCTTCATCGCCTTGATTCTGTTGTCCGCGGCGGCGACGTTCCTGCCCCGTGTCGTCCCCTATTACGCGAAGTTCCTCGACAAGCTGCCGAAGTTCGCCCGTAAGTGCATGCTGATCATGCCGGTGGCGGCGCTCGGGGCCCTGATATTCCCCGGTACGGTCATAGATTTCGCTCCGCAATGGTATGCGGGCTTGCTCGGCATAGGCGCCGCCACGATCCTCGCCTGGTGGAGAGGTGGCATGGTGCTACCGATCATCAGCAGCGTACTGGTGACCTGGCTCGCATTGACCTGTTTCTAGCCAGGCCCACTCGGTGGTCACCCCAGGCTCACTGTGGACATAATTCCCTCTGGAATGTAGGATGGGGACATGTTCGACCTCCATCTCCATCTACCCCTCCAAGGTTCTCAACTAGACCAGACGCCGAAGCCATGGTACGGAATGATATGTACTTCCAAGCCATCGGAGTGGCCAAGGATCATTGCGTTTTCACAGAACAGGCCAGACGTGACGGGAGCCATCGGCATCCTTCCTGAAATGATGGATGATACCGCCGAGGCCTGCGTCCTGGATGAGATGACCGAACGCTTGGAGAACGACAAGACTCTCCAGATCGGAGAAGTCGGCCTTGACCGAAGATTCCAGACAACGGTTCCGATGGATCGACAGCAGGAATTCCTGTCCAAGACGCTGCATCTGGGCTATCGTCTGGGTCGGTCGGTCAGCCTCCATGTCGTGCAAGCCGAGGTGTCCTTGTTTGAAACATTGGAGCAGCAGAGGGGGAAAATGCCCCGCTTGCTCTGGCATGGATATACGGCGAGCGTGGAGACTGCGAAGCGGTTCATCAAACTGGGAGGGACGATTTCCCTCGGCCCTTCGGTCTGGAGACCTGGATTGAAACTCACACAACGGCTACAGGAATTGCGGGACTATCCGCTGGCTATGGAAACGGACTGGCCGGAAGGCTGGCTTCCTGAGGAATGGAGAGGACTGCCCTACCCCGATATCCTGCGAAACCATATGAAACGGTTGGCTACGGCCATGGATATTCCTATCGAACAACTGGAGGAACGGACACATGCCATCGGAACGCTTTTTACGCATCAGCCGACTTCTTGGCGATGATATCGTCGAAAATCTGCACGGTAAGTTCGTCGTCATCGTGGGGATGGGGGCTGTCGGAGGCTATGCTTTGGAGGCTCTGGTCCGTAGCGGCGTCGGGAGGCTCCGTCTGGTCGATTTCGATACCGTATCAATCACGAACCTCAACCGGCAGCTGCTGGCCCTCGAATCCACGATCGGACGAAGCAAGGTCGAAGTGGCGAAGGATCGGGTACTGGACATCAACCCGGAAATACAGGTGGAGATCTTGGACATGTTCGCACATGAGCAGACGCTGCCCCAGATTCTGGAAGGAAACCCCGACCTAGTCATTGACGCCATCGACTCGCTGAACCCGAAGTGCGCCCTGCTGCAAGGGACCTACCAGAGGGGAATCCCCGTCATCTCCTCGATGGGGGCTGCGTTGAGGCGGGAGCCTACGTTGGTCAGGACCGCCGATCTGATGGATACCTGGGGGTGCCCGCTGGCGAAGCAGGTACGGACGAACCTCCGCAAGAGAGGGGTCGGTAGGGGCATCGAAGTGGTGTTCTCCCCTGAACTGGTCAAATATACCTACAGGGACCCGGAAAGCGAAGAACACGCCGATTTCAACGAACAGATCATAGACAGGGGCCGCAGACGGAACGTACTTGGCAGCCTGCCGACCATCACGGGGATATTTGGACTCACCCTCGCCCATCTCGCCCTGGATCGATTGATCGGAGGTGATGCGCTCCATGGAGAGGCAGCCTGGAATCCAGCGGACAAATATAGCGGCAACTAGCTCTTTTTTGCCCTGACAAGGAGAAAACTTGGCTTGATGAACTCATGATGCATCCGGGGACGCTTCTGTAGCAGGGCGTCGTCGGGCAACGGCTCTTTCATCGCCTCGACAATGAATCCACACTCTACCAGCGTATTGATGATCTCGGAGAACATGCGGTGGTATTTCTCGACATTCTCGACGAACCACTTGACGCTACGGAACCCTGGTCTGCCATAATCGGCCAGAAGATAGGCGGAGGATCCGCCGTCAGGTTCCTTTTGAAAGGATACACCTTGGATCGGGGCGGTCGTAAGAGGATGTTCCTGAGAAAAGAGAAACACGCCTCCGGGGTTGAGACAATCGCCGACAATCTCGACGAGCCGATGGAAATCCTCGACATAGTGGACGGCCAGGGAACTCGTGACCACATCAAACCGGCGGCCCAAGGTGGGGATGGACATCATATTGAGTTGAAGATATTCAATAGGTCCTGAGCTATTTCGGGATCGGGCGACAGCCAGCATCTTTTCAGAGATATCTATCCCTACGACGGAGGTCGCCCCAAAGCGTACATATTCCTGGCAGGCGTCTCCAAAACCACACCCCATGTCCAGCACCGATTTCCCATGCAGGTCGGGGAGCAAGCTCCGCAACGCAGGCTGTTCGAGCAACACATTGGAGTTCAGAGGATTCTCTCGCAACCGACTGTACCCTTCGAAAAAACAGGGTTCATCGTAGATATTCTGCGGTGTGTTCATGCAAAGGCTCCTACAGTCAGGAAAAGGCCAGAAAGAGGGCATAACCCCTTGGTCCCGAACCAAGTACTCGGAAAACTCTACTTTTCCAGTTCGAGGGCTCTATCTCGCTTTTCATACATAACCGAAACCTTCGTTATTGTCAACTTTTCGCCAGTCTCATTTTGAAAGCTCAAATATCGTTGGACAATCTCAGCGATTGTTTGAAATACGGACAAGCTTCTTCCCAAGGCTTCTTTCCGAGTGGATTGTCAGTTCCAGAATTTGATAGCCAGTCCAGCTAGGTCCGCATAGATGCTCATCAATACTTGAAAAGGCGTACCGCAAATCGTGGGAACATCGGAGTGTTTTGAAAAATGTTGTACCCGCAAGAATGATACATTGAGAGCAAGGTTTCTTCCTCTGCTATCAGTTTCTTCGCGAGCGTAGTACCGGAGCTCATCACCATTCAGAAAGTCATCGGAACAGGCTTTGGCTTCAGCATTCCAGAACACGACCTGATTGATGTCGCGGGCTGTTTTTTCAACTACGCATTCGTCAATTTCAGAATCAACTTGTACAAGCCAGTTCGCAAGTCGGTCAACATTCCCCTCATTTTGATCAAGGGCGGATAGTATCTTATCCCGTAGACGAACAGCGTCCGATCTATCTTTCAGATCAAAGAAGAAGTCGTTGATGATGCAACCATAGTCCGGGGCCTTCGGGTTCTTGGAAGTCTTGAGCATTTCCTTGATTTCCCTGAGAACGGGGAGGAGATTTTCGCATGGGCTCAGTCGGTTGAAGTCTTCCAGCGCAAGCATGATATTGCAGGCTCCTTGACCTCATTGTACCTGCATACCTTTCTCTTGCCTATAAAAAAATATACCCTGGGCAAAGTTTTGACTTTACTTTCTTGCTACCGCTTCCTTGAAAGCGGTGGCAGCGGTGAATTCTTCCAGACATGCGGTACAAGGGGTCGCAGAGGAACAAGACCGGCAGTCGATCAGTCTGTTTATTGATAATCCTACTTCTGTATAGGATTTGTGCTCACAATCCCTTGTTGATTCCAGATGTTTGAGAAGCTCAAAGGAATTCTTGCGGGCCCTTTCGATACCGCCGTTCCTCTCCATTTCAGAAAAGGGACGTCGCTTCCTGTAGTATTTTCTCGTTTTCCCATATTCCGGGAGATGAACTTTGAGAACCTGCGCTATTTCCTTGTAGTTACTGAAGTGCCGGGCGGATGGATACGAGAGGAAATGTTGCAGGAACCACAGCTCAATGCATGGATTGCTTGTGATAGGAATGATCTTAGATGACAGTTTCAAACATTCCTTCTGGAAATCTTTGAATTTTGATTCCTCACAAATCTTGTCAAGATCTATGACACACAACACAAAATCGTATTTTTTCCGTATCAGATCCTTTGCCTTCTTGAAAATCGTCATATAGTCTGGATGTTTCGGCAGTTCAGGTTGCAATGAGAAATCGAGTTCGTGGAAATCCTTCAGATGGGCAAAATACATCTGCTCTGTCACGCCTTCCCCGACAATGGCGATTGATTTCCGTAAAGGTCTGGAGGTTCTTCTACTCATATTCATGGCCTTCCCGACCCATGAAGGGGCTGCCGAAAGAGGGAACCGCACCGAGTTTTCCTATCTTGTAGAGATTGGACAGGTGAATGTTCTTGTGCACCTTGAATTCATCTGCGCAATAGTATTGGGAAGCTCCATATCCATCTTTTTCACAAAACCAGACCATGTCCTTGCGCATGTAGTCCTGATCCATGAGGCTTTGGTTATGAGTCGTCATGAAAACCTGTGAACTGTCGGAGTTCAAGAGAAAAGTCTGCAAAAAGAAAGAGACCAGAGCCGGATGCAATGATGATTCAATTTCATCGATACAGACGAAATGCGGGGATGAAAGCAGTTCTCTCAGAATTCCACCTAAACCGAAATACCTCATCGTTCCTTCCGATTCCTCGACTGCATCGAGAGGATAGCCACCATTCGTCGTTGCATGGGTGAACAGGAGTTTCTGGTTTTTGACCTTTCCAGATTTCTTTATTTCCGAAATCAAGAATTCGGGGGTACCTTGAAGCTGTAGTTTTTTTACCATGGTGTCATTGACGTCCAACTCATCGGCCTTGACATGCAAATCTGAGATTTGGAAATCCGCCTTTTTCATGAAATTGATATAGAAGTCTTTGTATTCCAGATTTTGCGTGAATCTTTCCATGCTCCATTGCTGTAGCAGTACCTTTGGTGTAACGTTCGGCAACAACACATTTTGAAAGAAGGTTAAGACCTCATCAAGAATTTCCGATCTTACATTGGTTTTCAGATAAGCCGCCAAGACTGAGCCGTTCTGCAAGGTATTGCCGTTCAATATCAGTTTATCTGTGGTCGAGAACTTGCAAATGTCCCCATAGGAGGTCGTCATTATATAGCTTTCCGGCTGTACTGACCTGACGAAAACTCGGGAGCGCCGCCCCCCCAGCGGAAGATATTCCAACTGTTCTGTATAGAATTGCTTCTTTCCGACCGATATCTGATATCTGTATCTATGTTCGTTGACAAAAAAGGTAATGGAAAAGAATCCTGGTTCATCTACTGTCTTGTTGTCAAAGCAGAACGGAACGAACCCGGTTCCAATATCTTTTGTATCCGGTGATTGCTGCGCCAAAAGTCTCAGGAACTCCAAAGCTTCCATCAGATTTGATTTACCGGATGCATTGTATCCATACAGCACCCCTACCTTCAAAAGCTTAAAATTATCGTCTATCGGGATCGTCAGGTATTCTTCACTGTCTGATTTAATCTTGTTGTTGGCGAGAAAAGAGATGGTCTGGCTATCTCGTATTGAGCGAAAATTTTGGACAGTAAATTCTTGAATCATGGTTTAATCTCCGGTTTTCCGTAAATATTTTTCATATATCATCAATATATCGGAAAAACAGACAGTCATCAAGACAAAAAGACACCATGGCTTCTACAGAAAAAATGCAAGCACAATTACGGTACGCGACCTGTCCTCTTCGGCATATGAATTCCAGATTGATCCGTAGACTCACGTATGACGGGAAACTGTTTGAAGGGCGGTCCGTCCCCTTGGTCCCGAACCAAGTGCCCGGGGACCTCTACTTCTCCAGATCGAGAATTCCGAAATATTTGGGGGAATGGAACTCCGGCTTCGCCGTATCAATCGGATTCCACATCAGATAATGGGGTTGGGTCAGTCCATCTCCGCATTTGTAGAAATTGCCTTTCAACTGAAGCCCGCCGATATCCTCTCCGGAGACGGCAAGACCGAATTCGGCGAGGGGGATGGATACGGACAGGGTCCATTCGCTACCGCTCTCCATCCCTTCGAACGTAGCGGTATTGCGCAGCAACCGGAACTCAATCGGCAGGGAGTCGATTTTCTCCGAGTCATACAGGATGCGTCCAGGACGCCCGCTCCCCCGCCCCACCAACGCATACTTGGAGGCGCTGAACTCGAAGTTCACATATTCCTTCTCATTGAC
The DNA here is from genome assembly GCA_964407735.1 of uncultured Sphaerochaeta sp. Classification (GTDB taxonomy): domain Bacteria; phylum Spirochaetota; class Spirochaetia; order Sphaerochaetales; family Sphaerochaetaceae; genus Spiro-02. Next base: position 30,166 of record CAYOWS010000030.1, on the reverse strand, counting down.
GGCGGGGTTCGAAAGGAACATCTCGATACAGCTGTCGGTCCAGATCTCACTGTTGTGGCAGGTGCACATCCGCCGCAATTCCGGTTCCACGACATGATAGAGCAAGTTGAGGTTCCTGCCGTCATGCGAGACTTTCACGGTCGCGGTGACGGGATAAAGGTCTTGGGGTTCAAAGCCAGGCCAAGGGCTCTCCATGATAGGGAGCAGCACCCCTTCTGAAACATCCCTGCGAGGAATCCTTGCAGTTCTGATGAAACGCCCTTCCATATCCGCCATTGCATCCTCCAACACCTTCGACAAGTCCGGCCCAGCCATCAGGTCGACGACAGGCAGGCGAATATGAGTATACATCATCATCACCATTGAATCGAGTCCCTTCACGATGAATGGACGGAGAAAAACCATCTTGCAGGCACTTGTTTTCACATTCCTGAATCACCAGCCGACTTTTCATGCATATAGCGTGTTGTCCCCTCGAAAACACGTCCGGACGGAGATGGAAGCGGGGGAGAAACACAGGAGGTCTACAATGGATAGACAGAGGGAATTGGAATCGAAAGTTCTCACGATGTTGGGAATCGTATTGTTGCTGGCAAGTATTCTGGCGGCGCTCATGCTCACCGGATGCACGGATACCAGTGAGCAAGGACGAGGTGTCACGTTGAGGCTGTCGCTTGATTGCCCGGAATTCACCGATGCCTCGGCGGGGAGCAAAAGCCTCAATCCACCGGCGGCGGCGCTGCGGATTAAGGAGTACAGGATCACAGGAAACGGACCGAAGGATTCTTCGTTCGGGCCTTTGACCAGTACGAACGGAAACCTGCAACTTGAAGGTCTGCTCCAAGGGAGATGGGAAATCAACGCCGAAGCGGTCAGTGAAACAGGTAGGGTTCTGGCGAAAGGTACCGCGACAGTGTTCCTCTCGACAGTGACGAACACCGCGACGATCATCCTCGACCGACTGCCAGGGACGGGAACCTTGCAGGTCAACTACACTTGGGATATCGACCAAGTGACGGCGGATGTAGAACTCGAACTGCAATTGGTCGACCAGGGAGGGAATCCCGTGACGATCGCCTCCCCCACGATGGACAGGACCACAGGGACGGCCACCGTCACACAGGCGCTCGCAGCAGGGTCATATACGTTGCACAGCAGATTGAAGGCGCAAGGGGCGATTGTTTCTGGCGCAGTTGAAGCGGTGCGGATCGTCGACACAGGCGTCAGTTCAGGAGAGATCGCGTTGGTCATAGGGGATCGGGGCAATGGTTTCCAGATCACGGTGGTGAACAACACCATGCTGCCGTTGCAGGGGACGGTGACTTGTTCGCCGGCCACGCCGGGGCCGAACACCTCCGTGACGCTGACCTTCGTACCGGCTTCGTTGCCATCGGGAATACTCCCCTCCGAGATCAGCGCCGCCTGGTATTGTGAAGGTTCCCCGATCACGGGGGCCTCCGGGTTCAGCTATCTCTGCACCCCTCGTCCTGGTATCCATCGGTACGATGTGGTGGTCTCCCACGGCAAACTGGGAAGCATCGGAAACGCGACGATCATGGTCGACGTACCGTTCAAGTAGGAAGAAACGAGTTTTCCTTCCATGTGGCCTGAGCTGAAATTCAGTTCAGGTCACAGCTATGCACAGCTATACAAAAACCGTCAAGCATTACTTGACGAACAATATACTCACAAGGTAGAATATAGATGATCAAGTCTTTCAAACATAAAGGACTGGAACAGTTTTATCTTTCAGATTCAAAGCGAGGAATTATTTTCAGTCATCGAAATCGGCTTCGGATGATTCTGACACTTCTGGATATCAGTAGGAACCTGGTGGAACTTGATGTTCCTGGTTTGAGGCTTCATCCTTTGAAGGGTGCTGACTTAGGACGGTGGGCAGTCTGGGTAAATAGGAACTGGCGTGTCACCTTCCGTTTTCAAGATGAAGACACCATTGAAATTGATTATCGAGATTATCATTAGGAGTAACATATGGTTCCGAAAATGAAACCCGTTCATCCTGGACAGATTCTGAAAGAGGGATATCTCAAGCCCCTCAACATTTCCATAGCTTCGGCCGCAAGGACTCTAGGGATATCTCGACAAGCGCTATCCGATTTTATAAATGGAAAAACCGATCTGAGTCCTGATATGGCGAAACGGTTGTCGTTGGCGACCAACGCGGATGTAGAATATTGGATGCGGATTCAGAACAAGCTTGATATCTGGAAAGTCACCTACTGTACCAAACAATACAAAATACAACCCTTTGAGTTGAGGGCATCGGCATCGGCCCACTGATCCGCGGAATTCAAGCGAAAGAATTTCGAGTAGCCCCAAGGGTATCCTTTGCCATGACCTTGCGCAAAGAGCGAGAAAGAGAGGGGGGCTGACACAGAAGACTCCCGCTGATAGGGTTGGAATGAAACATCAACGATATCAACGGTTGGAGAATGCGCGCAAGACAAATCCAACGCTCCTTACAACGGAGAGGATACAACAAGCTTTGGGAGCTGATTCTGTCTTCATCGCACTCTGATTATCTGGTTCTATCCAGGTGAAGTCATATCGGTCATATCAATACAGAGGCATGTAGGTTCAATAAAAACTTGACATCTGCATAAAACTACTATACAAATGTTAAGTATGAGTACATCTACGGCACAAACATCACAGACAGAAGTCCCGTTCTTCATCGAGAAAGTCCCTTGCGGCTTCCCTTCTCCCGGAAGCGACTGCAAGGAAAGCCCGCTGGACTTCAACGAACTGCTTACTCCCCACAAGTCCGCGACCTACTGCATACGGGCGGGAGGAGACTCCATGGTCGACGCAGGGATCTTCGCGGAGGATATCCTTGTCGTGGATCGTTCGATACGGCCTATATTCGGAGATATCGTCGTCGCTGAATACGATGGAGGGTTCACCGTCAAACGGCTCGCACGGCCGACAGAACCGGGGCTCAAGGCGGTGCTCCACCCGGAGAATCCGAACTATCCCGACCTTCCTATCGCGGAAACGACTGAACTGATCATCTTCGGCGTCGTGTCGGCTGTCGTCCGGTGCATGCGCAGAGAGAAGAAAAAATGACAGGGCTATGCGACTGCAATTCGTTCTACGCCTCTTGTGAGCGACTCTTTCGCCCCGATCTCAGAGGGAAACCGGTAGTCGTCCTATCAAACAACGATGGGTGCATCGTTTCCTCCACAGAAGAGGCCAAGGCGGTTGGAGTGACAAGGGGAGGATCCTACAAGACCATCAAGGACTTACTGGCGGAGAAAGGGGTGACCGTGTTCTCCTCCAACTATGCGTTCTATCAGGATATATCGGACAGGGTGATGGACATGCTCAGGAATTCCGTGGAATCGGTGCAGCCCTACTCCATCGACGAGGCCTTCTTCGAATTCGGGGGAGAGCCCCGGACTGAGAGCCAATGGGAGACCTATGAACACCAGATCGGTGAGATACACGATTGGATTGATTCCTGCTCGGGAGTACCCATATCCATAGGAATGGCCAGAAACAAAACACTGGCGAAGCTGGCCAACCATATGGGAAAGGATGACAAGCTGAAAGGCTATTGCGTCCTGCGGCCGGAACAGGAGATGGAGATTCTGAGGAAGACTCCGCTCTCCTATGTCTGGGGCATCGGCCATAGAAGAGCCAACCAGTTGTACCATCTGGGATTACGGACGGCCTGGGACCTGATGCGCAAGGATGACCGTTGGATCGAAAAGCACTGTACTGTGACGGGGTTGCAGACCGCATGGGAATTGCGGGGCAGAAAGGTGATCGGCACGGAAAGCCAGCAGTTGCGGACGTTATGCAGCGGCATCACCTTCGGAGTACCGAAAGCCTCCTTCGAGGAGGTCGCCCAATCCCTCGCCTGCCACTGCATGACGCTGGCGGGCAAGCTTTGGGTCAGGGACATACAGGCGACGAATATCGCCGTACACGTATTCACCAACCGTTTCCAGGAAAACTATTGCTCTCTGGCATGTCAAAAGCAGCTTGAGAGTCCTACCGCGTATCCTCCAGCCCTATACGATGCGGCGAAAAAGGCACTGGAAGAGGTCTGGCAGCAAGGAAGGCTCTATGCGGGGAGCAGGATATGGATCACGGAATTCATCCCGGAGGGGCATCGGCAATACGGCCTGTTCGAAACGGAGGACACACAGAAAAGAAGGGAACGGGAAGACCGGCTCTCCAATACGCTTGAAGAGATTGAGAGATCCAATGGAAGACGGGCCCTGCTCTGCGGTTCCAGCGATCTGAAAGTCAAACTGGACCTCTCCTGCCAGCAACATCTGTCACCGCACTACACTACACGCTGGCGGGACCTCCCCGTAGCGATGTAAAAACCCGCCCAAGCCTCGGGAAAACCGGACCAGGCGGGTATGAAGTCTCACAGAAACAATGAGCGAGGAGCCACGGACTACATCTCTTTCGCGACGTCCGGCAGCCAGGAAGGAATCGGTTGCGGTCGATGGGACGACACGCTGATGGAAGCGACACGCACATGCAGTTCCGCCAACACCTCGTCGCCTCTCATGACCCGTTGCAGGAAGGTCATGGAGAAACGCTTGCAATCCTCGATCTCCGTCACTACATCCAGAAGGTCGTCGAGCAGGCCGGGACGCTGGTAGTCGATCGAGATGGACTTCACGACGAACGCGGTATCCTGGGCAAGCAGTTCCCGCTGGGACGCGCCATCGGAAGCCTCCGCATCCTCTTTCGAGGCGGCTATTTCACAAGCCTTGCGGAACATCTCGGTCCTGGCATGCTCCGCGAAGTCGATATACCGGCCGTGGTAGACGATGCCGCCCGCGTCGGTATCGCTGAAATAGACTCTGATCGGAAAGCTGAAAGCCATGGTCAGACCTCCACCGGTGCGCCGGGGAAACGCAAGGTCTCCACATAGTCGTCATAGGTCTGGGCCCTGCGGATCATGACCACGGAACCATCGGTCCTGAGCAGATATTCCGCCGGGCGGAGCTTCGCGTTGTAGTTGAATCCCATCGCATACCCATGGGCGCCGGCGTCATGGAAAACCAGGACATCACCACGTTCGACCTCGGGGAGATCCCTGTCGATGGCGAACTTGTCGTTGTTCTCACAGAGGGAGCCGGTTACATCGTAGACATGATCCAACGGTCGGTTCTCTTTGCCGGCGACGGTGATATGATGGTACGCGCCATACAAAGCGGGGCGCATCAGATCAGCCATGCAGGCGTCAAGCCCGATATAGTCCTTGTACTTGTGGGTGACATGCCGGACCTTGCTCACGAGATACCCCGAAGGGCCGGTAATGACACGTCCACACTCGAATACCACGTTCAGAGGATCAAGCCCCGCAGGGACGACGATCTCATCATACAATCGGCGCATGCCCTCGGAGACAGCCCGCAGATCCATCGCATCCTGCTCCAACCGGTATGGAATGCCTACACCGCCGCCCATGTCGATGAACTCGATCCTGACACCGGCTTCTTTCTGGATCCTCACGCAGAGTTCGAACAACATCCGCGCGGTCTCCACGATATAGGAACCGTCCAGTTCGTTGGAAGCCACCATGGTGTGCAGACCGAAACGCTTGCACCCCTTCTCCTTCATCATCCGGTAGCAATCGACGACCTGGTCGTCGGTCACCCCGTACTTCGCTTCCACAGGATTGCCTATGATCGCGTTGCCGGTCCGCCGGGGACCTGGGTTGTAGCGGAAACAGATCAGCTCAGGAACGGTACCTACGGCACGTTCCAAGGCTTCGACATGGGAAATATCATCAAGGTTGATGATCGCACCCAGCTTTACGGCCTCGGCGAATTCTTCGTCGGGGGTGTCGTTGCTGGTGAACATGAGCCCTTCTCCGGTGATACCGGCGCTTTGCGACAACAGCAGCTCCGGCAAGGAGGAACAGTCAGCGCCGAAACCTTCCCTGCGCAGCAGATCGAGGATCGTCGGATTGGGACAGGCCTTGACCGCGAAATAGTTGCGGAAACCGGGGGCCCAGGAAAAAGTTTCCTTCATGCCTCTGGCGGCGTCGAGAATACCCTGCTCGTCATACAGATAGAACGGGGTCGGCAACTGCGAAGCGAGTTCAAGCAGCCGGTCGGAACCGCAGGGGAGATTTTTCGTACTCATGGATGTTTCCTTATTTCGTCAGATTCTTGATGATCGAGGCCATGGCCGCTTCGACATCTTCGCGATGTCCATACGAGGAGACGCGGACATACCCCTCCCCCGCCGGGCCGAAACCGGCGCCAGGAGTGACGACCACATGGCATTCCTCCAACAACCGGTCAAAGAATTCCCAGCTTCCCATGTAGTTCGGGGTACAGGCCCAGATGTACGGGCTGTTGTCGCCGCCATAGACGGTCAGACCTACTTGCGTCAAGCCGTCGCGGATGATCCTCGCATTGCCCATGTAGTAACCGATCAACTCCCTGCACTCCTTCAGACCTTCAGGAGAGAGCACGGCGATACCGCCTGCCTGGGAGATATTCGAGGCACCGTTGAAGAAGGTACACTGGCGGCGGTTCCACAGGCGGTGCAATTCATCCGGTTCGCTGTTTTCACAACGCAACTCGTGGGGGACGATGGTCCAGCCGAGACGGACGCCGGTGAACCCGGCGAACTTCGAGAAGCTGCTGATCTCGATTGCGCAGGTCTTCGCCCCTTCGATCTCATAGATGCTGCGAGGCAGGGACGGATCGCTGATGTATTCGCTGTAGGCGGCGTCGAAGATGATGACGGCGCCGCAGGAATTGGCATAGTCGACGAACGCCTTGAGCTGTGCATGTGTGGCGACGGCTCCGGTCGGATTGTTCGGACTGCACAGATAGATCAGATCGACCTTCTCTTTCGGAGGTTCGGGGATGAACCCATTATCCACAGTGCTGGGAAGGTATACGAAACCATCGTAACAACCTTTCTCAGCATTGAAGAGTCCTGTACGGCCGCCTGCCACATTGCTGTCGACATAGACGGGGTACGCCGGGTCCTGGACGGCCACGACGTTGTCGCGGCCGAAGATCTCCTGGATATTGCCCGCGTCGGCCTTCGCGCCGTCGCTGACGAAGAATTCATCATCGGCCAGCTCTACGCCGAAAGAGCGGTAGTAGCCTGCCAATGCCTTGCGGAGACCGGTATTGCCCTGTTCATCGCCATAGCCGGTATAAGTTTCCCTGTCGGAAAGTCTGTCGATCTGCTGGTGCATCGCTTCGGTCAGCACAGGGCAGAGCGCTTCGGTGGTATTTCCGATTCCGAGTTTCAATACTTTCGCATCGGGATTGCGGCTCTGCCACGCGGCGGTCCTGCGGGCGACTTCAGGGAAGAGGTAGCCCGCGGCAATTTTTCTAAAATCGGGATTGACTGTCGCCATTTTGCATATGCTCCTTACGCCCTGACGCCGGCGGGCAACCGCATGGCGTCGAGGACTTCATACAATACTGTCCTGTGTTCTTCCGACTCCAAGGTGCAGAGCGGCAGACGGAAGCTCTCCATGCACCAGCCGTACCGGGCCATGGCGGTCTTGATAGGAATCGGATTCGTCTCAAGGAAACACGCCTTGAAAAAATCCTGCAACCTGTCGTTGATCGCCCGTGACCCTGCCTGATCGCCGGAAAGGGCCTTGTGGATCATCTCGCTCATCATGCCGGGCAGCAGGTTGGAAGCCACGGAGATGACGCCGTCTCCACCAGCCTCGATCAGATCGAGGGAGAGGTTGTCGTCGCCGGAAAGGACGGAGAAACCGTCGAGGTTCTTGCCGATGACCTGCTTCATCTGGTCCAAGGAGCCGGAGGCTTCCTTGACGGCGATGACGTTGGGGCATTCCTCGGCCAGACGGCTGAGGGTATCGGTCTCAAGGTTGACGCCTGTGCGTCCCTTGATGTTGTAGAGGATGCAGGGGACGCTCACCGCATTGGCGATCGTCTTGAAATGGAGGTACAGCCCCTTCTGTGTCGGTTTGTTGTAATAGGGGTTGACGAGCAGCACGGCGTCGGCGCCATGGTCTTCGGCATGCTTGGAAAGGCGGACGGCCTCACTGGTAGCGTTGCTGCCTGTACCGGCGATAACGGGGACGCGGCCCTTCGCATATCTGACTGTCAGGTCGATGACCCTGTCGTGCTCGGCATGGGAAAGCGTCGGGCTTTCGCCGGTGGTCCCGCAGGGGACCAGGCCGTCGATCCCATTGGAGATCTGATACTCGACCAATCGCTCCAAAGCGCCTTCATCGACAAATCCATCGGCCGTAAAAGGTGTGACCAACGCTGTATGGACACCCCGGAATCTCTTTTCTCTCATGGTATATGGTACTCCTATTCTCTCAACAGTTTGTTTGCTCGTATCAGTTCGGCAGCAGGTCCGCCATCATGTCATCAAGCGAGAAGAATCCCTTGCGACCATCCGCCACCCAGGCGGCAGCCCGGACGGCTCCCCTCGCGAACCCTTCCCGGCTTCTTGCGACATGCGATATCTCTATGGTATCCACGGGGCTGTCGAAACAGACTTCATGGGTCCCGGGAAAGTACCCTCCTCTGCTGGAGGACACATGGATTTCCGAATCCAGCCGCTTCCTGTCCAAGCGACCCGTCTCGACCGAAGTCTTGCCGGGCATCTGCCGCAACAGGATATCACCAAGCATCTTCGCTGTTCCAGAGGGGCTGTCCGCTTTTCCGGCATGATGGATCTCATGGGCCAGGACATCGTAGTCGTCGAACTTGGCGAACAGAACGGCGGCGTGTCGCACGACTTCGAAGAACAGATGGACGCCGATCGAGAAATTCCCTGACCATACGATCGCGCAATCGGCAAAATCCTTCACCAGCGCCTGGACTTCCTCAAGCTGTCCGTACCAGCCCGTGGTTCCGATGACCGCGGGAACTCCGGTACGGGCATACAGCAGGATGTGTTCGACGGCGCAGGACGGAACGCTGAAATCTATGACGGCCTGACAGTCCTGCAAAGCCTCCAAGGTCAGTTCAGAACTCGTGACCTCAGGCTCCTTCGCCACAGGATCAATCACGGCGGCTACCTCGTGGCCGCTCTCCAACACTACATTGCGGATCATCCGCCCCATTCTGCCATATCCTACGATGCCGATCTTCATCGTCTTCCTCCGATGTCGGCACTATAGCAGGTTGTGAACATTTTGTCTATATCCTAACATAATGTTATTATAATAACAATTTTTATTCAAAGGGATTCTTTACTCCCCCATCCCCAAAAAACGGGGACGGCAGGTGGACAACTCCATGGGACACGTGGGATACTAGCTTTGTCAGGAGGGCGTGATGTTCTACAGTAGCGATGAGACCCAGATGTTCTATGAGACGGCCGGAGAAGGAAGATCCATCGTCCTGCTGCATGGTTTCGGGTGCGACCATCGGCTCATGAAAGGATGCATGGAGCCGGTCTTCAAGCGACATGCAGGATACAAGCGGTTCTATATCGACCTTCCGGGGATGGGATTGTCCCGCGGCCATTTCCCGACCGCTAGCGCGGATACGGTACTCGATATCCTTGTCTCCTTTCTTCAAGAGATAGTCCCCGGCGATTTCCTGCTCGCAGGTCAATCCTATGGCGGATATCTCGCAAGGGGAATACTATCCCGTCTGAGGGAACGCATCAACGGTCTGCTGTTGATCTGTCCGGTGGCGATTGCCGACCATGGACTGAGAACCCTCCCGCAACGCGACACATCCGTGTGGGATGAAAAATTCCTTGACACCTTGACTGAAGCCGAGCGAACTGATTTTTGCGTCCATGCGGTGGTCGCCGACAAGCGAGCCTACGAACGATACAAGGAAGAAATCGTACCAGGACTACAAACGGCGGACAAAGCCTGTCTCGTGGCCCTGAAGCGCAGATACGCCTTTTCTTTCGATGTCGATGCGGCCGTCCATACCATGCCATACACCAAGCCGACACTGATCCTTGCCGGACGGCAGGATACCTGCGTCGGATACGAGGACCAATGGAGGCTTGTCGCAGACTATCCTCGGGCGACCTTCTCCGTCCTGGACACAGCCGGGCACAACCTTCATCTCGACCAGCCGAAGCCGTTCGACGCGCTTGTCGAGGATTGGCTGTGGAGGACGGAGTCAGCGGTCTGAGCCTTAGTCCATACGGTTGATTCCGTCCAAGCCATCATACAAGGGTGGGTCCCGTCAACGGGATATCGTCAACGGGATATCGTCAACAGGACACCGTCATTCAAAGATCTTGGCGATACCGTTCACTGCGTCCTTGACAGGAATAATGGAGGTGTTCACACACAGATCGTAGTTCAGCTTGTCCCCCCATTTCTGTCCAGTATAGAACTCGTAATACTTCGACCGGTTCTTGTCCATCTGTTGAATCTGATGCTTGAGTTCCTTGTCGGTCAGATGCTCCTGCTCCGGTGCCCTGGCCCTGCAGCGGTCTATCCTTTTATCCATGTCCGCATAGACGAACAGCCGAAGCGGCTTCATCTCTCGCAAGATATAGTCGGCGCAACGGCCGACGATGACGCAGTCGGATTTCTGAGCCATTTCTGTGATGATGTTGCTTTGCTCCACATACACCGAATTGTTCTGTTCCAGAAGCGGATTCATGATGGGATAAAAAGATTGTCCGACCGTGATAGGAAAGAACGGTTCCGGTCGTTTTTCCAAAATCTGCTGCACGTAATCCACGGCAAGATCCGTCTTTTTCGCTATCGCTACGATGATTTCATGATCGTAGTAGGCGATCCCGAGGCGTTTCGCCAATCTCTTTCCGATCTCTCTGCCGCCACTGCCGAACTCACGGCCGATTGTAATGATCCTGTTCATGCCATTGCCCCCAATTCCCCGATGCGGGGATCCCATACGTACTACGGGCATACGTATAAAATAAGCATACCATGGCGCAGAAGCAAGTGATCTTCATTGAGGTATGTCATGCTCAGGCTATGCGCCAGAGGGAACAAGTATCCGACGAAATGAAAATCGTCATTCTACCACGCTCTTGCGCATCAACTCATAGACGTCAAGTAAAACACGCAGCCCCCAGAGCTCCGTCCTCGTAAGGGAGATATCCTCATCCCTGTCTTTCCCCCGCAGTCGTACGGTAACAGAATAGCTTTCAACAATCTGACGAAACCTATAGTAATCCGTATCATCCAAATAAATGGATGCGGTTTCCTTGATCTTTCCCTGTCCGCCGGGAATCGTATTGTAGGTGAAAGGCATAACCTTACTATAATTGGCTCCATTATGATGAATCGTAATCTCGTCAATGAACAACCAATCATCCGCCGTGTACTCAACATCCAGAGAAAGGGAACAAGTACCGTCTTCGTTCAGGTTGACTCGCAGACGAAGGAGACCTGGCGGGGATGATATCCTATGCTGCCTGTCGATCGCATCGTACGTCCGAGAGAATATGTTTTTGGTCAGCAATTCAAAAAGCTGATCCTTGTCCGCGGCTGGAAGCGATGTAATATCCAAAAGCTCCAGAAACTCATTGAACGTACTTCGATTTATGTGCTGACCATTCGACAGGACATACTCAATGCCCGAAAGCCCGCGATGAGTGATCTTTGAACCGGGATATATGGGTTCTCCGCTTGTGGCGAACGCGATCAACACCTGAAGGTCCTTGGTCCAGATCAGACAACCATCTCTCCCAAGCAAGTCTGTTTTCCCAGCAGCAAAGACAAATCTCTCATTGTTTGAGAGTACGACATTGTAATAATCAGAGTTCTTACCACGATAGAACGGCATATTGGTTTCAAAATACCCCTCCATCCCGACATATTTTGCATAGGAAAGGGTGACCTTCTTTTTATCGGTCTCAGAACGAAACTGAGAATAGAAACCTCCGTACCCATAATTCTGCACTCTTTTCTCAACAGGCATGAAAATGAAAGTCCTTCGACCTTTCGGATCATAGTCGCGTGCAGGGACTCTTATCGGCATACCATGTTCATTGAGCAACGGATTGCTACTTTTCATTGAAGAATACAACAGGTACGACCCTGTGGTGATGCAGGAGGTCAGCAGCAGCGGGACGCAGATCGACAAAAGCAACAACAGCTTCTTACTCATAATTCCTACAGTACATCTTTTTTTGCATGGCATAGACTTATTTCCGCTTCTTCCTGTCGTCCCGTTCCTTGCGCTTCTGGCTCGCCGCGAGGAAATCGGCGAAGGTTCCACCGCCGCCATCGGAGGGTGTGTCGGCGTCATACCGGTTCTGTCCGGTATGGCCCCAGGGACGATCCTCCCTGCGAGGCCTGTCACCCCGATCGTTGGAGGACCTTCCTCGGTTGTCGTTGCGGTCACGGTCATAGTCGTCGCGACGGAAATTCCGCTCCATCTTGCTGGGGCGGACGACCTCTACGACGGTCTCCCAGGTATATTCCATCTCTTCCTCTTCCGGATCATCAGGGAGGCTGAACGATGTCATCTGGGCAAGCTTTTTCGCAGGAGCGACGGAGATCGTCGCACGAGCGGCGGGGGCGGCAGGGACGGCTACACCACCGACCGATACGGCGGGTTTCTTCACCAGCACGACCTTTTTCTTCGGAGCGTCCCCAACTGGTCCGGCAGGTGGAACAGAAACTGAACCTGCCGGGGAAGGAACCGCTACAGCGGCCTTTGCCGCGACAGCTACAGCCGGTCTTGGGCCGACGGAAACGGCTGGCTTCACCGCTACAGACACCTTCGCAGGGGTTTCCTTGACGGAGGCCGACGGTGCGGCTTCCATGGGTTTTGCCGGTGTTGCTGACGGAGTCTTTTTCCTGGCGGAACCGGGAACCGGCACCCGCTTGCGGACTTCCATCTCCTCATACGAGCAGGAAAGCTTCTGGCAGATATAGTGGGGTTGCTCGAATTCATCCAGGACCTTCATCATGGGACTCTTGCACCACGGACAGGTCTTGCTCTCCTTGAACTTCGGCTCGAACACCAAGCCGCTATCGACGACCTGTTTCACCAGATCGGCCGCGCTCTGCTTGATATCCTTGATGAACGGGCTACTGGGTTCCTTGCCTTCGGCGATATTGGCCAGCCGTTCTTCCCAACGTCCCGTCAGTTCCGGCGAACGGAGCAGCTCAGGGGCGAGGCGAACGACCTCCCTCCCCTTCGGTGTCGGGACCAGCTCCTTACCCACACGGTCCACATAGTGGTTCTGTATCAGTTTCTCAATGATATCCGCGCGGGTGGCGGGTGTGCCAAGACCATTGCCAAGCCGCTTCTTCAGCTTCGCGTCATCGACGAAACGACCTGCATGCTCCATAGCGGAGAGCAAGGTAGCTTCGGTATATCGTTCCGGAGCGGCGGTGGTCTGTTTGCGGAGCTTCGTACCATAGACATGGACGGTGTCGCCCTCCTGAAGCTTTGCGAGGTTCTTGCCGTTGTCCGGATCATCATCGTCGACCGCCAACGGGGCCGCGGAACGGCGGCCGATCACACGGGCCACGTCACGCCAGCCCTGCTCCACGGGAATAGTCAGACGAGTGACGAAGCGTTCCTCCTCGACATTCGCCTCAAGGGTCGTGGTCTTGTAGGTATAGTCGGGGGAAAGGACTTCAAGGAACCGAATGACGATCAGCTCCCAAAGGGCGCGTTCATCGTTGGAGAGGCGGTTCAGGTCGACACGCTGTTCGGTGGGGATGACCGCATGATGGTCGGTCACCTGCATGTCCTGTACGAAGCGCTGTTCATCGACACGGAATCCTTTCGAAGCATACCCCGTGGCCATCGGGCCGAACGGAGTGGAGGCCAACGCACGCAGACGATCGGGAATCGTCGCTACGATATCATGGGTGATGTACCGGCTGTCGGTACGGGGATAGGTGACGATCTTGTGGACTTCGTAGAGTTTCTGAAGGGTGTCGAGGGTTTCCTTCGCGGAGAAGGAAAGGTAGACGTTGGCGTCCTGCTGGAGCGCAGTCAGGTCGTAGGCAAGCGGTGGCTGTTCGTTCCGGTCCACCGTCTTGAGGCTGGCGACCTTGCCATCCTTGTCCTTGAGTTTCTCCACCAAGTCGTTGGCGGTCTGTTCGCCAGGAATACGGATTGAGTCTTCGGCATTGTACCATGAAGCGGAGAACAGGCCGAAATCGGCTTTGAGCGTCCAATAGAATTTACCGGCGAACTGTTCGATCTCGTCTTCGCGGCGGGTCATCAACGCCAAGGTCGGTGTCTGTACGCGTCCGGCGGAAAGCTTTGCGTCGTAATGGCAGGTCAACGCACGGGTCACGTTCATGCCGACATACCAGTCGGCGGCGGCCCGGCTCTCAGCAGCGGCATACAGATCAAGGTACAGATCGCCGTCCTTCAGTTTGGAGAACCCCTCCTTGATCGCGGCGTCGGTCTGGCTGCTGATCCACAATCGTTTCACAGGTCCTTTCCAGTCGGCCAGCTTCATGATCCAGCGGGCGACGAGTTCACCTTCGCGGCCCGCGTCGGTGGCGATGATCAGCTCGCTTGCGTCGGGGCGGTTCAGCAACCCCTTCACTACCTCGTATTGGTCCTTGCTCTGCTCGATGACTTCCTGTTTCAATTCTTCCGGCAACATGGGCAGGTCACGCAGCGACCACCTTTTGTACCGTTCGCTATAGGCTACAGGCTGAGCCAGTTCGACCAGATGTCCCAAAGCCCAGGTGACTATGTAATCGCTACCTTCGATGTAGCCCTTTTCACGTATGTTGCATCCCAGCACTCTCGCAAGTTCACGCCCGACGCTCGGTTTCTCAGCCAAAACGATCTTCTTCAAGTTGTTGTACTCCTCTCGGTCCCTATTATGAAACGATTATGGTGAGAACAGCCGGCAAGCCGTTTCTCGTCCGCTTCATGAAATGGCATCGCCTAGAACTATACTTGCAAGTCGCCCGGCTTTGCAACAGAAAACGGCAGGACCAAAGGGTGGAGCGTCACTTTGGAAGGAAGATACTTCGGAGATGGAAGCCATTCCCATGCCAAGGGGAATGGCTTTTTGCACATGCGGGGGACCAGGTGTACCCCTGTGGACCACGTCTACCAGTGTAAACACCACGTCTAAGACCACGTGTAACCCCCGGGAAGCAGGCGTACCGGGGTGGAGTCCACGTCTACCCATGTGGAAGCCACGTCTACCCATGCGGAGGCCAGGTCTAGAACCCCGTCTACGGCAAAGAAAGCACGTGTACTTTTCCGTCTGACAGAACATCCACGGCAAACGCGATCGCCGACAAGAAACTGTAGTTGTTTAGTTCATCCCTCGAAGTTCGCAGACAGCTCTTCCAAAGAGACAGCGGGATGGCTCACGACCTTGCGTTCGAGATAGAGCATCAGCTTCTTCCATTTTCCCTTTTGCCAGCGAACCAAGAACAATACAGCACGGATGCACTCGTCCATCGCCATGGCGATCCAGATACCCTGTAGCCCCCACCCGAACTTGATGCCGAACAGCCAGGAGAACAGGACCGCTATCAGCCACATGCAGACGATGCCGACGCTGACTGGATAGTTGACGTCCCCCACGGCCTGCAAGGAGAGCACCATGACGATATTGACCGCACGCCCGATCTCCAAGATGACCTCCAGGAAAAGGATCTGCTTGCCCAACGCAAGGATCTGAGGGTCCGAGGTGAACAGGCCGAACACATAGTCGCTGAAGACATAGAGCAGCACCGTCACACCGACGGAGATGATCACCGACCAGAAGGTCGTCTGTTTCACCCGTCTGTCGATTTCATCCGGCTTGCCTGCTCCGACCAGATGCCCGATGATGATCTGCTGGGCCTGCGCCATCGCACGCGAGAAGATATAGCACATCATGGCGATCATCGTACAATAGACCTTGGTGGTGATGACCCAGGTCCCGAGCATGTTGACGAACGCCATGATGCAGAGCTGGCTGGCATTGTACGACACCTCCTCCCCGCCCGAGGGCAGTCCGAGGTGGAGAACCCGCTTGAGGATGTCCCATGGAAACGGTCGAAGGACGGAAACCCGCAAGGGAATTCCTATGCGCCTGCGGAACATGCAGAACAGGACGACCATGGCGACCAGTTTGCTGAACGTCGTGGATATGGCGACACCGACGATACCCAGACGAGGGAACGGACCGAAGCCGTAGATCAACAACGCGTTGCCGACGATATTCAGGATATTCATCAGCAAAGAGACGAACAAGGCTTCCTTGACCAAGGAATACGCACGGAAAAACGCGACGAACGCCAGATAGATTCCTTGGAACAGCAGCCCCGCCCCGACGATGTAGGTATAGGCGAGCGCCTCCTCCAAGACTTCCCCAGGAACTTTCAGGAACAGGAACACCTGCCGACTGGCTATGAACACGACGAGGCTTGAAACGACACAGACGACGATGTTCACGACAAGGGCGACCATGCAGATTGCCGATATCCGGTCTTCATTGCCCGCCCCAAGCTGGACGGAAATGAGGATCGTACTGGCAGTACTGACGACGCTGAGGGCGATGATGAGTATGTTGATGATCTGGTTCGCGTTGCCGATGGCCGCGACGGAGGTCTGCGAATAGCGGCTGATCATCATCTGGTCGACGTTCCCGACCAACAGCTGCAACAGCAGATCAAGGAACAGCGGCCACGCCAACTTCACCAAAGACAACGATTTGGATGAATCAAGGGATCTTGTCATAGTATCTACTCCACATAGGAACAGATGATCGTCGGACGCAACCTCCTGCCGCCGAATCCACTGCGATTTTCGTTGTATAGGAATGGCTGGAAATGTGCAATCGGGTGGCGAGCGGTTTTAGAGAGTTTCGGTGGGTTTCGGCACAAGGGGAACGCCTGGTCTACGAAATGTGTCAGGGCTAACAACCTACTTGTAACATTATGCAAATGATCAATCGTACTTGAAACATTTTTTTCGATGTATGAATTTGAAAATATTAGGCAAATTTATGGTCATCCCGTAAATCTGCCTTAATTTTTCAAAACAAACCTAGTCATTTCCAGATTTTACAAGTATAATTGTTTCTGAGGTAGCCATATGGAGTATATTAAGCGAGATCTGGAAGACACGATCAAACAAGCGAGCAAAGAGTATCCAGTGCTTATCGTGACAGGATGCAGGCAGGTAGGGAAAACCACCATGCTCAAAAAACTCATGGAGGGGACGGATCGCACGTATATCAGTCTGGATGACCTGACGGCCAGAAAGCTTGCCGTCACTGATCCGGATATGTTCTTTCAGCTCTATCCACCCCCGGTTTTCATTGATGAAATCCAATACGCCCCAGAACTCTTTCCAAGAATCAAAATCATGGCCGATACTTCACACAGATCCGGAGACTTCTGGCTGTCAGGTTCACAGCCCTTCCGGCTGATGAGACTTGCAGGAGAATCCTTGGCAGGACGCGCCGCCATCCTCCACCTCCCTTCTCTCAGCCAAAAGGAACTATTCGGTACAGGAGAACCCTCACCACTGAGCATAGATATAGAAAGTTTGCAGGTTCGGAGCAGGAACAGAAAGAAAGCCGATGTCACAGAAATATTCAAAAGGATTTTCAATGGATCCATGCCTGCGCTCGCCACACATCAACGACAGAACCGGGAGTTGTTCTACAGTAGTTTTGTCCAATCATATATTGAACGGGATGCACGGGAACTTTCTGGAGATATCGACAGCTTGCAGTTCAGTGATTTTCTTGTCGCGGTAGCCGCAAGATGCAGTCAGATGCTCAATATCTCGGATATCGGCAAAGAACTCGGACTACGTTCGGAAAAAGTCAAAGCCTGGCTAGGTATCCTTGAAAAGTCGGACATCATCTTCTATCTGCAACCATATTCCGACAATACGATCACCCGTATGGTCAAAGCTCCAAAGGTATACTTCTATGACAGTGGCCTTGTCGCTTACCTGACAAAATGGCCCGATGAGATCACATTGCGCGACGGGGCCATGAGCGGAGCAATCCTGGAGAATTATGCGGTTTCAGAAATATACAAGGGATTCGCTGGTTGTGGCAAAGAACCCAACATGTATTATTATCGGGATAAAAACGGCAAGGAAATTGACCTGATTCTCGTATCCGCAATGCAGACCGTTCCGCTGGAAATCAAAAAGACCGCCTCTCCGGATAGGTCGATGGTTTCTGCGTTCACCCAACTGGACAAAGGAAGAATCCCTCGGGGGATGGGCGCCATCCTTTGCATGAAGGAAGAACTCAGCGCATTGGACGGAAAAAGTCTGATAGTGCCGGTTTGGGTGATATAAAGCACAACAGGAATCCATTTGTCTTACACAATATTATCAGCACATTTCCCAACGGTTCATATGCATATAAAACTTGCGTATCTGCATATTTTTCTGTAAATTATATGCAGATACTATGATTGAGGTGCATATGAAAAAATTCGACTACACTTTCTTGGAAAATGGACTGTTGCCCGCAAACTTTGTAAACATAACCAATGCGATCAGTGAATTAAAAATTCTAGAGAAGGCTCGAAGAGATGCGTACCCCGATATCTTTACCAATCTGGAAAAAATCGCAAGAGTTCAATCCGTAAAAGGATCAAATGAAATTGAAGGGATCATCACCAGCAACGAACGTGTTCAAGAAATCGTCAACAAAAGCAGCGCACCGCTGAACCATAATGAAATGGAAATCGCAGGGTACAGGGATGCTTTGAACATTGTCCATACCGAATATTCTCGACTTGATTTGAGTGAAACAGTCATAACAGGGCTCCACCGTACAATGCTTTCCTACACCCCACAAGATGGGGGCATCTACAAGAGTTCCGATAATGTTATCTTGGAAATAGATTCACAGGGCAACAGAAGAATCCGCTTTTCACCTATATCCGCAAAGGAAACGCAATTTGCGATGGAACAGATGACACTTGCATATATGGAAGCTCGCGACAACGGCAACATCAATCAGTTATTGCTGATCCCCTGTGTCATCCTAGATTTTCTCTGTATACATCCATTTTCTGATGGCAACGGAAGAATATCCAGATTACTGTCGTTGCTTCTTCTCTATAAAAATGGTTTTGATGCAGGAAAGTTCATTTCCTTTGAAGAGCAGATCAACCTTTCGAAGAACAGATACTATGAGGCCCTGAAGCTATCATCCGAGGGATGGCATACCGACGAGAACTCCTACTTCTCTTTCATTGAGAATTTCATCTCAACATTGCTTATGTGTTACAAGGAACTTGACAAACGTTTTGTGGTGACACATGGCGGCAAAGTGAACAAGAGCCAACGCATTCAAGCTACAGTGCTCAACAGCCTGATCCCGATATCAAAAAAGGAAATCTGTTCCTACCTGCCCGATGTCAGTCTCACGACGGTGGAAACGGTACTTGCGGGAATGTTGAAAGCAGGTAGCATTGAAAAAATCGGAACTGCGAGAAATACAAAATATATCAGGAAGCTCTGACTCTAGCCGGGGAGTGATATCAGATACTCACTCACGAATCATCAAATAAACTGCAAAAAATTCTGAGTTTGATGAATTGATCTCTACAAACATGAAACAATTTCCAGTATGCCAATAAAAGCATAGAACTTACCTGAGCAGTTAAACAATCCAAAAACAGATAATCCCCTACCAGCTCCCAGAAACTAAAAACCATCCCATGCCACTCCAAGCATTATCATACACCACGTACACTTTTCCTTTGACTTCTCCACGATTTCATGGGAATAATATAGCGTTAACGTTAACGCCTCCTATGCCCGGAAACAACAAGTTTTTCTCATCCCGCGGGCATATCATGATAGAATCCCAACAGGTGGTGGACGATGATTACTGTGTTCCTGGTAGAAGATGAATTTCTCATACGCAAAAGCATCAAGGAAAACATCGACTGGGAGAAAGAGGGTTTCAGTTTCGTCGGCGAGGCCGGAGACGGAGAGCTCGCCCTCCCCCTCATCAAAGAGAAAAAGCCGAACATCCTCATTACCGACGTCAAGATGCCCTTCATGGACGGGCTGGAGCTCGCCACCCTCGTCAAACAGGAGTTCCCCCAGACAAAGATCGTGATCCTCTCCGGATTCAGGGAGTTCGAGTACGCAAAGAAAGCGATCAGCATCGGCGTCACCGAATACCTGTCGAAACCGATAGCCTCCGAGCAGTTGCTTGAAGTGATCAAGAAGATAAAAGTCCAGATCGAGGAGGAGCAGGAAGAGGAATCACTCAGGCAGATGTACCAGGAGGAGATGAAGAGCAAGTTCGCCTTGGAGCGGAACATGTTCCTCACCCGGATACTTGAAAAGAACACCCCCTTCTCTGAGTTGATCAAGCAAGGCGCGAAACTCAACCTGGACATGCTCTCGCCCCTGTACAACGTCATGCTCTGCCGGTTCAGGCCTCTTGAGGACACCCCCGACAACTGGACGAAAACCCAGAAAGCCACCAGCAGGGCCGTCTATCTGTTCAGCGGAGACGCCAGGGTATTGCTGTTCGAACGTGGGTTCGAAGGGATAGCCCTGATCTTGAAAGGTACTACACCTGAAGAATTGGAATCCATCGCAGACAACGCCGTCAATGCCATCAAGACCATCTGCCAGGCCTATCCGCAGATTGAATATTTCGGTGGCGTCGGCCACCCCGTCAATCGCCTTTCCGACATCTACAACTCCTATCAGAGCGCAAACAAGGCGTTCGCCACCCGATTCTTCACCTCGAAGAACCAGATCATCTTCTACGATGACGCAAAATCAATGAAACTCTCCGGGGAAGGGGCGCAGAAAATCAGGATCGACGATCCAAAGACCCTCAGTTGGGGAATGATCGAAGCCTTCTTCAAGTCTGGAACGGAGGAAGAGATCGACGGCTTCGCGGAAGAGTACCTTGAATCCCTTGGCCCCGAAAACTGCAAGGTGGCCTCCTTCAGGCTCCATATCGCCATGAACGCCTACTTCTGCGCATTGGCTTTCGCGGAGAAAAACGCCATCTCCCAAGACAAGCTCACCGAAGGCATGGGACCTGTCCCCGTCTCAATGGATACTACAGAGGAACTCCTGCGATATCTTGAGAAGATGTTCCATACCGTGCTGGAGGAACGAGAGAAGCTTCAGAGCAGCCGATACTCGCAACAGATCGAAAAAGCGCAGAGCTATATCCGTGAACATGCGCAGGAATACGGACTCTCCCTCAACGCAGTGGCGGAACAGGTCAACATGAGTCCGAACTACTTCTCCTCGGTATTCAGCCAGGAGGTCGGAAAGACCTTCATCGAGTTCCTGACGGAAACGAGGATGGAGAAAGCGAAAGCGCTGTTGCTCAGTACGTCCATGAGATCTTCGGACATAGCCCCTGAAATCGGTTATCAGGACCCCCATTATTTCGGGTTCCTGTTCAAGAAGATCGTCGGCTGTTCACCAAAGGAATATCGGCAGAGGGCATTGCGGGATGATTAAACGCCGTTCCTTGATCCGACGGCTCAGGATCAGCACGTACCTGAGCATGGTTCCCGTCGCGGTCTTCTTCGTGCTGATGCTCGCCTCCCTGCTCTCCACTACCCTCGCCTATGACAGGATCGTACGGAACATCACCGAAGCAAACCGGTATTCGGTCGGATTCAAAGAGAAGATCGACTATGCCATGTACCGTTCGGTCGCGAACGCCAGCAGCGTGAAGAACCTCATGGAAAAATATCCGAACGATGAAATCTACGATCCCTATCAATGGATGGAGGAGACGAGAAACGCCTTCATGGGGCTTCAGGATATCTCGAACAAGGAGAACATGACCCAGATACGGATCATCCTGAGATACCTGGACAACCTTGAAGCGGTATGCAGGAAAGTCGAACAGAGCGCCCAGGAGTACGGGAACTATGACGAGAACATGCGGCTGCTGGATCTGAACGTCTACATTCTGTCGGAACTCATCCAGGAACAGATACAGGAGTACATATATTACGAAGCGAGAAGCATGGAGACGCTTCGTCAGGACCTCTATGTGAACGCCATCAGTTTCATGGTCGGCTTTCTTGTGGTATTCATCATCTATATGGTTTTCAATGCATGGTATAGCAGGAGGGTCCTCAACAGCGTCCGCAAACCTATCGAAGAACTCAGAGCCGCTGCGGAGACCGTCGCCACAGGGGATTTCTCCCCCCGCCTGAACGAAGTCGCCTACGACGAAGAACTCTATGTCCTGGCGGCGAGTTTCAATCACATGACCGGGGAGATTCAGGAGCTGATCAGAACCACGAAAAAGGAGCAGCAGGACCTGAGGGCCTACGAACTGAAACTCTACCAGGCGCAGATCAATCCCCATTTCCTCTACAATACGCTCGATACGATCATGGCGCTGGTGGAAAGCCGTATGCCGAAAGACGCCTTGAAGATGATCTCCTACCTCTCGGACTTCTTCCGGACCACCCTCTCTTCCGGCCGGGACGAGATCTCCATCGAGGAGGAGGAACGCCATATCAGGAGCTATCTGGAGATCCAGCAGATCCGATATCAGGATATCCTCTCCTATGAAATCAATTTTGATGATGAGATAAAGCAATATCAGATTCTCAAGCTCACCCTCCAGCCACTGGTGGAGAACGCCTTGTACCATGGTATCAAGCAGAAACGGGGCAAGGGCAACATCATGGTGACAGGACGGATGGTCGACGACCGCATCATATTCACCGTCAAGGATGATGGCATCGGCATGGACGAAGATCGTCTCGCCTATCTGAGACGGCGTATCCATGAGATGATGGGAACCTCAAGCTCCGGTTTCGGACTATTCAATGTGCAGCAGCGCATCCAGCTCCACTATGGCCCGGAATACGGAATCAGTGTCGAAAGCAAGAAAGGAGAAGGGACGAAAACAACCGTCATCATTCCTGCGTTAACGAACACACCAATAAAAATTTCACCCAAATCGGAAGATATTTACCCTTGACAGGTCCTTCTCGTGGAACTGACCGTAAAAATTTCACGAAAATCCGTAAATTCCTCCGTATCTTTTTCAAAATTCCGGCCACTACACTGGAATCACGTTACGTCCCACAGTTCCGTGGGCTGGAAAAGAAAAGGAGAATCGTTATGAAAAAAGCATTGGCAATCGCATTGATCGCTCTCGTCGCTCTCTCAAGCGCTTTCGCAGGTGGTAGTTCGGAACAGGCCGCGTCCGCGGCGGATGATCTGATTGTAGTCGGTTACGCCCAGGTCGGCGCGGAATCCGACTGGCGCACAGCGAACACGGCATCCTTCAAGTCGACGTTCGTGGAAGACAATGGCTACAGGCTGATCTTCGACGACGCCCAGCAGAAGCAGGAGAACCAGATCAAGGCTATCAGAAGCTTCATCCAGCAGGATGTAGACTATATCGTCGTCGCCCCCGTCGTTGAAACCGGTTGGGAAACAGTTCTGAAAGAGGCGAAAGACGCAGGAATCCCGGTCATCCTCTCCGACCGCATGATGGACGTATCCGATCCTTCCCTGTATACCTGCTGGGTCGGTGGAAACTTCATCAAGGAAGGTGAAGATGGCGGCAAATGGCTCGTTGACTATCTACAGAAGCAAGGTCGTGGCGGCGAACAGATCAATCTGGTCACCTTGCAGGGAACCATCGGTGCTTCCGCCCAGATCGGTCGGACTGAAGGCTTCGGCAATATCGTCAAGACACAGCCGAACTGGAACATGCTCGCCATGCAGACCGGTGAGTTCACCCAGGCGAAGGGCCAGGAAGTCATGGAATCCTTCCTCAAGAGCTATCCCGATATCGACGTGGTGGTAGCTGAGAACGACAACATGGCCTTCGGCGCCATTGACGCCATCAAGGCGGCCGGCAAGACCTGTGGTCCGAACGGCGATATCATCATCATTTCCTTCGACGCCGTCTCCGCCGCATTCGATTCCATGATCGCAGGCGACCTGAACTGCGCGGTCGAATGTAATCCGCTCCATGGTCCGAGAGTAGCTGAAATCATCCAGAAGCTCGAAAAGGGCGAATCCGTCGAGAAAATCCAGTATGTTGACGAAGCTCTCTTCGACACCAGCATGGACCTTCCGGCCATCAAGGCGACCAGACTGTACTAAACGTCAAAGTTTCATTGAACGGTGGAGAAGCGGGGGCTTTTCTCCACCGTTTTTCGTACACATCGCAAGTAAGGCAGAATCACTACAAGGCAATGGTCGGGACCGAACGGTACGTCGCTTGGGAACTGTAGGAGCTACAGCTTTCAGGATGATCCGCCGTACAGGGGGCCATCGGCCTGGCACGAAAGGAGGCAGCTAATGGAGGGACACGAAAACATCGTCCTCACCATGCGGGGCATCTATAAATCATTTCCCGGCGTCAAGGCTCTACAGAATGTCGACTTCACTCTCCGCAAGGGTGAAATCCACGCTCTGATGGGAGAGAACGGCGCAGGAAAATCAACGTTGATCAAAGTACTCACCGGCGTATATGAACTCGACGCCGGAGAAATCCATCTGGATGGAATCGACCATCCGATCATCAACAGATCTCCTGAGGAAGCCCAGGAGAAAGGAATCAGCACAGTATACCAGGAGGTGAATCTCTGTCCGAATCTCTCCGTCGCCGAGAACATATTCATCGGCCGGGAACCAAAGAAATTCGGTGTCATCGACTGGAAAAAAATGAACAAGATGAGCAAAGAGCTCCTTGAAAGTCTCGATATTGATGTCGATGTCACGATGACGATGGACAACTACTCGATCGCGCTCCAGCAGATGGTCGCCATAGCCCGTGCGGTGGACATGTCCGCGAAGGTGCTGATCCTGGACGAACCTACTTCGTCGCTCGATGAGCAAGAGGTCGAAAAACTGTTCAGGCTGATGAAACGGCTGAGAGAGCAAGGTGTCGGAATCATCTTCGTCACCCACTTCCTGGAACAGGTCTACGCCGTCTGCGACCGTATCACGGTACTCCGCAATGGTCAGCTTGTCGGAGAATACCCGATCGCGAAACTTCCCCGCCTGCAATTGGTGGCGAAGATGATGGGCAAGGACTTCGATGATCTCGCATCAATAAAGTCCCTGAGAAAGAACAAGCCGGAAGAGGATATCATCATCGAAACCGAGATGCTCGGCCACGCCGGTACGATAAAACCGTTCGACATACAGATCAAGAAAGGACAGGTCATCGGCCTCGCCGGGTTGCTTGGTTCCGGAAGGTCGGAGCTGGCCCGATGCATCTACGGTGCGGACAGACCTGACTGCGGCAAACTGAGGGTCTCTGGAAAAGAGTTCTCATCCGCACATCCGATAGACTCGATGCACGCCGGCATGGCGTATCTGCCCGAAGATCGCAAAAACGAGGGTATCATCGCCGATCTTTCGGTGCGGGAGAACATCATGATCGCCTTGCAGGCGAAGCGGGGAACCTTCAAGCTGCTGTCGAAAAAGGAGCAGGAGGAGTTCACCGACAAGTACATCGATCTGCTACAGATCAAGACCAGTGACCGGGACACTCCGATCAAGTCGCTTTCCGGCGGCAACCAGCAGAAAGTCATCCTTGGCCGATGGCTTCTGACCGACCCGGACTTCATCATCCTCGACGAGCCGACGAGAGGTATCGACATCGGCACGAAGACCGAGATACAGAAGCTTGTGCTCCAGCTCGCCGACCAAGGGACTTCGGTACTGTTCATCTCTTCGGAAATAGACGAGATGCTCAGGACCTGCGACCACATGGCGGTATTACGCGATGGAGAGAAGGTCGCGGAACTCGACGACAGCGAACTATCGCAGGAGAATATCATGGCGGCTATCGCGGGAGGGGACAAATGAACGAGAAACTGAAGAAAATCACCCATTACAGACTGTTCCTGCCATTGCTTTGCCTGGCGCTCGTCCTGTTGATCAACATGATCAAGACTCCGACGTTCTTCCAGTTGTCGATCAAGAACGGCGTGCTGTATGGATATACGATCGATGTCATCAACCGCGCAAGCGAGCTGGTGATCCTCGCCGTAGGGATGACGTTGGTCGTGGCGGCTTCCGGAGGTACGGATATCTCCGTCGGCGCGGTGATGGCCGTTTCGGCGGCGGTCTGCTGCTATGTACTGTCCGGCGGCGCGGTATCGGTCAACGCCTACCACGCCCCTTGGATATTCGGGGTGTTCGCCGCCCTGGTGGCGGGTGTCGCCTGCGGGGCGTGGAATGGGTTCCTGGTATCGAAGATGAAGATACAGCCTATGGTCGCGACGTTGATCCTGTTCACCGCCGGACGAGGCATCGCCCAGTTGATCACGAAGGGTCAGATCACCTATATCCGCGTCGATTCGTTCAAACTCCTCGGGTCGAACATTCCTGGCATCCCCCTCCCCACCCCGATCTTCATAGCGATCTTCGTCGTGCTGATCACTACGCTGGTATTGAAAAAGACGGCGCTCGGGCTCTACGTCGAGGCGGTAGGGATCAACCCTGTGGCGTCGCGGAACGTAGGCATCAAGTCCCAGCGGATCATTTTCTTTACCTATGCGCTGTGCGGCCTGCTGGCCGGTATCGCGGGCATGATCGCCACCAGTCGCATCTACTCGGCCGACGCCAACAACATCGGTCTGAACATGGAGCTTGACGCGATCCTCGCGGTAGCCCTCGGCGGCAACAGCCTCGGCGGCGGCAAGTTCAGCATTTCGGGTTCCGTGATCGGGGCCTACACGATCCAGGCGCTTACCACGACACTCTATGCCATGGGTGTCAGCGCCGACCAGATCCCGGTCTACAAGGCGATCGTCGTCGTGATCATCGTCACGTTGCAGTCAGAGGAATTCAAGCGCTACATGCGCAAGTTCTCCGCCAAGCTGGCAGCCCGAAAGAAGGTGGAGGTGGCATGATGAGGACGAAAAAAGCTTTCAATGAAACGACGTTCCTGCTGACGATCACCATCACCCTTTTCTTTGTAATGTATATCATCGGGATGATCGTATTCAGAGCCAATGGGTTCACCCGGTTGCAGGTGTTCCTGAACCTGTTCATCTCCAACGCGGCGCTGATCGTCATTGCCGCGGGGCTGACTGTGGTCATGCTCACCGGTGGCATCGATATTTCTGTAGGTTCTTTCGTGGCGATGAGCTGCATGATGCTCGCCAACATGATGGAGCGGCAGGGTGTCGGGGCGATTCCCGCGATACTGATCGTGCTGCTGACCGGTATCGTGTTCGGTTTCGGGCAGGGGTATCTCATTTCCTACCTGAAGATACAGCCGTTCATCGTCACGCTGGCGGGCATGTTCTTCGCCAGAGGCATGACGGCGATCATCAGCCAGGACATGATCAGCATCAAGAATCCGATGTTCCTCTCCTGGGCGACGCACAAGATCTATCTGCCTTTCGGCGGCTATACAAACCGCAGGGGGGTGGCGGTCGTACCGTACATCTATCCGACGGTGATCATAGCGTTGGTGGTGCTTGTCCTGATCTGGGCGATGCTCCGCTACACCAAGTTCGGCAGGAAGATCTACGCGATCGGCGGTAGCGAGCAGAGCGCCCTGCTGATGGGTCTCAATGTCCGCAAGACGCGGTTGTACGCCTATATCCTCGACGGGTTCCTCTGCGCCATCGGCGGCATCCTGTTCTGCCTCAACACCTGTTCAGGGTTCGTTGAGCAGGCGAAAGGTCTGGAGATGGAGGCGATCGCGGCGGCGGTCATCGGCGGTACGCTGTTGACCGGTGGCGTCGGAAATGTCTTCG
This sequence comes from uncultured Sphaerochaeta sp., assembly GCA_964407735.1. Taxonomy (GTDB): domain Bacteria; phylum Spirochaetota; class Spirochaetia; order Sphaerochaetales; family Sphaerochaetaceae; genus Spiro-02. The sequence goes on along the minus strand of CAYOWS010000030.1, from coordinate 2,547 downwards.
GGTCGCTGTTCGGCGTACTGATCAAGGGGACGATCGAGACGTTCATCACTTTCCAGGGCACGCTCTCCTCCTGGTGGACGAGGATCACGATCGCGGCTCTGCTCGCCTTCTTCATCATCCTCCAGAGTCTGCTGGCAAGCAGCAAGTTCAAGAAACGTAAAAAATAACGAGGCCGCTTCCTGCCTCGTTAATAGCCCCGGGACTGTTGTGATGGTACGTGGTGGAGCTGGCGACTGGCCAAGACCACCGACCGGACAGCAGTCCCTTTTTTTGCATGAGCCCTTCAGTAGCCACAGACGCCACGCCCCCTCCGGGGCATGAACCATCACCCGATATCCTTCGCCTGATAGATTCTCATGGAGACGTAGCATGACACGAGCAGGCATCCAAGGGACACGATCGCGACGGCGACGAATACCCACTCCAGCCGGGAGATCGGCAGGAATTGGAAGATCAGCACGAGAATGATGTACTCGACGAAACTGAGTATTGATACGCTGTTGTTCGCCCGCTCCGCGCCGAATCTGTACAGCAACGGAAAGCTGACCGAGATAGACAGCCAAGCGAAGGCCAAGGCGACTGCGACAGGTCCGAACAGTGGCTTGAGCGCGTCGTAATGAACCATATGCAGCAGCAATGCATACAATCCGGAAATGATGACACCCAGAAGCGTCAGAAGCATGGCCGTCGCGTAACGCGCCAGGACAATCCTACGTCTGCTGATCGGCAACGCACAGGTAAACTTGTTCCACTGGCTGCGGGATTCGTAATGAAACGCGTTCACCCCGAATTTCGTGATGATGACCACCGGCAACGTGACCGCGAACACCCCCATGCCGCCAACAGACAGCGCCACCAGCAGGAAAAGCAATATGGATATCGTGTAGATCGTATTCTTTGAAAACAGGACAGTCATATCCTGTCGAATCAGTCCTTTCATTTCATACCCCCCGGAGAGTTTTTCCCCGCATCGAACTGCCGCACGTAGTGAAGCATGATCTGCTCGATGGTGGCGGGTTCATAGACGAGTTCCGGATGCGAGGCCTTCATTCGTTCGACATCTCGGCACAGCCCGCAGGCTCCGAACATCCCCCGTTCCCTTCCAATCAGTTCAAGGGAGGATGCGCTCAAGGCGTTGAATTGCTCGATCGTCCCTTTGCAGAGCGCATGTTGTTCAAGCAGTACATTCTTTTCCATGGAAAACACGATCCTTCCGTCATGGATGAACACGATATAATCGGCGATCTTCTCCAAGTCGGTGGTGATGTGGGATGAAAAAAGGATCGCATGGGTGTCATCCAGCATGAATTCCTGGAGGATATCCAATGTTTCGGCCCTTGCCACAGGGTCCAGGCCCGCGGTAGGTTCATCCAGCAGAAGCAACGAACTCCGATGGGAAAGGGCTACGGCAAAGGAGAGTTTCATCCTCATCCCCCTTGAATAGTCGCGGATCAGTTTCTTCCTGGAGAGGGAAAAGCGTTCCACCCAAGTGAAAAAGGTCTTTGCAGACCAGTCGGAATATATATCGGCAAAGACACGTTCCAACATGTTCGCGTTCAGATATCCCGAGAAGCAGCTATCGTCGAATACGACGCCGATTCGATTCTTCAGCTCCACCCCTTCAGGGGACGTCAGATCCTTGCCGTCAAACAAGACTTGACCGGAGCCGTGGAAACCGGTCGCCCCCAGCAACATGCGGATCGTGGTACTCTTGCCCGCCCCATTCTCCCCTATCAGCCCTACGACCGAGCCATAAGGAATGTTCAAGGATACGCCCTTGAGTACAAAATCATCATATTCAATGCGCAAGTCCTTTGCCTGCAATGCATACTCCATACTTGTTCCTTTTTTCAATGTCATTCATCGAGGAGGATGTCCAGCATCTGCCGCAACTCGGAAAAGTCGATTCCAGAGCTCCTTGCGAGGTCCACGGCTTCCACAAGACAATTTTCTACATCTCGTCGACGAGCTTCCAGCAACAGTTCTGTATCTGTCGCCGCGACAAAGCATCCTTTGCCCGCGACCTGTACCACAAAACCCGCTTTCTCCAGTTCATCGTACGCTCGACGGGTAGTGATGACGCTCACCCTCAGTTCCTTCGCGAGAAGACGCAAGGATGGCAACGCGTCCCCCTCCTTCAACCGGCCGTCCATCACCATGGCACGTATCTGCTCCGATATCTGGTCGTAGATCGGTTTCCCGCTCTGGTTGCTGATGATGATATCCATCTCCCCTCCATCGCCCTTCTGGTGATATGCTCACTGTGCACATATGGCATACTGTATATATACGATATACACAGTATAAACAGATTGTCAACACCTCCGCAAAAATTTTATTGTTTGGGGAAGCGGCGCCACGTGTAGGCCCTGTGGGGCCAGGTCTAGAACCACGTGTACGGGGTAAAGTCCAGGTTTACGGGGTGTGGCACCACGTCTACCCCGGCAGGCACCACGTCTACCCCTGTTGGCACCACGTCTACCCCTGTTGGCACCACGTAATATGTCGAAAGAAGGAAAAGAAAGGCGACCTCCCCCTTGCCGATAT
>CAYOWS010000029.1:0-41642 GCA_964407735.1 uncultured Sphaerochaeta sp. | reverse complement strand
GTCGTCAGGTTCGGCGTACAAGTCGTACTACCGACCTTCCGCCGCCTTGGCCTGGCTCCATTTTTCTTCGCGAGCCTGTTGGCTATAAGACGGAAAGACTATGCCTTGACGACTGCTTTCCAGTGTCCGTTCCGATGCCCTATCGCTGGATTCTGGCGGAACCACCTTGTGCGAAAGCCTCTACCTGTTCCAAGGAGGCCATCGTCGTATCGCCGGGGAAAGTCGTCAACAACGCGCCGTGCGCCCATCCGAGACGAAGTGCCTCCTCATGGTCGCGGCCATCTAGCAATCCGTAGATAAGCCCCGCGGCGAACCCATCCCCGCCACCGACTCGATCATAGACGTCAAGAGAACAGGTTGGTGCCTGATAACTCTTTCCATCGATCCATAGGACCGCGCTCCAATTGTGACGGTTCGTCGACTGGACTTCCCTGAGTGTCGTCGCTACGGCCTTGACGTTGGGGAACCGGCTGGATACATCCTCCATCATGGCGAAGAACACCGATGGATCGAGCTTGGAAGTAGCGGCCACTTCCGGGCCCTTCAACCCCAATCCCATCTGCAAGTCCTCTTCATTTCCCACCAGTACATCCACATGTTCGACGATTCTTCCAAGTACCAGTTGGGCGAGCCGCACGGCATCCTCACCCTCTTTGGCGATGGAGTTCCAGAGTTTCGCCCGGTAGTTCAAGTCGAAGGAGATGATGGCTCCGGCATGTTTCGCAGCCTTCATCCCCTCGATGATAAGATCCGCGGTAGTGGGGGAGAGCGCGGAGAAAATGCCTCCAGAATGGAACCAGCGGACACCATCTGCGAATATCGCGTCCCAGTCGAAGCTGCCGGGTGCGAGGAGGGAAGCCGCCTCATTCGCCCTGTTGTAGAATACCACCGGGGCCCGTACCCCCTGTCCGCGGTCACTCCATACCTGCGCCATGTTCGGGCCTCGTACACCATCATGCTTGAAACGCTTGTAGAAACCGGTGACGCCCATCCGTCTGACTTCCGCTTCAATCTTGAGCCCTATCGGGTAGTCCACCATGGCGGAGGTGATCGCCGTCCTCAAGCCGAACCCTCTTGAAAGGTTCGCCGCGACATTGTATTCCCCGCCCGAGACGTGGATGACATAGTCATTCGCATATTCGAACGGAATGATCCCGGGGTCCAGCCTGGTCACCAGCGCCCCCAGGGAAACGAAATCAAATCCAGCGCCTTGTAGTTTCCGTGGTATTTCCAACATGTTTTCTTTGTTCTCCCGTATATCTTAGATGCTGTAGGTGGTGGACGCGGTGTTTCCGCCCCGTCCCGTCCAATTCGTGTGGAAGAATTCACCCCTTGGATGATCCGTCCGCTCATATGTATGCGCTCCGAAGTAATCCCGCTGGGCTTGCAGAAGATTCGCGGGAAGTTGTGCGCTCCGATATCCGTCGAACCAGTTCAAGGCGGCGGAAAGCGAGGGGATCGGCAATGCCTGCGCGATAGCCGTCGATACGACAGTTCTCCAATTCGTCTCGGCCTTGGTGATCTCATCTTTGAAATAGGGGGAAAGGATCAGATTCTCAAGGTCCGGCTGGGCGTCATAGGCTTCCTTGATTTTTCCCAGGAAATTGGAGCGGATGATGCATCCGCCGCGCCAGAGAAGGGCTATGTTTCCGAGGTTCAGATCCCATTGGTACTCTTCCCCCGCCCGTTTGATCAATTCGAAACCCTGGGCGTAGGATACGATCTTCGCACAGTACAACGCATCCCCCAACGCCTCTATGAACTGTTCTTTATCCCCTGTAAAGGTCCTTTCCGGCTCCGGGAACCGGAGGCTGGCATTGACCCGTTCCTCTTTTTCCGCTGATAGGCATCTTGCGAATACCGATTCGGCGATCAACGTGAGCGGGACGCCTTCTTGCAGCGCCGACATGCCGGTCCACTTCCCGGTACCCTTCTGTCCTGCCGCGTCGAGGATATGCTCGACCAGCGGTGTTCCGTCCGTATCGTCGTACCCCAGGATATCGGCGGTGATTTCAATCAGGTAGGAATCGAGTTTCCCTGTATTCCATCTTGAGAAAATAGCCTGCATTTCAGGATAGGAAAGACCGAGCAACTTCTTCATGATCCAATAGATTTCACAGATCAACTGCATGTCACCATATTCGATTCCGTTGTGGACCATCTTCACGAAATGACCCGCGCCGCCTTTGCCGATCCAATCACAGCAAGGAATGTCTCCCTCGACCTTCGCGGAGATCGCCTGGAGAATCGGTTGTACGAGGGGCCATGCCTCCGGAGATCCTCCCGGCATGATGGAAGGCCCCTTCAATGCACCCTCTTCACCGCCGGAAACCCCTGTTCCGATATAGAGCAGTCCCTTCGACTCCACGTACTCGGTGCGTCGTTGGGTATCCTCATAGTTGGAGTTGCCGCCGTCGATGATGATGTCTCCTGACTCCAGGAGCGGAATCAACTGGTCGATGGTCTTGTCCACGGCTTCCCCCGCCTTGACCATCATCATCACCTTCCTGGGGGATCGCAATGAATCCACAAGCTCTTCCAAAGAGTGGACGCCGATGATTTTCTTGCCTTTGGCCCGTCCATGGATGAAGGAATCCACTTTGGAAATCGTGCGGTTGTAGACGGCTACCGAAAACCCTTTGCTTTCGAGATTCAATACGAGGTTTTCACCCATCACGGCAAGTCCGATCAATCCTATTGTAGCCTTGTCTCCCATATGTCTCTCCTTTTCGGGATTTTTCCAGGAACAGGATGGATACCATGGTTTCTGGATATCTCCCATGGTCGCAGCCCGACCATCGTATTATTCTATGTACGCCTTTTGGCGATGATATCTCTCATACTCTGGAGACTGGTGACACCCTCTCCATCAAGTTTCTTCATGATCTCGACATACAGGATATCGATTACCGTCAGGTGGGCCACCCTTGCCGAGAAGGATTCCGCGACACTCGTCGACGATGCCGGCCAGACTGTGAGCAGAATGTCCGCCGCCCTTGCCAAAGCGGACCTTGGACTGCTGGTGAGCACAATGATGGGACAGCCTTTCGACCGGACTTCCTCGACCAAGGCCAGGGTGTCCTGGTTGATGCCCGTGTGGGAGGTCACCAAGGCGATGTCGTTCGGCCCCAGTTGTGACGCTATCATCAGCTGAAGATGGAAATCCTCGGCGAAATTGCACCTGATGCCCGTCCTGACGATCTTGTGGAAAGCGTCCCTGGATACGATGTTTGAACCACCCAGACCAAGCAGGGTGAGGGAGTTCGCCTGTACGATCCTGCCCGCGGCTTCCGCGATCGCCGCTCGGTCTATCTTCTTTCTTGTCATCTCCAGCGTGGCTATCGCGGTGGTGAACACGATATCGACTTCATCATCCCCTGGATTGATAGGGGCCTCGAACAACTGCGATTCAGGCTTGATGGTTTCCCTCGCCAACGCGATCCTGAACATCTGGTAACCAGAATAGCCCAGCTTGCGGGCGAAGCGGACCGTCGAGGACTCTGAGATCCCTATCTCATCACTCAGCTCCTCGATGCTGGTCGTCACGACCTTCGAAGGATTCACCAGGATGAAGTCCGCGATCTTCTTTTCTGTTTTGCTGAGAGATTCATACATTTTCTTGATGGTGTAGATACAACTGACGTCTGTCATGAAACCTCCATAGCGGAATGAATGCCGCATTTTCCCCATTGCACCCCTTTTCCCGGATGTCGGCGTGGAAGGGGATCTTTCGTTGACAGTATACTATGAATAAAAAATTCATGCAAATGAAATGAATATTCTTTTTGCTTTACAGAATGTGAAAGTCGGCTAATAATGACAGGTACATAAGGCCGGAACGTTCCATTCGGCATATTAAAAGGAGAGACCATTATGAAAAAGAGAGGAGTAGTTGTCGTTCTGTTGTTGCTGTGCCTCTGCATGCCCATGTTCGCCCAAGGTCAGAGTGAAACGAAACAGCAGCAGATCCGGGTTCTCGTCGCTAACCATCCATATGGAGAACTTCTGAAGAAGATTCCTGAATTCGAGGCCCAGACCGGTATCAAGGTCAACCTTGAAAGCCTCCAGGAAAGCCAGCTCACCCAGCAGCTCACCACGGAGTTCGCGACCAATTCATCCACCGTGGATGTATTCATGACCCGTCCGCTCCAGGAAGGGCTGATGTTCATGAAGAATGGTTGGTACGCTCCCTTGACGACTTATGATTTCAACGACTATCCGACCAATTCCGTTGACATCGGGACCCAGGACGGAATTCCGTATATCGTTCCGCTGGTAACCGAATGGCAGGTACTGTATTATCGCAAGGATCTGTTCCGTGAGGCCGGGATCGAAGTCCCCACGACGTTCGCGGAACTTGAAGCCGCCGCCGCAAAGCTGAACAAGAACGGTATCGCCGGGTTCGCTTCCAGAGGCAAGGGCGCCGCCGCGGTAACCCAGATGTCGAGTTTCGTCTACAACTATGGCGGCAACTATATTGAGAACGGCCAGGCCGTATTCGATTCCCCTGAAGCGGTGGAAGCCACCAGGTTCTATGGAAAGCTGCTCGGAAACTATGGGCCGCAGGGTGTGACCTCAATGTCCTGGGAAAACATCATGCCGGTGTTCCAGGCCGGCAAGGTAGCCATGTGGACCGACGCCTCCGTATTCTACGGACAGACCGTTGATCCAGCCAAGACCCAGATCCCCGCGGAAGATGTCGGTATCGCGAACTTCCCGGCTGGACCCAAGCAGAATACACCGTTCATCGTAGTATCCTGGGGCATGGCCATGTCCAGCAAGACGAAGAATCCCGACGCGGCCAAGCTGTTCCTCGATTGGGCGACCAGTCCTGAACTCGCCAAGGAAGGCATGCTGAGCAATATCACGATGGCACGTGATTCCGCATGGCAGGACCCTGAAGTACTGAACGTCATGAATCCCGGTCTGGTGGAGACCCAGGCGTATGCGGCTCAGAACGGCTATCCGTTCGACCGTCCGTTCATGAGTTCCGTCGGACAGGCCCGTGACCTGATCGGTGAAGTCATCATTGAATCCATCACTTCAAGCGGCACCTCCGGCAAGATCGCCTCCATGGCGGCGGAGAAAGCCAAGGCTGTGGACGAACTGCTCAAGACAGATGGTGAATACGGCGGAAAATAGCCTGTGGCATCGTATGTATCCGGGTAGCCGGCTTATCCTTCGGCTACCCGGAACCTGTTTTCCGAAGTTCCATTCGTCATTGAAGCGCATTGTCCCGCGTGGCCGTCAAGAAAGGTACTGAACTGGAAAGGGAGGATATAGATGATAAAGCAAGGATTTGTGGAAAGGAACTTGCGGTGGATGTTTCCACTTCCCGCCGTGGTGTTCGTACTGGTACTGATGGTATTCCCTGTCTGCTATACCCTTTTCATGAGCTTCACCGACTGGACCCTGACCTCAGGGAAACCGATGGCGTTCGTCGGACTGAAAAGCTATATCACCATTCTCAAGGAACCTCGGTTCCTACAGGCCCTGGGACGGACTTTCTCTTTCACCTTCGGCGCGGTCATCATCGAAACCATATTGGGCACCGCGCTGGCGTTGATTCTGAACCGGAACTTCTTCGGCAAGAACGCCGTGAAGCTCGTGCTGCTTTTGCCGTTGGTCGCGACTCCTGTCGCGATCGGCATCGTGTTCAACCTGTTCTATGACCCGACTATCGGGATTCTCAATTTCATCTTGAGCAAGCTGCATCTTCCGCAGAGTGGATGGGTTTCCTCACCCAAGACCGTCATGCAATCCCTGATCCTGGTGGATATCTGGCAATGGACGCCTATGATCACCATCATCTGCCTCGCGGGGTTGGCGGGGCTTTCGACAGAACCGTATGAATCAGCCATGGTCGATGGTGCGTCAAGGTTCCAGACTCTGACCCGCATTACGCTGCCAATGCTGATGCCCACGATCCTGACCGCCGTCATCCTCCGTACCGTCGATGCGTTGAAGACCTACGATATCATCTATGCCATGACCGGCGGAGGTCCTGGCTATTCTTCCGAGACACTCAATATCATGGCGTTCAAATATAGTTTTGAATATTTCAGGATGGGCCAGTCCTCGGTCGTCCTTGTCATTCTGTTCGTCATCGTCCTGCTCTTCAGCCTGTTGGTCGTGAAGATGCGCAAGGCGATGGAACTATAGGAGGGGAAGCATGAAAAGATCCATTGCGAACAGAATCGGCTTTCCCATCCTGATACTCCTGATCCTCGTTCCAATACTCTTTCCGTTCATCTGGATGATCATGTCGGCGTTCAAGACGCAGGTAGACATCATAGCCTGGCCGCCGAGATTCATCTTCAGCCCGACGATGCAGAACTTCGAGCGGGTGTTCTACGAACAGAACTTCTTCCTGTATCTCAAGAACTCGACGATCGTCGCTGTGTCCGCCGTCGTGTTTTCCCTGCTGATGGGACTTCCCGCCGCCTATTCGATAGCAAGGTTCGGACAGAAGAAACTCTCCATGTTTATTCTTGTAGCCCGTCTGATGCCGGGAATCTCGTTCTTGATGCCTTGGTACATCGTATTCTCCCGGCTCAGGATGATGGACTCCTATGGAGCTCTGATCCTGTCCCACATACTGATCGCGTTGCCGCTGATCGTCTGGATCATGTCCTCCTATTTTGAATCGATACCTCATGAGATGGAGGAGTCGGCTATGGTCGACGGTGCCACACGGCAGCGGTCGTTCCTTTCGATCATCCTTCCGTTGGCAGGACCCGGCATCGTGACTTCCACGACCCTGAGCTTCATATTTTCCTGGAACAACTTCATGTTCTCACAGGTGCTGAGCCAGCAGAAGACGAGGACGTTGCCGATCGCCGTCTACAATTTCCTGTCGTATGTCGAAGTCGACTGGGGTGCGGTCATGGCCGCTGCGGTAGCGATCATGACGCCCGCCATCATCCTGACGATGGTCTTCCAGAAATATGTCGTCAAAGGTCTGACCGCGGGCGCCGTGAAAGGCTAGATGGCGCTCCGTGGCCCCTCTCCATAGGTTTTCTTTATGTCGCATTGAGGGCGTCGTGTCGCGGCGCCCTCTTTGTACGTTCATCCTTGTATGGCCGGATTGTCGAACAGGTGTGGTTCGAGGAATACCCTCCAGGCGACCTCAACCGCCAGTTCCCGTGCCCGGAACAGGAGTATGGGAGCGTCCCCGAAGAAGCCTTGATGGACGATTCCCTTCTCGATGCAGCGGGGCAGGATCAGATCGAAGACCTCAGAGGGATGCCCGACATGTCGTCTGGACGGCACTTCGACTTTTCTTCCGTCGGGGAGGGCTGTGTAGTACAGCGTATGCTCATCCGTCAGCCGTCCCGGAATATCGACCCACTCCTCGACACCATGCATGAAGGTATTGCGTGTGAAGGTCACTCCCAACAGCATGATGACGGCATCTTCATCGATCAGTTTCCCCCACGATGAGCCTCGGGCGCAGGGGGTGTCGCAATGGATGTCGTCGGCTGTGAAGGCTCCCGCCTTCCTGCCATACGCCGCTACCGAATGCGTCGGATGCCCGGAACGGATCACCCCAGGCCGTTTCCTGAAAAGTTCGGGGAGAATTCCTGTACAGCAGGGGGTTTCCGCCAGTATGAACACTGGATTCTCTGGATTGACCTTGTCCCAGGTATGGGTGGGAAATACCAGCAGGCCTTCCCTGAAATAGTTCTGAAATACATCCAGTACTGTATCGGCCCCGCCCTCGACTGGTCCTATGCTCTTGCAGGATGAGTGTATGAGGATCGTGGAATCCTGTGGGATGCCGAAAGCCGCCAGATCGTTTTCCAATCCTTGTCTTGCATGTGGATGCGCGGCGACAGGGTGGGCGGCATGAATTTCATGGGTCCGCTCCACCATGGCCTGACGCTCGGCGGCTGTATGCTCAGATGGTTCCAACCGTATCCTGCATTCAAACAGTCTATTCCATGGCAGACTACAATGGACCGTATACGGAATGTTACCGATAAAATGATTCATAGCCAACGGCATGAGCGTACCGATAGCTTTTTTCGTTCCCTCATCCGCTTCATGCCATGCAGAGGGGTAGATAGCCCCTACAAGTTTTCTGATGACCCCCTGATAGCAGCAGTCGTCTATCAGTCTGCTGAGGACCATGAGCGAAGTATCCGCTTCCATGAACGCGGCACACCCCTGCGCAAGCACCGTACCAAGTGTGTTTCCATTTGTATTGACCGCGCTGTAGCCGGAAAGCTTGTCGAGTAGACCCCTACGTTCCAACAGCTGAACCAAGGTAAGATCGGAGCCATTGGCATAGGCTACATCGGCCACAAGGACTGGAATACCTTTCTGAACCAACCGTTCCACTGTACCGACGAACGTTTCCAGTTCCTGTGTCGGAGCGAAAACCTCCTGATCGCCGCTCTCCTTCATCTCCATGGCGGGGGTGTTGATGGCGAGAATCATATCGATTCCGTCAGTATCTCCGCTATAGTCCACCAACTCCATGCCAGCCGATACCACATGCTTACGAACGGTCTCGGCGTATGTCTGCCCTTCATATTTGGGAATGAGATGCCGTCCAGCTGGGGTGGACCACAGAAGCCCGAGAACGGGACGTCTTGGCATCGCGTCGCAGATGACTCTGGAAAGCAGGGTGCACCCGACCTCGTCCGCACCGGCATAGAGCTCCACCTTCAAGTCTTTCTCGCCGATTTTCTGGAGCAGAGCCACCCTTTCGAGAACTTGTAGCCCGATCGGGGAATTATCGTCCTGGGGGATGATGAAATCATCGAACACACCATCCGCATACAAGCCCAGCAGGTACTTCGTGACCTCATGGTTCGTTTTCCGTCGTTCTAAAAATTCGAGACGAATATCTTCAGGGATCTCCTGTTCGAGAAGCTGTCTCCGTGTAAGTGCATCTGTGTCCGTCGGAGTCCGCTCCAGGAGGGCGAGCGTCTCTGAATATCGGAAAAGGCGATGTCCAAAATCACGATAATACTCCGGCTCCTCTTCGTCGCTATCGTAAGAGGGTATCCTCATGATCAGGCTGAATATGAGAATCCGTGTTTTCGGAGAGGCTGCCCGTAGTTTTCGGAACCTGCCGGCAAGAGCGGTCAAGTCGTCGAGGGGCGTGTGATGTAGCCGTGAGGGAAGGAGGCCACCGTACAGCATCATTTCCGCAGAGACGATCGCGGCGTCGCAACGGGGGAGCTCCGAAAAGGCGAACTCCCAGAGGCGTTCGATGTCAGCTGGCTTTTTCTTGTTCCCCAATAAGGAAAGTGGTGGCTGTATGAAGTCGATTCCCCCGATATAGGAGGCTGTCTCCGCCGCATAGTCATAGTTGAACGGACGTTCATCCAAAGGTATGGATAGGATTCTCATATAGGTGTCCTTGCCGGTGTGTCTTGTTCGGGTACCGTGTCGCCAAGCCGTCAGATGACCCGTTTGGTCTTCCATCCACCCTTTATGAAACGAACGCAGAAACAGATGGACCGGAACCCCCAGTCAATATACATGGCAATCCAGACACCTTGCAAGCCCATTCCCATCCACTGGCCCAACAGGTGGCTGCATCCCACCCTGAACACCCACATGGAGAACATCGACACCACCATGGTGTATTTCGCGTCGCCCGCGGCACGGAGGAAGTTCGGCATGGTGAACGCGGTCGGCCAGATGAAGCAGCTGACGATCAGACACATCCGAATGATTTCCACCGCCATGACCGAGGCGGTCTGGCTGAGGTTGAATACCCCGACCAATGGTTCCGCGAACATGAACAAAGGAACACAGATGATCGCGATGACCAGATATACCATGAGCAGGAGCCGTTTTGCATAGTAGGTCGCCTGCTCGACGTTCTTCGCGCCGACGCATTGGCCGATGACGGTAATGGAGGCAAGGCCGATGGCGTTGCCCGGCACGTTCATGAATCCGCAGATGTTGTTCGTTATCGCGTTGGCGGCCAGCGAAGCCGTCCCGAATGTAGCGGTGAGGCTCTGTACCAGCAGTTTGCCGATATGGAACGTACTGTTCTCGACTCCGCTCGGTATCCCGATCCGGAGGATGCGCTTGATCATGTCCCACCGCCATTCGAAATGGAACAGTTTCTGGACGTGGATCGGATGTTTCTTGTTGCGGACCAGCACCAGCATGATCAAGGCCGCCACTACCCTCGATGCCAACGAGGCGTATCCCGCGCCGGCGACTCCCATCTTCATGCCGAAGATCAACCATGCGTTGCCGCCGATATTGATGATGTTCATGACCAACGATACGAACATCGACACCTTGCTGTTGCCCATCGATCTGAACAACGCGGTGCAGGCGTTGAAGATGGCCAGGAACGGGAAAGAGAGAAGGATGATCCAGAAGTAGATTTCAGCGTTCGCCATGACATCGGCTTCTATGGAACCGAATACAAAACGCAGTATCGGGCTACGGAAGGGGAGTCCGACCGCCACCAATGCGATCGCCACCATGGTTGAGATGTATACCAGCTGTTTCGCGGCGACACAGGCCGAAGGCCGGTCCTTCCTTCCCAAATACTGGGAGGCGACCACCGCGCCTCCTGTCGCGAAGGATGCGAAGACCTGGATGAACAACTGGCTAATCGCGTCCACCAGTGAGATGGCGCTTACAGCGGCTTCGCCACAGGACGCCACCATGACGGTGTCCGCCATGCCGATGGTCACGGCGAGAAGCTGTTCAATGACCAAGGGGAATATCAGCTTGGCCAGATAGGAATGGGAGAATATCAACGGCCCTGATCCGATCAGGGCCTCTTTTCGCTGAAACACTCTACCTCGATTTGCAGACTTAGGTCGTCAGCAAGCCTTCATCAGAAGCGAATTCCTTCTTACGTATGTTCTTGAACAGTTTGACCAGCTTGTCCACCGTCATCTTCTTTTTTTCCGCGCCACAGATATCGAGGATGATATGCCCTTCATCCATCATAATCAACCTGTTGCCGAATTCAATGGCGAATTTCATGTTGTGTGTGACCATCAACGCGGTAAGCCGGTACTCTTCAATGAAACGTTCCGTCAATTCCATGACCGTCTGTGCGTTCCTGGGGTCCAATGCCGCCGTATGCTCGTCGAGCAGGATCATCTTCGGATGGCTCAGGACCGTCATCAGCAACGTAAGGGCCTGCCTCTGTCCACCGGAAAGCAGGCCTACATTGTCCTTGAGCCGGTCTTGCAGGCCGATCAGCTCCAGTTGCTTGCGGAAGAATTCACGTTTTTCTGCATTGAGACTGACTTTGAGTCCCCGCATGCCTTTCGTCAGGGCGGTGATCATGTTGTCCTCGATGGACATGTTCGCCGCGGTCCCTTTCGTCGGATCCTGGAAGATTCGCCCGATGGTCATTGCCCGCCGGTATTCCGGCATGTGGGTCACGTCCTTGCCGTCGAGTATGATCTTACCGCTCGTCACCGGATAGGTTCCGCTGATCAGGTTGAACAGTGTGCTCTTCCCTGATCCGTTGCTTCCTACGACACAGATGACATCCCCTTGGTTCACATGGAGGTTGATATCGTCCAGGGCCAGCTTCTCGTTGACGGTGCCGGGATAGAATACTTTGGTCATGTTCTGTATATCTAGCATCTTCTTACCTCTCTTCCTCGGTCTTGGCGGCCGGCACTGCGTCATCGTCTCCACTTACAGGCGTATCGCCTGCGCGCTGGGTTTCGTTTTTCGAGGCTTGCGGTTCCGTCTCCAGAAACGCTTCTTCATCTGCGATATGCACCGCCCCCGCCGCCGTTTCCGCCGCCAGGGCCGCCTCGCGGTTCGCCTTGCTTCTCAGCAGCGCCTTCTTTCGTGCTCCGGAGGATGACGCCATGTTCCTGGTCTGCGCGATCAGCAGCGACGCGATGACAAGGATACCTGTGAGAAGTTTGAAATCGTTCGGCGTGATATGGATCAGATACCCGTATTTCCGCCCGAAGAACATCAGGCCCTTGTAGATGATGGCCCCGAAAACAGCGCGCAGGGTGATCAGCGAGATCTTGTTCGACGAGAACAGGAATTCCCCGATCATGATGGCCGCCAGACCCTGGACGACCATGCCTTGGCCGAGGTTCGCGTCCGCGAAACCCTGGTACTGGGCGAGCAAACCGCCGGACAACGCGATCAGACCATTGGAAAGGCCGATACCGATCAGCTTGAGAAGGCTGGGATTCATTCCCTGGCTGATGACGACCTGCTCGTTTCCTCCGAGCGCTCCGATCGCCAGACCAAGGTCCGTCCTGAAGAATACGTCGATGATCACCTTGATCACCAATACGAAGATCAAGGTCCCGACCAAGGCGGCCCATGCGGAGGGGAGGAAGGAGAACGTATCGGGCATCGAAGTATAGATCGTCGTCTTCCTCAACAACGGTACGTTCGCCTTGTTGCCGAGGATTCGCAGATTGATTGAATACAGCATCGTCATGGTGAGGATACCGGCGAGGAGCCCCGGGACCTTGAGTTTGTTGTGGATCGCCGCGGTAACCATTCCCGCCAGGACTCCGGAAGCGAACGCCAGGATCAGACCCATCGTCACGCCCAGACCGTTGACTATGCACATGGTCGCGACCGCGGCTCCTGTCGCGACGGACCCATCACAGGTCAGATCGGCGAAATCCAGGATCCTGTAGGATATCAATATGCCCAGGACCATGATGGAGAAGATCAGACCATCGACGAAAATACCTTCAATCATGTAGAACCACCCTTGGAAAATCTATTTACCATATACACGAAGACCGCCGGTGCTTGCAACAGCCCGGCGGTCGATATACTGAGAATGAATTAGTTCTTCTTTATCTGCTGCCCGTCTTTGATGATGCAAGCGGCGGAATCCAGCAGATTCTGAGGAATCGTGATTCCAAGCTTCGCGGCTGTGTCAAGGTTGAACCAGAGTTCAAAGTCGGCGGGATCGGTGAGGAAGATCGTTCCGATGGAGCCCGAGGGGGTTCCGTTGATGATCTGCTCGATGGCCTTTCCCGTCGCGGTACCGAGGCTGTAGTAGTTGAAGCCCCATGCCACCAGGCAATCGAGACCGGAGATTCCGCTTGGATCGGCGCTCATCAGTGGCTTGCCTGCTTTCGTGCAGACCTCGTCGATGGAGGGGAGGGCGCTGATCACCGCGTTGTCGGTAGCGATATAGATCGCGTCGACGCGACCGATGATCGCCTGGGCCGCCATCTTTACTTCGGAAGAGTTCGCGATCGCGGCGGAGACGAAGTTTACGCCGAGCTTTTCACACGCTTCCTTCGCCATCTCCATCAGCACGACGCCGTTGGCTTCTCCGCTGGCGTAGATATTGCCGATCGTCTTCGCCCCGGTGAGGTCCACAAGGAGCTTGATCTGCTCTTCGACGGGGTTGTTGTCGGAGACTCCGCAGATATTGGTATTGGCGCTCCCTTCATAGGTGTCGACCAAGCCGGCGGATACCGGGTCGGTGACGGCGCTGAACACCACGGGGACATCTTTGAATACCTGGGCCAGGGCCTGGGCCGTCGGGGTAGCGATACCCACCGCGACATCAACCTTGTCGTTCTTGAATTTCTGGGCGATGGAGACGGAAGTTGAAATGTCCCCGTTCGCATTCTGGAGATCATATGTGACTGCCAGCCCTGTGGTAGCCAGATAATCCTGTAACCCTTGCTCGACAGCATCGAGAGCCGGATGCGGCATCAGCTTTGAAACACCGATCTTCGTTGTTTTCGGACCGGAAGCGGCTTGTTCCGACGAGCCACCGGCGAATACAGGCAAGGCAATTGCGACCAACAGGAGCAACACTGTCGAAACGCGCATGATTTTCTTCATAATACTACCTCCAAGGATTCAAGACTCTGAGATTTCATTCAGATTGGGCAAACTATACAACGGACGATTTTTTTTGTAAATCGGAATATGCGTAATTGTGAATAAAAATTCATAAAATATGCATAATATGCCTATGCCATGTTGTACAGTTTGTTGAGGAACCTCAAGGAGACGGAGAATCGCATCCCACCCGGAAAAATTCAGATATAGCTACAATGCTATTGTCATTTCGGAGATGTTCGGGGTGATCACGAAGTCCGAAGGCATCTGGTTTCTTGTCGGGTCCGGTGGAAAAAAGCGACCTTTCTTTCCTGCGATATGGATATAACAAGGATTGATCGTAATGATACTATATAGTGGAATTTCATAGGGGAACGTATATTTTATATTGGGATACTCCTTGTCGATTTCTTGCGATAGCCGATTTTTCGCATGTTCAGTTCCGCTCCAATAGTTCGACATGCTATTGAGGGTCACGAACTGAATGCCCTCCCATTCCGAATGATCGTCTATGTGAAGATGTCCGCTGATGCAGAGCTTGACACTGTTGCCATGCATTTTCAGGATACGCAGGATTTCCTTTTGATTCTTGAAAAACCTATTTCTTCCAATAATCGGCTGATGGGAAAAAATGATCGTTTTGTCATTGTCCTGTAATTCCGACTCAAGCCACTGGAGTTGTTCGGCATCGATATAGGGATAATCTGTAAAACCGAAATAATCCCCGTGGTCATAAGGAACGATGTCTCCTCGTGAGTTCCTGTAGAAGTCTCCATCCAGCACCATGAATTTCCAATCTTTGACTTTGAAAGAGTAGTAATTGCGTTGCATTCGATACAGGGCCATCACTTCTTCCTTTGAGGCGAAATCCATTTCATGATTTCCCAGGACATGGTAGGTAGGGATATTTTGATTGTTGTATTGCTCCACAAGTTCCAGATATTGCAGGCTTGCCGGTCTTTGCGTTGAGTTGAAAAGATTGACCGGCATTCGTTTGGGATCGCATTTTGATATGCGGGTCGGAGATGGATAGCAGAAATCCCCACAATGGATGATGAAATCAACGGCTGAGGCTTCCATGTCTTTGTAGAATGTATCAAGACGGGATTTTGCGTCATGCATGATTTCCGCATGGAGATCAGTGAAAATTCCAAAAGAAATACCTGTATGTTCTGCTGAATGTCCGTTCATAATTATTCCTTTGTCTAGCGATAACTAGCCACAACCTCCTCCAATGCTTGCTCTGGGCCAAGAATGTCGTTGTAGACGTTCAGGACTGCATTTCCAATCCGTTGGATAAACAGCCTCTCATCAAATTCAGCAGGGTTTGTCTTTGGACTTCTTCTATTGGCGTAGGAGGGGAAAGCCTCTATCGAAGATGGCAGCCAAGGATACTGGTCAATAATTTCATAATTCTCATATGTCGCGGCTTTCGCGGAAACACCACCCAGTTTCATAAGTGCCGTCGCTACCTCGTCTTTGGTCAACCACCTGATGAAATCAAGTGACATCTGCTGATTCTTGCTGTATCGGTTGATCCCGAGGGAACTACCGCCCAAAAGCGGACGGCCGCCTGGAACCGGCGCGTATCCCACGACGCTGCTGACTCTGGAGGAAGCTTTCACCAGTTCCGCGGCATAGTTGGTATACAGGATGGTCATGGCGATATTCCCTTGAGCGAATGCGGTAGCTGTATCTCTCCACCACATGTTGAACGTCGGCGCGCTGAACTCTCTCAGGGCGATGACATCTTGTAGCGATTTGATTGCATGGGGTCCCTGGAGGTCAAGTGTATCATCTTCTTTGAACAAACTGGGTTGGTAGCTGAAGAATCTCGTGAGGAATTCCGTTCCTGCGACATCGCAGTTTCCGAGAGTCAGTGTCGCTCCGTATTGTATCGGGGAATCAGGATTGTACTTTTTTGTGAAAAATTGGGCGATCTTGTTGAATTCATCAAACGTTCTTGGAGGGACGAGATCCTTTTTCATCCGTTCTTTGTACATGCGTTGATAGATTGGGTCCTCGAAGATATCTTTGCGATAAAAAAGCATCTGGGTGCTGGGTATGCCAGGAAACGCATACACGACGTCGTCGACACTTGTATAATATGGTGACAAACCTGAAATGAAAGTCTTGAGTTCCATACCTAGTTCAGTATCGATTTCTTCAAGTGGCACAAAGATCTTGCTGGCGAAATAAGGCATCCAAGTGGCGTCAAGGCGGATGATATCGTAATATGATTTGGCTTTGAGATTGCTTAAGGTTTCGTAGATGTTGTCGAATGTCGCCAAAGCTATCTTGATCTTGATGCCGGTTTCGAGAGTGTAATACCTTGCCAATTGCTCAATATTCCGTGCGACTGGACTATCCAAAGTCAGAATCGTCAAAGCGTCTGCTGTATCTTTTCCGCCTGTGCGGGAGGGCTTCCATGTTCTGATGCCATCGTTTTCCAAAGTACAGGTATAATCATTCTGTTTTTTATCAATATTGGCAATCAAGAACTCCGCCGCTTGTTTGCCCATCAGCCGATAATTCATCTGGTAATTGATGCATTCGCTTTTGGGCATGGATAGCAATGGTGAAATGGAAAATGTCATCTCCGCCCGTTTGCAATAGACGTCACGGTAGAAAGCATTTTTTATTATCGCAAGCTGTTCCGCGAATTCAGGGTTTGAACAGATGAAATAGTCGTACGGGTCTTTGGAGCTCAAAAGATTGAAAATCTGATTCTGGCAGAGATTGATATCCGTCTCGATGAATGTGATGAAATTCTCGTCATCCTTGATCTGTGAATTGAACCCCTGCTTAAACAATTTCTGATGGGAAAGGGTAGTGCTTTCGCTGATGAAGGCTATTGTTTGTCCTGCTCGTAGACTTTTTTTGATCTCTTTTGCTATGTCTGTCCCTGCTTTGTGATAATCAAAACCAATATGGTTCGTACCTTCCTCCAGCTTGCGTTCTACGAACAACGTATTGAACGTTGAAAATCCGAGTTTGGTATAAAGACTCGCATCGGACTTGCAGGAACTGAATGTAGCGACCCCACTGACCATCTCGGACCGCAAAGATTCCAATTGAGCCAGTTCATTGATTTCCAAGTCATCGGACAGATATAGATCAACCGTATATCCATTTCGATCAGCCATTTTCATAAAGCTGAGATAGAAATCATTATATAGTTTATTCTTGATGTTCGGGAGCAATAACGCCAAAGTCTTTGAATATCCCTTCCTGAGGTTCCTCGCCTTAAGATTGATCATATATCCAAGCCGATTCGCTGTGCTCTGAACAAGTTTGATCTTCTCAACGCTGATATTGCCTTTGCCGTTCAATACATTGGATACTGTGCCTTGAGAAACCCCGGCTTCCCTGGCGATGTCCTTTATTGTAACCATGGCAAGAGTCTCCTTTCAAAACTTTTTACATAGCCTGTTCGTTCAGCAATGAGGTTGTCACTTAGGAAGCTGCTTGTGTATTACCTTTTGCATAAAGCGCTGGATAAAACCTTACAATAAATATCTTCCTAAGAAAAAACTATTCTTGACCGACCTTTGGCAAGCATATTCTTTGATTCAGTATATGCCTAAAATTATGAAAAATCTATAAAAAATTTCAAAATCAATATCAATTGTCCATTAATTACCAAAAATTTTGAAACGTTACAATAATATGCGGTTAATATTCTGCCGATTCTAATAGGGGTAAATTGCTATAATAAGGAAATACGCACTCATTTTTCAAAAGAAAATTATTGACACGTTACAAAATGATGGTATCATAAACCTACTTAACAATAGGAGGATGCCAAAATGAAGAGAATGAAAACCCAGTTGGTTGTTTTGGCGATATTGATCCTGTCTGCCGGCATTTGTTTCGCTGGTGGCGGCAAGGAGTCGGCTGGCGGCAAGACCGTCATAGAATACTGGTCGAGTTGGAGTGCTACAGAAAACCAGGCACTGATCTTGCAGGATGCCGCGAAGGAATTTGAACAATTGCATCCTGATGTAAAAATCAACTTTACCTTCAACGGGCGGGACAATCGCAACCTTGTCTTGTCTGCGATCCAAGCGGGAACACAGGTGGATATCATGGATGCGAACGCCGACAATATCAAATCCCTCTGGTCGGAACAGGTCGCGGATCTCACGCCTTTCATGAATTCTTCCTATAGTTTCACCGACGGGAAGAAGTATGTCGATGTCGTCATGCCAAGCATGACGCTTCTCGCTAAAGATCTCTTCAACGGTGTCTATGGGTATGTTCCCTATACCCCTCAGGCTTTTATGATTTTCTCAAATGATTCCATTCTTGAAGAATGCGGTGTTGAAAAATATCCTGCCACATGGGATGAATTCCTTGTGGCCTGTGAAAAAATCAAACGAGCAGGATATATTCCGATAACTACTGATACCGCGTATGGAACAAGTTGGGTCGGTTATTATCTCTCTCGAATGATGGGGACTGATGCTGTCAATGATCTTGTCCGTGATGGGAAGCTATGGGACGACCCGAGAGTCCTGGCATCGGCCAAAGCCATTGAGGAGCTTGCGACAAAAGGTTATTTTGATCCCAATATCGCCTCAAACCAGTACCCCGTCGCGCAGCAGAACATGGTTATCAATGAAAACATCGCGTTCTATATCAACGGGACTTGGCTTCCCAACGAGGTAAAGGATACGACCCCTGCGGATTTCAAGTGGGGAGCATTTCCGTTCCCGTCAGTACCAAATGGTGTCGATGGAACGGAAGCTGGTTGCTATAGTTCCTATGGTATCGCAGTGAACAAGGATACCGCCATGGATGTCCAGCAATTGGCTTTTGAATTCGCGGCTTTTGTGACGACTGGGAAATGGGACAAGGCGTTTGAAGAACGTGCCAACGCAATTCCGATGGGCTTGTCGAACGATTGGCCGGAAAACTTGTCCGCGGCCAAATCGGCGCTTTCAAATTATACGAAAAGATATCCCTCCCAAACTGCCCTGACTACGAACAATGATAGCAAGCAAATCATCAGCAGTGCCTGTACCTTGCTTATGGCTGGTAGAATCGATGCGGAGGAGTTTGTCCGACAAGCCCGCAATTTCTAAATTCGTGTTTGCGATGAATGGCCGGGGTGTTTTCATGATGCCCCGGCAAATATTTGGAGTCCAAGGAGAATAATGGAATGAGGATACACAGAAGCTCCGCCATAGTTTTCATGACACCAGCCATAGTTCTGATTCTGATGATTTTCTTCTACCCGGTGTTGAGGACCCTTTTCATGAGTTTCTTTCAGGTGAAAGGGGTGAATAGTCCTATTTCCACTTGGACGTTTGCCGGTATAAAGAATTACACCAGTCTTTTTAATACAAGGATTTTCTTGATTTCCTTAGGGAATATCGCAAAACTTTGGCTGTACTGCGGTATTGCGACAATGCTTATTTCATTGTTGATGTCGGTCATCTTGACGAGTGGAATCAAATTGCAGAAGTTTTTTCGTGCGGTCGTCTACATGCCGAACATCATAGCGGCGATTGCGGTCGGCTATATGTGGCTGTTGTATGTCTTCAATTCCAATTTTGGCTTGTTGGCTACCGTATTCAGATGGCTTGGTTTGGAACATATGGCGAACTTCCAATGGTTGGCGTCCGATCATATATTTTTGGCAATGAGTTTTGCCTATATCTTCGGAAACGTCGGTTATTACATGCTGATGTTTATCGCAGGCATCGAAAAGATTCCTACGGATTATTATGAAGCTGCGACAATTGAAGGTGCTAATATCTTTGTAAAATTCTCCAAAATTACAATTCCGCTGTTAAAGCCGGTTCTATCAACGGCTCTCGTACTATGGACGACAAGAACGATGGGATTCTTCGCATTGTCTCAGGTCTTCAGCGGTGTGAATACCTATACGCCCATGGTGTTTACGTACGATGCGTTGTTTGGGTCTGAAATCAGTGCGGATAGTATTTCCGCGGGTATCGCGGCGGCATCAGCTGTGAGTATGACTGCCATAGTATTGGTTGTTTCAGGTATTACGAAGCGGTTTTTCCCCGATGAAGGCTACGATCTATAAGGAGGAGCTATGGACAAGAACAAGCAAGCGGAGCTGAAGAAACACGCCAGACTCATTCCCGGTTATCTGTTCGTGGTCATCTGGGTCTTTTTCTCTTTCGCTATGATCGGATGGATAGTTTTTGCATCATTCTCCTCGACTCGTGCGATCTTTACAGGGGAGATTCTTACCAGTGGATTCACATTCGCAAATTACGTCAAGGCGTTCGTTCACAACAAGGCGTTGTTGAATCTATGGAACTCTGTCGTATATACCGTACCATCCTGTGTTCTGATCATTGTGGTCTGCGCTCCTGCCGCATACTGTCTCTCACGTTTCAAATTCAAGGGAGCTTCTACGATCAGCAAGGCTATCATGGTCTGTCTCGGGATTCCTGGAATCATGATCGTAATGCCTTTGTTCGCGATAGTGAACGCATTGAAGATGTCTGGTTCCCGGTTCACCTTGATTTTCATCTACACCGCGACATCTATACCATATACGACTTTCTTCCTTATCTCCTTTTTTAAGAACATCTCTTCTTCCTATGAAGAAGCCGCGGCGATAGACGGTTGCAGTCATGTTCGGACATTCTGGATGATTATGTTTCCCTTGGCTCAGCCTGCAATTATCACCGTTACTATATTCAACTTCATTGCGAAATGGAATGAATATTTCATGGCTTTGATTTTCGCAAACAAGGCGCAGTTGCGGCCTATTGGGGTAGGGTTGTACCAGACAGTGAAGTCAATGATGAATTCTGGTGACTGGGCGGGGATGTTCGCTTCCGTCGTCATTGTTTTTGTTCCGACGCTCGTCATCTATATATTCCTTTCCGACAAGATCATCAACGGGGTGACCGCAGGAGGGATCAAGGGATGATGCCTGCTCAGCCTGTTTACATCGTGAGACCATCGAACATGTATGATATTGTAAAGCATGGAGGTGTTTCGAATGACCGCTTCGCCATATTGTAGACCGAACGACAGAACTACCATGCTGCGTTTTCGAAAAAAACAAAGTGGTGTTCTGGGCTTGCCGGAATTGATGTTGAATTCTGATTTTCCCGCTGAACTCATCAGGGACTCCAAGATGACATATGAGACGCCTGGTGAATATGTCGTTTCATTCAAGCATCTGATTCTCAAAGATGCCTGTGTTGCGACATTGCGGATGGTCCTGCCTGAAAATGTCGAGATTATCGAGGTGCTATTGGAGGGGAGGCGGCTTCCCTATGTTCAGGCTGAAAGAATATTCAATGTGGATGTCGAAATCAGTGGGTTGCAAGGAGGTTCGAGAACCCTCAACGTCCATACTCTCATACGGGAACCTGGCCTCGTCCTGCGTGTGGAACACAATGACATCAATAGGGTAGCGGGAAAGTATTCTGATCTGAAGTATCCATGCAAGCAGATATCTGCGGCCCTGCATTATGAATTCGCGACAAGAGAGTTGTTGTTGGACACTGGATTACCTGGATATCTGAATGACAATGACCTTGGATATCTCCTGATCCTTGGCTTTGAGACTTGCAGCCCAATCCATACGGATTATCCTCCTCATTGGCATCTGATCTTCAGATGGCCGTATTTTGTTGGTTCCCAAGCTTCTCATATCTATATCGACGACGAAGGACGGAATATTTCAAACATATTGTATGTTGACGGGATTTCCGGTGTATCGAAAACTTATGCTGCGGATGAATGGTGTAAATATGTTGATATGTACGGTGGAGACTTGTGTGCTTTCTCAATCGACCCAACCGGTGGGTATCGTCATGTCAAACCAAATGGAGATGAATATCAAGTGTCAGCATTCAAAGAAGACCATGGCGTTCAGCTGTCACGGAATGGGAACCCATTAGGAACGGTACATGTGCAGGATGATATTGAGCATTCCCGTATCCGAGTTCTCTTCAAGGGGCGAAATGGATACGAAAAACATGAGACGTTCCAGTACGATTCATCGACAGGACTTCTGATTGGAAGTGTCGTTGAATATCCCGATGCGTAAACAAGGCTAACACATCCTATACGTGTTTCTCCCCGCTTTCTTCGCCATGTACATGGCTTCATCGACTTTCTGATAGGAAGTCGCGAATGTCGCTCCCTTTTTGATCCAGATGACTCCTTGGCTGATCGTGACAGGTATGTCTCCGACTTCGAGATGCAGGTTCGCAAGCCGGTCTTTCAATGCGGCGAACGTATCCTTGATCTGTTTCTCGGAAAGGTGGGACGGGTGGAATACCATGAACTCATCGCCCCCGATACGGCCGATTATGTCCTCAAGGTCAAAAATCTTCCTCAGATGCTTTGATACCATGATGATGACCTGGTCGCCCATATAGTGCCCGAACCTGTCGTTGATCGTCTTGAAATGGTCTATGTCGATGATAAAGAGCGTTCCATCCACATGCTGGAGCATATCCGTTATCTTCGACCGGGTGATGCTGGCGTTGAACAGTCCTGTAAGGCTATCGCGCTGTGACAGTTCCCTCAACTGCTCCTTCTCCATCCTTTCCCGCTGGATATCGGTGATCTTGCCCAGTTTGTAGAGCGGCATGCCGTCGGAGGTGACCGTAGTGGTGCTCATCCGTAGCCAACGTTCAGAACCATCAGGCAAGGTGCAGAACAATTCAGTCATGAATTCACCGTCATCCTGCTTGATGATATCAAGCAACAACCGGGAAGCCATTTCAGAAGACGCGGCGCCCCGCTGTTTTCTGGGATCGTACGCATATGTGTTTTCAATGAAATGCATATTGTCATCCGAAACGAACAATTTGTCTTCGGCATAATCGTATTCAAAGATATATTCATTGCTCAACTGACAGAGCTTCTGGTATCGCTCGTTGTCTATCATCATTTTCCGTGAGGCATTGCCCTTGATCCTCAGCAGCAGGAGGAGTCCCAGGATGATAAACAGCGCGATTGCGATGATGAAGGTGACGATTGATAACGGGTGAGCTTTGATGAACGCCGAGAACGAGGTGTTTTCGGGAACCGAAGCGTTGCGATAGATGATATCCTGCAATTGTTCCGCACTGATATCCTTGATCGCCTTGTTGAAGATGCTCAGCAAGTTCTGATCTGAAGTCTTTCTCAAAGCGAACAGGATCGATACATGCTGGTTGACCTGGGGGATGATCGCGACATTGTCTAGGTCCAGATAATCCACATAGTACTGTGAGCTGAAGCTGTTTACATAGGTATGGCCTACCTTCCCCTGTGCCACCGCCCGTATCGTCTCCTCTATGGTCCCGTAATCGGTCGTGACCATGTCATGGCCCTGCGCTTCCTTGACATAGTTGAATTGTGGGATTCCGAGACTGGCCGTCGGAACTTCGGAACCCTGCGCGTCCGTATGTATCAGCATGTTCAATTGCGATGTAAGATATGCGTCCGTCAGGGACATATCCAGGTATTCGTTCGCCAGGTAGTTCGTCGATACGATACCTGCGATAACGTCGATCATGCCGGCGTCGTACAGGTCGTACAGCTCTTGTTGGGCGTCTACCATGGTGATCTCAAACCGCAACCCTGTTTTTTCCGCGATCAAAGAGAGTATATCGCAAGAGATGCCTTTGGGCTCTCCCGTTTTATGATCCCTGTATTGGATCGGAGCTTTGCCGGAATCCATGCCGACCCTGATGGTTTCAGAGCCGTCTATGAATTCCCGTTCTTCTTGCAATAGATAGAAAGAGTTGTTCGGCTCCTCGAAATACTTCTCATAGAGAGTCGCGGTGTATGTCGGGTCGGCTTTGGTCAGCTTGAGCATGGCGGAGTTAAGGGTGTTGATTATCTCCGTATTTCCCTTTGTCGTCGCCAAGTAATAGGGCTGGGGAGAGAATTTTGCGATGGAACGTACTCCGGGTAGGAAATTGACGTCTATGTTCACCAATACATCCGCGGTCCCGCTTTCCAGCGCCGCCAATTGCTCGTCGGTATCCTCACAGATGACGAATTGCGGAGAAAGCCTGTTGGTCTCACAGAAATGGACGAGAGTCCTGTAGATCCTTGTATGTGACGGCAAGGTCGCGATCTTGAGGTCCGCTTTCGTAAGGTAGTTCGTCTCATTGAGCGTCGTATCGTCCTGTAGCACATACAAGGCTGTATAGGAGGTGCCGTAGCTGTATCCTGGATAGTCGTACATCCTCGCCAATTGATCTGAATAGATGAGCGCTCCGATCAGATCGAGTTCCCCTCGCTCCAACATGTCCAGCATGTCCGTCAATACTGTATTCAGATCGCCGTCCAGCTGGACGAACTCATATCGCCAGTCGGCGTATTGAGCCAATCGCATGAGGTATTCATAGGTATAGCCGGAAAGATTCCCCTCGTCGTCCACGAACGAAAGCCCGTCCTGGATAGGGAAACCTACCCGAAGGACCCTGCCTTTGGATACGTCGCGGATCGGTTCCGCCGGAGATGCGGCGAACAGGCCGCAGACAAAGGCGGACGATACGATGGACAGGACGAGAAAAAAACGGATGATGACGGAAGTCATGGATGTACGGTGATGTATATGAATCATGAAAGAATATTTTCCCTTGTGTTCCCGATCAACCGTTGTTGACGTCCGTGGTCTGTTTTCAGGGTATGCAGGCGGACGCCACGGAGGGTGACCGATTGTCGATACTATCACAAGTCAAGAGGACATGCAACGTCGTCATGGATCCCTACAAGTGTGAATAACTTGCTTGCGACCTCTGGGCCGGGCGTTTCCTGAGGTGAATCGCAAAAGTGAATGCAAAATCACATTTTTGTTTCATATCGCTATAAAAAGAACGGTGATAGAATTTCTCATTAGACCAGATAGCACCCGTTGCTGTTGCTTTGCAGGGGTGTGGATGTGACAAGGAGAGGATCCTATATGAAAAAGTTGTTCTCTGTTCTGTTGATCGCCCTCATGGCGGCCTCTTTTGTTTTTGCCGGTGGTGGCAAAGAAACCGCGCCAGCCTCAGTTGTTCCTGTCGTGGAGCCTGAACTGACTCACGACGAACTGGTGGCCGCGGCCAAGAAAGAAGGGAAGGTCGTCGTCTACGCGACTTCCAGCCGTATCGCGAAAGCGGCGGAAGGCTTCAAGAAACTGTATGGCATTGACGTTGAAAGCGCCAACCTGAAGGACTTCGAGTTGATCGAGAAGATCACCAAGGAAGGTGAAGCCGGTGTCGTAGGAGCTGACTTCGTCCTCGCGCAGGATTCCGGTCGTCTCGTAGGCGAGTTGATGGCTCCTGGATATCTCTATAACTATGTACCTCCTACACTCAAGGATGTCATCCCCGCCGATATGCAGAACCCTTTGCAGGTATTCGCCATCAACAAGGTTTTCATCTTCAACGATGAGTATACCGCTGAAAGCCCGTATACCAATATCTGGCAGTTCGCCGACCCCAAGTACAAGAGTACCTTGCAGTTCAAGAACCCGTTCCAAGAGAGCGTCAACGCGAACTTCCTGACCATGTGTACATCTCCTGAATGGGCCGAGAAAATCGCTCAGGCGTATGAGTCCTACTATGGCAAGCCGATCCAGTTGACGACTCCGAACGCCGGATACGAATGGATCAAGGCGATCTACGAAAACGACCTGATCGCCGGTACCAGCGATACCTCCATCGCGGAGAACGTAGGTATCAAGGGCCAGAACAGAACGAACACTCCTGTAGGTCTGTTCGTCTATTCCAAGGCTCGTTACGCGACGACCAAGAACCTTGCTCTGAAGGCGGCTATGGACATGGAACCTTTCTGTGGTTTCTATTACAGCCTGTATGCCCTGATGTGCAAGAACGCCGCACATCCGAACGCAGCGAAACTGTTCATCGAATACCTGTTCACGGAAGAGGGCTTCGCTCCTTGGGGCGCCGACTGCGGTACCTATTCCGCCAACCCCGCGAACCCTGTCCAGGAAGACATCGACTTCCCGTTTGAAGTCTGGAAACCGTTGCTCGTCGCAGAAAACGGGGACTACTGTTTCGACAATCGTGCTGAGGTCGAGGAATTCCTGAACCAGTACATCTACTAATACTGTCTTGAAGGATTGCCGCAGGGTGTTTTGCACCTTGCGGTATTTTCTGTAATTCAGTGTCAACATTCGGGCATGGGGTGTTTTCGTCGGCATATCGCCGATGTTCGACGCCCTGTGCCGTATATTCCGTTTATCAGGCTTATGAGGTGTCTCTTCCATATGAATGCAAAGACTCGATTGAACAATCTCAAATCCTACCTGAAGAAACCCTACAACATCATCCTGCTGGTATTGGTCGTCGTCTTGGCTTACCTGACGCTTGTACCTTTGGTGACTATCGTGATGGATACCTTTACCGTCCATTCCTCCGAAGTCAGGATGGTCAAGGGGAGTGTAAAAGGCGATTTGACCCTATATCACTGGCAGAAGATGTTCGCAAGCGGCGTGACAAGCCAGAAGACGTTCTATGAACCCTTCCTCAACACGATGGTCGTCGCGTTTCTCAGCTGTATCCTGGCGATACTGATCGGTGGTTTCTTCGCATGGGTCGTCACACGGACGAACATCAAGTGCAAAGGCTTCATCTCCACCGTGTTCGTGTTCCCCTATATCATGCCTTCCTGGACTTTGGCGATGGCATGGCTCAACTTCTTCAGAAACTCCCGTATCGGAGGCGCACCGGGTATCTTTACCGTACTGACGGGCATAGAGACCGCCAACTGGTTCGCCTACGGTATATTCCCGATAATCATGGTGCAGGGAATGCACTACGCTCCGTTCGCCTACATTCTGATCGGTGGTATCCTGCGCAACATGGACGCCAACCTTGAGGAAGCGGCCCAGCTTCTGCATGCCAGCCGTCTGCGTATCATGATGAAGGTCACGCTCCCGATCGTCCGGCCGGCGTTGCTCTCGACGTTCCTGCTGGTGTTCTCCAGTACGATGAGCGCCTTCGCCGTTCCCTCCTTCCTGGGGACTCCCGTCCGCTTCAACGTGCTCACGACGCAGATGTACCGCACGCTCAACGGCATGAACCCGGGCTATGGCTATATCATGGCTTTGGTGATGATCGTCATCGGAGTGGGGATCCTGATGTTGAACCAATGGGTCACCGGACGCCGAAAGTCCTATACGACGATCACCGGCAAGAGCTCCAATATTTCGCTGGTGAACCTACGTCGGATGCGTACCCCGCTGACGGTGATCCTGGTGATCATCCTGCTGATGGTCGCGATCCTGCCGTTGGTCTCCTTCGCGATAGAATCGTTCATCCTCGCTCCCGGTGACTACTCCGCGAGCAATTTCACCGCGGAGTTCTGGATTGGTGAGGGACGGGCGGACATCGCCAACAGCGAACCTGGTATCCTGCGTAACAAATCGATCTATCTCGGGTTGTGGAACAGCCTCAAGCTTTCCGTCCTGGTATCGCTGATCGCGGGTACGGTGGGCATTCTCGCAGGCTATTCCATCGCGAAACGCAGAGGTTCCCATCTGGCTACCGCCGTGAACAACCTGACGTTCTTCCCGTACCTGATGCCCTCTATGGCCTTCGGGGCGATCTACCTGTCGATGTTCGCCGTCCGCCGCGGTTTCATACCCGCGCTGTATGGCTCGTTCGCCCTGTTGGTCATCGTCGGTGCCGTAAAGTATCTGCCGTTCGCCTCCCGTTCCGGAATCAACGCAATGCTACAGCTTTCCGGTGAGATCGAAGAAGCAGGGACCATCCTCGGCGTCAGCTGGTGGAAACGGATGACCAGGATCATCTTCCCGATCCAGAAGTCGACGTTCATTTCCGGATACCTGCTGCCGTTCATCTCCTGTATGCGTGAACTTTCGCTGTTCATCCTGTTGGTCTCGCCTTCGACCCGCATCCTGACCACGTTGCTGTTCCAGTACAACGAGAAGGGCTGGAACCAGTACGCGAACGCCATCAACCTGATGATCGTCGTCATCGTAGTGGGCTTCAACCTGTTGGTGAACAAGCTTACCGGCGCGTCCATCGACAAGGGCATCGGCGGAAACAGTTGATGCCGTCCTCAACGCTGACATACCATATGAAAGGAAAAACAAGATGCCAGAGATAGTATTAAAGAATGTTACCAAACGGTTCGGCAAGTTCGTGGCCGTCGATAATTTGAATATGGTGATTGATGACCGGGCTTTCGTCACGTTGCTCGGCCCCTCCGGCTGCGGCAAGACCACCACGCTCCGTATGATCGCCGGGTTGGAGACACCTACGGAGGGCGAGATCACCATCAACGGGAAAGTCGTGTTCTCGTCGGATCAGGGAATCGATATCCCGCCCTCCAAGCGTGATGTCGGATTTCTCTTCCAGAACTATGCGTTGTGGCCCCATATGACGGTCTACAAGAACATAGCGTTCGGTCTGGAGAACTTGAAGTGGAAGAAAGAGGATATCGAAGCGAGGGTCCTGGAATTGCTCCAGATGCTCAAGATCGAGGAATTCGCCGGCCGGTATCCTTCTGAGCTTTCCGGTGGACAGCAGCAGCGGGTGGCAATCGCCCGAACCTTGGCCACCGGGCCCAAGGTCCTGTTCATGGATGAACCGTTGTCGAACCTCGATGCGAAACTCCGCATGGAGATGCGTACGGAACTCAAGCGGTTGCATCGGGAGACCGACTCCACCTTCGTCTACGTCACCCATGACCAGTTGGAGGCCATGACGCTTTCCACCCGTGTATGCCTGATGAAGAACGGCCTGTTGCAGCAATACGATCCGCCGTTGGAGGTCTACCGCCGTCCAGCGAATACCTTCGTGGCCGACTTCGTAGGCTCGCCGAACATCAACCTGATGCCATGCACCGGTGTCCATGGCGCTGAAGGGAACGTCGAGTTGCGGACGGAAAGCGGACTGAAGATACAGTTCAATCCCCTGAAGCCGATAGAGTTCACCGATGGCACTGAGTTCATATTGGGGCTCCGTCCTGAACATGTAGAGGTCGGAAGATCCGATTCCATGGTGGACGGCCTGATCAACTCCAGTCTTCCCTCCGGCATGGAGACGATCGTGATCGTCGGGCTGGCGGGTTTCCAACTCAATTCCGTCATGTTCGGTGACTTGGATTTCCCAGTGGGATCTACGGTCGGCATCGGTTTCGGTACCGGCGTATTCAACCTGTTCAACGCTTCTTCGACCGCCAATATGGGGCAGGGGAAACTCGTGGGTGCCAGCATCGGCTGACTCTCCATATGGAACCAGAGGACATGGCTATGGCGTTTTCGCCGTAGCCATGTTTTTTTTGATGGCCACGGGCCGTCTGTAGCTCCGTAGAAAAAGAAAACCACCTCGATGGACGGTCTCGTCCGCGAGGTGGCTTTTTGTGGGTGCTTCTCGGCTGATGTCGGAAGAACTAGAAATCTTCCTCGCTGAAAGCGTCGTCATCATCATCGAAGAAGTCGTCTTCCTCTTCTTCAATTTCTGTAGTATCGTCCTCATCGTCAATGAAGAAACTATCGCTCAGCAACTCATCGTCATCTTCGTCGTCCACTATTTCATCGTCTTCATCCTCAAAGTCCGCGACGTTGGGCGCACCGTAATCATCTTCAAAACTGATATCGTCATCATCCTCAGCGTCTTCGAAATATCGCTCCTCTTCCACATCCAGCTCATCATCATTGAAGTATTTCATGGAACCATCCCCTTCGAGGCGTTTTCGCCATCATCCATATGATTATGTAACATACCATACGGTAACCAAATCCATCTGTCAATCTCGATTCCGTGGCTTTTGGTAGAAACGGTGGGTGAACTGGACAGTCATGGGTTTCTGTTGTTATGATAGGGGTATGAAGAAAGGCACATACGATTTCATGTTGGCCGTACCTATGGGTGATCCCTCCGGGATCGGGCCGGAGATTGTCCTGAAGGCGTTGCACTCCGTCTCCATGCCCGAGAATGTAGGTGTGGTGTTCGTCGCCGACGCCAGGCTCCTCGTCCATACCTCGGTGGACTGTAGCGTTCCGCTGCACTTTGACAGCGTCGTCGAGTCCGACGCTGAATTGAGGGCCGCCATATCGGGTGGGGCCCAATATATCGACTATGATCTTCCTTGTGTCGATCTTGAGTTGTTCTCCTACGGAAAGGTCAGCGCCATGTGTGGCCAGGCCGCCTATGATTGTGTGGCGAAGGCCACGAGCCTGGTGATGGCGGGACTCTGTGACGCGATAGTCACGCCCCCGCTCCACAAAGAGGCCCTCAAGGCCGCGGGTGTACCCTATATCGGGTATACGGAGATTCTGGGAAGCCTTTCCAAATGTGAGACGCCTATCACCATGTTCGATACGTTGGGCATGAAGATATTCTTCCATAGCAGGCATCTTTCCTTGCGGAATGCCTGTGATGCTGTAACCAAAGAGTCCTTGCTGAATTCTATCATTGTATGTGATTCGATCAGCAGCAATCCGCCGGGTTTCAATACCGGCCTGCCTTTGGCCGTCGCCGGACTGAATCCTCATTGCGGTGAACATGGCCTGTTCGGAAATGAGGAAGTCGTCGCCATAGAGCCTGCCGTCGAGGCCGCCCGGAAGATCGGCATCGATGTAGTGGGACCGGTCGGCGCCGATTCCGTGTTCCATCAGGCGAAGGTCGGGCGCTACAGGGCGGTTATCTCCCTGTATCACGATCAGGGGCATATCGCGGCGAAGACGCTTGATTTCGAACGGACCGTATCGGTGACTTGGAACCTTCCGTTTCTTCGGACTTCGGTGGATCATGGCACCGCGTTTGATATCGCTGGAAAAGGCGTCGCGTCGCCTGTAAGTATGATTGAGGCCTTGCAGGTCGCCCATCGGTATCTTGCCGCCGGGGTCAGACTGTAGAGAAACTAGGAGTTGTCAATGAAAAACACACCAAAGCGGACGCCGCTACTGTTGCTGGCCTTGATTTTGGTAGCGCTGGTAAGTCTTGCGTCCTGTGCCTCCACGGTTCAGGTGAAGGGCTTGGTCCCTGCGGAAATCGATCTGGGGAAATATAGGAACCTCGCCGTCGCTTCGACGAAGAGCTTCAGCTTCAATTCATATAGCAGACCTTCCGCGTGGGTTCGCAGCATGGGGGCTGGGAACATCTCGGTCGCCAGCGGAATTCCCCGTAACCTCGAAGCCCAGGTCGCGTCCTATGCGACCGACCGGCTTGTGAACACCTTGCAGCAGACCGGCTTTTTCAGACTGATCCAGCCTGAAGTGACCGACGCTTATATCGCCGGCGCCAGCGTCGGACTCGATTCCTTCTCTTTGTTGCGGCAGTCGGGTGCGACGGCATTGCTCAACAGTTCCATCAACTACATGGACTGCGATGAATATGTCTACAGCAAGCTGCGAACCAAATGGGTGACTGTCGATGAGAGCGGGAATACGGTACCTGGGCATGAAGTCGTAGTCGGAACCGACTATTATCTGGTCCAGACCGCGACGGTCACGTTCTCCTATTCGATCATCGATCTGTCCACCGGTTCGATCCTCGCGGCTCGCAGCTTCTCCGACAAAGTGAACCGGGAGGTCGAGCTCGGACGGTATGACAGTTTCGCGCCTTCAGTCGTGCCGCTCTATACCAAGATGATCGATGCGTTCCAAGGTGGATTGCGTAAGCAGCTCGCCCCCAGCTGGGTGACCAAAACCATCTATCTGATGGACAACAAGCCGAAGAACGAGGCGGCGAAAGCGGCGTACAAGCAGGTCGACAAGGGGAATATCCAGATCGCCTATGCTTTGTTCCTGGATCAGTGGACTGAGGCCAGACATGTTCCCTCGGGGTATAATGCCGCGCTCATGCTTGAAGCCGTCGGTGATCTGAACGGAGCGATCGGTCTGTTGCAGCAGGTCTATGACTACAGTCACAACGTACAATGCTACGAGAGCCTGTTGCGGATGCAGCAGGCGTTGGTCGAGCAGACCAAGGCTGAAGAGCAGTTGACCGGAGGGACATCTTCCGGTGACGGCGAAGTTTCGGTCACCCAGGTAGTGACCGGAAACTGAAGATCACGGTTTATTCGCATATCGTGAATGCTCCGGGCTTTTTCTCGTATGAAACGGGTGGAGGTACGGAGCATTCGGTGTAATAGGAGGTAGTCTGATGATGGGAACCGGGAATCCGTTGGTCATGGTCTATACAGGGAACGGCAAGGGAAAGACTTGCGCCGCGATGGGGCAGATGGTACGTGCGATCGGACATGGCGCCAAATGCGCCGTCGTCCAATTCATAAAATGCAATCCAGAGGAACAGGATGTAGGAGAATGGCGTTGCGCGACGGAACGACTCGGGGTGACCTGGAGGAACTTCGGCGTCGGGTTCACTTGGCAGCAGGAGAATCTGGAGCCGACCGCCGTCGAATGCCGGAAGGGTTGGGAACAGGTCAAGCGTTGGATCTCCACCGGTACGTTCGATATGATCATATTGGATGAATTCACCTATGCGTTGTCCCTCGGGCTGGTCGATTCCGGTGAAGTCCTCATGTGGATTGAGGACCATCGGGGAAAATCGGGCTTCCCTCACCTGATAATTACAGGAAGAAATGCACCGGAAGGTTTGGTCAGGCTTGCCGATATGGTCAGCGAGGTCCTGGAAGTGAAGCACCATTTGGCGGTTCAAGGTAAAAAAGCCGCACCAATGGTCGAATTCTAGCCATCAAATGCGAATGAAGGCCTGAAAAGCACTTTATCAATGATTTTTCTTTACCTTTTTGCCGTAACCGGGCATAATTAGACTGGAGTTGGATGAAATATGGGTTTGATAGATTTCCACTGCCATGTATTGCCTGGTGTGGATGACGGGGTCAAGGACCTCGATGGGGCGAAGGAACAGTTCAAAGCCTACCAAGAGGCGGGGTTTGATCGTGTGGTCTTCACTCCGCATGTGTACAATCCGTACGTGCAGTCACGGACCGAGTTGTTCCGTGAACGATTCGCGATGGGTATGGCGGCTGCGAGAGACTACGGCTTGACGACATGGCTGGGATGCGAACTGTTCGTCGGTTCCCAGCCGGAGCTCAAGGCCATTCCTATCATGGGCCGGTACGTGTTGTGTGAGTTCGACAGGTTCCTCCAGCCACGTACGTTGGTGGAAAGGCTTCGGCAGTTGACCGACAGGCATTTTACGGTGGTGTTGGCTCATGTCGAGCGATACCATTGGTTTTCCGTAGACTGCGAGATGCTGCACAGGTTGCAGAGTCTCGACGTCTTGTTCCAGGTGAACGTAGAGGCCGTTGAATCCGGTGAAGCGACACCTTGGCTGGAGACGAAGCTCGCGGACATCATCGCGACGGACAACCATGGCGACGCGACGTTGCCCGGACGGTTGAGAGAGCAGCTGGGCAAGTGGCCCTATCTGATAAAACGGATGGACCGGTTGCATGCGTAGTCCGACGAAGTATGTGAACGACACTGGCGAGGAAGTCTGTTTGCAGGTTTGCCCGTCCAGCGTTGAGATATGAACGATATCCCTTTGAAAGGGATTTTGCAGTTGACGGGATGTTGTGTCCCGTTGTGAGAGGGAGGTAGCGTATGCTGCTGGATATGACCATTGCGAATTTCAGGTCCGTAAAATCACCTCAGACGATTTCTTTTGAAGCGGTGAGGGACAACAGGTTGCCTGAATCCAAGGTGGTGAAGGTCAATGACAAGCTGAAACTGATCAAGACCGCCGCAATCATCGGCCCGAACGGGGCCGGAAAAAGTACTTTCGTCAGAGCCTTGGAGGCTTTGCGTGCCATTGTCATCGCAGATCCGGAGATGGAGAACCCGTTGCAGTTGCTGACCGGTACTTCCTTCGCCTATTCTGAGACGAAAGGTGGTCC
The DNA here is from genome assembly GCA_964407735.1 of uncultured Sphaerochaeta sp. GTDB lineage: Bacteria > Spirochaetota > Spirochaetia > Sphaerochaetales > Sphaerochaetaceae > Spiro-02. Next base: position 8,036 of record CAYOWS010000029.1, on the reverse strand, counting down.
CGCTACGATGGTGATCCAGGTGCTGCTGGATCAGGGAGATGCCGAGAACGACGCGGTCATCGGTCGCTACACCTTGGTCGCCGACCGCGACAAGGTCGTTGAAGAATCCCTGTACCATATCGTCGGACGCTCCAAGAAACTGATGTTCGAGCGCAAGCTCGTGGAGGGATCTGAAGAAGAGCTCTCCTACCACTATCGTTGGGGCAAGCTGTACCGGGGCGAAAAGAAGCGTCTGGTCAACAAGATCAGCCCGAGACACACCTTCCTGGCGGCTTCCGCTAGAAAGGGGGGAGAGACTTCCTCTCCGATGTACCAGTGGTTCGATGAATCCTTGATGGTGCTGCCGATCGGTTTGTCCTCCATCTCGGAGAAATATCTTGTCGATCAGCTTACGAAGCATCCCGATTGGGCGAAGCAGCTGATCAATTTCCTCTGGAGCCTCGACATCACCGATATCCGTGACGTCCGGATCCAGAATGACAAGATCATCTTCATCCATACCAACGTGACCCAGCACTACGCTTCGTATTTCGCTACTGAATCTCTGAGTCTTCGCAGACTTTCATTGATGGGTATCGCGTTCTTCGAGAGTTTCATTTCTCCAAGGACGCTTGTGCTTGACGACTTCGGACTGCTGCTGCATCCCGATGTGCTTCGGCATGTCGTAGAGATCTTCGAGACCTGCAATACCGGGTACGGATCTCAGATGCTCGCCGTCGACTGCAATCCTTCGTTGCTCCGCGACGGCTTGATGCGGCGTGACGGTATCTGGTTCGCCCAGAAGGATAGCGAATCGGCGACCACCTATTACAGCTTGGCCGACTACAAGTTCTCAAGGACCAAGGAAAGGACGACGCAGTTGTATCTGAGCGGCGCCTATGGTGCATTGCCCATCACTTCTGAATTCTGCTTCGTCAGAGCTGAGAACGAGGAGGCTTGACATGCTGCGTAAGAGAATCAATCAAAACCCGCTTAAGACGATGCTGGTGGTAACCGCCAGCGAGGCCGAGGCACTCTATTTTTCGCAGATGCGCAAGGACTGCCGGTATGCGAACATGCATGTCCAATGGGCTGGTGCCGGTATCAAAAGTCTGGAAGACCTGGTGCTGTATACGGCGAAGCTGAGGACGAAAGGCAAGTATGATTCCACTTGGGTCATGTTTGGTTTCGCCGACATGGGTGTGAACGCCGCACAGGTCAAGGCCGTCATGCCGTTGGCCGAGAGCAAGAAGATCCGGCTTGTCTGGACGAATCCTTCGTTGCCTCTCTGGTTCCTGCTCCATCTACAGGCGCCCAAAGGCCCCGTCATGGACCCCGCCGTCATTTCCAACGCATTGAAAGGGCCTCTTCCTGGGTTCGCCCCGGATGCACGGTACCTGCTGACCGATGGAATGTCGTTGCATCTGAAGCTCTATCCTGCCAAAGCGAAGGCAGCCCTGAACGCTAGCGCCTACAATGAACTCGTGGAGCCACGGACAGGTCTTCCTGCGACCAATTTCCTTTCGCTTCTCAATGAGATCAGTGAAATCTGCGGTCTCGCGGATCTGTCACACAACCAGAAGCTTGTGGGAATGAAGAATTCGTAAGCGATGGACGGGCTCACGCTTTTCATCTACATGATATCGTTTGCCCTGGGGTGTATGACCCTGGGGCTTTCGATCGTGTATCATATGCGCTCGACCTATGCATGGACCAAGTATTTCATTGTGTTCCACGCCTCTTTGCTCGGGTGCATGATGCTTCTCGCCCTCCAGGTCTTTTCCAAAGTATTCCTGACGGGGCTTGCCATGAACATAGTCGAGTACATGGTGCGTGTCGTTTTCATCGCCGACGTGACCTTCCTGGTCGTGTTCATACCGTATTTTACCACCTGGGTCATCGCGCATCCCTGGAGAAATCCCTACAAGGCCCTCTTCTTCGTGCTCGCCCTCTGCTATCTGGTCGTCGGAAGCGTGGATATGTTCATCCAGTTCCGGTGGCTGGCTCCCATGATGGTCCTGATATTCGCTTTCGATCTATTTTTCTGCATCTGCGTGGTAATGAGGAATCTCAAGTCGATCGACAACAAGGACGTCCGCGCGGTATGTCTGGCCATCATCATCGTATCTTTCACCATGCTTCCTGCCTTGGGAACCAGCTTGATATGGCCTGTGCTCAAGATCATCATCTATCCGATCTATTTCCTCGCGTTCTCGATCACGATCCTGACCTTTCTGTACATCGCGTTCTCACGCATGTCGGCGCCTGCTCCGGTAAAACATGAGCTGACGATCGACCAGCTTTCCCAATACCATATCACCGAACGTGAGTTCTCGGTGATCCAGTTGATCGCCTCCGGTCTGACGAACAAGGAGATCGCCTCCGAGCTCGGGATATCGGCCAACACCGTGAACAACCATGTCGCCAATATCTTCACCAAGACGCAGGTGCGCAGCCGGATCGACTTGCTGAACCTGTTGAAAGAGGCTTGGTAGGATCATTGCTCCCGAGGAGACGCCCATGCATATCAGCTATGAAGTGACGGATTATACAGTCGGGCATTATCAGGACAAAGCACCTGTGCGGTCTTGTGCCCGTCCATGGAGGATGGTCCATGATACGAAAACTTCCAAGGCTGTTCTCTGCCTCCATGGGTACGCGGGGTATCCTGGCGAGATGGTCCTTCCCGGTATCAAGCTCTATGAAGCGGGATACGACGTCTACGCCGTCAGGTATCCCGGGAACGGGACGAGCGGCGCCGACTTTTCCGCCTCGACCATGGAGGACTGGCTGGGGACCGCCTATGACGCCTGCAAGGACCTCAGCGCCCAGTACGATGAACTCATGCTGGTCGGCCATTCTATGGGTGGCGCCGTGGCGGTCATTCTCGCCGCGGCCTTCGATATAGACCGCATGGTATTGCTCGCCCCCGGCCTGCTGCTGCCGGCCCTGTCTATGTGGAAGCTGCGTTTGGCGAAGCTCCTGAAGGGGGGCAAGCCGATCGCCCAACCCTGGCAGCCCGATCCTGAATACACATTCTTCTATGAAGGTTCCCCTGACGACGATACGTTCCTCGGCACCCAGTATTGGGCGTGGATCTATCCGAGCCAGCTCATTGAGATGGAGAAGCTTCGGCGGATGGCTGTAGCGTCGCTGGATCACATGAAGACCGATACACTGGTCATCATCGGAGGGAAGGATCATCTGGTCTCCCCTGAAGTGGCCGACCTGGTACTGAACGAGGGGCAGGGGAAGAACGAGAAGTTGTTCCTGGAAGGCTGTACCCATTTCATCCCCTATGACAAGGACTCCGCGGCTCGTGATATGGCGATGTCTGAGACGGTGAAATGGTTGTCGCGAATGTGATTTCGATTTCACGTTTTTGGTTGTATATTTGTTTGTATCTTTCAATGCATGTACAGTACATGCGGGAGGTGTCGCCATGAAACTGATTCTTGCGATCGTCCAGGCGTCCGATGAGCCGGATACCGTGGCCGAACTGACGAAAACAGGATTCTTCGTTACGAAGCTGTCCACCATAGGTGGCTTCCTGAAGACGAAGAATATCACGCTGTTGATCGGAACCGATGACGAGATGGTCGAGGATGCGATAGCCATCATCAAGAAATGCGCCGGAAAGCGGATGTCCGTCTGCCCCGCGCCCCAGTTGAACGTGGATACCCCTTTCACCGCTACGAACCTGGTGGACACGCTGGTAGGCGGCAGTACGATTTTCGTCATGGATATCGATCGTTTTGAAAAACTGTAACCTCCGAGTTCGTCGATTGTGTTCTAGGACGATTCCAGGAGGTGACGATGTCAGGGACATTCAGAATACTGCGTAGCTTCTTCTTCAAGCTGGTGGTCCTGATATCGGCGGCCGTGCTTGCCGCGCTGGCGTTTCCCAATCCTCTCTCCGAGACGGGGTGGGGGTTCCTCGCGTTCGTTTCATTGATCCCCCTTTTCTGGGTCGTGGACAGGGCGTCTTGGAAAGTGGTGTGGCTCGACGGGCTCCTCTATGGCTTCATCTTTTATCTCATCTACAACTACTGGCTCAAGACCTTCCACCCCTTGGCCATACTGATCGCGCCGGTCCTTGAGTCGCTCCAGTATCTGATCCTGCTGCCTGCTCTGAAGGCCGCTGTTTCACTTTTCAGAAAACGCGGTTACCTGGTTCAGGCGATATTCTATGTCGCATACCTCTATCTCACCCAGCAGGGCTTTCTTGGCTATCCCTATGGGAATCCGTCCGCGGCCCTGTGGAACTATCCTGTATTGATCCAGAGTGCCTCCATCTTCGGCATCTGGGGTATCTCCCTGCTCCTGGTCGTCCCTCAGACGTTCGTGGCCTCCATGCTCGTCCACCGACGGGACGGGTGGATGAATGAACATCTTGTGGACCTTGTCGTGTATCTGGCGGTCTTCTTAGTGAACATCTGCTTCGGACTGTTTTCCTTGCGGCATTATGATGATGTGGAACCTGATCGCACTGTGCGGATCGCCACGGTCCAGCATTCGGCTGACAGCTGGGAGGGTGGGTACGCCACCTATGAACGGAACTTTGAGACCTTGACTTCGCTGAGTCTTGAGGCGATGGAGGAGGACCCCGACATGGTGGTCTGGTCCGAGACTGCCTTCGTCCCATCGGTGGCGTGGCATCAGGCATATCCCTCGAACTGGATGACCTCCCGCTTGTGTGATCGGTTCGTGAACTTCGGCACGAACCTGTCCGTGCCGCTTGTGACGGGCAACCCCGAGGGCTTGATCAAGGATGATACGCTTCCCGCGTTCCTTGATGATGGTTCCTGGAACTGGAAGACCTACAATACGGTAATCCTTTTCGGCGAGGGGGATATCCTTGGTACGTACCGCAAACAGCACCTTGTTCCGTTCACCGAACATTTCCCCTATGAGGAACAGTTCCCTTGGTTGTACGAACTATTGCTCGCCAACGACTACAAATGGTGGGAGAAGGGGACCGAAGCGACTGTGTTCTCCTGGGACGGGATCAATTTTTCGACCCCGATCTGTTTTGAGGATACGTTCGGCTATCTGAGCGCGGCGTTCGTCCGCAATGGCGCCGACATGCTGATGAACCTTTCCAACGACAGCTGGTCCGGTTCCGTGGCCGCGCAGATGCAACATCTTCAGCTGGCGGTCTTCCGGGCTGTTGAGAACCGCCGTCCGTTGCTCAGAAGCACCAACAGCGGAATGACATGCCTTGTCTTGCCCTCTGGACGTGTCGTAGAGATGCTGGAACCGTTTACGGAAGCCTGGCACGTCTATTCCGTTCCCCTCGGTCAGAGAGCGGGGCTGACCTTCTACACCCGTTATCCCGACCTGCTGGCCAAGCTTCTGCTTGGTTCCGTCCCCGTGCTTTTCGTCCTGGGGATCGTACTGTCCGTGAGGCGGAGGCGGCTCGCACGCCTCGACGCCCTGTATGCGCGGTATGGAAACCTGTTCGAGGCTCTTGACGACTTCTATGATTGCTGAGTACCGCCTTTCGGCGATTATTTTCGGTACTATCAAGAATTGGCTTGATATGGTACATAGTTCTCAATACAGAATGAACACATATCGGGAGGTATGAACGATGGACGAGATGCTTTTCTGCCAGAGCTGTGGTATGCCCATTGTCAGCGAAGAAGCGAAAGGAACGGACAAGGATGGTTCGAAAACGGATAGGTACTGCATCTATTGCTACAAGGACGGGGAGTTCCAGGCTACCTACGACGATATCGTAGGCTATTGCCTCGACCATCCCGAGAACTGGGGCGAGCAGATGTCCAGGGAGGATGCCGAAAAGAAGATCCGCGCGTATGTCTCCAGCCTGGGGAGATGGAGGGACGCCTGATGGGCAGGTCTCTCTTCGACGTGTTTCCCCATGTCGCCATTGATGAACTGACGATACGGAAGATAGTCCCCTCCGATCTCGACAGCCTGTACGAGATCTACAGCAACGAGAGGTTGTTCCTCCACTCTCCCGTGATGCTGAAAAAGAACAAGACGACCCTCGCGAACATGATCGGGTATTTCGAGAGGGATTTCAACAAACGCAAGATGGTGTTCCTTGGTATCAGCCTGAACAGTGATCCGGGGAATATCGTCGGTATGCTTGAGCTGTTCGACTACGATACCCATGTGAACATGGTGACGATCGGCTACCGGCTGAATGACCGGTTCTGGGGCAGGGGGATCGCGACGAAGGCCGTCCAGGCCATGACGGACTACCTGATGTCTGAACTTGATATCAACAGGATACAGGCGTTCGTGATGCCCGAAAACGTCAGATCCCAGGACGTACTTCTCAGAAACGGTTTCACCAGGGAGGGCCTGATCCGACAGGGCCATGTCTGGAAAGGGCATGGCGTCGTCGATCTGCTTTTGTTCTCTCGGTTGTGAAGTCTGACGTTGTCGGGAGATAAAAAAAGGATCGTACTCGCTTCCTGCCCAATGAACTGGAAACGAGTATGATCCTGAACTTTTCTGGCCTTCAGCGCTGACTGAAGGTGTTCATGCTAGTGACAGCAGTCGCACTCTTCGGAGTCCTTGTAGTAGTGACCGACCGCGTCCGCCGCCATGATGGCCGCATAGACCATTTCCGGATCAACGGGGAAGGGCATGTTGTGCAAGGTGTCGTTGTCCGCGCATGCGAGCTTGGCGACTTCCATGATCTGCTCAGCTTTGACCTCTTTGATACCCAGGTCCTCCAGCGTTACGGGCAGTCCGATCTCCAGGCAGAAGCCGACGACCTCTTCCAGTTCTTCCACATCTACGTTCTCCAACATCAGCTGGCACAGAGTTCCGAACGCGACCTTTTCACCATGATACAGCTGATGGGTCTCTTCAATCGCGGTAAGTCCGTTGTGGATGGCATGCGCCGCGGCAAGACCACCACTTTCAAAACCGATGCCGCTGAGATAGGTGTTCGCCTCAATGATGTTCTCGACGGCCTTTGTGCAGACATGCTTCTCGACCGCGAGTTTCGCCTTCATTCCATCGGACAGCAACGTGTCGTAGCAGAGGCGGGCGAGGCTCATGGCGGACAAGGAACAGGTTCCGCCAACGCAGTTGGAAGCATTGGAGCGCTGACAGGCCCGCGCCTCGAAATAGGTTGCCAACGCGTCGCCCATGCCGGAGACGATCAGTCTCTCAGGAGCCGCCGCGATCACGTCGGTATCCATGATGACCGCGTTTGGGTTCGCAGGCAGGAACAGGTAGCTCTCAAACACACCCTCGTCGGTGTAGATGACGGAGAGCGCGCTACACGGGGCATCCGTGGACGCGATGGTCGGTACGATGACCACGGGAAGCTTCGCATAATAGGCTACGGCCTTCGCTGTATCCAACGTCTTTCCTCCGCCGACGCCGACAACAAGATTCAAACCGCTTTTCTTGACGTTTCCGACGATGCGATCGATCTCCTTGCGGCTGCATTCGCCATTGAATTCCTCCCAGGTGATGGTGGTGTCGGTTCCAGCCATGCCGGACTCGATCATGCCACCGACACGCTTCTTGCCCGATGGGGTGATCAGAACCAACAGCTTGTTCCCGAGCTGGGAGGTGTAGTTCACCAGATGTTTCAATGCGCCCCGGTCCTGGATGTATCTGCTAGGGCTTCCGATGATTGTCGCCATATTGTTCTCCTTCTAATCGTTTTCCTGCTGTGCAGGCACTAGTTTGATGATGGTTTGATGAAATGTCCTTGAAGACTTCCTATCGATATAAATATACTCATTCGAGGACGTATGGTACAGATATGAACGTGATATTTCTTGAATTAATATATTGGTTTTTTTATTTTCGTATTTAGTTTTGTAATTAATGGTACATGAATGGCGATTTGTATGAATTAATATCTTGAAATCAGATTTTGTTGTGAATATTTATGATGAAATCTGAACTATTGAAGAATAAGTGATGGCAATGACATGGCTGTTCACTAGGCATAGACCTCCGCAAAAAACAGTCCCTTTTCACCTAGGATCCGAATATTTCATTGTAACGCAGGCGATTGCCTGCGTTTCTTGGAATGGACTTCATTACTACTTCATTGC
>CAYOWS010000028.1:39660-47471 GCA_964407735.1 uncultured Sphaerochaeta sp. | reverse complement strand
ATGGATGTACAGGAGTTCTACAACCTCGGACAGTAGCCCTGTCCGACGGGGAACATTCTGGCTTTGGATCCTTCTTTTCCACTACGTTCGGAACGATAAAGAAAATCTGTCCGGGGCATAGTGAGCGAAAGCTTTGCCCCGACTACAGGTATTTGATGTTCCTGCCATCATCAGGTTACACGTATGACCCGTGGTGATGTTTCTGAAGGCAAGCTGTTCTTTTCACGGTAAGAAGTTGCCAAAGCAGCTTTTTTCTCCATGGAGTACTTCCCTTTGTCCATGATGTTTCGTATCTTGTAGCAGTACACTTCAGTACCAGTAAAATGACTCCCGGAGATATTCCTGGGGCGGAGGAGTCTGTCAGTCATGAATCTACTGGCCAAATGTAAAGAGACAATCGTATCCGTAGTACCGATCATGGTGATCGTCCTGATACTGCACCTGACCATTTCGCCGTTGTCTTCGACAATGCTCATCGAGTTCTTCATCGGTGGTGTACTGTTGATCCTCGGCATGTCCATCTTCCTGCTCGGCGCTGATATCGGCATGATACCGGTCGGGCAGAAAGTCGGGGCGACGTTGACGAAAAAACGTAACCTCGGTCTGATGCTGGCGATCGGTTTCGCAGTCGGTTTCGTCCTTACCATAGCCGAACCTGATGTCCAGGTGTTGGCAACACAGGTGACGAGCGTCGATAGTTCAATTCCTCGTACCCCTTTGATCATGATGATCGCGGTAGGTGTCGGGTTGTTCGTCGCGCTTGGTCTTGCGAGGATTGTCTTTCAGATCTCAATGAAATGGTTGTTGACTGGAGCATTCGCGGTCATATTTCTCTGCGCCGTTTTTGTCAGTCCTGAATTCGTCGGCATCGCGTTCGACGCTGGTGGCGCCACCACCGGCCCGATGGCCGTGCCGTTCGTCATGGCGTTGGGGCTGGGCGTCGCTTCGGTCAGGAAAAATAGTTCGACTTCCAATGCCGAGGATGATAGTTTCGGCCTTGCCGGTACAGCATCCATCGGTCCAATTCTCGCCGTCCTCTGCATGGGGATGGTCACAGGTGGCAATAGCGGAGAGAAAGTCGCGGAGACGGTCGTACAAGCCGCTGCCGAGAGCTCTATCTTGTGGCATTTCCTCGGGTTGGTACCCGATGTCGTTGTGGAAGTGACCAAGGCGTTGATTCCGTTGGCCATCATCTTCCTGATCTTCCAGATCGCGCTGCTTCGTATGCCCCGTCAGCAGGTCCGCCGAACGATACTCGGTCTGGTCTATACGTTCATCGGCCTGGTGATCTTCCTGACCGGTGTCAACGGCGGTTTCATGCCTGCCGGTCAAGTACTGGGGGCGGGGATCGGAAGTCTTGACAACGATTGGTGGTTGGTCCTGATTGGCATGGTCTTCGGGGCCGTCGTCGTCTGCGCCGAACCCGCGGTCTGGGTCCTCACCGACCAGGTCGAAGAGGTGTCCGGCGGGCATATCCGCCGTCCAATCATGCTGGTCGCTTTGGCGATCGGTGTCGCTATCGCGGTAGCCCTTGCGATGACCCGTGTCATCACAGGTCTGAGCATCTGGTGGTATCTGTTGCCCGGATATGGAATCGCGATCCTCATGACGTTCTTCTGCCCGCCGTTGTTCACCGCTATCGCCTTCGACTCCGGAGGTGTCGCGACCGGGCCTATGTCCTCGACATTCATCCTGTCGTTCACCCTGGGAGCTTCGATCGCTTTGGGCGGCAATCCTGTGATGGATGCGTTTGGCGTGATCGCCATGATCGCGATGATCCCTTTGATCGCCATCCAGGCACTCGGACTGATCTACCGACAGAAGGAGTCCAAGGCGACGAAGGTCGCTCAGAAGGAGAAGGCATGATGGAGATGCGGACGATATTCCGGCCCGGGAAGCTGTTGCTGACGATAGTCGGGCGACACCAGGGCGAGCGCCTGGTGACCGCCAGCAAGGCGGTCGGGGCCCGTGGAGGGACCATCCTGCTGGGGCGAGGCACCGCCACGAACAAGCTCCTGCGGATGCTCGCCATAGGCGACGTCTCCAAGGACGTGCTGATGACGCTGCTGGACGACGGCCAGGTGGACGCCGTGGTCAAGGCCCAGCTGTCCGCGGCGGCGGAGGACCCGCGCCATCTGAGCGGCGTGGCCGCCCTGGTGGATGTGTCTGGTATGCTGCGGCGTGTGGCCGCCGACGGTGCCGCGGCCGGAACCAGCGGGGAAAACAGGAGGGACGAGGACATGGAAGCGAAGTGGAAGCTGATATCGATCATAGTGAACAGCGGGTACGCCGACGAGGCGATGGCCGCCGCGCGTAAGGCGGGAGCGTCCGGAGGGACGATCCTGAACGGGCGAGGCACGGGTACGGAGGAGGACGTGAGGTTCTTCGGCATCAGCCTGGTGCCCGAGAAGGAGATGCTGCTGATCCTGGCGGAGACGGAGAAGGCTCCGGGGATCATGGAGGCGATCCGGGACGAGACGAGCCTGAAGGAGCCGGGGAGCGGTATCGCGTACTGCATGGATGTACAGGAGTTCTACAACCTCGGACAGTGACCCTATCCGACGGGGAACTCTCTGGCTTCCTGCCGAGAATTCTTAAGAAAATAACGGGTGGCATGGGAGTTGATTCCATGTCACCTTTTTTGTGTGTCATGATGAAGTGATGCCAGAGCAATGCTTTTGGCTAGGTTTTTTTTGGAATAGTGCTATAATGGCAGCATTGCTTGCATTTGTGAGGGTTTGTCATGAAAAAGATAGTGATTATCGGAGCCGTCGCCGCTGGAACAAAGGCGGGGGCTAAATTGAAACGTCTTGACCAGAGTCTTGATATTACGATCGTAACGAAGGGAAAGGATATCTCCTATGCTGGTTGCGGTCTGCCATACTATGTAGGCGGCCTCATCCATGATCGGAGTGAACTCATCGTCAATACGCCTGAGAAATTTACCGCGCTGACTGGAGTCAAGGTGCTCGTCGGACGTGAGGTATACTCCCTGAAGCCGGAAGAAAAAAGGATTCTGGCAAGGGATGTCGATACAGGTGCCGAGGAGAGCTATTCGTATGATAGCCTGATCATCGCTACCGGTGCCTCAAGTGTAGTGCCTCCGATACAGGGGGCCGATTTGCCAGGCGTCTTTACCCTGCGCACCCCCGACGATGCTACCGCCATGAGGACCTTTGTCGATGATAGACCCGTACGGCGTGCGGTGGTCGTCGGGGGAGGATTTATCGGGCTTGAGGTCGCTGAAAACCTACAGGTGAAGGGCGTAGCTGTTACCGTGGTTGATGTCGCTCCGCAGATATTGCCCAACGTCTTTGACCGGGAGATGGCTGACTGGGTAAAAGGGCATCTCAAGAAGCAAGGCATCCAGATCTATACCGGAGTCAAAGTCTCCGCGATCACTGGCGACGACAATGTCGTTGGCGTGACGACTGATATCGGGAACATCGCCGCCGACATGGTGGTATTGTCTGTCGGCATCCGGCCGAATACCGCGTTCCTCGCCGATACAGGAATTGAGATGGTGAAGGGGACGATCGTCGTTGACTCCAAGTTGCGCACCAATTTGCCGGATGTATATGCGGCGGGCGATTGTGTCATGGTGACGAACCGGCTGACCGGAAAACCACAGTGGTCTCCGATGGGTTCCTCGGCCAATATGGAAGCCCGGACAATGGCCCAGGCCATGGTCGGCATGGACAAGAACTATCCAGGGGTGCTCGGGACCGGTGTCGTCAAGCTGCCTTCCCTCAACTGCGGGCGTACCGGCTTGACCGAGGCTCAGGCCATAGAAGCGGGATATGACGTCGTCACTGCTTTGGATGTCACTGACGACAAGGCCCATTATTATCCGGGTTCCGGGTCTTTCACCACGAAGCTCATCGCCGACAAGACAAGCCGCAAACTGTTGGGGGTGCAGGTCCTTGGTCCTGGGGCTGTGGACAAGATGGTCGATATCGCTGTCACCGGCATCTCCCTGGGGGCCAAGGTAGAGGATTTTGACAATCTGGATTATGCCTATGCTCCACCGTTTTCAACGGCGATCCATCCGTTCGTTCAGGCGATATATCTGCTTGAGAACAAGATGGACGGTGAAATCATCAGCATGACACCTACGGAATACCTGGCCGGCGCTGCCGAGGGGTATACTGTCCTCGATGTAGCCCCCACACCGAATATCTCTGGGGCGAAGTTCATCGACCTGGGTAAGGTCGATGGACCGATCGATGGCCTGAACAAGGACGACAAGCTCCTGTTGGTCTGTCTTAAGGGCAAACGGGGGTATTTTCTCCAAAGACGTCTTCGTTCCTACGGGTATACAAACACCTGCGTGCTGGAGGGAGCGACAGCCTTCAACGACATCAAGGTCCCGGGGGCGACCGTTACCGTTTCCCCCGCTGACATCACAAGGGTCAAGGCGTTGGGATTCCTGTTTGACAAACGTACCTCCGACCGTTTCAACTGCCGCGTCATCACCCGCAACGGAAAGATCACCGCGGAGGAAAGCAGGGCGATCACCGAAGCGGCGGAGCTCTACGGCGATGGACAGATCGCGATGACCAGCCGGTTGACGATGGAGATCCAGTCTGTTCCGTATGAGAATGTCGATGCGATCCGGGAGTATCTGGCGAAAGCCGGACTGGAAACAGGGGGGACGGGATCTAAAGTCAGACCTGTCGTTTCCTGCAAGGGGACGACTTGCCAATATGGCCTGATCGACACGTTCGCTTTGTCCGAGGAGATCCACCGTCGGTTCTACGAAGGATACAAGAGCGTCAAGCTTCCCCATAAGTTCAAGATCGCCGTGGGGGGCTGTCCGAACAACTGTGTAAAGCCCGATTTGAACGACCTGGGTATCATCGGTCAGCGTATTCCTGAAATTGATCTCTCCAAGTGCAGGGGTTGCAAGAACTGTCAGGTCGTCAATATCTGTCCGGTCAAGGTCGCCTCCGTTGTGGACGGCAAGGTTGTGATCGATCTTGAAAGCTGCAACCACTGCGGCCGTTGTATCGGTACTTGTCCTTTCAAGGCAATTACAGACTCCACTACAGGGTATCGTGTCTATATCGGTGGCCGTTGGGGCAAACGGGTCGCGCAGGGGCGCTATCTGGACAAGGTGTTCACCGACGAGGCCGCTGTGCTCGATGTAGTCGAGAAAGCGATCCTGTTGTTCCGTGAACAGGGTATCACCGGTGAACGGTTCTCCGATACCATCGCCAGGCTCGGTTTTGAGAACGTCCAGGAACAGTTGCTCTCCGATGATCTGCTACGGCGCAAGGAGGAGAACCTGACCGCGCAGACGCATCTGAAAGGTGGTGCGACCTGTTGATCGGGTAGGATAACATATCAGGACCGCCGGATAGCATTGCTGTCCGGCGGTTTTCATATCATCAGCATGAAAAAAAGATTGGAAGACACAGACTGTCATGCTATACTGATTGGTTATTACCGATTGGAACGACAGAAAGGAATATGTATTTGCGATGATTGACCTGCGTAAACATTCTAGCCGACACCTGGAGACGAAACTCGTGCTGCCTATTCCTGAGACAAAAGGCTATACCAGGGATATCCATTATTATATTTTTTCCCCCGCGCAGCTGCATATGTCGGTCATTCCAAAACAGGATATGATTCGCAAGTTTCAGGCCCATGGCCGTTACTCTTCCCCTGAAATCACTTTGGACGAATTGTTCGATCCTTCCAACGCATTGAGTCCGCTGGTCGCTCTGAGACGCTATGTGGAAAAACGTTTGCAGACTGGAAGTTTTGATGTTTCAGAAACTATAGTGATCCATGAGTTACAGGCGTTGGCCAACTCGGTTCGGCATGATTCGCGGATGGAGGTACAGGATTGCAAGGACCTTGTCGCATCTGCCAGGAAAACGGGGGAATACGAGGAGCTGATTCAATCGATTGATGAATGGTCCTCGTTGATCCGGAAACTGATGGATGAAGTTCGTGTTTTGATGGGCCAGCTCAATGATAAGCTGCCCGAGGGGAGTCGGCTCCTGAGTGCTTTCGCATGGGCTGATGAGACGATCAGCATTTTGGTCGAGCACGATTCTTTGGACATGTACTTGGCTGTAGAGCCCCTGTTTGGAAAACTCGGGGTTTCCCCCTCCAATTTGCTCAAGGTTTCCCGGGGAGAGGCCGCCTACCGTATGGAACGGGGTTACCAGTCCAGCGCCGCCGGTAGCGCACGCCATACTTCCGAAACGGTGGCGTATCGGCAAGGCGTCCTGAAGAAATGGTCGCAGTCGGTACTCTATCTGACTCCCCAGTATTCCCGATGGCCCAAACGTATCGGTGGTATTCTCGCCGGGGCGGCCGCGGCGATCGCCATGACCTTCGCCACCGTAGCGTCCATTTTCGCTGAGACCTGGTTCCTGAAGAACAGCCTGCAATGGGCTTTGATCGTCATCATCGCCTATGTATTCAAGGACCGTATCAAAGAGGGGCTGAGGGCTTTCTTCAACAAGGTCCTGCCGAAGATGATGGCCGATGAGATCTCCGCGTTTGTGTCGCCACGTACCGGTCGCAAGATCTGTACGAACAGGATCATGATCGACATGACCGATGCAAAGAACATTCCGTCAAAGATCGCGGAACTGCGTCGCGACAAGGCCAATCCGTTTCAGGATATGCTTCCTACTGAAGATGTCCTGCACTATACCCGGTATATCTTCATGCATAGGCCGAAGAAACGGAAGAACGACTATGGCTTGTTGCCCTGGATCAATAACCTGACGTTGATCACCCGCATACGCATCGATGACTGGCTCAAGGAGATGGACGATCCCAAGGGGCTCGTATACCGGGTCGATCCGAACGCCGATGAGTTCGACCAGACCAACAGTGAGCGTGTCTATCACCTGCACATGGTCATCGAGGAGTATTCAAAGAAAGAGGGGATAGATGACTTCACCCACTACAGGATCATTCTCAACAAGACCGGTATCATCAGAATTGAAAAGCTCTACAGCAGCAACGACTGAAAAAGCCTCCGGAATCTTCCAGAGGCTTTTTGTATTGCGTTGATAGGGGAGCTACAGGCCGATCTGGTCTGCGATCGGCAGCATGCCGTCGATGGTGTGCTGGATGACTTCAGGCAACTCCATGCCGAGCATCTCAGCCCCCTTTGCGATGACGTCGCGGTTGACTCCCGCGGCGAAGGAGGTGGAACTCCATTTCTTTTTCACCGACTTGACCCCCATGCCGTTCATCTTCTCCGGGCGCATCAGGGCGGTCGCCGTGACCAGGCCGGTCAGTTCATCAATCGTGTAGAGGACCTTCTCCATGTAGAGTTGTGGTTCGACATCTGAGCAAAGTCCCCAGCCATGACTGACGACCGCATGGATGAACGCGTCATCGGCACCGATTTCCTTCAGAAGTTCAGGGGCTTTCTGGCAATGTTCATCAGGGTATGTACCATAGTCGACGTCATGCAGCAGACCGACCAAGCCCCAGTACTCGATATCTTCATCTTTCAGCTTCGCGAATTCCCTCATGACCGCCTCTACGCTCAACGCATGGTGGACCAGGCTTTCCGAACCATTGTATTTCTTCAGCAACGCCATTGCGTCTTCTCTGGTAAAGTCCATTGTGGCCTCCTGTTTTGTTTTTGGTTTCACCTCAGTTGTATCGTTAAGCGGGCTGTTGTGCAAGCGGGAGGCTACGTCTACCCATGTTGGCTTCACGTGTACCTAGGCAGGTACCACGTCTACCCCGGCAGGCACCACGTCTACCCCGGCAAGCACCACGTCTACCCCGGCAAGCACCACGTCTACCCCGGCAAGCACCACGTCTAC
>CAYOWS010000028.1:0-39560 GCA_964407735.1 uncultured Sphaerochaeta sp. | reverse complement strand
CCGGGCAAGCACCACGTCTACGACCACGTGTACGCCCCAGAAAGCACGTGTACGCCCCCCCCCAGAACCCACAAACGCCCTGCTTGCGCGTTCCTTTGGGGCATGAGATATTCTCACGAAAAATATAGACCACTAGGTCTGTTTATGCTATATTGAAAACAAACCAGTTGGTCTATTTTTAGTTCGGAGGCCGTGATTCCATATGAAACGTGAAGAAAAGAACCTGCAAAGCAGGCAGAAGATCATTGAAAGCGCATTGAAGGAATTCGCAGGGCAGGGGTATGGGCTGAGCTCTATCAATACCATCTGCAATGAGGGGAATATCTCGAAAGGGGTGCTGTATCATTATTTTTCCGACAAGGATGAAGTGTACCTTACCTGCGTCAAGGAATGCTTCGATGAACTTGTCGATTACCTTCGGTCGCATGGAATACCCGATGACGCAGGGTTGGAAACTCAACTGGAAGCCTATTTTGACGCTCGCCTCGCGTTTTTCCAGGATCGTCCTCAGTATCAGAACCTTTTCAGCGAAGCACTCATGGCGCCTCCAAGGCATCTTGTCGAAGCTATCAGCGAAATCAGGGCCCCTTTCGATGCGCTGAACATCGATATCCTGAAGGGTATCCTGGAGCAAGTGGAGTTGCGGCCGGGCATGACGAAGACAGCGGTCATTGATCTGTTTCGCCAGTATCAGGAATTCATCAACGTGAAATACCGGGCGATGGAAAAGACTGGAATAGATATCGCCGCACGTGAAGAGAGCTGCAAGCAGGCGGTGGACGTGCTGCTGTATGGCGTCATCGCAAGGGACGAGGCGAAAGAATGAACAGCGGTAGTTCAAGCAAGGAACAGCTTCTGGGGAGCGTCAGCCCGTCGAAAGCGATCGTGAAGCTGGCGGTTCCAGCGACGATCGCATTGCTTGCGAAGGCTGTCTACAATATCGTTGATACCGCCTATATCGGCATGTTGAATTCAGATGTGGCTCTGGCCGCCGTAGGGGTGACACTGCCGCTTTTGCTGATCATGGTGTCGGTGGAGAACATCTTCGCTGCGGGTGCCGCCGTCCTGGCCGGACGTCAGTTGGGTGCGAATGACAAGGAGGGCGCGGCGACGACCGTATCGACGGTCGTTGGACTGTCGCTGATCATCGGCATCCTGTTGTGTGTCGGCGGGCTGTTCTTCATGGAACCGCTGCTACGTAGCTTCGGAGCGTCGGACGCGGTGCTGCCGCTGGCGAAGGACTATGCGTTCTGGATGTTTGTCGCCGCGCTGGCGAACCTTCCTGCGCAGAGCCTGAATTGCGCAGCGCGGGCGGAGTCCTCGGTGAAGATATCTTCGATCGCCGTGATAGTCGGCGCCGCCCTCAATATCATCCTCGACCCGGTGTTCATGTTCGACTGGGGCTTTGGCATGGGTGTCGGAGGCGCTTCTCTGGCGACCACCGTCTCCCAGTTCGTGACTTTCGGCATCCTGCTATGGTTCTATTTCGGCGGACACTCCATCATCAGACTGAAGATGCGGTATTTCAAGCCGACGCTTGGACTGGTCAAGACCGTTACGATGATCGGAATCCCTACCGCCGTGATCCAGATCTGCCTCGCGGTGGCCACCTCCCTGACGAATATCGCCGCGAAACCGATGCCGGACGCGGATTTGATCATCGCCGCCTACGGGGTGGTCCAACGGCTGGTGCTGATAGGCTGTTATGTGGTGATGGGTTTCATGCAGGGGTATCAGCCTGTCGCGTCCTATGCGTTTGGTGCCAGGAACGAAGACCGGTTCCATGATTCCGTAAGATTCGCCCTCAAGGCTTCTCTGATCCTTACCATAGTGGTCGAAGCGTTGTATGTCATCCTCGCGAAACCACTGATCCTGATGTTCAACCAGAACCCCCAGGTCGTCGGATATGGAGTGAAGCTTCTGATCTCCCAGGTCGCGTTGTACCCCGCGTTCGGACTCTGCTACATGATGACCATCACGTTCCAGACGATCGGGGCCGCCCGATACGGCTTGTTCCTGTCGCTGATCCGCCAGGGGGTATTCTATGTGCCGTTCATTCTTGCGTTTCCACGCTTCATGGGAGTCAACGGCATCTATTTCGCCCAGCCGATGGCCGATTTGCTGACGATCCTGGTCTGTCTGTTCTCGATTTCCTCCATGAAGCGTATCGCTTCAGAAAATATGGTAGGGAAGGGGTGATTCCATGAGGGGAATGTCAGTGATCGCCATCACCATGCAATATGGAAGTGGAGGCAAGGAGATCGGCGCGAAGCTTGCGGCCGAATTGCAGTTGCCTCTGTATGATGGCAGGTTGTCGGAGGAGGCGGCTCGGCAGAGCGGGCTTTCGTCCCGACTGTTCGACACGACCGAGTTCTTCGAGAACGGAAGGTTCTCCCGGTTCTCCGACATATCCGCATCGGCGCCCGTCCTGGGTATCGAGGACGTGATCTATGTCGAACAGGCGCGTATCATCCGTGAGGCCGCCGAACGGGGGCCCTGCGTCATCGTCGGAAAGGGGTGTTGCAAAGTATTGGAGGATATGCCCGGAGTCCTGCGTGTATTCATCCATGCCGATATTGAATGTCGTGGCGTACGGATCATGGATGAATTCTCCGTGACAAAAGCCTATGCCATGAAACTCATACGGACCGAGGACCGGAGAAGGAACAATTTCCTCAAGACGTATCTTGGCAATCAGTTCTCACGGATGGAGGGCTATCATCTCTGTATCGACAGCGGCTTCTTCGATATCGACGGGGCCGTACGGATCGTCAAAGACGCTTATACGAACTGATTTTCCCTTTCGCATCAGCGGAATAAAAGTTCTGACAATGGATCAAGTACTCTTTTGCTTTCCGGGCAAACATGCTACACTTTGTCCGGTTGTCCCTTTTCATCGGGTGGCCGGTTCTCCGCCTGTCGGTTCTTGACGGGCGACTTTTCTGTACGAGGAGGAATTTCATGTCTGTTTCAGACGATGGAGGCAGTTGTACGCCTCTACCTGTTGTTGACCAAGCTACGATCCTCCTACGACACCTTGATTAATCGAACCCATCTGTTCTGATCATGATGCCGTGGTCCAGAGGATATGCGATACCGTACTATACCAAGGAGTCCACGATGATTACCATTCGAAATAATGTTGTTTCCCGCGTACCAGGTGACCGGCCTGCCATGTCTGAATATACCTGGATCGACGCCCGGGATATCAATCGCGATGATATTTCCCGTCTGGAGGAGGAATACGCCATCTCCAGCGAGTTGCTCGCAGACATCATGGACCAGGACGAACAGGCCCGTATCGAGAAAGAGGATGACTATGTGGCCCTGATCGTCCGTCTGCCGGCTTTCGCCGATGACTGCCACGGCATCAACCAGTACGCGATCCCCCTTGGCATCGTGCTGTTTCCCGACAAGGTCATCACCATCTGCCAGAGCGACAGCGTCGTGCTGGAGGATTTCGCCCGCAATAGGTTCCGACAGTATCCGATCGAGACGAAAGAAGGCTTCGTCATCAGCATCATGGGGCGGGCTGCGATGGTCTACATCCGCCTGCTCAAGTACATGAACCGTCAGAAATCCTTGGTGGAGGAGCAGTTGCACCGTTCGATCATGAACTATGAGCTGATCCAGCTTTTGCAGATACAGAAGACCTTGGTCTATTTCACGACATCTTTGACGACGAACGAGGTGTTGTTGGAAAAACTTCAGAAGACTCCGTACTTCCAGTTGCGGAGCGAAGACGAACGGGACTTCCTCGAAGATGTCATTACGGACAACAAACAGGCTATCGCCATGGCGAACATCTACTCCGATATCCTGACGGGGACGATGGACGCGTTCGCTTCGGTCATCTCGAACAACATGAACGTGATCATGAAACGGCTGACGATCATCTCGATCGCCCTGATGTTCCCGACCTTCATCACCAGTTTCTACGGAATGAACGTGGACCTTCCGTTTTCCGGTGCCCCTCTCGCTTGGCTCGGACTTGCCGGGGCTTGCGGCCTCAGCGCTATCATCGGTACGTGGTTCCTCAGTGACAGGCGCAACAAACGGCTGATCCAGCGTGCCTCTCTCGGGGAACCGACGGCCCATAAGGCCCGTGCCGGTAAACGGCGCACCCGTAGACGCAAGGTGTCTTTGGACGACTGACGCCTCTGCCAGTCCTTGGGGGGACAGGGATGTCGTTGTAGCCGATAGGTTTGTTCACATTTCCATCGGATATGAAGTTTGTTAATTTATAAATTTTATTTCATCAGCCAGATTGCACAAAAAGTGGCAACGATGCTATCATCACGCCGATTTCCGATGGAGCGAATATGAAAGATCTCGAAGAACTCTATGAAATGATGCCCGGCACGTTCGTGGTCGAAACCTTGACGCGGCTACGGGACGTCTATGCAGAACTAGAAGCTACGACTGAGACTTTCCGCAAGGACTACGGCATCTCCTGTCCCGAAGGGTGCGGGTGTTGCTGTGAACGCTTTGTTCCTGACCTTACCGCCACGGAAGCCCGCATGATCGCCGCGTACCTGCTGTTCGTCAAGCAGGACATAGAGGCGTTGAAGAACCTCGAACATCAACTTGAAGGTATCGCTTTTTCAAAGAGCGCTGGCATTGATGATGGAAAAACCGGTGTGGCGCTGAAAGGCTGTCCGCTGTACGATCCCGACAATCCGTTCCACTGCACCGTCTATCCCGCCCGGCCCTTGATCTGCCGCTTGTTCGCGGCGAGCGCCAGCGATTCGAAGGACGGCGTACCGGTTTTCAGACGGTGCAAGCTGAATCCGGAGAATACGATGCCCCTGTTCCTTGATCTGAGTGACGCCGACCCGACGAAAGGGGAGATCCCCCTGATGCGTGACTATGGGTTCCGAGTCAGGGCGATCGGAGGTGGGAACGAAGAGGTCCACTTGCTTCCGAAAGCCGTTCTTGAAGCTGCTTCCCAGTTGCGGTTCATCGCCCAGATGCTCGGCATCGGCATCTCCCCTGACAGTAATCCCGACGATACTCCGACACCGACTCCGGTCGCTTCCTGACGCCCTCGATATTGCGAGAGTCTATTTCATCACCCTGACGATGAAACCCTTGAGATATTCCGATTCCGGAAACGAAACGCGAATCGGATGGTCTTCGCCCTGGCCCAGTTGCTGCAAGATCTGAACCTCTACCTTCGCATCTTTCGCCGCCCAGGCGAGTATCATCCGAAGTTGTTCCCGGGCGATGGCTCCTGAACAGGAGAACGTGGCGAGGATTCCTCCGTCCTTGATCTTCTCCATCGCGACACGGTTCATGTCCTTGTATGCTTTCGTGGCGTTCTCCACCTGAGCCTTCGTCTGGGCAAGCTTGGGAGGATCCAGGATGATCACATCGTAATGGTCCTTGGGGATTTCCCTCAGGAGTTCGAAGATATTTCCCTGAGTCGTGGACACCTTGTCCCTGGAGCCCGCGGGAAGAATTCCCGCAGCCTGGTTCATATGGACATGGGAGAGCAGTTGCTTCAGCGCATCGTCGGAGGAGTCGAAGCAATCGACCTGTTTCGCCCCCGCCCGGAGCGCGTGGAGGGCGAATCCGCCGGTATAGCAGCATCCGTCGAGGACCACGGCGTTCTTGGTGAACCTTGCGACGGCGGCTCGGTTGTCCCGCTGGTCGCAGTAGAAACCGCTTTTCTGCCCTTTTCCGGGGGTGATTTCGTATATGATTCCATTTTCCCTGAAGCGTACCGGGGCGAGTTTCCGCTCCGGGGTGAACCGCTGGCCCTGTCTGTACCACTGGACCGTTTCCGACAGTTGTTCGATGCCGCAGAAAGCGGAATCTGTGGTCATGACGATCAAGGCCGGATGCAGCAGGGTCTCAATGGTCTCTATGCAGAGATCCAGATGATCCCAGGCCACCCGTGCGCTCACGATGATCCTGACCAGCGTCCCGTAGACATCCACCGCGAAGCCCGGAAGAAGGTCGGCCTCGCCATGGATCAGACGGAAACAGGTCGTGGCCGCGTTCTTGTCCTCGAAGAAAGCCTTCCGGCGCAATACCGCGTTACGGAACATCCGTTTCCACCAAGCGTCGTCTATGACGTCCTGCTCGTTCCATGAGAGCAGGTGGAGCTGGATATGGCTCAGCTTGTCGTACCAGCCCCAGGCGATGAACCTTCCCTCGGAGGTTTCCACACGGACGACCTGCGCTGTTTCTGGCTCTGATGGACCCGTCTCGATCGCACCTGAGAATACCCAGGGGTGATGCCGGAGCAGTTGTTTCTCTTTTCCCTGTTTGATGGTAATTGTATTGTATATATTTTCTGCCATGACGCTTCTCCTTCTCTAGCTTGGACGATTGTATTGTTTCTGTAGCTTGTCCTACCTGCGAACTGTCACTGTAGTGCTTTAGCTCTCGTTTGTCGAGCGTTCCTGGCGCATCGTCCTGCGGATGGCCAGCATGCAGACGATCATGATCAATGGGAACGCAGCTCCGACGAGAAGACCGGTGCGTAGTCCTCCCGTAGCATGGTCGGCGATCAGACCGATCATCCATGGTCCCACGGAGGCTCCCGTATCGCCTCCGGCGGCCAGCAAAGCGAACATCGACGCTCCTGCCAACGGGAATTTCTTCGCAGCGATCACTATGGAACCCGGCCATAGCAGACTGACGAACAGACCGTCCAAGGCACAGAACATCATAGCAAGGACGGGGACGGGGCAGAGGGCGGCTCCCAGGAAACAGACGACCGACCCGACCGCGCCCCAGAGCATCATCGTACTGACATCGATGCGGTCGCCGAATTTTCCATACAATGACCGTCCTGTTCCAAGAAAGGCAGCGAACAGACAGAGGCCGATGAGGTCCCCCGTCTCCTTCGCCAGACCGAGCGCCCGTTCCGTGAACGCCGATATCCATTGGGACATCGCCACCTCGGCGGCTCCTCCCGCCGCTATTCCCAGCACGACGATGCAGAAGAAACCGGAAGAGACGAGGGATCTGATAGGGGTGCGCGATTCCTCTCCGACCATGGGTGCCAACGGAACCTTCATGAACGCGAATCCGTTCAACAGCGGGAGGAGACTCCACAGCATCATCATATACGGCCAGTTTTCCCTGCCGAACAGGGTGAGCATCCCGGTAGTGACGAGAACGACGGTGATGAAACCCCATGCGTAGAAGGAGTGGAGCAGACTCATCGCCTTGGCTTTTTCATCGCCAGGGATGGCTTGGATGATTGGACTGAGCAACAGTTCCAGCAATCCTCCGCCGGTACTGAACACGACGGTCGCGATCATGAACAGACCATACGGGGATTTCGGTGCGAGCCATGGGGTGCAGGCGAAGAGCACCAAGCCCAGGGCGCAGCAGAAGTGACCCGCCGTGACGAACGGCCGTACCCCCCATTTGTCCACAGGCCGGCTGAAGGCGATATCCGCGATGATCTGCGTCATGAAATTGATGAGCGTCAGTCTTCCCACCTGTTCAAAGGTAAGTCCATATGAGTCCATCAACGTAATGAACAGAAGCGGGGTCAGGTTGGATACCAATGCCATAGCGAAAGTGCCGACATAGCAGGATCTGATTGTGGAGCGATACATGTCGCCCAGTATAGTACAGAATCAGTGCTGATTTCTAGGAGGTGCGGAGCCCGCGAAATGCTCAAGCGGCAAAATGTCGTCCTGGTCTCCGTGTCGTCGACCCGTTCCGGTACCATCGTCAAAAAACTTGCCGGTTTTGTTGACTATGCTTGTGCTATCAACGATAATTACGTATATGGAGAAACTTGTGCGCGGTGTGCTGTTCGACCTCGATGGAACTTTGGTCGACACCATTCCTGATATAGCTACGGCCATCAATTCAGCTCTTGCGGAGGAGGATCTTTCCCCTTTGGAGCTCGACCAGGTACAGGCCATAGTAGGCCGTGGCCTGAGAAACGCGTTGAAAGGCGCGCTTGCTTTCCGGGGCAGGGAAGTCAGCGACGGACGGCTTGATGAACTTCTTGAAAAGCTGATGGAGACCTACGGAGCCCATCCTGCGGACCATTCTGTTCCATATGATGGAATCGAGGATTTTCTGATGCGGCTGGTCGACGATGGAATCGCCATAGGTGTCCTGTCGAACAAGGCCGATTCCCTGATCCAGGTGATCGTCAGGCAATTGTTTCCCAAGGTCCCGTTCTCCATGATCGAGGGCATGCGGTCCGATACGCCGCGTAAGCCGGATCCACAAGGTATCCATGGGTTTTCAAGGAAAACCGGAGTGCCTTTGTCCCGGATATTGTATGTAGGGGATAGCGAGGTCGATTGGCAGACGGCCTGCAATGTCCCGGAAGTCCAGGTCGCGATCGTGACCTGGGGGTTCCGTAGCAAAGAGAGTCTGGTCGCCAGCGGAGTGTCTGCTCCGCTTGATACGATAGGAGAGTTGGAGGAAAAGGTATGGCGTTGACAGAATCACAGAGAAGTGAAATTGAAATGAAGGCCCGCTCGTATGTCGCCGCGGAACTTCATCCTGTATTCCGCAAGGAAGTCGAGGACGCATTGACCGCTGGAGATTGGGACGATCTGTTCGACCGGTTCTATACGCAGCTTGCGTTCGGCACCGCCGGAATGCGGGGTGTGATCGGTGGCGGAACCAACAGGATCAATCCGTTCATGATCAGGAAGGTCTCGCAGGGCTTGGCCGAATACCTGGTCGAGAACAGCGAGGCGCCTTCAGTGACGATCGCATATGACAGTCGCCATTACAGCGCTGAATTCGCGAAACAGGCCGCGCTGGTCCTCTGCGCCAACGGTGTCCATGTCTATCTGTTTGATACGCTCCATCCAGTGCCGATGCTCTCCTTCGCCTTGCGTTATCTCCATACCACCGCCGGCATCGTCGTGACGGCGAGCCATAATCCCTCAAAATATAACGGATACAAAGTCTATTGGAGCGACGGCGGTCAGGTGACCCCTCCCCACGATATCGGTATCGCCGCTCTGGCGAACGCCGTTGAAGCCTCCGGGATCAAAGATATCTCCGAAGATGCCGCGAGGACGGAAGGCCTTCTGGTCACCGTGCCCGCTGAAGTCGATGAAGCCTATTACTCGATGGTCCTCGGCAGCCTCCGCCGTCCGAACCTAGTGAAGGGAAGTCCGATCACCGTCGCCTACACGCCGTTGCATGGTTCGGGCAATGTTCCCGTGCGCCATATGCTGGAAGAGGTCGGAATCCGTTGCTGCGTGGTCACTGAACAGGAACAGCCCGACGGTGCGTTCCCGACGGTAAAGCTCCCGAATCCAGAAAGCGCCGAGGCAATGCGGAAAGTCGTCGCCTTGGCCAAGGAGGTCAAGGCTGATATCGTGCTGGGTACCGACCCGGACGCCGACCGCCTTGGCATCGCCATTCCGACATCACCCGAGAAGACCGACTATCTCTTGCTGACCGGCAACCAGATCGCCGCGTTGCTGTGCGACTATCTGCTTGAGACTTGGAAGGAGCTTGCGCAAGGCAAGGAGGATGTTCCCGCCTGCTACAGCGCCGGCGCGGGAAAAAAGACCCCGCTATGCGTGAAGAGCCTGGTGACCACCGATTTGGTCAAACGGATCGCGGACGCCAACGACGCGGTCTGTAAGGATGTCTTGACCGGGTTCAAGTATATCGCGGAACAGATCGTAGCGCTTGAAGGTCCGGCTGGCGCCGAACGTTTCTTCCTGTTCGGCTGCGAGGAGAGCTACGGCTACCTGACCGTTCCTTCGGTCCGTGACAAGGACGCGGTGAGTTCCGCGATGTGCGCTGTTGAAATGATGTGCTGGTACGCCTCCCAAGGGGTTTCCTTGCAGCAGCGCCTCGACCAGATCTATGATACCTACGGCTATAGTACGGAAGTCGTGTTCTCCCGTGACTATGAAGGCGCCGCCGGCAAAGCCCAGATGGATGCCATCATGGCTGACTTCCGCACAAAGAAAGCGGGGGATGCCTTGGTGGACCGGACGATTGCCGGCGTCCAGGACCTGAACAGCGGCGAGTGTACGGATTTCCCTCCGGCGGATGTGACCATCATCACCTTCACAAGCGGTGAAAAACTCGTCGTACGTCCCAGTGGAACGGAGCCCAAGATCAAATACTATCTGTTCTTGACCGCGCCAAAGGGAGGCCGGGCGGCTCTGGAAGCTTCCTTGGACGATATCGTCGCACGTTTCAAGGCCGCGTTCTGAGTTGTTGTCGGAGTCGTTGGTCCCGATGTGTCGGGACGACGGCTTCATCGTTCTGAAACAGGGGTGGGGACAAGTTCCAAGGAGAACACAGATGCAACGTAGCTATATCATTCATCGACACAAGAAGGATACGATATACCTTTCACCGTTCCAGGACATCAACGCCGCAGGGAAGTGGGATCCTGAGGAACCGGTTGAGTGGTATAGCGCCAGTACGTTGACCATGCAGGAGAAGAACGAGGCGACATCGACACTCTATGCCTCGATAGACCGGGGCGTTGACCGATGGATTCAGGACATGCGGTATGTTCCGCGGCTTTTGGCCGTCGCTTTGGTGTTTCTCGCCACATACTTCATCTTCTCCTTGGCTGTGCGCGACCCCCTTCCTATCATTGATGAACTGTTGATCGCCGGTGCCGTCTCGATCGTGCTGTGGACTTTCTTGACCCGTAAGGACAAGAAATCCGCGGTCGCGATGAAGAAACGCCTGGAGCTCAAGCAGATGGCCGGCGACGCCGAAATCAAGGATCTGCCCGCGCTCGATGTTCTGGAGTCCTATCTTGCGGATATCGCTTCGCATGATCCCCTGGACATCTGCGACCGTCTCGCACTGTGTGGGGACGCCCCCCTCCCTCCGTTGGTTTTTTCCGACGAACAACGTGGTCCTTGGCTGGATGACGTCTACGCTTTGTTGACCGCTTGGGTGAAGGTCCACGAAAAGGCGGTCTATCATCGGCTGTCCCAGGTCCGCCAAGTCCGCCGTGCCGGGAAAGGCGATGAAGCCTTGAGCGCCAGGATGGTGCACCAGGCCATGGCCGGGCAGCTCGATGTCCCTTTGCTCTCTTTGTGCGTCGCCTTTAGCGAACTCTCCTGAAACCTGCCTTCTGGTAGCTTGAAACGCCGTCGCTGAATCAGTGGACGGCTTTTTTTGCATATAGGGGCATGACCACAGAAAAACTTTGCCGGGGTTTCCGTCGTCGGACTCTGGACGCCCCTCTCAGACAAGCTGCTTCCCCCCTTTCCCGTTTAGGTGTCTTTTGCATCGTATGGAATTTTTGTGGCGGTACCGTTCTGTATGCAGGCATCCCCATGCTGTTGTTCGGTGCCGTCTGCTCTCCCGGCTGGCTGCGTCATCGGACGTCCATCCTCATCATCGGTTTGATGGTCTGTTCGCTGATGATCGCGATTTCCACGTTTTTCCCTGTCCACCGGATACGTCGATCCATTTTCGGGTTGATGGCCTGTTGTTTCCTCCTCTATTGCCAGGCGGGGGGGATTGCTTGGAGTTCCTCGGTCCGTCTCGGCATGCCGTTTCCACGGATCGTCGCAGTTGAAGGGACGTTGACAGCCGATTCCTCGGTAAGCGGGAAAGGTAATCAGGTTTTCCATCTTCTTCTGGATCGCTGTCAGGGTAAAGATGGTTCAAGGACTTCCTGTGGCGGGGACCTGTTGGTGGTAGGTAAAAACTTCCCGACATATCTCGCCGGTACGAGGCTCTCCTTTTGCGGCGCGTTTTCTCCTGGTGACGAGGGCTCAAACGACTTTTTTCTTGCTGATTCTGTGAAAAAAGTATCCGTCGGAGGTATCAAAGGTATTTGTGGCCTGATGTACCGTCGGTTTCGGCTGGCATGCATTTCATGGATTTCCGGCCGGTTGCGGGTCGGGTGGGATGTATCCGCCGATGAATCCGATGCCGATGGTGCGGACTCTTCTCATCATGCCCGATCATTGGCGTTGATGCTGTTGCTTGGACGGTGCGACGATCCTTCCTTTCCTTTGAAGGAACTCAGCCAGGCCTGCGGATGTGCCCATGTACTGGCCTTGTCCGGAATGCATCTTCAGTTTTTCGCCGGGACCGTGGCATGGTTCTGTTCCAGGCTCCTTGGACGCAGGAGGGGGCGGCTGGTTGCGATACTGCCTGTTTTGTTGTTCCTCTTCATTGCGGGGCCACGGCCATCCCTGATCCGTAGCGCCCTCATGTTCCTCTGTGCCGTCTTTCCCACCGCGATTGGGCGAGAAGGTCTTCCGGTTTCCAAAGCCTATGCGTTGGCGTTCATCCTCCAGATATTCCTTTTTCCATATACGGTTGTAACGGCGGGTTGCCTGTTCTCCTATGCCGCATTAGGTGGATTGCTTGCGTTGTCAGGGGTCGTTGGGGCGATCCTCTCCCGGTTTTTGCCTCGGCGGATGGCCTGTGCCTGGAGCGCAGCTTTCGTCGCCGTCCTCTGGTCAGCGCCCTGTTCCCTGCGCATGTTCGGCTATTGGTCTCCGGTCGGGTTGTTGCTGTCACCTGTGTTCGGAGCATTGATCGCCCTTTTCATGGTGTTCGGGGTGATGATGCTTTGTGTAGGTCCTGGTCCGGGGATGCTCTCCGTCGGGGTTGACTACTTCGCGACTTGGCTCTATCGCCTGCTTGAAGGGTTGATGCGCTGGGGAAGTAGCGTCGGGGAAGCTTTCGGTCAATCACAGGGGATACTCGGATTCCTTCTCTATGGCATAGTCCTGTTGACTGGTTCGATAGCTATTCTGTATGCTGGTACGGTATTACGCAGAAGGAGCATACGGCGACATGAGTTGGAACTTTGCATACGATTCCCCGACAGCGATCACGGCATTGTTGGATGAGGCCGGCCTGTCCATGTCCAAGAAGTTCGGCCAGAACTTCCTGCTGTCTCCCCAGGTCCGTGAACGTATCGTTCAGGCCCTGCGTATTCCTCCTGGTGGTTCCGTCTGGGAGATCGGTCCAGGCATCGGTGCCCTGACCTCTCTGTTGGTCGCCGGTGGCTATCAGGTCACGGCCTTTGAAATTGATCATGGTTTCTGTCGTATCCTCAGGGACCGCGCTTTTACCGATGACGCCAATTTCCGTCTGATAGAGGGGGACGCCCTGAAGACTTGGGAATCGCTTTTCGCCGCCGAAGGAGTTCCCGACCGCATCTGCGGCAATCTGCCGTACAATGTCGGTTCGGTCTGTATCGCCAGGTTCCTTGAGGAGCAATGCCTGCCCCAGAGAATGGTCTACACCTTGCAGAAGGAAGTCGCCGATCGTCTCTGCGCCCGTTTCGGTGACAAGGAATGGTCCTCGTTCACCATACTCGCCCAGATCGACTACAAGGTGGAGCTGCTTTTCTCGATCAAGAGCGGTGCGTTCTATCCCGCTCCGAACGTCACCAGCGCGGTGATCGGAATGCAAAAACGTGACGTTCCATTGGTTTCTCCTGAATTGCGCCCTGTGTTCATGCCCATGGTAAAAGACATGTTCGCCCAGCGTCGCAAGACGGTCAAGAACAATTTGCAGCAAGGAAGGCTAGGTAGTCGCATCGGCAAGGCCGGGGTGGAGGAGTTGCTTTCCTCCTGCGAAGTACCCACCAACGAACGTGCCGAACGGCTGGATATTCCCGTCCTGCTCCGGCTCGCCGAAAAAGCCAAGGTGATGATCCAGCAGTAGCTTGCGTTCTCTATGCCTCCCAGACTGAAAGCCACCGTCCACCCCTGAACCGCCACAGGCAGCAGATGCCCCGCACGACCAGATCGCACATCATCGCGATCCATGCTCCGGCGAGTCCCAGTCCCGTAAAGGTGACCAGTATCCAGGCCAGGGGAAGCCGTACGATCCACATGCCGAAGATCGAGATCAGGAACGGACCTTTCGTATCGCCCGCGCCACGAAGGACTCCGAAGATTAGCATCGACAGACCGAAGAATGGCTCCGCGAACGCTTCGATACGGAGTACCCTGGCTCCTAGTTCAATGACTGCGGCATCCCGTGTGAACACCCTCATCAGCTGCGGGGCGAGCACATACAGCAGCACCCCCATGACCGTCATCAACGCAGTGCCGTAGATGGTGCAGAGTTTTCCATATCGTTTCGCAAGCTCTTTGTCTTTGCTTCCGAGAGATTGCGCAACCAAAGTGGTGGCCGCGGTCGAGAAGCCGGAGGGGGGCAGGTAGGTGATCGACTCCGCCGTGTTGGCGAGGTGGTGAGCCGCAAGGGAGACGGTCCCCAGCCCTGTGATCAGCTTCGTCAGGGCGATCTGTCCGAAAGAGAGCGTCGCCCGCTCCAAGGCGACCGGCGTTCCGAGCCGGGCTACGGTCTTCAGCAACGAAGCGTCGAACCGCCAGTTCCCTTTCCAGGTGATTTTCGCTGGATGGTCCTTCATGAATAGCGCAGCGAACAGGCACAGTCCGCTGAAACTGGTCGATATCGCCGATGACAACGCCGCCCCGCCGACACCCATGTCCGCCCCCCACATGGTGAAGGTCAGGCTTCCGATATTGATCTGGCGGGTAGGGAAAATCAGCAGGAAGTTGCCGATGATATTGAGGATGTTCGTCAGCAGGTTGAACATCAACGGGGTTCTTGTATCGCCCGAACTGCGGATGATCGCCGAGAATACGATCATCGCCATGGTGAACGGGAATACCGCCGCGATATACCTCATGTAGACGACGGCGTTCGGAACGACGTCATCGGCCGCCCCCATCCAGGAGGGGAGGAACCTTGCGACGACCTGCATGACCGATGTAAGCACCAGGCCCATGATGACGGTCGAAAGGATCGACTGCCGCACTACGTTGCGTGCCCGTTCCAGATTCCCGGCTCCGATCTCCCGAGCCACCAATACGGAGAAACCGACCGCCGCCGCGTTCATCAGCCCGTTGAGGAGCCAGATGGTGGAAGTGTTTACCGCCACCGCCGCCGTAGCCGACGCGCCCAAGGAACCGACCATCGCGGAATCGACGTACTGGACCATCGACTGTAGGATCTGTTCGATGATGGTAGGCCATGCCAGATACCAGATGATCCGGTTCGGCGGGATGCTTTTGTCGAGCAGATTGAACTGGCTGATTCTCTGTCTAGAGGACACGGCGGGCTCCTACTAGCCCATGCTATCGATTAACGAATCCGTAGGCAAGCAGTAATGCTGAAACTTCCGGGAATGAGCCTGGAGTGAACACCGAGTGACCTCTGCGTACCCCCATTGCACCCCTTGCAGAACCTACGTTGCAGGTATCTGAAATGCACTCCCTGAATCACCACGGAGATTTTTTCCTATATATGGGTGAGGTCCTGACCAACGGGACATCACGCAGAGTTCTGTCTGCGGAAAAAATTGGGAGGTCTGGCATGCAATTACAGTCCAATCCGGAAATCACCGGTGCGTTACGGAAGATGAATCAGAGATTTTCACTTACACTTGATCCGATTTTCAAGATGGTATTCGGTTCGGCAGAGAGCACACAGCTTCTAGGAAAGATGCTGAACGCCGTTTTGGGCAAGGAGCTTGAGCGGCCGATCGAAGAACTGTGGTATCTTCCACAGGAATACGGCCCCGTGGGAGCGGCGAATGAACGAGTCTGTCGGATGGATATCGTGGCGAAAGACCAAATCGGCCGTATATACGATATTGAAATGCAACGCGGGTATGACGGGATATACAACGACCGGTTGTTTCTCTATGTCTCCCGGCTTGTGACCCACTACACTCCTCATGGAGATAAAGAGCTGAAACTCCAGAAGGTCGTGGGTCTGTCGTTTGGCGAGCAAGCGCTTCCTGGGTTGGAGAGATGCCCCAGTCCCTTTGTCATCATCCGT
This sequence comes from uncultured Sphaerochaeta sp., assembly GCA_964407735.1. GTDB lineage: Bacteria > Spirochaetota > Spirochaetia > Sphaerochaetales > Sphaerochaetaceae > Spiro-02. The sequence continues at coordinate 23,786 of CAYOWS010000028.1, read as the reverse complement.
GTCGAGACGAACCAACAGGGCTATCATCTGCGCGGTTCTTTGCCCAGGACCCTTCATGTGAACATGCCTTTGGTAAGATCTCTTGGAAACAATACGAAAATAGAAGATTTTGACGAGCAGCTGTCTTGGTGCTACTATATAGCAATGGAGGGAACCATGATGACAGCGGAAGAGAAAGTGAAGGTCGATACCATCATTGATTCCAATATTGATATTGAGAAAGCCCATAAGCGATACATCCAGTCCCTTCTGACCGATGACCAGGATCTGCAATTGCGCATGCTTCAGGAGTTGAACGCTGAATGGCGATATGCTGGAGAACTGGTTACGGCACGAAACATGGCGCTGGCGGAAGGCCGTGAGGAAGGTTTTACACAAGGTCTCGCAAAGGGTCATGAAGAAGGGCGTGAGGAAGGGCGTTCCGCGGGACATCGGCAAGGGATACTTGAAACAGCCAGAACCATGAAAGCCTCAGGCATCGACATCGCTCTGATCACTGAATGTACCGGTCTATCCGAACAGGAATTGTCCAGCTTGTAGAAGACTCTTTGCCGTGGCGGTACGTCGCGCTGGGCTTTACCTCCATGGTCATATCTTCTCTTGTTCCGGCTGCCCCCGTTTCAGTTCCGGGAGGACGGTACAAAGCATGGTGATGAAACAAGCGGCTCCGCCGATGAAATTGGAGATCGGCTCCGCGAGAAACACTCCTGATACCCCGAGACCGAACAACCTCGGCAGTGCGATCGTCAACGGAATGACGATGATCGCCTTGCGGAACAACGAGAAGAACACCGCCTGTCTGGCCTTGCCCAAGGACTGGAATACAGTCTGCCCAGAGAATTGGAGGGCCATCATGAAAAATCCGAAGAAGTAGAGCTCTATGGCGGGGATGCTCGCATTGATCAGTTCAGGATCATCGTTGAAGATCCTGATGAACATCTTGGGAAAACGGATCAGAATGAACCAGGAGATCAACGTATATACGATGCAGACCGTCGATGAGAACTTGATCGCCTGCTTCACCTTTCCGTATTCCTTCGCCCCGTAGTTGAACCCCAGCACCGGCGTCGCCCCGTTGGAGAGCCCTTGCACCGGCATCGTCAGGATATCCCTGATCGAACTGAGGATGGTCATGACCCCCACATACAGGTCTCCGCCGTACATCTGGAGGTTCGCGTTGCAGACGATCTGGACCGCGCTGTTGGTCGCGGACATCACGAAGCCGGAAAAGCCGAGGGCGATGATCTTCTTCAGCCGTTTCCATTCAACGCGCATCGTGCGCAGACGGAGCCTCAGGATCGCTTTCCTTCCTGTCAGGAACTTCAATACCCATAACGCCGACAGTCCTTGGGAGATGATCGTAGCTAGGGCCGCGCCTCGTACCCCCATGTGGAGGACGAAGATGAAAACCGGATCGAGGACGATATTGACGATCGCCCCCAGCAGGACCGTCATCATCCCCGTCTGTCCGAACCCTTGGCAGTTGATGAAGCTGTTCATCCCAAGTCCAATCATGACGAAGACGCTTCCCGCCAGATAGATGATGATGTATTGTTGCGCGAACCGATAGGTGGCGTCGCTCGCTCCGAACAGATAGAGGAGGGGCCGGCTGAACGCGATGCCGAAGACCGTCAGCGTCACGCCGCAGACAAGGAGCATGGAGAAGGAATTGCCCATGATCCGTTCCGCCTCATCCTTGTTGCCCTTGCCCCGTTCAATCGAGCAAAGCGGTGCCCCGCCTGAACCGAAGAGATTGGCGAACGCAGTGACGATCATGATGATAGGAAAACAGAGCCCCAGCCCGGTCAGCGCGAGCATGCCGGTCTCCGGGATGCGTCCGATATACATCCTGTCGACCATGTTGTACAGCAGATTGATCACCTGAGCCATCGTCATGGGAACGGCGAGTTCGAGGATGTTCCGTCGTACGCTTCCTTTTGTAAAGTCCGTCGGGTGGGCGTTCATAGATACCTACTGTTGTATTCCCCTTGCGCCATCCTGTCAATGTCACTTCCAGCAGTAGCCCTACAGCAGCCCTACAGTAGCCGGTAGTGATCGACGGCCGAAAAAAAGAGCGCCCTTGCGGACGCCCTTGATGAATACAATACGAACTACAGTGCGGCGGCCTGCGCCAAGGTGATGGAGGACGTCACGACGATATCCTCGACGCTGCAACCACGGGAGAGGTCGCTGACGGGCTTCGCGAAACCCTGGAGGATCGGGCCGTAGGCTTCGGCGCCGGCGAGACGCTGGACCAGCTTGTACCCGATGTTTCCGGCCTGGAGGTCGGGGAAGATCAGGACGTTGGCCTTGCCCGCGACAGGAGAGCCGGGAGCCTTGGACTTGCCGACGCTGTCGATGATCGCCGCGTCAAGCTGCAGTTCGCCGTCGACATTGAGGTCGGGACGTTTCTCCTGGATCAACTTGGTGGCGTTGGACACCTTTTCGACCAGTTCTCCCTTCGCGGAACCCTTGGTGGAGAAGGAGAGCAACGCGACGGCGGGTTCGGTGTTGAGGAACACTTTGCAGGACTCCGCGGAAGCCTCGGCGATTTCGGCGAGCTGTTCGGCGGTCGGGTTGGGGATGGTTGCGCAGTCCGCGAAGATGAAGGAACCGTTGGCACCCAGATCATGCTTGTCGGTCGCCATCACGAAACAGGAAGAAGCGTACTTGATGCCCGGCTTGCACTTGATGATGTTGAAAGCGGAAAGCAAGACGTTTCCTGTCGTGTTCTCCGCACCGGCGACCATGGCGTCGGCCTTTCCCAATCGGACCATCATGGCTCCCCAGCGAAGCTGGTCGGCGATACCTTCATAGGCCTGCTCAGGGGTCATCCCCTTGTGCTTGCGCAATTCGCAGTATTCATCTGCGAAAGCCTGACGATCAGGTGATGTAGCGGGATCGACGATCTCGATGCCGCAGAGGCAGACACCGGCCTTTTCTGCGGCGGCTTTGACGGCTTCTACGTTGCCGACGAGGGTGACGACGCTGGCGATCTTTTCATCGACGATTTTTCTGGCGGCCTGGATGGTTCTCGGCTCAGTCCCCTCGGGGAGTACCAGTTTCTTGTTGGCGGCGACCGCCTTGGCTTTCATTTCTTCTGCGAATGTCATTTGCATGCTCCATACCATGGGTTTTGGATAGCGGGATATGCTCCCGCCGCGAAAAATCATACCACGATTGCGGGTTCAAGAAAATACCCGAAGCCGGTTTGTTTTTGAAAACTCTTTTGAAAACGTTCGGACATGATGCAGGAAAAGCGAACCTTGCCGAAGTCAGGGGATTCCACTTCGCATGAGCGGATGGAATTCCTCTCCCATGAAAGCTTTGATTGACGGATTCCCAAATCCATGATGTAGTATGATTAGTGATATGATTAATAACCGAAACAGATGCAGCTTCCAGCCTTGAAAGATCAGTGGAACACCATGGAGGGATCGAAATGACGACAAAGCGCACAAAACAGTATGACCTGATCGTAGTCGGCGGTGGAATCGCCGGTACCATGGCCGCCGTCGCGGCCGCACGCCATGGTACGGAAGTCCTTCTTGTCGAGGAGACCGGTTGCCTTGGCGGGAGCCTCACCAGTTGCGGCACTGGTCCCATGATGACGTTCCATGCTGGCGACACCCAGGTGATCCAGGGATTGCCTGAGGAATTGATCAGCCGCCTCAAGAAGAAGGGACTCTCTCCCGGGCATGTGGTCGATTCTACCGGCTACACCTACACCGTCACCCCCTTTGACGTAGAAGGGATGAAGCACGAGCTTGAATTAATGGCTCAGGAGGTCGGGGTGACGATACTGTTTCATACCATCCTTGAGGATGCGGTTATCAATGAATCACGGCTCCGTGCCGTCCGGCTTGTTTCCTGCGGCAGAACCTTCATTGTGGAAGCTCGTTGTTTCGTCGATGCGACGGGCGACGCCGACCTGCTCCATCGTGCGGGAATCCCGTGCAGACAGGGGAGGGAGAGTGACGGCAAGGAACAGCCTATGACGATGAACTTCCGAATGGACCATGTCGACATAGCTGAAATACGGAGGCTGATGGAGACTGACGTAGAGTTGTTTCCGCTCCTCGCTCCCAAAGCGGGACTTCAAAGGAAGGCTTCCCGGCTTTCCTGCTTCGGTTTCATGGATCTCATGAGCGAGGGCATGTCCGGGAAGGAACTCACGTTCGACAGGGACATCGTATTGTTCTTCGAGACCAATACTGAGGGTGAAGTGATCGTGAACATGACACGGGTCAATGACAAGAACCCTGTGGATCCCTATGCCCTCTCCCTCGCGGAGCTTGAGGGGAGACGGCAGGTGTGGGAACTCTGCTCTTTCCTGAAACGGAAGATCCCCGGATTCTCGAACGCCCGCCTGATTTCATCGGGGCCGAATATCGGTGTCAGAAGCTCTCGGAGGATGTGCGGGGTCTATAGCCTGACCGCCGATGATGTCCTTGCACAACGTAGATTCATCGACGCCGTCGTGTGCTGTGGCTATCCGATCGACGTCCACTCTCCCGATGGCGCGAAAACGAACTCACGCTTCCTGCCGGATGGCGCATGGTATACGATTCCGTACCGTTGCCTGATCAACAAGGATATTCCGAATCTCATGGCGGCTGGTCGAAACGTCTCCTGTGATTTTGACGCTCATGCGAGCCTTCGGGTCAGCCCCTGCTGTGCCGCGTTGGGGCAGGCGGCCGGAACGGCTGCGAGCCTTGCCGTCCGGACAGGTTGCGACCCGTTGCATCTTGATGCCGGCGCGATCAGGAAAGAGTTGAAGCAGGACGGAGCGTTTGTCTGAGCAGGGATTCCTTCCTCGCCGGAAAACATCCCGCCCGACGTATCCATATTTCCCATCGGCCCGTCTCCCAATCGAAAGAGGGGAGACGAGGCCATCAATATCCTGATTGTGATATGGACTTCTCCATGATACCATCGTATGCGAGAGGTAATTGAGTATGGAAAGAATGCCTATCATCATTGACTGCGATCCTGGACATGACGATGCGATAGCGTTGGTGATGGCCTGCCGCAACGATCGGTTCGATCTGCTGGGAGTGACCACAACGGCCGGCAACCAGACTCTGGGCAAGACAACGGCGAACGCCCGCAAGCTACTTGATTTCCTCGGTGTACGGCCTCCTTTGGCGAAAGGGGCTGAAAAGCCGATGGTCCGTGAGCTTCAGATCGCCCCCACCGTCCATGGTGACAGCGGTCTTGACGGCCCCTTCCTTCCCGAAACAGACTACATGCCCGTCGTGGAACCGGCCTGGGATCTTTGCCACCGCCTGATCCTTGGATCCCCGAAGCCTGTCACGTTCGTGGCGACGGGACCTTTGACCAACCTCGGCATCCTGTTCACATGCTATCCCGAGGTGAAGGAAAATATCGAACGAATCTGTCTGATGGGCGGAGGTCTGGATCATGGCAACTGGACCGTGGCGGCCGAATTCAATATCCTTGTCGATCCTGAAGCCGCCGATATCGTGTGCAATTGCGGCATACCGATTGTCATGTGTGGTCTTGATGTGACGGAGAAGGCTGTCATCCATCCCCAGGAGGTTGAGGAAATCCGTTCCCTTGGCAACCCCGTCGCTGTATTGGTGGCGGAACTGATAGATTTTTTCTCGCGATTCCATCTGAAAATGGGATTCCCAGGAGCGACATTGCATGATCCCTGTACGATCGCCTATCTGCTCGCACCCAATCTGTTCACAACTGAACCGCATCATGTGCAGGTTGAGACGCAAGGACGGCTCACCACGGGAATGACGGTCGCGGACAGACGGACCGACCCTGATAAGAAGCCTCCCAATGTCCTGGTCTGCATGGATCTCGACCGGCGGGGATTCATCGACCTGCTGATGGAATCCTGTCGCTCGTATTGATACAATTTCTACCCATGCAGGACATTCTGTGATATGCTCTCGTCGAGAAGATCCCGAAGAGGAAAGGTAGGCTCATTTTGGCATCGACAGAGTATCGCGGAAAACGACCGGTGATCAGCTACATCCTCTTTCTCATGATCGTTGTCAACGCCTTGGCGAGCAACCTCTTCGGCCCGTTGACGAATGATATCATGGCTACCTGTTCCATGAGCCTGACGCAGATCGGCGCGCTGGTATCGGTAAGCCAGGCCGCGGTCTTCGTCTCGTTCCTGATGATTCCCTATCTGAACCGCAGATGGGGTTCCTACCGTGTGCTGCTCATCGGAATCGCCGGGGGTGGACTGGGGTTCTTCCTGATGGCTCTCTCACGTTCTTCCTGGATGTTCTCTTTGGGATTCCTCGTCCAGTCCTTGCTGGGGTATTTCTATTCCAGCGGGAACTACGCGGTCATGGCGGAGTGTGATACCGAGCGTCGTACGACCAATATCCCGTTGATGCATCTCGTCTACAGCGTCGCCGCTATCGGCGGGGGAGCGTTCGTCACATGGGCGAAGGGTCCTGCCTGGTATCGGGGATATGTCGTTTCCGGGGCAATGTATCTTTTCTGCTTTCTGCTGTTCGTCATGAGATGGAAGGAAGCCGGATCCAATCCCCTGTTGATGCCCCTGCCCGTACGGCTCGACGCCCGGACGGGTCGTGCGGTGAAACGGAATCCCTTCTCCGGTTTTTCCTTGCTGAAGCGTCATGAATTTCAGGCCTTCTTCGTGTTCCTCGTCTGTTTCACGTCGATAGAGTATTGCGCCACAATCTATCCCATCCTGTTTCTCGAACTCTCCTGGCAGGCCTCCGCGGCGATGACTGGCATGGCGGTCACCGCCTACTGGATCGGCAGTACCGTCAGCCGCGTCCTGATCATGCCGGTTCTCAAGAAGGGCTGGAACGCGACGACCTTGCTTGCGGTCCTGACTGGTTTCTGCGCCGTATCCCTTGGCTTGCTCCCGATCATGCCGTCGCTTGATTTCGCCGTCTGTATCATGCCAATGATCGGCTTCGCTTTCGGAGCGTTGAATCCCGCGAGTCAGATCGTGGAAATCCGTCGATGGTCGGAGGACATGGACCAGGTCGCCAACCTCCATATGATCAGCGGAGTCCTCGGCCGTCTGCTGCTGCCTGTCGTGGTCAGCGCGATAGGGGAGCTTGTGGGCTTGGGTTGGGGATTGGCCCTGCTCGCGGTCCTCATGGTGGTCGCCTTGATGTCGTTGCTCCTCTCTGAACGCTTGTTCAAGAAAACCGTCTTGCAGGATAGCGCGACAATGGTATAGAGTGACGCTAGCGACCTTGCTTCATGGGGCTCCTTGGTTGGGGCCTGGTTTTGACAGTGATCCATCGGTTGGACAGACCGGTGGTTGGGTCGCTCTGAGGGTAGCATGCGTATCGGTGTATATGGACTAGGTCGTTTCGGATTCTTTTGGGCGGGGCTGCTGGCGAAGGCCGGGCATGACGTGTGCGGTTTCGGCCGGCATGCGATATCCGCGCCCGCCGGTGTCCGTCTTGTCGATGAGGAAGAACTGCTTGCGCAGGACGTCATCTTTTTCTGTGTGACGATCAGCGCGTTCTCCGATGTGATCGGTAGCGTCGCCCTGCGGCTGAAACCCGGTACGATCGTCATGGACACCTGTTCCGTCAAGCTTCATCCCGCCAAGGTGATGCAGGAGAAGCTGCCCGCCGGTGTCTACAGCATCGCCACCCACCCGATGTTCGGCCCCGATTCAGGCCGTAATGGAGTCGGGGGCCTGCCTTTGGTGATCAGCGGCGTCGATTGCCCCGCTGAAATCGTCGAACGTTGGAGCGTTGAATTCGCCTCCTGGGGGCTCAAGGTCCTCCCTATGAGCTGTGACCAGCATGACCGTGAAGCGGCTTGGTCCCAAGGTGTCACACACTTCGTCGGACGTACCCTCGATGAACTGCACCTCCAGCCCACCGAACTGGCGACACTCGGTTACGCGAGGCTCATGTCGATCGTCGAGCAGACCTGTAACGACCCCTTGCGACTCTTCTACGATTTGCAGCGATACAACCCCTATGCTCCTCAGATGCGGATGGATCTGAAGCAGGCTTTGGAAAAGGTCATGACGGCGCTTGCCGCCCAGGACGCTGAAACGGAGAAGCTGTGATGAAGGTTTGCGTCTATACTTTGGGCTGCCGCCTGAACCAATGTGAAAGCGAAGCTATCGCCGATGCGTTCTCCAAGCGGGATTTCCCGATCGTTCCAGACGGGGAGCCCGCCGATCTCTACATCGTCAATACCTGTACCGTCACAAGCAAAGCCGAGCAGAAGGCGCGGCGGATGATCCGCAAGTATGCCGGCGAACCTCAGGCTCCCACGGTAGTGGTGACCGGTTGCTATGCCCAGCTTGATTCCGATGAGATCGCGGCTCTGGACAATCGTGTCGTCGTCATCCCCCTGGAAAAGAAAGCCAACATGCTTGATCTGCCGGAGTACGTCTCCGCCCGTCTGGTCGAGGGGTTTTCTCTGGTGGAGGCCTGCCGTTCTTTCGCAGGGCTGGATGGTGATGCGTTGGCCGCGTTGCATGTTGATTCAGTACCACAGTACGGTGCATCGGAAAATGATGCCCTGAAAAACGATATCGTATCGCCTTTCGACTACGATGCTGCGACATTCAGCTATCATTGCAGGGCGTACCTGAAAGTCCAGGATGGCTGTGACAATGCCTGCGCATTCTGTCGTGTCCATGTCGCCCGCGGCGCCGCCGTCAGTCTCGAGAGTGCGGAGGTGGTCCGTCGGGCGTTGGCGCTGGAGCGTCAAGGTTTCCATGAAATCGTCCTGACAGGTGTGAATCTCACCATGTATGACCATCGGAACGATGGTCTTGGCGGGCTTCTTCGCCAATTGCTCTCAGCTTTGGGTAAGGATATCCGTATCAGGCTCTCATCGCTGGAGCCAGACCATGTCGACGATCTGTTGCTTGACCAGTTGGCCGATCCCCGGATGCAACCGCATTTCCATGTGCCGGTGCAGTCGGCGAGCGATATCGTCCTGGCAAGGGTGAACCGGCGCTACAGCGTAGAGCATCTTGCGTATGTGGTCGGGCGGATGCGGCAGGTGAAGGACGATCCGTTCATCGCCGCCGACGTGATCACCGGTCTTCCCGCTGAAGGCGACGCGGAGTTCCAGGAGACTTACGAGTTCTTCGTGAAGAACCAGTTCGCCCGGATGCACGTGTTCCCGTTCTCCCCCCGGCCCGACACTCCGTTGCATCAGGCGAAGGATCGTGTTCCCGAGAGTGTCAGGGATGAACGTGCGGCGACCTTGCGGACCCTGTCCAACAGGTTGCACGACGACTATGTCCGTCGACAACGGGGCAAGACTCTGGAAGTGATTCTGGAACAGCAGAAGAAGGGGAGCTGGTATGGTCTTACCGGAAACTATCTCAAGGTCCGCGTACTTGACGTTCCGGCTTCGGCGCAAGCCGGTGATCTGGCGTCGGTGACCATGGAGCCTTCCAAAGAAGGGCTGGTCATCCCTCAGGTCCGAGTCATCCGATAGCAGAGGGCCTTTATTGGACCTTGCGCCGGCGCAGATCCCGATAGATTGTCTTCGGTTCCTCCATCAGCACCATCGTGTCCTCAGGGACGCTCTCCTTGATCCATACGTTTGAACCGATGATCGCGTTCTGTCCGATGGTGATGTCCCCCAATATCGTCGCATGGGCGTATATCGTCACATTGTCCTGGATCGTCGGGTGTCGCTTCGCCCCACGTATCAACGCCCCGCAGGCGTCCTTTGGGAAGCTGAGCGCGCCTAATGTCACGCCTTGATAGAGCTTCACGTTGTTTCCTATTACCGCCGTTTCTCCGATGACTACCCCCGTTCCGTGGTCGATGAAGAAAGACTCTCCGATCTCCGCACCCGGATGGATGTCTATGCCGGTCTCCCGGTGCATCCGTTCGTTGAGCATGCGGGGGATCAGCGGGATTCCTTGTCTGAACAGGAAATGGGCTACGCGATGGACGGACAAGGTCTTCATGCAGGGGTAGGAGAGAATGATCTCATGGACGTTCCTCGCCGCGGGATCGCCTGCGAATCCCGCGGCTGCGTCAAGTTTGAGGAGCCTGCGTATCGCAGGGAGTTCTCTCAGAAGCCGCGCTACAGTCATCTCCGCCTGGGCCTCGTACTCCTGGGATTGGTCTTCTGGGAGTTCCTGGACGTTTTCATATCTTAAGGCGAGGGTTATCTGCTGGTTGAGGCGTTCTGAGAAGTCCTTGAGATGTTCACCGACGACATGTTCAAGAGAACGGCTCCTGTCGTCCCTGCCGCATCGCCCCGGGAACATCAGCTCCATCAGCTCATCGGCGATCTCGCCGATGGCCGCCATGGAGGGGAGTGGGTTCAGTCCGTGGAAATTCGCTTTGGATTTTCCAGTTCTGTCGAAGCTGGCGAGAAAATCCGCCAGATATGGTTCACTATTGAAAGCCCGTGTTTCGTCGCATATGCCCATCTCTTCCCCCTCATGTTCCAATGATACTATTGGAACGGATGCAGAGGGAAGATGCCGAAAGCCGATTATTGTGCGAATCGCTCCCTGAAGTTTCTTGCAAGTATCACCGCCACTATGATCTTGATGGTATCACCGAGCAAGAATGGATACATTCCACCCGCGAAAGCGGCTCCCCAGGACAACTGCCTGTTGATCTTGAGCCAAGGCACTCCAATGCCATAGATTCCGACAAAGGTCGCGAGCACGGCTCCGAGGCAGCACCAGATTAGGAATCTCTTTTTGTTCGGCTCATCCCCCTCCGCATGCCTGTACCCGATGTCCGAGCAGATTCCTGCGATCAGTACCGCCGGGATCAATCCGAACAGGAATCCTCCCGTGGGCCCCAGCATCGCGCCAAGTCCGCCGCCGCTTGTGAACACCGGCAGACCGATGGCGCCGATGAACAGGTAGATCGCTACGGAGGCGAGTCCTGTTTTCCATCCGCACATCAGACCGGCCGTCAGTACGAACAAGGTCTGGAGGGTGATCGGCACTGGCGGAAGCGGTACCTTGATATAGGCCCCCACGGCCATCAAGGCTGCGAACAAGGCCGTCATAAGGATCTTTTTCGTCTGCATGCTTTTCTCGGGTTGTGTATTCATGAATATTCTCTCCTGTACGGGATGTATAGCATATCGGATGATTATTGTAAACTAATATTTAAAAAATGGTTTACAATTAAAAAATGACGGGAAAAGATCCATTGCTTGCCTGGCATGTAAACCCGTCGAATTCGACGGGTTTAAAATGTGGATTGTGCAAGGATTCCCATAATCCTAAAAACTCAATCGTATCCTTGAGTCTCATCTAATTATTTATGACAATAAAGGGCTCATCACTTCGATATCTCGCGAGATCAGTCAGTGAAATGAAATCGTTTCTGAAATCTGTGGTATAGATCCCGATATCGAGACCCTTTGCGCATAGTGTCTCCCTTGAGACTTTCTTTTCCATACAACACCTCCTGGTTTTCTTGCTCCTTTCATCGTGCAGGAAAATTTTGGAGAACACCACTCTCGTTCTGAGAGGGGCGAGGATCTCTTTCCCTTGCCATGCCAGCTGTCCATCGGTACAATGCCATCATCATGCGAGTGAAGGACAGATTGCTCGGCTATTTCGAGCGGCACCAAGGTGAACATCTCTCAGGTGAACGACTGGCGACCCAACTAGGAGTCTCCCGCGCCGCCGTCTGGAAAGCGATCCAGGAGTTGAGGAACGACGGGTACGAGTTTTCCGCCGTGACAAACAAAGGCTATCGTCTGGACCAGGGGAAAGATATCCTCACCAAAGCTGGAATCGCCTCCTATCTGATCGATGGTCAGGTTCCCGATATCCATTTCCATGGAGAGCTGGAGTCCACCAACAAGACGGCCAAATTTCTCGCCATGGACGGAGTTCCACATGGGACCACCGTCATCGCCGTCAAGCAGACCGGAGGAAGAGGCAGGCGAGGTCGTTCGTTCGCTTCCCCGGACGGAGGTATCTACCTCAGCCTCGTGTTGCGCCCCTCGGAAATCTCCATGAACATGGACGGCGCGCTCCTGATCACCTCGGCCACCGCGGTGGCTGTTTCCCAAGCCATATCGGAAGTCTGCGGTCTGGAAGTCTCCATCAAGTGGGTCAACGACCTCTACTATACAGGGAAAAAGGTCTGTGGCATTCTCCTGGAAGGCGTCATCGACCTTGAAAGCGGCGGGCTCGACTGTATCGTAGTCGGTGTGGGGATCAATTTTTCTACCCCGCGGGAGGAATTCCCTGAAGAACTACGCTCAATAGCCGGTTCGCTGTTCAGTGAGCCCACGGAGATACCCGCGGGGGTAAGCCGCAACCGTCTGACCGCCAGGATGATCGAGAAGATACTATCGGCCTGCGTCGACCTCGAAGAACGGAAGTTCCTTGAAGAATATCGACGTCGATCCTTCTTGCTCGGACAACAGGTGATGGTCCTTGCCAATGATATGCAGATTCCCGCCACCGTCATGTCGATTGATGACGACTGCCATCTCGTCGTACAGCACGAAGACGGGACGGTCGAGCATATCGGTACGGGCGATGTCTCCATTCGATTCTCCCAGGCGGTGAAGGATTTGACCTGAACCGGTATGTTTCCAGTTTTCTCCACGCTATCTTTTGGGCTGGTACACTTGCCATGTGGACCGGTTCTTACTATAGTTGACAACTACCATATAGGAAAAGGAACGGAACATGTTGCAGAAGGTACGACAGCAGTGGAAGGATCTGGTCGAAGCGCAGCTTGCCAGCTATGCGAAAGAACTCGTAGGAGATGAGGTTGCCTCCACTTTGGCCCCTTTGGCCGTACAGACTCCCCCGAAGCCGGAACTCGGTGATATCGCTTTCCCCCTGTTCGCATATGCGAAGGCGTTGAAGGTCGCGCCTCCGAAGATCGCAGCCGACCTGAAGATTCGCATTGAAGCTCTTTCCGACCGCCCCGCCGGGGAACTGCTGCTCGCTGGCCCATACCTGAACGTCAAGGCCGATATCGCCGCTCTCGCCGCGGACCTCTCCAAAGAGATCCGTGAGAAAGGTGATTCCTTCGGTTCAAACGATACCAAGTCCGGTACCAAGGTGATGATCGAATTCAGTTGCCCCAATACCAACAAGCCCCTTCACCTTGGGCATATGCGTAACGATAGCCTCGGCGAGAGCGTCAGCGCGATCCTCAAGGCAAACGGCGCCGATGTCCGCAAAGTCAACCTCGTCAACAACCGTGGCGTCCATATTTGCAAGTCGATGCTCGCCTACCAGAAGTTCGGCAACGGAGAGACCCCGGAAAGCTCCGGCATCAAGGGCGACCATCTCGTAGGCAAATACTATGTCCGTTTCGCCGAATGGGAGAAAGAGGAGCCGACCGCGACCGAGCAGGCCCAGGCGATGCTCAAGAAATGGGAAGCAGGTGATCCTGAGGTTCTTGCGCTGTGGAACACCATGAACAAGTGGACCCTTGACGGTCTGGCCCAGAGCTACTGCAAGATGGGTGTCAACTTCGACGACTACTATTACGAAAGCAACACCTACAAGCTCGGCAAGGACGAAGTCCTCAAAGGGCTGGAGAAGGGTGTGTTCTACCGCGAGGAGGACGGCTCCGTATGGATCGATCTCGCTGAGATCAAGCTCGACAAGAAAGTCTTGCTTCGTAAGGATGGCACCAGCCTCTATATGACCCAGGACCTCGGTACCGCAGTCGCACGTCACGAGGACTGGCCGTTCGATTCCCTGATCTACGTCGTCGCAAGCGAGCAGAACTACCACTTCAAGGTCCTGTTCTACGTATTGGAAAAGCTCGGCTACGATTGGGCGAAGAACCTCCATCATCTCTCCTATGGAATGGTGAACCTCCCCGACGGAAAGATGAAGAGCCGTGAAGGCACCGTCGTTGACGCTGACGATCTGGTCGATCAGCTCACTTCATTGGCGGCCGATGAAATCCGCGCGAAGGAACGCGAGGCTGATGTCGGCGATGTCGACGCGACCGCCCATTCCATCGCACTCGCCGCGTTGAACTACTACCTGTTGCAGGTCAGCCCGTCGAAGGACATGATCTTCAATCCGGCTGAGTCCATCTCGTTCAACGGCAACACCGGCCCATACCTCCAGTACATGGGGGCTCGCATCTCCAGCATGCTCCGCAAGTACGCCGAGGTGGAGGCCGACTATGCCGATGTTCCGTTCGATCCTACGCTGTTGAGCCTGGAGGATGAACGCGAGTTGATCAAGACGCTTGCCGCATATCCAGAAGCCGTAGTCAAAGCCGGTGCGGAATACGACCCGTCGGTCATGACGGCCTACATGTATGAGCTCTCCAAGCAGTTCAGCCGCTGGTATCATGACAACCAGATCCTCAAGGCCGGCGAACCCGCCTTGGTCAAGGCGAGGGTGGAGCTGTCCGCGATGGTGCTGCAAGTGCTGCGCAATGCGTTCGCGTTGGTGGGGATCCCATATCTGGCCACCATGTGACCTCCGACGGTTATCCTCCTGCGCCGCAGCACGGTACGTACAAAAGAACAGACCTCCTTTCAAGGGAGGCCTGTTCTGTCTTTCGGTATCAGTCGCTCAGTCCCAGTCTGACGAAATGTTCGCTATGCATCTTCATCGATTTCGGCATACCCGTCATGTAGAACGCACTGTTGTGGGCTCCGTCGCGTAGTTCCCATTCCACGTTCGCGTCAATGCTTTCCAGATATTCACCCGCTGTCTGCGTCGCGGCGGGCGAGACCATCTGGTCCTGGTTGCCACAATCGAGATAGAAATCGAGCGAAGGCAATTCCGCGGCACTGATGCTGGCGAAATAGGGATCGAGGACCGGGACGGCTCCCATGTGAGAAGCGAACGACGTATAGATATCGGTATGGGTCAGGCCGATCTTGAATACGCCACCGCCACCCATCGAGATGCCACTGAGGCCGCGGAACTTCGCGTCCTGCAAGGTCCTGTAGTTCGCTTCGACTTCCCCAAGGATATCCACATAGATGAAGCTGGCCCATGGTCCCGCTGAATCAGACGGTCCGGACGCCGGTGTCGGCGTATCTTGATATCCACAACTCTTTCCTGCGTTCGGCATGACCACGATCATCTCCACGATATCACCGGAATTGATCCATGCGTTCATATGGTCTTCGATCTTGTCGACATTCACGAAGGAGTCCCCGGTGCTGTTTATTCCGTGCAGCAGGTATACCACTGGATATTCCTTCGCCGCGTCCGTGTAATACGATGGCGGTAGGTAGACGCTGTATTTCTGCGTGGAATCGTTCATGCCCGCCAAGGTGGACGTATAGGAGACGGTATAGCAATGGCTCCAATTCCCCCGCTCCTTGATTTGCGTCCCTTCCTTGATGAAGTATTCGATGAATTCATCATTCTCATACAGGGTCGTGCTGGTCGCGCCCTTGGTCCCTGTGATCACCCTATGAGCCGAATAGATGTCTGAACCGTTGAACATGTAGAAACCAGCGTTGGTATCGTCGACAGTGATGGAATCGTAGGAGGAGAACCATCCGCTGACGATAGCGACTTGGGCGGCCTTGTCCAGTTCGTTCTCATTGTAGATATCGCTCAACGATGCCGAATAGTCGGCCAGATTCTTCGTTTCAAGGGCTACGATCTGTCCGCTGACGAAATTTTGGTACGCCGTCGTATCAGACAGCTCCTCGGTCGGCAAGCCTTTGAGATATCTCAACGCACGTTGGGTGGATACCAGCGCCATCGGTCTGTCATAGAATCCCCCGAAAGAGTTGTTGTTGTAGATCCGTATCGCGATCTCATTCTCACCAGTCTGGAAGTACGAAGAGTCGACGACGTATTCGCGAGTAATCTCCCAGTAGGATTTCTCGAAGCGGAAATCGCCCGTCTGGTTGAATCCGCCGGTACTCGGTACGGAGGAAACGGCGGCTACGGAATTGTCGGCCTTCTTGAACCCGCTTGCCGCGACCGGGTTTCCGTTGATGTACACGACATCCAGATCATCGATGATTCCCAACAGAAGGGTGACTGTGTTTCCGGTGATGAATCCGGCGGGAATGTCGATGGTCTTGCAATACCAGGCCTCCGCCCATTTGGGGAACAGATCCGTCGATTCAAGGGTGGTTCTGGAATCGGTGTCCCCGCTTCGGAACATCTGCTGGAGTCCTCCCGTCGAATAATCGGCGGCAGGGCCCTCTACCGTTTCCCATGTGGAATATGTCGTGGCCGTGGGGAGCTCCGCGACGGTGAGATCTTCCCATGTCACAGTGCATGCGTTATAGGCAAGATACTGGTACATGTTCGAATATTTACGATAGAGCTTGAAATGCCAGTCCCCCGCAAGGTTGATGTATTCGTTTTCATACTGATTCACAGGCGGGGTAGGTGTGGTCATGGCGCAGCTGGTTGCCAGCATCGCTATCAAGAGAACAAGGGCAATGGCCGTAAGTCTGAGGGTTTTCACAAGCACTCCTTTTGTAACATAACAATGATGAAGCACATCCCGATCTGAGAACGGGTGTACACAACCGCAAAGGAGATAGGAGCTGATGCATCAATATCCAACTCCCTTTAAGAAACGCATGGAAAAATTGATTTGTCAATACTTATTTTCAAAAAGAAAATAAATAGAAAAAATGAGTAACTTATTATTTTGTATGATTATAAAGTGATAATAAAGATTTGAATAAGTATTCTTATTCAAGAAAAAAACAGAACAATTATTCCCACAGACGTTGTTTTTGTACGTGCTATGTTCAGGCAGACTTGAGGCGTCGGTTGTTTGGATCGGAGGATTCTCCAAGCTGTCTCCGTGTACCCCCATTGCACCCCCTACCGTACCCCTACCGTACCCCTGTATAGTTTGCAGAAGCGGCGGACGAACCGTTCCTCCTGCCATTCGAGATCTTCATCTTCCTCCATCTCCTCCATTTCGGAGATCATGGAACGAGTCAGGAAACCCTGCGCCGTACTTGAGAACATCGCCACGGCGAGATCCAGTTCCTCGATATCAAGCCGGCCTGTTTCCGTCAGTGTCTCCAGCAGGATCTCCGACTGTCCCTGCAACATCTGCATGAATACCCGGCTGGTACGGGCGGCGAGGGGAAGAATCAGTTTCTGGGACTCGACGATGCGGTAGAAATACGATAGCGGCGGTGTGGTGTACAGCCTGTGCCAATGTTCCATCGCCCTGGACAACACCTCCTCCGCCTTCCCGTTGAATGAAATGACTATGCCTTGTCTGGACGCGAGCTCCGAACAGTAGGCGAACATCTGTTCGATCATGGCCTCCCTCGACGGAAAATGATGGTACAGGCTCGCCTTGCGGATCCCCGCGGCCTCAGCGATATCCGAAAGGGAAGTGTTGTCCAGCCCTTTCCGTGCGGCCAGCTCCAAGGCGAGGAGTATCAGATGCTCCCGTGTGTTCTCGTTCTTTTTCTTTGGTTCATCGGTTTTTGGCTCTTCCATGCTCCTACTATAACCTACCGAACGGTAGGTAGGCAAGTCGATTTTCCCGAAGTTTCAGGATGAATCCTGTTTCAGTCGGTTGCAAGTACTTCCGTCGGATGGTATAAAACAAACCGAATAATTCATTTGAAGGAAGTGATCGTCATGTACGCACTGGTAGAAATTCTCGGAAAACAGTACAAAGCACTCGTCGGTGCCACGCTGCAGGTGGATAAGCTTTCCATGGAGGAAGGATCTGCTCTGGAGTTGGAGAAAGTACTCGCTATTGTCGATGAAAACAGCGCCAAGTTCGGCACCCCATATGTGTCCGGAGCCAAGGTACTCGCAACCGTCGAAAGCGAGATGAAAGGTGACAAGATCAAGGTCTACAAGTTCCATCGCAGAAAGGGATATCGTAGGACCCAGGGTCATCGTCAGAAGTATTCTCTCATCAAGATCAATGAGATCATCGGTTAAGGAGTAAGAGAAATGGCACATAAGAAAGGTGGCGGTAGTTCCCGCAACGGTCGCGATTCCAATTCCCAGCGTCTGGGTGTAAAGCGCTTCGGCGGCCAGCTCGTCAAGGGCGGTGAAATCATCGTCCGTCAGCATGGTACCCAGTTCCATCCTGGTGAAAACGCAGGTCTGGGTTCTGATTATACTCTCTATGCCAAGGTTGCCGGCACTGTGAAATTCCATACCAGGAAGAACCGCAAGTACGTCAGCATTGTCACTGAGTAGTTTTTTGAGTACCTTGGCTAATTAAGAGGCCAGAGTAATACATGTTTGGATTTTCAGACGAAACGTATATAGACGTTGCCTCCGGAAACGGAGGCAACGGTTGTGTTTCCTTCCGTAGGGAGAAGTACGTACCCAAAGGCGGACCTGACGGTGGCGATGGCGGCCGTGGCGGCGATGTCGTCTTTGTGGTGAAACAGAACCTCCGTACCCTCGGACATCTCAAGCTGGTCCGCAACTACAGAGCCGAAAACGGCAAATCTGGAGCCGGACAGCGTTGCTATGGGCGTAACGGAAACGATATTGAGATTCCGGTCCCCCCTGGCACAGTCATCAAAGACGCCCAGACTGGTGAAATCCTCAAGGACCTGACAGGTGAAGAACGTTGGGTTTTCTTGAAAGGCGGTCGCGGTGGCCAGGGCAACTGGCATTTCCGGACCGCTACCAGACAGGCTCCGCGTTTCGCTCAGACCGGTGAACCCGGCCAGGAGATGCGTGTCGGCGTCGAACTGCTGGTCATCGCCGATATCGGGTTCGTGGGATTCCCCAACGCGGGCAAGTCCTCTTTGCTGAATCTGCTGACCAACGCCCGGTCCAAAGTCGCCGGGTATCCCTTTACGACCAAAATACCTCAGTTGGGAATGTTCCGGTATGGCGATCATGACATCGTCCTCGCCGATATTCCCGGAATCATAGAAGGTGCCAGCCAAGGTGCCGGAATGGGGTTCAAGTTCCTGCGGCATATCAGCCGTACGACGGGCCTTGCTTTCTTGATCGACCTATCCGACGACAATTACCTTGATACCTATGATATACTGTGCGAGGAACTCCTCGCCTATACTCCCGAACTATTGGAGAAGGAGCAGGTGATCATCGGTACCAAGCTTGACGAAGACGGGGCGCCTGAACACCTTGAGGAACTTCGCAAGAAGTATTCCGACAGGCATATCATCGGAATGTCCATCTACATGGACGAAGGGCTGGAGGAAGTCAAGCATGCTTTCATCCAGATGGTCGGCGACGCGGAAAATCCTGAACTGGAGGCTTTGCGGGCAACCCGTGGTGGTTTTACCTCTACACTGGATACCGACGCCTACTATGCCGATGCACCGGATATGCCCGACGAGAACTGAAGAGGTAGCTGATGGCTGATACGACCGTCCTGCGACGACCGCTTTCCACCGCGATGATCGGAGGTAGCTTCGACCCGGTTCATCTGGGGCATCTGCATCTGATCCATTGCGTAGTCGAGAACACAAGGTATCAGCGGATCATTCTCGTGCCCGTGGCACTGAACAATTTCAAGCAGGATGAACAGCGTCCCGCGCCAGCCGACGATCGACTGGCGATGCTCCATCTCGCGATCGGACAATACCAGGAGATATACCCCCAGGACAGACCGGTCGAGCTGATCGTCGATTCCTGTGAGCTGGACCGGGGAGGGGTGTCCTATACCTACGACACAGTACGATACCTGTACGACACATATCAAATCGATGGTACCATTTCAGTAGTCATGGGTGATGATCTGCTCAAAGGCTTGCCAAAATGGCATCGTTTTGCACAGCTCAAGGAGATCGTTGACTTCGTAGTCTGCCGCCGGGAGGATGACGCTCCAGCCCCGGACGTCCCTGAAGGTGTGCGGATCCGGTTCATTGACAACGCGGTGAAGGAGGACTCCTCCTCCTATATCCGCCAGCGTTGCGCAAAGCTCGCTTCTGACGAGAAACTGCCTGTCGAGGTTGTTTCCCTGATGCCCGGCAAGGTGGCCGAATATGTACAGGAACGACATCTATACCGGGCTTGAACAGTACGTGGCGACACAGGTCAATCCGAAGCGGTTCGCCCATTGCCAAAGTTGTGCGATAACAATGAAAGCACTGTTGGAACGGTTCCCCTATGCCTATGGGGATGATCCGGCCAAAAGCGATGCCGGGTTGTATGTCGGTTTGTGGCATGATGTCGCCAGGGGCTGGTCCGATTCTTCGTTGTCGGAATACTGTCGGGAGCATCGCCTTCCGATGGAGCCTGAGGAAGAGCGACAGCCGATGCTGCTCCATGGCGCCGTCGCGGCGGCTCTGATGGAGGAAAAGCTTCCCGGCTGTCCGGATGCTTGGAGACTTGCGGTCCGCTGGCACTCCTTGGGGGATATCTCCATGGGGGCGCTTGGTCTGGCCATGTACATCGTCGACTACTTGGAACCGCTTCGTAAGCACCTCACTGACGAACGTCGCCATTACTTGCTTTCACGTCCGACGATGGAATCCATGGCGATGACGATCATGGAGGACCAGGCAGCCTATTTCAGACTGAACGGTATTTCGCAGGCCGGTTGTACAAAACGGCTGTATGAGTACATGAAGACCGGAGGTCGCCTGTGAGGTCGCGAAGGATTGCCGGTTTCGCCTGCGTGTTGTTGTTCCTGCCGCTGATTTTCCTGTTTGTCTCCTGCGCTCAGGAAAAACCGCCTGAATGCAGATACGGATGGTTTGAAGACGAGGTCCTGCTGTTGCTCCGAAGTGGAGATGGAAAGAGCCTCGTGACGGTCGCGATACCCTCCGAGATAGTTACTGGATACCAGTCCTATCTGGCGACGGTCGGACAGCCGGTTTCTTTGGAACAGGCCATGGTCGATCTCTGTTCGATTCCGTCTCATGGCTTTTTTGGAGGGACTTCGGCGGATCTCGTCCAGTTGAGGGGACTGCTCGACAGCCTCGCGATCGAGACGGGGGTGAGCATGACGAATGTTCCGACAGCGTCGCAACGTATACAAGCGCTTATCTTGTACGCGAAACCCTTGAGGAAAACGGCGATGGTCGATACACTGGGAAAGCTTGCCGGAATGGATGCGGTCGACGGTATGCTCGGGGAATTGGAACAGGTGACCGCATGCGCCGGATATGATGCCGGCGATTTCATCACCATGGATAATACAATGGATTGGGAGCGCACACACCGTTGGCTGACGATATGGCTGCAACAGGTGCTGGCCTCCGTCCAGAGGAGTAGGTAATACATGACAGAAGAGAGACGCAAGATCGCCGACCAGATCGCGCAGTTCATTGAAGACCACAAGGGGACGGACGTGACCGTCATCGATGTTTCCGGAGACTGTAGCTGGGCGGACTACTTCATCATCGCGACGGTGAACAGCGTCGGTCACCTGAAGGGTGTCGCCCATGAACTGTGGGGAGAACTGAACCGGCTTGGGGTTGAAGTGAACAACCGGCACAAGAATCCTGCCGCCGATGGGTGGGAACTGGTCGATGGCGGCGATATCATCATCCATCTGATGAGCGCGGAATTCCGTGAATTCTACGCCCTTGAGAAGCTGTGGCAGAAACCGAGCCGCTAAAAAAACTTCGCCGGACGAAAGAGGGGACGCTGCATGATCGCGACGTCCCCTCGACTATGTCCAGTATCGTTCAGTACCGGATCGGGCAGTGTTCCGTCCCTGAACGGTAGATTCCCTCTATGATCTTCACCGTCTCCAATCCGTCTTCCCCTGTGACCGCGGGTGTCCGGTCTTCCTTGATGGCCGAGGCGAAATCATCCGCCTGAAGTTTGAAGAAATACCAAGTGGCGTCGATCGTAGAGAAGAACTCTTCGTCCTCCTTTTTCCACTTCTCCAACAATTGGGTCTCCTCCGGTATCGTCCAAAGATCATTGTAGGGTGGTTCCACGATATTGCTCATGCCTGCTACGAACATAGCTCCGCCATCTGTCTGGACTCCAACGGAAGCCGCGCTGGTTCCATGGACATGTACTTTCGCGTAGATGCCTGGTTTCTGGGAATTTGATACCAGTATGGAACCGAGACCCCCCTTCTTGAAACGAAGGGCCGCGACCGCGGTGTCCTCGACCTCGATATAGGGGTGGTTGACGTTTTTCCAATAGGCGGCTACCTCTTCGACGGGTCCCATATACCAATGGAGCAGGTCTATCTGGTGTGGAGCCTGGTTGATCAACACACCACCGCCTTCCGTGTCCCATCTGCCACGCCAAGGATCTGATTGATAGTAGGCGAGGTCCCGCCATCCAAGCATGATGATCTGTCCGATGGCGGGTTCCCCCAGTTTGCCGTCAAGGATCGCCTGCTTGATTCGCTGGCAGGAGGGATACCATCTGCGTTGGCTGATGACACCGAGCTTCCTGCCCGTTTCCCTTGAAGCCTGGAGCATTTCTTCGCATTCCCCGACCGTCAGCGCCATCGGCTTTTCCACCAGGACATGGCATCCCGCGGCGAAAGCCTCCACTGCGCCCTGTCGATGGGCTGGATGTGGCGTGGTGATGATGACCGCCTCCACTCCATCCAGACTCGCCATTTCCGCTACGGTGGTACGGGCCTGTATGCCCCAGGTATCGGCGAATTTTGCGCAACTCGACTCATTTCGGCCACAAACCGATACAAGCTGACAATGCTCGGAAGCTGTGAGAGCCTTTGCGTGCAACTGCGCCACCTTCCCATATCCAATCAGACCGAAACGGATCCTTCCATCTTTCATCGTATCAATTCCTTTTCCGCCATGTGGCGTGGCTACGGTTCGAGCACGACCTTGAGCAGCCCCGGCTCCCTGGCGTACAATCTGTCGAACCATTGTTGTCCCTCGGACAACGGCGCCACGGCGCTGATCAATGGCGCGACATCCAGCTTTTCCCTTGCCATCATATCAATCACCAGCGGATATTCTCCCGCGATGGCACAGGAGCCTATCAGCTTGATCTGTCGGGTGACAACGCTTTGCAACGGGAGTTCGATCGTCGGTGAGACATTGCCGACCAATGTGACGGAACCTCCCTTCCTGACCAAGCTGATCGCGGTATGTATCGATGCTGTAGCTCCGACAGCCTCAAAAACCCTGTCTATCATCTTCCCGTTGGTAATCTCGGAGACATCCAGGAGCAGATCGGGATCACGGGGATCGAATACGTATGTAGCTCCGGCGGCCCTTGCCGCCTCATGGCGTGATGGATCGGTATCCAATGCGATGATCGGACCCGCGCAGGACGCCTTGAGAATCTTGATTATCAGCAGGCCGATGATACCCGTTCCGACGACCGCCAGACTGTCATCCAGTTCCATCGGGGTCAGCCTGACGGCGTGCGCCGCGACCGCCGCGGGTTCCGTAAGCGATGCATGCGCATAGGAAAGCCCTTCCGGTATCTTGTAGATGATATGGTCCGGGATCACGGCATATTCGGCGAAGATACCGTCACACCGGTATTCATCGCAGGATACTCCCAGTACCCTGCGGTTCTCGCAAAGATTGACATCGCCTCTGCGGCAAGGCTCACAGGAACCGCAATAGATCGTCGAATCAAAAGTTACTCTGTCTCCGGCTCTGCATGCTGTCACGGCGTCACCTACCGCCACGACCTCTCCCGCGCCCTCATGTCCCATGATGACAGGTGGTTTTCTCCTTCCTGTCGAACCGTCATACCCGTGTACATCCGAGCCGCAGATCGCCACGGCTCTGATCCGTACCAATACTTCATGGGAATCTTTGATCTCCGGGGTAGGGATGTCCTGGTGGGTGAGGTGTTTGTAGGAGTCCAGGAGCAATGCTTTCATCTGATTTCTTCTCCTTCTCGCTTGGAAAATGTAACCATGCCTGCGTTGTCGTCAGGTTCGGCGTACAAGTCGTACTACCGACCTTCCGCCGCCTTGGCCTGG
>CAYOWS010000027.1:0-48962 GCA_964407735.1 uncultured Sphaerochaeta sp. | reverse complement strand
TAGACGTGGTGCCTGCGGGGGTAGACGTGGTGCCTGCGGGGGTAGACGTGGTGCCTGCGGGGGTAGACGTGCTTTCCGGGGTCTACACGTGGTCGTAGACGTGGTGCTCGCCCCCTACACCTGCTTTCTGAGGCGTACTCGTGGACTCTGAAGTTTAGACGTGGCGCCAACAGGGGTAGACCTGCTTTCCGGGGCGTACACGTGGTCGTAGACCTGGCTCCACAGGGCGTACACGTGGATGCAGCAGAGTCCCTGCGATGGAGAATGGACACAACGCAAGGAGAACGAGCAAGGCCGGTACCATAATGACGCAGGTATACAGCTATTCTCAGAGCAGCCGTTGACCCGAGAGGTGAAATAAACGTACACTTTACCAGAGGGAGCATCTCCAAAAGTGAAACGACGGGCCCGATTCCTACACGGCATCTACCGAACTACGATACGTCTCATCCTGCAATTGAACTACGATTTCCAGGTATGGCAGGAAAAGGAACTCCCCCCCGGCCCGAAACTCTATTGTTCAAATCATTTCTCTTCCAGCGATGCTCATTTCGTCACGACACTGATGCCGGAACCATTGCATATGGTGATTGGACCGGGATTCGGGATTCCAGTCGTGAGCAACTTTCTCCATTGGACGGAACAGATCCCGGCATTGGCACCAGAGGACAAGCATAAAGTAGTGGACAGGGCAGTGGAATATCTTAAGCAAGGTGACAGCGTCTACATCTTCCCCGAAGGGAGATTGAATACCATTGAACAGCTAGATGTCTTCAGGGCTGGATTGGCGAGAATATACCTGAGGAATCCGGTTCCGATCATCCCTATCGGGCTGATCGCCCCGAAACGACGGGTACGGCGAAAACAATCACAGGTGGCGGGGCGGGAGATGACGGTGGTTTCCAAGAACTACTATGCGAACATCGGGGAACCGATGGAGTTCCCGGAAGCACTGGAAATAGCGAAGACAGACCCCAAAAGGGCAGAAGAAATGATCATGGAAGCAGTCAAGAGCGAGGTCTCCCGGCTGATCGAGGATATCAAGACCAACAAGTTCTGGAGTTGAAGATGGGTACAGGAAAAGAGAAGAACCTACAGAAACCAAACATGCCGGATGAATACCGAGAACAGGAAATCAGTCAGTTGTTCTCTGATTTCAAAGAACATGTGATCGACATAACCGAGCATGCGGACCAGGTACATCGTATAGATTTCTCCGCGAAGCTGAAGAACGGAACCTCGTTCGCATTCAACTACAATAGCGATCAGTGGATGAGGAAAGCTTCACCTGAAGCGAAACGTGAGTCCAGCAGGTATGCGCCAGCCTCACCTTTCAATGCGATCGTGGATATCGTAGGGGCATTGGTTGCCATCGCATTGATGATCATCGTCGCGATCAACATCAACAAGCTACCGGTGTTCGGCGTGACAGGGGTGCTTTCGGTCTTTGTGTTCACGCTGTATATCTGCTATTTCGTGATCGCCGCGATCTTCCACCTCTTTCCCTGTGAAAGCCAGGTGCGGGGAGTTTTCCTTCATCTGACGACTGCGTTCAAGATCATCACGCTGCTTCTCATCAACATGCTGGGTGCGATTCTGCTGCCGGGGAGCCCGTACTCGTCCGTTCTCATCTTTGTGTCAATATTCGTAGCTGCGTTGGCGTTGTTCATGCTCTCTTTCGGAACCAAAGGCGGTGGCAGGGCCTCATTGGTATTCTCGACCGCGATTCCTTTCCTGTTGTTCATCATCTACCCGAATATGCCTGAAGCAAGTATCGCCACATTGTTGCCGCTCCTGATTCCGGAAGCGATCATGTCTGGGCTCTGGAGCTTCCTGCCGTTGGTACTTCCGTCTACGATACGGGGCAAAGTCGCTCAAGGAAGGACCAACAATATCTTCCCGATCATGGGGATGGGATGCATGTTCTTCCTGCTTGAAGCAATTCTGAAGCTAGGAATGTAACGGATCCCGCCTTGGAGGACAAGAATGAAACGCTGCATTGCAGAAGCCGGAATAGAATCAAAACCAATCTATACATGGAGGACAACATATGTCTATTCCGGCAAAAAAAACATATCCACGTACCGGTGACAGGCAGACGGTCTACCTGAATGCCGTGGTCAACAATCCCAATATCTCGATCGGTGATTATACGATATACAATGATTTCGTACAGGATCCTGTCGCCTTCGAGAAAAACAATGTGCTCTATCACTACCCCATCAACAAGGATCGGCTGGTCATCGGAAAGTTCTGTTCAATAGCATGTGGGGCGAAATTCATCTTTACAAGTGCGAACCACACGATGGCGTCTTTGTCGACCTATCCGTTCCCTCTGTTTTTCGAAGAATGGAACTCTCCGGTTTCAGAAGTCGTGAAGGCGTGGGACAATAAGGGTGACATAGTGATCGGCAATGATGTCTGGATCGGTTATGAAGCAGTCATCATGTCCGGTGTCCATGTTGGTGATGGAGCGATCATCGGGACGAGGGCTGTTGTGACAAAAGATGTCGAGCCGTATATAATCATGGGAGGCATTCCAGCCAGACCGATCAGAAAACGCTTTGATCAAGCCACGATCGCAAAACTGGAATCCATCAGATGGTGGGACATGCCGAAAGAAGAGCTCAAGCGACTTCTGCCTATGATCCAGAATGGTGACACGGAAGTGTTGCAAAGTTTGGCCTGAATCATACAAAGCGTGTTATCGGTCGTAAGACTGGCAACACGCTTTCATCAGACGCCCTAGAGTGTGACAGGTGTACTTTCTCAGTGATTCAACAGCAAGTCCATGTAATAGCGATCCTCGATGGAGGCCTGCGGCACCCGCAGAGTTTCGAGCAAGGCAAGCAAGGTCGTACGGGCCTCTTGAACCTGTCCGGGCGTAGCGTCATCCTCCAGAACGCATTCCATCTCCAGGAACCAGCCCAAGGAAGTCACCTCGACCAACTCGATATGGACGGATGGCGACTGTGGGGATGAGGGGTGGCAATGCCATGCCCAGCCACTCTTTTCCTTGCGAACGTAGACTACATATCCAAGGGACTGACAGAAATCAAACACTCTGGAAGCATCGGACAAGGGGGCGGTGAATTCTATTTCATGATTGACTTCGATGGCCCCCTGCAATTGCTTGTCTTTACGGGTAAACAGCAGACCACCATTGGACGGAACGCCATCCAACGGACCGGTGGATTCTTCCCGAACACGAAACAACGGCCGTTCGCCTGGCACCGACCAGTAGATGTCGGCTTTATGTTCGCTGACACCCCCATCGACACCAGACAAGGCGATTATTCGGGAACGTAGTCCTTGATAGTCATCTATATGAGCTTTGAGCTCGACTTCACATCCCACGTAAAATCAATCCTTCCAAGGAAATATCATATTGCGTAGCGAACGGTGCCCGACCTTCTCGCGTTCATCGAACAGCAGTTCTTCCCAAGGCAAATGCTTGCGGGGAGCTTCCGGATACGCTTCGAAATAGTCATATTTGAACATGAGCAGCTTCATCGCATCCATCTGGGCCAAAGTGATGCCGGCGACACCGGGCATCAGGCCGGCAACCACCAATGTGAGCACGGAACAGATGATCGTATAGATGCCAAGGAAGATGGAGAACCACAGATTGTCGGCGACGACCATGAAGGATTTTTTCAAAGTCTTCAACGGGCGGTCGCCAGGCATCATGCAAGCCAACGGGAAGAAATACATCAGCGCAAGCAGGATCGCCAGGAAAAACCAGAAGAGGACGATCGACAGGATGAAACCGATCATGTTGTTGTAGGCGAAATAGAAAGGAATCACGAAGAAGATCAACAGGAACACCAAAGTCGTCAGTCCGAAATGGACCAGACTGTGACGCCACATGCGGGAGAAACCTTCTTTGAAACCATTCCAACCTCCACGGGAATAGTTTGAGTAAGCATGGCACTGATAGGCGACAGCACCGGTATAGAACGAATACAAAGCGATGACGGCTATGGTACAGAGAATACCAAGCCCGGAATTTATGGAAGCCGCCGTCAACGCACCATACAGTCCCGCCAACACGAGCAAATATCCGAGATTCAATACGACCAGACCGATCAGATTGTCCCAACCGTCAAAAAACGCCTTCTTGATAAAAAAGCCGACCACCGTTTCCTCCGTTCCACCCCAGACACCAGGTTCCTCGGCTTATGAGGAATCCGCGATATCACATGATAAGAGTACATTCTATACTCCGATTAGACAACCCCGTTGTGCGAAAAAGGGAGGGTGATTTGACTCTCCCTCCCAATGGAATATACACTCACAGCCCTTTTTTTACAGATCAAGCACATACTCGACGGCGGTGTCGATTCCCGCCAGATAATCCGACAGCGTCTGTCCGACCGTCACATCCGGCATGAGCGGAGAGTCGCCGTATCGGTCCTCCGCCCCGAAGTATTCACCAAGATCCATATACTTGGTCGAGTATCTGACCTGGAGCGGCAGATTGGGCAGTACGAAGGCATCGGTCGCTCCGAAATGGTTCACATTCCCGCTGGAAGGGGTACCGACGAGCGTAGAACCGATCATCTGCAACATCACCCCGTTGATTACCGCCGAGGAGAAAGTCGTTTCGCCGATGAGCGTATAGACTTCCTTGCCCTCGGCCATGCATTCAGGAAGCCATTCCAACACGGGGCGCAGCACACCGTCGCTTCCCCCTCCATTGTTGCGGAGGTCAATGATGATCTTTCCATAGTTTCCGGCCTCCATCATCCGCCGGAGTTGCAAAACGAACTCATCCATCGGAAGATCCTTGTCCTGACGGCAAACGTTGTACTGGATATACAGGGCGTCGCCTATCGGGAAAGCCTTGTAGTTGCGGGTCCGGTCCCACTCGGTCTCAGGAACCGCCATGCGGAGTCTGGAAAGCGAACTGAAACCATACGACTGTGTATCTTTCGCGGCGATGACGGGGATGATGACAGTCGCGGTCTCCCCCTCCGAAGAACTGACGACCAGAGGTATCGAGGATTCATCATCCATGATACCGAAATGCTGAAGGATCGGGACGACATAGAAACTGGAGACGAACTGACGATCCAGTTTCACCTCGTTGTCGCTACTGAAGAACGGAGCGAGGGCCGCATGGACTTCCGGCATGGGATGACCATTGAGAGCCAGCAGCTCATACCCGAGGAACTGTTCCGATTCAGTGGGTACGGTACTCAGCACCCAACGGTTCCCGAACGCCTTCAGACGGATAGGCAGCATCCGCATGTTTTCGTCGACCATTTGGTTCACGCTGATCGTCGTATGGGAATCGCCCAGCATGGCGACGATAGTCTGTAGTTCGATCGCGAAAGAGAAATCGTCAAGCCCATCCATCTTGGAGATGATTTCCTGCCGTTTTCGCTCGATAGCTTCGGAAGTCGTATTGCGATACATGTCAGGATGGGACACCGCCAGGTTCGAGCAAAGATAGTCGAGGTCGGCCATGCGCTCCGCCCGCTTCTGAGAGTCATCGTCATCATCCGCTACGGCGACGGGATCGGAGACATAGGACTCCACGGTAGAAGTACAGGCGACTCCACCTAGCGACAGAATCAGACAAAGGGCCATGATCAGATAGTTCTTCATTTTTCTCTCCACAAAGTTTCTGGCGGTCCTCAGGACCACGGTTTTGAGAAGAAATCATGCAAGGTTCGTGCCAAATCAATCCATCATACGAAAAGAGGTGAATTTTACCGTACAAAGAGAACTCAAGGGCTGGTTCGGTTGGTTATTCAGACCGATTCTGGTAATATCGACCAGAACGACACAGGAACGGAGAGGGATTCCACATGAACAGCGGACCGACATGCGAGCTGAGGCTTGCCACCATCGACGATACTCCGACGATACTCAGCTTCATCCGAGAGCTCGCTGACTACGAGCACATGTTGGACCAAGTGGTCGCGACGGAAGAATCCTTGCGCTACTGGCTGTTTGAACAGAAGAAGGCGGAAGTACTGCTGGCGTCCCAGAACGGGGAGCCGGTAGGATTCGCATTGTTCTTCCACAACTTCTCGACGTTTCTTGGAAAAGCCGGCATCTACCTGGAAGACCTGTACGTGCGCAAGCAAGCCAGGGGTTCCGGTTGTGGAAAAGCCTTGCTGCGACGGTTGGCGCAGATCACGGTGCAGCGAGGATGTGGCAGACTGGAGTGGAACTGTCTTGACTGGAACCGACCGAGCATTGATTTCTATCTTTCCCTTGGCGCACAGCCGATGGAGGACTGGACGTTGTACAGAGTAACGGGAGCCTCCTTGAACGCGCTTGCCGCATCTTCCTGACGGAAAGCGTCTGGAGGTCGGCACGGAACCGCGGAGATGTATTCAGTCGGACAAGTGAACCACATGCCGATGCTTTCATCGGCCGAAAGCGACAATATTGTGTTGCCATCAGAAATGATTCATTATATCCTGTTCCTGTCCAGAACTATCTTCCGGGATATGTCGCAGACATCCTATGCACATCCTGTCTCATGCGAATATCTGACATGAATAGTTTCGTCAAAGCTTCCAGTTCGTCACCGGTGGTCGGCCATCGTCAGGCCGGGATATTTCATGGACAGGTCCGCGTTCCTCGAAATCATGAGTGTCAAAACTCAGGATCAATACGAGACGTGGAAAAATGGGGGGAGAAGCATGTCGAATCGGCGAAGCGGTGATCTTGTCTATCGGTATCCAGGTGGTCGCATACATGCGGCATGGCTTATTGTCGGAGCATATTTTCTGGCCCAAGGGATGATGTATCTGAACACAGCGATGGTCGAGGTATTGCGACTTGTGTTCAATGCGACGGGTGACATCAATCCAGAAACCGGTGATCTGTCTCCATTCGCAGAATGGCTCGATACGGCGGTGATCCCGCTGACCACCCAGATATTGATGGAAGTCTCTCTGGTCATCGCTTCATTGCTCATCTGGCGACGTCTTCTGAAACGGCCTGTCGCAGAAATAGGATTGACCGCTTTCCCGAAAGGTGGAAAGGAATTTCTGATAGGACTTGCGGCGGGATGCATCTGCTGCACCTTGGTATTCGCGATCCTCATGGCATCAGGTCTTGTAAGCCTGGAATCATGGACCCCGCGTTTCTATCCCAGACAATTCTGGTGGTTGCTGGCGTATATCGGAGTAGGTTTCGCCGAAGAAATCTACTTCAGGGGATTCTGCATGGCGGTCCTGCGTCCGACAAAGAACAAACTTCTTGTAATCAGCATATCATCGATGATTTTCTCTTTGGTCCATATGTTCAATCCGAACATCACTTTTCTAGCCCTCGCCAACATATTCTTCATCGGAATCGTCCTCGCCTACATGTATTTCCTTTCCGGCAATCTGTGGATGGCCATCGGGTTCCATATCACCTGGAACACGTTCCAAGGACTCGTATACGGCAGCAACGTCAGCGGAACCGAAAGCAACGGAGTGTTCACCATTGCGTTCGCTGAGAAAGGTGTCCTTTTTTCAGGAGGCAATGCAGGCATGGAGGGAGGAATCGTCACAACCTTCGTCTCGTTGCTGCTGTTTTGCTTCGTGCTGCTATACTACAGAAAGACAACGTACAGCTTTTTCTCGATGAAACGATGGAGAGAGCGGAGGATCAGGTCCATGAAAAACCATCGTGACTTCGACATGCGTCGCCTTGCGAACATCCGCCATGTCACAGCCATCAGATACGAGGCCAGGTCCATTGAAGAGTCCGTCCAGTCCTGATATCCCCCAGTGATTTTCGGCGCTGGATAGAAGGAGGATATACGGTCACGTCGAATCCGTCGCCTCAATCCCTTCGGAACGGGTTCCTGACTTCCGGATCGAGGAGAGGACCATAGGCGGCGACATTCCTGTAGGCGTTCCCCCATACTTCCTTCCGCCGATATTCGCGGATAGCTTCGATGTCAAAATCCACTACGAGGACATCTTCGATATCGTCATCGGCCAAAAGCAAGGTATTGTCCACTGGATTCCCTTCGGAATCGAACACGATCGGACTGAATGCGCAGGAACGTCCCCAATCCTTGCCAGGATAGTTCGCCATGGCGACACCGACCATATTCTCGAAAGCCCTCGTCGAAAGCTGGGATAGCCGGGCGCGGTTCATGTCGCAGGCGTTGGGGACAAGTATCAGCTCTGCGCCATTGAGCATCAGGATGCGGGCGCTTTCAGGGAATTCCCTATCGAAACAGATCATGACGCCGATCCGTACCCCATCCAGCTCACATACCGGAAATTCATCACCACGTTCCAGCAGCTTCTCACGCGAGAACCCACAGGTATGGACTTTTGAATAAGTCATGAGCATTCTGCCTTTCCTGTCTATTACGTAGGCGGTATTGCGAGGACCGAAAAAACCGGGGGAGAGCCCTGTGGCGATGATCGCGATATCGTTGTCTTTCGCCATGGAGCAAAAGGACTGAAGATACTCATCTTCGGTCTGACGCGCTTCAGAAAGCAATACCTAGCGGGTCTCATTCACAATCCGGGGATAATCGGCAGGACTGCTTTCCTCTATATCCGGTAAAGAATAGTAGTTCGACCACATCTCCGGAAACAAGACGACATCAGCCCCCAACTGCTTTGCAGGGCGCACATATCCGAAAGCCAATTCAGTATTCCGACGTATATCACGGGAAACGGCCCTCTGCTGGACCAATGCGACTCGATACGTATTCATGATACTACCTCCTACCTGTTTCCCAGGTGTCGTTCAGCGTACCAACGGCAAGTATTCCCCATACCCCCGTTCTACCATTTCATCCCTGGGGATGAACTTCAGCGAGGCGCTGTTGATACAATAGCGCAGGCCGCCTTTGTCCGCGGGTCCATCTGGAAAAACATGTCCCAGGTGGGCGTCGCCAACGACGCTACGGACCTCTGTCCTGTGCATTCTATGGGAGAGATCCTCCAGTTCCTTCACTTCGGAGGATGATATCGGACGGGTGAAACTCGGCCATCCGCAACCAGATTCAAACTTATCGGTCGATGTGAACAACGGCGTTCCGGTCGTTACATCGACATAGATCCCCGGTCGATCGTTGTCCCAGTATTCATTCCTGAACGGTGGTTCCGTCGCATTCTCCTGTGTCACGGAATACTGAAGTGGCGTCAGTCTCTCTCGTAGCTCCGGCCGATCCGGTTTTTCACGCTTTGATTCAGACTTCATCCTACACCTCCAACGAACCGGGTGTAGCGGTCTTTGCGAAATTGAACTCAAAGGAACCGATATGGCAGTATCCGCCGGGATTTTTTTCCAGATATTTCTGATGATACTCCTCCGCCGCATAGTAATTCGACAGGGGGAGGCATTCGACGACAATGGGTTCCTGATACTTCTGTGAGAGCCGGGCCAAAGATTCAAGAATGACGGGCCTGTCTTTCTCATCGCTATAGTAAACGCCGGTTCTGTACTGAGTGCCGACATCACCGCCCTGCCGATTCAGGCTGGTGGGATCGATCACCTTGAAAAAAAGTGCCAGAAGAAAACCGAGGGTGGCGAGGTCCTTGTCATAGACGATATGGACGGTTTCAGCGAATCCTGTGGTGTCCGTACAGACTTCTTTATAGGAGGGGTTGTCAATCAATCCGTTCGCATAACCGACATCCGTGGAAAGAACCCCTTCGACTTGCTGAAAATACTTTTCCAATCCCCAGAAACAGCCACCTGCGAAATATATCTCCGCTCTGTTCATATATGCGCTCCTATGGGCGGGGCATCATCTTCAGGGAATGTATCTGGAAGACAGGATATGTTTCCATGCGTTCCGTTTGTATTCCCCACTCACAATACAAATATCTCTCTCTGATCGAGATTTGGCAAGTCGAATGACCAGAAACCTGCTTTTCAGACTTTCCGTCAGACCCTTTTGCTTTGTAGTGATAATTATTCGCTAAACAACTCTTAAGATTTGCTTAAAAAATCATGGCAAATTTATCTTTTCCCCAAATTGTTGTTGCGGTTTTGAGATTATAGCGTAAAATAGACCTATAGCAACAACTTGCAACATATCCATAGGCGGTAGTTGATGAACATGGCAGAGACAGAAGACAGGACCAAAGCGTCCATTTTTGATTTGAATGGTATTCCAAGCATCAGAAAAGCTGTTCCACTGGCGGTTCAGCATGTCGTGGCGATGATCGTAGGTTGTGTGACACCGGCTCTGATCATTGCCAGCGTCGGGCATCTGTCGCCAGCAGACAGCGTCATCCTCGTCCAGGCGGCTTTGGTGATCGCTGCGTTGTCGACTTTTCTACAGTTGTTTCCGATAGGCAGATATCTCGGCTCCGGTTTGCCGGTTATCATGGGCGTGAGCTTCGCCTACCTGTCAAGCATGCAGGCTATCGTCATGGGTTTCGACCTTGCCACGATATTCGGGGCTCAGCTAGTAGGTGGAGTCATCGCCGTGCTTGTCGGAATATTCGTCAAGAAATTGAGACGTTTTTTTCCCCCTCTGATCACAGGTACCGTCGTGTTCACCATCGGCTTGTCCCTCTATCCAACCGCTATCAACTACATGGCGGGAGGTGTCGGTAGCCCTGGATACGGGAGCTGGCCGAACTGGGTGATCGCGATATTCACCTTGATCGTCGTCACTGTATTGAATCATTTCGGCAAGGGAATCTGGAAGCTGGCTTCCATCCTGATGGGTATCATCGCCGGCTATATCGTGTCGCTGTTCTTCGGCATGGTAAGCTTCGAGCCTGTAGCGACGGCTTCGATATTCCAGCTACCCCACGTTCTCCACTTCGGGATCAGGTTCGAGATTTCGGCATGTTTCGCATTGGGCATACTGTTCGCGATCAACTCGATCCAGGCGATCGGAGACTTCTCCGCCACGACCATAGGCGGTCTGGACCGGGAACCTACCGATCAGGAGCTACAGGCTGGAATCATCGGCTATGGCGTCGGCAATATCGTAGGTTCGTTCATCGGCGGACTTCCGACGGCGACGTACAGCCAGAATGTCGGCATCGTCACCACCACGAAGGTAGTCAACCGTTGTGTCCTGGGACTGGCGGCCGCCATTCTGCTTGTAGCGGGTCTCGTACCGAAGTTCTCGGCGTTGCTGACTACAATTCCCCAGTGCGTACTTGGTGGGGCTACCATTTCGGTATTCGCGTCCATAGCGATGACGGGCATGAAGCTGGTGGTCTCTCAACCGATGAACTACCGCAACACTTCCATCGTCGGTCTTTCCGCGGCTTTGGGCATGGGGATATCCCAGGCGACCGAAGCTCTGGCCTCTTTCCCCGAATGGTTCCTGATCATCTTCGGCAAGTCCCCGGTCGTCATCGCCACTTTGGTAGCGGTCGCGCTGAATATCGTCCTTCCGAAGAAAGACTAGGGGTACCCCGCGGGTACAATGCGGGTGCAATATGGGTACACTTGAGAGTTTTTCCTCTGGCAACAGGTCTGTTCTGCCTGTATGATGAAAGACATTCTCAGAAAGTGTTTCCAGGCCAGAGACTCCATGCGCGCGGCAGAGGGGCGAAGGCCAAGAAGGGGTATCAGATGGAACGAATCATACTTGATGTTGACACCGGTCATGATGATGCGGTAGCGCTTGTACTTGCGGCGGGTTCACCCCGGATACAGATCGAGGGAATCATTGCTGTAGCCGGCAACCAGGTCCGAAGCAAGACGCTGGAGAATACTTTGAACGTCTGCGACCATCTTGGAATCTCCGCTCCGGTATTCGCCGGGCTGGACCGCCCCATTGTCAGAGACCAGGTCACGGCAGGAGACATTCATGGCAAGACAGGGTTGGACGGCCCTGTTTTCCCACCAAGGAAGAAGCTGGCGGCATCGGGCAACGGCGTTCAGTTCATCATCGATACCGTCCTGGCGAATCCTCATGAAATAACATTGGTGCCGACAGGGCCCTTGACAGATATAGCGATGGCGATCCGTCTGGAACCGAAGGTCGCGGAATCGGTGAAACAGATTGTCTTCATGGGAGGCTCGACCGGCGAGGGCAATGTGACCTATTCGGCGGAATTCAATATCTACGCGGATCCTGAGGCTGCCCATATAGTCTGTACAAGCGGGGCCCCGCTTGTGATGATGGGACTGGACGTAACGTTGCAGGTCATGCTGACCGATGAACGGTTGGACAGATACAAGAGGTTCCCTGGAAAAGCCGCCAAGATGTTCTGCGCGAGCATGGACAACTACATGGCCAGTTGCCGCAGGCATGGACATGACTACCCCGCGATGCACGATCCTTGCTGCGTGGCCTATCTGATCGACCCTGAAATGTTCATCTGCGAAAGAAGAGAACTGTTGATCGAACTGCATGGAACTCATACCTATGGAAGAACCGTAGTGGGTCCTTATCAGAAGGAAGGCGGTGTATCCATAGCGACGAAAACCGATCCTGAAAAGTTCTGGAAGCTGTTGGATATCGCTTTCGACAACCTGCAATGAACAATCTGCTTGAAGTCCGCATCCGGCCCGTCCCTGAGGATGGGCTTCCATGTCTCGTAGTCTCTACAGTCTCCGTATCGGAAAAAAGAGATACGGAGTCTTTGTTTCAGGACAGGTGAACTCATGCACAGCGCCGACTAAGGAGAGCCCTTGGGCATCAATATAACAGATGGTATCTTGGAATGCACTTGGAGTCTCATTTATGACATAGAGGTATTCATATGAGGGTATCGTCCATTTAGTCCAACCTTCTGGAGGAAGCGCATCGTCGACAACCTCGACACCAGCGAGATACAGCCCTTTGCTGAAACCATCTTCCCACGGACGGAAAGATCGGCTCAAATCCGACATGGCGCCCCAGATACCCAAGATGGTACCGGCTTCATCTTTCTTGGCGAGGTTTACGATTTCATTGAAATGGGAATTGGCATCCTGCCAGAGCCCTTGAATGAACCCTTCCCCATCGAGCGTAGAGCCCTCTTTCCCGATCACCGCAAATGATTTCTTGATACAGGTGTTGACTTCCATGCCGTACCCCTTCTGCTGTATTTCATCGTCCGACATATTGAATCTTCTCATATCGGCGAATGGAATAATCGAACTGTTCCATGTATGGAATCCCGTTTTCGTACACCCACTTCTGTATGAACGTCGGAGACACGACAAACAGTCGTTCATTGGACAAGCTTGAATAATTGAGAAAAGAATTGTTGAAGCATCGGCTATAACGCTCCGTGAACGCCTTGTGCGCCAAAGGATGTCCAAGTTCCCGGCTGGTACCTTCGATCTGTAGATTGTCGGCACAAAGCGCGACAGAAGGATTCTCCATGAGTTGCCGGTATTTTTTCATGGTACGATCGGTCTGGAAATAGAACAGGCCGTCCAACTGAATGACGCACATCATCCTGGAACTGACATTGCCGTCGGAACATGTGGAAAGTACCATGTGCCTATGGTCACCAAGGTTTTTGAAAAACCCTTCGCAGGCTGAATCGAAATCATCACACATAGCAGTTCCTCCAAGACAACGGGATACAAGTCTATTTTTCCGGCTCCACAGTGAATACATCCTCTATGGAGACACCAAAGACCTTCGCGATATTCCAGGCCAAGACCAAGGAGGGATTGTAGCGGCCTTTTTCAAGATTGCCGATCGTTTCCCTGCGGACGCCGACCAGTTCGGCAAGCTCCTCTTGCTTCATACCGAATTTCGCTCGATATTCTTTCATTCTGTTCTGGATCATCACTTTGCACCGATATTCTCTTTCATTCCATAATACACGGTAGACAACGCATGCACAATCACCGCGGCGGCCCAACCGAACGCAAGTCCTTTCATGAGGGCCAGATGGGCAGTGGAGGAGATCAGGTAGACCAACGTCGTGACAGCCATCACGAACATCCCGGCGAAAAAGCCCATGGCCGCGGACTTGTCCATGTACTGTTCAAACATCTCATCCGTTTTTGCAAAGAAGTATTGAAAATCGACAGCGAAAGCGAAGAAAGCCAGGAAAGACTTCTCCGGAGTGAACACTCCGATGAGTCCCAACAACGAAAGAAATCCCATCGACCCATAGATGATTCGCTTCATACCTTCTCCTTTATGTGGTATATTTTTCACTTTATGATAGAAATATACCACATAACAGCAAAAAGTAAAGTACTATTCAGAAAAATGCAAAGGTAATGTTTCCTGTACCCCTGGAATCTAGCTCAAGCCCATTGAAACAGATCTTCTCCTGCACCGATCTCAAAGTGGTACTTCACGATCCCAAGGTCGACTTTGGAATAGAAGCCTCCAGTACTTTCGGCCTTCACTTTACCGTCACCGATCAATGAGAACCGAAATTTCTGCTGGTTCGTCGCAGTGGGAGCGAGAAGCACGGCATCCATCCCCCGCTGGAACCAATCGGGTGGCACGCCATCCACCGAATACAGACTTTCCATCGGCTTGTTCTTATGGGGGACGCCTTGGGTCGTTCCATAGCCAAGAGATATCACGCAGACAAGTTTTTCACCCTTCCCCACCAGATGCCGTGTTTTCCCCTTACTGAAGGTCAATGCCACCCAGCAAGTGTTCAAACCGAGCCTTTGAGCTTCCAGAACGATCCGTTCTCCATAATAGCCGAGCTTTTCATCGAGGTCTGGACCTTTCGGCCCGACGAGCGCGATATAGTTTTTTACTCCACGGAAACTACCGTAATGGGCCATCATACCACTGAACGCCTGCGGTTCGTCGGTCACGAGCTGTATATTCAGACCGCCCTCTGAATTGCACGTCTGAATTTCAGTACGGAGTGTCTTCAATATCCCTTCAGGAATAGGACGGTCATCATAACTTCTCACGGAATGTCGGTTCCGCATTGCTTCAAACAGATCGTTCATTTGTATTCCCCCCTGACTTCTGTTTTTCGTTGGATGTTCAATCGTTCAATCGAGATGGAACGGGGACGTCGTGGCCGACTGTTTTTCAAAATCCACCTTGTAACCGATTCCATCGGCGTGGAAAAATCCTGACGACAGTTCAACCTTCAGGTAACACATCCCAGGATCAGATTCATCGTTATGGGCGAAATACCAAGGTTCGAACGCTTTCATCAGCTTTTCTCGGATCGCCGCGTTCCCGGCGTCCAGAGGGTGCCCTATATTGGTAGCTCGCCCCTGGAAAGTACAGAAATCACCGTCGCACAAAGCTACGTTCGGGTTGTCCGCGATCTCCTTCGACTTTCGAAAAGCGGCATGGGTGACGATGTACAAGCATCCATCATCATAATACGTGTCGATGGTACGTACCGAGGGAATGCCGTCTTTCACCGTCGCCAAAGCGAACTGACGGTCCTGGGCGAATAGTTCATACATCAGGGACTGGGCTTTTTCAAATGTCGTCATTTTGGTTCTCCTTTGTACAGAGTACAATGAACCAACCGGACAGTCCATCGCCTATAGGTAGAGATTCATGTAATCGGCGTCGAAATGGGCATCGCCGATCTTGAAGTATTTCCTGTAGGTACCGAACTTTTCGAATCCGAACTTATGGTATAGCGCGATCGCACGATCATTGTCCGAACGAACTTCCAAAGAGATCACTTCCACTTTGGCGACATTCCGCGCGAAATCAATCAAAGCGGACATCAGGGCGGAACCGACTCCTTTGCCCCACCAGGCTTTCCTGACACTGACAGCGAGTTCACTTCTATGGGAAAACCGGCGCGAAAAACTCGACAATTGTGCCGTACCGACCAGTGCATCCCCGTCAAAAGCGACAAGCATCACGCTCCGTTCTCCCTCGTTGACAGATTTGATGAATTCCTGCTCCTGTTCCACTGACACCGGAAGACCGGCGCCATCGAAGGAAAGGTTGTCGGTCTCTCCGCCAATGACCTTCATGTATTCCAGCATCTTCTCGGCATCGTCGGCAATCGCCTTTCTGACCACAATATCCATCCGTCCTCCTGCGCCCCATCCTCAATCAATGTGGATCGGTTTCCCGATATGCTTGTCCAGCCGCCATTGGGGAGCGGCACCGTCGTCGCCCCAATACTCGTCGACACCCGTTATCTTTCCGGTTTCATCCAGGGTGATGAAAGAGACTACGTGGAACGACAGTCCACCATCCTTCGCCCGGACATGGGTCACAGTCGTGACCGTATCGCCGGAGCTCTCCAGCCGTTCTATCTCTCCATTCCAAGCTCCGGGATATTCGCAGTTGGCCCTGATGAATTCATCCACCGTAAAGTCTTCATTCGTATTGTGCCATCTGATGTGGGCGTCGGACGTGAAATACTCCCGCAACGCCACCGCATTCTGTCCGGCGACATCCTGCCAATAGGAGCGTAAGAGCAGGTTCAGTTCAGGTAGAGCCGTAACACCCAGCAGTTTCGCCATATAGAATTCATCGACATATTCACCGTCGACCAGCATAGAGTCCTTCTTGATCCCTTCCACGACAAATCCGTTCTTCTCGTAGAGATGTTTCGCTACAGTGTTGGGACGCATCACCGTCAGTTCAAGTCTCCTGATTCGATTCTCGTGAGCCCAGGCGTCCAACCGTCGGAAAAGCTCAGTGCCGATCCCCTGCCCCTGGCACTTCTTTCGTATGCCGACAACGATATACGACGAATGTCGGGTCCTCGCCGCCCATCCTTTCTCCGAGGCGATGAACCCCACTAGCTCACCGTCGAGTTCGGCCACCAGCAGAAGATTGCCGTTCTGTTCGGCTGATTCGATCAAAGCCTTCAGCCGGTCCAGACTTTTGGGACGTTCACCTGGTTCATACAACATGTATTTCGTCTCATGGTCCAAAGCGTCCATTAGGTTCCAAAGGGCTTCCGCCTCGCCGAGGCCGACCGCACGATATGTAATTTCCATAACTGAACTCCGTACTATATAGTAGCAGAGCAGAAAGGGAGATAGCAACCCAGGGGTACAATACGGGTGCAATGGGGGTACACGTTCGCTGCATCAGCCCCCAGCGAAGGCGGCGGATTCAGTCCGACATGGACAGATCCTGCCGTTCGTATCGGTTATGCCCCTTCTGACCTTTCTTGTACTTCCAGCACTGTATCGCTTCTTCAAGCGTCCTGCCCGGATTGTCAGCGAAGAAATCGCGGATATAGGTGTTGTATTCGAACTGCCGGTCAATGGTCGTCGGACCGTTCTTTTTTTCTTCCAGTATGTGATGGTAAGCGTCGATCGCCTCTTTGTAGGTCTTGCCCGAATTCGCTTTCAGCCATTGCTGGAACCCGACGTTGAACGAAAAGCCTTTACCGATCTCTTGTCTAAAAAAAGCACGGTGTCTTTCCGAGCAGACGAAGTGAGGCTCTATCGGAGTATCGGTGGTGATCACTTCTACAGAGGAGGTCTTCGCACGACCAGATGGGATCGCCGTCGGCCTTTGACCGGTCGAGAGATATTCCGCGATCCTGTCCGACAATTGTAGCTTGCCCCCACTCGTCGGAAGTCCTTCCTGCCTGCAAAACTGGACCAGTTCCTCTTTGAGATAGTAGTAACTACGAAAGTCTTCAACGTTCAAGTCTTTTGATAAGACGGGGCGTATATTCATGATTTCCTTTGTTCGGCAGAGCGATGAGCGATCACCGATACACGACAGTATCGACTACTCTCTTTTGTATATGCTGAACTGCATATATCTTTTCATATTTTACTCAACTATGATAGCTATATCCAGAACTCAAAGGGATGTATCATGCCAGAAATCGCAAGATTCTATGGAATCGTCATAAAAATTTTCTTCATTACTGTTGAACACAATCCACCCCATTTTCCTGCTCAATACGGAGAGTCCGTTGGAGTATTTCACATGAACACATTGAAAATGATTGATGGTGATTTGTCGCAACGTACTCAGAAACTTGTGGTAGAATGGGCTAAAGTTAATCAGCCAGAGTTGTTGGATATCTGGTATTCCCATAAATTCAGAAAAATCCGGCCTTTGGAATAGGAGCTTGTATGACATTCCACAAAATCAAAGCTGTTCATCCTCTCGATGACTACGTGTTGCAGGTGGAGTTTTTGGATGGTGTCCATAAGACCTATGATGTAAAGTCTCTCTTTGCGGAACATGAACTGTTCCTACCGCTTTCAAATATCCCTGGACTGTTTGATCTCGTACATGTTGATTTCGCAGGGTATGCCGTCTGCTGGAATGAGAGCATCGACATTTCATCAGAAGAGCTGTGGCAACATGGAAAAGATATCACATATGGACGTGATGACGATTCATCATCCATAGCCAGCGAACAGTGATAGTCCGCGCCTTGTAGGGCAAGACCTTTTCAGTCCTTCTCGTAGAACACCAGCGTCAGGGTTTCGTTGATGGTCTCGGTACAGCCGGTTCTATGATATCCCATCTTTTCGTACAGGTGGCAGTTCCCTGCCTCTTCGAGAATCGTGTTCAGCTTCCAACAGGAACGTCCATGAATTTCTTCGACCTGGCGGATTGTCTCCTGGGCGATGCCCCTGTTCTGATATTCGGGAAGGATGAACAACGGTGCGATGCGTTTTCGCTTACCTTCGAGCTTGTCGTCGACGACAGCGATGGCTCCGGCGGGTTCATCATCAAGATATATTACATAATAATAGATCGACTCCTGCATGAGTCTTGCTTCGACCTTGGAGATCGGCTCATTGCCAGGGTTCGTGTCAAAGTCGGAGTACTTGTCAAGCAGGCTCCGAAACGCACGTTTCTGCATGTTCCATATGAGATCTGCATCCTCAAAAACCGCTCGTCTCAGCCGTATCACAGCAGTGCCTCCTTAGCATGTCACGATTTAGGCCCATAGCAACACAAAGAAAATCAGTGTACCCGTTATCCCACAGGACAGGTTTACCGAACCAATAGCCAGACTATGAACGGAACATACAGGAACAAGCAAAACAAACGCTGCCACAAGCCCTCCAACGCAAATGCCGTATCCTTGAACTGAGGTTTATCACCCATGATGAAGCATACGAAGGCTGCAAGCCCAAAGGTAAAGCAGACCAAGGATACCCACCCCATCACAGCATCGGAAGACTTGAAAGCGATGATGGAGAGGATCAACGGGGCGAACTGCAAGGCCATGAAACCGAGCACGGAGCCAACACCGTGAATACGGGTTGCCATCGAGACATCCTCTTTCCGCTCATTGATCGGGAAAAAGCCGGAGATGACTTCATCACCCACACCATAGAGAAGCAACAGGACCAGGAGGGAAATAGAAAGTCCGAAGTATTCATCACGATAAAAACGGAACAGGCCATACCCGAAAAGAGAGATCATGATACCTGAAAACACCATCCAGACATTGTACACGCCATGCCATGGGCTTTGCCTACAACCGAGTACACTCATCACCTGTCTTGTATGACTGTACCCATGGTACGGGATGGCGATGAAGAACGGGATCACCAGATCCAGAATCAATACGGACAAGAACAGGGCTTCAAACATGCGGCGACTCCGTTTTGTGAAAAAAAATGCTGGAAGCCCCTCCTATAGCGACAAGAAGAGACATCGTTCACGCCGGGCTACTGTAGGGCTACTGCTAAAGCAAGTTCGACCATCGGGTACAGGGCCGACATCCTGCGGTCGTCGGGCAAGCCCTCGCCAGTGACGCAACTGTCGGTCATGGTCAG
Organism: uncultured Sphaerochaeta sp.; assembly: GCA_964407735.1. GTDB lineage: Bacteria > Spirochaetota > Spirochaetia > Sphaerochaetales > Sphaerochaetaceae > Spiro-02. Next base: position 29,384 of record CAYOWS010000027.1, on the reverse strand, counting down.
GATCGACAACGCCTTCTTTCTGGTCCAGGCCGCGGTACTGTACAACGCATACGTCTCCATGTCTTGGGCGAGAGCACCCATCCGCGCCCACGGTTTCCAGCTATCCTCACCCAACGCATTGTAGGTGGAGAACAGATCGCTGGAGAAGACCATGCCCGCATGGAACGGTATTTTCCGCTCCTTGCAGATCTCAACGGCGGACAGGAGCAACGACGCATCGCAGCAAGGACTGTAGGTTCCGTCCAACCGATACTGGTGCGCCCAGGAAGAATCGGTGCTGGAAGTCATGGTGAGGATCAGGTCCCCCACCGCGATATCAGGCTGCAACCCGCCGCTCGTGCCGATGCGGATGATCGTCCGCACATCGTATTCCGTGAACAGCTCGTAACTATAGATACCGATCGAAGGAGCCCCCATGCCGGTGGCCATCACACTGATGTCCCGCCCGTCGAAACGGCCGGTATAGCCAAGGACGTTGCGGACGTCGGTCACCAGGCGGGCATCGGTCAGATACCGCTCGGCGACCATCCTGGCCCGCAGGGGATCTCCCGGAGCCAGCACAATGGGAGCGATATCACCTTTCGAGGCTCGGTTGTGGGGAGTCATCAGGAAGCCCCCTTGATATACGGCTTGCCGGATGCCCTCGGAGCGTAATTCTTACCGCTGAACACCACCAGAGCGACCAACGTGACGACATACGGCAGGATGTTGAACACCTCGGAGGGCAGTACCTTCAACGCAGGGAAGTTGTTGGCGATGATCGCGAACGCCTGGGCCGTACCAAACAGGAAGGCGGCGCCGGCGACACCCCAAGGACGCCATCGACCGAACGAAACCGCGGCCAACGCGATAAAGCCTCGACCGTTGATCGTGTTCGACGTATACTGGATCGTCTGGGTCAGGACGCAGCAGCCACCGGCCAGGCCGGCGAGCAGACCGCTGGTGATGACCGCGATATACCGGATCTTACGGACATTGATACCCACGCTGTCGGCTGCGCTAGGGTGCTCGCCACAGGCACGCAGATGCATCCCGAACGGCAGCTTGTAGAGCATGAACCAGGAGAGAATGACGACGGCGATAGCGATATAGGCCGTCGGATAGATACCGAACGCATCGGTCCGCATGCCCATGCGGAATTCACGGGTACGGTCAGCGGAGAAGAGTATCTGGGCGGCGAAGATCGTCACGCCGTCGGCCAGCAGGTTGATACCGGTACCACTGATCGTCTGGTCGGCGTTGAGGTTGATCGAAGCGACGGCGTGGATGATCGAGAACAAACCGCCGACTACAGCGCCCATCAGCAAGGCGAGCCAGACCGAGCCACCGCCTACCCCGGCGGCCTCCATCAAAACATGCGCAGCGGCGGCTGTACAGGCGCCGACACCCATCAACCCTTCCAAGGCTATATTGACGACACCCGACTTCTCACAGATCATCCCGCCGATGGCGGTGATCAGGATCGGGGAGACGATCATCAGGACGGAAGGAATCATTCCAAGAATTGTACTCATTTCGCGGCGCCCTCCTTCATGACCTCTTTCTGCAACTGGCGTTTGTTCAGCCATTGCTGATAAATCTTCAAACCGGAACGCAGGGCGATGAACACGACGATCAATCCCTGGATGATGAACGTGATCTCCTTCGGTATCTGTTTGCTCTGCATCAACGCCTGGGCGTTCTTCAGCATGCCGAACAGGAAACCGGCGAGCATCGTGCCGAGCGCCGTACAGTTGCCCACGAGGGCGACCGCGATACCGTTGAACCCATAGTTGTCCATACCGGCCATGACACGGCCGTATTTGAACGAACCAAGGGCGACGATACCACCGGCCAGACCGGCGAAAGCCCCGGAGATAGCCATCGACAGGGCGATGCTCTTGACGACGGGGATACCACTGCAACGCGCGGCGTCCTTGTTGAAACCTGTGGCGCGCATCCCATACCCGAGGTTAGTCTTCTCAATGATGAACCAGTACAGCAGAACGGCGAGGATCATCATGATAAAACCGTTGTTGAGCAACGAATAGTTCGTGATCCGCTCAAAGAACGAATTGCCCAGCAACGCCGTTGCGGGATAGTTGGCCGTCTTGTAGGTGGTCGCCCCCGGCAGTTGCAGACAGATGATCCGGGAGAGATAGAGGGAGATATAGTTCAGCATGATCGTCGAGACGACCTCGGAAACCTCGTATTTCGCCTTCAGGATACCGACAACGCCGCCCCAGACAGCACCGATCAGAACTGCGCCGATGATCGCGAGCACCCAGTGGAGGACGGGAACCTGCGGGCCGAGCAACGCGATCACCTGGGCGATGGTCAGGCCCATGATGTACTGCCCTTCACCACCGATGTTGAACAGTCCGGCACGGGCGGCGAACGCCATGGCCAGACCACAGAGGATGAACGGCACGGAATAGTTCAGCGTCTCGCCGATATAGCGGACATTCATCTTCCCGTTGTCCATGTTGTATCCAGTCAGGGCCTGGAGGATCGCCTTGTACATGTTCAGCGGATTGCGCCCCACGCAGGCGATCAGGATCGTACCGCAGAGGAATCCAAGCAACACGACCAGGACGGAGATGGCACCCTCGGAATCAAGCACCCGATTGATGAACGTTTCATTTTTCTTCAGTTGCTTCATATCAGGCCTCCGCTTTCTTTGAACCGGCCATCATCAGGCCGATCTCACGCTCGGTAACTTCGTTCTGGTTGCAGATGGCGACGATGTTGCCCTTGCTGATCGTGGCGATCCGGTCGCAGAGGTTCATGATCTCGTCCAGTTCGAAGGAGACGAGCAGGATCGCCCTCCCCTTGTCCCGTTCGGCGATGATCCTCTTGCGGATATACTCGATGGCACCTACATCCAGTCCTCTCGTCGGCTGGGCGACCAACAGGACTTTCGGCGACAGACTGATCTCGCGGGCGACGATGACCTTCTGCTGGTTTCCACCGGAAAGACTGCCTGCCGGAGTCCGGGGACCTTCACCAGCACGAATATCGAACTGCTCGATCAGGTGCTCGGCGTTCTCGGTCATCCTCTGGTAGTTCAACAACCCGTAGGGATTGCTGTACGGTTCCATGTAATAGTTCTTGATCGCGCAGTTCTCACTGATGGAGAACTCGCTGACGATACCATATTTCTGTCGGTCCTCGGGGATATGCCCTAGCCCCTTTTCGATACGGTGTCGGATCGACAGGTGCGTCACGTCCTCGCCATCAATGATCACCTTTCCTGATACAAGCGGAGAAAGGCCGGTCAACCCGTACAGCAGTTCCGACTGACCGTTGCCATCGACACCGGCTATGCCGACGATCTCACCGGCGCGGACATCGACGCTCAGGTCATGGACCTTGATGTTGCCCAGCGCATCCTTGACCGAAACGTTCTGCACGGAGAGCATGACGGCTCCAGGATGCATCGGAGGTTTGTCTATCTCGAACTTGACGGCGCGCCCGACCATCATCTCGGCGAGATCCTGCTCCGTGACATCGGCGACCTCGATCGTACCGATATACTTGCCCCGGCGAAGGACGGTACAACGGTCGGCGACCGCCTTGATCTCCTTGAGCTTGTGGGTGATCAGGACAATGGTCTTGCCCTCCGCCTTGAGACGGCGGATGATCTCCATCAGCTCATCGATCTCCTGCGGGGTCAGGACCGCGGTTGGTTCATCGAAAATAATGATATTGGCGTTGCGGTAGAGTGTCTTGAGGATTTCGACGCGTTGTTGCTGGCCGACTGTGATATCCTCGATCCTCGCCTTCGGATCGACGGCAAGCCCATACCGCTCGGAAAGCTCCTGCACCCGTTTGGAAGCCTTGGGCAAATCAAGGACTCCCCACCTGTTGCGCGGTTCCATGCCAAGGACGATATTCTCCGTAACAGTATAGTTCTGTACCAGCTTGAAATGCTGATGCACCATGCCGATCCCCAGCTCCGTGGCGACATTCGGGTCCTTGATATCGACCTGCTTGCCGTGGATCTTGATGATGCCGCTGTCGGCGCTATAGGCACCGAACAGAATGGACATGAGGGTGGACTTTCCGGCACCGTTCTCCCCGAGCAGGGCATGAATCTCTTGCTCGTATACCTTCAACGTCACGTTGTCATTGGCGATGACACCTGGAAACGTCTTGGTGATGTCAATCATCTCAATCGCATATTCTGGCACTCGTACTCCTCCTATCGGATCGTCGCGGCATGCGAAGGACCATGCCCCCTATTTCTCTGAAGACCGCCGACACCATGCGGAAGCGATCTCCAAGGAGATAAGGAGTCGGCATACCACACGGGTATGCCGACTCACCATGTTCAGATACAATGAGGAAAATCAGTCGTCAAGAGCGGACAAACCCGCGGGAACGGCACCGGCTGCCAGAGCTTCCTTGTAGGTCGGGTAGATCTTGATCTTACCACTGATGATATCGGCCTTGGCAGCGTCGACCTGCTTGACGACGTCGGCGGAGAGCTCGGGGTTCGCCGTGGAGTAGCCGACGCCTTCGTCAGCCATGCCCATCTGAACCACTCCACCCTTGAACGTACCGTTCTCGACTTCGGTCAAAGCCATGATGGTGGAATTTTCGACACGCTTCAGCATGGAGGTCAGGACGGCGCTCTTGGTGCCTTCGTAGATACCATCTTCATACTGGTCGCTGTCTACGCCGATCGCCCAGACGTTCTTACCCTGCATCCGGTATTCCTTCGCCTGAGCGATGGTTCCGTTGCCGGTACCGCCGGCGGCGCTGAAGATGCAGTAGACACCGTTGTCATACCAGTTCTTCGCCTGAGCCTTTGCGAGTTCCGGCTTGCCCCAGTCGTTGGCGTAGTAGTCTACGATCGGTGCATTGGGGAATACTGAACGGACGCCCTGGATATAGCCCATCTCGAACTTGGTGATGGTCGCTCCAGGAACACCACCGATGAATCCGAATCTCGGATTGGTGATGCCATCGGCCTTGGCCTGCAACGCGGCGGCGAGACCGACAAGGTAGGAGCCCTGTTCCTCGGAATAGATGAAGTCGATTACATTCGGATGAATGACATAGTCGACGTCGACGATCGCGAACTTCTGATCCGGATACTGCGGTGCGACTTCATTCAACGCGTCGGCCCAAGTGAAACCGGTGACTACGATCAGATCATAGTCTTCGTCAGCGGCCTGGCGCAGATTGGGAATATACATATCCTGGGTCTGGGCGGTCACTACATCGTAGAGCTTTCCGCGTTGGGACGGATTCTCAACAGTGTCACCGTAGAATGCTACGATACCACGCCACGCCGCGGCGTTGAAGGATTTGTCGTCGATACCAGTGGCATCGGTCAAAAGCCGGATAGTGGGCTTGCCGCCGGTTTCGGCGGGAGCGGCTTCCTTGCCCCCCTGGGCAAAAAGAGTCATGGCCATCAGAAGTACCATGGCGACGGTGAGCAGTTTTTTCATACGAACCCTCCTATGTACAAGTCGTAAAGAAAACTCAACATTCATTGTACCAAGGATAGTGCGTTTTTAAAAGAAAATTCGATAAAAACGGCATTCCAATGCCACCAGCGATATAAAAACGAAACTGACCCGAACACAATGGAAGCAACTGGCTCCAGTATCTTTTGTATTGACAGACGGTTATCTCTTTCCTGCCATGTGAAAACCCATCAGCGACAGCGGGAAGGAGACGTATCAAAAGTCCATTTGACTTTTTCGCGACCACCCGGAAGAATAAGGAAACCGAACGATCTGAAACAAGGAAGGGCTATGCTGAGACTCAGACCATACAAAGCACAGGACGCAAAACTCATCGCAAACTGGATCAGCGATCCCGTTGAATTTTCAAAATGGTGTGCGAACCGCCTCCAGTACCCCCTCACGGAAGAAGTACTCCACGACTTGCAGGTGAAAACAGACGCCACGGAGGATTCCTGGCTGTTCACGGCGCTGGACGCAAAAGGGATCCCGACCGGATTCTTCATGATGTCCAAAGCCGATTACGCGGTCGGTTCCGTGCATCTCGGATTCATCATCATCGACCCCGGACAAAGGGGGAAAGGCTATGGCAAGGAGATGCTGCAAGCCGCCATCCGATATGCTTTCGACATCCTCGGCATGGACAGGATCACGCTCAGGGTCTTCGAGAACAACGAAGTCGCACGGACCTGCTATGCCAAGATGGGTTTCAAGGAGATTGATTTCGATCCGGACAGTTTTAGCTTCGAACCAGGTCAACCCTGGGGATGCTACACGATGGCGTTGGACCGATAGTGGCGGCAGGGATTTTACCAGGCAGACGCAGTTCCGCCGTTCCTACAGATTCCATTCCAGCAGCTTGCCGAGGAAACGCTTCAACTGATCACTTTGCGGATTGTCGAACAGACTGGCGCTCTCCCCATATTCCGACAGCTTGCCTTCGGAGAGGAAGGCCACCTTTTCGCAGGCATGGCGGGCGAAGCCCATTTCATGGGTGACGATGATGAAGTTCAACCCCTCGCCTTTCAATTCATCGACAAGGTCCAGGACCTCGGTGGTGTACTCGGGGTCAAGGGCGCTGGTAGGCTCGTCCAGCAAAATGAACTTCGGCTTCGCGGCGATCGCCCGTGCGATGGAAACCCGCTGCTGCTGCCCACCGGAAAGAGCGGCGGGTCTCTTGTCCGCGTCATCCTTCAGCCCGAACCGGTCCAGCAGCAATTCGCCCCGTTCCCTGGCAGCCTCCTCGGAATAGCCATGCACCTTGACAAGGGGAACCACGATGTTCTCCATAGCCGTCATGTGCCGGAACAGACCCCCTTGCTGAAAAACGAAACCAAGATCTTTCCGGTACCGCTGCAAGCCAGGCTCGTCGCCGGGAACAAGCTCCCCGTCTATGGCAAGGGTGCCTGAAGTTGGAAGAATCAGGCCGCCGAGGATTCTGAGCAACGTGGACTTGCCACCTCCGGAAGGACCGATGATGGCCAGAGTATGGACATCATCGTTGAAATCCATCGCATCAAGGACAATCCGGCCATCGTCAAATTTCTTCGACAGACCATGAAACTCAATTCGCATAGTCGAATCTCCTTTCGAGCCGCTGGCTGACGAAGGAAATAGGGAATGTCAGGCAGAGGTACAGGACACCTAGGAAGAGATAACATTCGAACAGCTTGAAGTTCGTGGCGCTGATCTCCCGCATGGTCTGGGTGAGCTCTATCACCGCGATCATCGACAACAGGGAGGAATCCTTGATGATCGACGCGAACTGCCCGGTAAGCGCCGGCAAGGTCCTGGCGACCAGTTGGGGAAGCACTACGTTCCGCAAGGTCTGGCTTTTCGTGAACCCCACGGCCTTCGCAGCCTCCAGCTGGGATTCATCGATGGACAACAGGCTGCCGCGGATGATTTCAGCGATATAGGCCCCTTCGAAGATGGAAAGGATCATCACCCCGGCCGCGAAACGGTTGTCGATGCCCCACGCGGTACCTATGATATAGAAGAACAGATAGATCTGCATGATCAGAGGCGTCCCGCGTATGAACTTGACGTAGATGTTGCACAGATACCGCACGACCAGGATCCTTGAATCCTGACCGACGGCGCTCAACACGCCGAGCAGCAGGCTCAGCACGAGACTTGCGACGCTCAGGGCTATCGTCATGAGGAAACCGTCCCAGATCCTGAAACGGAAATCCTTCAGGAAAGAGAAATCGAACGTGGTACCGATCGCATCCAACGACAACCAGAAAAGCGCAACGAGCAACGAACATACGAGCAGTAGATTGAAAACCGCTATGCCAGGATGAACCTTCTTGTCATGCTCTGAGATAAAGAACCGTTTGAGACCCATTGTATCGCGACCACCCCGACCTATTCGTTCAAGTCAAAGAACCATCTGAAACCCAGTTCATCGAATGCGAGCTTCTCCTGCGACAGATATTTCTCCGTCAGCCGGTCGAACCCACCGTTCGCCGTGAACTCCTTGATAAAGGCGTTGAGCTGATCGAGCAGCTCGGTATTGCCCTTGCGCACAGCTATGCCCCACTGCTCGACATCCTGAAACGGAATGAAGGTCGCAGAAGTGGTGTCAAGGTTCCGCTGCCAGTTGCGGTATATGGTGAGCTGGTCATACAGGAACCCGTCGGCCTTCCCCTGCGAGACCTCGGTCACGCAGGCGCTTTCATCAGGCAACGCAATGATCTGGGCGTTTTGCAGATGCTTCTGGGCATAGAAATATCCCGTGGAACCGGTCTTGACCGCGATCTTCTTGCCGGCCTGGTTCAAATCCTCCACGGAGTTGATGCCGGAACCCTTGTTGGAAAGGATGGCGAGGAACGCATTGGCATAGGGATCGGAGAAATCGACCGTCTTCAACCTCTCGTCGGTAATGGTCATGGAGGACATGACCATGTCCACCTTGCCCGTCTGCAACGAAGGGATCAGCCCGTCCCAAGCGGTGTTCTCGATCCGGACCTTCCTGCCTATGTATTCACCGAACGCCTCGGCGAAATCCACGCTGATTCCGGAGGGAGCTCCCTTCGCGTCCTTCATCTCGAACGGAGGATAGGTCAGTTCCAAGGCTACGACCAGGACATCCGACTTCTTGTCATCGGACTTACCTTTGACGCAACCGACAAGCAGCATAGCCAGTGATACAACGACAAGCGTCAGTGCGATCAGTCTCTTTATATGCATATCACCCTCTTCAGTCACAATTTGTATTTTCACAATCGAAAAGCATGTGACATTCTATGCTCTAGCCTCCATCAAGTAAAGCCCTCAGAAAAAGAGTAAAGAGGAAAAACGGCAGAGGATCCAGACGGCGGGACGCACAACCCATCACTGTTCCCGATGACGTCGGTATATACCTTGCAACAGGACGAGCAGAACCCCGACAAGCAACCCATACAGCAGGAATACCGGCCCGTAGCTTCCCGCCAGATCAGCGATGACCCCGGGCAATGTCGCACCAACCAGACCTCCGGTCATGGTGATGACCACATACCGTTCCACTGTAACGTCATAGTTGTCCGCGGTGGAAAAATCGGCGGCCCAAAGCGATACTCCGACAGCGGAAGTCGGCAAACCGGCGCCGACAAGCAGGATTCCCCACACAAGCTGTGCGACCGCCCCGTCACAGGCCAGACCGACGCATAACCACCCTACGGCCTGCCCCCCCAGAAACAGATAGTTCGACCGGTAAGTACCGATCCGGTCCGTAATATACCCGTAGGCATACTGTCCAAAGGTCAGCGAAAAACCGAACAACGAAATGGCGAGCGTCACCCAACGGGCATCATATCCGGCGGTAACGAAATGCACGGCGAGATGGCTGGTGCCGGGGGTGACAACCAACCCGAACAGGAACAGCGCGGCGAAAACCACCCCCCGTTCCCCACGTGTCAGCAGAAGATGCCTAGCGACATACAAACGACGTGTACCGGCTCTCCCTATACCTGGAACCCGGTATGGAAAAAGCCCTTTCCCCTTCGGACTCCCCTGTATCACAATCGCCAGGAAAACAGAGATCGCGAAGACCAGCAGGGCTTCCATCAGCAGAGAGGTCCTGACGCCATAGCCGCCGATCACCCGTTCCAGAAGCGGTGGAGCAAGGATCGTCGCAAGACCGCTGCCGCTTGCGCACAGACTCAAGGCGAAAGCCCTGCGATCGGAGAACCACCTGTCTATCAAAATCGAAATGGGGATCATCGAGCCAAAGCCATGAGCCAGTCCGACAAGGGCCGAGGCAAGATAGAACATCGGCAGACTATGGGCGTTGGCGAAGCAGATGAACGACGCCCCGTTGAGCAGGCAGGCGATCACGACACCTATCCGAAGCCGGACCCTCCGGTAGTATTGATGGGCGAGCACCACCGACAACAGCGAGAAGCAGCTCCGCACCATCGTCATTGACGACCCCTGCGCATTGGTCAGCCCGTTCTGAGCGATATAGTAGGGTTGATATATCGACGCGACATTGATCGAGAGTCCGGTGATGCTGAACATCAGGAACACGCAGCCGACACAGATCATCCACGCATAATGGACGCCTCTCCGTTCAGCCTTGACCACTTTTTGCATCGATTCCGCCATATCCCTACCTCTTTCTGACAGCAGTATAGCAAGGATGCAAATATTTGTATAATTGAATATTTCAGTTTATAATATAGAACAATTTTATATTATGATGATGAGGTACACATGACGTATCAGGACATAGAGGCATTCCTTGAGATAGTACAGACAGGCTCCGTCACCCGCGCCGCCGACAACCTCGCGGTGACCCAGCCGACACTCAGCCACCGGCTGAAGGCGCTGGAAAACGAACTCGGCATGAGCCTGCTCAAACGGGAGAAAGGGATACGTCGTGTAGAATTGACCGACGCGGGAAGGAACTTCATCCCGATAGCGGAGAAATGGAAACAGCTTTGGCTCTCCACCACGACGGTCGCGACCATGCGGACCTTCAGAACGATCAACGTGGCGGCGGCGCATAGCATCAACACTTATATCATGCCGGAGGTCTACCGCCGGATCCTTGAACTATACCCCGAACTGTCGATTTCACTTTGCACACATCACTCCAACGAAGCCTACCGGGCCATGGAAAACGGAGAAGCCGATGTCGCCTTCATCGCAAACCCGATGCACACGAAACGGGTGGCGACCATCCCCCTGTTCAAGGAGAAGATGGTGCTGGTCAGCGGTGATCCCCGACTTGTGGAGCATGGCCCCCACTCCCCTTCCGACTTGTCGGTCCGCAAAGAGATCCAGCTCGACTGGAGCCGTGATTTCCTGCTCTGGCACGAATACTGGTTCGGTCCCAACGCAAAACCAAGGATATTCACCGACGACATGAAGATCCTGGAGAATTTCATCGTTCAGGACTGGGCCTGGGCGATAGCGCCGTTGTCCGCGGCCACGATGATCACCCGGACGAATCCTTATATCGGTATCTGCAACCTGGAGGACGCTCCTCCGGACAGGATCACCTACATGCTGTCGAAACGGTCGGACCGACATGAGCTGGAAGTCCAGCGGATTGTGGACCTGCTGGAAGAATATATCAAGGAAACGGCGGGATTCACACCGTTCAATAAATAAAAGGACTGTCCTGAGGTCGCCCATCCCTCAACAGGGAGAGAGACGTCTTTTGGGGCGGACGGGGATGATACCCTCAGGACAGTCCAAAACATCCGTAGTTATTTCGTGGCGATCAAGGCTGCGGGTATTCCGCTTCCCTCCCCGTCGGGCACGCAACTGATGAATCTGACCTCCGGGCTCAGATCTTCGGAAGGAACATATACATGTCCGATAAAGGCTCCGGTGTTCGTGCCTGTACTGTCCACGCCGCTACCTGTCAGCGCCGAACAGTTCTCCACCAGGATCGTATTGTCGCGATTCTCACTATGGTTCTTGCCGTCGCCCCACTGTAATCCACCAATCACCCCGCCGGTCATGTTGCCAGAGGTATTGGTAATACTCGCATTGTTCGTACAGCCGTCAATGGTCGCTGCCCAATACACCATGCCGACGACTCCTCCCACCCCGTTGTTCGCATTGACCGTCACGATACCCGTATTATGAGAATCACGGACGGTGCAGACCTGCGTATCGTTGTACGATTCATTCTGCTGATAGCGGATCCAGCCGACGATCCCACCAGTACCGGTATTCCCAATGGCCCCTCCCGAAACGGTGATGGTCCCACTGTTGATGCATCCATCGACTTTGCCACCATACCCGAACTCCCCGATGATCCCTCCGGTCGAACCCCCGCTTGTCGCGTTGACCGCCCCGGCGTTGGTGCAGGAGAGTACATCGATCGTCGTTCCATATCCAACGATCCCCCCTATATAGCCGGAACCTGTTATCGTACCATTGTTCAGACAATCTTTGATGATGAAATCATCCCGGGTCGCCGTTCCGGTCGTATCCTGGTCATAGTAGGCGGTACCGATGATACCTCCAGCCTTGTCCGTACCCCCGACCGTAATGGGGGCGTTGTTCTCACAACCGATGATGGTTCCCTTCTTCAGCATTCGCCCGACGATGCCTCCGGCGGTACTGGCGGTGACGGAACTTGTCGCGGTAGTCTTGCAGTTCTGGATGGTAGCCCCGTCCAGCACCAGCCCTGCGACAAGCCCCGAAGCCCGATTGTCCGTCTGGTTGATGACGCCATCATCGATCACAAGGTTCCTGACGACCGTATCGCTGCCGGAAATGGCGGAGAAGAAGCCAAGGCCGTTCTCTGTGCCGGACACCACCGAAGCATCGATACGCATGCCGGAAATGGTCTTCCCCTTGCCATCGAACACCCCTTTGAAAGGAGTGCTGGCAGCGGTCAAGGAATCCCCTGCACGGGCTGAGGCCCCAATCGGAATCCAGTCGTCCTGCAATGTGATTGAATCAGACAAGGCGACGGCCTTGCCAATGTACGAGTCTCCCGCGTTGACTGAAGCCTGGAACATCTTCAACTGTGCTTCCGTGGAAATCAGCAACGGGTATCTGGAGGTGCCGTTCCCCCCTGCGAAACCTAGGTCTATCCCGACTTGATTGATCTCTTGCAGATTTCCATCCAGACTACATGAACAGGCCATGAAGATGCACAGCAATACCGATGCGATGACAATACCTGTCTTTCTCATTCCATCCCCCTGCCGGCTTTTCCCAAGCCGGTTCAATACTTTTTCCGTGGAACCTATCCAGTGAACAGACAGTGCAAATGTCTATGGCGTTCTCTGGGCAAGAGTGCGCAGGAGGACTGATGCAAGCAGTATCCAATCCTACGGCAGATTACCACGGTCTAGCAGAAAGTCTAGCATGTTTTGTATTGCCGTAGAGCATGATTTTTTGGTTATTTTGTTGTACTATAAGAATATAATATTACTATAAGCGATAAATGACAGGATATCGCGATTCAGCTTCGATCAAAGAAAGACTCTGGACCATCCCACAGATGTCGGGCGACATCGACCCGGCCATCGGGAAGAAACGTGACGCCTTCATCTTCCAGCATCATCCGTTGCAGACCTTCTTCCCAACCACCGAACGCATGGTTATGGCACAGGGAGCCATCCTTGTAGATCACCCGATGGCAGGGCAGACCGCTTCCTTCCGGAACATTCGCCATGACGCAACCGACGATACGGGAGGCACGGGGGCTGCCGGCCAGCAAAGCGATCAGACCATAGGTCGCCACACACCCCGAGGGTATCTGACGTACGATTTCACGGACCGCGGTGTAGAAGGTACTATCCATGGCTGCAAGTATATAGACAAACCGTTGAAAAAAACAGTCGCATCGGATTTTTGATAAAAATGTCAGTTGAATGCCTTCGCTCATATCTTCGGAAAGATTGCAAAGGCTCGCTTTCTTCCTATATAGTAAACGGGAGTATTTTTTGATAATCATAGGCCCGTGCGATGACGCGGCAAATTGCAGAGGGAAGGAGAACATTGTGAAACAGGATATCATCATCATTCTTGACTTGGGCAGCGAAGAGAACGCCAGGGTCGCACGCGCTATCAGGGATCTGGGGGTGTACAGCGAAATCTATCCGCATGATACTACGCTTGATGCACTGAAAAGCGTCCCGAACCTCAAGGGACTGGTCATCAACGGAGGCCTGAACAGGGTCGTGGACGGCATGGAGATAGATATCGCCAGAGACATCTACGGCGGTGGCATCCCCATGCTGATCGTGGATCATCCGGCCGCTCCGATGCAGCACCTGAAGGCCCTCCCCGACTGTGACAATGAACTGAAAGCGTTGCTCAGACCGTTCGTCACCGACAGATGCAAAGCCCAGCCCAACTGGAACATGAAGAATTTCGTGGAGGACCAGGTGGAGTTGATCCGCCGGCAGGTCGGAGACAAGAAGGTCCTGCTCGCCCTCTCCGGCGGAGTCGATTCCTCCGTAGTGGCAGCCTTGCTGATCAAGGCGATCGGCGACCAGCTGACCTGCGTCCACGTAAACCATGGGCTCTTGCGCAAGGGCGAGCCGGAGCAGGTCGTCGAGGTGTTCCGCGATCAGATGAAGGCGAACCTCGTCTATGTAGACGCCACCGACAGGTTCCTTGGCAAGCTCGCGGGTATCGCCGATCCAGAGCAGAAGCGCAAGATCATCGGGGCTGAGTTCATCAGGGTATTTGAAGAAGAGGCCCGCAAGCTCGATGGCATCGAATTTCTCGCACAAGGGACTATCTATCCAGATATCCTTGAAAGCGGGACCAAGACTGCGAAAATGGTCAAGAGCCACCACAACGTTGGCGGTCTGCCCGAGGATCTCAAGTTCGAGCTGGTAGAACCGCTCAAGCAACTGTTCAAGGACGAAGTCCGCGCCTGCGGGCTGGAGCTCGGACTCCCCCATGACATGGTGTTCCGTCAGCCCTTCCCCGGTCCTGGTCTGGGTGTACGCTGTCTGGGTGCCATCACCCGCGACCGTCTTGAAGCGGTCCGTGAGGCCGACGCGATCCTCCGGGATGAGTTCAGGACCGCAGGTCTGGAGGGCAAGGTCTGGCAGTATTTCACCGTCGTACCCGATTTCAAGTCGGTCGGTGTCAAGAACAACGCCCGTACTTTCGACTACCCCGTGATCCTCCGTGCGGTGAATACGATCGACGCCATGACGGCCACCGTCGAACCGATACAATGGGAACTGCTCATGAAGATCACCGCCCGTATCCTTGCGGAAGTAGAGGGAGTGAACAGGGTCCTGTATGATGTCTCTCCGAAGCCGCCCGCTACGATCGAGTGGGAGTAGGTCTTACATCCTTGCAAACCCTATATTTATGCGGGTTTGCAAGGATTTTTCTTTTTGTTGGCTACAAATTGGCTACATTTTGCGAATCGACTACTGTTCCCATGAGTATGTCCAGCTTGGTGGCGACCTCCGCCTGCTTTCCTGGGTAAAGGTGGCTGTAGGTGTCCATAGTGGTCTGCACTTTTTCGTGTCCCAGCGTATCGGCAATCAGCAGTGGAGAAAAACCCATCTCAATGAGAAGCGATGCGTGGCTATGTCGGGTATCATGCACCCTTATAATCTTCACTCCCGATGCCTTGCACCCTCGCAGCATTTTGTGCCGCATGAAGTGTTTGGTAAAGGCAAACAACAAGCAAAAGCACAGGAGGTATATACCGGGGCATTACTTACCATTACGCTATTACGAAACACCTAATGACAATTGCTTCCCAAAAAGCAATAACGGCCTGTGGTCTTGAAAAGCAAACTTAACATTTGAATAAGCAGACTCAAAATCAATATAATGACTTGAAAAATTCGCTATATGATGTTAAAATGTTATATAAAGAATCTGGAGGTGTTTGAATGTCTGCAAGTTATTTAAAACTCTGGAAGCTGCTTTTGGACAAGCGATTAAAAAAAGTGGACTTAAAGGAAATAGCAGGAATTAGTAGTAGCACTCTTGCTAAATTAGGAAAAGACGAATATATATCAATGGAAAGCCTAGATAGGATTTGCCAAGCTTTAAATTGCCATATTGAAGATATTGTAGAGTTTATATGTTCCGATGTAAGTGACAGTGATAATGAAAGTGTGGAGAAAAAATGAGCCAATATAGGGAACTTGAAACTTTGCAATATATGGGGAGCAAATCACGGATTCTCTCTCATATTTGTGAACCAATTATTAAAAATACAAAAATAAAAAAAGTAGTAGATTTATTTGCTGGTACAGGCTCTGTAGGCTATGCGCTTAAAGATTCAAAAAATATTGTGAGCAATGATATAGAATATTATTCGTATGTTTTGAATCAAGCAATTTTAAATGGATGCAATTTATCATCTGCGTTAGAGCGTGAGTTCGTTAGTTCTGTGCATTCAAATTATTCAATTATTTCATCCAGTGTGCAAGACGCCATAGAAGCAGAAAAGCTTTTTTTTCTTTCTGAACCAGACTACAAAGAATATAAAGAATTCTGTGAGCAAACGCCATCTGTATTCAATCCCGAAACCTTAGATAAGCGGTTAAGATCAGTAGGGGATTTGGTAAGAAAAATTGTTCCTGGTGCTAAACCAGAAGTGGATTTCCACTGTCTTTTTTTAACTTATTATGCCAATGCATACTTTGGTATAACTCAATGTTGCCAGATTGATGCAATTAGAGAGAGTATTAGTAGTATTGAAGATGTCAATGTCCAAAATGTATTGCTAGCTGTTCTTATGTCTGTAATGAGTTCAGTTGCGTCTACTACAACACATTTTGCTCAATATCTGAAGGTGAAAAGCAAGTCCACATGCAGAAATTTAATAGCAAAAAGAAAATCAAATATTATTGAAGAGTTTTTTACGTTGCTGGGAGAATATAGGTTAGCTGGGCTTTGTAGTTCTGATTATAAGCACTCTTTATGCTTCAATTTAGATTTTGTAGATTGTCTTAACCAAATTTCTCTAGATGAACAAACTTTAGTTTATGCAGACCCACCATACTTTAAAGAGCACTATTCCCGTTATTATCATGTGTTGAATACTTTATGTTTATATGATTATCCTTCAATGTCTATTAATCCTCAGACTAAAGAATATTCCATTGGACGCTATCGTGAAGAACGGTGCATTTCTGATTTTGGCAAGAAAGCTAAAGCCTTAAGTGCTTTTGAATGCCTCATTAATAAGTGTGCTGATGCCAAGGCATGGCTGATGATAAGTTATTCTGATAATTCTATTGTTGCAATTAGCGATTTGGAGAATCTTGCACAACAAAAATATGATCTCCTCATCGAAAAAATTGAACTTAATCATTCTAAACAAGGTCGAGCGTCCACCTCAAAGGTGGAGGAATATATCTTTATCTGTCGCCCCAAAGAGTCAGTCAGTAGTGCAGAAGGAAAACTTAATGTAATAAAAGACTTAAAGCCAATCGTAGATAACCCAGCAGGACTGATGCATAACTACATGGCTAGAAAGCCATACAATATTGTCGCTGAATTAATAAAGCGTTTTTCGCCTGAAGGGGGCTGCGTATTTGATCCAATGTTTGGCTCGGGAACGACAATTATTGAGTCTAGTAAACAAGGACGCTATGTAATTGGGACAGATATAAATATTTTGGCTTATAAACTTTGCCATGCTTCATTGACAAAATGGGATTTAGAAAGAGTTGCCAGTCTAATTGATACCTTTTGTCAAAAAATTAAAATAGCATGCGAGTCTATATACACCATTAACATCGAGGAAGAAGTACGAATTCTTGAACGCTGCCACTTTAATCAGATTGATGGGGCGCTTGTTCCAGTAGCATATTGGTATAAAACTATCAAAAATGGCAAACTATCAGGACGAAAAAAGGAAATGGTTTCAAGCACATTTATAAATGAATACAATTCCTTTGGTTACTTACACACACGCAACATTCCGAACTTTTCGCTAATTCCTAATTCGCGCATAGCTATAGGCAGTGAAGATACCGTTCATACATATTTCTGCAATCGCAATTTACTGGCAATGGACTCTATTATCGGACAATTAGAAAAATATAAAGGTGAGTATGGCTATGAAATCCTTGAGGTGCTAGTATCTTCGGCTGTCAATCTGATTAAACTATCCGACAAAAAGGCATCGAGCCAAATCCCATACTGGCTACCAAAGGTAAATGTTACATCGAGAAACGCTGTTATAGTCATTGAGCAAAAAGCGAAGGCATTCAAGGAAGGATTGTTTTTCTTGGGTGAAAAATGCCAATCCTTTATTGATAAAAGTTCTTTAGACAGCCGCAGAGTGGTGCTTGAAAACACTCCAGCCCAGTTTGTATCTAAAGAAATCCTTCCTGATAATTCTGTTGATTTGGTGCTTACCGACCCTCCTTACACAGACCAAGTGCCATATCTTGAATATAGTCAACTATGGTATAGGGTGATGGGGTGGGACGGATTCACAGACGAGACATTAAAGGCAGAACTAGTCGTGTCTAATGCTCCAAGCCGGAATAAGAATATCTGCAACTTTAATGCTATATTTTCCGCAATTATTGATCGTATCAGCCCTGCGCTTAAAGATAATGGCTACTTTATAATGTTTTATCACACTTTTGATCTGAAGTCGTGGAGTTATATTCTGTCCTTAATGAAAGCACATGGATTAGTGTATTGCGCAGAGATACCCAGTGCTGCTCCAAGGAAATCTTTTAAAACCGTTATGTCTCCTAAAAGCACCTTAGATGGGAATTTTATTATTGTATTTCAGAAAAAAAGTGCACGAGAAGATACTGTATTTGATGGTTCAATTAAAGAAGCTGAGAACGCGGCTATTGAGAGTGCTCGTAAAATTATTTCTGAACGGACAGCTGTCACATCTCAGGATTTATATGATTATGGTATGTTAAAAGATGCATTTGAGCTTGGCTATTTAGAGATTCTGGCTGAGAAGCATACTTCTTTTATTGATGTTATTGCCGACGAGTTCGTTTATGACAATGGATTGTGGAGGGAAAAGATATGTACTGGTTGTTAGATTATGCAGAACAGGAAAGTCTTCGCCAGAGGATGATTAATCTACAAACGTGTATTATGGAAACACAGACACGGGATCAATCTGAGCAGATGTTTCCGTTTATCGGCAGAAAAAGCAGAAGCATTGCAAGAACATTGGTGAATATTCTGTCTGAAGAAGGTGAAGTAGTCGTTGATGCCTTTGGCGGGTCAGGGACTTTTGCTTATGCAGCACTTGACTGTGCTCGTAAAGTACTGTTCAATGAATGGGAACCATATGCATTTAAGATGGCAACAGCCCCCTTCAGAGGTATCCCAGCAGAGGCGGAGTTTTCTATGTCACTACAGCAAGTTAAAGATAAAGTTCTACCTGTGATGAATACCATATATAAGACAAAGTGTCCAGAGTGTGGTAGGGAATTATCCTTTGACGGCTTATTTTTTGATCGAGAGCCGCAGGAGTTTTATCACCCAACAGTTCATGAGCGTTTGGGCAGTAATGGAGAAAATATTATATTTCGAGACCAAAATTATAAATGTCAATGTGGATGCAAAGCAAAACGTTATGATGATTTTGACGAAGAAGTTCGACTTTATGTAGAAGATATGCTTTGTAATTTCCCTGATGTGGAATTAATAGAGAATTCAAGATTGAACTTTACTGCACCCCAGTTCACGCAATACAAAAATCTTTTTTCGAAACGGCAGCAGATTGCATTAACCACATTAAGTGAAGCGATTCAACAGTTACCGGATAGTACGAGAGGATTTTTTGAGGACACTTTTGTTTCAATTATACATTTAGGAAAGTACACAGATTATCGCAGTAAAAGCCAAGATAATCACTGTCCAGCGAATAGACTTAAGGAAACCAACTTATACCATAGATTTCTAGAAAAACTTAATTCTAGAAAATATTATATCGATGTGCAAGTTTTTGATAATAATGCTATCAAACTAAGCTGCTCAGACTATAGAGAATTTCTAGTTAAAGTGGAGACCGCATCTGCTGCGTTGCTGCTAACAGATCCACCATATGGCGATAATGCTCAATATTTTGAACATGCGCAACGGGTTCATCCTCTTATGAACTATTGTCTAAAAAATGACACTGAACGACTTAGCAAAGAAGTAGTCATTAGCAATGCACGAAACCGAACAAATAAGCATAGCAAAGAACAATTCTTGACTGATATTGAGCGGCTATTTGTTGAGGCATATCGCATAATTAAACCGCATGGTTTCATGGTCTTATATTTCAGACCTGAGCAAAGAGATTGGGTTAGTGACTTAAATAAGCTTAAGGATTTTGGACGGAGGCACGGGTTCGAGCCACTACTTACTATTTCTACAGGCATTTCCGATCCCTCTATGAGAGCATTAGCTTCTGCCGCTTGGACTTTTAAGAATGATGTTTGCTTTGTGTTTTTAAAGCTGAATGAAGATGAACGGCGATGGTACGAAGGTGAAACTGATGTTGATGAGCTCATTTTTCTAGCAGCATCTAATGCGGCCACAGAGCAAGGAAACCCCTTTGTAATTACCCGCTTTAATCAAGAAATGCAAGCTCAACTACGGAGAAATGACTTAATGCGCCTTCTCAATCCAGCCTACGCAGACAGAATCCTGCGGACATTGAATCGCTTTACAACACCAAACGGTGCACAATACCATTTGGTGGGACTGTCCCCATATACACTGATGAATAGAGATATGAATGCAGAAATTCGCCTCCGTGAATTTGCGCCAGTGGTAATTGAAGAGCTCACCGCAGATGGCAGAGGTTTTACCTTTGAAGAATATGTAATACACTTGGCTTCCTATATGGAAAATGGTAGCCGTAAAATAATTGATGAGCTACACGCTGCAAATCGTCTGATTCCAGAGTTGCTTACTGTATATGCTATTGAGGATATTGAGCGGGGAAAATTCTATGCACGAGATACGAATATTACAGTACAAGAAACAACTGGGCGTGAACACCTGTATTCTATGGATCCATATGAATTTGAGAAACTTATTGCAGATTATTTTATGCGTAGGGGATTCGTTCGAGCTGAAGTCATAGGGCGTTCTGGAGATAGAGGAGTAGATGTTTTGGCGACCAATATCCAAGGCGAGCTTGAACTAATTCAATGTAAGCGTTATCGGCATGGCAACAATATTGGATCCACCCCTATCCAAAGAGTCGATAGTTATATGAGAAGTCGTCATGCTTGTAAAGCGTGGGTTATCACAACATCAGATTTTACCCCGGAAGGAATTGACGAAGCTAGAATAACCAATGTTACTTTGATGAACGGGCAAGAATTGATTTCTTCTCTCGAACTCTATTATCCAGGGCGATTTACGCTTTGACTTAGGGAAAAAATCACCAGTAAACCACTGGGTATATTTGTTCCTAGTGGTTTACTGATGATGAGATGAATAAAAATCGCTGGCTACATTTTGGCTACAAAAGTTTTGGATAATACAGATAAAGTGCATATATTATTGCGAAAACTAACAATAAAAGCGAACTAAAAGTACATAATTTTATCATTTGAAAAGATATAGAAATCGAGTGGGAGTACGGGTACAATACGGGTACAATACGGGTACGCAAAGTCCTGTAATGGTACTTCCTGGAGTGGGCGCAGGTAGGTTTGGCGAGCACATAAAACATGACATTTCAGAGGTTGACCCCGAGGTGTCATGGCTTGCCCTTGCCCCCTTGATTATCCGTCAACGGCGGCGTGCAGAAGATTATTTATAGTTTGAGAAGGATGGAAAATGATAACAGGATACTACTGCACAAATATTTTTTCTGAGCATGCGAAAGAACTCATCGAGTTCTACAGGCAAATATTAGAAATCCCCTTTATCAAAACAGATGATGACAATTCAAACGGTGTCTATCTTGGCTTTATAGAAAACGCCCCCACTCTTTGTATTTGGGATTGCAAAAAATGTAACGTACAGCCGACTGGACATCAATCCTTTGTATTTCAAGCAAAAAATCTTGATTCAACCATGGAACGGCTGAAGGAAAAAGGGCTTTCACTGTCTGAAGCCATGAGATATGATTGGGGAACGTACGAGGTTCGCCTAAGCGATATTGATGGGAACGAGATAGTGATAGCTGAGTTTACGTGATAGATGGTTTCTGACTATAGGGGATTATGAGCATCCCCCTCGTCGGACTAAAGCGCTGATAGTATTTCGATACTATTCACACCGGTTGTGACCGTTCTCATGAACAAGGAATCATAAGCGAAAAAATCAGATAACGGACACTCCGACGAATTCATCCGGGAGGAACATATGCGAACAGGAGACACGATATCATTCGGCGGTTACGATTGGCGAGTGCTTGACATACAAGACGACAGGGCGTTGATCATCACCCAACATATCATAGACCAACGCCCCTACCATGACGCATATGCAGATACCACCTGGGCCGAGTGTTCGTTAAGGAAATATCTCAACACCGAATTCCATGATGCATTCGACGCGACTGACAGATCACGGATCATCCCCGTGGTCAATGAAAACCGCGACAACCAGTGGTACGGCTCAAAGGGTGGCGTAGATACGCAGGACAGCATATTCCTATTGAGCATGGAGGACGCGGTGTGCCGGTATTTCGGGGATAGCGGTTCAAAACTGTACGACCCAGGCAAGAACCAAAGATATTGGTTTGAACGGAAAGATGAAAACAACTGCAAACGGATCGCTACGCTACCCCAGGGGAGAATATGGTGGTGGTGGCTTCGGTCTCCCGGTCGTGTCAATGTAAAGGCCGTGTATATCCATGGTGACGGCAACATAGGCATCCAAGGAAACAACATATTGAAAGGCAACCTCAGCGACGGCAGATGTACCGGCGGCGTCCGCCCCGCCTTGTGGATCAAGCTGTAGATCGAAACATCCGCGGTGATCAATGGAGAACGCCAACCGAATATCAATAAAAACCATGTCCGAAAACAGTGAGAACAATTGGCCGGAATGTATTATCATAGGATTACAATACGGTTGGAGATGGAAAAATGTTGGCGAATGAAACGGGGCTGTACGCAGCATTCAAGGCAAAGGACAGACGATTCGATGGACGCTTTTTCGTCGGTATCTCGTCTACCGGGATATACTGTCGTCCGGTTTGCCGGGCGAAGATGCCGAAAGAGGAAAACTGCCACTTTTTTGCGACAGCGGCGGAAGCGGAACAGGCCGGTTTTCGTCCATGCCTTCTGTGCAGGCCGGAACTTGCCCCGGGCCTATCCATTATTGACGCCAGCGCTGCACTGGCCCGGCAGGCCGCAAGGTTGCTTGAGGAAAACTGTGGCACCGGGATCAATCTGGAAGAACTCGCAGAGAAGATGGGATGCTCGGACCGACATCTGCGGCGTGTCTTTTTTGAAGAATACAATGTGACCCCCATCCAATATTTGCAGACTTGCCGCTTGCTGCTTGCAAAAAGCCTGCTGCAAGATACCAATCTACCGATTGTAGAAGTGGCGATGGCTGCGGGGTTCGGCAGTCTCAGCCGGTTCAACGATCTGTTCAAGAAACAATACAAGCTCTCCCCTACCGCATTGAGAAAGGGCATCTCACGGGAAGGACGGAGTACCGGCGACGTCTCCCTCCTGCTGTGCTACCGTCCCCCATACCTCTGGGACAGAATATTGAAGTTCCTGGCCGACCGAGCGATCACAGGGGTGGACCTTGTGCGGGACGATACCTATTGGCGAACAGTCCGGTTGGAAAATGGTTCAGGGCAGCGGTTCGCCGGTTGGATACAGGTAGGTCATGTTCCGAAAAAAAACGCGCTTTGCGTGACAGTGAGTGAAACGCTGCTCCCGGTACTTTCCCAAGTCCTGGCACGGGTTCGCCGACTGTTTGACATATACTGTGATCCAGAAGCGGTGTATGAAGTCCTCCAAACCATGAATAAAGTTCGGCCTGGCCTCTGTGTACCGGGTACCCGTGTACCAGGGTGTTTCGATGCCTTTGAAATCGCGGTGCGCACTGTGCTGGGGCAGCAGATCACGGTCAAAGCTGCGAAAACCCTGGCCGCGAGACTTGTCGCGGTCTATGGGAAACCGATCCAGACAGGAATCGAGGGCTTGACCCATCTGTTCCCGCCGCCAGAAGATGTCGTGGCCTTGGGAGAAAGCATCGAGGAAAGCTTCGGGAGGCTGGGCGTTATCGCGGCTCGATCCAGGACCATTTTCAGACTGGCAAAAGCCTTGGCCGACGGAGAACTCTCGCTGGAACCCAGCGCCGGACTGGAAAATGAAATGAAGAAACTGCTCAATATCCAGGGAATCGGTCCTTGGAGCGCCCAGTATATGGCGATGCGGACCATGGAGTGGCCCGACGCCTTTCTTGATACCGACGCAGGGGTACGGAAAGCCTTGGGTTCACGGTCGTCGAAAGAAATGCAGGAAATGGCGGAGGCGTGGCGGCCATGGCGCAGCTATGCCACCGTCAACCTATGGAATACACTGTAAAGGAGCGTTCAATATGTTTTATTCCACAACGTATCCGTCGCCTATAGGGGACATAACCCTTGCGACTGATGGAGAAAACCTGGTTGGTCTTTGGATGGCGGGACAGAAATACTTTGGAGAGACTATCCCGGAGAAAATGACGGAAATGGATGACCAGCCTGTGTTTCACGCCGCGAAGAACTGGCTGGACCGGTATTTCGCCGGAGAAAAACCCGCGGTATCAGAACTACCCTTGCAGCCTATCGGCGGAGAGTTTCGCCAGATGGTGTGGAAGATCCTATGCGAAATACCGTATGGGGAAGTCATTACCTACGGGGATATCGCGAAAAAGATGGCAACAAAGAGGGGCAAAGAAACGATGTCCAGCCAGGCTGTAGGTGGCGCTGTCGGGCACAACCCTATCTCGATCATCATTCCTTGCCACCGGGTGGTAGGAGCAAACGGAAGTCTGACAGGTTATTCCGGAGGTGTCGGCAAGAAAATCAAGCTGTTGGAGCTGGAGGGCGTCGACATATCCCGTCTGTTCGTGCCGACGAAAGGGACGGCCCTGTAGACCCGTCATCCATCGCAGCACATATCAGAGAGGAGGAGATGGGCATGGTATTGGTCTGTTTTGAAGTCATCATCAAAGAGGATTGCATGGAGGAATACTTGTCCGCCGCCAGCAAACTGAAGGATCACCTGGCACACACGAAAGGGTTCGTCCGTTCCGAACGCTTCGCCAGTTTGGTCACTGAGCGAAAGCTCCTGAGCCTGTCGGTATGGGAAAGCGAAGACTCCGTGAACCAATGGCGCAATCGGCAGGAGCATCGCAGGAGCCAGAAAAGTTGTCGCGAGACTATCTTTGAGAGCTACACGATCACCGTCGCCTCTGTGCTCCGTAGCTACACGGATCAGGATCGCCAGGAGGCCCCAGAGGACAGTAATATAATACTCGAGGCTTGAAAGATGGTGGGATTCTGAACCAAAAGTATTGGCGAAAATACTTCCGCTGCCATGCAATCCTGATCTGGATGATGTGAAAATCAAATTACAGCAGCTTCAGCGAAGCAAACGGACAGACGACTCATGCCAGTGCCTACCCCGGGAATCCAGACGGATTTCTGGGGTTCGTTTTCGGCTGGCGTAAAATCCTATGCATCCTTCCTTTTCTGGAATTTCTTCAAAGTCCTGCGAATCTCCTCGATGTCAACCGGTTTCGTGATATAGGCATCCATGCCGCTGGCGTAGGCTTTGTCGACATCCTCGATAAAGGCGTTCGCCGACATGGCTACGATCGGGGTCGCCACCCTCCCCTGCGACTGTTCGTCCTGACGTATCCGCATGGTGGCCTCGTACCCGTCCATATTGGGCATCTGAACATCCATGAACACGAGATCGTAATATCCCTGCGGATGATTTCGCATCATGTCGACCGCTTCGCAGCCATCCCAAGCCAGATCGACCTTGCCGCCGCAACGCTGGATGAACTCATGGGCTATCTCCATGTTCATGTCGTTGTCCTCCACCAGAAGGACCTGTCCATCAAATTCAATATCCACCGGAACGTCCGACGGCAACACGGATTCCTGCGGTTCCCCTGATACGATATCATGCAGGACATGGTACAGACGGGACTTGAACAACGGTTTGGCAAGGAACGCGTTTACACCGGCTTCCCTCGCCTCTTCCTCAATATCCGTCCAGTCATACGCAGTCAGGATGATGATAGGAACCTCATCGCCGACAACGCTACGGATACGGCGGGTAGTTTCCAATCCATCCATGCCCGGCATCTTCCAGTCGATGATCAAGGAGTGATAGTCCTGATGAATCTGATGGGCGGCCACAGCCTTATCCACAGCTTCGACACCGCTCAACACCCATTCGCTTTTCATGCCGATCTCTTCAAGCAGCCTTGATGTATCGACACAGATATCCTGGTCATCATCGACCACCAGAGAGCGCAGTTCCCGAAGAGCACTGAAATCGAAGGATTCAGACTCGGTCTCCTGTAATTTCAAATGAAGGGTCACCTTGAAGGTCGTACCTTTCTCCAGTTCGCTTTGTACGGCGATCTGTCCGTTCATCATGTCCACGATACTCTTTGTGATCGCCATCCCAAGACCCGTTCCTTCGATCTTGCTGTTCGTGGTGGTCTCCATACGTTCAAAAGGGCGGAACATTCTGTCAAGGAAATCTTCCGGCATACCTATCCCTGTATCACTGATGATGAACTGGTACGAGCCATATCCATTATACTGGGGAGGCAGTTCACAGATCCTCAGGTTCACCTTGCCTCCGGCGGGCGTGAACTTGAGGGCGTTGCCCATGATGTTCAACAGGATCTGCCGGATACGCAAGGTATCACCGACGACCCGCTCATGTTCCATGTTGCTCACGCTGATATCGAACCCCAGCTGTTTCGCCTTGGCCTGTGGCTGTACGATCATGATGAACTCATGAAGCAGTTCCGGCAATACGAACTCTTCGTCGCTGAGCGCGATCTTGCCACTTTCGATCTTGCTCATGTCCAACACATCATTGATCAAGCCGAGCAGATGTTTTGAAGATACCGAGATCTTCGAGAGACAATCCTTGACCTGCACAGGTTCTTCCAGATGCATGCCGGCAATGGCCGTCATGCCGATGATCGCATTCATCGGGGTCCGGATATCATGGGACATGTTGGAAAGGAAGAGGGATTTCGCGGCGTTGGCGCTTTCGGCCGACACAAGCGCGCGGCGCAGGTCGCCACGCATCGCTTCCTCCTGTTCACTCTTGGTCTTGAGGATATAGAGATATATCCCCAAGGAAATAAAAACAGCCAATGTAAGAAAGGTCGCCATCATGATCGTATGAAAGCGGGAAGTCTGGGCAAGTCGTTCGAATTCAGCGAATTTTAACTTTGAACCGTCAACGATCGAAGTCACCAGGAGATCCATCTCATCCAGACGGGGTTCCAGGTTCGCCACATAGAACGCCCTCGCATCCTCCTCGGAGAAGTCCGGCTCACCACACAAAGCAAGATAACGGTCCTGCATATCCCGAAAGTCGAAATACATCTTCTGCAACACAGGGCCGTCCGTCGGACGATAGGCATACTGCGTTATGATAAAACCGATCTGTTCCTCAAGTTCGGCATCGATTGAATCGTAATGACTTCGCACCGCCTCTATCACAGCGGAATCCCGAGAATAGAACAGGCGTTCCGGAAGACTGCGCAACTGGGTCAGACTGGTATCGACCTCACCCGCGGCTACCGCCGTTGGAAACGGGTGATCCCCGATCATCTCCACCTGGTCCATGATATTATTGGTGTTCATCACCGTAATCATATAGTAGACGACGAGAAGAACTATCAGAAACGAAGCAGTCCATCTTGAGAATTTTTTTGTATTTGATTTGATGATGTCTTTGAACAAAGGGAATACCTATCCTTTTCCTGTGCGATCAGTTTTTTCGCCCCGTACTCACGAAAACCCACTTGTCCAGACCGAAGCTGTACATCATATGCACCGAGCGCTTGTATGTATCTTTTTTTCGATTGTCATACTCACCGCCTGACGCACACATTCCGTACCAATTACTTAGACGATAAGTGACTATCAGCATATAATAAACAATACTTGTATTCAAGTATCGCACAGCCGGACTACTGAAAAAAACAGGCTAAATCCATGCGGAGTTTTTGTTTTCTACATTATGGCGAGAAACTCATCGGCACCTTTTTGGCGGTCCCGTTGCCGAACCCCACCATCGCAGGCATGGAGCAACCAGGAGACTCCGAGGCAGTGCAAGAACGATCCCGGTGATAGCGATAAGCGTCGATGCGTTCATGGAAGATATCAACAAATCCTTCACAGCCGAGATGAACGCCTATCGACAATGACCTCCTGGAGCATATGATTCAGGAGGTCATCGGCAGAAACGGCTGAGGCGACGCAGGGCAGACAAAGCCGCTCCTTATGCCAGGCTCCCCATGGGGTCCCAAGGCGCGAGCGCCTTCGGGATCAAAGTGAGTTGTTCGGACTGTCTGACCGTCAGGTACTTCTTGTTCACGACGATCTGATAGGTGAATTCATCGAACCAGCCGTCACTCATCACATAGAAGCCTTTGTCTCCATTGTCCGTGCCCCAGCTGTTCTCGACCTTCCAGCGGTCAGGCACGTCGAAATCGTCAAGGTTTACGCCGGTAAAGACCATCGCATGGGTCATGCAGCTCTCTCCGTAGTCGAGCCGCTCCCCTTTCGACAGCGGGAAACGGGTGGAGAACAGGTCGTCCACTTTCAGGACATCCATGTCCATCACCCCGTTCTTCTTCTCATGCCACTGACCGACGTCGCAGCCGAACCAGACGGCCTCCCCCTCCTTCAGCTGCGCGATCGCCAGAGCCTTGAACTCATCGACAGGAAGATTGAGATAGGTGACGGGACGCCCGCCTTTCACGTTCCCCAGATAGGAGACGGTATAGGTCTGATGGAACGGCTTGTCCGCGGTAGGCGCGTTGATGATCGACACGTAATCGTCCAGATCAAGGGCGACGCATTTCTCATAGAATTCCTGCGGGGTGATGTCCTCGACCCGGATGAACTCATCGTCTTTGGACCGGACCTCCCAGTCGAATTTCTCAGGAGGAGTTCCCAGGCTGATGCAGAGCATATCGTAGATGGTCTCCAGCATCGAGTCCTTCTTCTTGCGAAGGGTTTCAGGCTTCGCCCCCGCCGCGGCGTCGGTGCGGAGAATCATGGCGTTCTCGCGCAGCTTCAGGGTCAGATATTTGTCCATTTCACGGGTCGCGGAGGATGCGGAGCTCTCAGGCATTGCGTCTTTGGGGACGACTCCGTACTTCTTGATCAGGTTGGCGAACATATCCCACTGACCGCCGTCCTGCATTGGGGACGACAGCAGATGGGCTACCAAACGGCCGTCCAAGGGTTCTCCGACGGTCTCGATGATGCTTTCGAGAAAGTAATTGGCCTTCTCCAGCTTGTCCCAGAACAATGGATAGTTCTGAGAGAGCTCGACATTGGCCAGGTTGTATTTCTTCATGATCTCCAGCCTCAGCACGTTGAGTCCGGCGAACATCCAGCACCGACCCGACTGCTTCTGGTTCGTGATATCACCCGCATCCACCACATGCGAGAAGCAATGGCGGACCGTCCGCAACACTTCATTGTTGATGGCGCTGTCGTTGATGCCGTTCTTGACGACCGCCCGCTGTGCGACCAGGTTCTTTGTATCTTTTGCAAAGGACTGACGGAATTTCTCTACTGTCTTAGGTTCCAAGGTTTCGTTCATGATGATGACTCCTACCTTTCAATAGTAGTCACAAAAATCGCTTTTGGGAACACGGAGTACAGGTATATTGTTCTGAATGAAGACGGCACAGAGTATAAAAAAGGCAACCCTCGCTTGAGGATTGCCTTTTTCTGATAGCGGCGAAGGGACTCGGACCCCTGACCGAACGGATATGAGCCGTTTGCTCTACCAACTGAGCTACGCCGCC
>CAYOWS010000026.1:0-51133 GCA_964407735.1 uncultured Sphaerochaeta sp. | reverse complement strand
ACCGAATATGCAGGGGCCTTTTCTGTCACAGCCGATCCCAAGAAACTATTGATGGAGTATTTGAAATACGGAGGGTTTCCTTTTACGGTCGGACTGACGGAAGAGACCAAGGATATGTTTTTCCAAGGCGTATATAATTCGGTCCTGATGAAAGATGTAGTTGAAAGATATTCAATTCGCGACATCAATCTTCTGACGAATCTGGTATTGGAGGTATTTTCATCAATCGGGTCTCTGACATCTCCAAACAAGCTTTCCAATACGCTGATAAGCAAAGGGTACAAAGGAACCAATGTAAGTATACGTAATTATCTAGAGTATCTGGCCTCTTCGTTCATCGTCTATAAATGCAACAGATATTCAATCAAAGGTAAGAAATATTTCGAAAATTCAGCGAAATATTACACTGTGGACCTTGGTTTGCGAAATTCAATATTGAATTACCGTCAAGTTGAAATCAGCCATCTTCTGGAGAATGCTATTTTTCTCGAACTTTTAGGAAAAGGATATAAAGTCGATGTCGGAGACAGCGACGGTGCGGAGGTCGATTTCGTCTGCCGAAAGCAAGGTCGAATCATATACCTTCAGGTAGCGCAAACCCTGATCGGCACCGGCAAGCTTGAACAAGAGTCCGTTTCCTTGCTTCGGATTCAGGATAATTTTGAAAAATATATCATTACTTTGGATGATGTCCTGTTCGAAACATTGGATAATGGTATCCGAGTCAAGAATGTTGTCAACTTTTTACGGGATGATATATGATCCCTGCGGCCACTGGTAGTTTCTACACCACCAGCACCGCTACGGCGACGATCACCATAGCTATCCAGAGCAAGGTCGAGAACCTCTTGATCCTGCTTCCGTTGAAGCCGCAGAACGGATAGAAGAAAAAGAACAGGTCGAGCGTCAGCAAGGTCGCCGCATACTGGATCGACGGGTAGAGGATCATCGTCAGCGAGGTCCCGAATACGATTGTCGCTCCCTGTGTAGCGTCCAGTAGCTTCAGGGCCGCGACGACCAGCATCGACGACATCACCCCGCAGAGTGCCATGATTCCGATTCGTCTGTTCTCTTGCTTCAGGTTCCACCGCGCCCCTCTGACGTACCAGTTGCCGGGCACAGGGAACGGCCAGCCGGTCAGCAGGGGAAGCAACAGTCCCGTCAGCCATGCGGTATCCCAAGGGAGGAACATTGCTTTCGTCCTGGTCATTTTTGCGGCGCACCACATGACGAGGGCTCTGAAGAGTATCAGCAGGAATGGGAACGCAACGAGCAGAGTGGTGTCGAGCGGGGGAAGGGCGAACAATATCCCTCTGCGGAGCAGGGTAAGCGCCCAGAGCAGGGAGCAGGCCAGGGCTGTGCCGAACAGGGACGTTGCTTGGCGTCCTGTGGAGGGTGATAGCGAACGGTCGGCGGCTTCGGCTGTGCCTTGGTCCGCCGCTTCCGGCTCGTCCAGCCGTTTGTGCCAGAAGAAATATCCCATGTCGAGGAACCTTGAGGCATGCTTCCAGACTTTGCAAAAGCCGATTCCGAAGCGTTTCAGTTGTCCCCCGAGGGAGAGGATGGAGAATCCCCTGTACGCCATCTGCTTGAAGGAGCTGGGATTGTCTCCCTCTACGCAGGCCCCGACATCGGTACAACCCTGTTCTTTGAGAAAGGTGAGGGCGGCTTCGAACAACCGACCGCCAAGACCGGCTCCCCGGTGCTGTGCGTCGGTATAGAGCCAGCCGACATATCCCATCTTCACTTTGCCGCCTTTGACGGCATAGATATCGAGATTGATGCCCGCGACCACTTTCCCTTCGTGGAGGGCGACGAGCGTGGAATCATCGTGGATGAAAAATATCGGACGAAGATACGCTTCAAAGGCTTCTTCCATAAGCCTGCGTACTTGAGGGCGTTCGTCGGTCCGCATCGGCCTGATCGTGTATGTAGGTTCCATAGCGGACAACTATAGCAGTCTTTCGGGGGTGCTGCAATGAATCCCGACGGGCCTGCCGTGGGGGATGTGGAGGGGTCGTTGGAGCGGCCGGCTAGTGTAGGGCTACTGTAGGGCTACTCCTAATGCAAGAGTTTGAGCATTTCGACCTGGCTGACGTAGATGGAGAACCCGAATTCCTCCAGCACGACGGGGAGGAGGCGGTCTTCGGTATCGACGTTCACCATGCGTATTCGCTCTGTTGAGCTATGCTGTGTGATGTATTGCAACAGCATGAACGCGGCGTCGACGTCCCAAGTCGCCAGTCTGGCTATGTTGCCGGCCTCTGGGTCCCATGCGGCGAACCCGATGGTCTTGTGCTGCACATCCGTCAGTTTGATGAACCGTAGCTGGGAGGATATCATCCTGATCGCCACATCGCTGTTCTGCCAGGAAGGATAGGAGGAAAGGATGTTCTGGACGCCGGTCAGCTCTCCAGGAGTCCCCTCCTCGAACTGATATTGGGAACGGATATCCATGGTATTGGACAACAACGCCTGTTTGTCAGCCTGCCAGCAAGCGAAGTTCCTCGTATGACGGAACCCCTTCTTCTGGTAGAGAGTCAACGCCTTTTCATTCGTGGTGATGCATTCAAGGACATATCCATAGACTCCGGACTGGGAGAGCATCTCGACGATGAATTCCAGAAGTCCTGAAGCGATTCCCTGTCCCCGGAATTTCGGCAGCACCCCGGTCCCGCTGTCGTACGCCAGTTTTCCGCTGATATAGTCCCTGATCCCATTGAGGACGAAACCGACGAGCTGACCCTCGCAGAACGCTCCGGCGGAAAGTCCCGCCTCAAAACCATTGCGGGCGAGCATGGAACGAAACCGTTCAAACGGAAGCTCCAGAGGCACCTGATAGTCGCCGAACGCCTTGATGAAGCAATGATGAAGCTCCTGAAGCGAACAGCTTTCCAGAGTCGTATATTCTATTTTGTTGTTCATTGATTTCCCTTTTACCACCATTTCTTGCGTTTGAACCACAACGCCATGCTGACGGACAGTACGATGCAGATTCCCAGGATGCCATAGAAACCCCATGGTTTGAGAGTTTCAGGAGGAAGGTACGCGAAATTCATGCCATATAGTCCGGTGATGAATGTCAGGGGGATGAATACAGTTGAAATGATCGTCAGCACCTGCATGATATGGTTCATGCGCGTGTCCAGACTCGAGAGGTACACCTCCATCAGCCCTTGCATGGTCTCCCGAAGGTTATCCAAGGCCTCGATCAGCCAGAGCACATGATCGTAGGTATCCTTGAAATAAACCCGTGCAACAGGGCTTATCAACGGCTCGCTACCGGAAGAAAGAAGACTGAAGATATCCCTCAACGGCGAGGCGGACCTCCGCAAGTCCTGTATCTTCCGTTTCTCCATGTGGATACCTGACGCCTTCACGGCATTAGGATCATTGACCACGATACCTTCGAGTTCATCGGTATCATCTTCCAGTTGATCTGCGATAACCAAGTATCTATCTACAATCATATCCAATAACGCATGGAGAAGTACATCGGCTCCGAGCCTACGTAATTTGCTTTCGGCTGTCTGAAGACGCTTGATTACCGGTACGAATACGTCAGAAGGCCGTTCCTGAAATGAGATCAAGTACCCCTTGCCCATGATCAGACTGATCTGCTCGTCCTCCATGGGTGCCTCTTCCGGATGCTTCAGCCGTAGCGTTATGAACAGATATCCCTCTGTCCGGTCCGCCTTCGGGCGTTGGTCGGTATAGAGGATGTCTTCCAGGAACAACGGGCTGATATTGAATTTCAGTCCCAGCTTTTCAATTGCCTTCACGTCTTTGAGACCTGAGACCTGGACCCAGAGGATCTTTCCCTCCTCTTTGTCCGGTATGGTGGTGTCGATCTCCTGGATGGTCGTATCGTCGTAGGATACCGAATGGATCCGGGTCTCCTGGCTTGGCGTATCTCCGACATAGACAAGGGAACCTGGCACAAGTCCCGCTTTCTGTGTATGCCGGGGTCTCCGGAGCATCCTGTTCGTTTTTTGGTACGAGGTATCTTCTGGTTTCATGGTTTCCGATCCATCCTATAACAATACATAGATAGTGGGGGTTCTGGTCAATATCCATACCCCTGTGAGCAGCAGGACGTTGGCCAGAAGATAGGTCGCCATGATTGCGTCGTCCCCCGCGACATGTTTGCCGATCTTGTCCATGGCGATGAGACTGTCGGACAGTGAATAGAACGCCGCTCCCGCAAGGGCTATGATCGTCCCCGTGATCGGGCCGGAGCCCCAGGACGAGGCGATGCAGACGCCGAAGACCCCTATGAGGATCGCGTAGGCGCATAGTCCGGGAGCCTGCGGCAACTTGCTTGCGAGTATTTTCTTGCAGAATGGTACGAGGATCGTCATGATGACCACCGAAACGATACCCATCGCCTGCCAGTCCAGTGAATTCCATCCTGTAAACGTCAGGAACCATGTCATATAGCCGATATGTCCGACCATGAAGGCGCCCATGCCGATCAGGAAGAGGACGGGTATCTCCCCGTCTTTTTGCGGGAACAGCAGGAAGATATCTCCGACCATGTAGAGGAGGAGGGTGGTGACGAGTATCCATATCCGGGGGATCTCTCCACCCGCTACCGCCAACGCGGTCAGGAACGTGGCGAGCAGCAACGGCATGAGCAACGGTTTCGTGAAAAACGCCAGCTTGGCCTTCCCCACATGTCGCGCATGGATATGCACGATCGAACATGCGAGAAACAGACTCGCCGATATGGCCGGTATTATGTACGACATCGTTGATCCCCCTGTGCCTACAACCCTCAATTTCAATGTACCCGACCGAGTTGCTTCGGGCAACAAAAAAAGACGTAGGGTATTGATTCTCTACGTAAGAGCGCGGTGTCCTGGCTCCCCGTTGAAACCGAAATGGTTTCAGGTCGGATCTTCGCATTGGAGCGGAAATGTAACTATAGTCTGTATAAAGCACTTGGTTGTATTTCTTGACCTTTGCAAACACTCGGGAAACCGTATATAATCGAGGACTATGGCATCTCTGACAAATAAAAACACATATGACGAGAGCAAGATACAGACATTGAGTGCGCTTGAGCACATCCGTCTGCGTCCTGGCATGTATATAGGGCGGCTG
The DNA here is from genome assembly GCA_964407735.1 of uncultured Sphaerochaeta sp. Lineage (GTDB taxonomy): Bacteria > Spirochaetota > Spirochaetia > Sphaerochaetales > Sphaerochaetaceae > Spiro-02. Next base: position 46,027 of record CAYOWS010000026.1, on the reverse strand, counting down.
GGCAACGGGTCGCATGTTGACGACGGAATCTACATCCTGCTGAAAGAAGTGGTGGACAACAGCATAGACGAGTTCATCATGGGCTACGGCAGCCGGATCTCCATCTCGCTTGACGAGGGCTGCGTGTCGGTACGCGACTACGGCCGCGGCATCCCGCTGGGCAAGCTGGTGGACTGCGTATCGATCATCAACACCGGGGCGAAGTACAACGACGAGGTGTTCCAGTTCTCTGTTGGCCTCAACGGGGTGGGCACGAAGGCGGTCAACGCGCTGTCCTCGTATTTCCGGGTCACTTCCTACCGCGACGGGCAGTACGCGACGGCGTCGTTCGCCAAGGGCGTGCTGGTGGAGCAGAAGAAGGGCCGAACCGACGAGCAGGACGGGACGTTGACGCAGTTCATCCCGGATGAGGAGCTGTTCAGCAAGTATGTGTTCAACGAGGACTACATCCGTGAAAGGATGTGGAACTACGCGTATCTGAATACGGGCCTGACGTTGGAGTTCAACCGCAAGACGTTCCGTTCCGCGCACGGGCTGTTGGACCTGCTGGAGAAGGAGGTCGGGGACGAGAACATGTACCGGATCCTCCACTACAGGGGCAAGCAGCTGGAGTTCGCCTTCACCCACACGCCGGGCTCCTATGGTGAGAACTACTTCTCCTACGTCAACGGGCAGCACACCAGCGACGGTGGCACGCACCTCGGGGCGTTCAAGGAAGGGATCATCAAGGGGATCAACGAGCACTTCAAGAAGAACTGGGCACCCCAGGACGCCCGTGAAGGGCTTGTCGGGGCGATCGCGATCAAGCTCCAGAACCCTGTGTTCGAGAGCCAGACGAAGAACAAGCTGGGCAACACGGAGATCCGTATGTGGATCGTGCAGGAGGTGAAGGAGGCGGTCATAGACTTCCTGCTGAAGAACCCTGAGGAAGCGGCGAAGCTCAACCAGAAGATCATCAACAACGAGAAGCTGCGCAAGGAGCTGAACGAGGTCAAGAAGGGTGCGAAGGAAGCCGCGCGCAAGGTGTCGATCAACATCCCCAAGCTCAAGGACTGCAAGTACCATCTGGGGCAGGGCGGGGCGGCCCACGCTGACCTGGGGGAACGGTCGATGATCTTCCTCACCGAGGGAGACTCCGCTTCCGGGACGATCACCAAGACACGTGACGTGATGACGCAGGCGGTCTTCAGCCTGCGGGGCAAGATCGTGAACGTGTACGGGCAGAAGCAGGCGGTGATCTACAAGAATGCCGAGCTGTACAACATGATGGTGGCCCTGGGCATTGAGAACGGGATCGAGGGGCTGAGGTACGGCAAGGTGATCATAGCCACCGACGCCGACAACGACGGGTTCCACATCCGCATTCTGCTGATGACGTACTTCCTGTCGTTCTTCGAGGACCTGGTGCTGTCCGGCCGCCTGTACATCCTTGAGACTCCGCTGTTCAGGGTGCGCAACAAGCAGCAGACGGTCTACTGCTACAACGAGGAGCAGCGCGACCACGCCATGAGCCAGATCCGCGGCTCTGAGGTGACGCGATTCAAAGGGCTGGGGGAGATAGACCCGAGGGAGTTCGGGCAGTTCATAGGGGATGACATCAAGCTGACGCCGGTGTCCATATCGAGCATGAACGAGATCCGCCAGGCCATGTCGTTCTACATGGGCAACAACACCCCTGAAAGAAGGGATTTCATTATGGAGAATCTGGTCTGATGGCACACGCGCAAACAATATTCCGACAGAACTTTCTAGAGTATGCCTCGTATGTCATCAAGGAACGTGCGATCCCTGATATCGTCGATGGCTTCAAGCCGGTACAGCGACGTATCATCCATACGTTGTTCGAAATGGACGACGGCAAGTTCCACAAGGTCGCCAACGTGGTCGGCTGGGCTATGCGGTACCACCCACATGGCGATGCTTCGATCTACGAGGCGCTGGTCAATCTCGCCAACTGCGATCTGTTCATAGAGCGCCAGGGTAACTTCGGTAACTTCATGACCGGCGACAGCGCGGCGGCGGCCCGTTATATCGAATGCCGTATCCTTCCGTTCGCCAAGAAGGTCCTGTACAATCCTGAACTGACCGAATTCTCAGAGTCATACGACGGACGCAACAAGGAACCGGTCACGTTCCCCGCGAAGATCCCCGTGGTGTTGATCCAGGGCGCGGAGGGCATCGCCGTAGGCATGGCCACCAAGATCCTGCCGCACAACGCCTTGGAGGTGCTGGACGCCGTAGCCGCGGTGCTGAAAGGTGAGAGCTTCCAGCTCTTTCCCGATTTCCCCGGCGGCGGCATCGTCGATGTGAAGAACTACGAGGACGGAACGGGTTCCGTCTCCGTCCGTGCCAAGCTGGACACCTCCGACTCGAAGCGGATCGTCATTGAAGAACTTCCGTTCGGCGTCACCAGTGAAATGATGATCCATTCGATCGACGAGGCCGCCAAGAAAGGCAAGCTGAAAGTGGCGTCGATCAGTGACTATACCTCCGACAAGGTCAATATCGAGATCTGCCTGGCACGCAACACCTACTCCAAGGATATCGTGGACGCCCTCTACGCCTATACGCTTTGTGAGCAGAAGATCGCGGTGAACTCCCTGGTGATCCAGGACAACTTCCCTGTGGTCATGAAGGTCAGCGACATGGTCCATTTCCATGCGCAGCATCTTGTCGAAGTCCTGAAGGCGGAACTGGAACTGGAGAAGTCCCATCTGTACGACAAGCTCCATGCCCGTACCTTGGAACGGATTTTTATTGAGGAGCGCATCTACAAGCGGATCGAGCAGAAACGGAGCGCCGAGGCGGTCGAGAAGGCCGTCATCACCGGTTTCGAGCCGTTCGCCGACCAGCTTCTGCGACCGGTGGTCAGCGACGATGTCGACCGTTTGCTGAAGATTCCCATCAGGCGCATCAGTTTGTTCGACATCGAGAAGAACCGTCAGGAGATCGACCAGATCAACGAACAGCTGAAGGCCGTCGAGTACAAGCTCAACCATCTGATCGAGTATTCGCTGGATTACCTGACGGAACTGAAGGGGATGCTGGGAACTGAGATCCACAAGCGCAAGACGGTGATCAAGAGCTTCGATATCGTGGACGTCAAGGAAGTCGCGGTCCGCGATCTCTCCCTGAAATACGATCCTACGACCGGATATCTCGGCTACAACGTCAAGAGCGGGAATACCATGTTGATGGTCTCCCCGTACGACCGTGTCCTGATCATCCAGAAGAGCGGTACCTATTTCGTGTGCGACGCTCCTGAGAAGCTGTTCGTCGGCAAGGGGCTGCTGCATTGCAGTTTCGCCGACAAGACGGAGCTGGCGAGTATCGTGTTCACCGTCATCTACCAGGAGAAGACTTCCAAGTTCCTCTTCCTGAAGCGGTGCCAGGTCACGCAGTTCATCCTCAACCGCACCTATGAACTGGTTCCCGAGGGGAACTATCGGCTGCTCAAGCTTTCCACGTTCCCCAACGCGGAGCTGACGGCGTCCTACAAGCCGGCCCGAAACATCAAGATCCTGGAGGAGAAGTTCTATTTTTCCGACTATCTGGTCAAGGGCGTCAAGGCGGCCGGTGTCCGTATCGCGGTGAAGGAGATCGCCTCCCTCAAGCTGCGTAGCGTCAAGGAAGTGGTCAAGGATGCGGAACCTTCCCTGTTCGACGAGGTGGAGGAGAACGCCTCTCCGGCTGATGGCGCTCCCGCTGTTCTCGCCGACTCCGTCGAGGATAGTTCTGTGGAGGATCAGGAATGAGACCGTTTCCCCCGATAGCGGACCGCATCCTCTTTGAGGACAATCATCTGATCGTCATCAACAAGCTCCCCGGGGAGCTTGTGCAGGGCGACGAGACCGGTGATCCCACCCTGGCCGATGCGGTGAAGCTCTATCTAAAGGAAACCTATGGCAAGCAGGGCAATGTCTATCTTGGCATTCCCCATCGGCTCGACCGGCCTACCAGTGGCATCGTGGTGTACGCCAAGACCGAGAAGGCTCTGGTACGGCTGAATGAGCTGTTCCGTGGGAGTGGGGTGAAGAAGATCTATTGGGCGGTGGTGGACAAGGCTCCGCAACAGACCGAGGGAATGTTGGTCCACTATATCACCCGCGATACAGTTCGGAACAAATCCGTCGCCCATCCTGTCGAACGGAAGGGGAGCAAGATCGCGAAGCTTTCCTATAAACTGGTCGGAGCGTCCAAGTCGTACTATCTTCTTGAGATCGATCTCCATACCGGGCGGCACCACCAGATCCGGGCGCAGCTGGCCGCTATCGGTCTGCACATCAAGGGTGATCTGAAGTATGGCGCCCAACGGTCCAACCCGGACGGCGGCATCCATCTCCATGCCCGCCAGATTAGTCTGCTACACCCGGTGAAAAAGACGGAACTGACGGTCACCGCCGATCCGCCGCACGACGTAGTCTGGAACTCTTTTCTTCAGGAGTAGCCCCGCCTAGCCCTACAGTAGCCACAAATTTGCGGAGGGGCTGGAAGTCATTGGGTATATTCTCTGCTTTCGTCGATCAATTCGACAAGGCGTGCGTGATCGCATCTTCCTTCCTCATGTACGACCACGCCGCTTGCACATATCCAAGCGTTCAGTACGGGACCTGATTCCCCTTGCTCCAATGCGACTACGCTTGCGTCATCATCCCCCTGTGCGGAACAAGCGTTCTTCAGGAACCGACCGGCTATCCCTGTATGGGAATCTTCCTCGTGCAAGCGACAACTCCCGATCTGATGCTTTTTGCCTTTTCGATATTCAATTACATCATAGTTCACGCCTTCGGTCGCCATGTCAGCTTTCTCCAATGTTTTCGAGGGGTCCCCGCTTTTTGATCCGTATCGTTGTCCACCCTTCCGTTTTTGGCATTCCCGACAGAAGTGATAATGGAGGCCATGCCGCAATTCCAACTTACAATTGTTACCTAGTCTTCGATCGGCTCATGCTGGCCGGCCAAAAACCCTTTCGGATGTTTTGAACAGAGTTCTGCGGTGAGCGCGGGGATGGATTCCGCGGTAGCGTTGCAATACTTGCAGCTGTATTCCTCTTTTTGAGTCCCTTTGTAGAGACAATGTTTACCCTCATGGAATCCATCTGGATGTCTGGGACAGTCATGGGCTTGCAAGGTTTCCAGACTGGAGAAAGATTGTCCACAGTATTTGCAATAGTATCGTTGTCCCATGATAGTCCCTCGGTTACAATGATGTACATTTGCTAGCATATGTAAGCATAGTGTATAGTATTATTTAACAAATGTTGCTATCAGTCAAGATATTTGGGTAACATTTGTTAGTTTCGGTAATTATCCAAACAGACATGATGCGGTAGGCTTGTGATATGGGTGGAAGACCTCAGCAAGGAAAAGCGTTCTGGCATCATGTTGACTCACTATTGCTTCTCAAAGGGTTGCGTCAGGTCGACTTGGTCCGAATAACCGGAATGTCTTCCGGGATGATTTCCGTCATGCGCAAGCGGCTGTCGATGCCGAACGCGGAAATCGCTTGCCGTATCGCGAATGCCTTGAATACGACGGTCGAATATCTGGTGACCGGCAAGACCGCTACCGATGACATTGTATTCGACACCACCGTGGAGGACATCCGGATGGGAAAGAAGACCCGGGAGATCGCCCTGTTGCTGCCGGAATTGGACAACCAGCAGGCTGATCTGATTTTGGCTATGATACATCAGATGGGGGTGGAGCGGACCGCTTTCGACCTTGTCCCGAATTCCGAGGAGGAATGATCCTTTCCTAGGCGATTTTCATGTTACTTTCGCATGGCTGATGTGTTTTACATATGATGACCATTGGGCCGCACATGGTATCGACGGTATGAGCGACTAGCCGGGACGAAAAGCCCACAGCGACGAAACCGGCTGTAGATTAAAATCTTGCGTTCATTTCCGGACCCGGGTCCGACTCCCGGGCGGTCCAGAAGTTCATGGCTACAACGAAGCGCCGGTTTTTTGCCAACTACAACTATATTCAGCAATCTCTTTTTCTGGCGGTGACCATATTGGCAAGGCTCTGTATACCGAGTCGCAATCGGCGTCTCAATACTGATCAATCAGGTATCATTTTCGAGTACGTAGTGTGTCTTGCCTGTCAGTCAATTCAAATTCTTTAAAAATTTCATTGACAACTCCTGAAACCGTGATAGACTCCATAACTGTAAACAAAAAGTGTATACAGTTTATGTATACACAAAGTGCATAAAATAAATTCATGGAGGAAATGACTACAAAGGGTTTGCATGCTATACTGACAATGCATGGAAAATGTCTAGTCTTGAGGTGAGGATATGAAAAAGGAAGAGACAGGAAATTTGGCGGAAACAGCCTACAATATGATTCTGGACCGTATCATCAAGTTCAGTTTGTCTCCTGGCTCCTCGATTTCAGACTTTACCTTGAGCAAAGAGCTTGGCATCAGCAGAACGCCTGTTCGTGAAGCGATCTTGAAATTGGTCGACGATGGACTGGTCGAACGGAAAGTTCATGGTTTTCAGGTAGCGGACATCACCGCTGAAGAAATCATCGACTTGTATGATGCCCGGGAGGGGACGGAAACCGTCCTCTTGAAACTTGCCATGCAAAAGGGCATTCACAGGAACCAACTAGAACATCTGCGGGAGTTGAACCGTAGTTTGGCCGATTGTATCGCTCAGAAAGATATCATCAAAGCATTGGAGTTCGATACCCAGATCCATGGCTATCTTGCCAACTGTTCTGGAAACCGCCGGTTGCTTTCATTCTACAACCGAATCGCGAAACAGACGATGCGAATGAGTATATTCTCGATCGCCCAGGGGAATCAGTTCGCGGCTCATGAACATGAACAGTTGTTCCTATCCATAGAAGACGGTGATATTGAAAAAGCGTGCGATGCATTGCGGGTCAATATCTCCAGAGCGAAAGATCAGCATCTGCATGTACTGGAAACCAGTATGCGCGAAGGCTGGATCGGAATCGCCAGGTTCGTCTATAGGCCCGTACCTTCCAGTTCCTGTTGATAGCATAATCACCCGACACATAGTCTTCCTCTCTGAATCGAAGCCCCGATATTGTCAGGGCGAGAGGGTTTTGTATGAAAAAAGCTGTTGTCGCCGGTTCCATTGTATTGGATATTATTCCGCTGCTACGCAATTCCGACGAAAAGGACCTCCAGAGTGGAACCTTTTGCTTCGAACAGGGGAAACAGTCCGATCTGAACGGCATCAAGATGTATCTTGGTGGTTGTGTCGGAAATACCGGTGTCGCGTTTCATAAGCTTGGGGTTCCCGTGACACTTGTCGGAAAAGTCGGTGATGACCAGCCGGGAGAAATCATTCGCAATACATTACGAAACCAGGAGATTCACTCTGAAATAACTGTGGTTTCGGGTATGCCCTCTACGAGTTCCGTCATCATTGCCGCACCAGGTTGTGACAGGATGATCCTCCACAGTAGAGGTGCCGCCCAGTCTTTTTCTCCGGAAGATATTTCTACCGAGGTTCTTCAGAATGTCTCCCTTTTCCATTTTGGGTATCCTCCTACCATGGCGAAGCTATGGCTTCAGGGCGGGGCGGGGCTTGCTGTATTGCTCAAGTCGGTAAAAGATGTTGGCGTAGTCACTTCTTTGGATATGTGCATGCCGAAAGGGTTGGGCAATACAAGTGAAGAATGTCGGACGGCTCTCCAGCGAGCTCTTCCATATGTCGATGTATTCCTCCCCAGTATAGAAGAAATGCTGTTCATGCTGGATCGTTCGGAATATGAGGCGATGAACGCCCGTGCCAATGGTCGGAACTGCATGGACTATCTCTCCCTGTCCACAGTGCCTCGGATCGCGGAGGAATTGCTTGCAATGGGTGTTGCCGTTGTATGTCTGAAAGTCGGTAAGAAAGGGCTGTACATGCGGACCGCCGGGAGACCGAGACTGGAAGCCTTGAACGAACTTCTTTCTGAACACCGGTTGGAGGAATGGGCCGATAGGGAGTTGTGGATACCCCCCTGTACGATCGACCATATGCTCTCTACTACAGGGGCGGGGGATACTGCCATAGCGGGTTTCTTGGCCTCCTTGCTTTCTGGTCATTCTCCGGAAACGACATTGAAGATCGCGTCTTGTACGGCGGCTCAATGTATCAAGACCTTCGATACTGTCAGTGGGATACCATCTCTGGATGTGATGGAAGTTTTTGCTGGACAGGATTTCCCTCAAGAGGACTTCATCATGTCGTTGCCGGGTTGGCAGCGACGTGGGAAGTTCTATTACGGTCCAGGTGAAACTGTCGGAGAACCAGCGCAGAACGCGGCTGGAGCGGAAAGCGGGAGATAAGGATGTATACCACTATCAAGACGATTCTCAAGCATGCGAACCAGAACAACTACGGGGTCATAGCTTGTAGCCCCATCAATATGGAAATGGCCCGGGGGATTGTTTCCGCGGCGACGGAACTCGATGCTCCGATCATTTTTCTGCTTGGGCAGAACATGATGCGGCAACATGCGAAAGCTGAACTTCTGATTCCCATGATAAGAACCTTGGCTGAATACAGCCCGGTGCCGATCGCTACGTGTCTGGATCATGGAAATGACCCAGAACGGTTGCTGTATGCATTTCGTAATGGATTCTCATCGATCATGTTCGACGGTTCCCTTTATCCATTGAAACAAAACATCGAGTTGACCGGCAAGATCGTCCGACATTGCCACGAACAAGGACTTGCTGTAGAAGGGGAGCTCGGCCATGTCGGGCAGGCAGCGACTCACGATGAACAGGATGAAAGCCTGTATACGGATCCTGTCGAAGCGAAACGGTTTGTGGAAGCTGCTGGTGTGGATTGTCTTGCCATAGCGGTAGGTACCGCACACGGAGAATACCCGAAAGGACTGATTCCACATATCAATTTCGACAGAATTCGGGTGATCAAAGCTATGTTGCCGGAAACTCCTCTGGCTTTGCATGGAGGATCGGGTGCGGGTGACGCGAATATCCTCAAAGCTGTGGCGGCGGGAATCAACAAGATCAATGTCGTGACCGATCTGTTGCTTGCCTGTCGGGGATATCTTTCCACAACATTGGTCCAGAACCCGAAGATTCCATACATCGAATTGATGATAGGGATGGAAAGCGCCGCGAAGGAACTCGCTTCCCATTGGATTCGATTGTCTGGAAGTATCGGCAAGGCTTCTTCCATTCCCAGGGAGAATCTGATGGGACGATTGTCAGCTCTGACGGCACTGGGTGTTCAAGAATGAATCTTTTAGGCGAACACGCTTAAAGAAATAAGGAGGACAAGATGAAAAAGAGTCTTGTTGTTGTATTGATCGCGATTCTTACTTGTGGAGCGCTCTTTGCTTCCGGTTCCGCTGAATCAAAAACCAAGAAGCCTTCCGTGACGTACTGGTATTGGGAGGACATTCAAGGCAAGCATGTGGAAATGCTGGCCGAACGTTGGGCCGAATATACGGATGAAATCGACTTGATCCTTGAACCGGTCCCTGCCGGCAACTTCCATGACAAGCTCATTACAGCGGTCAGCGCTGGTTCCGCTCCGGATGTATTCGAGATGTATACTGACTGGATCCCTGAATTGGTCGGTCTGGGCGCGCTGGAGGATCTTACCGGTAAGTTCGACAGTTGGGAATATATTGATCAGGTTCCCCGATACATGATTGATCTGGCCTATGCCGGCTATGACAAGATGTATACTTTTCCCCGCTCCGTATTGACCATGTACCTCTATTGCCGTACCGACTATTTCAATCAGATCGGCATGGATTATCCCACGACGATGGATGAATTCTATGAAGCGGCCGAGAAACTGACCAGGGATCTGGATGGCGATGGTATCATCGACACCTATGGGTTCGGTATGCGTGGAGCGAAGAATGGTCATAGCATGTGGTCTTCGATGGTATTCAACGCGAAACCTGATTGGGATTATTTCGATAAGGACGGCAATGCCCAGCTGATGGATCCCTCCATCATCGAGGCGAACCAGAAATATGTCGATCTCTATCGTAATGGCTGGGCACCTCCGACCGCTCCTACTGATGGCTTCAATGAGCTGTTGCAGAACTTCAAAGCTGGTGTGACCGGTATGCTGTACCATCATGTCGGTTCCTCGAAGACTGTTTCCGAAGCTTTGGGCGACAAGGTCGTCGCTGTTCCCCTCCCTGCGGGAGATGGTGGAGTGTTTGGTGTCCAGGAAGTGACTAATTTCGGAATCTATTCCGGATCCAAGGATAAAGACGCGGCGCTTACGTTCCTCAAGTGGATCAATTCCCCCGAGATACAGTCCGTGATCTGCGAAGAGCTACAGCAGGTTCCTTGGATATCTTCGGTCCAGCAGATGGACAAGTTCCAGGAGAATTCCTTCTTCAAGGCCTCGATCGAGTCGTTGCCGGATTCCCATCTGCTGCCTATCACCACGACCATGTCGCAGTTTACCAACGAATCATGGCCTCAGAACTTCCAGCGCGCACTGCTCGGTGAAATTACCGGCGAACAGATGTTGCAGAACCTGACCAAGGTCCTCAACGGAAAATAAGAATTGATTGAACGGTGTCGGCCGGTCTTTCCGATCGGCTGACCCGAATATTCGATGAGAAGAATAATATGCTAGGAAAAAAGAAATTCGACATTGCTCCAGTCATTCTGCTGGCTCCTGCGTTCATATTGGTTGTCTGTGTCATCCTGTATCCGATCTGTAGCGCGATATTTACAAGTTTTCAATACTACAAGCTTACGGATATCCTGAATAGAAAATTCATTGGTTTGCAGAATTATGCGGAGGTCTGGCATGACGAAGCGTTCCTGGCATCATTATCCAATACGTTCAGATGGGTGTTCGTCACAGTCATCTGTCAGTTTGTACTCGGACTGTGTCTCGCGTTGCTGCTGAATCGTCCGTTCAGAGGGCGTGGTATCTTCCGTTCCATATCCTTGATTCCTTGGGTGACTCCCGGTGTAGTGATAGCCCTGATGTGGACCTGGATCTACAACGGAAATTTCGGTGTTCTGAATGATGTTCTGCTGAAACTTGGTATCATCAACACCAAGATAGCATGGCTTGCCAATGCGAAGACCGCGCTTAACGCCCAGATCGTAACGATGATCTGGCAAGGCATTCCGTTTTTCATGATCATGCTGCTCGCATCGTTGCAGACGGTATCTGTCGATCTCTATGAGGCCGCCACTATAGATGGGGCTACGACGTTGCAAAGATTCAGGTATATCACTTGGCCGCATCTTCTTCCTACCGTGATCACGACCTTCATGCTCCGGGTAATCTGGGTGTTCAACAACGTCGAAGTCCTTTATCTGATGACCCAGGGAGGCCCCGGCTATAATTCAATGACCGTCGCGTTGAACGCATATATCAAGGCGCAGAAGTCTTTGAATTTCGGGTATGGTTCCACTATCGCTGTATACGGGACCTTGATGATGATCGTATTCATGGTCCTGTACATGAAGATTACCAAAAAATACAATTCGGAGAAATGACATCCTATGAAAATAAAATCGATCTTCATGCGTATATTGTTCATTCTGTCGTTGTCATTGATAATAGCGTTCATAGTACTTCCATATGTATGGACGTTCCTTACCTCTTTAAAAAATACCGGTGAATTGTATTCCACTACCGTTTCGTATCTACCGAAGTCTCCGACCCTTGGCAACTACCGGGAATTGTTCACGAGCACGGATTTCTTTCCCGCCATGTTCAGAAGCTTGATCATATCCCTGCTGACCAGCGCCATAGCCATCGTCGTTTCCTCCATGGCATCCTATGCTTTCGCGCGATATGAATTCAAGGGGAAGAAACTTGCGCTGAGTGGTATTCTGCTGCTGTATATGTTTCCGACGGTCCTATATTTGACCCCGTTGTTTCTCGTATTCAAGAACATGCGTATCCTGGGAACCTGGTGGTGTCTGCTGATTTCCAACTGCACCTTTACGATCCCCTTTAGCATCTGGCTGTTGGCCTCATACATACAGGAGATCCCGAAGGAGCTGGAGGAAGCTGCAAAGATCGACGGCGCCACCGTTTCCCAGGTTTTTCTCAAGATAGTAATGCCCTTGCTTAAGCCTGGGTTGGTCGCGACAGGGAGCTATGTATTCATTTCCTCCTGGAACGAATACCTGTTTTCCGTCATGTTCACTTCATCTGCGACCCGGACGCTGACCGTTTCGCTGGCATCCCTTGTCGGAGAATACGATATTCGTTGGGATATGATCTCCGCAGGCGCGGTGACAGCCATCATTCCCGTCGTCATCATTTTCCTGTTGTTCCAGAAGAATCTGGTGGCGGGGATGACCGCAGGTGCTGTGAAAGGATAATGTTATGAGCGCGCAAAAAAACATACAAGATCTATTCCCGCCAGACGTGCCTCTGAAATTTGATTCGTGCAGGGTCTGGAGGACCTATATGGGCGGCCGTCTGATCGATGCGTTCCATGGAAATGAAGAGGGAGAAGATACTCACTTTCCTGAAGATTGGATCGGTTCGACGGTACGGGCAAACAACCTAGGTCGGGAGTCCGTCATAGAGGGGTACACGATGATCCGGTCTTCTTTCGATCCTGATACGACCATCTCTTTGAAGGCCCTGCTTGAATTCGATGCCGCTGGATATCTGGGGGCTTCCCATGTCTTGCGATTCGGAAAGGAACCAGGGGTGCTTGTCAAGCTATTGGATTCAGCGTTACGGTTACCTATCCAGGCGCATCCGTCGAAAGAGACATCGAAGAAAGTTTTTCATTCGGATTATGGGAAGACCGAGTCCTGGTATGTCCTTGCCACCCGTGAGATTGAAGGGGAATGTCCCTATGTTTTGTTGGGCTTCCGGGACGGAATCACAAAAGAAATCTGGCGCCGAATATACGATGAACAGGATATCCCCGCCATGCTTGATGCCCTGCACAAGATTCCTGTACAGCCTGGTGATGTATTGTTCGTGAAACATGGTGTTCCTCATGGCATCGGTCCAGGGTGTTTCCTGTGTGAGGTTCAGGAGCCTTCCGACCTTGTATATCGGACTGAACTTGTCAGTCCGACCGGTGCGATTCTGAATGAACGGATAGTGACCATGGGGTTTGGTGTCGACGCGATGATGGAAGAGTTTGACTATGACGGTGCATCCCTGATGGATACTCTCGGGAGATTCAAGGTTTCTCCCGTTGTCTTGGAAACGTCAACCGGCGGCGATGTCCTTGAACTCTTAGGTAATTCCGTCACGGATTGCTTCAGTATCCGTCAGATACGGCTTTCTCCCCGCCATCATATAGATTATCTCCCTAGTGGTTTTTGTATGGTGATCGTCGAAAAGGGGACTTGCGACCTACAGTTTGAGAAAGGATCTCTTCCTGTCTCGAAAGGCGATGCTTTGTTTCTTCCCGTAGGGCTTCCCGGTCTTCGCTGGAAGAATGATGGTGACGAAGCTTTCAGCGCGATCCTCTGTCTCCCTCCGAAAGCTTGAGGAATCCTGGTGCTTATGAGCCTGGTAACATTATGCTCGGATACCGCACTCGTCGTATCTGTCGACCCTCTCGGCGCCCAACTGGTCCGTATCCGACGGGAAACGGATGGAATGGAATATCTCTGGGTTGGGGATGAATTGCACTGGAAGCGTCATGCCCCGATTCTCTTTCCGTTCGTAGCACGATTGGCAGAGGGCCGGTATCGCTATAGGGGAGTGTCATATGAGATGCCTCCCCATGGGTTTCTGTCCCATGAGATGTTCGATATTGTCCGGGGTGATGATGGAAAGAGCCTCGTCTGTACCTATCGGCCGTCCAAGGCGATCAAAGCTATCTATCCATTCCGGTTTGCGTTTCGTGTGATCTATACCCTTGTCGCCGATACTTTGATGATTGAGTATCATGTCTCCAATCTTGACGATGCTGTTCTCCATTATGGTCTCGGCAGCCATCCTGGATTTTCTGTTCCCTTGAATCCGAATTTGGCGTTCGAGGACTATTACATCGAATTTCCCCAAGCTTCCGATCTGAAGCGGAGGGTGTTTTCTTCTGACTGTTTCGACACAGGGGTGGAGGAGCCGTTTTCTCTACCAGATCATAGGGTTGCTCTGCGACATGAACTGTTCAACAATGATGCCGTCATTCTGAAAAATACCGGATCCGTAGCTGTTCTGGCAACTCAAAAAGAGTTTCACGCGGTCCGCATGACATATCCCGACACCCCTATTTGTGGGCTCTGGCATCCTGTCGCCACAGCAGCACCTTTCGTCTGCATCGAACCGTGGCATTCACTTCCTGCGAAAGCGGGAGAGATCATAGATATAGAAACGAAGGAAGATTTCTTCCATCTTCCTCCGCAAGGGCAGTCAACACACCGACTGTGGCTGGACTTTCTATAGAAGGACTTGTTTGTGCTTCGCAAAGTGCGGATGGAAACTCTAGCGCTTGCGAGATACGTCTAGTGAGGCTCTCGTGTACCCCCATCGCACCCCTTACTCGTAGTCGGGGGCGGACAGCGCCTCCACTTCCTCTTTTTTCTCCTGAATGACGCCAGGGGCTATGACCCCCTCGCTTCTGAAGCCGTTGACTCTGATTTCAAGCGGGAGTTCCGTATGGACATGACGGAAAAACTCCTTTTCCTGTACCAGCGGAAGCTGGTCCAACGCCGAGAAGTCGCATAACCCGTCGTTGTAGGAGGGGTTCACCGTCATGTAGATGTTCCCGAGCGAGGTCAGGTTCTGGAAGAAGTGTGTCCCCTGGCTTGGTTCTACCTGGAAGTTCGGAAGACCTGTTTCGACGATGACCTGTGCCCGTGATATCTGTGACCATGAGACAGGGATTCCCAGCCATGGATCGCAGGAGCCGAGCCTTCCGGCGACGATCAAAGCGTAGTCGACCTGGTTCAGCACCATAGGAGCGTTGAGCTTGTCCAGCTCCGCCGCCATTTCCGCGGTATAGGCGGGATTGAACTTGTCGGTCTTGAGATAGATGATATCGTGAATCGTATTGATCTTGCCGTTGCCCATCACCTGATGCGAATACACGAAAGCGCGGTCCTTCATCGCATCCTCGATCGTGATGTCGGATTCTTCGTTCCCCTCCACGATCGGGCGGATCTGCAACAAGCTGAACTCTGGTTTTTTCGGAGCCTTCTTGTTCAGGTTGACCGCGAACTCGATCTCGATCGGGGTGCTCATCGCCTCCGTTCCGAGCAGGAGAATATCACGGACGATGGCGGCCAATGGGAATGCGTCGTATTTGAGGATTCCGTTGAACGTTATCACCTTACGGCCTACGGCCCGGATACTCTCCGACAATTGCCCCGTCTCGGTCTCATAGGTGCTGGCGACATATCTGAGGGAGTCAGGGTGGGCTTCTGCTTCGGAAAGGGGCAGCAGTTCAAGATTTTCCGGGGTATCTTCCAGTGGATGATAGCCTGTTCCAAGTCGTAGCCCATAGAAATGGGTCTGAGAACTCGATTCTGTGCCTCCAAGGAACTGCACTGGGCGACGAGGATGTTTCGGGGAGAACCGGAACGCGGAACCATTGTCCACTACCGATTTCCCGAAACCGAAGCTGAGCATGCCGACGCCGTCCTCCGGAGTCTCCCCGCCAAGGGGATAGTAGTTCAACGATCTGGCGACGCCGGAGATGTTCGGATACCAGTAGTCGCCGTGTTCACTGCCGATGACCTGCTGGATCACGACAGCCATCTTCTCTTCCTCAAGCATATGGTCGGTCGCCCGCAGGTACTCTTTCGCCCGTCTGAAGTACGTGGAGGCCCAGACGCATTTGACGGCGTCGCCCAGTTCCTCGAGCCGTTGGGCGTCGTTTCCCTGGTTGGGGATCATGCAGGTTTCATAGACACCCGCGAACGGCTGGAAATGGGAATCTTCCAGCAAGGAGGAAGATCTGACCGTGATCGGTTGATGGATTACTTTCAGGATCTCCGCAAGATCCTTGCTCAGTTCGTCGGGCAAAGGGCGGGAGAGGAACACACGGAGCAGATGTTCGTCGGCGAGATCGGCGAACGCCACCTCCTGCAACTGGTTCTGTTCTATGAACTGGGTGAACAGATCCGTGGCGATAACCACCGTGCGGGGAATCGAAAGATATACGTTCGGATATTTCTCCATGATATCGCTGGCCCTGAGTTCCATGTCTATGAAGGCGAGGCCGCGACCTTTCCCCCCTAGGGAGCCGGAACCGATGCGACAGAAGAACAACGTTTCGTCGTAGTTGTTGCGGTTGAACTGGGTGATGATCCCTTTCGTCCTTTCGGTACGGTAGGTCCTGATGATCTCCCCCATCCTTTCCTGGAAGATTTCAGGACTAGCGAAATCCTTCTCTTTCAACGGCTTGATCTTCGCGGCCAGTACATACAGGCTCTTCGCCCGTAGCCAGCGGGAGAAATCATTGCGTCTCGCATGGCTGATGAAGCTGTCGTTAGGAATCTCCGGCAGCAAGCGCTGAAGATCCCTCATGGTCTCCGCCCTGGCGATCTCTTCCCCTGACTCCGGATTCCTGAAGATGAACGGTCCGAAACCATAGTTCGCGACCAGATATTTGTGAAGGTCCGTCAACAACGAGGAACTGAGTTTCCAGATGAAGGCCGCCCCCTCCTCATACGCCATGTCCCTGTAGCTTTCTTTCGTGCTTTGCACCAGGACCGGAAGATCCGGATCTTTGCTGTGCACCAGATGGCAGAGTTTGATGCCCGCTTCGGGATCATCCTCTCCGTCGCGGCTGTAGGATACATCGGTAATGATTCCTAGGATGTTGTGCCGATAGGTTTCATACATCGACACCGCATCTTCATAGGTTCGTGCCAGCAGGATCTTGGGCCGCCCCCTCATTCGCAGGGTCCTGCCCCAGTTGTTCAGCGCTTCCAGAATGCTGGAACGGTTCTGCTGGATCAGGCAGGTGTACATCAGCGGGAGGAATGAAGAATAGAAGCGTACGGAGTCCTCGACGAGGATGATGACCTGGACATCTGCCTCCGCGGTGTCATGGTCGAGGTTCATTCGGTCCTCTATCAGTTTCGCCATCGCGAGGAAGATGCCGGGGTTCCCCTGCCAATAGAAGAAATAGTCGATCGCGGAGTTCGTGGAACCTTTTATCAGCTTGTTCCTCCGGTGGGCCGGGGAGGGGGAGAGTACGACGACGGGCATGTCGGGCTTGAGTTCCTTGATCTGGGTCGCCAGTTCTTCGACATGTTCGGTTCCAAGATCAAGCATGGTGATGACCAGATCGAACTTCCGCTCTTCCAGAAGTTCCACCGCTTCCGCGGGACTTGCCGCATGGGTGATCTTCGGCGGATTGGTCAGTCCAAGCTGGGTGTATTCCAGAAACAGCTCTTCTTCCACCCGGCCATCCTCTTCGATCAGGAACCGGTCATAGTCGCTGCAAATCAGCAATACATTGTAGATATGCTTGAGCATCAGGTTGCTGAAAGGCAACCACGTTTGATCGAGTTTATACATGGACAAATGATATCACGGAATCGAAAGAGGGAAAACAGAAATGCCGACATGAATTGTTGCCGATTGTTGTCTCGGATTTCCGTGAAAGCAAGGTCTTGGCATTTAGGGATTCAGCAAAATGTACGTTGCTCTTACAAAATTGGCGGTTATCGTAAATATAAATGAAAATTTATGCATATTTTTGTTGTTTTATACATATTTATTTATGAAAACATCAAATATCACGAAAGTAATTGATGGAATTCAAAATTTCTTGACAGGTTGAATAGTCGGGTTTAGGATGGATATATGGAATCGTGAGGGGGCCTCCGGGCCCCAAATCAGGGAGGAACAGAGAAATGTATCAATTGGAAGAGTTCATGGCGGAACTTGAGCGGAAGAATCCCGCTCAGCCAGAGTTTATCCAGGCGGCTCGTGAAGTCATCGAGTCCGTTATCGACGTCGTAAACGACAACCCCGTATATCTGAAGAACAAGATTCTGGATCGCATCACCGAGCCGGACCGTGTCTTCTCCTTCAAAGTGGAATGGGAAGATGACAATGGTGATATCCAGGTGAACCGTGGCTACCGTGTTCAGTTCAACAATGCGATCGGCCCCTACAAGGGCGGTCTCCGGTTCCATCCCAGCGTGACACTTGGTTCCTTGAAGTTCCTCGGATTCGAACAGACTTTCAAGAACAGCCTGACGACATTGCCCATGGGCGGCGGCAAGGGCGGCAGTGACTTCAACCCGAAGGGCAAGTCCAACAATGAGATTCTCCGTTTCTGCCGTTCCTTCATGACAGAACTACAGAAGTATATCGGCCCGGATACCGACGTTCCTGCCGGTGATATCGGTGTCGGTGGTCGTGAAGTCGGCTTCATGTATGGTCAGTACAAGCGTCTTCGTGACGAAAATACCGGTGTTCTGACCGGTAAGGGTCGCAACTGGGGCGGTTCTCTGGTGCGTCCGGAAGCGACTGGTTTCGGTACCATGTATTTCGCGAACGAGATGCTGAAGGCCCATGGTGATACCATGGAAGGCAAGCGTATCGCTATCAGCGGTTTCGGCAACGTCGCTTGGGGCGCGGTAATGAAGGCTTCCCAACTCGGAGCCAAGGTCGTTACTATCAGCGGTCCCGATGGCTATATTCTTGACGAGAACGGCATCAGCACTCCTGAAAAGTGGGCGTATATGGTCGAGCTCCGATCCTCCAACAACGATGTCGTGAAACCGTACGCCGAAAAATTCGGCGCGAAGTTCTTCGCCGGCAAGAAGCCTTGGGAAGTTCCCGTCGACATGGCGTTCCCTTGCGCCATCCAGAACGAATTGAGCCTGGAAGACGCAAAGACCTTGGTCGCCAATGGCGTCAAGTATGTCGTGGAGACCTCCAACATGGGTTGTAGGGCCGATGCGGTGCCTTATTTCATCGAACACAAGATTCCGTTCGGTCCTGGCAAAGCCGCCAATGCCGGTGGTGTAGCGGTCAGCGGTCTCGAAATGTCCCAGAATGCCATGCATTACAGCTGGTCCGCCGAGGAAGTCGACCAGAAACTGCATGACATCATGGTCAGCATCCATGCCGCCTGTGTCAAGGAAGGTACGGATGCCGACGGTTATATCAACTATGTGAAGGGTGCAAACATCGCAGGCTTCAAGAAAGTCGCCGACGCGATGGTTGAACTCGGTTACTAAGTTTCCTTTCGGATGCGCCGGCATTGAAAGAGGGTCTGGCGCATCCCTGTCGAGTCCTTTACGCGAGGTCCGTTGGGCTTTCGTGATGGAATAGTATGCTCCTCCTTCCTTAAAGAGCGTGTGTATCGTGAGGGGGCCGTTATGGTAACATAATGGCTCCCTTTCCTTTCTATGAGAATGTGATGAACATTTCGGTTGCTTGCGATGCATCTGGTATTCTCGTCGCGGAAGGTTCTGTCTCTGATTCGGCAACGGCCTGTCTGTCCGAAATATTGCATTCCACCGGGGCGATGTGCAATGGTCATGTCCATGCTCTTGGGCACTATTACGAAGAGGGGAATTCCTGTACTTGTGGCAGATAGTCTTGCCTGCCTGTTTTTATCGGGGACCGTTATGGAAGAAACGGTCCTTTTGTGTATCTAGTGGTGTGTCCCGGTTTCCTGCATGATATAGAGTGTGAACATCAATTTTTTTTGTTCTGAACATCCGTTTTAACCAGAAAAAACCCGAATGAAACACAATTCCAATGTACGTAAAGAACTGTGTCGTATGGACTACAGAATGACAGTTTTTTGTAATTCTGTAGTTGCTATATACAGACGATATGTTTCTGCTATAAAAGTTATATTACACTATATGTAGTGGTGGGTTGACAAATGACACACCATAAATATAGGTTCGCCTCTTGCCTTGTTCTTTGCCTTGTGCTATGGTAAAGGACGTGCCCAATGGTCGGCACATATTGTCATGGACTAGGATCGGATGGGACTGACGTAGTGTCCGCAGGAAATACTGGGCACCGTTGTTCTCTTGTAGCGCCATGGATCGTTGGCTCTCAAGTTTTGTCCTTCCAGTAGTTTGTTTTCTCAGAATTTTTCGGGGGGTAGTATGGCCACAGTCAAAAATCAGTTGAGTCCGCTTGGAAGGAAGATTTTCCTTGATCGTTATGCTTTGAAGGATGCCAAGAAGGAGAGTCTTTCCATCGGTGATCTCGTTGTCGCGGTAAGTAATCCGAAGACGGGACAACGGGAGATCGGCAATGTCACCGAGATCGAGGACGACAAGCAGATCACTGTGAAGCTGGAGGATGGAACCGTCATCCACACGAAGGTCGAGAATGTCGACAAGCCGTTGGAGACCGATCCCGCCCAGATGCTCTCCCGTGTCGCACGAGGTATCGCTGAACAGGAGAAGCCTGAGTCCCGTAAAAAATGGGAGAAGGAATTCAACTGGTTGCTTGAAGACTGGAAGTTCGTCCCTGGTGGACGTATCCTCACAGGTGCCGGTACCGACCAGAACCTGACCTATTTCAATTGCTACGTCATCCCTTCCCCCAAGGATAGTCGTGGCGGAATCATCGCCTCTCTTGGACAGATGACCGAGATCATGAGCCGTGGCGGTGGTGTCGGCATGAATCTTTCTTCGCTCCGCCCTCGTCATAGCTATGTGAAGGGCGTCAACGGCCGAAGCAGCGGTTCCGTATCCTGGGGTGCTTTGTTCAGCTTCGTCACCGGCCTGATCGAGCAGGGTGGTTCCCGCCGTGGTGCTCTGATGCTGATCCTCAACGTCTGGCATCCGGATATCATCGACTTCATCAACAGCAAGCGTGAGATGGACAAGATCGTCAACGCCAACATCAGCGTCGGTATCACCGATGATTTCATGGAAGCCGTCCGCAACGACGGCGTATGGGAGACCTGTTTCCCCGATACCAGCGATCCTGAATACAACGAGAAGTGGGACGGTGACCTCAACGCGTGGAAGGCCGCTGGACACAAGGTCATTCCGTATCAGACGCTCAAGGCCCGCGATGTATGGAACGCCATCATCGAGAGTGCCTGGGCTTCCGCTGAACCGGGCGTGTTCTTTATTGACCGCTACAACAAGATGTCAAACTCCTGGTACTACTGCACGATCCAGAGCACGAACCCTTGCGGTGAGCAGGGTCTGCCCCCTTGGGGCGTCTGTAACCTCGGTTCCATCAACCTGAGCCGATTCGTGGAAGACAAGAAAGTTTTGTGGAAGGATCTCGGTCGCGCCGTCAGGAGTTCCGTCCGTTTCCTGGACAACGTCATTGACGATACTCCGTACTTCTTTGAGGAGAACCGCCAGCGCCAGCAGTCCGAGCGCCGTATCGGTCTCGGCACCATGGGCCTCGCTGACATGCTGATCAAGCTGGAGCTCGGCTATGGGAGCGACGACTCGATCAAGTTCATTGACGAGCTGTACAAGTTCATCTGTGAAGAGGCCTATGCGGAAAGCAGCGACCTTGCGGCGGAGAAGGGTTCTTTCTCGATGTTCGACGCTGAGAAGCTTCTCCAGAGCGGTTTCATGATGCAGATGCCCGAGACCCTTCGGGAAGATGTCCGCAACAAAGGGCTTCGGAACGTCACGTTGCTGACACAAGCCCCTACCGGTACCACCGGCACCATGGTCGGCACCAGCACCGGTATCGAACCCTATTATTTCTGGGAATGGGAACGTGTCGGGCGCATGGGTACCAATATCGAACGTGTCGCCGTGTATGAGGAATGGGTCAAGGCCCATCCCGGTCAGACTCGCCCCGACTATTTCGTTTCCGCCATGGACCTTGCTCCTGAAGGGCATGTCCGTGTCCAGGCCGCCATCCAGAAGTGGGTCGATTCCTCGATCTCCAAGACCGGCAATACCCCCGCCGACTATACCGTCGAGCAGACCGGCAAACTGTATGAGCTTCTGTATGACCTGGGCTGCAAGGGCGGCACGACGTATCGTGACGGTTCCCGCGACACCCAGGTCCTGAAAGCCAAGGACGAGAAGAAGGAAGACAAGAAGGACGAGGCTCCGAAGCCTGCTCCGGTTCTTGAACCGAAGCCGCGCCTCCGTTCCACGGTTCTTCGCGGTACGACCTATCGCAAGGCGACTCCGATCGGAACCGCTTATATCACGGTCAACTCAGACGGGGATCAGTATGAGGATCCGTTTGAAGTGTTCGTCAATGTGGCCAAGGTCGGTTCCGATGTCGCTGCCGACGCCGAAGGTATCGGCCGCTTGATCAGCCTGATCCTCCGCATGCCCAGCCCCCTCACTCCGAAACAGCGCACGCAGGCGATCATCGCCCAGCTCAAAGGTATCGGCAGCGGTCGTCCGATGGGCTTCGGCAAGAACCGCGTCATGAGCCTGCCGGACGCTATCGCACAGACTCTGGAAGAGCATATCGGCAACTCTACCGCTACGCAGGTCGCCGCCGCGAAACTGCCCGATGAAGAGGATGAGGATGTCATGGCTGAAAGCATGCAGCTCGACCTGGGGCTCGCCGCCGTCACCAACAATGGCATCACCCCCGATGTCTGCCCGGTCTGCGGGAATGTGACGTTTTTGAATATCGAGGGGTGTAAGAAGTGTATTTCGTGCGGCCATAGCGAATGCTAACCGCCTAGCTCGGAATAATCCTCCATACCGTCGTCGCTTCGCCGGAGCCGTGTCTCGACACTGTCTCCGGCTTTGCCGTCTTGATGGGATCGTGATGTTCTGCAAGCAGGACCCAAGCTATGGGTATGGGCTTTAAATCTTTCTTTTCGTACTGTCGCGCAGTATGAGTTTGTGTCCTATCATCATTCTGATGGATTGTATCTGCTGTTCCTGCAATAGCTTCCACAAGGTGTCAACGGCGAGGACCCCCAGTGTCCGGAAAGGGTAGTGGATGCTGGAGATCGAGGGAATCACGTTCTCGGACGACTCCACGTCGTTCATTCCGCTTACGGCGAGATCCTGCGGGACTTGGATATTCTTCATGAATGCCAGGCGGATGACCTTGAGCGCGGTTTCATCATCCATCGCCATGAATGCGTCGGGCCTGTTCTCCCCGCTCATGAAGCGGTCGAAGGTCTCCTCCAGTGGATGATTCTCGACATCAGTCTCTATCAGCTCTTCATGGCACGGTACGTTTCTCTGGGCAAGGGCGTCTTTGAGTCCCTCCAGTTTCCCTTTGGTCACCATATTGGTCTGCATCCCCCAGAACGCGATTCTCCTGTAGCCTTGGTCAAGGAGATGGTTCGCCATGTCGTACGCGCCCTGCCGTACATCGACCGCCACATAGTTGATTCCTGGTTTGTCTATGGTGCGGTTGATCAGCACAAACGGGATCCCCAGTTCCTTGAGCCGTGTGCAATCCTGTTCGAGTTCATCGGTGTCCTTACCAAGGAGGATGACGCCCATGCCCTGTCCGTTTCCCGCATAGTCCGCTTGTTCGTGTTCGAACCGGACGGTGAAGCCTCGTTGCGACGCTTCGTCCAGGATACCGGAGAGGACCTCTCCGTATCCTTTGAAGTCATCGAAGTTGTGGGAATTGACCGGTACTACGATTTCAAGTTTTTTTTCTTCTCGTGTATATTTTCGACCTTTGATGTCCGCGAGGGCGTCGCAGATTTTTTGTTTCGAACTTTCCCTCACCTGTTTTCCCGCGAAATAACGGAAGATCGTGGAACGGGAAATGCCGGACAGTTCACTTATCTTTACTATCAGCTCTTCTTTAGTGTCAGTTTGTCTCATGATTTGATCATAAAATGATACTGTCCAAAAGTCAAGAAAAGGTGTCAATGGAATCCTGAAAGAGTATCAATAGTTCGATAATATAATTATATTTGTGTCAAATAGTCTCAATATAATAAGGTTTTAGCGAAAAAAATTCTTTACAAGCTAAATTTGACATGCTACTATTCCCTTAAGTAGATGAGTATTGACATTAATTAAGACAATATTTGTGTCAATATTGGAGTGGCGACTGAATAAAGGTTTGTTGGCGTTCGTAGCTTGTCAGCTTATGTCTGTACTACGACGGGAATGTGTCGGAAGCCTGCATGCCGAAGAAACATGAGTTCTGTTGCAACGGAGGTCGTAGGGGCGTAGGGCATCTCGCTTCTATGGAATTTTCAGAAAAGGTCGATGGTTGTCAGATATGTGCCATTGACTTTTGAAGGAGGAATGTTATGAAGAAGACAGTAGTGACTCTATTGTTCGTGATGATGATCGTACCCGTCATATTGTTCGCAAGCGGGACGAAGGAAAAGGAATCAGGCCCTGTCGAGCTGGTGTACTGGTCGCATTACGGGCATTCCCCCGTGAGCGTGCAGGCTTTCGCCGAAGCGGTGAACCTGGCGGCCAAGAACCTCGGATATGACCAGGTGACCTGTCGGGCGGAAGTAATCGAGTATTCCGGTTATGAAGCGAAATATCTGACTGGATTCGCTTCGAACAACGGTCCCGACTTTTTCCTGGGACGGACCAGTGACTGGGCGCTGAATGGTGGATCGAACCCCATCGCCCTTCCGTTGCGTGAGGATGTTCGTGCCGCTTGGGACGAAGGTCTTGCCCCGATGTTCAGTGAGTCCGGCATGTTCGATGGTGAACGATACGGATTCCCTGTCGAGGGAGGTTCTCTCCAGATGCTGTACATCAATACCGACCATATGGTGGAGGCTGGCCTTGATCCTGAGAAGGATATGCCTGAGACCATGGCGGAACTGACCGAGCTGGCGAAGAAGCTGACGAAATACGATGCTTCCGGAAAGATCGTCCGTTCTGGTTTCCAGCCTCGGTACCTCGGTGCCGGAGATGGTGTCGGAAGTAAGTTCTTTCCGTATTTCCATAATATGGGAGCCCGTCTTCTCTCCGAAGACCTGACCACCTCCACCGGTTATGTGAACAGTCCTGAGGCGGTAGAAGCTTTTCAGTGGTTGAATGATCTCGTATATAAAAATCGCATCTCGAATCTGGAGTTCGGAAGCCCTGAAGCGGCGTTCCAGGCCGGACAGGCATCGATCATCAACAGGGAAGGTTGGTTCGCGCAGGATACGTTGGACAAGGCCCCTGATATTCATTTCGTAGTAATTCCATTCGTTTCCGGTGAAAAGGTGAATCTCGTAGCCGACGGCGCCGGGAGCATCTGGGCGAATCTGATCAGCGCAAAAACGAAGTATCCCGAGATATCCCAGGATATCTTCAAGGAGCTTGCGAAGCCCGAATATGACGTCATCATGCACGAAGCGGCCGGTTTCCCACCCGTATTGAGTGGTACTCTGACGCTTGACAACGAATATTTCGGCAAGATGCCGTACGCTGAAGCGATGCTGAACTCAAAGGACAAGGATCCGGCTCCGGTATATGACAGCATCAAGCAATCCGGTTCGATCCAGATCCTGTTCGGAGATACCGTCGCGAAAGTACTTGGTACTCCGGGTATCAATGTCCAGGCTGAGCTTGACTCCCTCGCTGTGAAGATCGATCAGCTTCTGGCTCAGAACTAGGCGGGAACCAAGACTGTTGTAAAAACAATGGCCTGTATGTGAAGAGGGGCTGTTGCAAAAGATCCGACTTATGCAACAGCCTCATTTTTTGGTGAGGAGCTCTATGACGACGCAAAATAAGTACAAGCTTACAGGTTTTCTGTTTGTGCTGCCCTCTTTTCTCTATTTTCTGTTCGTGTTCCTGTATCCCTTGCTGCTATGTTTCGTGAATGCGTTCTGCAAGGTGAATTTTTTGCTGAATACGCGGACGTTCGTAGGGTTCTCGAATTTCAAGGACCTTCTTTCCCGCGACGCCATGTGGCAGTCTACAGCCATTACGTTACGTTTCGTGATCATGAGCGTTCCACTGTTGTTGTTGGTTGACCTCTATATCGCGAACTCGTTGTCCAAATTGAAAAACAGGTTCGGAGCCTTCTTGACGACCTTGTCGTTCATTCCCTTCATCGTTTCCATGGTAAGCGCCGGTATCGTATGGGATTGGCTGATGGATCCGAATCTTGGACTGCTCAACAATATCTTACGGGCCTTGGGGGTATCCAATCCGCCCTTGTGGCTCAGGGCTCCCCAGTCGGCTTTGTATTCGACCCTGCCGATCACCGTCTGGGTCCGGGCTCCTTTCGGCATCATGATTCTTCTTGGAGGAATGCAGAACGTGCCGGCGAGCCTCTATGAGGTAGCAGACCTTGATGGTGTCTCTTCCATCCGGAAGTTCTTCAAGATCACATTGCCATTGATCAACCCCCAGCTGATCATGGTCCTGACCCTTGAGACTATTTTCGCCTTTCGAGCTTTTGACCAGATATATACTTCGACCGGCGGCGGTCCCGCGGGGTCGACCCGTACGATCATGATCTATCTCATCAAGGATCTGTTCACCAACAACTACGGGCTGGCGTCCGCGTTGACGGTACTGTTGATTCTCACGTTGTTCATCATCAGCCTGTGCCAGCAGGTGTTCCTGCGCAGAACGGTCGATTATTGAGGAGGGGGAGGGTATGAACAAGACAAAAATTTCCGTATCCAATGTCATCAACTGGATTGTGTTGGGATTGTTCTTCATCTTCGTCCTGATTCCGTTCGTCATGATCATCTTCACGGCGTTCAAGACTCCGACCGAAATTACCGACATGCCCAACAGGACCTTGATGCACAGGCTGCTTCCGGACAGCTTTCTGAATTTTCAGAATCTGAAGGATGTGTTCTTTGGAACGGCGACTCAGCTGAACGGGGTTCCCTTCTATGTGTTCATCTTCAATTCGCTCATCGTCACGTTCTTTTCGCTGTTTCCGGCGCTGATTCTTGGTCTGACGGCGGGCTATGGCTTCGCGAAATTCAATTTTCCCGGCAAGAACGTCATTTTCTATCTGTTCTTGGGGTTGGTGATGGTCCCGATGGAGATGATCTCCATTCCGCTGTTCATGGTGACGAGCAGGCTGAACCTGATCAACACGTATATCGGGATCATGATTCCCAGCTGCATTTCCGCGTTCGGGACTTTTTTGCTGAAAGAGTCCATGACTACCATTCCGAATTCATATATCGAAGCCGGCAGGATCGATGGAGCCGGAGAGTTCTGGATTTTCAGAAGGGTGATCGTTCCCTTGCTCAGCGGACCGATCGTGACGTTCATCGTCATCAAATGCACCTGGAGCTGGAATGAATTCTTCTGGCCCCTGCTGGTCGTTTCCACAGAAAGGATGAAGACCGTTACGTTGGGGATGAGCAAATTCTCCAATGATCTGTTCCGCGAATACGGGCAGATCAACGCGGCGGTTCTGATAAGCATGATACCTCTGTTGCTCGTCTTTATTCTCGGGCACAAGCAGATCAAGGTCGGACTGATGAATTCCGGTATCAAGGGATAGGAAAGATGAAAGTTGAAAAAGAGTATTTTGAATTGTTGAAGACTTGGGTGGATAGATTGCTCTCCTTGCAGGTCAAGGAAAATGCCGAACCATATTTCAGGGGAGGGATCATGTGTCCCTCCTGTACAAAAATCCATGGTCGTTGCGGAGATGCGGTCCTCCCGTTGATGTATATGGCGAAGGCCACGGGGGAAGAGAAGTACATCCATGCGGCGAAGGAACTGTTCGACTGGTCGGAACGGAACATCGTCCGGGCCGATGACAGCTATATCAACGACAGCAACAACGAATGGCGTGGAATCACCATATTCTCCGTGATAGCCCTTGCGGAGACGTTGGAATTGTTTGCCGACCTGCTGGACGAAGATACTCGCCGGAGATGGTTCTCCAGACTCTCGAAATCGACCGAATGCATCTATCATCTGATCGATACCCTGAACCCCAACGTCAACTATCCGATATCCTGTGCCGCAGCGTTGGCGATCACCGGAAAGATATTCCGTAATGACGATTACCTGTCAAAAGCCCGGAGTCTGGCGCATTCCCTGTTGAAATTCATTAATGAGGATGGATTGATCTACGGGGAGGGCAAACCGGAGTTGTTGGTGACCGCGAAGGGCTGTCAGGCGATAGACATAGGTTACAACGTCGAGGAATCCTTGCCTGCGTTGGTCTTGTACAGCCAGTATGCGGAAGATGAGGAAATCCGTCAGGCGACGATCCAGTCCTTGTATGCGCATATGCCTTTCTTCATTCCCGATGGAGGCTGGAACAATAGCTGGGGGACACGTAATGCGAAATGGAGCTACTGGGGGAGCCGGACCAGCGACGGTTGCCAACTCGCCTATGGTTTGCTCAGCGATGTCGACCCTGCATTCGGGGAAATCGCATATCGGAATTTCAAGCTGATGGAGACCTGTACCCATGATGGTCTTCTCATGGGAGGCCCCATGTACGCCGGTGAAGGTGAACCGGCCTGCGTACATCACACGTTCTGCCATGCGAAGGGGTTGTCCCTGATGCTTGCGAAAGGGCATGCGCCCCATGGAGGGATGGCGCTCCCCGGTGACAACGAAACCTCCTGCCGGTCCTACGAGGATGGAAACCTCGTCATGATCTCCCTGGACAAGTGGAAGGCGAGTATTTCCACGACGGATTATCCCTATTGTGCGGGGTCCAATTCCTCCGGCGGATGCCTGACATTCCTATGGCATCGGCTGACGGGACCGGTGCTGACCGCCACCATGCCGCATTATTCATTGCACGAACCGGCCAACATGCAGGTCCCCAAGAAATATCCTTTTGACTGTCAGTCCTTCCGTATCGTGAAGGAACCGACCCGGTCGGAACTGGAATGTTCCAGCGTGAACGATATGCTCGCGACAATGACCTGTGAGAAAGACGGCGAAGGATACCATGTGTACGCCCAGGGGAGGCTTTCATATCTTGATGGCCTGCGATCAGATACCGGATACCGGTTGTCATATCGGTTTGCCCCCGAAAAGATCCTGGTGGAGATCCTGGTCGACGCCGACGCGATCTTGAAATGTCCGATTGTATCTGACGATGACGAACTTGGATTTTCAAACGGCGTCCTGACGTTGCGCAAGAACGACGGAAGGAGTCTGCATGTGGAATTCGCTGGAGGTACGCCGCAATGGCCGACCTCGGTGGATGGTCATGTGGAGCGGGCGTTCAACCCTGTCGGCGGCATGCGGTACCTGCCGGTATGCGTACCTCTCGAAGCGAACCGGACCCTGACGGTGGAGTTTTCCGTCGTTTGATGACTTTGCAGGAAAAGGATGTGTCTTGATTATGGATGTTGATGCTTTGTACAGAAAGGAATACTGGGAAAAGGCGATCCGGTATCCGTTGGAAAAGATCCGTGGCAACATTGATCGCTTTGGAACCCTCTATCCATCCCCGGCAAGTGTCTCCGGGATATATCGGCTGATTCCGAATGAGGATTGGACAAGCGGTTTCTGGAACGGGATGCTGTGGCAGGCGTATCAGTATTCCGGAGAAACTGTATTTCGCGACGCCGCCGAGAAACTGTTGCCCGATTATCAGGAGCGTCTGCGTGAACGGCTCCATATAGACACCCACGATCTCGGATTCCTGTATGTCCTGTCCTGCAAGGCGCAGTTTCTTCTTACACGGAACAGACACGCATACCTTACCGCTTTGCAGGCGGCTGACTTGTTGATGCTCAGATACCATGCGAAAGCGGGGATCATCCAGGCCTGGGGAGATCTCGACGATCCTTCCCAACGGGGCAGGATGATCATCGACTGCCTCATGAATCTGCCGCTTCTGTTCTGGGCAGCGACGGAGACGGGGGATATGAGCTACCGGGCCGCCGCGGAATCCCATCTTCGACAGACCCGACGGTATATCATCAGAAATGATGCAAGCACGTTCCATACGTTTTACTTCGATCCTGAAAGCGGCAAGGCTGTGAAAGGAACCACGGCCCAAGGATACAGCGATTCTTCCTGCTGGGCGAGAGGGCAGGCCTGGGGGATCTATGGCCTTGCGCTGAACTATAGGTATGTCAAGGATCCTTCGATACTGGAAGACGCGAAACGGTTGGCTGAATACTTCCTGCTCCGTCTGCCGGACGACCTGGTCTGCTATTGGGATCTGGAGTTCACCCATGGGGACGAAGACCGGGACAGTTCCGCCGCGGTCATCGCGGCCTGCGGTTTGCTGGAACTATCCGGGCTTCTGCCCCTTGTCGATGAAGATCGCAGGCGATACGAAGTATTGGCCCTGCGGATACTGTCTTCCCTACACGAACATTACACGACACGGACCGTATCCGGTTCCGACGGGATACTTTTGCACGGCGTATACAGCAAGCCCGGCAGGAACGGTGTCGATGAATGTACCGTGTGGGGGGATTATTTCTATGTCGAAGCCCTTGTCCGGGTTTTGAAACACTATCCGTTGTTTTGGTAAGGGAGCGTCTGTATCATGTCAATGTATCGTTTTCTCAGCGACAATCCGCTGAAAACCCGCGACGACGTCGCGGCAAGCCTTGTCTCCATGTTGGATCAATGCACCGATCATCTGACCCCTGCCGGGGCCGGTCTGTTCGTCGGTAACTCCTCCGCCCATTATTCAGGCCATATTGCTTTGTTCGAAGGATGGAGCCGTCTGCTTTGGGGGGTGGTTCCTCTGCGAAAAGGCGGATATGCATGGAACGGGGAGGCTCATCACGCCCAAGGATTCGCGACCGGCCCCGACCCGCAGGATTCGGAGTATTGGGGGGATATACAGGACCACGACCAGAGGATCGTGGAGATGGCGGCCATGTCCCTGGCCTTGCTGTTGTGCCGGGAGGTATATTGGGAACCTTTGACGGAGGCGCAACGGCGAAATCTTTCCTCCTGGCTGTATTCCATCAACGGCAAGGCGATCGGAGGGAACAACTGGCATTATTTCAGGGTTCTGGTCAATCTCGCCTTGCGGAGTCTCGATGAACCATATGATCAGGCCCAGATGGAATTCGACCTGGATTTCATTGACGGCCTGTATGTTGATGACGGATGGTATCGGGACGATGTCCCGTTCGACTATTACAATCCTTTCGCCATACATTTCTATTCGTTGGTCTACTATACATACATGAAGGAGAGCGATGCCGTCCGGTGCGAACGATATCGTGAACGGGTCGTCAGATTCGCCGAGCAGTACATTACGTATTACGCCGCCGAAGGACAGTCCGTCCCCTTCGGCAGGAGCCAGACCTATAGGTTCGCCGTAACTTCGTTCTTCAGCGCCTGTGCGTTCGCCGGTATCGAAGTCCTGCCTTGGGGAGTATTGAAAGGACTTGTCCTGAGGAATCTTCGCTGGTGGTTTTCTCAGCCGATATTCGACAACGGCGGATTGTTGACGATCGGATACGCATACCCTTCGTTGATCATGGCCGATGAATATAATGCTCCAGGGTCCCCGTATTGGGCGCTGAAGACCTATCTGATCCTTGCCCTCGGCGACGACCATCCGTTTTGGAAAAGCGAGGAGGTTGGTTTGCCGGGACTGCCGGCTGTGACGCACCTTCTCATCCCCGGGAACCTCATGTGCAGGACCCGTCAAGGAGATGTCGTCATGCTGAGCGCGGGACAATATCCCGCGTTCGAGCTGAACCATGCCGCAGAAAAATATTCAAAGTTCGCCTATAGCACTGATTTTGGATTCTCGGTATCGATCAGTCCGTTCGGCTTCGACAAGACGGGGTGTGACAGCATGCTGTTTTTCAGTGAGGGGGACGGGTATTGGCGGCCTCGCAGAAAAGTGGAATACAGTCTGTCGTCGGACGAACAGCTATATAGTCGCTGGAATCCTTTTCCGGACGTCACCGTTCGGACTTGGCTGCTGCCCGCGGGAGACTGGCATGTGCGGATACACGAAGTCTCCGCCGGCAGGGATGTCATGATGAAAGAAGGCGGGTTCGGCATCATGCGTTATAATGGTGTGGAATCTGACGAAGGGTTCGGACAAGTGCCCTTCTCCAATGGACATGGCCTTGAAATAGACCTTCCCTGGGGGGTGTCCTCTATAGAAGATCCCCTTGGAAAGCGTACGACGGAGTGTGTGAAACCACGTCCGAACCTCAACCTGATGTATAGTACTTCCCTTGTTCCCGTGTTGAATTCTTCCTGCCGACGGGGTGAATCGGTCGTTCTGGCGGCTTTGGTCGGCGCTGGGTTGTGTCGGGAAGGTGTCCCTTCTCTGATGGAGGCGAAACCTGAGGTGCATGTGGACTTCTCGAACCTGACCGTCAGAATCGATGGTCGCTGGGTCGTGTTGCTTGCTGAATGACGGTATGGCATGATGATTCCCCCCTCTCGGTGGAGCGAAGACAAACCTTTTCCACTGTGGTCTAGTCCAGATTTTCCTCTCCTCCCTTGATCCGGCAGGATCAAGGGAGACGGTGTGTCCTCGATAGAGGACGGGCAGGAAACAAAAGGTATTGCAACAACCCGCAACAAGCGTCGCGCGTGGTCGACCGACATATCGGACAAACTGTTTTACTTCCGTTCTTTTAGCCCGCTTTTCCCCTTTGAAAGGTTGCATTCCCTACCTCTTTGGTTTATATTCCTATATTGGAGTTTCATGTGTTGGAGCTCCCGCTTGTGTCTCTACATGTGTAAAGGGTGTCCCTCGATATGGGACGCGAAAATATTGTTTTATGGAGTGTAATATGGGTAACAAGAAAATGGTTACTATCGACGGAAACACCGCTGCCGCGCATATCGCATATGCGTTCAGTGAAGTCGCCGCGATCTACCCGATTACCCCGTCTTCACCGATGGGTGAATACGCTGATTCCTGGGCCAGTACCGGCCGTGAGAATCTCTGGGGTAAAAAGGTAGAAATCATGGAGATGCAGTCCGAAGCTGGTGCTGCTGGTGCTGTTCACGGTGCTCTCGCCGCTGGTGCGCTTACCACGACCTTCACTGCTTCCCAGGGCTTGCTTCTGATGATCCCGAACATGTACAAGATCGCTGGTGAGATGATCCCTACGGTCTTCCATGTCTCCGCCAGAGCGCTCGCCGCTCAGTCCCTGTCGATCTTCGGTGACCATTCCGACGTCATGTCCTGCCGCAACACCGGTTTCGCCATGACCGCCGCTTCCAGCATCCAGGAAACCATGGATATGGCTCTGGTCGCTCACCTTGCTACCCTCAAGTCCCAGGTTCCGTTCTTGAACTTCTTCGACGGTTTCCGCACCTCCCACGAGGTCCAGAAGGTCGAGGAGATCTCCTACGAGGACATCAAGCCTCTGGTGGAAGAGAAGTACATCGAACGTTTCCGCAGCCGCGCCCAGCGCCCTGACCATCCGATGATCAAGGTCGCCGCGCAGAACGAAGACGTCTACTTCCAGGGCCGTGAGACCGTCAACCCCTACTATGATGCGATTCCCGCCATCGTGCAGGACTACATGGACAAGGTCGCCGCGATCACTGGTCGCCAGTACCATCTGTTCGACTATGTAGGTGCCGCCGACGCCACCGATATCGTGGTTGTCATGGGTAGTGCCGCCGACACCTTCGACTGGGCCGTGAAGTATATCAATGATCGCGGTGGAAAGGTCGGTGTCCTGAAGGTCCGCCTCTATCGACCGTTCTCCGCCGAGCACTTCGTACAGGCCATCCCGGCTTCCGTCAAGCGTATCGCGGTCATGGACCGCACCAAGGAACCCGGTTGTGTCGGTGAACCCCTCTACCTCGACGTAGTCGCGGCTCTCGATCTGGTCGGTCGCACCGGCATCAAGGTGATCGGTGGACGCTATGGTCTGTCCAGCAAGGATTTCCCGCCCTCCCATGCCAAGGCCGTCTTCGACCACCTGGCGGGAAAGGCTTACCACAACTTCACCGTCGGTATCAACGACGACGTCACCGGTCGCTCCATTGAGATCGGCGCTCCGATCGACGTTACTCCGAAGGGTGTCGTGTCCTGCATGTTCTGGGGCCTTGGTTCCGACGGTACAGTCGGCGCGAACAAGAACTCCATCAAGATCATCGGTGACAACACCGATCAGAACGCCCAGGCGTATTTCTCCTACGACTCCAAGAAGTCCGGTGGTATCACCATCAGCCACCTGCGCTTCGGAAAGGGTTCCCTGGATATGCCTTGGTTGATCGACCACGCCGACTTCGTCGCTTGTCACAATCCTGCGTACGTCGGTCGTTATGACATGCTCGGACCCTTGAAGGAAGGTGGCGTGTTCCTCCTGAACTCCCAGATTCCTTCCGACGAGGTGTTCTACCACCTGACCGCCGGAGAACAGCAGACCATCATCGACAAGAAGATCCGTTTCTACAACATCGACGCTCTGAGCATCGCTCAGAAAGCTGGTCTCGGAAGCCGGATCAACACCGTCATGCAGGCCGCCTTCTTCAAGATCAGCAATGTCCTTCCTGAAGCCGAGGCCATCGAGCTGATCAAGAAGTACATCAGGAAGACCTTCCTCAAGAAGGGTGAAGATATCGTCCAGCAGAACTGGGCCGCCGTCGACGGCGCTTCCGATGCCCTGCACGAAGTGAAGATCCCCGCCAAGGTCGATCCGAACAAGGTCTATGTTCCCAAGAAGCTGATCGCTGATGACGCCGATGCGTTCGCAAAGGACATCATGCTCCCGATCATGCACCTCAAGGGCAATGACATTCCTGTTTCCAAGATGTCGTACGATGGCTCCTTGCCGTCCGCTACCGCGAAGCTTGAAAAGCGCGGTGTCGCTCCGTTCGTTCCCGAATGGAATCCTGACAACTGTATCCAGTGCAACCAGTGTGTACAGGCTTGTCCGCATGCCGCTATCCGTGCCAAGCAGATTCTGCCTGAAGACCTGAAGAACGCTCCTGAGACCTTCAAGACCCTCAAGTCAAACACCAAGAACACCCGTGACCTCCAGTTCAAGATCCAGGTGTACGTGGAAGACTGTCAGGGTTGTGGCGTCTGTGTCGAGACCTGTCCTGCGAAGACCAAGGCTTTGGTTCTGAGTCCGATCGCCGTCGAACGCGAGAAGGGCGAGAACGCCAACGAAGCTTTCTTCAACGCTCTGCCTGAGAACATCCTCGACGGTGCTCCCGAGACCACCGTCAAGGGCTTGCAGTTCAAGCAGCCTCTGTTCGAGTTCTCTGGTGCTTGTGCCGGTTGTGGAGAGACTCCGTATGTGAAGATGGTTTCCCAGATGTGTGGTGAACGTATGATCGTCGCCAACGCAACTGGTTGTTCCTCCATCTACTCCGGTACCTTCCCCTCCATCCCATACTGCAAGCGTCCTGATGGCCGCGGTCCGGCTTGGGGTAACAGCCTGTTCGAAGACAACGCTGAATACGGACTTGGCATGCGCCTCGCCGTGGACAGCAACCGAAACTTGCTGACCATCAAGATCAAGCGTCTGCTTGAGATTGGAACCACCGCCGAGCTGACTGCCGCGTTGCAGAAGAACGTCGAGCTGTGGGACGATACCACAGAGGCTTCCATCGAGGCTCAGAACGCAACCCAGGCTCTGCTCCCCGCCGCTCTCGCAGCCGCGAAGGATGACGAAGCCAAGGAAGTCCTCGCCAAGATCATCGAGCTGAAGGACTACCTCTCCGAGAAGTCCGTCTGGATCATCGGTGGTGACGGCTGGGCCTATGATATCGGGTATGGTGGTGTTGACCATGTCGTTGCTTCCGGCAAGAACGTCAACATTCTGGTCCTCGACACCGAGGTCTATTCCAATACCGGTGGTCAGGCTTCCAAGGCTACTCCGATCGGCGCGGTCGCGAAGTTCGCAAACGCAGGTAAGGAGATCGGCAAGAAGAACATGGGCTTCATGTGCATGAGCTATGGTCATGTCTATGTCGCTTCCGTCAGCTTGGGCGCAAACCGTGCGCACACTCAGAAAGCTTTGCAAGAAGCCGCCGCTTACAATGGTCCTTCCATTGTCTTCTGCTACGCTCCTTGTATCAACCACGGTATCAACATGCGTTTTAGCCAGGTCGAGGCCAAGAAGGCCGTCGATGCGGGTTATTGGCCGTTGTATCGCTACAATCCGCTCGCTGAAGCCGGCAAGAAGTTCTCTTGGGACATCACCAAGGATCCTACCGTCGACTATCAGGACTTCATCAAGGGCGAGGTCCGCTACACTTCGTTGTACAAGACCAACCCTGAACATGCTGACGAGCTCTTTGCCAAGGCCGAGGCCGATGCGAAGCGTCGCATGGAGTTCTACAAGAACATGGGCGCGATCATGTAACAGTGTATTCCTGACGGAGCGCAGGGCGCTGTGCCCCTAGGGAAAAAGCGAAAGGACCATCTGGAAAACCGGATGGTCCTTTTTTATCGGCCGGCATACCCTTCGATTGACTCAGGGAAGATCATGTCCCATACTTTGGTATCGAATGTTTGAAGGAAGGTGGCTATGAAAAAAATCGGAATTGTTTGTATTGTCGTCGCAGCCGTCCTGTTTGTTGGCTGTGTCTCCGCCAAAGTCGTTGAGACGGTACCTGAAATAACGGTTGAAGCCGTGGACCTCGCCGTAGATCAGAAGTTGTATTCCGAAGCGGTGGTCACCTTCACCGCGAACGGACGTGCTACGGTAGGTACGTTATGTCTCCCCGCAGATGTATCCTCTCCCGTTCCCGCGGTAGTGATGCTGCATGGAACCGGCAGTACCCGTGACGAAGCCGGCAATGGATATGCCTATGCCGCTCCCGCCATGGCGATGAATGGGATCGCGACGTTGCGTATCGATATGGTCGGTTCTGGCGATAGCGCCGTAGGGTATGAATTCTATAACTATGCCACCGCTGTAGAAGATGCCGTCGCCGCGAAGGAATACTTGAAAACACTTTCTGCTGTCGATGGAAAACGTATCGGCGTCATGGGATGGAGCCAAGGGGGGACGAACGCCATTTCCGCAGCCGCGGCGGATCCTGAATTCAGAAGTGTAGTACTTTGGGCCGGTGCGTTGGACCTTACCATATTGGTGACTCCCCAGCAATACGATGAAGCGAAAGCCAATGGCTTCTGCATGTTGGAACTGGGTTGGCGAGATCCTTTGAAACTTGGTCTGCAATGGTTCGATGATGTATTTACCAAGGATATGGATGAATATGTCAAACAGATCAAAGCCCCTGTGCTGGCGCTCAACGGAGAGAATGATGATGTCGTAAATCCCGAAAGTGGTGCTCATATCGCTGAAATCTGTATCAATCCGGCATCCCGTCAGATCTTGATTTCCGCAGCGGACCATACGTTCAACGTTTTCGCTGATCCTGACCTGAAGGCTCTGTCGGAAGTCGTCGGTACTACGATAGCTTGGTTCTCCTATACACTGTAGACGATGCAAGGAGCAGGGGTATCGCATAGTGGGAGACACGTATGCGATACCTCGTCTGTCATACGGCCGGTCTTCCCATGTTTTTCGTGGAGCGATACATGAGGATCCCTACGGCGATAGCCACAAGGGTTTCGGTGATCGGCATGGCGAACCATATCGCGTCCGGACCCAGGACCGATGGCAAGGTGTAGATCAAGAGACCGCTGATGACCATTCCCCTTGAGACGGAGACGAAGAAAGAGGCCCCCGGTTTCATTACGGACTGGAAGTAGTAGGTGGAGAATATGTTGAGGGGAAGCAGCAGGAACGATATCCCATAACTTCTCATGATGAACGGTGCGATACGGTATATCTCCGCTGTCGGTGTCATGAAGACCCGAATGAATCCATTCGGGAAGCATAGTATCAGAAAGAGCCACACCGCACTGAAGAAGAACGCCGAATACAAAGAGTATTTCAGAGTCTCTTTGATCCGGCTCCATTGTTTCGCTCCGAAATTGATGGAGATGATCGGCTGGGCCGCTTGTCCTACGCTATAGGCGCAGCACTGGACGATCGTGCTGATGTTCACGATCACTCCGTAGACGGACAATGCGTCAGTTCCCAGATATCGGATGATCTGACGATTGAACAGCATCGTCAGGATTCCCATCGCAACATCGATGAAGAACGTGGAGAACCCCGTTGTCAGTATCCTTTTCGTCTTGTCGAGAAAATCGGCCGGCTTGACGATTCTCAATGTATTCCTTTTGGTCAGGAAGTGGGTCATCATGACGAGGAACGTGATGCCGGCACCGATGGCGGTGGCAAGGCCCGCGCCCTGTATCCCCATGTCGAATGTGAATACGAACACATAGTCTCCGAAGATATTGAATATTCCTCCTGCCAATACCGCCGCGGTCGCCAGTCCAGGATTGTCGTCGTTGCGCAGGAAGGCGGCGAGCATTTGGTTGAATAGAAACAGCGGTACCACGAACTTGATGGGTAGGAGATATTGTCTGGCGAAGGGGAGCAGGGTTTCTTCGGCGCCGAACAGTCGTAGCATCCGTGTGTCATGGAATATGATCACCAGCCAACTGACTATGGCGAAGAAAACGGTTCCGATCACCGCGGTCGAGAAGTACTCGTTCTGTTTTTTCGTGTCCCCGCTTCCCTTCGCCGCGCTGAATAGGACGGAACCCCCTATGCCGGTCAACAAGCCGAGGCTGTAGATGATGTTCCATACCGGCGCGACCACCGCCAGGGCCGCCGTGCCGCTCGGCCCCTGGTACTGTCCTACCATGGCCATGTCCACGATGCCATAGATGGAACTGATCAAGGCGCTTCCAAATGCCGCGCCGAGATATTTGAAGTACGTGGTCCTGATGTTTTCCTGAAGCAAATTCATCGTCGAAACTCTCCTGAACATAAAAAAAGCTGGACAAGATCACAGGCGTCTCAGCCTGCCACCTTATCCAGCTCGCCATTTCCATGAGAATGGCTCACCCTCCGAGTGAACGGTTGATAGTACATAGGATTGAGACATTAATGTCAAGGCTCGGACTATATCCTTCCTTGTCTTCGGACGACTCGTGCAGATTGTATTTGTGAAGCGGTATACAGGATGTGTATTGTGGTGTCTCTGGTACGGAAGTGGCCATATGGGCTGTTTCCTTTAGGCGTATAAAGAATTATTGAGTATCTGACATGAGGACAAAAAATATATCAAATTATTTGACAAATAAAAGAACCTAAACTAGTATACAAGTATAGTAAATAAGATAAGGAGTCCTTGTATGAGTGGGAAATATCATGGTGTCGTCCCTGCTTTCTATGCTTGCTACGACGAGAAAGGCGCGGTCAGTCCGCAGGGCGTGCGTGCGCTGACCGAGCATCTGGTCGGAAAAGGGGTGCAGGGCCTGTATGTCTGCGGCTCATCCGGCGAATGCATCTACCAGAGCGTCGCAGAACGCAAGCTCGTGCTTGAGAACGTCATGGCGGTGGCCAAGGGAAAGATCGTCATCATCGCCCACGTCGCCTGCAACAACACCGCCGACAGCATGGAGCTGGCCCGCCACGCCCAGTCCCTCGGCGTGGACGCCGTCGCGTCGATCCCTCCGATCTACTTCCATCTGCCCGATTTCGCTATCGCGCAGTATTGGAACGATATCTCAAGCGCCGCGCCGGATACCGACTTCATCATCTATAACATTCCCCAGCTGGCGGGGGTTGCCCTCTCCATGAACCTGTTCAGGATGATGCTTGCAAACCCAAGGGTGGTCGCGGTGAAGAACAGCTCCATGCCCGTGCAGGATATCCAGATGTTCAAGGCCGAAGGCGGCGAAGGCTTCACCGTCTTCAACGGGCCTGACGAGCAGTTCATAGCCGGTCGCGCGATCGGAGCCGACGGCGGCATCGGCGGCACCTACGCGGTGATGCCCGAACTGTTCCTCGCCATGGACGGATGCATCGGGCGGGGCGATCTGGAGAAGGCCCGAGAGCTACAGGACGCGGCGAACGCGGTCATCTACAAGATGTGCGAGGCCAAGGGCAACCTGTACGCGGTGATGAAGGAGATCCTCAGGCGGAGGGAGGGGCTTGACCTCGGTGGCGTCAGGGCGCCCCTGGCAAACTTGTTCCCGCAGGACGAGGCCGTCGTGGAGGCTGCCCGGAAGATGATCGACGACGCCATCGGACAATATTGCTGAGGTATTGAAGGATAGACGGGTGTATCGTCAAATGGCGATATGCCCGGTTACATCGGTTTCAGGTTTTTATTGAGGCGTTCAATCATCCATGCCAGACGATTTTCCCTGCCTGTATCTGTTTTTGCGTCAAGATATGCCCGTGTATACGTCTTTTTTACAGATGGCGACATCGCCTCGAAATTCGTATGGGCGGGTTCATGTCCCCGCAGCAAGTTGGACAGGAGTGTGATTTGATCCTCCGTGATCGTCGGAGACTTCGGAGCACCCCATTGTCCGTTTTTTTTGGCTTCTTCGATTTTGTTCCTGCCTTGTTCGGTCATCTTTCCTGATTGTTCAAGTCGTTCAGTCAATGCCTTGTTCTTCTCAGACCATTTGCTGTTCGCTCGACGGAGGGAGAAGTATTTCTTGTATGATGTATCATCGAGGCTTTGCATTTGACCGTCGATCCACCCGAAGCACAAGGCTTCTTCCAGCGCTTCACCCGCAGAAAGTGTGACTGGGCCGCCTTTCTTGCCGAACAGCAGCCACACTCCATCGCCGCTTGTGCCGTTCGTCTCCAACCATGCGCGGAATGCCGCCCTGTCGGGAAATGCTAAAATGTCTTTCATGATGACTCCCTTCCTATGTAGCGTCTCACCGTATTCTTGTATGTACGGTATTCATTTCCGAAATTCTGGATGCACCATCGTTCTTCGGCGAGGATGACCCAGTGTGCCGATATTTGAAAAGCCAGTACGAAACCGAGCAATGACAATGACTGTGTAAGCAAGGCGCAGCCCATGAAATATAGGAAGTACGCTACATACATCGGGTTGCGGGATATCCGGTAGAGTCCGGTTTTGTTCATTCCGTTTTCCGCCGGTGCGGCAAAATGTATTACCGAGATAATCAATGTTATTGTGCCGATGCCATAGATGCCTATACCCGCGCAAAAGACCAAGAATGAAGTCTTGTGGATTTTCAGGAAAAGCAAGGATATGAGAATCGCCGCATTGGAAATCTGATATATCCAGTAGGCGGGCTTCTCGTTGTCCTTGAAGGGAGCGAAATAGGCGGCCCGTCGCATTGCGTTCGCATTCAAAGCGGACAAAAGTCCGAACCGGATGAGGAAGAAGGGAATCAGCAACAAAAACCCGGACATGACATTCTCTCCCTTGGTGTATCAAGCTTCCTCAATCATAGCAAAAAGATACAACCGTATGCTACTAAAAAATGAGGTTGGTTGATATAGTGCCGAAAATGACCGAACGACACCAGGGGGCAAACCCACTGTTCCCTGGATTCCTACAGTTATCCTTGATTTTCTTCTGTACTATGGAGAGTTGCCGGCATTTACAATGACAAACTTCGTTGCGACTTCATTACTACATTCTGTCGGCTCGAGGATAGGAGCGGTCGGTCGTGTGTGACGGCGAATGATGTTTTTTCAAACAGTATAAGTAGTATACAGGTTTTTTGGTGACTTTTATGGGCTTTACCGAATGTCACAATGATAAATTTCTCTATATAATGTAATCAAATAATTAACATGTTAATTTCTTGTTAAGAAAATCATAAAAAAAGTTTGACAAACAAAAAAACCTAAACTAGTATACAAGTATAACTGATCTAAAAGAGAGATTTTCTACGATACATAAAGGAGGCCTTGTATGAGTGGAAAGTATCACGGTGTAATTCCTGCTTTCTATGCTTGCTACGATGAAAAAGGTGATATCAGTCCGGAAGGCGTACGTGCGCTGACCGAGCATCTGGTCGGAAAAGGGGTGCAGGGCCTGTATGTCTGCGGCTCATCCGGCGAATGCATCTACCAGAGCGTCGCAGAACGCAAGCTCGTGCTTGAGAACGTCATGGCGGTGGCCAAGGGAAAGATCGTCATCATCGCCCACGTCGCCTGCAACAACACCGCCGACAGCATGGAGCTGGCCCGCCACGCCCAGTCCCTCGGCGTGGACGCCGTCGCGTCGATCCCTCCGATCTACTTCCATCTGCCCGATTTCGCTATCGCGCAGTATTGGAACGATATCTCAAGCGCCGCGCCGGATACCGACTTCATCATCTATAACATTCCCCAGCTGGCGGGGGTTGCCCTCTCCATGAACCTGTTCAGGATGATGCTTGCAAACCCAAGGGTGGTCGCGGTGAAGAACAGCTCCATGCCCGTGCAGGATATCCAGATGTTCAAGGCCGAAGGCGGCGAAGGCTTCACCGTCTTCAACGGGCCTGACGAGCAGTTCATAGCCGGTCGCGCGATCGGAGCCGACGGCGGCATCGGCGGCACCTACGCGGTGATGCCCGAACTGTTCCTCGCCATGGACGGATGCATCGGGCGGGGCGATCTGGAGAAGGCCCGAGAGCTACAGGACGCGGCGAACGCGGTCATCTACAAGATGTGCGAGGCCAAGGGCAACCTGTACGCGGTGATGAAGGAGATCCTCAGGCGGAGGGAGGGGCTTGACCTCGGTGGCGTCAGGGCGCCCCTGGCAAACCTGTTCCCGCAGGACGAGGCCGTCGTGGAGACTGCCCGGAAGATGATCGACGACGCCATCAAAGCGTATTGCTAGACGGGAGGGCTGAATGATTTTTGATTCGATCGAACATCTGGCTATCTATCAGACAGTACTTCCGCAGCTCGATTCTGTAATTAGCCTGTTGGGGGACGGGAACCTTGATCTGACGAAAGGTGCCCATACCACCCTTGTGCCCGGCCTGCGGTACAACGTAGCCGAGTATACGACTACGGACCAGCCGAAGGAATATGAGATCCACGTCAGGGAAGTGGACGTACAGGTGATGCTCCAGGGGGAGGAACGGATTATGTCCGCCCGCAGGGAGCTTGCGGAGACGGCTGGGCCGTATGATGCCCTTGGCGACGCCTCCATGGTCCAGGGGCCTGAAAACGCAGGGATCGTTCTCCAGGAGGGGGATTTCGCGATCTACTTTCCTGGGGAACCCCACAAACCAGGGGTGGCTGTGGGAAGTTCACTACCAGTGAAAAAAGTGATTTTCAAAATCGCTTTGTAATAAGTCACGCAGAAATCAGCATGACGCTG
Organism: uncultured Sphaerochaeta sp.; assembly: GCA_964407735.1. Lineage (GTDB taxonomy): Bacteria > Spirochaetota > Spirochaetia > Sphaerochaetales > Sphaerochaetaceae > Spiro-02. Next base: position 3,170 of record CAYOWS010000026.1, on the reverse strand, counting down.
AAAAAAGGAGAGAAGTATGAAGAAGACATTCACAGTCCTTGCGCTTTTTTGCGCACTCGTGATGCCGTTGGTCGCCGGAGGTTCCAGCGAGCAGGGTACCGTGGCAGAGAAGAACGTGACGTTGAAAATCGGTTTCCAGGCCAACGCAGCTTCCAACGAATACAAGGCCGCCGAGGTACTCGCCGCGAAGGCCAAGGAGTATTCCAATGGTTCCGTCACCATCGAGATATTCCCCGGTGGACAGCTTGGCGATGACCGTGCGATGCTTGATCAGGTTGCCGCCGGGGCGTTGGACATGGTCTATGCCGAAACCGGTCGTTTCGGACTCTGGTATCCTGAACTGGAAGTGTTCGGCTATCCGTTTGCCTTCGATGATTTCGATCATCTGATCCGCACTACCGAGCAGACTGAATACGGCAAGGGTATCGCGGCCAAATTGGAACAGAGAGGCTGGAAGATTCTTGCCAATGCCTACAATGGTACTCGCCAGACCACCAGCAACAGGCCGATCAACAGCATCGCCGATATGAAGGGCATGAAGCTCCGTGTTCCGAACGCCGCAGCGAACCTCGCTTTCGCGAAATATTCCGGTGCGGCTCCGACTCCGATGGCGTTCGCCGAGGTCTATCTCGCTCTCAAGACCAATGCTGTCGATGGACAGGAGAACCCGCTTTCGACAATCGATGCCCAGAAGTTCTATGAAGTGCAGAAGTATTGTGCGCTTACCGGACACATCATCAACGACAACAACTACGTGATCAGCACAAAAGTGTTTGAAAAGCTTTCTCCCGCGCAACAGGAGGCTGTCGTCAAAGCGGCCAAGGACGCTGCGGCTTTCCATACCAAGGCGTTCCAGGACGATGAAGCCGCGTTGATCCAGGGCTTCAAGGATTACGGTGTGGTGATCACTGAACCCGACAAGGCTCCGTTCCGTGAGGCTTGCAAGCCCATGTACGACGAGTATGTCGCCAAGAACGGCGATGCGGCCATCAAGGCGATCGAAGCTACAAGAAAGTAGTCCGCACTGTCAGCGGCGCGACATGAGAACCATGTCGCGCTGTCTGTATTCCATACATCCATCGTGATGTACTGGCTTATAGGAAAAGCAGATGGACAAGAAATTAGTACAAGAAAATGGTGTCGTCAGAGTCATCCATGGGATCGAAAAAGTTGAGAGGGCGCTATCCGTTATCTTGTTCAATCTGATCCTGTTCTCTTTGTTCTGGCAGGCGTTCACCAGGAAGATCAATCATCCCGCGAGCTGGACGGAGGAATTCAGCCGTTTGCTCTTCGTCTATATGGGGGTGCTCGGCTGTCATCTTGCGCAACGGGAAAATATCCATGTCAGGATAGACGCCTTGTTGCTGAGCCTCCCCAAGAAGTTCCAGCTAGGCATAGAGGTCTTTACCGATGTCGTGATGATCGGCCTGTTCGGCATGACCTTCTACTATACGTTCAGCATCGTCCAGCGCAAGGCGTTTACTCCGCTGGTTACTCTCGGCGTCGGTGAAAGTTGGCTCTATGGAGCGATGTTCGTTCTCTGTGCGCTGACTATCGTCGAGATGGTGGCTCAGCTGGTGAACATCTTCCGCCATGGAACGATTACCCGTGTCGCGATCGACGAGAGCGATACTGACGATTTCTACGTGATACAAGGGGAGGAATAAGAGATGGCATTGGTACTTACATTCGTCCTGTGGTTCGTCCTCATCATGTTCGGAGTGCATGTCGGTTATTCGTTGATCATGGTCTCGATATTCTTCTTCGGTATCAGCGGCAACTGGGCCCAGGTCCCATTCGCGTTGGAGTTCATGTTCAACGGAGTCAACAGCACTACGTTGCTGGCCGTTCCGTTCTTCGTCCTGGCGGGGAACCTGATGAACGGAGGTGGTGTCACCACCCGTATCTTTGATTTCGCCTCTTCAATGATCGGGCATCGCAAGGGCGGGCTCGCCCATGTCAATGTTCTTGCCTCGTTGATCTTCTCCGGCATGTCCGGTTCCGCATTGGCAGATGCCGGTGGACTCGGCCAGCTGGAGATCAAGAGCATGAGGGACGCGGGTTTTGATGAAGGCTTCGCAGGCGGAATCACCGCCGCATCCTGCATCATAGGGCCGCTGGTACCCCCTTCGACTCCGTTGATCATCTATGCGGTTCTTGCGAACCAGAGCGTCGAGAAGCTGTTCATGGCGGGATTCCTGCCCGGACTGATCACGACGGCCGCCCTGATGGTGATGTGTTCCATCCTGTCCCACAGGAGGAACTATCCTTCGGAACCGAAGCGGAGCTGGAGCTATCGGGCCACCTCGTTCAGAAAATCCTTCTGGGCGTTGCTGACTCCGCTCCTCATCCTGGTCGGTATCTTCTCCGGCTTCTTCACTCCGACGGAAGCCGCCGTGATCGCGGCGCTGTATACGACGATCCTCGGCTTTTTCGTCTACAAGGAACTGACCCTCAAGAGCTATGTACGGATCTGCTTGGATTCAATCAAGACCAGCGGAACGATCGTGCTGATGATCCTGGGTGTGCAACTGTTCCAGTTCGTAATCACCCGTGAGCAGATGCCTCAGGCTATCGCGACGTTCTTCACCTCCCATGTCTCCAGCAAGGTCACGCTGATGCTGATGATAAATGTCGTCCTGCTGTTGTTGGGTACGTGTATCGATGCGTTGCCATTGCAGATGATCCTCGTTCCGATTCTGTTGCCGGCGATCATCGCCTACGGCATCAACCCGATACATTTCGGCGTGATCGTCATCTTCAATCTGATGATCGGTATCCTGACGCCTCCGATGGGTACGGCTCTCTTTGTCGTGGCCCGGGTGGGCAACATGCCGTTCAAGACATTGATGAAAGGGGTGGTGCCTTTCCTCATTCCGCTTGTGATCACGTTGGTTTTGCTGAACATCTTTCCACAGATCACGTTGTTCTTGCCACGGCTTCTGACCGGTAGCGTCTGACGCCTCCGGCCGATTCCGGCGATGGGGTTCCTGTACGTCCTCTGGCGTATGGGACCCCGTTTTTGTCTGAAGAGGTTTGCGACCGACTCTAGGTGGCTAGTGTCCAAGCCTCTCAATGTCTCCTCACTGTTTTCTCCTTCTACAAAACCTGCATTCTAGATACCTCAAATGCAATTCCTGAATCACCACGGAGTTTTTCACGCATACAGG
>CAYOWS010000025.1:0-53457 GCA_964407735.1 uncultured Sphaerochaeta sp. | reverse complement strand
TCGTCCGAAAAACCGTGTACTCCGTGTATCTCCGTATCACCGCGGTCTACGGCCTGACGGCCTACTGGACCGCTCGGTTTTTCTGTTCTGACTCGCATCTCTAGCCTTCGGCTCATGCTCGTCCGAAAAACCGTGTACTCCGTGTATCTCCGTATCACCGTGGGATACGCTTCTTTGAAGCTATAGCAGCAACCGGCGAAGCCTGGTCCACCCCAGACAAGACGGAACGGGGCCGTCGCATCGCAGCGGCAGCCCCATCATCAACAAAATCAAAGAGGTCTGTTATTCACCGGCCTTCAGCATGTTGTCGAAGAGTACATAGTCGGCGACCGGGGTGTTCGGATCGACCGCGTCACCGAAACCGAGCTTCTGCACTTCGTACAGCTTCGCGACGGTACCGTCCTTGACCTGGGAGACCAGCTCGGAACTGGTGATCCATTCAGCGTCGCCCCTCTGGAGCCACATGGTATCGAAGTTGGAACCGATCGCCTCAGCTACCCATCTACAGGTCTGCTCGACATTGGCCGCCCTGTAGTCCATGCCCTTGTAGAGAGCCTTGGTGAAGCGCAGCAATTTGTCGGCGTTCTGGTCAGCATACTTGCTCATGACGATCCAAGAGGATACTGAAGCGGTCTTGTCAGCGAAAGTCAGGTTGTCGGACAGCTTGATCGCGTCAGAACCCATCTGATCGGTAATGATGAACGTTGACGGAGACCAGGTCGCGCAAGCGTCGAGGGAACCGCTGGTCATGGCGGAAACGATACCGGAAGCATCCATCTCCATAGCCATGATGTCGTTGAAGGTCAGCCCCGCGTCTTCGAGAGTCCAACGGAGGATACTCTCACTGGAGGTACCGGATGCATAACCGACTTTTTTGCCCTTGAGATCGGCGGCGGTATTGATTCCATGGCTCTTCAGGCCGATGACGGCATCGCCATTGCCGACATGGCTCAACGCGAAGATCTTGGCGCGACCGTTGATGCAGAGTTTGTGAGCTCCGGCGCCGATATAGCCGATATCAATGGAACCACTCTCCATTGCGGCGATGATTGTAGGACCATCGGCGAATTCAACCAACTCGACCTTCATTCCCTGCTCTTCGAAAGCCCCGGTCTTCATGGCGGCGACAACGCTGCACAAAGAGGCATAGTTCGGCATATAGGCGACACGCATGGTCTCCAGCCCGGAAGATTCCTTTGCGCCGTTAGCGAAAGACATCGAACAGACACAAAGTACGATCATCAATACAGCGATAAGCTTTTTCATCCTCAAACTCCTTTTTCTTGGAGAAGTGAATCATGCGACGGCTATCTGGGCCTTGCCTGATTCCCTTCACTTCTATGCTTGTCCCCGCTGCTTTGCCGTCTACGACGGCCTCTTGCATCAAGGTCAATTCACAATCTACTTCCGGACTTCCAGATATTCTTGATATACCTGCGCCCAGATCTGGTTCTTCAATTCGAGGAACCGGTCGGTCATCTTTGTCTCCTGGTCCCTCGGATACGGAATGTCCACATCGACGATATCCTTGATCCGACCTGGTCTGGCGCTCATGATCACGACCCGCTGGCCGAGGATCAACGCCTCATCGACGTCATGGGTGATGAAGAAACAGGTCTTCTGTTCTTTCTCCCAGGTATTCAGTAATTCCTGCTGCAACTGCGTCCTTGTCTGGGCGTCCAATGCGCCGAAAGGTTCATCCATCAACAGAACCTCAGGATTCGCGGCATACGCCCGGGCGATGGCGACACGCTGTTTCATTCCACCGGAAAGCTCTTTGGGATAGTGGTCGGAGAACTTCTCCAGATCTACCATGCCGATATACTTCATGGCGATCTCCTCCGCCTGTTTTCCCCGGATCCCCTTCATGTTCAGACCGAACATGACGTTTTTTTTCACCGTCAGCCATGGGAACAACGCATACTGCTGGAATACCACACCCCGGTCAGGACCGGTCCCCTTCACTTCCTTGCCGCTACAGATGATTTTTCCGCTGGTCGGATCCAGCAGCCCGGCTATGATGTTGAGCAACGTCGACTTGCCGCATCCCGAAGGACCGACGACCGTCACGAACTCATTCTCCGCGATATCAAGGTTGACCCCGTTCAACGCCACGACTTCACCATTGCGTCCCTGATAGGTCTTCTTGACGTTCTCGATCCTGACCTTTACAGCTCTCTTTTCTCCTGCCATCCCGTCAACTTCCTTTCAAGTAGCTTGATGATCTTCTCGACCGTGATACCTATCACGCCGATGATGATGATGTACAGCAACATCGGTTCCGTCTCGAAGTTATTGTTGAGACTTCGAATCCGCATCCCCAACCCGGCGAAAGCACCGGTGGACTCAGCCGCTATCAAGGTGGTCAGAGCTACTGAAGCACCAAGCCTGATAGCGGTCAGGATGAACGGCAAGGAGGCTGGTGCCAGCACTCTGATAAAGATATCCTTGTCGGTGGCTCCGAGGACCTTCGCAGCCTTGATCAACGTCTCGTCGATATTGATGATCCCCTGATAGATCGTGATGCACATGATCAGGAAGGTGGCGATCGTAATGACGATGATCTGGGGCTTGCGTCCGACACCGGCGGCGATGACGATCAACGGGACATACGCCAACGGAGGGATGTTCCTGATGAACTGTATCCACGGTTCCACGATGTTCCTCACCGGCTTGTACCAGGCCATGAGAATCGCTACGGGCAATGCGATTATGAAACCGATGGCATACCCGGCACCGACACTGATCAAGCTGCTTTTGATATCCTTGAAGAGCACTCCGCGCTGGATCATCACGGGGATCTGCCGCATTGTAACGATCACGTTCGGAAAACAACGTGCGGTCCTGGGGAGTACGGACAACAACGTCCACACACCGAGCGCGACCAGGAACGAGAGAAGCAGCCACAACCTTGTCTTGGCCTTCTCCGAGAGCATCCGAGGATCGCCCGTGATCTCCTTCTTTTTCTTTTCAGCCATACCTTTCCAAGCCTCCCTACGACCTGCTTACATTCAGCCTACACCCGATCTGGAATTTGCAAAGTATGAAATTTTTTCAGCCTTTTTGGTAAAATGCGCAACATTTTGACACCCATGGAAAAAGACCTTTCTCCTTACCCTGCGGGTACATTCTGCCAAGCTCTCCGAAGTTTTCCGCAGGGCTGCCCCTGAAATGACATGTTTGATGCCAAGTGCCACAATGCAAAGATAGAACAAGAGGCCGCCGACAAGTCAAAGACCTGTACAGCAGCCTCTTGGCGACACAAACCTGGAAATTGATCTTACCCGCAACAAGGATGCGAGATATCGACCTCTCCTCGCTCCCCTTCCGCCATGCAGAGGTGGACCGCCGCGGTCTTGAAAGTAAGCGGCAGCGCCAGGATGTTCGGGTTCTCACCCACGAACTTCCGCTTGGCGTCGGCAAGGGCTTCCTCGAACGTGGCGCGGGTCTTGAGTCCCATCCCGCGGGCATAACCGGGCTCCTGCGCACCGACAAGATAGATCGCGGAGGTGTTCATTTCGGCGATATGTCCGCAACTGATCATCGAGAAGCCATGGAACGGGTGGAACGCGTTGGTGTACCGGTACTGGCGGATATACTCCTCGTCCGTGGCGAAATACTCGCCCAGCCGGTTCATGTCGGGCAAGGTGTTCATTTCATCATGGCCGAACATCTCGTACATCTTGCGGGTATAGGGCCACAGTTCGTCGTGGAAGAAACCATTGCACAACGACGAACAGATGATCACGCACCGGTCGCTCATGACCCGCTTGTGGCGGATCACCTGGGCGCTGATAGCCTGCATCAGCATGATCGGATTGGTACCCATCCCCTCCCCATAATGGAAGAACTGGGGCATGCCGAACACCATGACATCGTACTTCTTCTGCGCCCAATGGACATAGGTCCGCTTGTCGGCGTCGACCCAGGACCGGGGCATCATCTCTTTCGCATAACCGGACCAGACGGAGATCTGGCGGCTCTTCGTATCAAGGACGGCATCGCAGCAGAAGAACTTCTTGCCCATCCGCTCCTCCATGTACATGCCGATCTCATTGAACTTGGTCCGCATGAGGCTGCTGCCGCTGACAGGGGTGAAATCACCGCGATGCATCACCTCCGGGACGTGGTGAGAAGCAATCGACTTCCAGTGCGTGATCCCCGTAGCACAATGCTTGTACCCGCCGGAATACCCGCCGTAGGGATTGCCTTGCACGTGCCCGATCAGGATAGCTACATCCGAGTCGTAGACATGTTTGTTCATCAGCACGGGATCACCGCGACCGGTGGCGCCCAGATCGACGAGATTGTCGTAGTCCTCGCTGTCATGGTTGATGATCTGATGGGAGAACCAGAACTCATTGAACAGCTCGTCGCCCAGCACCCCGCGGATCTCCGCGGCGGTGTTCTTCCGGTGCAGACCATTGGAACAGATCAGCAGGATATCACGCTTCTCGACGCCAGCGGCATACAGCTCGTTCAGGATCAACCTGATGGAGACCTTCCTGTGGCTGGTAGCCTGCTCCCCACCCTTCACCCGGTCAGGGAAGATGATGGTGACCTTGCTCCCCTTGCGGGCCAATTTGCTCAGAGCCTCCATACCAATAGGGTTGCGGATACTCTTGAGCGTCTCGGCTACAAGCATTTCATCGGGAATGCATGGGGGATCGGGAACGGTCACGCCGGGGATGAACACATCCGTATCGTCGGGAAGCTCAGCGCCCATGACACCTTGGCCATATTCAAAATCAATCTTCATAGCATTGCTCCTTATCTTGCGCTGGAGGCCTTGGCATCCATATAGAGGCGAATGATCTCCAGATACTCTTCGGGATAGAAACCGATCTCACCGGAGAACCGGGTCAAAGCGATCAGACCGCCATCAATCTCATGGATCGAGGCGAGCATGGCCGCGTTCTCAGCCTTGAGCCCTCCGCCATAGACGACAGGGATATCTCCGAGGGTCTCCTTGACCAACCGGGCGACCTTGGTGATGTACTCTTTCCCCGCAGGGGTCTTGCCGGGACCGATCGACCACACCGGCTCATAGGCGATGACGATCCTGGACAGATCGCAATCTTCCAGACCAGTCAGCAACTGGGTCCTGATCACATCATCCCAATGCTCGACTTCGTCGGCCTGTTCGCCGATGCAGTAGAGGACATCCAGCCCACGATTGAGCGCACATTTGATCTCGTTGTTGAGGACCTTGTTGACCAGCGTCTTGTCGGAACCGCCCGCCAGGGCGAAAAGTTCGTTCTTATCCTTGCGTTCCTCGCAATGCCCGACAATGGTGCTCCGGCATCCCAGGGCTGCCATCGCGGCTGCGGGCCGGTTGGTCGTGAACGCACCGAAGCTGCCACCGACGGAGACATCTTCCCTGTACACCCCCTGGCAGCCGATCTTCAGGACATCAGACCCAGCACAAGCCAGAACGGCACCCGGAATCTGGGATTCGGGATAAAAATGAGCGAACTCAACATCATCATAGGACATCAAAGTGGGAAGAATCGCACGAACGATCGTTTCGCCATACGAAGAGATATCGGAGATACGATTGACACCACCAAGGGCGGCGGGAACATCGAACCGTTTGAAATTCACATAGATATGTTGTCGCATCAGACACCTTCCTTCCTATAGAATTCGGCCATTTCATCGAGCGTCGGGCAAGCGACCAGAGGGGCCTTGCCTACGCAACCGAACTCGACCACCAACGTACCGACGACCTCCATCACCCCATTGCGGATCAGATCGACGACCTTCGCCACGCTGTCGGCGGGGATATCGCCATACATGACGGTATCCATGATCGGCGGCAGGAACACACGGGGGTCAAAGGCCTTCGGATTCGACTCCATCAGTTTCCAGATCGGCCCGATATACATGTCTTCACGCACCTGGGGATCGCTTGTGAAATACTCACGGAGGTTCCGTGTCACGGCGAGGCGGATATCGGTATCCACGTTGATCTTGCCGATACCGCAATGGGAGACTTCCTTGAGCTGCGCCAACGGAATCCCGTAGGCGTTCTCGATCATCCCGCCAAGGGCGTTGATCTCATCGACGATATACCGGGGGACGGTCGAAGATCCGTGGGAGACCAGGACGCCCTGGATATGTTCATGCCGCAGGCACTCCTTGACGGCGATCGCGATCTCCTTTCTGACGACCGCGTCCTTGCCCTTGTTCGCCCCGTGCATCGTGCCGTAGCTGATCGCCAAGGCATCGACTTTGGTCTCCTTGAAAAACCGTACCGCGTCGAGGGGATTCGTATAGGTCGACGAGGAGGAGAATACATGGTCCTCGACGCCGGCGAGCACCCCGAGCTCCCCTTCCACCGTGACCCCACGTTCATGAGCGTACCTGACGACCTCACGGGTCAGCTCGATGTTCTCTTTGAACGGGAGGGAGGAACCGTCGATCATGACCGACGTATACCCACCGGCGATAGCGGCCTTCACGCTGTCAAAATCCCGACCGTGGTCGAGGTGAAGCGCTACGGGGATCGGGGAATCGGCAGCGAACTTCTTTACCGCCTCAGCGATATTCTTCGCACCCGCCTTCTTGTCTTCCAACGTTGCGTTCATGAAATCGGTTCTGCCCCCCATGAACCCGTTGGCAAGATCGGCGCCTTGCAGGATCGCGGGAGCCCTGAACAGCTCGTGGATCCTGATCACGGCCTCGGCCTGGCAGACCGCGTTCACATTGAACGCCCCCTGCGCATAATCGTATCTATCCGTGGCGTCCAGTATCGGACGAAGCGGCACAAGACTCATGGTTTTCCTCCCGTTCCATACACACGTTCACCGTCGACATACGTCTGAACGACGGCGTAATTTTCATCCATCACTACAAAATCAGCTTGACAACCTGTTTTCAGATCACCCATACCCTTGATCGAAAGCATTCGTGCTATATTGCCGGATATCAACGGCGAAAGCTCGTCGGCACCGCGGCCAGTGAATGACATCAGGTTCCGCAGGGCCTTGTCCAGCGTCAGCGTACTGCCGGCGCGAATCCCGTCGGGAAGCTTTGCGTCGCCACCTTCCACGATCACGTCGTTGACTCCGAGTTCATACCGCCCGTCCGGCAGCCCCGCGGCCATGATCGAATCGCTTACCGCGATCACCTTGTCCAACCCCTTTGTCTTCAGGATCAGACGGACGGTGGCCGGGTGCAGATGGAATCCGTCGCAGATCACCTCGCAATAGACCTCGTCCCGTTCCAGGCTGGCTCCGGAGATGGCAGGCCGATGCATGTGGAACAGTTTCATGGCATTGAACAGATGGGTGCTGGCGGTAGCCCCAGCCTCGATCGCAGCTACGGCGATCTCATATTCAGCGGCGCTGTGGCCGATCGCCACCGTCACCCCGCCTTTCTGGACGATGTGTCGTATCAACTCCATTCCTCCGGGAATCTCCGGAGCGATCGTGATATACCTGATACGCCCGCGAGCGACCTCCTGATAGTGGTCGAACAGGGCTGCATCGCCATCGAGAATCAGATAGTCGGGCATGGCGCCTTTGTATTCCCGACTGAGGAACGGTCCTTCCAGATGGATGCCGAGCAGCTTCGCACCGCCAAGGTCCTTGTCGCAGGCGTCGGCGAAAATCCGCAGCAAAGCTTCAGTCCGTTCCCTGGTGTCGGTCATGACGGAAACCAGGAACCCGGTCACACCATGCGCAGCATAGAATCGGGAGAGTCGGCGAACATCCTCCAGCGAAGAGACATGGTTCACGTCCATCATATCTCCACCATGGGTATGGGCATCGAGAAATCCTGGAAGGACCGGAGCGTCCGCGAAATCCTTGTCTGGGGGACCGAAAGCCCCACGCTCGGCGCGGTCAATGAGACGGCCACCTTCAATCTTCAGATCCAGCGGCAGAAAATGACCGCCGCTACAGATCCTGTTTCCGGAAATGATCATCAGAACGGTCTCTTCGCCGCATTGGCGTTCACATAGATGATCGTGTCGGGGTGCTCCTGGGCCAACGTCACAGGGAAGTGACCGGAAGGTTCATCGAACAGAGCCTGTCTGATCACGGCCCGATGCCAGTCGCGGAAGACACCGAGGCGCAGCTTGCGCGCCCCAAGGATCTGCCGCATCCCGACCGTCACCGCATGTTCGGGCATTGCGTCGATCGCGCCGTCCAGATCCCCGATCGCATTGGCGACCCGCGTCTCGCGGCTGATCTTCAACACCCGAGTTTCCCGTGTGGCGAACTCAGCGGCGGAGACTTCTTCCGACTCGTTGAAAGCGAGATGCCCGTTGATGCCGATTCCACCGAAAGTGATATCGACGCCACCCAGTTCCTCGATCAAACCCTGGATCTTCTCTGGATGCAGGGGGTCGGGGAATATCCGTTGTTCGGGGGGCATGACCAGATCCGCGGGGATACGGCCGTAGACCTCACGATCCATGAACCCGTGGAACGAGAGTCTGTCATCAGCCGGAATGCAATGCGTTTCATCGGAGAGATATTCATCCATGTTGATGAACCAGCAGTCCTTCAACGAAAGGTTCCGTTCCTTCACCAACCGGACGAAGATCGGATACTGTCCGACCGGGCCTACGGGAACGATGAATACGGTCCGCCGTCCTTGTGCGTTGTTCTTCTCTATCTCTCCAACCATCTCCAGGGCGATTTCGTAGAAGATCTCGCCGCTGTCGCCGAGCAGTTTCACCGGGATCTTTCCATTGGACAGCTCCGAAGGTTCCGTCATGAAGTTTTTCCTATCCATTTGTTCCTCCACATTTCCTTTCTATGAACGACACGTAGTGCTCCAAACCCGGCGCGATCAACGGCCGGACCCAGTCGCGGAAAGCCGGTGTCACATCAAAGTGTTCCCGGTCGATATACGTTTCCGGCATGACACGCGCCTGAAGAACTTCATCTGCTATTTCGACCGTCTCCACCGAAACCAGATAGGGTTCCGTAGAGATCCTGCGGATGATGCTCATCCAGCCGTTCCGACCGGAGAGGACGGCCTTGACCGCTTCGGATCCACAGGAGACAGCCTCCTCGCGGTCTGTATCGCTCACCCATTTCTCCGAGGCCCTGCCAAGGATACCTGGCTTCTCCGACCTCGCCTTGATCCCCAGTTTCTTGATGATGAGGTTTGCGAGATGGGCCGATACGTCTCCGAAATAGATGCTCCGTCCTACCTGGAATATCGGTTCCACGATTGCGGTACCGTCTGCGTACCGCAGGCCTTCGCTGGCGACAACGACGACACCGCCCTTCTGTTCAAAGAGCTCTTTCGTCCTGTTGAGGAACTTCTCCTCGTCGAACGGGACTTCCGGAAGCAGGATCATGTCCGGGGCGTCGCCGTCGCGCTCCCTGGCGAGGGCGCTTGCCGCGGTGATCCACCCCGCGTCACGCCCGAAGGACTCTATCACGACGACATGGATCGCCAGCCCCCTGACATCTTGCGCAGCTTCCTTGACCGATCCGGCGAGGTATCTTGCCGCTGAACCATAGCCAGGGCTATGGTCGGTGATCGAAAGGTCGTTGTCCATGGTCTTGGGGATACCGCAGACGCAGATGCCGGAGCCTTCGCAGGCCTGCGCGAGCTTTCGGCAGGTGTCCATCGTTCCGTTGCCGCCGGTCATGAGCACATAGCCGACTTCAAGTTCCAGCAGGATATCCTTCAGCGTCAGATAGTCTTCCGGCTCAAGGTGGTCCCTCCCGGTGCCGATGGCTGAACCCGGGGTGGTCTTCAAGAGGTCGATATCATCAGGGTTCGCATCGGTCAGGTCGATGATATGCCGTTTCAACAGGCCGCCGGTCCCACCTTCCGCGGCAAGTATGCGTCCGACCTTGCCGCTCTTCTTCGCTTCCCGATACGCTCCATACAGCGAGGCGTTGATGACTACGGTCGGCGCTCCTCCATGCATGAACAGCAAGTTCTTCCTATCGGTCATGCGGGACCTCCTTGCAGGACTGCCGTACGATCAAGGTGAACGGCAGGTTGACCGTGATATCACACGTTCGCGGGGAAAGCTTTCTGTCTACGAGAGTTTTTACGGCGAGACGGCCCAATTCAATCTTGGGGACGTCGAAGGTGGTCAGAGCGGGCTGCATGTACGCTGAACTCTCGATATTGTCGAAGCCGATGACAGAGATATCTTCAGGAACCCGGAGCCCGGCATCCCTCAGGTATTTCATCACCCCGATGGCGGTCATGTCGTTGGCGCAGACCACCGCGGTAGGTTTCGTTTCCTGTGAAAAGAGTCTTTCGGCCCCTTCGTAGCCATCGGAGGCACTGAGATAGACATCTTCATATTGGGCATCTGCCGATAGCCCCGCCCTACGCATACCCTTCAGATAGCCGTCGAAACGATGTTCGTTGTATACGTTCGACTGTCTGTCGGCAGGACCGACATAGGCGATCCGATCATGGCCGAGGGAATGCAGATACTCTACGGCTTCGGCCATGCCTGAGCGGGCATCACACAAAACTTCGTCCATCCCACCGATACTGTTCAGCCCCGCATAGATCAGGCAAGGGATGCGGGACTTCAGGAAGTCAATGATGGAGAGTGGGGCACGGCCAAGAATGACGGCACAGTCCAGCGCAAGCTTCTCGATACTTTCCTCGAACCCGGGTTCCGCGATATTCACTGTATGGAACTCTATGGAGATCATGCGGCAGAGATGTCCGACTTCAGCCTGGATGCCTTTGACGACTTCCGAGAAAAACGGGGAGACTACGGTCTCGTGGTCGGAAATGAAAATGCACCCCAAGGAAAAGCCGGTCTCACCCTGCAAGACCCGCTTCGACTTCTCATCGAAATATCCCATCCGCCGGGCGGTCTCGACAATCTTGCGCGCAGTCTCTTCATTCGCCTTCCGGCTGGTGTCGCCGGAAAGCACACGTGAGACCGTAGAGATAGAGATTCCACATTTCGCAGCGATATCTTTCAGTTTGATTTCTGCCATGTCTTACAACCTTATCCAAAAATTTGGATATCAATTTTTCTTGATATAACAACTTAATACAGAGATAGATTATCACATTTCTGGATTATTGCAAGAAAAAAGTTGCCCTATATTTCCAAATTGTTGGATAAGTCTTTAGGGGTGCAATAGGGGTACCCTAGGGGTACACGTTTCTCATGGAAGGACCTGTGGGGGAAAGAGTCGCGGAGTTACGGGGCCTGCTCGCAAAGGGAGGGGCGCTATCCGGCAGAGTGGAATCGTGAGGGGCTTCTTGAGTGTCATGTCTTCTTTTATATTCATCGAGGTCAAAGTCTACGATTGCAATACAGGCATCTGTCCCAACATCCAGCTCTTCAAATCTCGATGGTGTGGTTTCTACTTCGATGTTGAAATCCTTGTCCGTGAGATACAGACCCAAGGCTTCTCTCGCTAACGTCGGGCAGGCGCATCTTGCCGTCTGCGGCGATCATTTTCAAACCGTTACAGTTTGTAACGGTTTCATTTCCTTCGTCTTTCAGTCGCTTCTTCATCACACGCCAATAAATCTGTGGATTAGGACTTTCTGTCAACACAGCGATCACATCGACCACTGAAAAATACCATTCCTTCCGCGCTTCATCCCATGCGGTACGTATCTTCTTGTCTTCAAACAGCTGTACTGTATCACTCATTTCTTTTTCCCCCTTCGTGCTCCATGGCGGCCACGCTTCCCCACGTCGACTATCCTATGGACAGCATACGCCATCCATGGTCATTCCCGGATGGAAACTACATCGTTTTCACCTGGGAATGAAGAGAAACCACCTGGTTTCGGTTCTTTGTGCCAGTAGGTATGTCGAACGGGGCGATCAGCGGATTCGTCCTGTCGCCATCGTGCGTGTTGATAGTGTAGATGACAAAACCGGGTTGCACCACACTCGTTCTGAGAGGGGGAGGATTTCTTGTTGAAAGGAGAGAACTGGTTGAGGCGGAAGGTATAAAGATACAAAAAAAGGCAACCCGCTTTGTAGCCATTGCTACCACAACGAGTTGCCAACAACGATTGGATGATAAGGGAACCGCCGTCTCACTGGAATGCCTTTGCATTCTCAATGATCCATTCATCATGCCAGTTTTATAGCAGGGGTAGGACTCGAACCTACGGCCTCCGGGTTATGAGCCCGACGAGCTGCCAACTGCTCTACCCTGCGTCGATTTGCTCAACAAGAATAGTCGAGATATGAATTATTGTCAACATAAAAAAATAAAAAAGTAAAACAAACTGCAACATTTCCAACAAGCAGATACAAAGCAAGCATTTACGGCTCCATATCGTCGCCCTCATGCGTGATGTCGTACCGATGGTATAAAAATAAAACAAGAGTTGCAGGAACTTCTGAAAGCACATACAATGTACGACTGTCGTCCCAGGCAAGGCCCTTCCTTGCCGGAGCCACCACAACAGCCTTTGGAGAAATCACATGTCAGCCTCTCACGATACACAAGCCCGCAGCAATTTCACAGGGAAAGTCGGATTCGTCCTTGCGACGGCAGGATCAGCGGTCGGTCTTGGAAACATCTGGCGATTCCCATATCTCGCCGCGAAATACGGCGGAGGAATATTCCTGCTCGTATACATACTGCTGGTAGTCTCCTTCGGGTTCGCGCTCGTGCTTGCGGAGACAGCCATCGGGCGTAAAACGGGCAAAAGCGCCATAGAGGCCTTCGACATGCTCTCCCATAGATGGAGAGGAATCGGCTGGCTCCACTCCATCGTCCCCGTGCTGATCCTCCCCTATTATTCCGTCATCGGAGGATGGGTGACGAAATATCTGGTCGAATTCATCGTTGGGCATGGTCCGCAGACAGCGTCAAACGAATTCTTCGCCAACTATATCAGCCAGCCGATGGCTCCGGTGCTCTGGTTCCTCGTGTTTTTTGGAGCGACCTATGTCGTCATCATGTGCGGAGTCGAGAAAGGCGTGGAGAAGGTCAGCAAGATACTCATGCCGCTGCTGGTCGTCCTTTCCGTCGGGATAGCCGCGTATTCCGTGACCAGGCCAGGGGCTATGGCGGGGGTAAAGTACTACCTGCTGCCCGATTTCTCGAAATTCTCTCCCAGCACGCTTCTTGCCGCGATGGGGCAGATGTTCTACTCGATGTCACTCTCAATGGGAATCCTGATCACCTACGGATCATATATGCGCAAGGACATCGCCTTGGATTCTTCGGTGAAGCAGGTGGAACTTTTCGATACCGGTATCGCGTTTGTCGCGGGGTTGATGATCATTCCCGCCGTATTCGCCTACTCAGGAGGAGACCAGTCGATGCTTCAGGCGGGGCCGTCGTTGATGTTCATCACTTTGCCGAAGGTATTCAACAGCATGGGCATCGGAACGGCCGTGGGCATAGCGTTCTTCCTGCTGGTCCTGTTCGCGGCCCTCACCTCCTCCATCTCGCTGATGGAAGCGGTCGTGTCGATCGTGAGCGACAAGACTTCATGGGGGAGAGGCAAAAGCTGTGCGGTGACGGCGGCCGTGACCGTCCTCCTCGGCATCCCTTCATCTTTGGGCTTCGGCCTCTGGTCGGGCATAGCGC
Organism: uncultured Sphaerochaeta sp.; assembly: GCA_964407735.1. Taxonomy (GTDB): domain Bacteria; phylum Spirochaetota; class Spirochaetia; order Sphaerochaetales; family Sphaerochaetaceae; genus Spiro-02. Next base: position 39,934 of record CAYOWS010000025.1, on the reverse strand, counting down.
CGTTGGGAATGACGATCCTGGACTTCTTCGACTTCCTGACGAACTCCGTCCTGATGCCGTTGGCCGCTTTGGGTACCTGTTTCTTCGTGTCGAAGGTCATCGGAGTCAAGACGATCATAGACGAGGTGAAGATTTCATCACCCTTCAAACAAGAGAGAGCGTTCGTCATCTGCATCAAATATCTTGCGCCGGCATGTATCATCGCCATCCTGGTGAGTTCCATACTGCAGTCGGCAGGGGTGTTTTCCCTGTAGGACGAAAAGAGACTATCTGTATTGCCCCACGGAGAATGCAAAGGGCTTTATAAGAGCCCTCTGGCGGTCACTTCGTCTGTAATCAGAACATTCAGATATCGCTTGTTGAGGACAGCCTTGATTGAAGGAATTTTCTCCGCCCCCGAAGAGACAAGGATACGGACAGGGATGTCAGAAAGAAATGAAGAAGGGATCGAGATCAAACGACGATTGCAGGAACAATCCAGATATTCACCGTCCTCTCCAAACCACCGGCCGAACAGATCCCCAATGGCTCGCTTTTCCCTAAGTTCTTCAAAATCCTCTTCAGAAAACAGTCCTTCCACCATCTGAAGACAGTTTTCATTAAAATGGCCGACACCTGTAAGTAGAATAGAACAACTTTTCCATTTCCGCTCAAATTCCGGAAGATAATTGTCATGTATCAGTGAAAGGCTTGCTTCTGTCGGTGCATACATTGGTTGTTGAAGAAGAAACCCTTTCGCCGAAAAGCGATTGACAAAATAGCCGATTGATGTGACCGGATTCGACTGCCCCATGATAAAGGAACCGCCTTGCAGCTGGATCACTTCGAACTTGGCACTATCAGTGATAAAAGGAAATCTCACAAAAGGAAGGACATTGCCAAGCGTCCTTCCCGCAGCTATGCCAAGCTTGTCCTTGTCTGTCACGACAAGGTCAAGATAATTTGCAGAAGCTTTCGCAATCGTGGTAAGAGAGTCTTCAAACATCTGGCTGGAAACAATTACCGCATCCTTCAGTCCATAGAGATCGCGGATAATCTGACTCAATTCCGAGTTTTCTTTGATAGAGGTCTCCACCGAAATCTTGATGATACCAAGATTCAGGGCTGTGTCCAAGAGACGAGAGATCGTCATGGAAGAGACGTTCATCCGCTTGGCGATTTCCGCCTGAGACAATCCCAGTTTGTACTTCATGATGGCAACTGATGTCAGTTGCGCCAACTTTGCTTCCTCTACCACATTTGCCATAAGGTCATTATAAAGCATATCCCGACTACCTACAAGAAGAGAGGTAGCGGGATATCTTTTTTTACTCCTTCACAGCTCCTGAAGATATCCCGTTGATCAAATATTTCGCAGAAAAACAGGTAAAGACCACCATAGGGATAATCATCAGCATTGCATATGCTCCCAACTGCCCCCATAGGACACCTTCATCGGTTCTGACTTGTGAAGCCAATACCGGCATCGTGGCCGCTTTACTCATGGTGAGAGGAAGCGGAAGTGTCAGATTATTCCAGGACAGGGAAAACGAAAAAATCGAAGTAGCGGCAATTCCAGGAGCCGCCAACGGAAGGATGATCTTATAGAAGGCCTGAAATCGTGAACAGCCATCTATGACCGCCGCATCCTCAAGATTCCGCGGAATACCTGCAAAAAAGCCTTCCAGCAACCATGTCGACAATGGAATATCCAATGCAATGAACGGAATGATAAGTCCCAACCGAGTATCATAAAGACCAAGTCGATTCCAGATGATATACATCGGCACGACAATGGCTATCGGAGGAATCATCCTCAGTCCAAGTATCAGATAGTTGAGTCCCCTTGTCCCTTTCGGCTTCAAACGTCCTAAAGCATACGACGCAAGAGTACTGATAATCAAAGAACAAACCAGTGTAATTCCTGTAATGACAAGCGAGTTCGTAAAAACCCGGCTGAAAGAAAGATGACTACTCGTACTGCTGGAAAAAATCGCCTTGTAATTTCCCAATGTCGGAGAAAAGATAAACTTCGGAGGCCAAGCGACTATATCCGCTTCTGTTTTGAAACTAAGCATTGCCATCCAGAGAATAGGAAGCACAACGAAAGAAACCAAAACAAGGGAAACGACAAGATTGAACAACGCTCTATAGAATTTTCTCATATCGCCCCCTATTCAGATTCCTTGCCCAACGTCATTCGAGTATAAAATACGCTAAGGGCAAATGTGACTATAATCAACAGCCAGGACAATGCTGAAGAATATCCGATATGGTAGTAGCTGAACGCCTGCCGATATAGTTCGATTCCGTATACATTCGTCATGTTCGCTGGACCACCGGCAGTAAGTATCCACGGCAAAGGAAATTCCCTGATATTGAATGTCGTCCTGAAAATCAATGCCACAAGCAGCACCGGTTTCAATAATGGCGTCGTGATATAGAAGTTCCGTTGCAAAGCTGAAGCACCATCAACGGTAGCAGCTTCCATTACATCCGTCGAAATCCCTTGCAATCCGGCAAGGATCATCAAGGCGACAAAGGGCATGTTCAACCAGATATCGACAAGTACCAAAGTCGTCATGGCCATGTCTTTGCCAAACCATACGAGGCCTGTCCCCGGTCCAAAAACGCTTTCAATCAGATAATTCATCACTCCACGATCAGAATTGAGAATCATCTTCCACATCAGGGCGACGATGGTCGGGGAAAGCATCATTGGAACAATCACTACGATACGCACAATTCTATTTGCGAAAAACGGACGATTGAGAAATAAGGCGACGAGATATCCGATGACCATTTCCAAGAGTACCGTCGCTACAAGAAACTTTGCGGTGACCCATAAAGAGTTCAGCGCTTCTTCATCACTGAAGATTTTAGCATAGTTCTTGAAACCTATAAATTTTCTGGTAGTGTCTCCAATCAAATCCCATTTGAAGAAACTTGTCACGACACTGAACAGCAAAGGTACGACAAGTACCAAGGCCAGATATGCTAGCGCCGGCACGATGTAACGATACGCATATCTATCCTGGACTAAGTTTTTTTGTTTCATAAACAACATCCCATGGAGCATTCCGTCCCAGCGCATGACTGCTGAGACGGAATGTTCTGCGTTCATCTAGTCATTGAGAATTCTTAGGCAAGAAGCTTCAGCTCTTGCCAGAGCTTCTTCCACCGTGAGCTCACCAATAATCGCCTTCTGGAGATTAGTCGAAATCGTAGCTTCCATTTCGCTCCATTTCAGATGCATTGGACGGGTAATCCCATGCGCAATCGCACTTTCCATATTGGAAGCGACCGGGACGACTTCCAGGTATTCAGCGTTATCAAACACTTTGCCGACGGTAGGGGAATTGCTAAATTCAACCGCCAGTCTCAACTGTTCATCATATGAAGCGACAAAATTCAAGAAGTCCTGAGCCAGTTCCTTGTTTTTGGAATACTTGTTTACGCCCAGCCCCCATCCATTGACACGATTGACACCGTACTCAGCAACCACTCCATCTCCGATTGGTGTAAAAGGCAACACGCCGAACTTACCGGAATACGGCAAGCCATCCTTATTAATTGATGCATAGCGGGCAGTCCATAGTTCACCCATTATCGCGCTACCATTCTGGAATGCCTCAATCTCCTCGTTATAACCGTAGCTCAGAATACCAGGCGATGCACATTTTGTAAGTTCAATGAAGGTTTTTGTAGCCTTGACACCTTGTTCACTATTAAATGCGAAACCTGTCTGATCCTCATTGAAAGCATCTACACCATAACCGGAAAGAATATTGAGCCAGTTCATCACCAGATATGCTGGTTCACTATATCCACCAACCCAAGAGTAGACCTTGTTGACAGGGTCATACAACTTCTGGGCGACAGCAAGCACATCATCCCATGTCTTCATTGATTCCGGGTCGATCCCCGCAGCCTCAAACACATCAGTTCGATAGGCGATGACCTCCCCTCCCATTCGCACCGGAACAGCATACTGTACTCCATCTTTCGCGAACGCATTCAGGTATGAAGGAATAATATCCTCCGCGACTTGGGAATCGACCTGTATCGGTTCCAGATAGTTCATAAGCACAGGAAACCATGTATCGTCTATCGCGATGATATCAGGAGTTCCCTGCCGAGAACTCAACGCAAGAATCTGCTTTTCATAGACTTCACCGATAGGAAATGTCAAAGCCTCCATCTCGACTCCATTCAGTTCACCAAACTTCTGGGCGGCGGCTGTAAGTGAATTCCCTGCACCACCAGATGAGAACATCATGGTAAGTTTTTTCGAATTATTCGCAGTATCCTCTTTTGCACCTTGTGCGAACAGCATCGTGGAAAGGAGTACGACAACAAGCAATGATACAAAAAATTTTCTAGGTTTCATTAGATTCTCCTTTTGCTGTTATAAATAACATGTAAGTTAGTTATAACATATCACATTCGATTGTCAACATTTTTTTATACACTTCTTTGTCCAACTCTCAAGAAACTTGACAATACGGGATCAATGTCAAAAAAGATCTTTTCTTTTCACCTTCTCACGCCTTTCCTATGTGTTTCTACAAAGCCTCCGCCGATGACTGTCGCAGACAAATCACTTGCAGCCATGGTCGGGATAAAAAAAAGACTGCCGTATTCCGGCAGTCTTTACCATCGTCACATAGCGACAATTATAGTACTACATTATGAGAAACCAAAGTCTCCTGCAGTTTTTTGATATCAAGAGAAGACGGTGAGACTCCCTGCAGTACACAGAGTGCTGCAGCTTCTCCTGCGGCTTCTCCAGTAACCATGCAAGAGGGTTCTCCACGTATGGAACCCAACGCGTCCCTATCTACCGAGATGCAGCGTCCTCCTACCAACAAGTTGTCGACCTTCTGAGGAATCAAGGCTTCATACGGGATTGCAAAGCCAGTCGGCAATGGAGATTCAATCCACTGCTGGCCACCTCTGGGTTTGCTTTGATCACCTCCACCAGAAGAGTGGACGTTCATGGCTCTTCCGCAACGACCTACAGAATGCTTAGACTCCTTGTTAGACAATACATCTTCCTTGGTAATCGTATATTTGCCTATGATTCGTCGCGATTCCCTTGTTCCGATCAAGGCTGCTGTGGTGACCAACTCCGCATTTTCAAAACCAGGTACATATTTTTTCATAAATCTATATATGCCAGGAATCTGATTCATCCTCATATCCATTTCAGCTTCAGAAAGCTGGTCGCCATCAGTTATATCAATACCATACGCCATATCAGCCAAGAGCTTTACCGTGTTCTTCGGAAGATAGCTTGTCTGTATATCGAAAATTGGATACGGGATATCAGTAAGACAGTTCAACGGACGAGGATAATCACCGTTTTCAGCGGCTTTCTTGACCAAGGAACGTAAACCGATCAAGGTCATTGGCTCACCTTTCTCATACAGCTTCCTCCATCCTTCAATAGTGCCGATATGCAAATCTTCCGGATGTCCAGCATAGTAGTCAAACAATTTATCCAGATTCACATTTGTAAGAATGGAATAGACAGTCAGTGGCATGCACCGCCCGTCTTCTCCTCCCTGAACGAATGGAGCTCCAGCCCATGCGGCTATATCCCCGTCCGCCGAACAATCAATGAACTGCTTCGCATGAATATGCACTTCGCCGGATTTGTTCGCGGCTTTGATATAATCAATTTTGTCCCCTTGCATCACAACACCGAATATGAATGTGTCCAACAAAATATGCAGACCGAATTCTTGAGCCAGCTTGAACAAAACAGGTCCCATGAACTCAGGATTGAACTCTACCCTCATAGGAGGGTCGTCAATCTCTGAATAGCAGCCACCTTCCTTCGCAAGACGGTTGCAGATTTCCAAAGCGAGTCCTTTAGTCATCAGATCGGTGTGGCGAGCAACCGTAAGGTAGGAGCCAACACCCCGTTCTTCAAAACCTTTATGCGAACGCATCCCATGAAACCCTGTTACGAGCCCGGATGTCATCTGCCCTCCGATTGTCGCATTCTTTTCAACCAACAACGTGGAGGCACCACCTCTAGCCGAAGCCAATGCAGCTCCGATACCGGCAGGACCACTACCGACAACTACGACGTCATACGTTTTCTCAATCATTGAAAGCCACCTCAAAACAAAATGTATTCACGTTATTTATAACATTTATGTTAAAAATATCATCATAATATTATCTTGTCAATCCCTTCCCCATATCGAAGCAATGTTCCATCAATTTCATTGGATCCAGAATCTTCGCATGGGCTTGCAATTAATCGTAACAATGCCATAATGGGGATACGGTTCAAAAGAATCTGCCTTGTCGCCATGAGTTCAGATAGTCTGACTGAAACGAAAAGGTTCCAAACGATCAGGGGTGGACATGAAAGTAGTGATTCTAGGCGCAGGACGCCGCGGATTCAGGCTTGCGAGACATCTGATAGAAGAGCAACGCGATGTCGTCATCATAGATAGCGATGTAGAGCGGACAAATGCGGCTGTGGCACGGCTCGACTGCATGGCGGTCACAGGAAGCGGAACTGATCTTGATGTTCTGAGAGAAGCGGGATGCGACAACGCCGACGCCTTCATAGCGGTCACGGACAGCGACGAGATCAATCTGGTCTCCTGCGGGATCGTCTCAAGCGAGTTCCATGTCGAGAACACCGTAGCGGCGATCAGGAACCTGAGCTACACAGGAACCAACGGCCTGAGCAACTCCCTGCTCGGCATCAACTACATAGTCAATCCGGAAGCTGAAGCGGCCCAATCTATCTACAATATCGTGGAACGCGGCATCTATAGCGACGTAATCACATTCCAGAACACAGGATTGATCCTGTACAATATCTTCGTCACCAAGAATTCGAAGTTCGCCAACACCAACGTCATGTCGGTCAGGAACTCGATCAAGGCGGATTTCGTCATAGCCGCCATCAACAGGGCGGACGGGGCGATCGTACCGTCAGGCCATACGATGATCCAACCAGGCGACACGCTTTCGCTCGTAGCGGATGATCCGGATGTCGCGAAAGTATTGCAGGCGATCGGAAAACGCAGGAACAAGCCGAAGAAAGTAGTTCTCGTCGGGGGGAGCAAGATCGCGCATTTCCTCCTCGGGTTCTTCAGCAGCGGAGCCCGTGAGGATATCGTGCTGGTCGACCAGAAGCAGGAAGTCTGCATGCAGTTCGCCACCATGTACCCGGAGATCCTCGTCATCAAAGCGGACATCACCGATGAAAGCATCCTGGAAGAAGAGCATCTGGTCGACTATGACCTGTTGATCTCGTTGACGGACAATGATGAACTGAACATCATCACGGCGAGCTATGCGAAACGTTCTGGCATAGCCCGGTCCATGGCGTTGATCAAATACAACAACAACTACATCCGGCTTGCGAGTCATCTGGACATAGACTCCGTGATATCCACGACGGAAGCCACCGTGGATTCCCTGTTGAGATATCTGAGGGGAAAGAACGTCTCCAGCATCCATTCGCTGTTCGATGGTCGGTTGGAGGTCTATGAGTTCAAGATTCTTGAGACTTCCAAGATCTGCGGCAAGAAACTGAGCGAGATCAACATGCGGAACAAGGCGATCATCGCCGGTATCACGAACCCCGATGGAAAGAACATCATCCCCAGCGGAAATTATCGTCTGAACGTCGGGGATATCGTCTTGGTGACGGTGAACAGGGAATCCATCGATTTCGTCCAGTCGATGTTCAACTAGGTGCTCAGATGAACTGGAAACAAGACCTTCGGCTGCTAGCCTATATACAGCTATTCGTCGCCTTGCTGATGACGGTCCCCATGGGAATCGCCGCGGTGCAGCATGAAAGTGACGCGTTCGCCGCTTTCCTGTTTGCGATCATGTTGGTTTCGTTGGTGTCTTTGGTAGTGCTCGCCTATGTCCATCGCAACAAAAACACAAAGCTGGGAGCGAAGGACGGCTATCTGTTCGTCACTCTGTCCTGGGTGATCGCGACGGCTTTCGGTGCACTGCCATTGTGGATGTCAGGTGCCTATGGGACCTATTCGGGTGCGTATTTTGAAATCATGAGCGGTTTCACGACTACCGGGGCTACCGTTCTGACCGAGATAGAGAGTCTCCCTTCCAGCATCCTGTTCTGGAGATCGGCTACAAACTGGCTGGGAGGAATGGGAATCGTCGTTCTGTTCGTAGCGCTGCTTCCCGCCCTCGGTTCGGGAGGTACCAGACTCGTCGGAGCGGAGTCCGTAGGTCCGACAAAGGACAAGCTGACGCCAAAGATCCGCAATACAGCGATGATACTCTGGCTGATCTATGTAGCCTTCTCTCTCCTCGAGACCATCCTTCTGCTTTGCGGAGGGCTTTCGCTCTACGACGCCGTCACCGTTACATTCTCAACGATGGCGGCCGCGGGGTTCTGTGTGAAGAACAGCAGCATAGGAGCCTTCGGAAGTGCGTATGTCGATGTCGTCGTCACTATCTTCATGCTGATTGCGGGGGCGAATTTCGCATTGTATTACAAGCTGTGCACACGCAAGGTCAAGCAAGTATGGAAGGACGGGGAACTTCGGGCCTATATCGGAATCTGGGGTATCTGTACCCTTGCCGGGGCAGTTTGCCTATTCTTTCAGGGTACATATAGCAATTTGGCGACATCGTTCAGATATTCGGCGTTCCAGACCGCTTCCATCATCACGACCACCGGATTCGCGACGACGGACTATCTGTTATGGCCGGCGTTCTCTCAGACGCTGTTGTTCCTGCTTTTCTTCGTCGGTGGGTGCGCGGGATCGGCTGGCGGCGGTATCAAGGTCATCAGGGTGACCACCATGTTCAAGCTCGCGAAAGCCCATATCAAACAGAAGATTCATCCGAACGGCGTATTTCCGATCAGAGTCGGTCAAGATACGATTCGCAATGATACAGTCCTGTCTATCGCGGCGTTCGTCGGGGTATACTTCGGAACGGGGCTGTTGGCGACCGTCCTGCTTTCACTGATCGGGACCGACCTGACGACATCTTTATCGGCGGCGTTCCTGTGTCTGGGCAATATCGGCATAGGTTTTGGCGAGGTGGGACCTACCGGAAACTTCGCGTTTTTCCCGGCTTGGTCGAAATGGGTGTTGTCGTTCGTCATGCTCGCGGGAAGGCTGGAGCTGTTCACGGTGTACGCGTTGCTGACGAAATCCTTCTGGAAACGCTAGACGCTTCATGATGTTCGATCACTTTTGAAGATACTGTTTTATGTCGAAATTTATTCTCTTTTCTCTTTTTGCCTGGCAGGCTTTGACGTATACTGAAAAGCGTAGTCACGAACCTGCACAAAAGTTCTTCGCAGAAAGTCAGCCAGAACAAATGTGCATGGAACTGGACGTTCCTATCAGGCAGTAGTCCGAGAGGAAAAGAATGACGCAATCATCCGATGGAGAAAGAGGGACAGGCAAGGCTGACGAGTGAAGACAGTACGAAAGTACGACTTTGCGAGGAAAACGAAGCTTGGCGCTCTTTACCCGAGAAGGAAACTCGAAGAAGGGGAAACGGCAAACTAGGATGACGAATGGGCGCTGTACAAAAGTACGGGCCCATGAGAAAGACGAAGTGTGGCGATTTTCCTTCAAGCACAAGCATCCGATGGAGAAAGAGGGACAAGCAAGGCTGACGAGTGAAGACAGTACGGAAGTACGGCTTTGCGAGAAAAACGAAGCTTGGCGCTCTTTATCCGAGAAGGGAGGAAGAAAGATGTCTGGTATAGGTTTGATCATCACCTTTGTAATCGCAATCGCGATCATGATCATCGCGATCTCAAAGTTCAAGATCCATCCGTTCCTTGCGATCATGGGGATATCGCTGATCCTGGCTATTATCGTGGGGATTCCGCTCAAGGATATTCCCGGAACCATCGGTTCCGGTTTCAGCGGCACGTTCTCGAGTATAGGTATCGTCATCATCCTTGGCGCGTTGATCGGTACGATCCTCGAAAAGACGGGAGCCGCGTTGAAGCTCGCGGAGATGGTCGTGCGGATCGTGGGCAGGAAACATCCTGAACTGGCAATGGAAATCATGGGCTGGGTCGTATCCATCCCGGTATTCTGCGATAGCGGGTTCGTCATCCTCGACCCCATCCGAAAGGCGTTGCAACAGAAGACGAAATACTCGAGTGTCGCGATGACCGTTGCCCTGTCCGCGGGATTGTACACTTCGCATGTGTTCATACCGCCTACTCCCGGCCCGATCGCGGCGGCGGGAACGTTGGGGATAGCCGACCATCTGTTGCTCGTTATCGGAATGGGTGCCCTTGTATCAATCCCCTGTCTGATAGCAGCCTATTTCTTCGCGAACTACATCGGCAAAAGGGTCAAATCGAGTGAAGATCTGGCGGAGATCTCGGGTGGATTGAGCTATGAGGACCTGCTCAAGAGCTTTGGAGAACTTCCCAACGGCGCCATGTCGCTGGCACCGATCGTCATGCCTATCATCGCGATGGCCCTTGGCTCGATATCGTCGGTCCTTGGCTGGGGCGGAGCGTTGGGTTCTCTCATGACATTCATCGGCACGCCGATCATCGCGCTCACGATAGGTCTGATCTTCGGTATCATCCTCTTGGTGATGACCCACAAGACGGGCGATTTCAATTCAATGACGAACGAGACGCTCAAGGTCGTCGGACCGATCCTGTTCGTTACGGCGGCGGGTGGTGTCTTGGGCAAGGTAATCGCGAACGCCGGTTTCGTCGGATATATGCAGGACAACGCGGCGGTACTGTCTGCGGTCGGAATCTTCTTCCCGTTCCTGATCGCCGCCATCCTCAAGTCGGCGCAAGGCTCCTCTACGGTCGCAATCACGACGACGGCGGGCATCATGGGCGGTATCGCGGAATCCGGTTCAATGATGACGGCCCTCGGCCTCACCTCACCCATGGCGGGGGTATTGACCGTAATGGCCATCGGAGCCGGAGCAATGACAGTCTCCCATGCCAACGACAGCTATTTCTGGGTCGTTACAAATTTCGGCAACCTCAAGGCTGAAGATGGCTACAAGACACAGACCATGGTCACCTTGGTCATGGGCCTTGTGAGCATCGTGTTCATCTGGTTGCTCTCCTTGTTCCTGATCTAGCCCAGAACCCTTCCATCACGGGGCTACCGAAGACTACAGGTCAGCGGTAGCCCTTTCCATATGCAAAGCATATCTCGGTCAGATGCTCGAAAGGGATTCACCGCCGCCACCTGCTTCGACGACAATCGCATCGACTTTACATGGACAACATCGATTGGGTACGATACGATATTGTCGACACGGTCAAAACAAGATTTGAGGAATACCCGACATACAAGGAGATCCCGATGAAAAAGTTCCTGCTGATTCCCGATTCTTTCAAAGGAACCATGAGCTCTCAGGAAATATGTTCCATCATGGCGAAGTCCATCCACATGCATTATCCAGAAGCGGAGGTCGTATCCATTCCAGTGGCGGACGGTGGCGAAGGCAGCGTGGACTCTTTCCTACAGGCCATGGGTGGGGAGAAACGGACAGTCGTCGTAAAAGGGCCGTACATGAAAGACATGGAGGCGTTCTACGGCGTAGTCGGAGGAAATACCGCCATCATTGAGATGGCTGCCTGTGCGGGGCTCCCGCTGGTAGGCGACGACAAGCGCCCTAACAAGACGACCACCTACGGAGTCGGTCAGCTGATGCTTCATGCCGTGCGCAACGGATGTACAAAACTGGTCGTAGGACTTGGTGGAAGCGCCACGAACGACGCTGGATGCGGGGCCGCGGCGGCTTGCGGAATCAGGTTCCTTGACGAAGCTAAAACTGAGTTCATCCCCACTGGCGGAACCTTGGGACAAGTAGCCAAGATTGATAGGGACACGCTCGCCGATGAATTCAAGAACGTCGAGATCGTCACCATGTGCGATATCGACAATCCGTTCAGCGGCACGACCGGAGCCGCCTATGTATTCGGGCCGCAGAAAGGGGCCGACGATGCAATGGTCGAATATCTGGACGCCCAGATGGTATCGCTTGCGAAAGTTATTGAACGGGATTGCGGGGTAGATGTACAAGCCCTCCCCGGTTCCGGCGCTGCGGGGGGAATGGGTGGCGGAATGGCCGCCTTCTTCGACTCCCAGCTTCAGATGGGCATAGAGACGGTCCTTGATACCGTCCGCTTCGATGAAATAGTACAGGACGCCGATCTCGTCCTGACCGGGGAAGGGAAGATCGACGGTCAAAGTCTCCGGGGCAAAGTGGTGATCGGTGTCGCTCGCAGAGCCAAAGCCTGTTCCGTACCGGTGGTTGCCATTGTCGGGGATATCGGTGATGACATAGAGGGCGCCTATGAAGAGGGCGTTTCCGGAATATTCAGCATCAACCGTATAGCGGTGGAATTCAAGCAGGCTGCGAAGCGTTGTACAAGCGATATGGCGTTGACGATCGATAATCTCATCCGGTTCTGTAAACGGATGGGATTCTAGGGAAAAAAATGACACGAGACGAGATCTTACAAAAGCTACAGGATATGGCGGAAGAAGAGTACCGTAAATTTTCAGGGGCCTTGATGCCTTCATCCCTTCCGTTGCTCGGTGTCAGGACTCCAGCTGTCCGTACACTCGCGAAGGAGATCGCAAAAGGGGACTGGCGGGATTTCCTTGCCTCGGCAAAGGAGGAGTCCTATGAAGAATTGCTCTTGCAGGGGTTCGTCATCGGATACGCAAAGGTCCCTGTAGAGGAACAGATCGGATTAATCCGGGATTTCGTTCCCAAGATCGACGGCTGGGCGGTCTGCGACTGCACCTGTTCGACCTTCACTTCCGCACGGAAACATCCGCAGCTGTTCTGGGATTTCATCCTCCCCTATCTGAATGATGAAAACCCTTGGGCCGTCCGTTTCGCCATCATCATGATGATGGATTATTTCGTCAATGACGAGCATATCGACCAAGTGCTGGAACTGCTCGGGCAAGTAGACAGCGAACACTACTACGTCCAGATGGGCGCGGGATGGGCGCTCTCCGTCTGTTTCATCAAGTTCAGGGACAAGACGCTCACGTTGTTGCAGAGCGACACGGTCATGCTTCCGATCCGAAGAAAGGCGATCCAGAAATGTGTCGAGTCCTTCCGGGTCAACGACGAAGACAAGGTACTCTTGAAGGAACTGCGGTCCTCATTGAAAAACTAAGCTCTCAGGAGGCGGCGCTTTCCATAGCTCGCATCACCCGCAACGCATTGCCTTCCCACAACTTGTCCAGTTCCGCTTCGGGCATGCCTGCTTGGTGAAGAGCATCATGAAGCAGAGGAAGTCTCGCGGAGCTATCGATCTCCAACGTCCCGCCGATACCATCGAAATCGGTCCCCATCGCAAGAACCTCACATCCGGCGATAGAACGGATATGCAGGACATGCCGGACCATGTCCTCGATACGACTGACAACCGACGCCGGCGCGGGACCGTTGGAGAATGGAGCCTGGGACAACTCCCCGCAAGCAGGATCCGTGGGGAGAAGAAAAGCCGGACAGAGGTTCAGGCCCGCGACACCACCGCATTCGGCTAGTTCACGAAGCATGGCGTCGGATAGATTTCTGGTTTCCGCTGTCATGGCGCGTGAATTGGAATGAGTCGCCACAAACGGCAGACCGCTTCTACGGCTTCTCTGAGCGACATCCCAGAATCCACCGTCAGACAGATGCGAGACATCGGTGAGGATCCCGAGACGGTTCAACTCATCGACAGCTTCAAACCCAAGAGGCTTCAACCCCTTGTCCATGATGGAGGAATCGGGTGAATTGGGAAAAGCGAGTTCATTCTCATAGTTCCAAGTCAATGAAAAAATCTTGACGCCCATCTCCTTGAGCTGCCCCAAGCGTTCAAGTTCGCCTTCGATCGAAGCCCCTTCTTCAGTGGTGAGGATGGCGGTGGTCACTCCGTCCGACTTGTTCTTCAGGATATCAGCCACGGACAACGCCTGACGCAGACGACCATTGGAGTTCAGCACTTCCTGTCGGAACCTCTGATACAATTCTTGAAGTATCTGCCAGGGGCCTTTGCCTGCATGCGACGCTGGGCCATGGTCCTGTATCGGCACGAACATCGCGAAGCATTGGGCGGCAACGCCTCCGAATTCCAGCTTCTCGACATCCACATGCAGAGAATTTTTGACCAGCGTCTCTTCACTGTAGTTTTTCCACAAGGAATATACCGTATCACAATGCAGATCTATCATCTCAAAGCCTCCGAAAACTGGCGTTCATATGCATTGTCATCAAAAAGGCGATGGTTTGCAAGTCGCGAAACACACAATGGGCGAGAGTTCTTTGCGGAGAGCGACTTACGTCGGATTCCGCTTGCCCTTCAAGGGACCCTGTGAGTAGGTTATGTGAAGAGAGAAGTACACACAAAGATGGGGACAATATGGATGTTGAAAACGTGGCTACACAGAATACACGCAAATCAATCCGAACTAGGTATATAAATTGTGGAATTTATCAAATAACAGCTATACAACTTATCATGGTATTCCTGATAGGGGGGATAACGGGGACTATCCTTGAAACTGTCTGGATACTGATCACGAAATCCGCGTTGCAATGGAGATCAGGATTGATCCTTGTACCGATCCATCCCATCTATGCGATCGGAGCATTGCTCATGACCGTCTGCCTCAAACCCCTGACCAAGTTCAAGTACAGGCATCTCGCGGTTTTCTTCGGAGCGGCGTTGATTGGCTCCTCTTTCGAGTTTCTGGCCAGCCTGATCCAATCCCTCCTGTTCAAATCCAATTCTTGGGAATACAGCCAGCAACGGTTCAACCTGGGAGGACGGACCAGCCTGTCCATGGCATTGATATGGGGTGTTCTCGGACTCGTCTGGATCGCGGAGATACTGCCAAGGCTCCTGCAATTCATAGACTCAATCGAACCCAGGACAATGCATCGGCTCGCCGTTTTCGGCGTCTATCTCTTCGTCACCGCGGCGATCATCTCGGTAGTCGCGGTCGCAAGATGGGAGATGCGGGTATCCGGCCATGCGGGAATATCGGCGTTCGGAACGTTCATTGATACACTGTTCCCGGATCGTATCATGAAGATCTTCTATCCTACGTTGAAATTCATCACAGGCTAGCCAGTATAACACAAGCGACGGTGTATCATACCGCAGTTCATATGAAAACGGCGGCCCAGCATCAAGGCGGGACCGCCGGACAATCAGCACAGACAAGCTTTCAGCTTATTTCTTCTCTTTCTTGAAACACATGAACCAATCGAGACAGTAGGTGTCCTCGTCCTGGCTCTCCATGCGTTCCTTCGCGGTTCCGCAGCTACCGGCGGTCGGTACTATGACATCATCTCCCGGTCTCCAGTCGGCGGGTGTCGCCACCCCGTCCTTGTCCGCTTTCTGAAGGGCGAGGATGATACGCTTGATTTCATCGAAGTTGCGTCCCGTGGACAACGGGTAATAGAGGATCGTCCGCACCTTGCCTTTCGGATCTATGACGAACACAGCACGCACGGCCTGTGTGCTGGAAGCGTTCGGCTGAATCATGCCGAACTTCCTTGAGACATCCATCTTGATGTCTTCGATCAGCGGGAAAGTAACGTTGATGTTCTTCTTCCCGTTCCATTCGAGTTCCTGAATCTTTCTCAACCAGGCGATATGTGCGTACAGGGAATCAACGGACAGTCCAATCAGTTCCGTGTTGAGCGCATTGAATTCGTCGATCATCGAAGCGAAAGTCATGAACTCTGTGGTGCATACAGGGGTGAAATCCGCAGGGTGCGAAAACAGGATCACCCATTTGCCTTCATAGTCGGCAGGAAAATTGATGACACCTTGGGTGGTGACCGCGGTGAATGAAGGGGCGTCGTCGCCAATCAACGGCATGCGATACTGTACATCTTCCATAATAACATCTCCTCTTGCTCACATCCCGCAGGAAAGTCCTACGAATCTGTTTCGCACGTTCCATCTCCACCGGAGAGTTTTCAAGTCATATGGCCCATACTCCCGGCTGATAGTTAGACTATACTAACTTTTTCCCAAAAAGACTGTGACAAAATCACAAACGGTGACAAATTTTTTTTGTATATTCTATTTGTACGATGGAAAAGTACAGAACTGGTGAGAAACAAAACAGATACACATACGGAGGAACCCGATCATGATCAAGCATGTAACCAACGAATCATTCAAACAGGACGTAGTCGATAGCAAGGTACCGGTACTCGTGGACTTCTGGGCGACCTGGTGCGGTCCTTGCAGGATGCAGGGGCAGATCCTCGACACCCTCGACAAAGAGCTCAACGGCTCGAAAGCTGTTCTGGCGAAGGTGAACGTCGATGAACAGCAGGAACTTGCCATGCAGTTCGGCGTCATGAGCATCCCCACCCTGCTCGTGTTCAAGGACGGCAAAGTAGCGGCAAAGGAAGTCGGAGTCCGCAACGAGCAGCAGATCAAACAGATGCTTGGACTCTAAAGAGACCGCTGACGTCGCTTACAGTCATTCACTCAACACGGTAAGTGCGTCATAGTCGACGATGGTGACCTCTCCACGGGAGAGCGTCACCATTTTTTCATCTTGGAAATATTTGAGCAACCGTGTGACTACCTCTCTGGCCGTCCCGAGATCATGGGCGATCGCCTCGTGGGTCAGCCGCAGGCAACTCCCTCCGACCAAGGCCGACTGTTCCAGCAGATAGATGGACAGGCGCTTGTCCATCGACATGAACACCAATTGCTCCATCACCCACATGACCTCGCTGAACCTCGAAGATACCAGCTGGTTCGTGAAATCCTGGACCTGTTGATTCGATTGTTCCAGTCGCTTATAGGTTTCGGTAGGGATGTTCAGTACTTTAGTAGGTTCCTCCGTCTGGATATGCACATCGAACGTGATATTACGAAGCACACAGGATGCCGAAAGGACACAGACATCACGCTCCACCAGACGGTAGAGGGTAATTTCCTTTCCATCCTCGCCAACGATATAGATCCGTAGACGACCATGGACAACCACCAGCACGCCGGTACAGGTCTTCCTGTCGTTGTGGATGATGGCCCCTTTCGAATAGGTCATATCAACGGCATACCCTGTGAGCAGGGCCTTCTCTTCCTCTGAAAGATGCGGCCAGAACGGCAGGCATTCACCCAGGTAAGCGGCATCAGCACCATACAGCATGTTACACCTCTGGGCATCAGCATATCACAAATTCATGAAATACGACACCTTCCCGGAGAAGGGGGAATTTTAGCTTTTGATGAAGTTTCACTTGACAATTGTTTCTGTTAATAGTAACGTTTGTGTATCAAAACAAGAACCAGGACAAAACGATGAGCAGATCTTCATACAGATTTATCGACGATCATTCCCTCCGGTGGCGACGCTAGCTTCTCATTCCGCCAGTCGCGCCACGATGCCGTAGGCTGATACGCACTGGAAAATCTTTACAATAAACATTACAGATACTCGGATACGACATCGTATGCCGGCATGTCCATAGGAGCATATCATGAGCAACGCCATCACAAAGGAAATCAATACCACGAACCTTCCCAATTCACAGGGGTATTTTGGAGAATTCGGAGGGGCATACCTTCCCGAGCAACTACAGAAAGTCATAGCCGAGGTTGCGACATCCTATGAGGAGATTGTAAAAGATCCTGAATTCCTTCAGGAACTGAGCGATCTGCAGATCCATTACGTCGGCCGGCCTTCTCCCGTCTATCATGCGAAACGCCTCTCCTCAGCGGTGGGCGGAGCCCAGATCTATCTGAAAAGGGAGGACCTGAACCATACCGGCGCCCACAAGATCAACCACTGTATCGGTGAAGCGTTGCTCGCCCGCAAGATGGGAAAGAAAAAGATCATCGCCGAGACCGGTGCCGGTCAGCATGGTGTGGCCCTTGCCACCGCCGCGGCCCTGATGGGCCTCGAATGTGACATCTACATGGGCGCAATCGACATCCGCAAGGAAGCACCAAACGTCAGCAGGATGAAGGTTCTCGGAGCAAAGGTGATCGAGGTCACAAGAGGTACCCAGACGCTCAAGGACGCCGTTGACGCCGCTTTCGAGGCCTATCTGGCAGATCCCGTCACTCAGATCTACTGCATAGGGTCCGTCGTCGGGCCACATCCGTTCCCCATGATGGTACGCGATTTCCAAAGCATCATCGGTGTCGAAGCGAAGAAACAGTTCAAGGACATGACAGGAGGCCTGCCGGACAATATCGTCGCCTGCGTCGGCGGCGGTTCCAACGCGATGGGCATCTTCAGCGCTTTCCTTGAGGATCCTATCGAGATCTACGGTGTAGAACCGGCGGGCAAAGGACTTGATACTGATCAGCATGCGGCGACACTGACAAAGGGGAGCGTCGGAATTCTCCACGGATTCAAGAGCTATGTATTGCAGGATGATAGCGGAGAGGCGTTGCCGGTCTATTCGATCGCGAGCGGGCTCGACTATCCTGGTGTAGGTCCCCAGCACAGCTATCTCAAGACCATAGAAAGAGTCAACTACGTCTCCGCCACAGACAGGGAAGCCGTAGAAGCCTTCTATGGACTGAGCCGCATGGAAGGTATCATCCCGGCCCTTGAATCCTCACATGCGGTTGCGTATGCGACCAAGCTCGCACAGACGATGCCCAAGGACAAGACGATCCTCGTGAACCTTTCCGGCCGTGGGGACAAGGACATAGATTTCGTCATGGAACACTATCCGTTGGTCGACTATGAACCGTACGATGTCCATGAAAACGGCTACAAGGAGTTCCTGGCACACATCAAGACAAAGTAAGCCTCGCTGACAAAGCGAGACAATGAAAAAGGACTATCGTCAGAGTTGGTAAGCCATCCTCACGATAGTCCTTGTTGTTTTTCAGAAAGTCGTCATTCCGTTGTGTCATAGCCTTATGGAGACGAATGTACCATCCTTGGCTTCCACATGGACTATCTCCAAGCCCCGGTACGACCGGAATACGTCCAGGCATTCTTCCAGCAACATGCGGACGTTTTCCCTCGTAACCAGAACATGATACGGTTCGGGCACACTTTCCCTCAGTTCCTGGAACATCCGCTCGGGAAGCAGTCTTGCGACGAATCCTATCATGGTCACTGGCACAGGCAAAAAAAGGCGAAAGCCTTTCGTCCTGATTTTCACTCTCATCTTCCCACCAATTACTTGTCGACGAAGACCCGCACGGTCGTACCATCGGCGGCTTCCACGTTGACGAAATCACCTTCGAGTTCCGCATCCAGACATTCGGTGATAGCCTCCATCATGCTGGAAAGATCAACACCTTGCAGGTCCTTTTCGGGGATCGGAAGAGTACCTGTCGCTTTGAGAATCTTTCGTACAGCATCTACGGGGAATTGTATATTCACCTTGTCGCCGTCAACACTGTCCACAATGATCCGAAACATTTTCTTACCGTAATTGTTCCTGACGGGTTCAAGCTGTTGCGTCGGCGAATCCATATCCAGGGCGGACATCAGCTCCACACCTTGTTCCGCGGTAATCGTTCCTTCTTCCACCATCTTGAGAATCCTTAATTTTTCATCCATGCCAAGCTCCTTCCTCTTTGATCTATTTCAACTGCGCGATCGCTTGCTCCGCTGTCATCTCACCGTTTTCCAAGGCCTTGAGAATTTCCTCTCTCCTGGCCGACCGTTCATCGACGCCAGCTTCATAGCCAAGCCTTCTGATCACCGCGTCCAATTTGGAACGGACGGTGGGATACGAGATACCAAGTTCTTTCTCCACTTCCTTGATATTCCCTCGACATCTGATGAAAGTCTCGGTGAAATAGAGCTCTTCATCAGAGAGATAATCGAATTTGCTGAGTCTGAAACTGTTTTCGATCACCGTCTCACAAGCATCGCACCTGAGTCTCGCTACGGTCAGCTCTCCATCGCATACAGGACAACGACTAATCACCTTCTTCATTCTGTCAATTCCTCTTTATGCTATAGAGATACTGTCAAACCTTATAAATGTCAATATAAAAATTAATATTATTGATTTATTTATTAATTTTATTAAGAAATGACTTGAATCTAGAACTATGCAAGGCAGAAGAACGGATAAAAAAAGATGCCGCGCCTCTCCAGGACATCTTGTCCAGGCAAATGCGCAACATCTTGACTCCTACAAGAGAACGATGGTTGCTATCGTACGTAGGTGACGGTGTTCGACCGATTCTCACGATCCTCCGGCACCGGCTCCGCTGCATAGCCAAGGGCCAGACACCCGTGGACCTGATATCCCCTGGGAACTCCGAAGGCCTGCAAGGAGGTATCGAACCTGCTGTTGCCGTTGATCCGATTGCACCATACCGATCCAAGGCCCAGGGAGGAAGCCGCCAGCATCATGTTCATCATGGCGCAGGCGCAATCGTCCTGCGCGAAACCATTTCCGGTGCGATAGGAGACAAGTATCAAGGTAGGGGCGTTATAGAAGAAAGTCTCGCCCTGCCCCGCGACCATCTCCGCCAGTTCATTCAGTTTCTGAGGATCCTGGAGAACGGTAAAGTGCCATCCTTGCGTGTTCATTCCACTCGGAGCATATTGTCCGGCCTTGACCACAAGTTCAAGATCCTTGTCCGAGACCTGCCGTTCGGTATAGTCCCTGACGCTTCTACGATGGAAGATAGTGTTCAATGTTTCATTCATGTTGCATACCCCCAATGCATATACTGTACCCTGTTCTACATGGAATGGGCAAGAACACAATTTCTTGCATATGCTCCGGTCAAGGGTTATGCTGAACTATCCCCATTTCTACTAGGAGGTAGACATGAAGAAACTACGCTTTGAACAACTGTTGGTAATGATGCTGACGCTCTGTCTGCTGCTGATCTCCTGCAGTACTGTACGACCGGAAGTATCCATTCCGGAACCAGCACCGGTAGTGGTGGCACCGGTCTACGCCAGTGTGCAGGGAACGATCGCAACGGTGGACAAATATGGGAATGTCGCTACGGACATCGCCTCTGACACAATGGCCGCGGCCGGTTATGAACTGGGCGATGTCGTGACCATCAGTGTCGGAGCAAACGATATCGACGCACCTTTCGTGGGGACTTATAGCGATGTAGACAGAGGGGCGTTCCTGCTCCGGCCGACGAACGGCATCATCGCCTTGGCGATGAGCTATGACAATTTCGCAGGAAAGACGGGGACGGAAGAAGGCATGACCGTCACACTTTCCATGGCGGAAAAAGCCGGATATCTGAATGAATATGAGATTCGGCATCTGGAAAAATCGGAGGAGCGGTCGGATTATGCTTCTGATCCGATCTTCGCAAACTTCCGCAATGTCGTCATGGGGAAAATCCCGGCTGGCAGATTATATCGTGGCTGCAACCCTGTGTTGGATGACGCCAGAGCACCTTATGCGGCGAAATTGGTTGAGAAAGCCCAGATCCGTACCGTCATCAACCTTGCCGACAGTGAAGAGAGCATGGCGCCGAATCTCCCGGCGGCACCGTATTACCGGCAGCTGGTCGACGACGGCAAAGTCATAGCCCTCAACATGGGAATCGACTTCAACGATCCTGCGTTCACGGCGAAACTCAAGGATGGACTGTTGTTCATGATCGACCATGAAGGTTCATACTACATCCATTGCAACGAAGGCAAAGATCGCGCGGGCATGGTCGTGGCGTTGCTGGAAGCTCTGATGGGAGCGACAGTCCAAGAGATTTCCGATGACTACATGGTCACCTACATGAACTACTTCAATGTCACGAAGGGCGACGCCAAGTATCCGATCATCGCAAAGATCATCACCGACCTGTTCATTCAGATGAACGGCGGGGCTCCGGTGACCGATGCGAACATCCAGGGCGTGGCTGAGAACTATATCATCCAGACCGTCGGCTTGACGGCCGATCAGGTCCAGACCCTCAAAGTAAGGCTCTCCTAGCGTCTGGTGTCTCTATCATGAAGGGAATTCCGCCTTTCGGGCCATTGTGAGTCTTTGTGACTTGTAATGGCCTTTTTCACGTACCGAATGTCTCCAAAGGACTGTACAAAGAGAAGTGCCTCAAGTTAGGATGAAGACGAAATGAGTGGAGGGCTTCGTACATGAAACTGCTTGGACAGATCGGGATAGTTTTCGGCATCTGTCTCCTTGGAGAGTTGATCGCGGCGATACTGCCGTTCACTTTTCCCTCCAGTATTATCAGCATGTCGCTATTGTTCATCCTGCTCATGACCAAGTTGCTGAAAATCGAGCACATTGAACGAAAAGCGGACTTCCTGTTACAGAACATGGCGTTCTTCTTCGTCCCGGCGGGCGTCGGAATCCTGGAACATACGCAACTTCTGAAAGGCTTCTGGTGGCAGTTTCTTCTGATCTGCGCGGTCACGCTTCTCCTTGTGTTCGCTTCCACGGTCTGGACGGTGTCAGGGGTGCTCGCCATTCAGAGAAAGCTTGCAGAAAGATCACGGAAAAAGAAGATGGAAGGGGGTGATGAATGATGGAAGCCCTCCAGCAAGTCGCGATATCACCGTTCTTCGGCATCGCGATCAGTATCAGCTGCTATGCGTTCGGCTTTTGGGTTAACCGGAAACTGAAGACACCGTTGGCGAATCCTCTGTTGATCGCCATCATCCTTGTCGTGGTCATCCTGGTTCTATTCGACATCCCTCTGGAAAGCTACAACCGAGGAGGCGACATCATCTCAATGTTCCTTGGTCCGGCGACGGCCGTCCTGGCATTGACCATCTACCGTCAAAGGAGACTGCTCGGCAAATACCTTATTTCGGTCCTTTGCGGAACGTTCGTTGGTTCTCTTGTATCACTGGGAAGCGTCTGGTTTCTTGGCAAAGCCTTTGGCTTGAATGACCAGCTTATCTTCTCCTTGCTCCCGAAATCGGTGACGACCCCGATAGCGATCGATATCAGTGAACAGCTCGGAGGAATCGCATCGCTGACCGTAGCCGCGGTGGTGGTCACAGGCATACTTGGAAGTATCCTGGCGCCGACTCTGATCAAAGTATTCTGCGTCAAAAATCCAGTCGCGGCTGGCGTAGGCATCGGAACCTGTAGTCATGCGGCGGGTACCAGCAAGGCGGTCGAGTTAGGAGAAGTCCAAGGTGCCATGAGTGGAATCGCACTCAGCCTGTCCGGTATATTCACTGTTTTACTGGCGTTGATATTGTTCTAATGATAGCCTATAATTGATTGAATCCTATTATTTAGTGCATATAGTACCGGATATAAGCTATCAATCATCCTCTGCAATGGGTTTTACTTTCACCTTCGCGAATCCTTGGCCCTGTACTTGATAGGTTTCATTCACGAACATGAACGCATCGGGATCCTCTTCATGGACGATTCGTTCCAGAGCATTGATCTGCCGGTTATGGACGACCGCCATCAACATTGTGCGAGCCTTCCCTGTGTAGACGCCGACACCGGTGATCATGGTCGCACCATGGCGCAGCTCGCTGATGATCCTGCGTCCGATCGCTTCATGTTTCTTGCTGACGATGTACGCGGTCTTGGCGTATTTCGTTCCCATGTTCATGACGACGAAATTGATCATCTGTCCCGAAAGATACAGTGTGATGATCGCGAACAACGCCCGTTCGAACCCGAACGCCACAGCGCCACCGACAATGATCAGACCGTCGATCAGAAACAGGGAGGTCCCCAACGGCAACGGTGTATACTTGTTGATAATCTGGGCGACGATATCCGTCCCTCCGGTATTGGCGCCTGAGCGCATCACCAGCCCGATGCCACTTCCGATCAATACTCCGCCGAAAATCGCGGACAACAGGATATCGACTTTGTCATTGTAATCAAGAAAGCCATCGTATCCGGTCAACTGACCTATTACACTTACCCATAATGACAGCAACAGGGCGCCGATCAACGATTTCGCTCCGTAGATCCGTCCAAAAATCTTCATCCCGATCAGGAACAACGGTACGCTACAGGCCAGCATCACGATGCCGGGGTCCCAACCGAAGGTGTAGTAGCAGATCGTACCGATACCATTCACACCGCCACTTGCTATCTTCGCCGGAGTTATGAATCCAGCTACTGCGAATCCCGCGACAAAAGTCCCGATAACAATGTACGTGTATTCAATGATCGTCTTTTTCGTTATCCGTTTCAGCATTGTATTCCCTTCCCTGCTACCAGATAGTAACATCGCGTCTACATCGCGTCTATATCTTCTGGGTCCGTATGTGTGGGTCTATGTCAGACGTATGTCCCTATGTCCGTATCTCTGGGTCTATGTCCGGGTCTATGTCAGGCGTATGTCCCTATGTCCGTATCTCTGGGTCTATCTCCAGGTCTAAGTCAGACGTATCTCCCTATGTCCCTATCTCTGGGTCTATGTCCGGGTCTATGTCAGACGTATCTCCCTATCTCCAGGTCTACGGCCTGTCGGCCTGCTGGACCGACCTGCCGTTCTCGCTTCCACAAGTAAAAAAACCTTCCCCGAACCAGACGGTCCGGGGAAGGCGAATGTATAACGAAACTCTATAATGGAGTTATTGGCCTACGTACTTGAGCAAGGTCTTGCGAACTGCGCCAGGACCAGCGACAAGTTCGGTGAAGTACCGTATCACCAGAGGGGCGAGTCCGGCTTCATAGAGATCGACACCGAAGATCTTTGTATCGGAGAGGATCGGACGCAGAATCTCGTCGAATGGACCAGCATCACCGAGTTTGATACCGGCCACATACGGACAGACGTGAGAAAGGAGCGGATCGGGGCTCAGTTCAAACGCATTGCCCTCATCGTCAAGACCCATCAGATAACGACACCAACCGGCGAACACCAGAGGAATCAGCTTGAGGTCCGAAACTTTGAGCGTCCGGCTCGCCATATAGGCCTTGATGGTCTCTCCGAAACGGATCGACAGCTTCTGGGAAGTATCACAAGCGATACGCTGCGGAGTGTCGGGCATGAACGGATTGGGGATACGGACCTCCAGAACCTCCTTGATAAAAGCCTGGGGATCAAGGATGCCGGGATTCACGACAACGGGCAGACCTTCGACATAGCCGATCACATTGACCATCTTTGAGAGCTGGGGGTCCTTCATCTCATCGGCGATCAACGTATAGCCGAGCAAGCAGCCATAGATGGCAAGACAGGTGTGCAACGGATTCAGACAGGTGCAGACCTTCATCTTCTCGACCTTGTTCACAGTATCTCGGTCAGTAAAAAAGACACCGGCCTTCTCAAGGGCCGGACGACCATTGGGAAACAGATCCTCGACGACGAGGTACTGGGGTTCCTCGGCATTGACGAACGGAGCGATCCAGGTGTTCTTGTCGGTCACGACGACATCCGTATCCTCGAAACCATCGGCATCGAGAGACGCCTTCACAGCGGCGTCCGGTCGCGGGGTGATCTTGTCGATCATGCTCCAAGGGAAACTGACCTTTGAAGGATCAGCCACGTAATCGACGAAACCCTTCTTGACAAAACCATGTTCGGCCCACTGGCTGGCGATCGTCTGTACGGCGTCCTGAAGCTTCTCGCCATTATGTGAACAGTTGTCCATGCTGACCAACGCGACAGGCAATTCGCCGGCGAGATAACGTTCATAGACCAAAGCAGTCAATTTTGAAAGGAACATGGAAGGGTTCGCGAAACCTGCGGCGAAGTCGGCTTCGACCGCGGGAAAGAACGCACCCGCGGCATTGCGGAGTCCATAGCCTTTCTCGGTGATCGTGAAACTGACCATCTGCAAGGAGGGATTTCTGAAAGTCGCTTTGAAAGCGTCCCATTCAGAGGAGAAGGAAGGATCGCACTTCATGGCTTCCACTACTGAGGCAATGACTTTTTTCTCGATGGAACCGTTGCTTTTGAGAACCACCAGCAGGCTCAGATCGTCATGTGGAGCATAGATCTTGTCGATGATCTCATAGTCGAAACCTTCCCCGACGACGATACCCTTGTCGCTCAGCCCCTGCTCCAGCAAAGACTGCTGCAAGGCGGCCGGGAACCCACGGAAAATATTGCCGGCACCGAAATGAATCCAGACCGGAGCCTCTTTCGTAGCGGCGGTCACTTTCTCTCGATCGAAAGCAGGAACCTCATACCCCTTTTCAGTCCATAGCCGCTTGTCGGCCAAACCCGTATCATTCAGTTTCATAATGCATCTCCTCATCATAATTCTTCGATTCAAACTCAGACACGAAAGGCACTGAGCAATCCATCACCAGCAGCCAGAGGAACAAAGAACGTAGGATATCTTTCCATCATCCAGTTCGCTTCCGACAATAGTTTGGTCAGATGATGATGTTCTACTTCAAACACCATGTTGATATTTTTGGTGCGGAAAGCAGATATCAGGGCCTCATGCTGAGCAACTACATCCTGTGAAACACCCTTGCTCCAGAAGGAAAGCAACCTGATCCGGTGATAGTTTCCACATTGACTCTGGATCAGCTCCCAGCTCCGTGCATGACCGATAGCCGTAAAGATGATCGAATGGAATTCATCGTCCCATCTGATGAACCGTTCATACTCGTCGCTTTCCGCCACGATCTTCTGCTGAGCTACAGCGGCCTCCATGGCGGCGATATCGGAAGGAGTACATCTATCGACGAACTGCTTCACGGCATGGTCCTCAAGGCTGGCACGTATGAAGCGCTCCTCCTCGACCTGTTCCAGATCAAGCAGGGAAACCCGCGTGCCCTTCTGAGGAAAAATATCCACCAGTCTGTCGCCGGCAAGTCTCATCAGCGCGTCACGCACAGGAGATCGACTCACTTGCAGTTGCTCAGTCAGATCGGCCACGTTCAGTTCCTGCCCCGGCTCGAATTTCAGCCCAAGGATCAGGTCGCGCAACGTCTTGTAGATTCCATCCGCGGCAGTAGTCCTCATTGTCGATGGCATCACCATACCTCCATCCCATGGCCGACGCCCGTGATCGCTCCACGGGCATCCGCACAGGAATCTAGCACCCGCGACTGGCGCACTTGTCGATCGCTTCCCAAAGGCCGTTGATATAGACGGCACCGAGAGCGCGGTCATATAAACCGTATCCAGGCATCGCGACCTCATCCCAGATCATGCGACCATGGTCGGGGCGGATCGGACCATCGAAGCCGATATCGTAGAGAGCCTTGACGATTTCGAACATGTCGAACGAACCATCGCTGGACAGATGCGCGGCCTCTTCGAATACACCGGGGCCGAAGTGGTGGAGATTCCGGACATGGGCGAAATGGACACGACCTGGCAATGAACGGATGATCGCCGGCAGGTCGTTCTTCAGGCTGGTGCCCAAGGAACCAGTGCAAAGCGTCACGCCATTGAACGGAGCGTCGACCGCCTTCATCAGTTTCAGCAGGTTTTCCTGGCTGGTGATGATACGGGGCAGGCCGAATACAGGCCAGGCGGGATCGTCCGGGTGGATCGCCATCTTGATGCCCCACTTCTCGCAGACAGGCTGAATCGCCTTGAGGAAGTAGACAAGGTTCGCAAACAGCTTGTCGCTGTCGACACTCTCATATGCCTTGAACAGATCCTTCACATGGGCAAGGCGTTCAGGCTCCCAGCCAGGCATGACGAAACCGTTGGAGTTCGCGTTCGTCTGGTCAAAGAAGGTCGCGGGATCAATCTGATCCACGACTTTCTGGTCATAGGCCAATACTGTGGAGCCGTCGGGGCGCATCTTCGCCAAATCGGTGCGGGTCCAGTCGAAAACCGGCATGAAATTGTAGCAGACGATCTTGATGCCTGCCTTGCCGAGATTCTCCAAGGTATCAATATAGTTCTTGATGTATCTGTCACGGTCGGGAGTGCCGATCTTGATCGCGTCATGGACGTTGACGCTTTCAATTCCGCTGATCTCGAGACCGGCGGCTTCGACTTCAGCCTTGATCGCCTCAATCCTCTCCATCGGCCACGGCTCACCCGCGGGGATATCGTACAACGTAGTAATGACACCGACCACACCAGGGATCTGGCGGATCTGCTTCAGGGTCACGGAATCAAATCCAGTACCGTACCAACGCAAAGTCATCTTCATAGGATGAATCTCCTTTCGTTCATGAGTCTCAATCACAGCCCCCCCTTCCAAAAAATTCTGGAGATGGTGGGATCTTTTCACAACCCTAGTGTAACATACTAATATATTAGTTGGCAAGAAGAATGAAGCCTCCCTTCCCGACTTGCAGGAACAACCCTATCCATCACCCTACAGAATGCAGAATCACCCCAATAATCACCCTCCATATCATTCCTGGGGTGATTACAGCAACAATTCCATAGCTCATAATTATGTCAGGATGATGAAAGGCTCAGCACTATCGACGGCTTGCGAAGCCAAGCAAAAGGAGAAGCCTATGGCACAGAAGAAAATCGCATCAACAATGATGATCCTACTGATGCTGCTTGCTCTGATATCATGTGGAGGAAAATCGCAAACAAGTTCCGTCGCCGCAGGGACGGGGGCGGGAACCAGCGCGCCGCGATCCTCCACAAGCAAAGGCCAGGCCATGGCTCCCGCAGGAACGGCCGAAGCCAAATTCACAGGACGGGCGGGTTGGAATTTTTCCAGATATGGGGGCTGGATAGAAAACAAATGGGACAGCGAGATATTGCCGGATTCCAGCCCGGCGATGCCGGAAGGAACGTTGATGGACCAGACCTACTACAAAGGGGTGGACGATGAATCAATGTCCTCAGACCAAGCGGGAAGACTATATTTTTCCGATTCCAGGTTCGAACTATGGCAGGTATCGTTTTTCTGTGAGCAGGAACAGCTCGATATCTTGTTCGCCGATATAGAATCGAAGGGGTTTGTCGGAGGAAAAATCAGCGGCTACAACCCTGCATACGACTTCTCGGGCAACGGCTACTATCTCTATCTGGAAACTAGGGACAACTATTCAAGCAACGACTACACGTACAGTTGTCTCATGATCATCGCAAAACCGACCTTCCCTGTACCCAAGACCTTCCAGGGGACGAAGCTCCCGCAGGTAGGAATTATACTCCAGGACTTCACAAACCCGGAAAGCTACGCCTCGATCGCCTATGATACGGAGTACAACGAAGTGGAATGGATCTATGATTTCATCGAGGACAAAGGAGACCTTCCATACCATTTCGACGTCTGGTACAACTATGCCGGGACGACTCCGGAAGATGCGAAAAACTGGGTCCATGACCTTGTAGCCGCAGGATGGAAGCTACGGTACGAATATGATGATAGCAATGGCTACAGAGCCGCAGGCGAGAAAGATGGAATCTTCTTCAAATGCAGTTATATTGACTACGACAGCCTGCTTGAAATCGGGTTCGCGTCCATGATGGAGTTCCTTGACTACTGATGTACCGCCCCCAGGACTTTATCGCGACTTCGTGTCAACTTCATTACCGCTTCATGACTGTTTGTTTCTATGCCGCATACATCCATGTACCATACTTCAAGCAACAAGCAATAGACAAAAATCAGGGGATGCCGTTCAGGCATCCCCATCATCAAACACACTAATTATTATTCAGTGATCAGACGGCATAACCCAGCATACGGGGCAACCATAGGGAAATGATCGGAACGAAGGTAACGAGCAACAGCCCGACTACCATCGCCGCATACATCGGGAGCATCGCCTTGACCGCCCTCTCGACGGAAATCTTACCGATACCACAACCGACGAACAGGGCTGAACCGACGGGAGGCGTACACAGGCCGACCGCCAAATTGAAGATCAACATGACTCCGAACTGTACTGGGCTCATGCCGAACGACTGAACGACAGGAACCAGGATCGGAGTCACGATCAAAATCAGAGGTGCCATGTCCATGATACAGCCCAACAGCAACAGCATGATATTGATCAACAGAAAGATGATAATCTTGTTGGAAGAGATCGCCAATAATCCGTTGGTGATCATAGTGGGAACACGCAACATTGCCAACAGGTAGCCGAACGCACCGGCAGCGGCTATCAGGGAGAAGACCATCGCCAATGTCTTGACGGTGTTCATCAACAGCTTGCCCATCTGCTTGATCTTCAGTTCCTTATAGACGAACACGGAGATGATGAACGCATAGATACAGGCGATAGCCGCGGACTCAGTTGCCGTGAAGATCCCGAGTGTGACACCGACCAGGATGATGACCGCGGTAAAGAGGGCCAAGATTGCATCCCACAGGACTTTCATCGCCTGCTTGAACGGAACCTTCTCTCCCTTGGGATAATTTCGGATTCTCGCCAGCACGAAACAGACGGCGAGCAACATGATGCCACACATGATACCGGGCAACAGCCCTGCCATGAACAGAGCGCCTACCGAAACACCACCAGCGGCTACGGAATAGATGATCATGTTGTGGCTCGGCGGAATCAGGACGCCCTGGCAGGAGGATGCGACGGTGATCGCCACCGAGAACTCCTTGTCGTAGCCAGCCTTCTCCATCATCGGAATCTCGATGGACCCGAGGGAAGATACATCAGCGACGGCAGAACCTGAAAGATGTCCGAAAAACATCGAACCGAGAACGTTCACATAGGCGAAACCGCCACGAAAACGCCCGACTAACGCATTGGCGCTATCGAGCAATCGAGTGGAAATACCACCTGCCCCCATGATCTCACCAGCAAGTACGAAGAATGGAATCGCCATCAGCGAGAAGCTGTTGACAGCCTTGCCCATCTGCTGGATGAACGCCATGAGCGGAATCCCCATGTACGCCAACGTAATGCAGGAAGATACCGCCAGGGCAAAAGTGACTGGCATCTTGCAAAGAATGAATACAACGAAGGTACCGAGCAACAACCAAATCGCCAGTGTTTGACTGAACATCAGGATACCTCCTTCCCTTCTTCAATCTCGATATGTCTGTAGCGGTCGAGGCCGAACAAGGACAATACAGTGAAGTAGATGATGAACACACCGCTGACAGGCATCATCAGATACAGAATGCCGGCTGGCCACTGTGTGGCTGGCAATGTCGAACTCATGGTCGACTGCACGAGACGGCTCCCGTAGACGACAAGGATGACGCCGAAAAACAAAGTCGCGATTGTGTTGATCTTGGCGATCACAAACTGAACTTTCCTAGGGAATTTATTGAAGAACATCGCGATAGCGATATGCAGATCCTTTTCCACACCGATAGCCATGGAGATGAACGCCATCCAGACCATCAACAGCAAGGCGACTTCTTCTGACCAGCGAATACTGGTACCGAGCACCTTGCGGCTGAACACCTGGGCGCTGACGATGATCACGATGACCAGCAACACCAGCTTCGCATATTCGAGCAACACGCGATATATGATATCAAATACATAAGTAATGCAGCTCAGCACTTTTTCAGCCGGCTTCATATCAGGCTTAAACATAGGGTTAGCCATACGTCCCCTCCTTGATCAAGGCGCTTGGACAGGAATAAGGAACTGATCAGTTCGCAACCGACCAGTTCCTTAATTCCTCTCAACCGAAACCTATTTCGTTGCCTGGATCTTGGCGATGACATCCTCATAACCGGCACCATACTTGGTGTACAGAGGAGCCATGGCATCCTGGAACTTCTGCTTCTCGCCAGCGGCCAGATCAGTGACTACGGAACCACCGGCCTTGACCTTGTCTTCGGCGGTCTTCTCTTCGGCGGCCCACAGCTCACGTTCAATTTTCGCACTCTGCTCTGCGGCGTCACGGATGATCACCTGGTCTTCGGCGCTCAACTTGTTCCAAGTGATGGCGCTGACCATCTGCATCTCAGGAACACGAGTGTGTTCGTCGAGAACGAAGTACTTCGCAACCTCGTAGTGGCTGGTCGACTCGTAGGAAGGCCAGTTGTTCTCAGCACCGTCGATGACGCCGGTCTGCAAACCGCTGTAGACTTCACCATAGGACATCGGGGTCGGGCTGGCGCCAAGAGCGGCGACCATATCCATCATCTGCTGGGATTCCTGGACGCGGATCTTCAAGCCCTTCATGTCGGCCAAAGCGGTCACGGGCCGTACGGAATTGTAGAAGTTACGGGCGCCGGCGTCGAACCAAGAAAGACCGATCAGGTTGTTGGAGGTCATGGAAGCGAGGAAGTCATCACCGATAGGACCTTCAAGCACCTTCCACATGTGGTCGCTGTCTCTGTACAGATAGGGCAACTGAAGAACGTTCAAAGCTTTGTTGAACTCAGCGAGCGGGGACAGGGAGACACGAGTGAAGTCGATCGCACCGAACTGCATCTGCTCGATGACGGACTTCTCATCGCCCAGCTGGGCGCCATAATAAACTTCGACTTTGATCCGACCGCCGGTCTTTTCTTC
This sequence comes from uncultured Sphaerochaeta sp., assembly GCA_964407735.1. Classification (GTDB taxonomy): domain Bacteria; phylum Spirochaetota; class Spirochaetia; order Sphaerochaetales; family Sphaerochaetaceae; genus Spiro-02. The sequence goes on along the minus strand of CAYOWS010000025.1, from coordinate 7,699 downwards.
GACGATCTTAGCGAACTCGTAAGCGGCCTGTGTGGTCGGATAGTTCTGCGGCTGGTTCTCGGCATAGCGAAGGACCATCTGCTGGGCGGAACCCTGGGATTCTGAACCACCACCTGCGAAAGCGAAGGAACCGACAGCCAACAAGACACAAAGCAAAACAACTAGCTTTTTCATTTCTCTCTCCTTGATTCGAAAAAATGTGATCGCCGGAGGAAGAAGATCTCCCTCGTCTGCATAACGTGGTTAGTATGAAGTGGTGTTAAGAATTCGTTAAGTAGGAATTTTTTTTGATTCGATACTTTATTGTCAGGATTGTCCAGATTTGAAATTCGTCGGGGATGTTCCGTAGTATTGTCTGAAGACCCTGGAGAAATAGTTATGGTCAGAGAACCCTGTCAAAGAGGCGGTATCTTTGACAGACTTCCCCTCAAGCAACAGGCCTGAAGCCTTTTTCATACGAATTTCGGTTAGATATTCGACAAAGGACATGTCGAAATACTCCTTGAACAACTTTGAGAAGTAACTCCGGTTTATCTGGACGAAATCAGCGAGTTCCTCCGCAGACAAGGTTTCAGCGTAATGTGCGTGAAGATACCGGTCGACCAGCTCGAACGCCCTTGCATACTTGTCCTGCCGATCCATCAGAATGGCGTCGCAAGCGGCGTCGAGGAAATCCATCAGATAGGTCTCCAGTTCCGTCATATTGCCATGGCCAGGTTTGTCGCGATAGAAATGTGGGATGGAGTTGCGGATTCCATAGCAGAAAACCAGCAGCAACTCATAGAACTCCTGCTCTCCCTGCTGTTTGTCCGAATAGTGAACAAGGATCGTATCAACCAACTCATGAGCGATTTGACGGGATTTTTCCAGATTCCCATCCAAAACGGTGTCTCGCATAGAGCTGACCAGCCGATTCAAGACAACACGAACATTCTCTGTCCCATCGGTTTTGGCGATATCGGAAAAACGCAAGGAATCCCATCCATTATGTCGTGCGGTCGTATATGCGATGGAAGCCGTGTGAATCGATTGGGGAATACCGTCCAATGAATCAAAAAACATCCCTACCCCTACCGTCCGGGGAGCGTCTTCGAATACTGAACCATGATGGATCAGACGGTCGACGATCAACTGCTGGCGGTTTGTAAAGACCAAGGCCGTGATTCTGTCTGGCGATGGAAAATAACAGACTTGAAGGCGAGTGAGGTCAGGATCCTTTCCAAAAACTTCGACCAACTGGTTCTCGTCCAGCCCCCCGACGACAAAGGTGACCCCTTGCTCCATCTCGATCCCCTGCAACCTCAGATATGAACGTACGGCGTCTTCGGACAGATTCCCGAATTTGAGAGAAGCGAAGAATTCACGAGTGAAGAGATTCAAGACCTTTCTGAACTCCTCATTGGGAACCTGACGCTGCTTGAGACACTCAATGCATTTGTCCAATAACGCATAGACGGCGGTATCCGCTGAAGGTTTCACGAGATAGTCGCATGCACCAAGCCGGATAGCTTCCTGAGCGAAATCGAAGTTACCCCAAGCGGTGAGGAACGCAAGTTGGCATTCCGGCAGGATATCCTTGATCCGCCGGCCAGCCTCCAACCCGTCCATACCGGGCATCTGGATATCGAGGAATACAATTTCCGGACTGTGCTTACGGGCCAGTTCCACCGCCTCTCGACCATTCTTGGCTTTGATACAGCGAACGGGCCGACTACTACGAGCAACCAACAGTTCAATCGCATCGCGTTCCAGTTGTTCATCGTCGGCTACCAGCAACGTATACATGCAAACCTCACCTATTCATTCGCAGACATATCGATAGTCTGACGCAATGATTTGCAGGGAATCTCCAACTTTACCGTAGTACCACCTATATCCAACTTCCTTCCGATGGAAAGGGTGGCTTTGCCTTTGTAATAGACCTTGAGACGATCCCGTACATTCGTAATACCGATATGTCCCCCACCTCTTTTGGAGGGTCTGGAGAATGCCATGGCCTCGATACCGATACCATTGTCCTCAACCAATATTTCAATCTTCCGTTGAGAGAGTTTCCTGACCGAGATAGAGACTTCTCCCCCCTCTTCAAGAGGTTCCAACCCATGTATGATGGCGTTCTCCACGAATGGCTGGATAACTAAAGGCGGAATCTTCACCGATTCCAATTCTTCAGGACAGACGATCCGATACGATACCCGGTCTCCGAACCGAGCCTGTTGAATATTCAAGTATTGTCTGGTAAATTCAAGCTCTTTCGAAATTTCCACATCATCCTGAAATTCCAAGGTGTAACGGAAAATCGAAGCCAGACTGTTGATCAGCCCTACTGTGGAATCCGCACGTTCAAACAACGCCGTCCGTGATATCGTATTCAGTGTATTGAACAGAAAATGAGGGTTGATCTGTGCTTGCAAAGACAGGAACCTCGCCCGATCCAGTTCCCTTGTCATCCTCACTTGTTCCAGTTCCTTCCTGTGCAACCGATGTTCCAGTTCCATCCGTTCCTTGAGGCTCGCCTTCATCTGATTCATGCTCCGTTCCAAGAAAAACAATTCCTGGGGTCCTGCAAGATCAAGATCCGGAGTATCGAGGTTGCCTTGGGTGATATCTCCGGCGGTCTTGACCATGCGGCTGATCGGTTTCGCCAGCCACATCGTGATCAGATAGGTAGTGGCAAAATACGTTATGATGATGAAAAACATCAGGACTACCGACAGTTCCTTCAAGTATTCAACCCTGCGCATATTGTCAAGAGAAGCGACGACATCGCTGCTCACCGCGGCGGACAGGTAGAGGTTGTACGTATAGTCCAACAGATAGTCATAGACTTTGATCCCCCAATAGTATTGCGTGAATATCTCAGGGGTAATCTCAGGATCGGCTGTTTCAAGTTCCTCCGCCAAAACACTGGTGTAGTTGATACCGTTGATGATGGCGTTTGCCAAGAAATGTTTCTCAGGGCTCTCTTCATAGGGTACGCTGAGCGTATTCGCATTCAGCAACGCCCTGTATTGCATGTACCTATGGGATTGAAGATATTCGTCTACATCGTCCTCCGCGGGATTTTGGATGGCATTGAATAGATTGATGAAATTTTCTCTTCCCGCTGAAAGCTCTCCTGCAAGACGATTGATCGTGATGTACTGCTGTATACGGGTCTGCATATCGTCCACGATACTGTACAGGCTGGCGAACAACACCACCGCCAGCAAAAGGACTATGAACAACATGACGAGATTATATGTCAACAAAATCGTCCGGAAACTTACCTGAGTCTTCTCATTGGATTTTGAATCGGAGACTGCGCCATCGTCCATACGAGCCAGTATATCACGTTCAGGGCGTATCAACTAACGATTTATCACAGTCACATGGACGCCTTGCAGCACGTCGAGGGCTTTCTCATTCATATCTTTGTCCGCGCTGGCGGTACAGGCCGCGTCCACGATGATCTCCGCCTCAGGCAAAGCGGCTTTCGCCAGGATCGCATTGGAGATGACGCAGATATTGGAGACCAGCCCCACAAGCTCTACTACGTCATAGTCCTCCACTTTCAGGTATTCCGCCAGTTCCAGACTTCCGAAAGTACATTTCTCAAAGCACCAGGTGGCCTTGTGGCGGTACGCGGCGATGGCTCCATAGAGGTCCCATCCTTCCGTTCCTTTTTCACAATGGGGTACGGGGAGCTTCCTGCCCTCTTGCGTCGCAAGGTAGTCCGCGTCATGCGTATCGAACGTAAACAGCAGGTCATCGCCAGCGGCAAGACCGTCAATGATCTTCTTTTCGATACCTTTCTCCAGATCGGCCGCACCAGGAAAGCCCAGGGCTCCTGAAACGAAGTCATTCTGATAATCAACGACGATCAACGCTTTTTTCATACCGTCACCCTCCAAACTCTTCATATCCCCCCGCATCTCCACACGGAGGCTCCGGTTCACTCCACTATCTTCTGTCGCCGAAGACCAGCATTGAAGAGGGCCGGTCAAGGAACAGAGAGCAGTCGCTTCTACGCCGCAGAACCGTACAAGGCGCGACAGGAGAAATCTGGTCATACAGACACATGGCCACTGCTCGCGCTTTGCGTTGGTCGGGAACGGAACAGATGATGCATCGGCTCTTCAATATCTGACGGATGCTCATGGAGACCGCCTGGACAGGCACTTCATCCATACAGGAGAACCAGCCTTCGTCGACCTGTTGCCGTCGGCAACGTTCCTCCAGGTTGACGATCAGATAGGGATCCTCCGCATCGAAATTGGCGGGAGGATCATTGAACGCGAGATGGCCGTTTTCACCGATGCCAAGAAAAGCGACATCGACCGGCTGCCGTGAAATAAGTGACGACAAACGCAGCACTTCAGCCGGCAGATCTTTCGCAGCGCCATCAATGGCATAAAACGCCTTCAAGCCTTTGACACGGTTGACGAAACGATTCTTGAGATAGTTCCGGAAACTCGCAGGATGATCATCTGGGATACCGACATATTCATCGAGGTGGAACACGACAATCTTGCTCCCGTCAATATCCTGTTGAACAAGCGCATCCAGCATCTCGAACTGGCTGACACCAGTGGCCAACACAATTGTCGCAGATCCATTCATAGCGATGGCTTGTTGAATCTTCAGCGCACCCGCCTGGGCGGCTTGGAAGCCGAGATCCTGTTTATCGTCACAAATAGTCACTCTCATCGCATTCGTTCCTTTTCATCCTCGGACAGATAGTCAGGACTGTCTGTCATTGTACCAATATGGTTATTGTTATCATAGTACGAGGATGAATTTTTATCGGTATTTTGAGATATAGAGCCGTTTACATTTGTTCATGACATTTTTTTGATTTTTTTGTCAGAGAAATGAACAAAACACTATTCTACAATATGTCAGAAATAATATTAATTATATGATGTATAAATAATTAATAAAAGTAATACCAAATTGTTATATACTAATAAATACTTGCTTGGTGGTATATTTGGTGGTACAGTTGTTCTTAACATGCGGTATGGAGATTTAGAATTCATCAATTTTTGCAATGTTCTCGATTGTGTCGAGCATCGTCTGGACAGGCCCTCCAGGGCCGATGTCGCCAAAGATTTGAGTCTCAGCCGTACAACCGCATCGATTATCGCAAACAAGCTTGTCGCCTTAGGTGTTCTACAAGAGGAACAGGTCATTACAGCGGGCAGAGGCCGTCCAGGAACACCGTTGTCTGTCGACACCTCTACATGGTTCGCAATCGGAGCGGCATATCATCCTCCTCAATGGGCCTTTGTCATTACCAACCTGCGCGGAGAGATTGTTGAGAGGCATACGATCTTCCTGGAGGATATTTCAAAGAAACATTTCGTCCAGACATTGATCAAAGGCCTCCAATACATGTTGGATCGTTGTCCGGGAAAACTTTTCCCGGCTCTTGCGGTAGGCGTCCCCGGTGTCATCGACACTAAAACGGGTACGATCCTATATGCCTACGACCTGAACTGGCAAGAACCCATGATCGCTTTCCGGGAAAAGATCGAGCAGCACTTCAACATGAGGACCTATATCCTCAACAGATATCGGGCAAGCAGCCTGGCGGAATTCCGCTATGGAAAATGGAAAGGTATCCCAAACATGCTGTACCTTGGTATAGGAACAGGCATGCGGAGTTCTCTGTTCGTCGACGGTAAATTGGTTGAAGGCCAGAATTTCAGCGCCGGGCGTATCGCTCACATACAGGTCGATCCCGATGGTCCCTTATGTGGATGCGGACAGCGAGGATGCCTTCAGGAAATGTGCAACGAACAGGCATTGCTGAGAAGCGCCAGAGAGTTGCGACAATCGCAGAATGGAACCGAGTTCAAGGATAGCCCCTTATGGAAGGTTGATCCAGAAGATTACTCGATCCTGCGCATCACGGCGGCAGCGGACGCAGGAGACCCATTCGCTTGTGCCTGTGTCGATATAATCACCGCGCCGTTGATAAAAGTACTGGCTATCATGATAGATACCCTCGACCCACAGGTGGCGATTATCGGCGGGCCTCTGGGCAACTGCTGCGCATATTTGGTCCAGCGAGTCAAATCGGAACTCAAGCGTATGGCGACGACAGACAATTTGAAAAACCTCGATGTCGTGCAAAGTTCCGTCGATAGCTACGGAAGTGCGGCAGGAGCCGTCAGTGTCGCACTGGAACACAAGCTGGAACTTCTGCTACCTTTCGCAACACGGCAAGATTAGGAATCACACGTCTTTCCTCTTTATTACTCAGATTTTACTGTCTTTTCTCCAAAACCTGCCCTCATGCACAAAAAACGGGCTACCCGATTGGGTAGCCCGAAGATTAGCTTTGAGTCAGATTGCTTTGATTAGAAAGCGATCTTGCAGGAAGCCATGACGGTACCGTACTCAGCACCCTTGTAGAGATTGACTTCATCGCCATCAGCGTTGGACCAGTCAAGCTTCAAGGTAGCGCCAGGAATGATGGAGGAACTTTCAACGGAAGCCTTCACACCAATAGTGGAGATCACGTCGGTTCCCTTTACGATACCAGCGACCTTAGCGGTGAACATGTCGTCGTAGGAATAGGAAACACCAAGTCCGGCATTCCATTCTTTCTTGTCAGCATAGACGGCTTCTGGCAAGTTGTCGCCGGTGTTGTCAACAGACTTGAACTGATAGCCACCCTTGACGGTGAGAGTCAAACCTTCCATGGCGTCGACAGCGACTTCAGCGTCGATATCCTGGGCATGGACAAGATCCTTACCAGTAACAGTGATCTTGACAGGAACATCGAAGGAAGCCAGATCGGTCACGAGCTTGGCGGACAGCAGATTCGCGCCAGCATAGTATTTCTTAGCCATATACTTGTCAACGGTCTTGCCGAAGTATTCATATGAAGTAGCAAGATTCTTGTAGTACAGCTCAAGAGAGACAGGAGCATAGGCGACTGTGGCCAACGCATCAACACCGAACTTTTCAGCAACAAAGTTGTAGCCGAGATCGGAAGCGACGGACACGGAGAAATCATCAGCGGCATAACCGAGTTTGAGAGATCCACCGACAGCCTTCTTGGTGGAAGAAGTGCCAGAATAAACAGCGGACTGCTTGAATCCAGCGAGACCTGCCTGGAGGGTGAAGCCATCAGCGAGTTCGTATTCCGGAGTATAGAAGTAGCCGAGCATGTCGGGCTTCGCAGCGCCGTCAGCGAAACTGCCCTTCAGGGCGGCACCGACTACATAGTCAGCATAGCTGGCTTCGATACCAGGAGTGGTATTATCGCCATCGTAGCCGAGGTTGTAGGAAGCGTTGGAGGTAGCCTTGGCCTTCTTGTAGCCCCACTTGTTCACATTAGCAGCATCACCATTGGCCTTCACAGCACCCTTTTCTTTGGTGGTGTAGCTGTCGAGAGAGGACTTCGCGAAATCCTTGGGTGCGGCAGCACCGAGGAGGCTTACATACCAGTTCTCACCGCCGATCTTCGCACTAGTGATCTTGGCTTCAACGAACGGGATATTGATGAGAGGGTCCTTAACCTCAGGTTTTACAGAACTAGGATCCTGTGCGCCTGTATCAAAAAGCAAGGACAAGCTACCATTGATCTCAACAAAGAGGTCTCCATCAGTCTTGGCGCCGCCCAGTTCTTCAAAGAACTTCGCGTTGACAGTCACGCTTGTTCCATTACCGATGAAACCAAATTCTTTCTTGTCAAAGTCAGCGC
>CAYOWS010000024.1:0-55398 GCA_964407735.1 uncultured Sphaerochaeta sp. | reverse complement strand
TTTTGAAATGGGATTTGGGAGTGTAGACGGGTATCAGCGGGCGTTCGCCCGTGAGTTCGGATGTAATCCGAAGGAATACGCGATCCATCCTGTTCCTGTGTATCTGTTCACCCCCTACGGAGTAAAATTCAGACATATCGAAAGGAGACTTGTCATGGAAAACGTGAAGAATGTATTTATTCAGGTAATTGAGAAGCCCGCCCGTAAGGTCATCATCAAAAGAGGGCGTACAGCGGCGGAGTACTGGACCTATTGTGAAGAAGTCGGGTGTGATGTATGGGGATTGTTGCAGAGTATCAAGTCGATCAGCGGGGAACCGGTCTGCCTCTGGTTGCCCGCTGGATACCGGAAGCCGGAAACCTCGGAGTATGTGCAGGGGGTTGAAGTCGACTTGAATTACGAAGGTATCGTTCCGGAGGGATTCGATATGATCGAACTGCCTGCGGCGAAATATCTCATGTTCCAAGGTGAGCCCTTCGCCGAAGAGGACTATTGTCTGGCGATCGAGGAGGTCCAGACCTCCATCGAGAAGTATGATCCTTCTGTGATCGGTTATGCCAGGGACGCTCGAAATCCTCGTATCCAGCTTGAACCGATCGGGGCGCGGGGATATATAGAGTTGATTCCCATCAAGAAGAACTGACAATGTACTGGATAGTATCATAGGCGCCAGCGTCTGCTGGTACTGAATAGCTTGCCCCGCGGCAGGTAACGTCACCATTTAGCCAAAGCCGACGATTCATGGAAAAACCAGCCATGAATCGTCGACTTTTCCTATACAAAACCTGCGATTCGTATGTTTCTTCATATGTATCCATAATAAAAATACAGATGTAAATATCAATTTTGTTTGTAAAATGCTCATTTCGGTGTTCTAATATATAGTTGTAGAGAGTGTTGTTTCGGTTTGAGGGAACACGGATGTCTGCATAGTAAGAACACGATCGATTGAACATCAGTAGACGCATTGTATTGATTCAAGAGGCTAGAAGCCTTTCTAGACCCTCTATGGAGAAGATGTTCAGTAAAAAAACACCAAACATTTCTTTTTCGTGAATACGGGTTTGTACTCGTGTACATTTTTGTAAAATAAAACTTGTACTCGTGTACATTGTGCTGTAGAATATGAAATGGACGCTTTTAGCAATGCTTTAAATAGTCCAGACTCTCATGTATTTTGACGCAGAAGGAGGAAACTATGCGTTCAAGTCACAAGTTGATCAGTGTTGTTCTGATCATGTCTCTGGCAATGTGTGCCGTATTTGCCCAGGGTGGTACAGAAGCCGCCAGCAATGTTGTTCTTAATAAGGACAAGCCTCTTGTATTCTTCAACAGACAGCCATCGGATCCCACGACTGGTGTGATCGATATGGACAGCATGAACTGGAATGACAAGACCTATTATGTCGGTTTTGACGCTGCCGGCGGCGGTGCCGTACAGGGCAAGCTGATCACCGATTACCTCGCTTCCGCTGATCCCGCAAAACTCGACCGCAATGGCGACGGCGTCATCGGATACGTGTTGTGCATCGGCGACGTAGGCCACAACGACTCCAAGGCGAGAACCGAAGGTATCCGGAGGGCTCTCGGAACTTGGGACGGTACTACTGATCCTGGCAAGACCAAGGAAGGTTCCGCTGTCATCGGTGGCAAGACCATGAAAGTCGTCGAGCTGGAAGGCAAGGCGATGACCGGTACCGACGGTTCCACCTGGAATGCGAACGCCGCTACTGAATCCATGAGCGGATGGGCCACCAAGTATGGTACCCAGATCGACATGGTCGTCTCCAACAACGACGGTATGGCCATGGGTTGTCTCCAGGCTTCCAACTATCCCGCCGGCGTTCCTATCTTCGGTTATGACGCCAACGCCGATGCTATCGAAGCCATCGGAGTCGGCAGACTCACCGGAACCGTATCCCAGAACGTCGACGCCCAGGCGGCAGGAACCCTGCAGGTCCTCAGAAACCTGCTCGACGGCCTGACCGGCGCTGATGTCTACACCAAGGGTATCTCCGTGGCTGACCAGTGGGGCAACAAGATCTCCGCTCCTCTTGACTACCGCCCGAATGAGAAGGCCGTCATGGCCGCCAACTCCGGTGTCGACAAGTCCAACTGGACCCAGTATACCGAAGGTACCAGAGACCAGGGTATCAAGCAGAGTACCGCTCCTAAGAAGAAAGTTCTCCTGACCATCTACAACTCAGCGGATAACTTCCTTTCTTCTTCCTATCTGCCGGCTCTCTACTACTATGCGCCGCTGCTCAACCTCGACCTGACGGTCGTACAGGGTGACGGACAGAACGAGGCTAGTTGTCTTGACAGGTTCACCAACCTGAACAACTTCGACGCCTACGCGATCAACATGGTAAAGACCAACTCCGGTAGAGACTACACTGACAAGCTCAGGTACTAGTCCAGACAGCTTGGAACGTGAAGCATGCGGGGGCGGGAGTTCCCGCATGCTTTTTCTACAATCGGGTCGGAAAGCGCATCCGTTTTTTCCGACAAGCAGGTGAGGAAGATTATGGATGAAGTAGTACTTGAAATCAAAAACCTGTCGAAGTCCTTTGCCAAGAACAAGGTCCTGGACGGCATCAACCTGACGGTGAGAAAAGGTACGGTGCTGGGACTGATGGGCGAGAATGGAGCGGGCAAGTCGACGATGATGAAATGCCTGTTCGGTATCTACGCCAAGGATGAGGGGCAGATGTTCCTCTCCGGCAAACCTATCGACTTCAAGAATCCAAAAGAAGCCCTGGAAAACGGTGTGGCCATGGTCCACCAGGAGCTGAACCAGTGCTTGGACCGGACGGTGACCGACAACCTGTTCCTGGGCCGGTACCCCATGCGCTTCGGGGTGATAGATGAGGCGAGGATGCTCAAGGAGAGCAACAAGCTTTTCGCATCCCTGAATATGAATGTAAACCCAAAGACCATCATGCGGACTATGTCGGTTTCGCAACGGCAGATGGTCGAGATCGCGAAGGCGGTATCCTATGACGCCAAGATCATCGTGCTCGACGAACCTACATCCTCGCTGACCGAGCGGGAGGTCAAGAAACTGTTCTCGATAGTCGATGACCTGCGGAACAAGGGTGTCTCTTTCGTATATATATCCCACAAGATGGATGAAGTGTTCGATATCTGCGACGATGTAGCAGTGCTCCGGGACGGTAAGATGATCCTGTGCAAACCGGTGAAAGCGACGAACATGAACGAGATTATCTCAGCCATGGTAGGCCGTTCCCTAGACAAGCGGTTTCCTGATGTCGACAACAATCCAGGAAGAGACTACCTGGAGATCAAGGATCTGACGACCAAGTTCGAACCGATCCTTGAGGATATCTCTTTCACTGTGAAGAAAGGTGAGATCTTCGGCTTGTACGGTCTGGTCGGCGCCGGGCGGAGCGAACTGCTCGAATCTTTGTTTGGCATCCGGACGATCGCCTCGGGGGAAATCATCCTCAATGGAAAGAAACTGAGGTTCCACAACAGCAAGGAGGCGATGGATTACAACTTCGCGCTGGTGACCGAGGAACGCAAGCTCAACGGAATGTTCGGCAAGGACACGATCAAGTTCAACACGACGATCACCAATCTGGACAGCTATAAGACGATGAAGATATTGTCGAACCGGAAGATGCTGGATGCGGCGGACCGTCAGATCAAGCAGATGAGGACCAAATGTGTATCGTCCGAGGAGCTGATCACAGCCCTCAGTGGCGGCAATCAGCAGAAGGTCATCATCGGTAAGTGGCTGGAACGTCAGCCTGACGTATTTCTGATGGATGAACCGACCAGAGGTATCGACGTCGGTGCGAAATATGAGATATACCAGTTGATCATCCGGATGGCGAAAGAGGGGAAGACGGTCATCGTCGTGTCGAGCGAAATGCCCGAGATCCTGGGAATCACGAACCGTATAGCCGTCATGTCGAACCATCGTATGGCGGGTATCGTGAACACGAACGAGACGAATCAGGAAGAGCTGATGAGGCTGTCAGCGAAATACTTGTGATGAGGTGAAGCAATATGACCAATGAAATCAAAGAAATCCAGTCGTTGGATGAGGACCGCAGGATAGCCGAATACTCCAAGCGTCTGAATGAGCTGAGAAGCTCTGGCGTCAACCGCATCACGGAGCTCAGACAGGAGATCGTGACCCTGCGCAAGAGCAAGATGGTCGACCCGGTGGCGAAGAAGAAGGCTATAGCGGACCTGAACCAGCAGATTGAGTTCGCCAAGAAGGACGCCGCAGAGCACAAGGCGGAGATCGACGCTCTGTCCAAGGAAGCTGTCGCCTATGCGAATACCGTTTCCGATGCCTATGAGAAGAAGGTCACGGCTGAAGAAAACGAGATCATCAAGGGTGCCAGGGCCAAGTATGTGGAAGAAGTGGCGAAGATCAAGCAGGAAGGCGTTGAGCAGAAAAGCAAGATCGTAGCCAGGTACGAAGGAAAGACCTCCAAAGAGGCCCGCAAGGAGCTGAAGGAGGAGATTGACACCTGCCAATATGAGACGAAATCGGCCCTTTTCGATGCGAAGAGTCGTTGTCAGACGATCATCGACCATAGTCTGGCGGCCAAGAACCAGGCTTTCGTCGATCATGTCCAGAAGAACAGAAGCCTGCGCAACGGAAAGACGAAGTTCTCCGAGAACATGGAGCTGAAGTTCAAGAACTACATCTTCAACTTCAAGCTTGCGAAGTTCCTGCTCAACAACGGGTTGTACATCGCGATCCTGATTTTCTTTATCGTCTGTATCATTCTCGCTCCGCTTTCCGGCAGCGGGAATTTGTTGTCGTTGCCCAATATCCTGACCATCCTTGAACAGTCCTCGACCAGAATGTTCTTCGCCCTTGGCGTAGCCGGTCTGATCCTGCTGGCTGGTACCGACTTGAGCGTTGGACGAATGGTCGCCCTTGGTGCGGTGACCACTGGTTTGATCCTGCATCCCGGAATGAACATCGTGACCGTTTTCGGTATGGGGCCATGGAACTTCACTCCGATTCCGATGTTCTTCAGGGTCGTGATGGCTTTGACGATTTCCATCATCCTGTGTGTTCTGTTCAGTTCTTTCGCCGGTGTGTTCTCCGCGAGATTGAAGATACACCCGTTCATTTCGACGTTGGCGACGCAGTTGATCATCTACGGCCTGTTGTTCTTCGGCACAAGCGGTACTCCCGTCGGTTCGATCGACAGCAGCATCAAGGATTTGATAGGGGGTAGATGGATACTCGGGGTGTCCAACGGGCAGTTGATTACGTTTCCGAAACTAATTATACCCGCTGTCATTGCGATCGCTGTGGCGTGGTTCATTTGGAACAAGACGACGTTCGGCAAGAATATGTACGCCGTAGGGGGTAACAGTGAAGCCGCCAGCGTCAGTGGTATCAGTGTGTTCAAGGTAACGATGGGCGTATTCATCATGGCTGGTATCTTCTATGGTTCCGGTGCGTTCCTTGAGGCTTTCAGAGCCAACGCCAGCGCAGGTACCGGCCAAGGCTATGAACTCGACGCCATCGCCGCCTGTGTCGTCGGCGGTATCTCCTTCAATGGAGGTATCGGCAAGATCAGCGGTGCGGTCATCGGTGTCATCATCTTTACTGGTCTGACCTACTGCCTGACCTTCCTGGGTATCGACACGAACCTCCAGTTCGTGTTCAAGGGCTTCATCATTATCGCCGCCGTCGCACTGGACAGCGTCAAGTACCTGAAGAAGAAATGATATCCTGAACTGAGTGTTTTCAATTGTTTTTCGACCGGACTACCGATTAGTGGTCCGGTTTTTTTACGTCTCCTCTACGTTGCGCCTACGTCCCCTGTCAACAAATACTGGTAATATCAGTGCAATTTTGCACTGATATTTGCACTGATACCAGTTCCATGATGTCATGACACTTGAAGAACTTCAATCCATAGCCAGGAGCGGTGAAGACCGCACTCACCAATTCAAGGAAAAGATTTCCAACGCATTGTCTCTGGCTAGTGAGATGGTCGCCTTTTCCAATGGTCGTGGCGGGCATTTGTACATCGGGGTATCAGATTCCGGAAGTCTTCCGGGTATCTCTACGGTGGATGTTCAGAAATATAATCAGATTATCAGCAATGCGGCCTCACAACTTGTCCATAGCCCCATCATGGTTTCGACCGTCAATGTTCCAGTGGAATCAGACCGGCTGGTCATTGTCATTGATATTCCGGAAGGGCTCGACAAGCCGTATTTCGATAACAATGGCGTTATCTGGATGAAATGCGGGGCCGATAAACGGAGAGTCCACAGCAAAGAGGAGTTGAGGCGTATATTTCAATCGACGGATCAGTTTCATGCCGACGCCCTGCCTACGAAGGCGACGATGGACCGGCTCGATCAGTCTAAATTAAGAAGTTTCTATCAGAATATCTATCGGTCACCTTTGCCAGTTTCTTTTCCGGAGTTCAAAAAAACCCTGCGGGTGTTGGATATTCTTTCTGACGACGATACGTTGAATCTTGCTGGAGTCCTGCTGTTTTCAGACAACCCGCAGGGCATCCGGCCATATTGCATGATCAAGGCCGTTCGCTATCCAGGGGTGATGGTACATCCGACTACATATGCCGATTATCAGGATATAGGTGGTACACTGGAAGATCAATTCGCCGCAGCGAAAGCCTTCATCATGAGGAATCTGCATTGGATTCCCTCCAAGGAGGGGGCGAATTCCCCAAGCATGCCAGAAATTCCCTCTGAAGTGTTTGAGGAATTGCTGGTCAACGCGGTGGTCCATCGTGATTCTCTTGTAAGCGCTCCCATACGCATTTTCATATATGACGACAGGATTGAGATTATCAGTCCCGGCCATCTGCCGAACCACCTTACTGTTGAAAAGATCATCGCAGGAAGTACGAACCTCCGCAATCCTATTCTCTCGTCCTTTGTCGCACGAGGCGTCCTGCCCTACAGGGGGTTGGGTTCTGGAATCGCCAGAAGCCTTTCGCTGTGGCCACGTATCAGGTTCCGCGACGACAGGGAAGGGTTGCAGTTCTCCGCCATAGTCTATCGTGAGCCGGTCGATATGGAGACCGCAGGTGAACCAAGGATACCATACGTATCCCGGAGGCTTCTCCCCCAAAACAAGAGCAAGATCGGCCACCGGAAACAGGCCGTCATGGAACAATTGTCCCGGAATCCATCCATGACGGTAGATGAACTCAGCCTGTTTCTTGGAATGTCGAGACGGGCAACGCTATATTTGCTTGATAACTTGAAAAAAGAGGGGTTGATACTACGAAAGGGACCCGCCCATGGCGGCTATTGGGAAGTGCAAGGTTTTTAGTCGTCTTACGCCCAGATGTGATACGTCCTTGTTACCGTGACCAACATGGCTACCCCCGCGATATAGAACAGCAGGCCGATTGCGTTCATTGCGATCAACTGGAAACTGCTGAGCAAGCTGTTGCCGATGATCAATAAGATGAACGCGATACAACGTCCCGTGTTATGCCGGTTCTTTTCGCGCACGGCGACAACGACAAAATTGATGATCGCCAGGATTTCGAGAAGATAGATGATGGTCGCGAACATCTTGTCCGTCAGACTGGCTTCGGTGAGGAATTGGACTGTGTTGAGGGATACCGGGGTCAAGACTGTCAGGAATACGGAAAGAATAGCCCCAAGAACGATGTATTGGGAGAGTTTCGAACTACTGATACCCTGTTGGAACAACCCTGAACCTACGAGCAGGTACGCGGTGAACAACATGGCGAAATGATAGATCAAGGAGAGGATGTAGGGCGACAGGAGCATGATATGCGTGATCGACGTGTAGAGTGGCAGGACCTTGATGTTTCCTAGCGTGATCATCAGGAACAAGGTCGGGAGCAACTGTGCCTCCGCCCCTGTGTTCGCACGATAGAACAGGCAAAGCAGAACCGCGGCGACCATTGATACGATGATATGGAGCGTCGCCGGAAGGAAGTATTTCAACACGACCAGTATCGGGCCTTCCCCGTTCGGCAAGGTGGAAGGTCCTACCGGTCCAGCGAGAACAATGACTCCATGGAGCATGAACCCTATGAAAATGAGTGCCAAGGTTGCTTGCACCGCAAGCAATATGTACCGAAGCGACTTGTTCATTGGTTCTACAGGATATCCTTGTAAGGTGTAGGCGCTGACGTCCCCATGATATCACAGGTCGCGCTGGCACCAAGTCCTCCGATCAACGTATCAATCAGGATGCCGGCGCCGTTGAGCAGCGGAAGCAGCCCGAACAGGGTCATCTCAGCACCGTACAGGTTGATGTTGAGCAACCGTACCGCGACGACAGTAATGAACACGACCTCGTATCCAAGATGCAGGGAGGAACCATAGGAAACCAACGCGCACATGGCCGCGACCGCAAGGACTATACCCCAGGAGGGAACGCCCCCCATGGCCGCATACAGCAAGGAACAGACGGAAACGGTGGCGATCAAAGCGCTGCCGCCACGTCCGATGATCGTATAGAGAGGAATCGCGGTACCCGCGACACGTTTCTGGGCGCCGAGGTTGTGGCGGGTACAGGCGATCAGGCTTGGACCCGCGAAAATGATCTGTCCGCTGAAAAGTCCCGCCAACGCTGGAGACAGCAGACGATAAAGATCCCTGTATGGATTCCTCTTGAACTTGGTGAAACAGCTGTAGATGAATGGGATGACCAATAATATTACGATCGCAACGGTTGCCAGGAACGTGATCATGAACGGGATCGCTACGAAGATCGTACCGTCCTGCCACAGCATGGAGAACCATGAAGCGGAGAAGAAAGCTATGAAGATGTATCCGATACAGGTAAAGATATGGGCGATGCGGAACATCACTTCGCTGAAGGAGTTCATGACCACATACGCAGGACGAATTACCTCGACGTTCGGCTTGATCGCATAACCAAGGATCAACGCAAGGAGAATCATCGGCAGGAGGAACCCGTCGCTGATCGCAAGGGTATAGAACGGATTCTGCTGGAAAATTCTGGAGAAGACCTGGGAAAGACCTCCGACTCCGATACTGTTGATGAAGGCAGTATTCGCCCCTGCGGAACTTGTCGCGGGGAACGCCGCGGGAAGCAGATGGAATACCACGGCTCCGACGACCGCGAGGAGGAACGTCGTGCATAGACTCCATAGAATCGTCGTCCAT
This sequence comes from uncultured Sphaerochaeta sp., assembly GCA_964407735.1. GTDB lineage: Bacteria > Spirochaetota > Spirochaetia > Sphaerochaetales > Sphaerochaetaceae > Spiro-02. Next base: position 46,239 of record CAYOWS010000024.1, on the reverse strand, counting down.
GCGAGGACGCCCCCTTTTGCGTCTTTGCGCAATGAAGCGACCCCTGCCGTAAAACCGACGAATACAAGCGGGAAGAGGATCAAACCGCCGAACTGCACCAGCAAGTTTGAAATGATGTACATCAACTGCTGGAATGCTACGGTTTCGCCGAACAACAACGTCGCAGCCAATCCCATGGCGGCCGCGGCCAGGTAGGTAATCCAAGTCTTCATACCGTCAAGAGTATACCAATGCAAGTGACAAGTCAATGAATGGGATATCTTGTAAAGGGAGAAAGTGAGTGCCCTCCGTTGTCGGGCCTTCAGATGGGGCTAGCTTCAGCCGTTGAATTTACTAAATTATTGTAAAATTTACTAATGCATAGTAAAATACGGATGAAAAACACTGAGGATGTGATATGGCTACTGTAAAAGAAATCGCCACATATTTAGGACTTTCCACCGCAACGGTCTCCCGTGCGCTGAGAAATGATCCGAAACTGAGCATTAATCCAGAAACCAGGACACGGATACAACAGGCCGTGGATAAGCTAGGCGCACCTATCTTGTATAAAAAAAGTGTCGCTGCCGAGACGGGAAAAACCGACTTTACGATATGTGTCATCCACAAAAACATGGCGTTTCGGAACCAGATAGATAGTTCGTATTATTTTGCGATACGTTCCGGTATCGAAGAAGCTTGCTCCAAGAGCGATGTATCATGTATTTTCATCCCGCCGTACGAATTGGATAAAAATTTGGATTTCGATGGATATATCCTTGTCGGAAACCATAGAAAAACGGATTTTGAAAAGATTCTCAGCCTGATCGGGAACAAACCTTTGGCGGCGATAGGTATTATTTCTTATTTTCCTGACAGGGTGGACCATATCACGCACAGCAACAAAGCCTCTGTAAGTTGTGCCATGGACTATCTGTTTTCCTGTGGGCATACGAAGATCGGCTACCTTGGCGTCATTGAGGCCCCAGGGACTGAAGAATTCGAATCCCGTCGCCAGACGTTCATCGACATCATGGAGAAAAAAGGTCTCTATGAAGGTTGCTGGCTGAAGGAATGCAAGCATGGGGATGACCGTGTGCTTGAAGGGTACAAGGTGATGTCTCAATGGTTGGATTCCGGAAAAGAGCTTCCTACGGCTATCTTCTGTGCGAACGATCCTGTCGCTTTAGGTGCGGTCAAGGCGTTGCATGAGCATGGCATCAATGTGCCGAAACAGATTTCGATCGTCTCGCATGACAGCGGCTATCCTACACAATATGCTATTCCCCCCCTGACAACGGTGGATGTTCATCCTTATCTTCTTGGCTGGGAGGGCATCAAGGCCATCCTGGAACGGATGTCGAACGAACGGAAAGTCACCAAAACAGTCCTGCTCAATCCTGAGCTGATAGTCAGGGACAGCGTCGCTCGGTTGAATTGATGGACATATGCCCGCTCTCGCAAAGGAGAACTTATTGCTTTGAGCAAGCATATGTCCAGGGCCATCAGTTTGTTCCAAGTCTTGTTCTAGATCCTGTATCCAATATGATGGAAGAATCTTTCAAGATTCTCCTCGTTGGCGTTGACCACCAAGGAGTCAGGGAAATTCGATTCCGTCAGCATCTCTATGGCCTCTGACCAGAGACCCACCTCGAATTCAGAGTGCGCATCGGAGTTGACCATCACCGGAACCTCGTATTTTTTGCAGAGTTCGATGATTCTCTTGCAATTCGGAATTGATTTCTTTCTACAGATGAAGGTATGGGCGTTGATCTCGACAATCTTTCCGTATTCCCGGAAGATCGGGATGACCCGCTCATAGTCATACAGGAATTCCGGTGTTCCGGAATGGCCAATGATATCGACATCTGGATTCAACGCGATATTCAGATAAGCGTTGGTATGGTCCTCTGCGGTGCTTGGTTTTACGCAGGTCGAATGGAAACTCGCCACGACGATATCCAGCTTGCCCAACAGTTGCCGAGGCATGTCCAGGTTCCCTTCCATGTCCATGATGTTCGCTTCAACTCCTTTAAGCAGATCGAGACCTTCCACCCGTCTCGGCAGAGAATTCAGATTCTCGAAATAGGACAGGAGAGGTCCATCCGGACATCCGATTCCATGATCGGTAATGGCCAACGCGGACAACCCCAGCCGTTTTGCCGCATTGATATTGTCCCGCAGCGTATTGTAGGCATGGACTGATGCGATTGTATGGCAATGCAGATCCGCTATTATTCTCATGTTGTTGGTTTTTCCTTCATGCAGTCGATGATGGCCTGCTTGCATTTTCCAAGGTTGTCAACGGTACAACGGTACAGTTCGAACATCAGATATCCGTCATACTGAATTTCTTCGAGGACGGAGACGAACGCTTTGAAATCCAAAGTGCCTTCTCCTACGGGCTGATGCAGATCCTTCGCGCCATCATTGTCATGGATATGAAGATGCTTCACCCTTGATGCTATGGCGCGCAGCTCTGAAGGAACATCATGTTTCGTGTGATAACAATGTCCGACATCGAATACGATCCGCAGGTTGTCACTGTTGACTTCGTTGAGGTAACGGTTGAGAATGGCGCTGGTAGTCGTCAGGGAGGGGGCCGCCAGGTTCTCCGTATAGATCGTGATTCCGTATTCTTTCGCAAGGTCGCAAGCCATTCGCATCATTTTCACACTGAGGCCGAAGGATACTTCAAACGCCTCCTCCGGGGTGGAGCGCGAACCGTCGGGGTGCAGGATCGGGGCGTGGAGATTTCCGTAGGCTTTGCCGCAATGCATCACCATGAAATGTCCCCCGAGCCACTTCGTATAGCGAAGACAGTTCTCGATCTCTGCGAAAATGGCGTTTCTTACAGTGAAGTTCTGCTCTGCGAGGCATAAGTCGATGATATGTACCGATACTTCCGGATGATACAGATCACAGATCTCTTTCACCGCCTTGTTGTATTCAAATACGTCGACACCTTCCAGATGCTCATAGTAGGTCACTTCGATCTCATGGAATTCTTTCGTCTTGAGGTATTTCTCCCCCAAGGCCCGGATCTCTTCCGGGGAGTTCTTCAGATTGATGTTGAAACCGAATTTGTTGTTCATTGCTTGTTCTCCTTTTGTAATGCTATTTCCTGATTCCGTTGAATCTTTCCTGTAAGTTGAACGCGAGCGTAAAGTCGTTCCATTCATCCAGCATCCGACTTGGCTCTCCTGTTTCCGGGTCTGCGAGGAACGGGGAGAAGGTCTTTCCTGTGATGGTGCCCTGCCCAATGTCGAATTCCAGGGTTCTCATCCAGCCTTCGCCGCCGTCTTTCAGATTCTGGAAGTCGACTACGCTCAGATAGATATCTTTGCCCTGTCTGTTTTTGACGATGCCGTGATCAGAACCGGAATGGTGTCCGTTTATGACCATGAATACCTGGTCGTATCGCGAGAATTCTTCCCATTGGACCTGGCTCTGTTCGCTTGAGAACCTGGGGACGAACTCTTGCGGCCGGTCTGCCAGGTTTCTTGGCTTGATGAATTCATGCTTTACGATGATCGTCGGATACTTGCGATATGTCCGTAATACCTTTTTGGCCCAGTTCATCGTATCTTCAGACGGCATCCAGTCCAAGGCGAGTACTAGGACTTTATAGCTTCCCATGTCGATGAAATGGTATTGGTTGAATCCGTTGTCGCTGTGTCCGCCATAGGTAGGCATCATTGAAAATCTTTTTTTCGGAAAATAGGTGAGGAAATTCCTGTCGTTTTCCCGAAGTCCGTCGTGGTATATCTGGGGATCTTGGGAATACGCCTTATAGTCGACATCGTGATTTCCCGTGACAACGGTGTAGGGGACTTTCGCGTCATCGAGGATTCTCATCGCCGTATCGGCGTTGTCCCATTGCTTGATATCGAAAACCCTGTTGACGATATCCCCGACATGCAACACGAGATCTATCCCTTCCTTGTTGTCCGCGATCCATTGTGTCTGCGCATGATAGATATGGGGTCTGAATTGGGAATAGAGCTGGGTGTCTGGAAGTACCGCGACGGTAAAGCCGCTCCGTTCCTCTTTCGTTCCTCCTGAGAACAAGGGCCATATGGAGAGGAACACCAATAGGAATGTCAGTATCGCGATTGAAATTCTCTTCTTCATACCCACCACCTACATCCGATTCCTTGACTTCCTTGTCAGGAACAAGGTGATCGAGGAAATGATCATGAGGACCACGATATATACAAGCTGGGAAGCTTCGCTGTAGGGATCCGGCAAGGCTTCCGGAGATCTGAGGGCGATACCCAACGGGACATTGTTCACGCTGTACAGCAACGCTGTAATGGTGTACTCAGATAAAAGTGAATTGAAAGAGATCGCTCCGATCGCCGCTATGGTCGGCATGATCACCGGAAGGATGATCTTGAAAAAGATACGTACAGGCCCGGCCCCCAGCGATTTTGCAGCTTCTTCGTGCGAACCATTGATCATGTACAGAGACGCACGTGCCAGTCGCATCGCTGAAGGGATCTTCGCTACCGCGTAAGCGATTGGCAGCAACATGAATCCTCCGAGAAGTATCTGTCCGAAGACCAACGGGTTCGGGGTGGAGAAGATCGCGATCTGCCCGACTACAAGGAGGATGCCAGGAATGATCCAGGGGATGAGCAACGTGTATTCAAGGATCAACGTCGCTTTGTTCTTGAACTTGTGTATCGCGAGGGAGGAGATAACACATAGGACCAATACAATGGCGACCGCGATCGCGCTGAGCGTGATACTGTTGATGAACGGGCGTATCGCTACGTTGCTTGAGAACACCCTGATATAGTTTTCCAAAGTCAGGTGCGTAGGAAGCTTCCTGCTGATGATCGTCGCATAATCCGAAAGTGAGAAAAGTACGATGGCGAGTATCTGCAGGCTATAGATCAGGAACATCAGGTATGAAACCGCATGCATGAATACATTGAGAACCGGGTTCTTGATTTTGATCTTCTTAAGCTTCGTCGAGACTTTGGAGACCGATATATAGGTCCCTTTGCTCTCGATGTACTTGAATACCGAAAGCAGTATGATGCAGGTGATGGCGAGGATAAAGGAAAGCAGTGCCGCAAGGTCCCGTCGATTGATACTGTTGAGGTTCTGGATCATGCTGTTGATCATGTAGAAGTCCCTGCCTCCGAGCATGGACGGTGCCGCGAAAGAGTTCATTGAGGAGAGTGCGACGAGAATCGTCGTCGTGAAAAGGGCTGGTTTCACGATCGGCATGGCGACTTTGAAGAAAGCCTGGAAATCCGACGCCCCCATGCTTTTTGCCGCTTCTATCGTCGAGTAGTCGATTTTCTTGAAGGCGGTTTTCACAAAAAGCAGGTGGGAACTTGTCAGAGAGAAGGTATGCACGAACAATACACCGGTGAAACCTGTGAACCAATCCCTGTTGATGAACGGGAGAAGTGCATACAGCCCTTTTGTAAGGATTCCTCCTGAGTCATATACGAATTTATAGCCCGAAACCAGGGAGATTCCTCCATATATCAACGGAGTGATGAAGGCGAGGTTCAGAAGCCTGCTTCCCTTGATGTCGAAGTATTCCGTCACCATGATCTGGAAGATACCGACGATATTCACCGTAATGACCGTCCAGAACGTCATCACATACGTATTCCCAAGGGATTTCATGACCCGAGAGGAATCCGTGAGCTTCTTGATTACAGCGAAAGAGAAATCACCGTTGGAAAAGAATATTTCGTTCAGGACACCGAATACCGGCATGATGATGAAAGTAAGGATGAACCAGCCGATGATAGTGAAGATGGAAAACAGAGACAGTCGCAAGACAAGCTTTTTTGTGTTCACGGCATGCTCCTAGTAGATCAGAATGTCTGAGACATTGATTGTACAGGTCAGTTCGTCCCCTACCTTCGTCGAGAGTGGTCTGCCGAACACCAGGCAATCGAATTGGGCGGAGTCTTCCGGCTGTACCATGATCTTTGAGTAGGCGCCGAGGAACTCAAAGCCATTTACCCGTACGGTCGTCTCGATCAGGTTCTCCTGTTCTGGTTTGCTGCCGATATGGATCTTGTGAGGCCTGACGTAGAGCTGGTTGCAATCCTCACAGTGTAGCTGCTTGCGGATCTTGTCTTTCAACGCACCTGTCAACGGACTGATATCTCCGATGAATTTCGCTGCGAATTCCGTCTTCGGATTTTCATACACCTCGACGGGGTTTCCAATCTGATCGATCACTCCATCATTGAAGACGGCGATCCGATCGGAAATGGCAAGAGCCTCTTCCTGGTCATGGGTGACATAGATGGTCGTAATGCCAAGTTCGGTCTGTAGTTTCTTGATCTCTTCCCGCATGACGATACGGAGTTTCGCATCAAGGTTTGAAAGCGGTTCGTCCATCAACAGGATATCCGGTTCAATGACCAGCGCCCTGGCTACGGCGACACGCTGCTGCTGTCCACCGGACAGGTCCGAAATCTTCTTGCCGAGATGCTCCGTTATGCCTGTCGTTTCCGCGACATTCTCGACTTTCTGTCTGATGGATTGTTTGTCGAGTTTCTTGATCTTGAGTCCGAACGCGATGTTCTCATAGACTGTCATGCTTGGAAAAAGTGCGTAGTTCTGGAATACGAAGCCTATGTTTCTCTGTTCCGGTAGCAATTGCGTCAGGTCGATCCCTTTGGAGAAAATGGTGCCGCCCGCAGGTTTCTCGAATCCTGATATGCTTCTGAGCGTAGTGGTCTTTCCACAGCCGGAAGGACCCAGGAAGGTGAAGAACTCACCTTCCTGGATAGCAAGATCGATTCCCTTGACTGCGGTAAAATCTCCATATTTTACAACAAGGTCGTGAATTTCAATCATCTTTGTTTCCTACTCAATGTCCTACGGCATTATTTCAAGTTCGATTTTTTCCAGCCAGTCGAACATATGTGTCGCGGCGATCTCCCAGTCGATATCCTGAGCTGTGAACATCAACGCATCTTCCTTGACTTCGTCTATACAGTTTTCAATCGCCTGGGGATGTACCGGAGCCTGCTTGAACTGATTCGCATACTCCGCCATGAATTCCGGAGAGCCGAACCATTCGACGAACTTCTTCGCGTTCTCGAGATTCTTGGTCCCCTTGATGATCGCGATTGATTCGGAAACGATAGGGGTTCCATTCACGGGCTTTACATACGCAACGGGAATTTCATTCGCTTCCGTCTTGCTCTTGATTCCGCCGAACCAGCTCAGGTTGAGAGGATTCGTCCCTTCTTTCATTGCCGTCCAGGTATTTCCACCAGCAGGAGCAGAGGCAGCGTTCAAATAGATCTGACGAAGAACATTCCAGCCTTCATCGGTGACATCCCCTTTGTTGTAGTCATAGTAGTTCCATAGAATTCCGATCAGGAAACTTCTGATCGTCTGGGAACTGGTTCCGCCGATCGTATATTTCCCCTTGTACTGAGGTTTTGCCAGATCGACCCAGTCCTGTGGAGCGGTTTGGGCATTGTAGAAGTCGGTGTTGTAGGCAATGACGATAGGAGTCTGCCAGAAACAGTGGAACTGTGCATCTTTGTCACAATAGACGGCAGGGATATCATTTGCCCAAGATGGTCTGTAGGGTTCGAAGATGTTTTCGGTCTTCAGCTGATACATCGCAGTCTGGACCAAGCCGAATACGATGTCCGCCTGGGGGTTCTTCTTTTCTGCGATCAATCGGTCGGAGAGTTCTCCTCCACCGGCTGTCAGAAACTGGACATCCAGGCCCGTGGCTTCCTTGCACTTGTTCAGAATCCATTCTCCCCGTTCACTATCAGCCTGGGGTGAATAGATGACCAGTGAATTCGAAGCTTTGGTCGCTTTTGTCTCCTTGTCTCCATTCGCGAATACGGATGTCGCGATGACGGTGAACAGTACCAACAGTACGAATAAACGTTTTTTCATGAAGCACTCCTTTTAAATTTAATCCAAAACGCACAATAGTGATTAAATTTAACTATGAATTTAGTAAATTGTCTAGAAAAACTTTCCAGTTTCTTTAGAGAATTGGACAAATATATATTATGTATTAATTTAACGTTAGATTTTATTGAATCAGACAGACTATCTGGAGGTAAAAAATGAAAAACCACTGCTGAAATTTCATCCTCAATTGATCAAAAATGTATGTTTTTAATCCAAAATATCGATGTGACAAAGAGAGTCTGGAAGTAAATTTACTTGCTTCAAATTTTCTAGAAATAATAAGAACCGTCATAGCATGGTTTCTCAACCCACTGTGACGGCTCTATGAAATTTTCTAGAAATCCAGTTGTCCGGTCAATCGAACAAAGCGCTGATCTTGTACTCCGCCAACGAATCCCTTGTGAGCATTTCCGAAGAGAACCTGTCGATACTGACGATGTCAGTCCCTTCGTAGAAGAGCGCGGTAGAGAGCGATACCAAGAAGATCGCGTCTTGGAACGACTCCTTCGTATACCAGGTTACATTCTGATATTCATTGCACCCGATATAGCTTCTGAACGCCCTGTCCGTCATCAACGCCTCAAAGGCCTCCTTGACCTCGCCCGTCAGGATCGTGCTCCCTACGGTAAAGGCCGCCGAAGCGAACAGTCCTGCGCCATGGCAGACCTTTCTCGCCGCCTCTCCCTGGAAACCCTGGATTGACAGTTCCTGTCGGAAGAATCTTGCGAGCAGCAGTTTGTCCACAGCCATCATGGTTTCGGAAATGGTATCGGTGTCCTTGATGAACGGTTTAAGGAACATCGCCGACGCTATGATGACAGGAAGCTCATCCATGACCTTCGCTCCGTTGAGGAAGAAGTTGTCATGGTCCTTGTCCGCTTTGAAAAGCTGGCCGAAGCGTTGAACCTCTTGCAGCATCTGACTTGGCTGTATTTCCTGAGGAAGTCTCGGGAGACATTCGAGGGCCACGGGATGCATCGATTCTACGATCGCGCTGAGGTGGGTATATGCCTCTCCAACCAGCAACAGAAGTTTCCGTTCATTCTGGCTCGTCGAATCTCCATTGAGGATCGCCTTGATGTGTTTGAACATCTGTTCGCTATGGAAGTTCTCCATGGCCTTGAATACGGGCTGCAAGCGGAGCGCCAGCAGTTCCTGCTCAAGGTCTTCGACCCCTCGGCCTCCGAGCATTCCGTAGAGTCTTCCATAACAGCCATCGATATCTTCGACTTCCCGGATGTTCAGAAGGACTTTACTCTGGTAGCCATCGAGATGGAACCACATTCCTTCATCGAAGATCCTCATGGTCGGCACGAGATAGGTCAGCCTGGACGGGAAATCTTCATAAATCAGGAAACGTCGGCCGCCCAAAGTCAGATTCAGGCTTTCAGCCAAAGAGACGCATTTTGTGACTCTGTTTCCATCCGGCTGGCGATACAGCTTTGGCGCGGAGGTGTTGATGTTTCCCTCCACGGCGTCGTACTGGTTGTTGTACAGGACCAAGGCGGTTTCATGTCCATCTCCATTTACATAGGCGAACGCCGCTTCCTGTACCTGGCCGTCTCGATACATGTCGAAAAGTTCGAAATTGTCGACGCCGGAGAACAGATACCGTCTGCGCAGCAAGGGGAATACTCTCCGGTAATGTTCGCCGATGAGGAAGTCGTTCGGCTTTTCATCCCAATAGGCGCGCCGGTATTCCATACCGTACTTCTCTCGGTATCCTTCCAACTGTCCATGTCCGAACATCGGCAGACCCGGCATGGTGGCCAGGAGGGTACAGACGCCGAAATACTTGTCCCCGTCTCCGAACTGTGCGACGGCGGTCTCTTCGTCCGGATTGTTCATGAAGTTCACGAACCGTTTGAGGATTTCAGGATCGAACGAGATGGTGTTCTTGATTGTATCGCGATACTTCTTGTTCTCTTGGTTCTTCAGCATGTTCATGAAGGCACTGTTGTATACGCGGTGCATGCCGAGCGTACGGACGAAGTATCCTTCCATCATCCAGAAGGCTTCGGCGAGCAGGAGCGTGTCGGGGAGTTCCGCGCCGACTCGGTCTACTACTTCCCTCCAGAACTCAACGGGGATGCGTCGGTTGAATTCTTCGTCGCTCATGCTGTACATGGCACGGCCCGCGATATCGCCACCGGAACCCGGCCGAGGATACCAAAGTCGTTGGATATGCTTTTTCGCAAGAGTCATGGCGGCATCGAACCTGATGATCGGAAAATTCCTCGCCACATGCAGTATCTGTTGAATGACGGCTTCTCGGGTGACTGGGTTCAGGAAATCAAGCTGTGCAGTGTCATTCCAGGGCATCGAAGTGCCGTCGTTTCCATGGAAGATGTATGTCGTCCTGCCTGAGCTCTTGTCAGTCCTGCGGAAGGTCACGGCGGCGTCGGTCCTGTTGTAGTAGTGGTCTTCAAGCTTGATCTCGATGGCAGGGTTGGGAGACAGATCCTGTCCGTTATAGGTGTATGAGGGGAACGGCGGATAGTCCTGTTGGATGAAGTAGTCGGGATGATCCATCACCCAGTCGCCGTCTATGCCGGTATGGTTCGGGACCATGTCGCTGGCGAGTCGGATCTGTCGGTCGGCGCAGCGTCTGCGAAGATTCTCCAAGGCGCTCCAGCCCCCGATCGAAGCGGCGATCTCATATCCCTTGAGAGAGTAGGCGGAGGCTTCCGCGTCTGGATTGCCACAGAGGTTCTTGATCGTCTTTGACGCGGTACTGCGTTCCCATAGGCCGATCAGCCAGAGCGCTGTAAAACCGCGTTCATGGAGAAGGTCAAGCTCCCTGTCGGGAATCTGATCCAGGGTGTTGACGGGATATCCATACAGCTTGCTGAGCTGGTCAAGCCAGACCAAGGCGCTTTTCGCCATCATGATCACGTTGGGCATCCAGTTCCGGTCGGCGCTGAACGCTTCATACTCCCCCGTGCCGAACTGAGATGCGTAGTCGGGCACATGGGTCGGTCCGGGACCTCCGCCGATGAACCGTGGCTTGTCCTCTTCGTTGACGACGTCGATCGCCCTGAGCAACAGGAGCTTCATGTCCTCCGGCAGCAAGTCGGCCCAGGTTTCCAGAATATATTTGATCTGGTCGATCAATGAATCAGGATGGAGTTTGGCAGGTCTGGTGAGGAACGAGAAAAGGTCTTCATCACTTTTACCTACCATGGGTGCGTTCTTCGTATAGCCGCCCATCAAGGCCGACAACGCCTGCGCCGCGGCAGGAAAAGTGAGCCCTTCAGGGGCGATGAACGGTTTCGATGCTTTCAAAAGCGCCGGGTTCGTCATCATGATCTGGTGGACGAAGAATCCTCTGGTGGTCTCTTCCATGAAGTACGGCAGAGTAGGGTCCTGTTCCATCAGCAAAGGGGACGGGAATTCCTTGGCGAAGAAGGCGAGCACGTCCTGGCAGGCGTGGTTTTTGGATACAAGCGGACTGAGCCGGGAGAAGAAATCGTGGTCGCTGTCGACAAGGTAGCGTGTGATGACGGTCTGGTACAGGAGATGCAGGACTCCTGTCGCATGCAGTTTGCCGCTTGATATGAACGCCTTTCCGTTGTGTTTCCGAACGGCGGAGTTGTAACGTTGGGCTACCTCGTTCGCCTGATCGTGCATGGTGCGGAAATCTCCGGTCGAAGGGAAAATCGGAGAAAAATAATCCATATCTGTTCTTGTTCTTACTGAAATGCGAAGGTCTCTTGCACCCATGAATTCCTCCTGGATGGGTTTTATAAGAACTGTGGGCTCAACACGAGGGGGAGGTCCGCTGATGATTGAGATCGTGAGTACACAGCTTTGTCAAAGTATACCACGCAAGAGGGGGGATAGAATATCAAAAAGAACGAGGAAACGGAAAAACCTTCATATTTTTTTTACATTTGAACAGTAATGTCTAGTAGAGACTACCTCTTCCCTATGTAGGCAATGACTCCGTATACGGTAATTCCGGAATCCCCGTCCCAATGACTTTTCTGAGCATGTCCGTCGCTTTCTCCTGGACCAAAGGGAACTGGATTTCCTCATCCGGGGAGAATCTGGAAAGCACGAAGGAAGAAACATCGCCTCTGGCCGGTCTTCCGATTCCGATGCGCAACCGCAGGAAACGATCAGTACCGAGATGTTGTTTGATGGAGCGCAGTCCGTTATGCCCCTGAAGTCCACCGCCGCTTTGCAGCCTGACTGTACCGAACGGGAGTTCCAGGTCATCGTGGATGACTAGGATCTCTTCAGGCCCGATACCGAAGAAATGGGCCGCCTCACTGACGGACTGGCCGCTTACGTTCATGAAAGTCTGTGGTTTCAGGAGGCGGACCTGCCCTGTACGGCCTCTGACTTGCGACCAGATTCCATGAAATTTCTGTTGCCAAGGGGCGTCGATATGCATATCATCACAGACCAACCAGCCGGCATTGTGCCTTGTGCGTTCATATTGCCTGCCGGGGTTGCCGAGAAATACAAGAAGTTTTACCATAACGTTCATCAGTATACGGAGATCTTGGCTGGCCGACAACGGTTTTTCCGCATATCGCCAGCCACTATTTCGATAAGGAGCCGTCTGTATGTACGCATTGGTCTGTTACGTTCCTGGTTCTCATAAGGAAGCCGTGAAGCAGGCGATGTTCGCCGCTGGCGGCGGTACCATGGACTCCTATGCCTGTTGTTGCTGGGAAACTTGTGGACGCGGGCAGTTCCTGCCGTTGGAAGGGAGCGATCCCTATATCGGAGAGGCTGGAAAGATTGAATATGTGGAGGAATGGCGCCTGGAGCTTGTGGTCGATGAGGAACACGCGGCGAATGTCGTCCGTGCCATGTGCGAGGCGCATCCCTATGAGGTCCCCGCATACCACCTGATCCCGACGCTGACCTTCGAGGATGTTCCGGATGAGGTCGAGGAATACTGATATTCCACTTGTTGATAATAAGGTATGATGGGGTCGGTGCTGTACACCTATGGAAATGACGGCCAATTAAGGAGTGAGATATGGCGAAGACGGTTGCCCAGATCAACGAAAAGATCAAGGCTGGTTCGGTCGTAGTAGTGACGGCGGAAGAATTCACCGCGATGGCGAAGACAAAGGATCCTGCGCAGCTTGCCCAGGAGGTCGATGTCGTGACCACCGCGACTTTCGGCCCCATGTGCTCGTCGGGCGCCATGATCAACTTCGGACATTGGAATCCTGGAATCCGGATGGAGGAGATCACGATCAACGATGTCCCCGTCTATGAAGGCCTTGCCGCCGTCGACAGCTATATCGGGGCGACCGCTGAGTCCAGATACAACTGTCAGTACGGTGGCGCTCATGTCATAGAGGATCTGATCGCCGGAAAAGAGTTGCGGCTGCATGCGAGGGGCAAGGGTACCGATTGCTATCCGACCAAGGAGATAGATACCTATATCAACAAGGATGTCGTGAACGAATTCTACCTGTTTGATCCCCGTAACGCCTACCAGAACTATGGTGCCGCTACGAACTCGACCAGCAAGATCAAGTATACCTACATGGGCAGCCTGCTTCCCTCCTGCGGGAACGTGACCTATTCGACCAGTGGCGAGCTGAGTCCCCTGTTGAATGATCCATATCTGCGGACCATCGGCCTGGGGACGAGGATTTTCCTTGGTGGGACACAGGGGTATGTGGTCTGGAACGGTACGCAGTTCAATACAGCCAAAGAACGAAACGCCCATGGTATTCCTCTCGGTGGTGGGGCGACGCTCGCCGTCATCGGCAATGCGAAAGAGATGTCCACCGAGTTCATCAGGGCCGCTTACTATGAAAAATACGGAGTGTCTTTGTTCGTCGGAATCGGTATCCCCATACCGGTTCTGGACGATGAGATGGCTCGCCATCTTGCTATCGCCAACAATGAGATCGAGACATTCGTCCAGGACTATGGGGTGGATGGGCATCCAACGATACGGAAGGTCAATTACGCGGAGTTGCAGAGCGGCAGGATCGAACTGAACGGCAAGAAGGTGAAGACCGCCTCGTTGTCCAGCATGTCCGTCGCTCGGAATATCGCCGACCTCCTGGTTGGTTCGATCAAGGACGGGTCCTTCCTGTTGACTGAACCCGTCATGCGGTTTCCCATGGACAATACTGTGAAACCCTTGCAGCCGCGATCGATCGAGACATCCCGGACGGAGGAGAGGTAGGATTATGAAGAAAAGATTCGCATTACGGTTCTCTCCCGGTCTGGTGGAGCAGCCCTTGGTATCAAAACTGGTTCGTGCCTACGATGTAGATGTCAATATCCTCAATGCCGATGTATCGTCGGGCCGAGGTGGCAAGCTGATCGTCGAGCTTGTCGGTAAGACGGATGCGATCAAGCAGTCCGTGGCTTGGCTCGATGGGATTGGCGTTGTCGTCTCGGAGATCATCAAGGAACTGGTGTTCCATCAGGATTCCTGCATCGGGTGCGGTAGCTGTACCGCCGTCTGTTCGGCGGGTGCCTTACAGATGGACGCCCAGTGGAAGCTTGTGTATGACGCTTCCCGTTGTGTGGTCTGCGGTCTTTGTGTGAACGCCTGTCCGATGCGTCTGTTCGAGCTTTCTACTGAACGGGGTGCATAGTGTCCGAGGCAAGGCTGAATCCAACGTATGAAGCGCGTTCGTACCGCCGAGATATGGGTGGGGGGCGATTTTGTCCCTTTGAACTGGAAGTCGGGGAGACCGATCTTTGGATCGGTTTCGATGCAAAGTCGGCGCAAGCTCTTTCGATAGATTCTGTGCGAAATGATCTCGTACATTTGATTCGTAAGTTGCGAAACGAAATAATAGCCGTTTGCCAAGGTTCTCCTGCTTTTCTAACATCACACTCGCCGATTGAGGCTGTCAAAGGCAAGATTTCCAATCCTATGTCCCCGTTGATTCAGATGATGCTTTCGGCTGGCGTTGCGGCGGGTGTCGGTCCTATGGCTTCGGTCGCCGGAGCCATAGCCCAGGAGGTCGGCCGGTACTGCAAGGAACGATGGAGCCTTTCCGAGGTAGTGGTTGAGAACGGGGGAGACCTGTATGTCGATGTAGTCTCTCCTCTGTCCGTTCAAGTGATCGCTCCGGCATCGTCCTTGTCCGGCAAGGTCGCCGTGGTGGTTCCCCCCTCGGTCTGTCCGGTCGGGGTCTGTACCTCTTCCGGGACCGCGGGGCATTCCCACAGCTATGGCAAGGCCGATGCGGTGATGATCGTCTGCAAGGATGCCTCGGTCGCCGACGCCTGGGCGACTTCCTGGTGCAACAAGGTTCAGACAGTTTCGGATGTACAGGGTATCTGTGAGCGGATTCAGACTGTCGAGGAGATTCTTTCGGCTGTCGTGATAGTGTCCGACAAGATCGGGCTATGTGGTTCTTTGGAGGTATGCGCGGTATGACTCGACAGGAATATATCAACCGGTTGGCTGCTCACCGGATATTGGTACTTGACGGCGCCATGGGGACGATGATCCAGCAAGCCGCGCCAGTGGCTGAGGATTTCGCCCTCTATCCCATGGTCGAAGATGCCGCTTTGGACGCCAACGCCGTCGGATGCAATGAGCTGCTTTCCATCAACCGTCCCGACATCATCTATGATATCCACATGGCCTACCTACAGGCGGGGGCCGATATCATTGAGACGAACACCTTCTGCGCCAATGAGTTCTCTTTGGCTGAATATGGGTTGGCGGACCATGTCTATGATTTGAATCTGGCCGCTTGCGAGATCGCGAGGCATGCCGTCGAGACGATCGAGACGGAATACGAGGACAGGTATGCGTTCGTCGCTGGCTCCATGGGACCTACCAGTCGTGGCCTTTCCTTTTCCTCCTCAGTCGAGGATCCTACCTACAGGCAGAGCGATTTCTCCCGGTTCAAGGCGATGTACGCACAGCAGGCCAGAGCACTCGTCGAAGGTGGCGTCGACCTGATCTTGATCGAGACCGTATTCGATACCCTGACCGCGAAGGCCGCCCTTGCCGCTTGCCGGCAGGTATTCAAGGAGCTTGATAAGGAACTTCCCATTATGGTGAGCGTTACGTTCAGCGACCGGAGCGGGAGAACATTGAGCGGGCAGGATCTTGAGGCTTTCGTCATCTCCCTCTCCCATGAGAAACTGTTCTCGATAGGGATGAACTGTTCTACCGGGGCCGCCGAAATGGTTCCGCTCATCAAACGTCTGGGTGACTGTTCGCCGTTCAGAACGAGCGCCCATCCGAACGCTGGGTTCCCTGACCGGGACGGTCGATATGGACAGACTCCACGGCAGATGGCCGAGGCCCTGCGCCCGGTATTGCTCGAAGGCGGGCTGAATGTCGTCGGTGGATGTTGTGGTACGACTCCGGCGCATATCGCTGAAATCGCCAGCCTTGTGAAGGAGTGTCCTGTTCACATGGTACCGGAGTTGCCGATGGCGCTACGGCTTTCAGGACTCGATCCGCTGGAGGCGTTGCCCGGACACAGGATGCTGGTGATCGGAGAACGTACCAATGTCGCCGGATCAAAGAAATTCGCTCGATTGGTCAGCCAGGGCAAATGGGACGAGGCGTTGTCCGTCGCCCGCCTACAGGTGGAGCAAGGAGCCCAGATCATCGACGTCTGCATGGACGCTTCTCTGATCGACGCCTCCAAGTCCATGGTGACGTTCCTTCGCTATATAGCCAGCGATCCTTCCGTGTCCCGTGTGCCGATCATGGTCGATTCCTCCGACTGGACTGTTGTCGAAGCGGCTCTTGGAGAAATCCAGGGGAGGGGAATCGTCAATTCCATCAGCCTGAAAGAGGGGCCGGAAAAATTCCTCGCACGGGCGAAGCGGATAGCCGAGGCCGGTTGCGCGATGGTGGTGATGTTGTTTGATGAATCAGGCCAGGCCGATGTGTTGGCCCGGAAGATAGAGATAGCCCGACGCAGTTACGATCTGCTGACCGAGAACGATATTCCATCGACCTCCATCATCATGGATCCGAATGTCCTTGCGATCGCTACGGGAATCGATGAACACGACGGGTATGCCCGCGACTTCGTCGAGGCCGTCAGATGGATCAAGACGAACCTTCCGGGAGTCTCCGTCAGTGGAGGTATCAGCAATCTTTCCTTCTCGCTCCGGGGAAACAACAGGCTTCGGGAGGCGATGCATACCGTATTCCTCTACCACGCCTGCAAGGCCGGACTGGATATGGCGATCGTCAATCCTGCGACCGATTGCTCCTATGAACAGATCCCGGCCCATGCGTTGGCGGTGATCGAAGAGGCCTTGCTGCTGACGGGCGGGAATGGTCCTGCGGCACGGGAGGCTCTGATCCAGCTCGCCGTTTCCGATGAACTGTCCGGTATTTCTTCTGAAAACGGGCCCGCGACCGATGTCTGGCGCACGCTTCCTGTGGAGGAGCGACTTGTCGAAGCCATTGTGCGGGGTGATGATTCCTATCTCCAAGAGGATCTTTCAAGTCTGTTGCCTGAGGTCAAGGTACAGGGGATTTCCCCTGTCAGTATTGTGGAGGGTCCTCTGATGACCGGCATGGGCAAGGTCGGCACCTTGTTTGGGGAAGGGAAGCTGTTCCTCCCGCAAGTCGTGCGAAGCGCTCGGACGATGAAACATGCCGTTGATATCCTGCAACCACATATTTCAGCATATTTAGCGGAGCAAAATGAATATCAAGGCGATCATACCGTAAAAAAGATCGGGACCATCGTCATGGCAACCGTCAAGGGTGATGTCCATGATATCGGCAAGAACATCGTTGATCTGGTTCTGACCTGCAATGATTTCGAGGTAATTGATCTCGGTGTGATGGTACCTCCGGAGCGGATTCTTGAATCTGCGCTGGAACACAAGGCCGATATCGTCGGTCTCAGTGGTCTGATCACCCCCTCATTGGCCGAGATGGCTGTCGTTTGCCGGGTGTTCCAGGAGAGGGGGCTTCATATTCCGATCATGGTGGGCGGGGCTACGACCAGCGAACTCCATACCGCATTGAAACTCGTTCCATTATATGAAGGGCCCGTCCTTCAGACGGCCGATGCGTCCACTATGGCTTCCGCTGCGTTGAAGATCGTCGCTTCGGATTCTGTCAGGACTCCGTTTCTTGAACAGATGGCGTTGCGATACCAGGATCTGGCCGCGGAGGATGCCAAGGAGGACCGGACGCAGGATATCGTTCGGTATCCGAGGCGAAAAATCTTGGGCCGTAAGCTCTCCTATGAAGAGGCGTTGACCCGCCGGTATCGGAAGGAGGTCCCCGTTGTGTTTCCCGCCGGTTTCGGAATTCGCGTGTTCGATGATATTTCTCTTGACGATCTTCTTCCCTTGGTCAATTGGGATATGCTCGCAGTCGGCTGGAAAGTGCCTGTACATTCCACGGAAGCGGAGCGGCTGATCTCTGATGCACAGGAGTTGGTTGGGAACCCCCGATACAGGAACCTGTTCGCGGGTGGTATCCGTTCTGTCGTGGGATTGTTCGCGGCGAGCAGTGACGGCCTTGCAGTAACGCTCGCATTGCCGACGGATCCTGCATGTTCTTCTTTCGATTGCGGTTTTACTCCCGTCGGGGCCCTCCACTTCCTGCGTCGTCAGACGGTCGTCGAAGGTCGTTCCTCCTTGTCCTTGGCGGACTATGTGCTGGAAGCCGATTCGCAAGGCCGGTATCAGGACGCCGTGGCGTTGTTCGTGGTCTCCGCAGGTATGGGACTTTCCTCTGAAGTCGAAAGACTGAAAGAGGAGGGAGATGGGTATCGTGCGATTCTTCTACAGATGGTCGCGGACCGTCTTGCCGAGGCTTGCGCCGAGGTGACGAATCAACGGATTTTCGCTTGGTGGGGTCTTGAGAATCAGGATATCAGCATGGTGCGCCCCGCTCCAGGATATCCGACTTGGCCGGACCATTCGGAGAAAGCGACGATTTTCCGGTTGCTTGACGCTACGGTCCGTACCGGCATCGAACTGACCGACCACTACGCCATGTCCCCCGCCGCCTCGGTCTGTGGTTGCGTCATGGCAGGGAAGGACCTGCGGTATTTCTCCGTTGGAGAGGTTGGAAACGACCAGATGGCGATATATGCCGGCCGCAAGGGGTGTTCGCCGGATCAGCTTGCAACGGTCATACAAGGTATGGAATAATTGAGGCGATTATGAAAGTCATCGATATCATCGCACAGTCGAAAAGTCCTCTGTTCACCTTCGAGCTGCTTCCCCCTTTGAAGGGGCATACGCTCGATGGAATCTTTTCCTCGGTTGAGAAACTCAAGGAATTCGAGCCCGCGTACATCAACGTGACGAACCATCAGCAGGAGATGGTGTATGTCGATCGCCCTGACGGGTTCGTGGAGCGGAGAACCGTGCGGAAACGCCCTGGTACGGTGGCGTTGTCCGCCGCCTTGCAGTATCGTTTCAACATTCCCGTCGTCCCTCATCTGATCTGCGGAGGGATGAACGCCGAAGAGCTTGAGAATACGCTTGTCGAGCTGAATTTCCTCGGATTGGACAATGTGTTCGCCTTGCGGGGGGATCCTCCGAAGGGGGAGCGCCGGTTCATCGCCTGCGACGGGGGATGGGAGCATTCCGACGGACTGGTCCGGCAGATCAAGGCCTTGAACGACGGCAACTATCTGGATCCGGAGATCAAAGAGCCCGTCTGTACCGATTTCTGTATCGGTGTAGCGGGATATCCTGAAAAGCATGCCGAGGCACCCAACTTCTCCATTGATATCGCCAATCTGAAGAAGAAGGTCGAGGCGGGAGCCGATTATATCGTGACGCAGATGTTCTTCATCAACGAGCACTACTATCGGTTCGTGGACGCCTGCCGCGAAGCCGGGATCACTATTCCGATCATTCCCGGGATCAAGCCGGTGGGGCGTCGAAACGATCTTCAGTTGCTTCCCCAGACGTTCCATATCGACCTTCCTGATGCGTTGGTCGAGACGGTCACGAAAGCGTCGTCCGGGGCGGAGGTCCGCGAGGCGGGAGTCTGGTGGTGTACCGAGCAGGCCAGGGATCTGCTGGCGCACGGGGTGCCGGGGATCCATTTCTACACCTTGGGGAAGGCCGACGCCGTCGCCAAGGTGGTACGTTCAGCATTCTAGTGCCGGTGTCACCGGGTAGGATATACACATCAAGGCCGGTATTCCGGCCAATGGAGAAGAAACTATGGGAACAAAGAAAGCTGCTGCGACTATCGCTGTGAAGGGAAAAGGCATCAACGCCGAATTCTTCCTTCGTATCATCATCGGTCTGCTGTTCATCTGTCTGGGCATTCAGGGATATGTCGGGGGTGGTCGTGACGCCATGGGCGTAGGCGATCTCTACAATGCGTTTGACTCCGATGCCATCATCTACATCCTCGCGACCATCGTGTTGCTCAGCGGCGTCATTCTGCTGGTGCCGATGTTCATCCGGGGTATTTCCGAGAAGATCGTCAAGGCCGGCATGATCGTCGTCCTGATCATCTGGGTCGCTGTCATCGTCTTCGCCGATTTCATCAACATGCCGAAGAATCCCGATTGGCTGGAATGGTTGCAGATGTTCCTGTACCACCTGATCGTCCTGTTCGGTATCCTTCAGGTCTGTGGCAAGGCGCTGAAATAGTCGTATCGACAATACCGACAGATACCCGCTGGTCCAAAAGGCCGGCGGGTATTTTCTTTAGGAGTAGCCCTACAGTAGCCCGAACGGCCTTGCCGATGCCTCCACCGGCCCGTCCGGGGTTTTTGTCCTTGTATGTTTCATGCTATACCGTTCGTATGAATATTGATGAGACACTGGTGGAGTCTGAACTCCTCTATACCTTTCCCCCGTACACCTTGGTCAAGGATACTGTCCGGATGCCCGATGAGAAGCTCGCCACACGCACGTTCGTCACACATCCTGGTGGCGTGGCGGTCTTGGCTGTAAACGAGCAGGGCCTGATCTCCTTCGTCCGGCAGGTCCGGCACCCCATCGGTCAAGAGACGCTGGAGATTCCCGCGGGCAAGCTGGACAGGGATACGACGGAGACGAAGAGCGAAGCGGGAGCTACGGGAGGAGACTGGTCTTTCCTGCGACTACATTGTTGAACTAGGGCCGATCCATCCCTCTCCCGCCATCACGGACGAGGTGATCACGCTGTTTTTCGCCAGCGGGCTGCATGCGGGGGCGCAGAATCTGGATGATGATGAATTCATCAACACGACGTGGCTGTCGGTAGATGAAGCCAAGGCGAAGATTCTCTCCCATGAGATAGCGGACGCGAAGACCATCTGTGCTTTTACGATGGCCTGGTTCGGAGGTCTGCTCTAGAAATTCTATTGCGTCAGCAAATCTCCGAAGGCTATTCTGTTTCTTCCGGCTTCCTTCGCCTTGTACAAGGCCGCGTCGGCCCGCCTCCAGAGCTGTTGGTATATGTCCTCTTTGTCTGATTCGTCCGGGGTGTGATTCGCTATGCCGATGCTGATGGTGGTAGGCTGTGTCGGTTGCTCCGCCGCGGCCAATGAAAGCCGCTCGACTTTCCGTCTGATCTGCTTCGCGAGCGAAAGCACCTGGGCTTCATCCTGCCTTCTTATGATGATCAGAAATTCCTCACCCCCTGTACGGTAGACTTCCGCATCCTTGATTTCCTCAATGGAGGACGACAGGATCTGTGCGATCTGGACAAGGCATTCATCTCCCGCAAGATGCCCGTACGTGTCGTTGTAATCCTTGAAATGGTCTACGTCAAAGGCCATGAGGGCGATATTGTCCCGTACGTTACGTTCTTTCCATATCCGTGCGAGATGCTCGTCGGCTTCCCTTCGGTTGTAGAGCCCTGTCAACGGGTCCGTGACCGAAAGTCGCTTCAACGTCCGGTTCATTTTCTCCAGGCGTTGCTGCAACAGGAAATTTCTGATCACAGTGTTCGACATGTATCTCGACAGGACATACGCGGTAAGTCCTATCGCGATCAGTTGCTGGATCAGGAATTGCGGCGTGCCCACCGTAATCGCTATCGTCGTGGTCGCGACGATATTGAACAGGTAGAGGAATATTCCATGTTTCCCTGAGAGGATCGGAATGATGGTGATGATGATATACAGCAGGAAGACATTGTTGAATGCTTGCCGTTCCAGCAGGTCTGCGGTGATGAACAACAACAGAAAAATCGAGACCAGATACCAGAAGGAGTAATAAATTTTCCATGGCGTTTTCCAATGTGCAAACCGACCCTGAAGATATCCGCCGCAGAGATATATGTAGATGATGGACATGACCAGCAGCAGGACGCTGGCCATGTTGTATATCATCTTGAATTCTTGGTGTGGATTCGTCAGCATGTCCAGAATCAGGTTGGAGATCTCTATTGGTATGAGCGCATACGCTGTAATGATTATCCTTGAGATATGGAGTCGGACGAATTGTGTATTTTGTGTAAGATCTTCTTGTTGATCTGGGTTCGCGAATATCGTCGCTGTTCCTTTGAGTGATTTCAGTGGCTGCCGGAGTGTATTGAGTAGTTCTTTTGCCGTGATGGTCCAGATGTTCATGCAAGTTTTTCCCTAGCTTTTACTTTCTGCAAGCATAATCTGATTGTATTTGAATTACAACTGAAATTCAGGTAGTGTTTTTGCATTGGACGGAGGTTTTATGTATAGTGGACTATATGTTGGTATATGGAGGCGTAGTCGGGTATGAGCGATATGAATGAGCAGTATTGGGATGATGTGTTTATAAGTTTCAACGAGGCTTTGGCTTTGGAAGGAGCTTCCCTTCCTTCCGTTTCCGCGATCGCCATTGAGAAGCAGGATCCCTTCAGGGTTCTTGTCTCCACCCTGATATCGTTGCGTACGAAGGACGATGTGACCCTCGCCGCCAGTCGGCGGCTGTTCGCTCTTGCCGATACTCCGCAGGCGATGCTCGGGCTTGCGCCTGAGGAGATCGAGAAAGCCATCTATCCCGCGGGTTTCTACCGTACCAAGGCCAAGAACATCCTGACTATCTCCGAGATACTGCTGCGGAAATACGATGGTCAGGTCCCTGATTCCCAAGAGGCTCTGATCGCCCTCCCTGGTGTCGGCATCAAGACCGCGAACCTGACGCTCAACCTCGGCTTTGGAATCGAGGCCATCTGCGTAGACTGTCATGTTCATCAGATCGCCAACAGGATGGGCTGGATCGAGACCTCCACCCCTGAACAGAGCGAAAAAGAGTTGCAGAAGATCATGCCGAGGCGTTTTTGGATCCCTCTCAACGAGCTGTTGGTGACATACGGGCAGCACATCTGTACTCCTATGAGTCCATGGTGCAGCAAGTGTCCGATGCGGGAGAGGTGTCCGCGGGTCGGAGTCCTCCGCTCCCGCTAGCTCACTCGGTCAAAGGAAGCCATACAGCGTTGTATCATCAAGGCTGTACTGACGTACTATCCTTGATTCCACGCCTTGTCTGGCTTCCTCTGCCCTTCGTGAGTATAACATTCACGGAGCCTGTTCGAAAAAACTCGTACGGCGTTGCGAGACCAACGCCGTATGGTCAGGAACTACAGGTTTTCAATCTGCTGTTCCGTCAGTCCCGTATAACGGCATATGGTCTCGGCCGGCATGCCATCAACTTTCATAGCCTTTGCGGTTTCAAGCTTGCCCTTCTTCAGACCCTCGGACTCGCCATGCACCCTGGCGGTGGCGAGCTCCCCGGCCTCCTTCATGGCATGGTACCAGTCCCTCAGCAGCCCCATCCTCAACGCCTCGTCGTCCCCCGCCAGCGACTCCCTGTACCTCTTGTCCGCCTCCCGAATCGCGGGATCGGCGGCCATGATATCCCTGATCTTCTCCAGCTCCTCGTCAGTCGCCATTTCTCCGCCCTCCATAGCCAGATAATAGCACCACTTCTCCCACCCGTCAAAGTCTTCGGCGTCCTTGCCCTTGAACCGTTGCCTGACTTGGGAGAGGTTCACGTGCACCGTCAGGGGAAGGCCGCCCTTGACCTCGTAGCCCTCCTGGTCGACCGTTGTCCTCATGCGCACCACCGGGGCGGGGCAGTCCTCGAGGCCCGGCAGGGGGTGCTCCCCGATGGACAGGCACATGACCCTGCACAGCTTCAGCTCCTTGCCCTTTGGGGTGTAGTCGGTGACCAGCCGGGAGATATAGAACGTCAGGCGCTCTGCGTACCTGTCGTCGCCGTATCGCTGCATCTCCACGTCCACGACCCTGCCCGCCCGGTCTGTGGCGACGATGTCCAGGCGGCAAGTCCTCGCTCCGGAGGATGAGGGGGTTGGTTCCTGGGGGATGAAGGTGATGTCCTCGAAGGGCTGGTCCACGTCATCGGCGAGGATGGCGTTGAGCAGGAAGGCGAGGACTTCCTCGGAGCCGGGGGAGCCGAAGACGTACTTGAACACGGGGTCGGCGGTGAGCGGTATCTGGGGGACGGGCAGGTCTGGCGGCTTGGGCCGTGCCTGCTGTGTTTTCGTTCGCATGCTGGAACCTCTTGCGTTGATGCTCGGCCCGCGCAAGGCAGGCCGGAAGGCATGGATTTCCATGCCCTCACCTCTATCAGGGAAAAAATACCCGTACTGATTCAGCAACTGCATTCTAAATATCCAGGAGCAAGGTTTTGAGAGGGGAAAATATCTTGAAGAGCTGGAAAACATGACAAGACGGAAGGCCTAAGGGTCCCAGACGAATCCTTGACGTTTCTATGGAAAAGTTCTAGCGTAAATCGACCAGGTTTGATAGCCTGTGCAACAGAACCACAGGTGTCAAGGTTTGTGGTTGAATCAACGGAGGCGACAATGATTATCGTATTGAAACAGCAGGCGACGGATATCCAGAAAGACCTCATTCGTAGTTTTCTGAAAGAACGAGGCTTCAAGGTCAAGGAGATCGTCGGCAAGGAAGATACCGTAATCGGAGCCGTTGGTTCCCAACGTATCGATATCCGTGAGGTTGAGCTTCTGGAGGGTGTCGCAAGCGTCATTCCCATCAGCAAACCATACAAGCTGGCCTCCCGAGAACTGAAGAAAGAAGATACGATCGTCCAGGTCGGGAACGTCAGGATCGGGGGCAACCGTATCGCTGTGATGGCCGGTCCTTGTGCCGTAGAATCCCGTGAGCAGATTCTGTCCATCGCCGGGAAAGTCCGGGAGGCCGGTGCCGTCATCCTCCGTGGCGGAGCCTTCAAGCCGAGGACCTCCCCCTATGCGTTCCAAGGTCTGGGAGAAGAGGGCCTGAAGTACCTGAAGGAAGCGGGCGAGAAGTACGGTATGCCCGTCACTACCGAAGTGGTCAGCACCACCGATGTCGAGATGATGAAAGACTACATCGACATGTATCAGATCGGCGCCCGCAACATGCAGAACTTCGAACTGCTCAAGGCGGTCGGCCATACGGGAATGCCCGTCCTACTGAAGCGCGGCCTTTCCGCGACGATCGAGGAATGGCTGATGGCCGCCGAATACTTGATGGCGAACGGCACCGACCAGGTCGTTCTTTGTGAACGTGGAATTCGTACCTATGAGCGGGCCACTCGGAATACGCTCGACTGTAGCGCTATCCCTGTGGTTCAGAAACTGACGCATCTGCCGGTCATCGGCGATCCCAGCCATGCCACGGGTCTGAGGGATATGGTCGCTCCCATGTCGCTGGCTATCATCGCCTCCGGGGCTTCGGGGTTGATGGTGGAGGTCCATGACCATCCGGAGAAAGCTTTGAGCGATGGCCCTCAGTCTCTCTATCCGGACCAGTTCGAGAAGCTGATGCGCGACATACAGGCCCTTGGTCCTGTCGTCGGCAAATCATTGGAGAGGATTCCCCGTATCATTCCCGCCTCGCTGGGTGTCGCCGCTTCGACAGAACCGACACCGGAGCACCGGAACCTCACTATCGTGTTCCAGGGCGAGTATGGAGCCTTCAGTGAACTGGCGG
Organism: uncultured Sphaerochaeta sp.; assembly: GCA_964407735.1. Classification (GTDB taxonomy): domain Bacteria; phylum Spirochaetota; class Spirochaetia; order Sphaerochaetales; family Sphaerochaetaceae; genus Spiro-02. The sequence continues at coordinate 20,482 of CAYOWS010000024.1, read as the reverse complement.
TCCGCAGGGTATTCGATGAAAACTCTCTGGTACTTCCTTGCAAGAGATTTTCCAATGTATTTGATGCAGTGATGGACGGAACCGCGGACTACGGTGTCGTTCCTGTCGAGAATACTCTTGGCGGGACTATCAATGACACTCTCGATCTGCTCAACAGCCATCCCGGGCTCACCGTCGTCGGTGAACAGCAAGTTCGTATCATCCATAACCTGATCGCCTTGCCTGGCGCATCTTTCGATCGGATCAAGAAGGTCTATTCCCATCCTCAGGGACTGGCGCAATGCGCTGAATTCCTGGAGAAGCAGATGCCTTGGGCGGAAGCGGTGCCGTTCTTCGATACCGCCGGGGCCGTCGCCTACATCAAGGAACAGAACGATCCGGCTCTCGCTGCTATCGCAGGGGCTCCCGCGGCGAAATGCTATGAGATGGAAATTCTCCGCGAGGGAATCGAAACCAATCCTCGCAACTATACGAGGTTCTATGTGATCTGCCGGGAAGAGAAGGCTTCTTCGTTCAGAAGTGCCGCTCCTGTGGACCGTGCCGCCTTGGTGTTCTCCGTAGGTGACCAGCCGGGAGCCTTGTTCGCCGTTCTGGACATTCTCTCGAAACATGGCTTGAACATGAAGAAGCTGGAGTCGAGGCCCATCCCTGGCAAACCGTGGGAGTATTCGTTCTTCGTCGAGACGGAACTCGGAAAGGAGGGTGCTTTCGACCAGGCTCTTGAACAGTTGCGGACCGCATGTACATCCATCAGGGTCCTCGGCACCTTTACCGCGGCTCACTGACATGGGTATCGTTCATGAGTTCACTCCCGCCCGTCTGGTGATGGGCGTCCTCTCTACCAGATCCGATCGAACAGAGGAGCTGCTTGATGTCCTGAAAGAGCGGTTTGGACCGATAAAAGAAGTCACTCAACCTGTTCTGTTCTCTTTTACAGATTATTATGACAGTGAGATGGGGGAGCGTCCCATGCGTTTCTTCATCGTCTTTGAACAGTTGGTCGAGCCCTCTGAGTTGGCTCGCATGAAGCATATCACCAATGATATCGAGGTGTATTTCGCCGAGGCCGGTCTTCGGAAAATCAATCTTGATCCAGGGGTGCTCAGCGCCGACAACTTCATTCTGGCTACGACGAAGGACCGTTCCCATCGTGTGCCTTTGTCCGATGGGATGTATGCCGAAGTGACGCTCATGTATGCTTCCGGCCAGTTCAACGCATTGCCCTGGACCTATGCCGATTATCGGAGCGATGAGTTCCGTGCCCTGTTCAAAAGATTCCGGCAGGAATACCTACAGCAAAAACGGCTGTCATCGAAAAGCTGACACATCGAAAACCGCTTTCTTTGTATCAAAATCGCAGTTCCTGAATCACCGGCGGACTTTTTACCCATATAAAGGGTATGAAACGATTCATATTGCTTTCCATTGTCGTTCTCTTGGTGCTTGAAATATTTGTAGGCTTCACTTCATGTTCCGATTCATTCCGAACGGTTGAAGTCTCTTTGGAGGGTCTGCATCCTTGGGAGGAAGCCTGCCATAAACCGATGTGGCATACATTGGTCTGGACCGATGGCAAAGGGGGGTTCCAACGACTGCATCTGAACGCCGGGACAAGGACCGTGCGAATTCCTGTCCCGAGAGGACGAAGTATTGTCTTCTGTGCCTATCCTTTGGGGGAGCTTGAGCCTTTGGGCGGGGTGTTCCATCCTTTGCACTCCCGCAACCGCATTCTCCTTACCCCACGGGAAGGTTCTGTCGCGAAGCTATTGCAGACTTTGTCGAAAACTTCACACGGTCCGATCAACTATCTCAATTATCCTGTCCTTTCTGCGTTGTTGGAGAATGGGTCGGGGGACGACTTCCGATTGCTGGATTTCAATCGGTTGGGAAAGGATATCCTCAACGGTTCGCTTTCAGAGCGATCGATCCAGCGCATTCCCCCTTTGGAAGTGTCGCTGACAAACCTTCCAACAGGATTTTGGATCTCAGCGGATCGGCGAACAGATTCGTTCTGGTTTGATTCGGAGACCAGTTCAGTGAAGCTGTCGTTGCCGGGGGGCCTCCATAGGTTCCTGAACCGTGAGGCGCACCTTGAACTACGTGTGCTTGTCGATGAGAATTCCCACCGTATATTCCAGTACATACGGGAACCTCCCCAGTTCTTGTTATGAAAGTGCGCTTTAGGTGTGCGGAGGTGGTGAGATGGCTTCACTTAACTGATGAAAAAAGATAGAGTGGGGGCATGGAATCACTCAGGGAACTATACCGGATCGGATACGGTCCATCCAGCAGCCACACTATGGGGCCACGTTATGCGGCGTCGCTGTTTTTGTCGGAACATCCGGCCGCTGAAAAGTTCGAGGCCGATCTCTATGGCAGCCTTGCCGCGACGGGGAAGGGTCACTTGACGGACCGTGCCATCAGGGAGGTTTTTGACGCCGTTCAGAAGCCTGTCGAGATCGTATGGTATCCTGATGTCGAAAAAGCTTTTCATCCGAATGCCCTGACTGTCCGTGCGTTCGGTGGTGATGAATTATTGGCGGAACAGACCTACTATAGTGTGGGCGGCGGACGTGTTGTTTCCGAAGGGAGCGTACAGAATGCCCCCCGACAGGTGTATCCCGCTGAACTCAGTACCATGAAACAGATCCTCGCCTATTGCGAGCATGAAGGAATGCAGATCTGGGAGGTCGCCCTCCAATATGAAGGGAAAGATATCCTTCAATATATGGATGAGGTCTGGGAAGTGATGTGTGCCGCCATCGAGAACGGGCTGAACCAGGAAGGGGTGTTGCCCGGTGGTCTGAAACTTGCCCGCAAGGCCTCCCAATGCTATGAAAAGGCGAAGGATACTTCCGGTGCGTTGGACAATACCGCGATCGTGTTGAGCTATGCTTTGGCCGTCGCGGAAGAAAACGCCGGTGGCGGTCAGATCGTTACCGCGCCGACTTGTGGAAGTTGTGGCGTGCTCCCCGCCGTTCTCTATTATCTCTACAATATGCACAAGTTCCCCAAGATAAAGATCCTCAGGGCGTTGCTGACCGCCGGTATCATCGGCGATATCGTCAAGACGAACGGCTCCATCAGCGGCGCTGAGGTCGGTTGCCAGGGGGAGATCGGTGTGGCCTGCGCCATGGCCAGCGGTGCTGCGGCCCAGCTGATGGGCGGCTCCGTCCACCAGGTCGAGTATGCCGCCGAGATGGGCTTGGAACACCATCTGGGACTTACCTGCGATCCTATGATGGGGTTGGTCCAGATTCCTTGCATAGAACGGAACGCCATGGCGGCGATGCGATCCATAGACCATTGCGTCTACGCCCTCTTCTCGGATGGCCGGCACAAGGTGCCGTTTGATTCCGTCGTGGAGGTGATGATGGAGACGGGCCACGCCCTGCCTTCCCTGTATCGTGAGACTTCCCGCGGCGGGTTGGCGAAAGTCCAGATGTAAAAACCGGCTGCCTTTCGGTAGCCGGTAGATCGTCTAGTTCTTGATGATGTAGAAGTACAGATTCGTGCTATATCTTCCCGGGGCCAACGCATCCACGTTGTCTCCGGTGATCTGTATCTGTGCTTTGCCCTTGTATTCAAAGACATTGTAATAGCTTGAAGCCGCTAGCTGGTTGACTATGGTATGGGGGGCTACATACTGGTACCTTCCATCACCAAGGGAGGAGCCGTATCCTGTCCCGTAATTCTCATTGACCAGCCTGGTCTGATAGGCGATGGTGTTCGCGTCGGATTCTTCCTGATACTCTGATCCGATTCTTCTGAACGTATAGGGATCGTTGACCATGGTCCACCCGTCTCCGGAAGCGGAGACCCCGACGACGAACGGATCGTTCCCGTAGGTCTTTTTGCTCGTGGTTCTTTCCGAAAAGGTGAAATGTATGTCAGCGACATCCACGTATCCTATGTTTCCTTCAATATCGAAATTATAGGTGGAAGATGTCGGCGTAATCGAGAAATAGAAGTCGGTGAAACCGCTTTCCCCTCCTTCTATGTTGGTCTTGTATTTCGCCTTCAGCACAATGTCATATGAGAGCTCTACAGCGGGATAGTCGTTGCTGTAGTACGGTGCCGTCAGCGTGAACTTCAGGCGTGTCGAATACGTTCCTGCCGACAAGGTCGAGGGTGCGGCGGGAATCGTGATGGATACATGCGCGAGCTTGAACAGTCGCAGGTTGCCGGAGACAAGACTTTGTGTATAGGTTCCGGCCGGCAGCGTGAAACTGACAGGACTACCCGACTGATATACCGTAGGGGAGTCCTTGCTTCTGATATACCAGTCGCTTGTGATGATCCCGAGGAACCTGTCGCGTTCGTAGTTGTCGTTGTACTTGCTCAACGAATACGGATGTGTCGCCGTAGGGTTCTCGTCGTTGATGAACAAGAAGTTGTCCGACGATGTGATCGTCGTGGTCAGGGCCCGCCCTTTCAGGGAGCTGCCTATCTGTACGATTTCCGCTTGATAGGTATCTGTGGCGAGGTCGAAGTAAAAATATGGGTTGCTGGTATCGGTATTCGGGAGATACCAGGTCTGGTCTTCCGGTACCGCTCCGGCGAACACCGGCAGGACGACGCAGACCGCCAGCAACAATGTCATCAATATATATCTATTGTATCTTGTCATGTTCTGTTTCTCCATGCTCTGGAAAAGGAGGTCTGTTCTTTTCAGGACGCTCCTCCTTTTCCTTGTGCAATTCTTCATTTCTCGACCGTCAGATTAAACACGATGTCCGAGATGTATCTTCCTTCGTGGAGGTCTTCGATATAGGAGCCGTTCGCCCCCATGCTCACGAAGATGTTCCTGTTTACGATCTGGAACGGTCCCTGATAGGAAGATGAATCCATTCCCGGCTGGATGTCCGCGACGGTGATGGTCGCGGGGCTGCCGTCATAGATTGATTTGTAACGGGTCGCATCGTAGAAGATATCAAGCCTGTAGTCGACGGAATTCGTGTTGTCCAGCGATGTCGCGGCGACCCCGGTAGTCTCGTCGATCAGCTTCAGTCTGTCGTGGCTGATGGTGAGCTGGAAAGTAGGGTCGTTCGTAATGAGAAAGATGCTTCCGATGCGAATACCCGTCACCGTACTTGGGTTGAGGTTCTGGGCGACTTCCGCGCCTTCCATGTTGAAGGGGAACACGGCGTCGTCCAGTTCGATCGTCATTGTGTTGTATTCCTGGATGTATCCGATGACCTGGTGGGCGATCGGGGTGCTTACTTCCTGTGCCGCGAGCAAAGCGGCAGGGAAAAGAAAGCAGGCCAGCAAGATTGTCATTCTATGTATTCGTGTAGTACGCATGCTTCCTCCTTGTCAGTTTGCCGTACAGCTGACCACCATGGTGGCGGTATAGGTTCCGTAGCTTGGTGGATCTTGGGAGATGTCTTCGATCTTGACGTACGCGACTCCGTTCCTCACCCAGTGGTCGACGGTCGCTATGTTGATCGACGGCGAAGTCGAGGTCACCAGGGTGTAGGGAAGGTCCACCGTCTGCGCCGCGGTTTCCGTGGTCAACCCGGTTGAATGCCGTGGCAGGTTCGTGGTCCTGTCGTTCAGCTTCGCTTCCGCATAATTGTATGCGACCCCGTTGTGGTAGAACGGTCCGGCAGGGACTGTCAGCTGGTCTATCAATGTCACGGCAGGCGCGAATCTGACGGAATAGGGGAGCCACTCCTCTGTCGCGGAATTCTGAAGCACAAGCGGATAGAGCTTGAACGACAAGGTCACTGTGTTCGGGATGTTTCCGATGAGTGTCCATGCGAACGCCGGGTATTCACTGAGTATCGCCGATGTCGGAACGTCGATCGTCGTTCCTTGCGGGATATTGTTCAGGGACATGTCTTCGAGATACAACGAGGTCTCGGGAATCGTGGAGAACTCCTCGTACTTATATGCCGTTATGTGTTTTGTCAGCTCCTGCATTGTCACCTGTGCAGCGCCGATACTCGCGGAAAACAAACAGAGGAAGGCGAGTAGGCAAGCAAGGCTGATGATGTTTCGTCGTTTAGCCATTAGCTCGCCCCCTCTGTGATATTTACTTTGATCGTGCCGGCATAATCTCCGGCCAATGCCTGTGTCGCGCTCTGCATGTCAGGGGTGATCCTGAAGGTGCAGATCTCGGTGGTCCTTGTCTGACTTCCCTGCGGTAACGTCACCGCGATCTGATGCTGTTTCATCGGTTCGTTCGCGGGATAGTTGACGGTCGGGATGTCGTTGACGACGAAGGTCATCGCATAGGGAATCCGGGCACTGTCCGCAGATGCGTGTGTCAATGAGTCCCACTCGAATCCGAATGTGAGGATCTGGTTGCTGAGATTCGTCGTCAGAATGCATCTAGCAATATCGAAGGTGCCGGATTCCAGTGGCATTGTCACGCTGGTGGTCGGCGCGTAATCGTTATTGTTAGTTTTCGCTTCGAAAGAGACTATGCTGGATACATTCCCGGTAAAGTCAAAGGTCAGCGAGTATCCCTGCGACAGATATTGTGCGGCGGGAACCGTTGACGTTATGCCTAATATGAGAATGAGAGCCAGCCCGGCTTTCATTACTGTTTGTTTCATATCCTATATCCTTGGTTGCTGTTTCCCTGGCAATCCTGGTAGGTATAAAATAATCATCAAACAAACTTATGTCAATAGTTTATTAATAATATTCTTATTTAATATAAAGACTTGTTTATTTCTAATATAGCTAATTGTACAAGTTTTGGGTTTTGATATGTCATAAGTAAATCGCCCTAAAGTACGAATATTGTACCAACGGCAAATGTATTGGTTTTTGCCACGAAAAAGTATTTGTACTAAAAGTAGGTATATTTACATAACAAATTTCACTAGCGTAACGATTATGTCATAAGTGTAAAAAAATAATTTGTTTATGTTAAATAAATTAAAATTAATACATGCAAAATATGGAGAAATACTACTTTGCTTTAAGCATATCTGTTGACATATGTTCGCTGACGGTGCATAATTTAGTTCGGAAAATGATGTCAGATTTGCAAAAAAGAATTGTCATGTGCTGGGGATCTTGAGACTTTTTCTGGTCTGGAAAGTGAAGAGGGGCAATCGTCTATATTGTTGCTGCAATTTTTATGACTTCATATCAATCCTTGTACCTGTAGAGATATGAGAAAATATGTATATTTGTACAATCTGTGTACTTTTCTTTACCATGGCATGTAGATCGCTTTCATGAATTTCATAATACTATGTCATAAGATACTAATATATAAATTTATATAATGTAGTTAATTAATTATTTTTTACGCATTTTATTAGATTTTATATCAGATAATACAATTAATCACTTGACATATGTTTCTCAAAGCTACATACTACAATCAGCTTGCACGGCTAATAGTCAGGAAATCGAGACTGGCAAGGGGAATGCGGTGGTTTTCTGAAATGGGATGGAAAGTAAGGGTAATGTTATGAGAAAAGAGAAACCCATTGGTGCTATACATAGAAAATTCCTTGTGGTGATAGTCATGGTTTTTACTTGTATTGGCATGTGGGGAGCTACTCCGGCTGATGGGAATGGTAATTTCTTTTCCATGGTTATAAACAAGCCGAAAGAACCATACTTTGGTGTGGTGATTCGTGATATAGCTTCTGGTGCGGACGGTGATCCAATAGGTACAATCAATATTGATGCGGGTTCTTCTTCCTTGAACCAGATGTTTGCTTCTGTGTATGTTGAGACAAACATCGAGCAGCCCTATGAACTATCTATGAGATGTACGCCATTTAAAAAAACGATCGGTAATACAATAAGTTATCTGACCTATAATCTGGCGATATACAATGTCACAGAAGATGCCCCATTGCCAGAGTCTCCTTTCATGGTTGATGAAAACGGTCTGGATTCAATTTCACTTATGCAGACGTATCAAAGTGATGGGTCAAATGAGAAAATTGAAGTGGCATGGGTTGCCTTGCAGTTGAACAATGTTGATTCCGCCATTCCTGGTGATCCATATCAGGCTACTATCACTTTTGAAGTGAGGTCGGTATGAAGCGATTCCTTGTATGTGCATTTTGCGTCTTTATGCTGAGCCTGCCGGTTTTCGCAATTACAACGACGGATGATTTTGAAATTTCCGCTTATAAAAATGTAGGTGCTACCGGCTCTTGGGTCAAGGTTGAGGTCAAGAATCTCTCGAATAAGACGCTGGGGCCTGGGCGTGATCTCAAGTTGGGTGACGGTTCTGCTTGGGTGGGAGCCTATGCCGATGCATTCTCGTTTGAAATTACGGGTAACAACGCAAAACGGGTTGAGGTCTCCTTTGAATTCGAAAACTTCGCGGCGACTGATACTCCTGGAACTCAAATCACCGGTAATGTACGGTTCAAGGAGTCTGGATTTATCTCTGATTATGGAAGCCCTAAGTCTCCAGACGACGGCTTTCAGTATTGGGAATATGGTCGTTACACCTATAAAGAAGAATGGCCTTCATCTTCGGATTCTAGTAAATCGTTACAAAATGGTGTGTTGGAAGTATCCGGCGTCATTAAGCGGAAATGGATGAATGGGAATTATCAAACCAATTTTTCTGATGCCATCCAGCAATACACACGGACCGGAATCGTCCAATTAAAACTTGATAAAACTTCATATGATGCCGCGCCATATGAGAAGTCGTATACATCGACTGTCCGTGTGACTTGTATGGTTGACTAAAGGAAGGATGAAAAAATGAAGAAAATGACTTCCTTGACATTGGTTTTTCTCTTGGGAGTTTGCTGTTGTTTCGCGGTTAGACAACCCGCCAACTCAAGACATTTGCCCGTCGTCGGTGTCGTCGGCAAAGTACATTCTGCATCTATTTCTCCGATTGTGAATTCATCAGATCCCTATGTAGGCATGCCTTTTGATATTCTTGATGCTGGTGTGCAGTCTACGCAACGCCCTGAAGCCGGACGTCAAATCGCTACATGGTCTTTGTTGACCAACTATTACCCCGCTACACTCTCTGTGACAGTCACCCCTTTGCTCGGCATCGTTTCCCAGGTGCCGCTGAACTATATGCTGTATATCAAGTATCTCTATTCATGCAACGATTCCGCCCGTGCGATTCTTACTGTCGATGGCGCGTTGATCGTCCAGACTGACAATGGTTTTCCTTGTACCGCTTCCGTAAGATTGTCAGTTCCTGATGGAGCGAGTATTGATTCCTTTATATCCATAAACAATAGTCCGATACGTTTTACATTTACCGATAGCATTGAAAGTCTGAGAATGGCGCCAGACGATGAATATATTGCGACGGTTACGTTCACTGTTACGAGCGACTGATGGAGGTGAGAAATGAATAAGTTGCACAAGAAAATGCTATTGTTTCTCTTCCTGCTTGGAGGAACGGTATCTGCGTTGTTTTCCGCGGATATCTGGATCCATCGGTTTGATACGAGTTCCACAATCAATTTGGCTTCTACGAACTTTTGGTTCCCCACTAAAGAATGGAGTTCTAATGCATCAAGTGGTGCAGGGACTTACGGAGATAAACAGATTGTAGCGGTCGTCGGAATCAAAGGCAGTTCCGAAGAGACCGTTGTAGAATTCAGCAGCGATTGGAATTTGACCTCAGTCAGTGACCCTTCGTTGAAACGTCCCTTCAGCGTATGCCTGGTTCCTCGGGTAAGCCAGCAGAACTATCCGAATCCCAATAGTACGAATTATCCTAGATACGGCTACCAAGGCCAGTTGGGGGTACCTGCGTTTACGCTTCCCACGACAGACGGTAGGAATATCCATACGGATTCCTACAACTACGGTTCCGTTGATTCCGCATGGATCGATGTCGTACTCGTGTTCGATCCTGTATTGGCCGCGGACGGTACCCTGCCCGGAGAGTCGACCGCTGTCTGCAACGTCGCCCCAGGGGATGACTATTTGGGGCAAATGATGGTCACGATACGATCGGGGAACCAGATTGAAAGTACTGTGTTCTACATGAATGGTTATTTCGGTAGTGACTATGTCGAAACGGTCTCTTCAGCACAGCTTGTCGTAACGCCAGAAACGGCGAATACCAATGCCTTTGATATCGTAAACAACTATATGTTGCCTGTTAAGATCGCAGATGTCGATTTTACGACTTCTTCAGCGAATAACGTACCGAACGACTATTATCTGTTCGTATCCAGTTCTTCCGATATCCATGGTTCCGCCTCTCGATTTGAGTTCAGACGACGGGGATCGACAAGCAGTTCCAATCCGTACAATTCCTGTACATACGAGATTCTCTCAAACGCGACTACAGGAACTACCCCAAGCAGAGCCTTCAACGGACAGATGGTGTTCAATAATTCAAACAGAGTTGATTGGATGAAAGCCACAAGGACTTCATATGAGACTGGTAATGATCGCGGTACTATCTATAATACGGACTTCCATGGTTCTCTAGATCTCAAGGTGACTGGCAATGTCGATAATCTTCTGGCGGGAGCGTATGAGACTGATATCTATGTCCATGTAATAACTGATATTTAATTGATGCATTTTTGTTTTACGTTGTTTATATAAAGAACCGTATCCCTTCCGAGGTGCGGTTCTTTCTTTTTACGTTGTCATGTTGATGTTTTGACTATCAGTTTTCCTGGCGATCTTCTTGTCTGTATCTTTTTCACGAATCCATTGTCTAGGTTCAATATTGTCAGCGCTCTTATATTTTGGTTTTCCACACAGGGACTCCTTGCTGAACGTTCCCTAAAACTAATTAATATCTTAAGGCGTATACATCATGTCTTGCGGCATGAATTTTTTGATGATTATCATGCTAAAAGCAAAGAAAAATAACTAATTATGACATAAGTTAGTTTTATGGATTTTTGATTTAATTTATTACCATATAGTATTTAAATACCTAAATTTGAATTTTATACTTTTGCATATTTATACAAATACACTAACTATTGACATATGTTTCTCAAGACCTCATACTATCCATGTAGTTGGCATATTCCCAGTGGAAACGCACTGTTTCCAGGAAATATGTGATGTTGTTTAGAACGGAACAGGCGATAGGAAAAAGTATGCGAAAGGAAAAACTACTGGACAATGCACTGCGAAAAGCCGTCACGTTATTGTTGATGGTCCTCGTATGCGGTGTTTCAGGGGGTGTGACGCCCGCCGATGGCCACGGCAACTCTTTTTCCATGATCCTCACAAAGCCCAAGGCCCCGTTTGTAACGCTCTTGATCCGTGATGTGAACGATATACGGGATCTGACGACGGTCAGCATAGATGCGAGTTCCTCGCTGACGCAGCCGTTCGCTTCCATCTACCTCAATACTAATATCACGGCTGTCTATAGCCTGTATATGCGGTGTACCCCCTTTGTCATGGATCTGCCGGGAGGTGCTTCGGCGTATCTGTGCTATGAACTCGCCGTCTATGACGCACAAAACGACTCTCCAGTCGTGGGCTCTCCGTTTATTGTGGGTGAAACAGGTTTCGATTCCGGCAACCTTCTGCAACGGTACAAAGCTGGTAATTCCGAGGAAAAGATAGAGATCGCAAGGATCGCCGTACAATTGCTTGACGTTGGTTCGGCCGCCGCCGGGAGCGCTTATCAAGCTAGCGTGACCTTTGAAGTGAGGGCGATATGAAAAGACTCATCTTCTGCATGTGCGGCTTCTTTTTCTTGTTCATCTTTCCCTCGTTTTCCATTACGACGACCGATGATTTTGAAATCTCAGCCTATAAGAACGTCGGGACCTCGGAAAGTATCTGGGTGAAAGTCCAGGTTCAGAACCTATCGTCCGAGACGCTCGGACCAGGGCGGGATCTCGGGCTAGGTGATGGCTCCGGTTGGCTGGGGACCTATGCCGACGCTTTTTCATTTACGGTGACAGGAACCAACATGCAGCGGGTCGCGTTGTCCTTCGAGTTCGAGAACTTCCTGGCGACGGATGCTTCCGGAGATCAGATCACCGGCGATGTGCGGTTCAACGGCTCTGGCTTTGCCTCGGACTATGGAACCTCCGGTTCTGGCGTCTATCGGTATCTGACTGCCAGGATAAGCCTCATCAACTACACATACAGGGAAACATGGCCTTTTGAACCCGGTTCCGGCCAATCCTTGAATGGCGGCGTGCTGGGAGTATCCGGCATCATCCAGCGCAAAAGGAGTTCTCAGGGGGACTCCTCCTATACGAACAGCGGACTGACCGATGCCCGCCAGCAATATACGAGGACCGGAGTCGTCCAACTGCTGCTGGACCAAGCTTCATACGACGCAGCCCCGTATGAAGCATCGTTTTCATCGACCGTCCGGGTATCTTGCCTGGTCGACTAGGGGAGGAAGAAGAACATGAAAAGATACATCGCCATGGTATTCGTCCTCCTGATTTCCGTCACCTGCGGCTTCGCGGTCACACAACCGGTCCGGTCAAGACAATTGCCGGTAGTCGGTGTCGTCGGAAAGGTCCATTCGGCTTCCATATCCCCGATCCTCGGTGCGACGGCGACTTCCGCTGAAGGGATGCCCTTCGATATCCTCGGCGCTGGCGTGCAGTATTCCTCACGGCCAGAAACGGGACGAATCATCGCTACCTGGTCTTTGCTGACCAACTATTACCCCGCCACACTCTCCGTGACAGTCACCCCCTTGCGCGGCGTCGTTTCCCTGGAGACGTTGAACTACATGCTGTACATCAAGTACGTCTACGCCTGTTTCGATTCATCGAGGACGCAGCTAACCGTCGATGACGCATTGATCGTCGAGACCTCCAATGGGCAACCCGGATCCGCTTCCGTCGTTCTGTCGGTCCCTTCCGGCGCCATATCCGATTCCTATATCGCGATCAACCATAGCCCCATCCGGTTTATGTTCACTGACGATATCTCGATACTGGAGGCGTCTCCGGACGATGAATATATCGCTACCGTTACCTTTACGGTTACAAGCGACTGATGGAGGTTGGAGATGGGTAGTTTGTACAAAAAGACATCGTTGATTCTCCTCCTCCTTGTTGGGCTGCTGTCCATGGCGTTTTCCGCGGATATCTGGATACATCGCTTCGACACGAGTTCCACGATCAACCTGGGTTCTCCATCTTTCTGGTTTCCGACGAGGGAATGGAGTTCCAGCGCGACGAGCGCGAACGGGGCCTATGGAGACCGCCAGATCGTAGCTGTCGTCGGAATAAAGGGTTCCACCTCCGAAACGACCGTTACATTCGATAGCGACTGGTATCTGACATCAATCAGCGACCCTTCTTTGAAACGTCCCTTCAGCGTATGCCTGGTTCCTCGGGTAAGCCAGCAGAACTATCCGAATCCCAATAGTACGAATTATCCCAGATACGGCTACCAAGGCCAGCTGGGGGTACCCGCGTTTACGCTTCCCACGACCGACGGCAGCAATATCCGTACGGATGGCTTTTCTGTGGTGGGCAATGGTTCCTACAACTACGGTTCCGTTGATTCCGCATGGATTGATGTCGTTCTCGTGCTCGACCCTGTATTGGCCGCGGACGGTACCCTGCCCGGAGAGTCGACCGCTGTCTGCAACGTCGCCCCAGGGGACGATTATCTCGGACAGATGTCGATCACCGTCCAGTCAGACGGTCAGATTGAAAGCACGGTGTTCTACATGAACGGCTATTTTGGCGATTCCTACTCCGGCTCCGTATCCACCGCACAGCTTGTCGTGACCCCTGACGCCGCGAATACCAATGCCTTCGATATCGTGAACAACTATGGCTTTCCCATCAAGGTCGCCGACATAGACTTTACGACGGCTTCTTCCTTGAACGTACCGAACGATTACTATCTGTTCGTTTCAAGCTCTTCCAGCATCTATGGCCCGGCTTCTCAATTTGAATTCAAGCGGCGGGGATCGACAAGCAGCTCCAATCCGTACAATTCCTGCACATACGAAATTGTCTCGACAGCGACCACTGGAACGGTCCCGGCCGGTGCCTTCAACGGACAGATGGTGTTCAACGGTTCGGGCGGCGCCGATTGGATGAAAGCCGCGATGCGCTCCTATATGACCGGCAATGGCAGGGGAGAGATCTACAACACGGACTTCCACGGCTCTCTGTATCTCAAGGTGACCGGTAATGTGGATAATCTACTGGCGGGGGCCTATGAGACCAATATCTTCATCCATGTAATTACCGCGATCTAGCGGAGAATCCATGTCTCTTGAAAAAAGAACCGCACCCCTTTTGAGGTGCGGTTCTCGCTTGTATGCTCACTTGCCGGCGGATCAGGGCGTCAACCCTTCACGACGATATTCACCAGCTTGCCGGGGACGACGATCTCCTTGACGATCTCCTTGCCACCGATCCATTCCTGAAGCTTGGCATCGGCTTTTGTCGCGGCCAGCAGTTCGTCCTTGGTCGCGTCCTTGGACATCGAGATGCGTGAACGGACCTTGCCGTTGACCTGAAGGACGATCTCGATCTCGTCGTCGACCGTCAGGGCTTCGTCATAGACGGGCCATGCCACGTTCGCGACAGAAGGCTCGTGTCCGGCACGTTCCCAAAGCTCTTCGGCCAGATGCGGCACATAGGGGCCGAGCAACAGGACCAACGCTTCCCATACCTCGCGGGGGAGGGTGTCGATCTTGTACAGCTCGTTGACCAGTACCATCATCTGGCTGATCGCCGTGTTGAAGTTCAGCGAGGCTGTATCCTGCGTGACCTTCTTGATGGTCTTGTGCAGTACCTTGCGCAGTTCCGGGGACGCCGGCTCGTCGCTGATCGTCCGCTCTTCAGCCAGACGCCAAACACGGTCGAGGAACCTCCAGACACCGGAAAGACCAGTGGTGGACCACGGCTTGGAAACCTGCAACGGCCCCATGAACATCTCATACATGCGCATGGAATCAGCACCATATTCGTTGATGATGTCATCGGGATTGATGACGTTCTTCAAGCTTTTGGACATCTTCGCGACGATACGTTCAAGACGTTCCCCTGTAGCCTTTTCAATATAGACCTCCGGAGCGGTCTCCTCCACCTGGTCGGTAGGGACCAACGTCTTGTCCTTACGCTGGAACGCGAAGGAGGTGATCATGCCCTGGTTGACCAACCTCTGGAACGGCTCTTTTGTGGAGACGACGCCCAGATCGTACAGGACCTTGTGCCAGAACCGGGAGTAGAGCAGGTGCAGTACCGCATGTTCCGTGCCACCGACATAGAGGTCGACCGGCATCCAGTACTTCTCTTTCTCCGGATCAACGAACCGTTCGGTGTTATGGGGATCAAGATACCGCAGGTAATACCAGCAGGAACCAGCCCATTGGGGCATCGTGTTGGTCTCGCGCTTGGCGGGAGCTCCACATACGGGACAGGTGGTATTGACCCAGGACTCGACATTGGCCAGCGGGCTTTCGCCCGTACCGGAAGGTTCATAGCTCTTTGTCTCAGGCAAGGTCAGCGGAAGCTGGTCCTCTGGAACGGGAACGATGCCGCAGTGGGGACAATGGACCAAAGGAATCGGTTCCCCCCAGTATCGCTGGCGGCTGAAGATCCAGTCGCGGAGCTTGTAGTTGACCGCCATATGGCCGAGCTTGCGTTCTTCCAACCAGGCGATCATGGCCTTGATCGCGTCTTCCTTGTTCATTCCGTCGAGGAAATCGCTGTTCACATGGAGGCCGTCTTCCGTCCACGCCTGCTGCTGGACATCGACTTCGCTCTTGAGCACTTCCACGATCGGCAGGCCGAACTTCTTTGCGAACTCCCAGTCACGGGTATCATGGGCTGGGACTGCCATGATGGCTCCTGTGCCGTAGCTGATCAATACATAGTCGGCGATCCAGACTGGAATCTTCTTTCCGTTGACAGGATTGATGGCGTAGCTGCCGCTGAATACCCCCGTCTTGTCCTTCGCCAAGTCCGTCCGGTCGAGATCCGACTTGCGGGCCGCCTGGTCGAGATATGCCTCGACGGCTTCTTTCTGTTCCGCCGTCGTGATCTGCCGCACCAACGGATGCTCAGGGGCGAAGACCATATAGGTCGCTCCGAACAGCGTGTCGGCACGTGTGGTATAAACCTCCAGCGTATCGTCGCTGTTCTCCATCTTGAAGAGGACGGAAGCGCCTTCGGAACGGCCGATCCAGTTGCGCTGCATCAGCTTGACCGATTCGGTCCAGTCCAGATCGTCGAGATCCTCCAGCAGCCTGTCGGCGTAGGCGGTGATCTTCAGGACCCACTGGCGGATGTTCTTGCGTACGACATGGGTTCCGCAGCGTTCGCATTTTCCATCTTTGACCTCTTCGTTCGCCAAACCGGTCTTGCACTGGGGACACCAGTTGATCGGCATGTGGGATTCATACGCTAGACCCTTCTTGAAGAGCTGCACGAAGATCCACTGCGTCCAGTGATAGTACTCGCTGGTATGGGTCGAGATCTCCCTGTTCCAGTCATAGCAGAACCCGAGGCTCTTGATCTGCTTGCGGAAATTGTCGATGTTCTGTTCCGTGGAGATGCGAGGATGCGTACCAGTCTTGATGGCATAGTTTTCGGCAGGAAGGCCGAATGAGTCAAACCCCATCGGATGGAGGACGTTGTATCCATTCATCCGTAGATACCGACAGTAGATATCGGTGGCCGTATAGCCTTCCGGATGACCTACATGCAAGCCCGCCCCTGATGGATAGGGGAACATATCCAGAACATACTGGCGCTTTTCCGGTGGGATCGAAGGATCCTCTGTCACGGCGAACGTCTGGTTGTCTTCCCAGTACTTCTGCCATTTCTTCTCAATCTCGTTAAAAGGGTATTTGCTCATACCGGCAATCATACCTAGGCTATGATTTTCAGTCAACAAAGAGAAAGCGTTTTCACCGGTATGAGCAACGAATTGGAACATCAATCGAAGATATATCCAGCTTCCTTGTCGTAGCTGGAGGGGAGGTTCGGCGGTGTCGTGCAGCATTTCGGCTGTTTCAGCATCTCCCTCCAACCCAAGGCTGGAATCCCTGTAGCAAGTTCCAGCAAATCTCTGTCTATGTATCCATCCTCCTTGTCCAACAGTTCTCCACCTCCACCGAAAGGTTTCCAGTCGGGGTTGTTGTATTCCGTGTCGTCATAGATGTCACGGATCATGTCATACATCATCCTGCTGGTAAGTATCGGATGGTAGAGGATTTGCGGAGTCAAAGGATTCGTCCTCCGTTTCGTTCCATGATTGAACTGCCTGGCGAATTCATTCGAGATGTTCTCCATCGCGATCATCATGCTTTGTGTGTCAGGAATCCTGATGACCAGGACATACTGATCGGGAAATCCGCAGTAATAGACCAGTCGGATCCCCGCTGTCTCGAATTCCTTCTGAGCGATATCCATAAGCCGTGCGAACTGTTCTGGTTCGCCCAAATTCCGTTTGCAATGTCTGACTCCCTGTCCGACGACGAAATAACCGAACTTCATGTCTTCTTCGGTCATGTTTGTAACTGGTCGCTGTACCATGTCCAACTCCTTTTTCAAGGCCCGAGAGAGGGCCTTTGCACATTGTTTGACCACTATATGCATGAAAAGGTCGCTGGTGATTCAGGAACTGCATTTAAGCTATCTACAAGGCATGTTTTTGGAAGGAGGGAAAGAGGTTTCCGGCTATGTGCCGATACTTCTCTTACAGGTATCGACTGATTTCTGTGAGCATGTCGCACATGATAGCCGTATAGCCTTTTCCTAATGCTTTGTGTACTTAAATACTTCTGTTGGGCTCACTGCATGCACAGGCCCGGCCTACAGCCCAAAAATAATACCTCCACCTAAAGCCACATTGAGCTTTGCGATTGTCGTCAATGTTGGATTCGCTTTTTTGCGGTTTTCAAGTTTTGCATATTGGGCAAGGGCCATGCCTGCTTTCTCTGCCAAGGCCTGCTGGGTAAGGTCCTGTCGTTTTCGTTCCTTTTTCAACGTAATTGAGAAAGCTATTTTTGGATCTACCGAAATGAGATGGATGTTTTTTCCTCGATGTCTTTGAGCCTCAGGGATATCTATATTTTCATCGTCAAGATAGGAAAGCCAGAGATCAAGAACTTCTTTTGCCATTCGCAATGCATCGTCCAGGTTTTCACCACAGGTAAAGCAACCTGGTAGATCGGGGAACGTAACGTCGTAACCGCTGTCGTCGGCGGGAGTCATTTTTGCTTGATATGTCATTTTTTTATTCCAGCCCTTTTTCTGATACTCATTTCCGTTCCTTTTTTCAAATCTGTATTGTGATATGGAACAGGGATGAGTTTTCCATCTTTTTCCATGAGATAATGAGAACCATTGGTACGGACACAAGTCCATCCATTTCGTTCCAATAGCCGTACCATTTCCTTTCCTGTAATCGGCATGATGTCGTAGCGACTTCTCCTATATTTTATAGCATATATGCTATAAAGTCAAAGCGATTCTCCATACCTGTAGGTTTGGGGGTTCCCCCCCAAGGAGAAACTTTTGTTTCCTGTTCGATGAGTTATATACAGAAAAAGGTCGCTGGTGATTCAGGAACTGCGTTTAAGGTATCTATGGTGTAGGTTTTTCGAGGTGTATGATTCTTAGTGGGATGAATAGTCGCTTCAGGGATGAAGAAAAAAACAGACACCGTTTCCGGTGCCTGTAAGTCTATCGAATAGATTGTTATTCATCTTCGTCCTCGTGCGGGGTGAACTCCACCTGCTCCACTCTCTTGCCCTTCATGGAAAGGATCCTGAAGCTTCCGATGGGCGATTCAAGGACGTCTCCTTCGACGGGGATCGTTCCTGTCAGTTCCATGAGATAGGCGGCGACGGTGCCGACCTTTTCCGCATGGGGCCAGGAGATGTCGAGTTCATCGACCAATTGCTGGAATGGTGTATCGGCCTGGACCAGATACGATCCGGGGCATGCATCAGACTCCTTGATGCGTTCCGCTTCACCGGTCTCATGCTCGTCATACAACTCTCCGAACAGCTGTTCGGCCACGTCTTCCATTGTTACGACGCCCGACAGGCCGCCGTATTCATCGAGGACGATGGCGATCTGGAGTTTGTCGCGCTTGAACTGGAAGAACATGTCGTCTACATGGCGTGTCTCCGGAACAAAGATCGGTTCGTGAACGAAATGGGAAATGGGTTCTTCAACCCTGTCGTCCACCTGGGCATTCAGGATATCTCTCAACAGCAAGATGCCGGTGATCTCCTCGGGGGTATCCGAATAGACGGGTATCCTGCTGTAGCCGCTTGCGACGATAGCGGGGAACGCCTCTTTCAAGGTCAGCTGGTCGGAGACCTTGAATACTTCCGTCCTGTGGGTCATAATCGTCTTGACCTGAGTCTCGCTGAAATGCAGTACACGTTGGACGAGATCTGATTCATATTCATCGACGATTCCTTCATCCTCCGCTACATCCATGACATGCATGATGCCCTCGACGGACATCTGGTTCTGCTTTTTACGGCTGAAAAGCCTTGTGACGCCCTTGCTGACGGTTTTGAACAGCCAGATGATGGGAAACAGCACGATCGTCAGGAAGCGTACGGGGTAGGCCATCGCTATGGCGATGTTTACGTTGTAGCAAAGCGCGAGCTGCTTCGGGGTGATCTCCCCGAACATGAGCACCAGTACGGTAAGGAGTCCTGTGGCGATGCCGACGAACTGGTTACCGAAGGCTTGAATCGTGAAGGTCGTGACCAGAGAAGAGGCGCTGATATTCACCACGTTGTTTCCGACGAGGATCGTGGTGAGCAGCAGGTCCGGGTTCTGGGAGAGCTTGCATGCGATTTTCGCACTACGCCCTTTCCTTGACTCCATGGCCTTCTTCTGAATGATCGAGAGTGAGGTATAGGCTGTCTCAGTGGCGGAGAAGATACCGGAAAGGATCAGCAACAATACAATGGCGCCTAGTTGTGCATACATACGCACCTCCGGCTTGGCACCATGTCCGATGAATTGTGCGGGTGTTCTGTTGAGCACCCTGTACTAGGTAACGGGTCATCCATAATGGATCAAGTATAATGAACAATGATGCGATGGACAAGACCTGGTGCCTTGTCGGTGGTGGTGCTAGGAATAAATTTAAAGTATGATTTAAATTTATAGGAATTTTATAAGATTTTTAAAGTATAATTTAAAAACTTGACATTGTATAAAAGTCAATGTACCTTGAAGGAGGAGGCTTCCGCATGTTGATACCCCGTTCGATGTACCTGAATAAATTGATCAACTTGAAAGACTTGGAGATCATCAAGATAATAACCGGTGTCCGAAGATGTGGCAAATCAACATTGCTCAATACAATCTTCTACAGGCATCTTCTGGAAAACGGTGTGGATGAGAAACATGTCATCCGGCTGAATCTGGAACAACTGGCCTATTCGGAAATGGAATATAAGCAATTGTATGCGAACATTTCCAAACAAATCATTGGATCTGGCAGATATTACCTCTTTCTCGATGAGATACAGGAAATTGATGACTATGACAAACTGGTCAACGCCCTGATGCTGGAACATGATGTCGATATATATCTTACCGGCTCGAAT
>CAYOWS010000023.1:0-61443 GCA_964407735.1 uncultured Sphaerochaeta sp. | reverse complement strand
GTGCTGAGGAGGGGGCTGTGAAGGCAGAGGAGCTTGCGCTGGACCTTGAGAGGGCGGGCGCGCTGCTGTGCGCGCTGGGCCTGTCCAGCGACGACGGGGAGGTGCTGTACACGCTGGTGAGGGGGCGGGACGGCGAGGTGAGCGTGACGATCCGCTGCGGGGAGGACTGCGTTCTGAGCGCGGTGGAGGACGTGGTGTACGTGGGTCGGACGAACCGCGGGCTGAAGGTTCACCTGAGGGGAGGCAGCGGTTCGGTGTCGATGCTGACGCTGGGCCCCGGGCGCAGGAAGACGGATACCCCTTCCCGCAGGAGGACGAAGGGTGGCGGGGCATGAAAAGGCCGGCATGGGTCGCGGCGCTGGCAATCGCCGTCCTCTCGTTGTCGCTGTGCGGGTGCCGGACGGTGAGGGGTCCTGGGTACTGGGACTCGGAGGGGTTCCATGCGCTGAAGCCGTTGTCATCGGCGGTGGAAAGAGGGCGTCCATAAAAAAAGGAGGGCTCCGCCGGAAGCTACGAGGTGTATTGTGCGGAAGATCGACGAGCGGGTGTACCTGTACGTCGGGGCACGGTGGAGGAAGTCGCGTGCGAGTACGCGGGCTTCGGAGCGAAGGCGTTCCGAGGCCCGCGCACGGGCATGTGATTCCGTGGATGAGAAACATCATGAGACAAGCCCCGTGGGGGCGAAGGAGTAAAGATGATGAAAAGAAAAAAGGGACGGACGGTACTGATGTCGGTGTCCATAGTGCTGGCACTGGCGTGCGTGCTTGCGCTGGTCGGATGCAAGGAGGCGCCGGTTCCGATAAGCCTGTCGCTGGACCAGGGCGGGATGTCCAAGACCACCTACAACGTGGGCGAGGTGTTCAATCCCGACGGGCTGGTGGCGACGGTGGCCATGAGCGACGGGAGCACGAAGAGGGTGCCGGCGGACGTCCTGTCGTATACACTGGGCGAGAAGACCCTGACGAGGGGCACTGCCTTCACGACCGACGACATCGGCACGAACAAGGTCGTAGGGGCGTCCTACAGCGGGCTGAGGTCCACCCTGGCCATCACGGTCAACGCCGTGACGGTCAGCAGCGTGACGGTCAACAGACAGCCCAATACAACGGCGTACTCCGGCGCCGACGCCGCGCTGGACCTGACGGGGCTGAGGCTCAGGGTCGTCATGAGCGACGGGAGCACGAAGTATGTCGACTGGACGGACGACGCGGGCCACAACGGGATCACCACCGATCCGGCAGACGGGACCGGGATCAGTGAGGATATGAGCGTGACGGTGACCTACGGAGGCAACAGCGACGCCTCCTTCGGCGTGACCTTCACCGAAGAGGCCCGCGTCCTGACGGGCGTCAGCGTCAGGACCCCCCCCGGGAAGCTGAACTACAGCGCCGGGGAGAAGTTCTCAGCCGAAGGACTGGCCCTGGCCACCACATACGAGACTGGTGCGGACGGCACGCTGGCCTATGGTCCCGCGTCTGGCATGTCCTTCAGCGGAGTCGCCCACAACAGCGCCCTGGTGCCTGGAGTGACGGAGATCACGCAGGACGACACCGTGACGGTGACATATGAAGGGTTTTCAACCGTGTTCGACATCTCGTACGAGGCTGAGAAGGCCGTGAGCGCCATGGAGATCAAGACGCCGGAGGCCTATGAGAAGACGAGCGTCGTCGATCTGGAAACATCCGAGTACGAATGGCCGACGGACATGGTCCTGACCGTGTCGTACAACGACGGCACCACGGAGGAAGTCGTCGCGACAAGCGACATGTTCTCCGGCAAAGTCGACCTGAGGAAGGTGGGCCCCTATACGGTGACGGTGACCTACGAAGGGATCCCCGACACCTATGTGGTGACCGTGGTGGAGAAGCCCGTGGCGGAAGTGACGCTGAGAAGCATGTCCATCGTCGGAGCGGACACCAGATGGCACAGCCGCAGGTATCTGGCTGGGACGTACGCATATCCCGTGGGTGAGATGGAGCTGTCGCTTGCGTACAGCGACGGAAGCAAGCCCAAGGTATCCGCGACGGACGAGAACTTCACGGGGAACGACCTGGAGAAGCTGAAAACGGTCGGGACGCATGACGTGAAGGTGTCGTACACATTCAATGACGTGACGCTGGAGGCGACGATCCAGATCGTGGTCGTGGCCCTTCCCGTGGCCGACCAGGCCAGCGGCGACACCGTACCATGCGGGACGCCCCTGAAGTATACGGGAGTTGAGCCGGACATGGAGATCTGGTACACGACCGACGGGAGCGATCCCGCGAAGGGCGCCGGCAGCCTGTACGACGCCTCGGAGGGCATCGTGATCGACATGAACCAGACGGTGAAGGCGAGGGCGTACCTGACCGACACGGGAGTGCAGAGCTATCCGGTGGAGACCGACGCGGCCATGGCCGAAGTGACGCTGAACGCCCGGCTGGCGAAGGCGGTAGTGGCCCCCGGCGGTACTGTGCCCTACGGCAGCAGGACGTACCTGAAGGATGTCCACGAAGGTGCGAAGGCCTACTACACCGTGGACGGGACGACGCCGACCGACGGCAGCACCCTCTATGACGCGACAGAGGGGATCCTTGTGGACAAGGACCTGAAGGTCCGGACGATCGTGAAGATGGAGGGCAGGGTGGACAGCGCCGTGTCGGAGGCCGTGGACGTGTTCGCGAAGCTTCCGGCGCCCGTACGCGCCGGCACCGGGGATCTTCAGGCCGGAGACAGGGTCCTGCTCACTTGTTCAGTCGATGGCGTGGAGATCTGGTACAGGACGGACGGGAAGGATCCGACGAACGGTACCGCCGACGGAAGCACGAAGTATACCTCCGAGGGGATCGAGGTGGACGAGAATACCATGATCCGTGCGAAGGCGTACAAGGAAGGCTGCACGGCGAGCGACGCGCAGCCGATAGACGGCCTGACCGTGACGCTGCCGGCGGTCACCGCCGCCTTGGGCGACGGATCGGCGCTGACCGATGGCAAGACGCTGGACTACGGGACGAAGGTGTACCTCTCCAACGAGGTCCCCGGCGTGGTGTTCCGGTACGCGACCGACACGACGACCGTCCTGGCGGCCGGGACCGGCACCGCATATGATGCCGGGCAAGGCATCGAGGTCGACAGGAACATGACGATCCGTGCGAAGGCGTTCAAGGAAGGGTATTCCGCGAGCCCGGAGCTGACGGTCTCCGACCTGAAGGCGAAGTTGCCGACGCCGACCATCACGGTGTACAACAAGGGCACGACGGCAACATACACCAAAGGCGATGCGGATGTGAAGATCACAGGACCAAGCAATGAGATCGAGGGTGCGGAAATCAAGTACCGGACGAAGCTGACTGGCGAAACTGGATATGGGAATTGGCAGGACCAGACTGCCGGCCAGCTGATCCAGCACTATGGAAGCAGCAAGGTGATGGAGATAGAGGCGAAGCTGGTCAAGGAGGGTTGTGAAGACGGGCTGGTACAGACTACCGTAGAGCCGGAATGGCAGGTGGGTGACGCGGGCCCGGACGGAGGAAAGGTGTGGAAGAAGACCGAGAGAGGGGACTATTGGGAAGTGAAGCTGGGTGACAGGCCGAGCAAAGTGTCCACAAAGGATTTTGGTATACCAGAAGGGTGGGAGCCGATGGTGGCAGGGTGGAGAACAGCAGAAGAGGTTGGGACGAGCTTGGGCAGCCAGTTGACTAATGTGTTTAGCCTCGTAAGGAGTTATTGTATGGACGATTATCTTGGGCAATGTCTGCTGAGTGACAGACCTAGCGATCAAGATAGTACGAGAGCACTCTTTCTGAAAGCAGATAGTTCCGTAACGACCTACAGTGTTGGAAATGGAGGATACCTGATTATTAAAAGGCCTTTTTAACAACCATTCATCAATTCACCTATTCAACCATTTGGGTTGAGGGGGGTGCAGGGGGAAGTCCTTTTCCCCCTGCGCTTCGACCTTTGATCCCCACTCCCGCCCTTGCCCACGGCTTCCGGTAGCGTCTGGAGTCCCGCAGGTTCCGGCGGAAAGGGGGATGTCCGTCCGTCAGGAGGCCCGCCTTGGGACTGTACTACGACCTTCCCGTGTTCAGGGACACGTACTCGCTGACGCTCCTGCTGTTCCGTCTGACGGGCCAGTTCCCCAGGGAGTACAAGTACACCTTGGGACAGGACCTCAATCGGGACGCCTTGTCCCTGCTGAGGAGCATCTACCGGGCCAACAGGGCACGGGAGAAGACGGTCTACCAGGAGGAGTTCCTGGACACCTACGAGCTGGTGAAGCTTGAGGTGAGGCTGTGCTCCGACCTGCGCCTTGTAGGTCTGAAGGCGTACACTGAGGTGGCACTGCCGGTGGACGGCATAGGGAGACAGATGACCGCCTGGAGGAACACCTCCACAGGCGGAAGGGCCTGAACCCCGCGCGTCAAGGCGTTCGGGGGCGAGCCGGGCTTGGAAAAAGGCGGAGGGGGCCCGGTGCGGCGGTAGGAGCCGGAACCGGGTGCGGAAGGTGCCCCGTGCGCACGCACGAGGCATGGAGACCCCTGTTTTTCTTTTGTAGTCGCGGGGCCTGAAAGGCTGGCCCCTTCATGGCGTCCTTCCAATGGCGGGGGACGCCTTTTTTCACAGGAGGCGTTCCAATGCTGTTTTCGTTTGAGGAAGTGTTCGAGGCGTACCAGGGGTGCCGGAAGGCGAACCCTCCTTCCTCCCTGGGGTTCTCCGTGGACCTGGAGCGGAACCTGATACGCCTGTGGGAATCCTTGAACGATGGTACATGGAGGCCCGGACGGTCCGTGGCCTCGGTCATCTTCCGTCCGCTCCCCCGTGAGATGTTCGCCCCTCCATTTTCCGACAGGATCGTACACAGGCTGCTGCACTCCCGTCTATCTCCTACCCTTGAGCGGGACTGGATCCACGACTCCTACGCCTGCCGCAAGGGCAAGGGCATCTCCCTGGCCATACGCAGCCTGGACGGGTTCATGAGAAGCCGCTCCCTCAACTACGCCCGCGAATGCTGGGTATTGAAGCTTGACATCCACCGCTTCTTCCTGAACGTGGACCACGCCCTGCTGCTGGAGCTGACCGAGGACACCTTGCGCGGATACGGGGCTCTCCCTTCCATGAAGCCCCTGCTGGACCTGACGGCCCTGGTGGTCCGCGACGACCCCACACGGGACTGTATCTACGCGAGCCCTCCCTCCGACTGGAACCTTCTGGACGAAGGCAGGAGCCTGTTCGACACTCCTTTGGGAAAAGGGCTCTCCCCGGGGACCCTGACGAGCCAGCTTCTGGGCAACCACTACCTGAGCGGGCTGGACCACATGGTCAGGCACGACCTGAAGGTACCGTGCTACGGCAGGTACATGGACGACATGGTGCTGGTGCACGAGGACAAGGATCTGCTGCGTCGCTGGAGGGACGACATCTCGTACTATCTGAAGGAAAGCAGCGGCCTGGATCTTTCGCGGGACAAGAGCATGCTCATGTGCGCGAGGCGGGGTGTACCGTGGCTGGGGTCGGTGGTGAGGCAAGGCCATGTGGAGCCGGGAAGGCGGACGCTTGGCAACTGCGGGAGGATGCTGGAATGCATGGACGGTCTCGTGGAGGACCATAGGCCGAGGCCCGGCGAACGGAGGGAGTTCCAGGGGAAGGTCAACTCGTACCTGGGTCTGATGCGCAGCCATCCGACGTATGGCAGGCGGAGCGAGCTTCTTGAACGGGTGGACGCAAGGTGGTGGAAGTGGTTCTGGGTGCCAAGGGGGAACTTCAAGGTGGTGGCCTGGAGGACGAAGAAGGTACAAAGGCGTGGCCGTCGACACTGAGGGTGACGGGAATCAATGAAAGGCGTACCTGCGCCTGAAGACACCGGGCCGGGGATCCCCGGCCCGAACCAAAGACAAAGGAGAATCTCCATGGAATACAGTGAACCCATCATCAGGGACTATATCGCCCGGATGAAGGAACAGGACGTGCGGCGGAGAGACGTCAGCCGCATCGTGATACTGGTGCTCGGGCTGATTGGCGTCTGCCTGTTCTTCGTGAGCTACATGTTCCATGCGGTATACACAAGCGAGCTGGCCCTGGGACTGTGCATCGGCGGCGGACTGCTGGCGGCGGCGGGCATCCTCCTGCTGACCCTGTCCCAAAGGAGACCCTCGGATGAGGAAGCCCATGCCGAGGCCCATGGAAGGTATGCGGACCTGTACGACCTGCTCTCACGAAACGGGCTGAAGGAACGCCACCAGATCGAGCCGTTCGAGACGCGTGTGAGGAAGCTGCTCAGCCTCCGGGCCGGGGAACGCGCCTCAACGGTCCATATCATCGAGCAGTCCATGACGATATTCCCCTGCGGAGTGCTCGTCGGGTTCCTTTCCAACCTGCTCAATTCGTCGGCGACGAACGGACAACGGTTTGAAGAAGCCTTGGTTCTGGTCGGAGTCTTTTCTGTGTACTATCTCTGCTTGAGCCTGCTGTTCCATTCGTGCTTCACCGGAGGCCCGGTCCTTGCGCGCTCGCGGGCGTTGGAACGGCTGGAGGTCGAGACGAACGGGCTGCTGGCCAGCACGATCATCGAGGACCGGCTTGCGGCAATCTCGGAGGGACCTGCCCTGCCCGAATTTTGAGGGACCCGCAGAAAAAAAGGCCGCCGCACCGAAAGCCTTCCGGCTTGGCCGCGACAGCATCAGAAATGCAACTACCCCCGTATGTCGGCATCCCTCTATTATATAGTATATAGAAACGAGCCAGCGCAGGGGCTGTGCGTCGGTCTGGATGAGCACGCTCGTGCTTGCCGGGTGATTGTTTTTGTGTTTCCGCTTGTAGGAACGCCGTTTGTATCGTAGGATAACCTAATGGTCGATATATCATGACCATCAGGAGAGAAGAATGAGCAAGATAACGAATGAACCCCGCAAGAAATGGGGTATCCTGCAAGCGATCAGAGAACAATTGGAGCATCGTGCTCTATGGCTATATCTGTTGTGTGACGAAGCCTCCAAGAACGGCATGGAGTGGGAGACCTTCGCGCCCGCCGCGATCAAGCGTTGCGGGCTGTACCAAGGCGCCAACCTTGTGAAAAAAGGTGATACTTCCAGCTTGAAGGGGCTTCGCAAGACACTGTTCACCAAACCCGCCCAGATGGTTTTCGAAATGGATGTCCTCAAGAGCACTGACGATGAGCTGGACATCGACTTCCATTATTGTCCGTTGGTAAAGGCCTGGCAACGGCAGAATTGTAGCGATGAAGAGATCGCCCGCCTGTGCGATATCGCCATGTGCGGCGACCATGGGATCGGCGAGTGCTACGGAGCGAAACTTGATCTTCCCCAGTGTATCGCCAAAGGGGATCCCGTCTGTCAGTTGAGGTATCATAAAAACTAGAAGGCGGACCTTCCAGTACAAAGCGGCTCGACAGACCGCCGCAACATCCCACAGACACAGCAGGCACACTCATGAAACAAGTCACAACGGCGACGGTGGTCGCCTATTGCATCCCCGATTTCGCCAAGGGCATCTTCGGTGTGATGGTATCCAACTATCTCCTCTATTTCTATCAGCCCTCGGTGGAGTCCGGCATCCCGACACTCATCACCCAGGGAATCATCTTCTTCGGCGTGCTTACCCTGATCGGGTTCGTAAAGGCCATAGGCCATGTGATCGACGCCTTCTCCGATCCGTTGATCGCCAACATGAGCGACAAATGCAAAAGCAGGTTGGGGCGACGCATCCCGTTTTTGCGGTGGAGCGCCATACCGTACGCGGCCTGTACGTTCCTGATCTTCTGCGCGCCGACATCCAGGCCCTCCCTCTTGAACAACATCTGGATATCGTTGTTCATCTGGTTCTACTACCTCTCCTACACGTTCTACATGATCCCCCATACGGCCCTGCTGCCGGAGATGGTCACCGACGCGAAGGCGAGGGTCAACGCCTATACGATCAACTCCTTCATGTTCGTCACCGGCAGCGCCTTCGGATATATGACTCCATTGTTCGTCTCCTTCGCCAAGAACGCAGGGCTTCCCCCTGTTCAGGCATGGCGGACGGTGTTCTTCATCTATACCCTCGTAGGGCTCGTCCTGCTGCTGATCCCCGCCTTCGCCATCAAGGAGACGGAATACGTCCGCTCCGTCCGTCCCACACAGCCGTTGTGGCCCTCGTTGAAACGGACCTTCAGGAACCGGCATTTCCGGTTGATCACCTGCGGACAGCTTTTGGAGGGGACCTCCATGGCGTTCTTCCAAAGCTGCATCATGTACTATGTCGTGACGCTGCTCGGCCTGCCGGAGACCGCCAGCGTCGTGATCCTCGGCGTTTCGATCGCGGGTTCCCTGCTCATGTACCCCTTGATCAGCCATCTTGCCAGAAAGTACGGCAAGCGCTCGTTGATGCTCTGGGGATGCGCGGTGTTCACCGTGGCCCAGTTCATCATCTTCCTGTTCGCGGATTACCCCGTCAGCCCATGGATCAAGGGAATCGGGCTGGCGTTGTTCGTCTCGTTCCCGTTCGCCGTCCTCAACATCCTCCCCGGTGCGCTGATGGCTGACATCATCCAGTATGACACGATCCAGACCGGCGTGAACCAGGAAGGGGTGTTCAGCGCTGCGAGGAGCTTCATCACCAAGATGGGGCAGTCTTTGGCCATGATGATCGTTCCGTCGTTGTTGATCATCGGCGCGGTGGCGGGGGAGAACGTCGGCAGGATGGGGCTGAAAGTCACGGCCTTGGTCAGCGGAGTGTTCTGCATAGGAAGTATCGTCTGTTTCGCCATGTACAATGAAAAAGAGGTGTTCTCGGTGATCCGTTCACATGAGACGCAAGGGGGTGCTAGATGAGTATCGGCGCATATATAGGAATCGGGGCGGCCGGTCTTCTGGCCGCATTCCTGCTCGTATTGGTTCTCCGCACGCTGGCCTGCGGCTTGCGTAGGCGCAGACTGGCCGTACCCGAACGACATCTTCCGATCGCGGAATGTGATGCCTATGCCAAGCGTCTGGCTACATTGATCCAATGTCCGACGGTTTCCAGCAAAGAGGGCCATGACGACGTACCGTTCGCTCAGTTCCGTGAACGGTTACGAACGCTGTTTCCTCTGATCCATGAACGTTTGCAGTTCCAGAGTTTCGGTGACGGCTGCCTGGTCTATCGCTGGGCCGGGCGGGATACCGGGCGGAACATCATCGTCATGAGCCATCACGATGTCGTTGCCGCCGATGGACAGGATTGGAAACACCCCCCGTTCTCAGGGGATATCGTCGACGGCAAGCTATGGGGCAGGGGGACCGTCGACACCAAGACGCCGCTGTTCGCCGAACTACAGGCCGTAGAGGAATTGCTGGCGGAAGGTTTTCAGCCGGCGGTGAATGTCTGGATCGCATCTTCCTGCAACGAGGAGGTCTCTGGGAACGGGATTCCCCTGTTCGTGCGATGGTGTGAGGAACAGGGGCTCTCCTTTGAGCTGGTGCTGGATGAAGGCGGAGCGATCATTCAGAACGCGATGCCGACCGTTTCCGAGAAATTCGCGATGCTGGCCGTCCACGAAAAAGGCCGTTGCTGCATGATCTGCAAAGCCTCCGACGAGCTGGGGCATTTCGGACTCTCCCCGAAGGGCGACGCCCCTGTGATCCGGATGGCGAAGTTCATCGCGGAAGTGGACCGGAGCAAACCTTTCATCAAACGACTCTATCCTCAGGTACGGGCCACCTTCGGGACTGTCGCTCCCTATATGGCGTTCCCGTTGCGTCTGGTGTTCTCCAATCTCTGGTGTTTCTGGCCGATACTGAAGAGGGTGCTTCCGAGCATCAGCGCCCAGGCCGGGACGATGCTCGGTACCAGTTGCTATTTCACCGGTATCCAAGGGGGCAAGTACGGACATATCCAGACGAAGGACTGTACCGCCACCGCGTTCCTGAGATGCATCGACGCCGACGATCTCGCTCGTGATATCGAGACCTTGCGTTCCATCGCTCGGAAATATCAGATAACGGTCGAACCGGCCGAGGAGAACGAGGCCTATGTTCCCGCGGACATGACGCTTCCCCCCTATGGCTATGTCGAGGGGAAGGTCCGTGAGATATTCCCCCATGCCGGTGTGGCTCCGTTCGTCCTCCCCGCGGGAAGCGACGCCAGGCACCTCACCAAGCTCTGCCCCTGCGTGATCCGTTTCGCACCGATCGACATTGATCCTCAGCAGTTCTCGTCCGTCCATTCCGCCGATGAGAACATCTCCGTCCAGGCGGTAGGCGACGCGGTGGTGTTCTATCGGGAGGTCCTGCGAGGATATCGGTAGGGGCTATGCCACCTGCCGGGTGTTGATCTGCCCTCTGTAGATGATGAATCTGCTGACTAGGAACTCGGTCGTCAGGTTGACCAGCATCGTCCCGAACAGGACGATATAGTCGTTGACGCCCCTCGATACGAGTACCTGACCCAGCCATGTGGAGAGCGGGGTGAAGATCGCATAATAGACGCCGAGCTTGAGCATCGCCACCGGTATGTTCGCGGCGGATTTGAACGTGTAGCGACGGTTGAGCGTGAAATTCCAGAGTATCGACAGGATCAGGGCCGTCAGGTAGCTCGGCCAATAGGGGAGGTTGAATATCTCTTCGCAGATGGTGAACGCGATAGTCTGGATGACCCCGGCGCTGATTGAAAACAATGTGAACTTTATGACTTGCGCGAGACTCTGACTCGCTGGTGCTTTTTCTTCCATAGGGGGCATCGTATATCGTTTGCCCCTTCCTGTACAATGTCGGTCTGCTGGGATTTCGCTTGTTTTTCTGAAAATATATTCTCTCATGTGTGTTGCGGTGGTACACTGGTCATGATCATGTCTTCCAGATGGGCAAGGAGGTGGGTATGCAGCGGTTCGAGACTTGGTGGAAGGAAGGGGTCGTCTATCAGATCTATCCCCGGAGTTTTCAGGATTCCAATGGTGATGGCGTGGGTGACATACCCGGAATCATCAGTCGTCTCGATTATTTGCAGTGGCTTGGCGTCTCCGCGCTCTGGCTGAGCCCGATCTACCCCTCTCCAATGCATGATTTCGGCTACGACGTCAGTGACTATCGTAATGTCGATCCTGTATTCGGCTCCTTGGCCGACATGGATGAACTGATCGCGAAAGCTCATGACCGGGGGATCAAGGTCATACTGGACATGGTGCTGAACCACTCTTCCAACGAGCATGCCTGGTTCAAGGAGAGCGCCTCCGGCAAGGACAACCCCAAGAGTGACTTCTATATCTGGAAGGACAAGGTCCCTGGGAACCGAAAAGGGCTCCCGAACAACTGGTACGCCTGTTTCGGCGGTCGGGCCTGGACCTTCGAGCCTCGCCGGGGGCAGTATTATCTCCATTCCTTCCTCGCCCAGCAGCCGGACCTCAACTGGCGTAACGACGAAGTGGTCGAAGCTTTGTTCAATGAGATCCGCTTCTGGCTCGACAAGGGGGTGGATGGTTTCCGTCTCGATGTAATCAACGCGATCATCAAGGACGAAATGTTCAGGGACAACCCCGGCTGTATCGGAACGACTCCACGGCCCTACGATATGCAGCGGCACCTGTTCGACCGCAACCGGCCCGAAGCCCATGGCAAGCTTCGCCGGTTCCGCAAGGTGATGAACGAATACGACGACCGGATGCTGGTAGGGGAGATCATGGTGGAAGCCCCTGGCGAGCCGGAGAAAGCAGCCTCCTATCTGGGCGATGGAAACAATGAGCTGCACCTCGCCTTTGACTTCACGTTGCTGAGCACGAAATGGAGTGCCAAGGAGTGGCATCGGGTCGCCAAGCGCTGGTACAAGGCGATGCCCGCCGACGGCTGGCCCTGCTGGGTCATGTCCAACCATGACATGCCTCGTGCGATCACCCGTTTCAAAGGCAGCTTGCCGAAGGCGAAACTTGCGGCGCTGTTCCTGCTGACCCAAAGGGGAACTCCTTTCATCTATTATGGAGAGGAGATCGGCATGCCGGACATTCGCTTGCCACGCAGCAAATTCCAGGACCCGTTGGGGAAAAAGTATTGGCCGTTCCATCCCGGGCGCGATCCCGAGCGTTCCCCCATGCAGTGGGATGCCTCGACCTATGCCGGATTCTCCGAAGAACAGCCGTGGCTTCCCCTTGGTCCTGATCATGCGGTCCGTAATGTCGAGATTCAGAAAGCGGACCCGGTTTCAATGCTTTCCTATTACCGGGCCTTGCTACAGCTCCGCAATCATGATGAGGCCCTTCGGCTTGGTTCCCATAGGTTCTTGGACACGACTTGCGAAGATGTCATGGCCTATGTGCGTGAGCACAACGGGATACAGCGGCTTGTGTTGCTGAACTTCTCAGGCAAGGCGGTGGCGTTTTCCCTCCGGTCCGAGGGCAAGAATCCCGATGTGGAGTTCGAGGGCGGGCAGATATTGTTCAGTACGGATGGTTCTTCGGGTGTCCTAAACCAGCTTGGCGACGGACGGACGTTGCTGGGAGCCTATCAAGGCATGGTATGCGCCCTTGTGTGATCGGATGATACGGTAGTGCTGATTATATTTTGTATATTTTTATGAAAATAAAACATAACCTGACATTCATTGGCAAGTTATGTATGCTTTACTGAATAAAAATAGTTACAGGATATCAAACAATGAGTGAACAGTTCAAAAACCTGACCATGGAAAACATCGATAGCGAACACCTCTGTTGCGCCATAGCGGACAAAAAGCATCAGTGTGGTGTCAGCACCAAAAAACAATGGCTGAAGGACCGGCTTACGGAAGGTCATGTCTTCCGCAAGCTCGATGAAAAAGGAAAGGTGTTCATTGAGTATGCTCCGCTTGAAACGGCATGGGTACCTGTCGTCGGTGACGGCTACCTGTATATCTATTGCCTGTGGGTCGCTGGCTCTTTCAAAGGGAAGGGGTACGCGAAATCCCTTCTGGAATATTGTATTGCCGATGCCAGATCGCGAGGGAAATCGGGTGTCTGTGTATTGAGCGCCAAGAAGAAGAAACCATATCTGACCGAAAAGTCCTTCATGCTCAAATTCGGTTTCGAAGTGGTGGACTCCATTGAGGGCTACGAACTCCTCGCACTTTCCTTTGACGGTACGAAACCCCGATTCGCCGATAGCGTGAAGCAGATGTCGGTCCCCAGCGACAACCTGACGATCTATTATGGAATGCAGTGCCCCTACATTCCCAACTGCGTTGAGCAGATACGGGAGTATTGTGAAGACAACGGCATCGCCCATGACCTGATCGCCGTGGACAGTCTCGAAAAGGCGAAGTCGGTTCCCTGTGTGTTCAACAACTGGGCTGTCTTCTGCAACGGCAAGTTCGAATCTGTACACTTGCTGAATGAAGGGTATCTGAAGAAACTGCTTGACCGATGATTCCGCTTGAAACCGCCTGCTGGCGGGTACGGTACAGGATACGCGAGATGATCATGAGAAATTGTGTCTGCGATGCGACAAGCGAAGCAGCCGAATCCACAAGGGGCTGACATGAACATACGACTGGCTGTTATGGATGACCTATCCCGTCTGAAATCGATGTATGGGGAAATAGTCGCCCATATGAATGAAACCGGTATCCAGATCTGGGATGACGTATATCCATGCGAGTTTCTGGGCTCTGATATTGAAAACAATCGTCTGTATGTATTGATGGATGATGATGAAATAACTTCCGCTTTCGCATTATGCGATTCACATGCCGGTGCGGATTCTGTGGAATGGGCAGACAAGGACGGGCGTGCGCTGTATATCGACCGGCTCGGGGTGAGCGTCAAGTTTCTACGAAAAGGAATTGGAAGCCTGTTGCTCCAGCATGCGGTCGCAGTCGCGAGGGGGAAGGGGGCTGCGTATCTGAGGCTGTTCGTCGTGGATTCCAACGCGCCCGCCATCAACCTGTATAGGAAGAACGGATTTAGGCAGGTCGAGGGAATCTACGATGAAGTGATCGACGATGACCTCGTGTTGCATGAATTCGGGTTTGAAATGGAGACCTGATGCTTGTCATGCAAGAAAGAGCCATGCGAACGTCAGCTTGATATGAGTTATATGCACTTGCAGGACTTTTGAAGTGTTCGGGGGCGGGAAGGGAATTTGATTATGTACCAATGTCTTCCTTGTGTTGTGGAATAAATTTCAAGTATGACTTGAAATTTATTCCAAATAGTAAGACTACGCTTCTCCAACATATCCACCCTGAGTTTTCGTATGCGAATTTGGAACATCCTATGACGAAACTCCTCGCTGCGAGGGATCCCGACGAGTTGCATTTTGAGAAATTCCTCCATTTGCTTGCTGGGCGTACAGGACAGATCGTCAATTATTCTTCCCTGGCGAATGAAGTAGGGGTAAGTTCGACAACCCTGGCTCAATGGACTTCGATACTTGAGGCTTCCCATATCGTGTTTACTTTGCAACCATGGTTCTCATCGTGATGAAAACGCTTGTCTTGATTTGCCTGAACGGTACGACTCCATTGAAGTCCGCAAGGGACGTTTTGCTTGCGTTGAATGTGAGTCTACAAGTTATCAGACCCCGATGCCGAGAAAAGCCGCTACGAATACATCCTTTCGAACGTTTCCGCAACGGCTTGTTTTTTGTCTGTCGGCAATGGCTTTCAGTGGCTACTGCTGGGCTACTGTAAGGCTACTACTACAGTCGGAACAGCAGGTCGTCATATGACGGGAACGGCCAGACCTTCTTGTCGGTATACGTCTCCAACAGATCGACATGCCCTCTCAAGGCTTTCATTGATTCGAGGACCTCATCCCTGTAGCAGGTCGCCTGGGCGAGTGCCTCGCCCGACAACGCCAAAGCTTTCGCGATAGAAATATGGAGTCGTTCACAACAGGTGATTGAGTGGTTCAACTCTTTCGAAAGGGTAGTGGCGATCTGCTTCTGGGGGGTGATATCAAAGCCCAATGCCTGCTGCCTGGTGATGCTTTCGCAGAGGTCGGACAGGTATCTGGTCACGGCGGGGATCACACTCTTGCGAACCATCTCGACCATGATCGAAGCCTCGATGTTTACCTGCTTGCTGTAGGTTTCAAGATAGATCTCCAGACGAGAAGTCAGTTCTTCCTTGGTGAACACGTGTTGTCGCTCGAACATCTCAATGAAATGCGGTTGCAGGACCTGAGGAAGCGCGGAGACTGTATCCGTGAAATTCGGCAGCCCTCTACGTTTCGCCTCCTTGACCCAGTCGGAGGCGTAGCCATTGCCATTGAAGATGACACGTCTGTGCCCACTATAGAAATCCTTGATGATCTCATGGCATTCGGCGTCCTTGTCCTCGGCCTGTTCCAGTCTGCTGGCGACCTCGGCCAATACATCCGCGACGGCGGCGTTGAGGTAGATGTTCGGACCCGCCATCGACTGGGATGATCCGACCATACGGAATTCAAACTTGTTGCCGGTAAAGGCGAAGGGACTTGTCCTGTTGCGGTCGGTCATGTCCTTCGGCAGTTTCGGCAGACAGGTAACACCCAACTTCATGAATTCGCCGTCACGTTTGCGCCAGGCGGAATCGTCCGCGATAGCATCAAGCAATCCTGTCAGTTGGTCGCCGAGATAGATTGAAATGATCGCAGGCGGAGCTTCCGCGGCACCAAGGCGATGGTCGTTGCCCGCGGTAGCCGCACCGGCGCGGAGCAGCGGTGCATAAAGATCCACCGCCTTGATCAGCGTAGTGAGGAACAGCAGGAACTGCACGTTGTCCTCGGGGCTCGCTCCAGGGGACAGAAGGTTCTGTCCGTCATCGGTGGAAAGCGACCAGTTGTCATGTTTTCCGGAGCCATTGACACCTGAGAACGGTTTTTCATGGAGCAACGCGACCATGCCGTGCCGTTGAGCGACGGACTGTAGGACGTCCATCAACAGTTGGTTGTGATCGGTGGAGATATTAGCCGCATCATAGATGACCGCCACCTCGAACTGGTTCGGTGCGGCCTCTTTGTGCTGGGTCTTGCTGCTGATCCCCAGTTTCCAGAGCTCATAGTTCAGTTCTTTCATGAACACCGAGACACGGTCGTTGATTGTTCCGTAATAGTGGTCGTCAAGTTCCTGGCCTTTCGCGGCGAGATTGCCCAGTACGGTTCGACCCGTCAACCTGAGGTCAGGTCTCTGGTCATAGTATTTCCGGTCGACAAGGAAATATTCCTGTTCAGGTCCGATATTCACTGTGACATGGTGCGCTTTTGTATTTCCCAGCGCACGCAACACCCGCAAGGTCTGTCGCTCAACCGCCTGAGTGGAACGGAGCAACGGCACCTTCTTGTCGAGTGCCGCCCCCGTGAAGGAGAAGAACGCAGTGGGGATGTACAGTATCCGCACTCCATCTATGTCCTTGATGAACGCGGGGGAGGTCGTATCCCATGCGGTATAGCCCCGGGCTTCGAACGTAGCCCGCAAGCCTCCGTTGGGGAAGGATGAGGCATCGGATTCCCCTTGGACCAATTCAGTGCCGGAAAACTCCATCATCACCTTGCCGTTGGCGGTCGGATGGATGAAGGAATCATGCTTTTCCGCGGTAAGACCGGTCAGAGGCTGGAACCAGTGGGTGAAGTGCGTGGCACCCTTTGAGAGCGCCCATTCCTTCATGGCCCCGGCGACCAATTCCGCCAAAGCGGGTGTCAGCTCGCATCCACCGCATTGGACCTGCCTGAGCTCTTCCATGGCGCTTTCTGGCAAATAGGTCTTCATTTCACTTTCACTAAAACAATTACACCCGTAGAACTCTGTTACTGGGTGTACAGAGAAGTCAATGTCGGCGGACATGGATGCTACCTCCTGCGGTGGATTCCTGAGTGAACAAACAATACACGGAGTCGGCCTGTTTATGCAACAAGCTGTTGCGAAAA
Source organism: uncultured Sphaerochaeta sp. (assembly GCA_964407735.1). Taxonomy (GTDB): domain Bacteria; phylum Spirochaetota; class Spirochaetia; order Sphaerochaetales; family Sphaerochaetaceae; genus Spiro-02. The sequence continues at coordinate 44,618 of CAYOWS010000023.1, read as the reverse complement.
GAAATGCCTGGTTGCAGTTTTTTCAGAGCAATGCAACTCGAGAAGACTTCATGAACGGTATCTCAAAGCTGCGAAGGTGCAATCTCTACTTTGATCGTCGAAGAATACGTTCCGGCCGGGGCCATCTGGACATCTTGGACGGAAATGCCAATGGGGACATCGGTCTGGGTGGCTGAGAGAAGTTTTTCAATAGGAACTCCCGGTTGGACCTGCTCGCGGTCGAAATACAATGAATAGGGGAAAGCTCTTATCCCTTGGAATCTGAAATCCACCGTCGGGTACGGCGTGAACGTGATGTTGATGGAAAGCGGAGCATAATCTGTTGTTATCTGGGCTACTGTCACTTCTTTCTGGACGCTATAGGAAGGGTCCAAGGTGAATGAGGGACTGGGATCAGTGAATGCGAGGGAAACGTTGGTCGTAGTCGAACCGTCTCCGAAAATGCCACTGCCTCCGGAACCTGAACCGGAACCCGTGCTCGGGCCAACGAGCTCCGTTGATCCAGGAGTTTGGATCTGTGGATACTTGTCGTTGCCGATTTCACTTGACGACGGAATACTCCCATTCGTTGAAGTGACAAGGTTGAACCCTCCAAGATCCTGTTGCAATGAGTAGGAAGCTCCTTTTTGGAGAGCCTCAATATCATAGTCGAGGACAAGATAGAGTTCAGAGTCTATCGTCTGCACATTGGGATTGCCGCTTTCACTCCACAGCTTGATATAGTTTACATTTCCATTTGAATTGACGCCTAACATGGTAGGAGGGTTTGATCCTACGGTCGTGACCGCCCAAAAGGTGCTATTGATTGTGCGTTCTTCGTACACACCATTGCTGTTTTTGACAGGTCCGACAACTGGAATGGAACCGTTGATGTTGAAGCCGACCATCATCGGATGATGTATCGGCCTTCCATTGAGAGAAATGGTAAGTGTCCCGATATGGGCAACTACCTTGCCATGAAACCATGTCGTATCTTCATAGAAACGGAGTGGATAACTTCGATAGGAAGCGGTGACTCCATCTGACGGGGCGCTGAACAGAGGGCCGCAAGCGCAGAAAAGAATCAGGCAGACCCCTAATAGGAACTTGGTATAGCGAGGAAATCGTATTGTTCTTCCATAATCGTTCATTGGACACATCCTTTCCCCATCGCTTTCAGCATATTGATTACTACTGACGATGTCAAGAAATACTTGATGTCTATAGAATTGTAACCGAAAGACGAAATTGTTCTATCGGTGTGAACTCAATGGTAAAGGTTTGTCGCCCATATGTTGCAGGATGATCGTACGCTTACTTTACACATAATTTCATCGGGACGAATATCTCAAGCTGCATATGTCCCATTGCCTTTGTAACTGGCTCGGATGTTATGCCATGGGATAGATCATAATGGCCCGGCCTTTCATCGATTTCAAACAACTCATGGTTCTGGATCCATTCCTTGATTGCTCCATAGACCCGTTGCTCATCTTCAAAATCATCCATGATCGCCACATCAGATGCGTATAGTCCGCCCTCAAAATCAATTATCTCATATTCACAATCGACAATGGCGTCGTCCGGTATGGCATAAAACCATATAAGTGCATCCTCTTTCCGTCCATACATCATGAAATCGCGCTTGAACCAGCGGTCTGTTCGCTGCTTGTCGAAATTGCTCCACCATTTTTCAAAAAGTTGTAGTTTCCCACCTTCTGAAAAGGGTTCATCATCCATCTTGCAATACCCGGACGAAACCATTTTGCATTTCGGAAACTCAATGATTCTGATACTCATAGGATCCTCCATGAATAATATTGTACTATATTAACCTAGAATTACATAACTTATTCAATAAACTATAGCACTCTATCATCGTATGTTCAAACAGAACAGGAAGGAGGTGGCTATCCAAGATACACGACGATCAACTGGAACCAGAAATATAGGAAAGGCCTCTTGACTGGCATGACAAGAGGCCTCTCTGCAAAGGTCCTGCATTGAGGGTGGCGGGCAACAAGGACTCCTTTTGATGAAGGCCGTTACGTCGCTTCGGCCATGTCCATCTTCGCGAAACGGGCCTTCATCATCTTGATCATGTCGGCCATGTCATCTTTGGATACCTCGACGTCGGGTTCCTCTTCCGCGAACAGTTCCGACGGGATCTCCTGTAGGAACCGGGAAGGTACGGACGGTCCCGTCTCCCTGCCTCGCTTGCGGTTTTCGCAACTGGAGATATAGAGTTCCTCACGGGCTCTGGTGATCGCTACATAAAAAAGCCGTCGTTCTTCATCCAACGCATCTGGATTCTCCTCGATCGTCCGGGCATGGGGGATGATATGGTCCTCTATTCCCGCCAGGAACACGAACGGGAATTCCAGCCCTTTTGATGCATGCATCGTCATCAGATGAACTTTTTCATCGGAAGAGTCTTCCGTTTCACGACCGGCTATGGTGATTCTGTTCAGGTAGTCGTAGAGTGAGAGGCTATGGTTGTCAGGATCGTTTTCCCATCGTCCGAACATGTCGCAGAGCATCTCGATGCTCTTCATCTTCCATTGTACGACCTTCTCGTTGTCCGGATGCTGGTCGATCAGATGCCCCTTGTAGTCGATTTCACCGGCGAGTGTCTTCAATACCTGGTGCTTGCGGGTACCGGCATGGAATATCCTGTCCCGATACCTGTTGATCAGCTCGACGAGATTCTGAAGGGTCTTCGCCTGTGCGTCCCTGAGATTGCTGTCGGCGGCTACCGCGAGCAGGCTCATGGCGGAGAAGAGGGAACAGTGCTTTGCGTCAGCCACCTGTCGCATCTTCTCCAGCGTCATTCTTCCGACTCCCCTGCGGGGGGTGTTCACGATACGGAGGAAGCTGATGTCGTCATCAGGATTGGCGAGCACCTTGAGGTAGCAGACCATGTCCTTGACCTCTTTCCGCTCGAAGAAGCTCTGTCCGCCGGATATCTGGCAGGGGATGTTCTCGACCATGAACTGGTTCTCGATCGTAGGGATCAGGTGGTTCGTCCTGACCAGTACGCCGAAATCCCCGAACTTGCGGTCCTGATGGATATGGATGTCTCTGATCTTTCTTGCGATCTCGACGGCCTCGTTTTCCTCGTCGCGAGGATGCATCGTGAAGATGAAGCTTCCTTTTCCGCTGTCGGTCCAGAGGCTTTTCTCCTTGCGCTGGGCATTGTGGACGATCAGCTTGTTCGCGGCTTCGAGGATGTTCCCCGTGGACCGGTAGTTCCTTTCAAGCTTGATCTCCTTGCGTTCGGGAAAGTCCTCTTCGAACATGACGATGTTCTGGTAGTTCGCACCACGCCAGGAATAGATGGATTGGTCGTCATCACCGACGACACAAAGGTTCCGGCTCTCTTCCGCGAGGAAATGGACCATGCGGTACTGGGAGAGGGAAGTGTCCTGGAATTCATCGACCATGACATAGGTGTATTGCTTGCGGAGTTTTTCCAGTACTTCAGGTTTTTCTTCGAACAGTTGCAGGGGCATCATGATCAGGTCATCGAAATCGACCGCGTTGTAGGCCTTCATGTGCTTGAGGTATTCCGCGTAGATGTTCTTCAACCGGTCCGACGCGCCGCTGTTCCAGACCGACCGCTTGGTCTTGATGTCGCTGATCAGGTTCCCCAGTTCGAACAGATCATAGTCCTGGACATCGAGGTCGAGGTTGATGATCACCTGCTTGAGCAGATCCTGTCTGTCGGCGCTGTCGTAGATGGTGAAGTTGTTCTTGTAGCCGAGGTAATGGATGTACTGCTTGAGCACCCTCATGCCGAACGAGTGGAAGGTCGTGGCCAGCAGGTCCTTCAAGGGCTGCCCCGTCAGGGAACGGATACGTTCGGCCATCTCTTTCGCGGCTTTGTTCGTGAAGGTCAGCGCAAGGATCTTGGAAGGCTCTATTCCGTTCTCGAGCATATGGGCGATTCGGAAAGTGAGCATCCGGGTCTTTCCGCTTCCGGCTCCCGCTATGATCAGTACCGGTCCCTGTATCGTGGACGCGGCGAGGCATTGTTCTGGATTCAATTCTCGATGCAAGTCAAAACGCATGATGTTCCTCAGAATGTATGATGGTCAGAGTGGCGCAAGTCAGTCTTTCCAGTCGTCAGATGATTTTCACGAACAGCGAATTCATGCCGACACCCAGCATGACTATGGTCGTGACGATGGCTCCTGATATCAGGACACCGCCGCATACTGCCAGCATTGTCTTGCTCTTGTCAAGCCCGAGCACCCAGGCTCCGAGCGTCCCCGTCCAGGCCCCGGTGATGGGTAGCGGTACCGCGACGAAGAGCATGATGCCCCAATATCCATACTTGTTCACTTTCTCCTGAAGCTTCGCCCTCGCACGTACCACGGTCTTGTCGAACAGGCGTTGGTACCAATTCCAATGTTTGTAGAAAACCTTGTGCAAAGAAGAGAGAAAAATATAGACGATCGGGGCGACCAGCGCATTGCAGAAGATTGCGAGTGGGGCGGCGAGCCAGATGCTCATTCCTTGCAGGTAAGCGAACGGAATAGCCCCCCGTAGTTCAGATATCGGAAGCATGGCGAGCAATATGGTGGTGATGATCGTTGTCGGTTCCATCGTATTTCCTATTTGTTTTCGGCGGTATCAATTTCTATCGCGTCAGCGGGGCAGACTTCGTGGCAGCAATAGCAACGAATGCAGTGCTTGTAGTCGACCACAACCTGTTTTTTGAATTTCGTTCCGGCAGGTCCATCGTCCGGTTGAAAACTGAGTGCTTTTCCCGGGCAGATGCTGATGCAACGCCCACACCGAATACAGATCGACATATCGAACAATGGCTTCGGCTGCTTCTGCTGATGCCTTTTCTTGAGGAACCGGGTGAAGAAGGGGAGTATCAGCGACGTGAACAGGTTGCTCTTGGGCTGTTGCTCGATCGTCTGATATCCTTCGATCAGAAGTTCCTTCGCATCCAACAACGGATAACGGATATCCTGTGGGGTCTTCCATCCTGTGAGTCGTTTTTCCCTCAATTCAGCGATGATGGGGATCGACATCGGTTCATAGCCCATGATGGTACTTTCCGCTACATCGACCGCGCTTCCATCACGGCTGGCGAGCAACAGCCCCACATGTCTGGGCGTCCCGTTGGCCGGGCCTGCCCCTTCCATGCCGATGACCGCGTCCAGAATGCAGAAAGAGGGCTTCGCCACTTCATAGATTCCGGCTATCAGCTTCGCGAAGGATTCCCTCGATGGATAGGAGAGGTGGCAAGGGCTTTTGTGGAGCCCCGGAACCAGGCCGAAGAGGTTCTTGACCGTCCCTGTCGCGTACATGAGCTGATGGGTCTTGAACTTCGCGACGGAAATGACCATGTCGGCTTCGTAGAGGGCCTTTGCCAACGGGAGTTTCTTTCGTGCCGTTCCTGGAATCACCTGCGTGACAGGGTCCTTGGTGAAATCGCACCATTGAACTTGTTCCTCTTCGCAGATCTGCTGCATTCCGCAGGCTCGGGGAACGAAAGCGGGGCCTTGGAGTCCGGGGGAATCCCCGACAAGGATTTTCGCCGCCCCTTTTTCCTTGAGCATATGTATCAACGCCTGTACTACCGTCGGATTCGTGGTAATGGCAGCTTCGACTTTCGCATCGGAGAGGACGTTCGGCTTGATCAGCACGGTCAATCCTTCGACCGAGGGCATGTCCGCGGCCTCACAGACTTTCGCAAGGGCGTTTTCAATTTGTCCAAGGTCGTAGTTCTCACATCGGACGATCGCCACGGGTGCGTCAGCGGCGATCCATGCCCGGCGGTTTTTTGAATCAGTTTGCCTTGCCGTCATCAGCCGAGCCTCCTGAGGTGACAGAAGTAGAGCGGGCCCCGGCCTTCCGCCGCATCGGGCAGGATGATCGACCCGTATTCCCGTTTTTCTGCGAACGGGACATCCATCTCCAGCAATTCAAACCGTTCCTTCCGTTTCTCGAACAATTTTGCAATGACCTGCTCATCCTCGATCGGAGCGATGGCGCAGGTGCTGTACAGGATCGTTCCTCCGATTCTCACGGCTTCAAGCGCGGCGGCCAGCATGGCGAACTGCTGGACGGCGAGGCGTTTCGGCCTGGAGGCGCTCCATTCGGCCAAGGCCTGCGGGTCGTTCAGAACATGCCGCTCGCTGGAACAGGGGGCGTCGAGCAGGATATGGTCGTATACCTCCTGCTCGTGGAGTCCCCACCGGGAGGCGTCATGTCCTGTGACGATGATATTCTCCCTATATGCAGGAGGTAGATGGGAGTCCAGTACGGATCGGAGCCTGGCCCTCCTTGTCGCGGAGCGGTCGTTGCTGATCAGCGTTCCGGTCCCCGCGAGTTTCATTGCCAACACCAAGGTCTTGCCGCCAGGGGCAGCGCACATATCAAGGACCGTTTCCCCCCTTCTGACAGGCAGGAGGTCCGCGGCGATTTTCGACGCTTCATCGAGGTAGTAGGGCTGTAGCAGCGGTTCACCCAGGGCGACCTGCCGGTGTTCGGAGAACATGGATTGACGCAACGGATTCCAGCGAGGCCCGAAGGCCGCTTCATAATATGTATCGAATCTTGCCGCGGCATCCGTCGCCGACGATTTCTTCTTTGCCATGATGCTCCTACCGGATGTCACTGTACAGGATTTCGTGAGCCTTGTGAACCTTGTCGCCATTGGAGTTCCTGCCAAAACAGCATTGATATTCCACTACTTTTTCGGTTGCCTCAATTTCACCTTGTGCGCTGAGTTTTCATATCGGGCGAAAACGTTCTGAGGAGTCGTGCACCAGAATTTGTCGATATTGAAGCCATGCCTTTTCAATGTATTGTGCAACCCTTTCGCTTGTACCATATCCGTCTTGAAATCTGAATCAGACTTGCTGTTCAGGAAATCCTTGATCCTGTTGATATTGCAACTTCTGATCAGTTCTCCTTCAAGATTTGGCACTTGCAGGATAAACAGGAAATCCTTCAACTGTCTGTCCCGCTTTGATCTGTTGAGGATATCTATGTTTTCCTTCAATTTTTCAAGATGCTGTATATCGGTATCGAACACGAATACTGCGCTAGTATCCTTTGTGAACTGCATTCGCTCGTAATTCGGTATCCTATGGTTCACGATGTTCAGTATTCGTATCGTACCTGGCCGGATCAGTTTCGATTCTGATTTCAGGGTAGTGACAAGAGTCCTTTCATCTTCTCCTTCGACGTAATAGACCAATCGGCTCAAAGGTGACCTCCCTTCAGTTGTGCCAGCTCATTGATGAGATCGAGCTTCGGTGCCATGGAGAATACGTCGTTGGCTACCGCGTTCCTCACTGAGTCTGAATTTTTCTTCAAGACGGAAGATGCGGAAACCGCTTCAATATTCCCTGAAGGACCGTTACGTAAGAAGATGAATGAATGTTTTGGCAAGTTCATGTCAAGGATATCAGTATTGTGGGTGGTGATGAACAGTTGCGCATTATCATGCAGTTGTTCAATCATCAAGGCTATGAGGGCCTTTTCAACGTCTGAATAGATAAACGAAAATCTTTCATCGCTGTAGTAGAAGCCATTTTGATTTTCTATCAGTCCCGCTATGAACGCCGCCATGCCAATGCCCGCGACGGTACCGCTGGACAAGACATCTTCCAACGCAAGTTTCCCTTCTTGCATCAGTAGTTTCGTGTCTTTGAGCCAGATGATATATGAGTTTTTGACATTATCAAGTTTTTCCACTTTGGTGATTGATGGGTCCAACGCCATCAGGATATTCTCCAAGACCTTGAGATAGATAGCACAGTCATCATTGTCATATACACGTAAAATTCCTCCGATGCTATCATGACTGGGAAATGTGAAGTTCCAACCCAATGCGCTGCTGTCGATTTTTCCCAGTTCGGAAATATATGAGGCAGCAAAAATTTTTGGAATCGCATCAAGCTTTGACGCACACCTTTCGTAGTCATCCGTTTTTTGTATGGCGACACTTCTGACGCAGACTTTCACGTTAGTTTCATCGTACTTGTTTTCTTCAGAAGGGAGCAGTTCAACAGCGATTCGATAGAGTTCTGGGGAGTTCAAGACAAAGTCCATAGTGAATTTTGCGGGGTGGGATGTGTCTGAAACCATTGAAATCTTGTTTAGTTCTTTTTTTACAATAAAGTTGAAGATGTTCATGAGCATCTTTCCCAATGTTGTCTTGCCCGAAGCATTGGCACCCATGATAATATTGACCTTCTTATATCTGAAATTCGGTCTATCTATCAGAAATTCATTGTCAATCGTGGAGTTTACGATTCTTTTAGGGTAGGCGAAATTTATAGAGAAATCTTTGAAGGCATAGAAGTTATCGACTTCTAGGTTCAGAATGATCATCTGGCGCTCCTTGTGAATTAGTTCTTAAAAATAGAAGTAATTCTATTACAATATATTAGGAAAGTTTAATTTTGTAAACTATTTAATTTTTTTCGACGTTTGGGGAAATGTATAAAATTGAGTTATTTGTTTAAACGAAACAGGTTGTCTTGGAAATGTGATAAAGTCACTGTTTCTTTTTTGAAACTTTTAGTATCTTTGCTCCATGGGTTATTTAACTGCTTTTCTAGAAGGTATCGTGACATTCATCAGTCCATGTATCCTCCCGATGATTCCGCTGTATCTCGGCTACCTCGCCGGAGGTATCACCCCGGAGGGGCGCAGCGGGAAGCTTGTAGGCAATAGTCTTGCCTTCGTGTTGGGTTTCTCCATCGTCTTTGTGATGATGGGGGCCGCCGCCAGTGCCGCGGGTCAGTTCCTCCGTGACCACCTGACATTGCTCAATCGCATCGGCGGCGTACTGATCATCCTCCTCGGGCTGAACTATATCGGCGTGGTGTCTTTGCCGTTTCTCAGCGGAGAGCACCGCTTCAGGATGAAGAACATGCAGGGGATGGGGCCGCTTCGCTCATTGTTGTTCGGAATGGTGTTCTCCATAGGCTGGACGCCCTGCGTAGGGCCTTTCCTTGGTTCGGCACTCATGATGGCCGCCAATACGGCGCAGATCAGTACCGGTATATTGACGCTTGTCTGCTATGCCTTGGGGCTGGGCGTGCCATTCATCCTGGTCGCCTTGCTTGTCGGACAACTGGAGGGAGCGTTCGCGATAATCAAAAAGCATTATCGGGTGATCGTCCTTGTCGCAGGTATCCTGTTGGTCATCATGGGTATCGCGTTGGTCGCCGGTTTCAATCCAGCGGCATTATTTATTTGAGGTACAAAGTATGGAAAAAAATCGCCGAAATCTACTTATCACGATAGTCCTGCTGGTCGTTGTGATCGCCGGGGCATATGGAATCTATCAACTGGTCGTCTCTCGGTCTTCCGGTCCCACGACTTCATATGTTCCGCAATTGACGCTCCCCGCGGACGTATCTGTAGCACCGGTCGTCTCTACACCCCCGGTCCAGTCGGCTGCCGTCGTTGAGGAAGTCAAGGATCCCCAGGAGACCGCCATGGTCGATCCTGTCCAGGCGGAATCCGTCGCTCCGTCAACGTCGACGGACGAACCTGTGCAACCTCCTGTCCTTGAAGAAGCCACTGGAACCGCTGCGATCGAGGAACCTGTCTCCGCACCGACCGTTCCCGACCTCCCGCTAACGATGCTGGATGGTACTGTCACCAGTTTCAGTGCCGTCCAGAACGGAAAACCGGTCGTCATGACTTTCTGGGCGACTTGGTGCCCCTCCTGCAAGATGGAGATGTCCGTCATGCAGAAGGCCTGGGAGCGATATGGCGACGACATCTCGTTCATATTACTCAGTACTCCCGATGGACAGCGTGAAACCGTCGAAGGAATCAAGTCCTACGTCGAGAAGAACAACATCACCGCCCCGGTCTACTGGGATATCGGCTATTTTTCCTATGTCTTCGGTGTCAACGCGATACCTGTGACTGTGTTCATCAACGCGGACGGTACGCTTTCCCATGGCTATATGGGATATATCCCGGAGGAGGCGATGCTCCAGGAGATCAGCGGCTTGCTTGATTGATGGCGCAAGGCCAGCCTAATGCATTTCAGCGATGATCGCGTATCCGTATATCGTTGATCTGGAGTAGCGACATCGCTTTTCTTTCGATTCCATGAAGCCTTGGCTGAAAGATGCCAGGGCTTTTGTTTCGTGTATCTAGAGACGCATGGGAAGATTCTCTGATCCCGAGTCTATTTTTTCCGGGAGTCTTGGTTACCGAACAGATCGTACAGTTTCCAGCTCTGGTACAGGGATTCTATGACGGACATCTGTGAGGAATCGAGAAACGGTATGTACTTCGCTATCTCGGAATAAGGACTTTGCTGCAAATAATCAGTCAATAGCCATATCCCCGAAAAGGAAAATGCGTGCCAACGGCACGAAAAGAAAGAGCCAATGGTCAAGCCTTTTTCCGCCTTAAAGCGCAACTGAGCCGAAAGTGCTTTCCCTATGCACTGTTTGACAAAGGTAATTTTGCACAAATGTTGGAAATAAACTTCCACAAATTGTGGAAACTAACTTCCTGTTTTTGTGATTAGATGCTAAAATACAAGCATGAAGGAATATCTGAAACGCATTGCGGACGAAGAACTGGAATTTCGCCTTGAGACATTCGGGGCTGTGCAAATAGACGGACCCAAATGGTGCGGAAAAACAACTACTGCGGAAATGAAGGCCAAAAGCGTGCTGAAATTGCAGGAGAAGATTGATGAAGAGCCCGGTTTTCTGGAAATGGCTAAAGTTAGGTCTCGATCGCTTCTCGAAGGAGATAAGCCGCGTCTTTTGGATGAATGGCAGCTTGTCCCGGCACTAAGGGATGCTGTCAGGACCGACGCAGACAAACGAAGTATTCCTGGCCTTTATATCCTTACAGGTTCCAATTCAGTGGACGAATCGAAGGTTAAACACTCAGGCATCGGGCGAATCACAAGGATGAAGATGTATCCTATGAGTCTATTTGAGTCAGGGGAATCCTCCGGGAAGGCGTCGTTGAAATCCCTTTTTGAAAATCCAAGGCAGGAAATCGCTACCAGCGATAGTGAGCTCAGTATTGAAAATCTTGCATTTTCGCTCTGTCGAGGTGGATGGCCGTACTCTCTTTCTCTTCAGTCAGACAAATCGAAGCTCTTTATCGCAAAGGATTATCTTGCAGGATTATGCAATGTAGAGATTAGCACTGTAGATGGAGTAAAGAGAGATGCTGCAAGCGCAAGATTGCTTGTGCGCTCTTATGCCAGACATGTCTCTGAGCCGGCGACCTTCACCTCCATCATGGAAGATATGGAAAGTCGCCCTGTGATAAAATCCGACAAGACTCTTGGCGAGTATCTGGGCGCGTTTGAAAAGCTGTATGTCATAGAGGATATACCGGCATGGTGTCCTGCCATTAGGTCGAAGACGGCAATCAGGAGTGGAGTCAAAAGAGAATTCACAGACCCCTCGATAGCAACTGCTGCGCTTGGGATAGGGCCAGACGCCCTACTCAAGGACATGAGGACATTTGGCTTTATGTTCGAAAATCTGGTTGCCAGAGATCTTAAAGTCTATTCATCCCTCATAAATGGTTCCTTGTCTTACTATCGTGACCGTTATGGCTTGGAAGCCGACTTCACCATACATCTGGATGATGGACGATTCGCTTTGGTGGAATGTAAGCTGGGAAGCCATCAGATAGAGCAAGGAGCTGCCCATCTGATTGAAATCAGAGACTTGATCCGAAAGGCAAACGAAAGACAATCCCAGGCTCCTCTAAAAGAACCTGATTTGATGATGGTCATTACTGGGGGAAAATATGCCTATAAAAGAGAAGATGGCGTGTTTGTTATACCAATTGGGGTTCTTGGTCCCTGAGTCCTTTTGCAATGCCTCTCGCCTTGCCTATGATGTGGGTTGGGGTTTCTCCAGAAAAAAGGTTCTTGGTCCATCTTTACAGCGTTCAAAAACCTGCTGAAAAGGACCGAGAACGCACTGGATGGCATGAATCCTTCTTATTGGACCCAAAATCCAGTAGGAGGGATTTCTTATGAAAGTAAAAGAAGAAGGTCTTCGACGGGAACTAGAAGTAGCAATTATACTAAGACCATGAAATGAGACAGGGGGGCAAAAAATTAGGAATGTCTGCGACTCTTGAAGAGGCGCAGATCCCGAGTCTATTTTGTCCGATGCTCTTGGTTGCCAAACAAATCATACATTTTCCAGCTCTGATACAGGGATTCTATGACTGACATCTGTGAGGAATCCAGAAACGGTATGTACTTCGCTATCTCGGAACCTCGCTTGCTTTTTTTTATAAGGTTCAGCGTTTCATCAAGTTCATCATCGTCATCGACATGCCCGAAAGCAAGGTACTCCAACGGGACATTCAAAGCGTTTGCGATCTTGTAGGCGTTGTCAAGTTGTGGAATCGATCTTCTCAAGATGCCGTGGGAAATAGTTTGCGGTGAGACACCAGAAAGTTGCGAGAGTTGCACGGCTGAGATTTTTCGCTCGCTCAATATTTTTTGTACATTTTCCCAGAACAGGTACTCTTCTTTGACTTTCATACAGGCAGTTTAACAAGTTTATGCGATTCTTCAGTGCTTAAAATAGTAAGTGGATGAACTTTCTCTTGACAGAAATCGCTTATAGGCGATATACCTAATGTATATAATCGCTTTAAGTTGATTTTATTGTGCAAGCATTTCTATCAGTCACCAGATCAACCGCTCAAGAAGAGATCGTCAGGTCTATTTTGCTCAAAGCGAATGGATGATTTTTCCATGGGGCGATCATGAAGAAAAGCGTTTGGACACTATTGCAACCGAAGAGAGGTTCTGAAGTGGTAGACAGGACTGAATACTGTACCGTCGTGGAGTACCAGGTAGGACGTATGCGAGAAGTAAAGCGCCGTTCTCTCGGGATGATGGTACTGGCCAAGGGTGAAGACACCTATGAAAAGGCCCGTCGTTATCTGTACCAAGTTTGTGAAAAGCAAGGGAAAGAGGATTTCTCCGTCGTCATGGTGACACGGGAAGTATACGGAGTGAACAAGGCCTCGTTCGTATGCAAGGGAGGCCGGATCGTGAAAAGCGAAGGTCTCAGCGGTTGTTTTCGAGCGGATGAACTGATAGGGGAGTTTCAGCCTGAAACAACGGCTGGTTGTGAGAGCTGGTTGCGGAAGGTGTTGAGGAGAAAGCGGCATGACCGGCGACGTGTACTGTGATGTGACTGAGTACCGAGGGGACAGCCGTCTGAAACTTGGCAGCCTCTGGTTGCATGACGGCGAGGATATCCGTTCGGGCATGGTCTGGGAATATCTGGAACGAGTCTGTGCCGTACAGATGAAAGAAGGTTCTTTTGTCGTAGCGTTGGAACAGGGGGAAAGCGGTCCTGTGCTCGACGCATGGTTGTGCGAGAACGGTGTGATCGTCCATGAAGAAGGTCGTTGTGATCGAACGCGGCTCTCGGAACTGGCGCATGAATGTGAGGGGCAACGTCCTTGAATGTCGATGAGGTGATGCTGAGTCTTGAGAAGCTGGGAGGGAACATGGGGCCGATGGACCTTGTGTGCGAGGACGGCGAGGTCTTGTACACGCTGATGTCCAGTAATGAAGGTGCCATGAACGTAGTGATCCGGTGTGGAGGAGATTGCATCCTGGTACAGGTCGAGGATGTCGCATACATAGGCCGCACAAGCCGGGGGTTGAAGGTGCATCTGAGAGGGGCCAACGGGATGCTGTCGTATCTCACCCTGAGGGCCGGGAGAAGAGAGCTGAAGCCAAGACAGCTTCGATAAAAACAATGCGTGTCTGAACGTAGGCGGTGGAATTTCATTCCAGCTCCTGCGCTCAGGTACGGAAACGGGTCTGGGAACTGTGGAGGCATGCCTCCACAGATATGTAGAAAATCAAAAACAGGTCCTATCCGGGACGGAGGAGATTTGAATGGAAAAAAGACGTAATGGACGGATGACGCTGATAGCGTTTTCAATTGTGTGTCTGACGATGTGTCTGTTTGTGCTGGCGGGTTGTCAGAATGATACGCCGAAACCAACGACCCACACCGTTAGTTTGTATGAAACGGCAAATGCGACTGATCCCGATTCTACAGTGAAGGTCTCCCATGGAGACATGTATACGCTTCCTGTTACACCGGTATCAACACAAGAAGGCAAGGTGTTCCTTGGCTGGTCGTTGGTGAAAGGTGTTGACGACGATATCAAGAGCGTCAAAGTCGAAAAGCCTTTGAGCTTCTATGCAAGCTGGGCCGCAGAACCTGCCGTAGACTCAATATTTGCTGGTGGCGAAGGTACAGTGGCTGATCCTTTTAGAATCAAGACTGTAGGGCAACTTGAAGCCTTCGCCGCCGCGGTAAATGGTGGTGAAGACTATGCTGGCAAATATATCGCACTCTCAAATGACATTGACCTTGTGAACAAGAACTGGACTCCGATCGGAAAAGAGAACCCAACCAGTCCGGCGGAGAAAAACTCCTCCTATAATAACAAAGCTGAAAATGTGTTCGGTTTCGGCGGTGTCTTTGATGGGCAGAACCATACGATCAAAAACTTGAAGGTAGTGAAGAATGATCCCGACCGATCGAAAAATAAGTTCTGCGCATTGTTCGGTATTGTTCTTCCCGGTACGACCATCAAGAACCTGAAAATTGAGAATGCGGAACTCGAAGGGTATCTGTATATCGCTGCATTCGTTGGCCAGATCGTAAATGTCTCTGATTCCGCAGATCCGTCTGTGTCGCTTGAGAATTTACATCTGAAAGGCGACGCTTCGGTTCTTGTATCTTTCAATGGGACCGCATGTGTCGGCGGTATTTTGGGGCGATCTGAAATCAAAGCCTCCGAACTGACGATCAGAAATTGCACGGTAGAGGTCAGCGCGTCCAGCAAGCTAGGTGTGAGCACCTCAACCGTTAACTCGACTTTCGGCGGAGGTATCGTCGGTGCGGCATATGGCAAAAAAGGAACTATCATGACTGATTGTTCTTCAAACATTACTGTTGTGGGTGATATCCAGGGGATCGGTGGCCTTGCCGGACTGTTCTGGAACGGTTCAATCACTAATTGTCATGTCACCGCTCCCGAAATCGAACTGAAGCATTACGAGCAAGATAAGTGGTATGACAGCCATTCCGTCGGTGGTTTCATTGGATGTACTGGGAAAGCGCCTATGCACATTGTAATTGATGCACTTTCCACCTGTAATACCACGGTCAAAGCATCCTTTAAGGTTACCGAACCCCTGTATAACGGTGGTCTTGTCGGAGCAATAAGGGATACTAAGGATAATGAGACGTACGAGGGTGCCGACAGCAAGTCATATGTTACAATTGATAACTCTTTTGTTTATACAGGAATCATTTTCGATAATACCTACGTAGCTGCTGAGTAATACTTCGCTTTCATCCGCTATGGAATGTAACAAACCCTCCTGGTCCAACCGGGAGGGTTTGTCATATGGAGGAGTTCCTTTGTTTCTAGACCAAATACATCCAGAAGCCGATAAAGAAGAACGCGCTGCCTCCGACACAGAAGATATGCCAGATCGCGTGGTAGTGGGGAATCTGCTTGATGGCGTAGAAGATGACTCCCAGCGTATAGGTGATACCTCCGGCGAGTACCCAGGGCATCAAGCCATGGGGCAGGAACGGAACAATATCGTTCCAGAAGAATACCAGCATCCAGCCCATCGCCAGATAGAACACTACATGCATCGGTTTCAGACGCCCCCAGAACACCAAGGTGAAGATGATTCCTACGATGGCGATCGACCAGATGATCCATGTGATCATGATGGTCTGGGGTGAACCGATATACAGAAGTATCGGGGTGTAGGTACCTGCGATCAGGAAGTAGATGTTACTGTGGTCGAGTATCCTGCAAAATCGTTTCCCGTCAGTTGGCTGGAGATGGTGGTACAGCCCGGAAGCTCCATACAACAGGATCATGGAACAACCATAGATCACCATGCCGATCTTCAAGGACGTGCTGTGCAGGCTGGGCAGCTTGAAGAGAATCATGATCAAGGCGAGCACCGCGAGTCCCGCTCCGATGAAATGTGTTATCGCGTTCTCTCTTTCTGCGTTCTCATCATCGTAGGTATGAAGGGTGATATGCTTTTCAAGCCAGGTTTTCGTTTCGTCCTTCTCTTTCATTGTGTATCTCCTCTCAAAACAGGTCGGTTTCTTCCTTTTTCTCTGTCTAGAGTATCCATCTGCGCATTGTGCGACAACAGGTTCGAGCAAAACTTTTCGATTTTTTTCTACTAGTGGAATCCTACTATTTCGTTAGCGGCCTGTTTTCCATTTCCAGTGTTTTGAGTATCTTGTAGTCATGTCGCAGATACGATTGATGACGATTGATGATTATGACGCTGTATCCCGGCTTTGGACCTCCATTGAAGGAATGGGCTTGCGGAGTCTGGATGATTCCCGGGAGGGGATCGTCCGGTTCCTGTCCCGCAATCCCTCCACCTGTTTCGTCGCTGAAGAACAAGGTTCCCTTGCAGGTTGCATCATGTGTGGGCAGGATGGCCGCCGGGCCTATATCTATCATACCGCGGTGGCCGTCGAATGCAGGGGGAGGGGGATCGGCAAAGCGATGGTCGAGCATGTCTATGAGGCCTTGCGGGATCTTGGTATCACGAAAGCGGCGTTGCTTGTATTCGCGGACAACGGACCTGGCAACGCTTTCTGGGAATCCTTGGGATGGGAACATCGAACCGATGTACTGTATCGCAACAAGTCCTTGGATGATTGGAACGTATAGAGGTGTGGCGTCTTCTGGCAGGATAGTAAGTAACTTATTTTATAATAAGCATATCCTCTTGTTTGTTTTGATGGAGTATGCTACAAGTCTGAGTATAGACAGGAAAGAACCGTCTGCATCAGGAAGGGCTTTCAGTATGTGCTGCATGGTAGGTAGCATGTACGGAAGGGCCTTCTTGTTTTTTCATCTGGAGGTATGGCATGGAACTGATAGCGAATTTTCTGACAGGAACATCAATATATGTTTACCTGTTCATTTTTTTTGGAAAACTGATCGAGGTCGCCTTGTCTTCGCTTCGTTCCCAGTTGATTCATAAAGGCGAACGTGTTCTTGGCGCTATCATCGCGGTGTTCGAGTATACGTTCTGGCTTGTCATAACGGCTTCCGCGATTACAGGGTTCGCCGACGACCCGATCAAAATGCTTGTCCTGATCCTAGCGTTCGCCGCCGGGAACGTAATGGGCTCCGTGCTGGAAGAGAAGCTCGCGCTAGGCTATGCTTCCATCCAGTGCATTTTTCTGGACAAGGACCGTGCGCTCCAGGCCGCCGACCTGTTGCGAAGCAAAGGTCATGCGCTTACGCTCATCCCCTCTGAAGGTATGAATGGTTCCTTGCGGACTACGATACAGCTTACGGTGAAAAGAAAGTACGTCTCCAGCATCAAGAACGTGATCCATACGAAATATCCTGACGCGGTGATCTCGGTGACCGCCACGCAGCAGATCATCGGCGGGACGTTGGCGAAGAAGTGGATCAAATGACAAAAGCCGCCACTTCGTCGTAGGACTCATGCGGCGACCCTTTTCGATGATTCGCGTTGGTCAGAGGATATGGTCAAGGAACAACTGTGTCCGTTCATTCCGGGGATGCTCGAAGATCTGCTGGGGCGTACCGAACTCGATGACCTCGCCTCCGTCCATGAACACGACCTTCGTAGCGGCGGCTTTCGCGAAACCCATCTCGTGCGTGACGAGCAGCATCGTCATTCCGCTTTTGGCTAGATCGAGCATGACATCGAGCACTTCCTTGATCATCTCAGGGTCGAGCGCGCTGGTCGGCTCATCGAACAGCATGATCTTCGGCTGCATCGCCAACGCCCGTGCGATCGCCACTCGCTGTTGCTGCCCACCTGAAAGCTGAGGGGGATGCACCGAAGCCTTTTCTTCCAGTCCGACCCGCTTGAGCAGGTCCATCGCCAGCTTCTCGGCCGCTTTGCGATCCATCTTCTTGACCTTCATGGGGGCCAGGACGATGTTTTCAAGGACCGTCAGGTGGGGGAAGAGGTTGAAGCTCTGGAATACCATGCCGACTTCCTCTCGGATCTTCCTGATATCGACATTCGGAGCGGTGACCTCATCATCATCCACGAAAATCTTTCCTGAAGTAGGAATCTCAAGCTTGTTGACCGACCGGAGCAGGGTGCTTTTCCCACTGCCCGACGGACCGATGATCACGACGACTTCTCCATCATCAACCACCAGATTGGCATCTTTGACGGCATGGACGGTTGCCTTGTTGGTATCGAAATCTTTGCAAAGGTTCTCTATTCTGATCTTAGCCATTCTGATGCAGCCTTTCCTCGAGCATTCCCACGAGGCGGGAGAGTAGCAGCGTGATGATCAGGTAGATCAATGCGACGACTAGCATGGTCTCCAACGAAAGGAAGGTCCGGGAGATGTACTCCCTGCCTTTTCTCAGGATATCGCTCAACGCGATGGTCGATACCAGCGAAGAGTCCTTGAGCATGGAGATGAATTCGTTGCCGATGGCGGGCAGGATCACTTTGACGGTCTGCGGCAGGATGACATGCCTGAACGCCTGTCCTCGGCTCAAGCCCAAGGCGATCGCGGCTTCCATCTGGCCTTTGGGGACCGCCTGGATGCCGGCCCGGACGATTTCACCCATATACGCTCCGAAGCAGATCGACAAGGCCACGACCGCGGCGACCATTCCCTCGATGTGGAAGAAGCGGCCCATCGCATAGTAGATGAAGATCAGCTGGACCAGCAGCGGAATGCCACGGATCAGTTCTACGTAGACACCGCTGATCATGTTGACGATCCTGCTCTTGCTTACCGCTCCAAGACCGCAGAACAGACCGATCACGATCGCTCCGAGAATCGCGAAGATGGTGACCTCGAAGGTAACGGGAGCTCCCTTGATCGTAACCATGAAGATGTCACGATACGGTGCCGGTTTGAAGACCACCAATCCTCCGAGCAATGCCAATGCCGCGAAGAACGTGATCCTCCATGCGTTGAGCACGTGGTGGTCATCCTTGCGGGGGATCAGTACGCCATCGGTCATCTGGATGGTCGTGCGTTTCTTCTGGCCCGCATGCGGGTCGACGGACACGGTTTTCTTTCTGACAGCGTGGACTTTCACCGCAGCGTCGATCGGCTTGTCCTGATCAATAGTCGAATTTTCCATGGCACCTTCAGCCTAGCGTTCGCATCTCCGTGAGTTACTGCCCTGATACGGGCGGGCGGGGAGACGACGCGCATAGAATTAATATTTGATTTCTACATGTTTATGCAACAACTGTATAGAAATTCATTTTTCGTTTGTGAGATTATAGGGATATTGATACTCGTAAGTCAACATATCTGTATGCCATATATCGGATAATTTTGAATGGAATCCTTTTGTGGTAGTCTTGGTCGATTCTGAAAAAACATGCAAAAAACTTGTATGTTTTTGCATATGAACCAATTGGGTGTATTTTCGGCTTGATCTTGTTTTCCTCTGTATTTTGTGTGCTGCCGGAGTCGATTTTCCGCCGATGTTTTTCGAAACCTGCGAAACTTCCGGAACCGATCGTTTTTCCCGTTGCAAAGATCCTGTTTTGGGCTATTGTAGATAGTGCGTACTGAATGCTCTGGAGGTGTGATGATGGCGGATGGACCTGTGACGGCGATAGTACTGGGTTGTGGGGGGCGTGGCCTGGCGTACGCTCTGTATGCGAAACAACACCCCGATCAGTTGAAGATCGTAGGGGCCGCGGAACCACGGCTTGATCGGATGGAGAAATTCATAGAGGCGGCCTGTGATTCCGATTGCGCTCGTTTCTCCACGTGGCAGGAGGCTCTGGCTCCGGAACGGTTCGCAGACTGCGTATTCGTCTGCATGCTCGATACCATGCATACCGAACCTGCGGTCAAGGCGTTGGAGAAGGGCTACCACGTATTGCTGGAGAAGCCGATGTCTCCCGTTGAAGATGAGTGTCGCAGGATCGTCCAGGCTTCCGAGCGGTCTGGTCGGATCCTGAGTGTCTGCCATGTTTTGCGGTATACTCCGTTCTTCCAGACGATCAAGCGGACGATCGACGACGGCTTGTTGGGCGATATCATGGCCTTTGATCAAGTCGAGAACGTCGCCTATTGGCATCAGGCCCATTCGTTCGTCCGGGGCAATTGGCGCAACAGCGAAGAGACAAGTCCGATGATCCTTCAGAAGAGTTGTCATGATCTGGATATCATCCTTTGGCTGATGAACGACCGGTGCACCCATGTCTCTTCTTTCGGTTCCCTTCGTCATTTCATCCCGGCCAACGCCCCCTCCGGTGCGACGTATCGTTGTCTGGACGGTTGCCCCCATGCTGAAACCTGCCCATACTACGCTCCCCGTCTGTATCTTACCGACAACATCGGTTGGCCGACCGATACGATAACCACCGATCTGAGTCATGAGGGGAGGGTCAAGGCCTTGCAGGAGGGTCCTTATGGGCGATGCGTCTATCACTGCGACAATGATGTAGTGGACCACCAGGTCGTCAATATGGAGTTCTCCCATGGACAGACCGCTACATTTACGATGTGCGGCTTTACTTCGGACCATGGCAGGCAACTGAAGATCATGGGGACGAAAGGGCAGCTCATTGCCGATACGCAAGGCTCCCGGATCTGGTTCACTGACTTCCTGGCGGAAGAGAAACGTCAGATAGAAGTGCAGGAACCGGCGGACATGGCCGGATACGGGCATGGGGGAGGGGACTATGCGATCGTCCGTGATTTCGTGGACTCCATCAGAAGCGGAGGGGCGGGCGGCAACCTGTCCAGTGCTTCCGTCTCTCTGGAAAGCCATCTGATGTGCTTTGCCGCGGAACGGTCCCGTCTGACGCATAGCGTGATCGACATGCGGTAGACTGCGCCCATTTTATTTCTCTTGCCTTTGTCTGTGAAAAGAGGAAGGCCCGAGACGAGGTATCCTTGATATCCTGTCGCTCGGGCCTCTTCTTTGTCCGTTTCGGGAGGGTTGTTCTTGCCTCACCCGTCAATTTGACCTGACGATTGTATTACAACAGGTTCCATTTCGCCTTGAGTTCGGCCATCTTGCCGTTCTCTTGCATTTTCGCGATGCAGTCGTTCAACAGGTTTGTGAACTCCAAATTGCCTTTCTTCACCGCTATAGCGATCGGTTCGGTGATTTCTGACGCGACCCCGGCGACGGTGAGCTTGCCCGCGTAGTTCTGGTTGCTCAGGACGTAGTCGCTTGCGATCAAGGAATCACAAACCACCGCGTCGAGGTTTCCGTTCATCAGGTCTTCGACCGCGAATCCCACTTCGTCATAGGCCTTGATATTCACGTTCAGGTTGGACTGCGCCTTTACAGCGTCTTCAAGTGCGATATGACCGGTAGTTCCCAACTGTACACCGACTTTCTTGCCGTTCAGTCCCTGTAGATCGGACATGCCGTCCACTCCCTGGTGGACAAGGATCGACTGAGTGACGTACAAGATGGGTGTAGTGAACTCCATCGCTGGTTTGCGTTCTTCAGTGACAGAGACACCGCTTGCGATCGCATCATAGGCACCGTTTGAGAGACCGGCGAAGATGCCGTCCCATGCCACGTTGCGGACGCTCATGTTGTAGCCTGTCATGGCTCCGAACTCATTGATTAGGTCTATTTCGAATCCGACGATATTACCTTTTTCATCTACGAACTCAAGTGGAGGCCATGCACAGTTGGCGGCGAACACGTAGGAATTGGCTTCCTTCTGACCCGCGGCGAACACAGGTGACAGGCACATGAGAATCAGCATCAAAGCTACAGTTTTTTTCATGGTATACAACCTCTCTCAATCAGTATTGGCGACATAATGAATAATTATGCATAAATTGTCAAGAATATTTTGTATAATTATACATTTTGTCCGATTTATTGACGATGGTGTGTATAAAGATACTAGGTTGCACCTGGGTGCGCATATCGCTGGTGCGTCAGAGATAGGTCTGGATATAGACCCAGAGATAGAGACAGACATAGCCCCAGAGATAGGGACATACGGACATACGTCTGACATAGCCCCAGAGATAGGGACATAGGGACATACGCCCGACATAGACCCAGAGATAGAGACATAGCGACATACGCCTGACATAGACCCAGAGATAGGGACATACGCCTGACATAGACCCGGACATAGGGACATACGCCTGACATAGACACGGAGATAGACCCAGAGATAGGGACATAGGGAGATACGTCTGACATAGACCCGGACATAGGGACATACGCCCGACATAGACCCGGAGATAGCGACATACGTCTGACTTAGACCCACACATACGGACTACCCTGAGTGTACGGTTTTCAAACGAACATAAGCCGAAGGCCGGTTATGCGAGTCAGAACAGAAAAACGAGCTACAGGGCACAGTAGGGGATTGGTCGTCAAGATGAGCACCCAAACGAAAAAAGACTGGCGGTACATGGTCGTACCGCCAGTCAGCACACAAAAGAAGCACAACTCTGATGCTTGCGCTGTATTAGTCAGGTCGATATGCGACCATGTCCGCCACCCATCGGTCGACGACCTTACGGGATATGACATCGAACGCATAATGCAGGTTTGGTTCCCTGCCCCAGAGTCCTTTGTAGTCTATGACGGTCTCACCATCACAGATTCCTCCTATGGCGACATCAGCGGTGACGTACATCGTCTTGAACCAGCTTGCGTCGATCAGGTAGGCGGTGGCGGTCAAGTCGTTGAGACCGATTCCATCCTTTCGTGAGGAGACCTGTTCCGAGGCTTTGATCGTCCTGACGACATTACCTGCGGCGTCTTTGATTACCTTCACCGCCTTTTCGCGGCGGAAACTCAGTAGGGTAGTCAGGAAATCGGTCGTCGTCGTTCCGGCCTTACCGATTTCATCCAGGTCGGCAACCTCCTGTGTTACGAGATCACAGACATCCAAGCCGATCTGGACGACGGGGATTCCGCTGTTGTAGACGACTTTCGCCGCCTCAGGATCGACCATCACGTTATAGCTTGCCCGTGGGGATTGGTTTCCAGAGACCCGTACCGCACCGCCCATGAAGATGACCTCTTTGACGGAAGACGCAAAGTCCTTGTCCAACAGGATCGCCAAGGCGATGTTGGTCAACGGACCGAGCGCCAGAATCGTGACCGGCGAGCTTGCCTGCTTTGCCATGCGTACCATCTCCACGGAGGCATGTCCTTGTGAAGGAGCGAGCTTCGGCATCGGGAACCCCAGGTCCCCGAATCCGTCCTTCCCATGTATCCAGCTAGCCTCTATGCTTGGACGGACGAGTGGTCGGTATGCGCCGAGATATACCGGTATCTCCGGACGTCCGGCGACTTCAAGCGTCCTCAGCGCATTGATCGCACATTTGTCCACCCCGACGTTCCCGTTCGTGACCGTCACACCCAATACATTGAACATCTTGGGGTTCGCCAGGACCCAGAGCATTGAAGCGGCATCATCGTCACCTGGATCTGTATCTATGATCACAGCTCTCTTTTCTAACATCTTTTTCTCCTTTGCTGATTCTCATCGCTGCTTTCCGTCCACAGGAACCTAACGGGCCGACGTCGAGAATCCTTTCATGTCCCGCACCCATCTGTCCACAAGCCCTCTGCCGTCGACCTCATGGGCGAGCTTGGCGTTGGGCTTCCGTCCCCATAGTCCGGTAAAATCCGCTACCGTCTCTCCATCACAGATGCCGTAAGTCTCGATATCGATCCACACCTGTTCCGTCTTGAACCATCCGGGATTGATAAGGTAGCCCGTAGCGGTCAGGTCATTGAGACCGATTCCTGTCTTACGAAGGATGAATGGTGATTCAAGCTCCTTTCCGTCGGTGCCGAGTATCGGACGTGTCACCCGGTCCTTGCGTCTGTACAACAGCGCTCCGAGCAGTCCTCCAATTTTTCCACCTGCTTCGACGATTTCATCCAGATCGCGAAACTCCTGCGTGACGAGGTCGCAGACATCGAGACCCACCTGTACGATGGGGATTCCGCTGTTGTAGACGACCTTGGCGGACTCAGAATCGACCTTCACGTTATAGCTCGCCCTTGGTGATTCATTGCCTTCAAAGCGTACCGCCCCGCCCATGAAGATGATTTTCTCCACATGTTCGGCAAGACGAGGCTCCAGCAGGATTGCCAGCGCGATGTTGGTCAACGGAGCCAGCGCCAGTATCGTTACAGGTTCAGGGGAGGCGAGCGCTATGTCCGCTATCCGTTGCGCCGCATATCCCGGAGACTCCTTGATCTGCGGCGCAGGAAGTCCGATGTCTCCCAGACCGTCCGAACCATGGTACCAGCCCGCGTCGATCACAGGCTTGAGGAATGGACGGTAGGCACCTCGGTATACCGGAATCTCTGTTCTCCCGCAGATCTCCAGCGCCTTCAAGGCATTGCGGACGCAGAGATCGATACCGACGTTGCCGTTCGTGACGGTGATCGCCCGGATGTCCAGTGACGGGACCGACATCGCCCAAAGGATCGATACCAGGTCGTCGACCCCCGGATCAGTGTCGATAATGACTGGTGTTTTCCGTACCAGGTCTTGCTGCTTGTTCAACGTCCGCATCCTTCGTCTCCCATTCAACTCCCGTCTCCGTGAAGTTGGTCTCTTCGATTTCATCGATGATATGGAGGGAAATATCGTGCCGCCCCCCTTCGTACGGGGTTGAAAGCCAAGCTTTCACGATGTCCAAGGCCTCATAGTCCCCCAGACATTTTCCCCCGAAGCAGAGCACATTCGATTTGTTATGCAGGGCGGTGGCCTTCCCCTGATAGGTGGAATAGCACAACGCCGCCCTGATTCCCCTGTACTTGTTGGCGACTATCGACATTCCGATACCAGTGGAGCAGATCAGTATGCCTAGATCCACTTCCCCAAGCTGGATGGCACGGCACACCTTCGCCGCATAGAATGGATATCGTACTATCTCGTCTGAATAGGAGCCGACATCGACGACCTCATGCCCCATGGACTCCAGCAGGTCGATGATCGGTCGCTTCAGACAATATCCTCCATGATCGTTGCCGATTGCAATCTTCATAATCCCTCCACGATGATCGACTCTATTTGTCCAGGCGATAGAATTCCACTTTGTCATCGTCGAGCTCAACGCCGAGACCGATTCCCTGGGGGACCTCCAGATATCCATCGGCATAGGTCAACGGCGTGGTGATGATGTCATCGACCAGCAGCGTGGGCCCTGTGATGTCCGACGTGTCGACGAAATCCCTGACGCTGGCCGCGAGATGGGCGCAGGCCGCCGTGCCTACACCCATTTCCAGCATCGTGCCGATGCAGACCGGCAGGCCGGCAGCCATCGCGACAGCCTCCATCTGCTTGGAGCCGATGAAGCCCATCGGTCTTCCGATCTTGATGTTGATGATGTCCGCCGCGCCGCTGGCGATGGTCTCATAGACGGCTTCCGGAGTCATCGCCGATTCACAGGCGAGCAACGGGGTATGCAGGGCATCCCTGATCCGTCTGAGCGTCGACATGTGGATATGGGGGGAGGGCTGTTCAATCAACGTGAGATTACACTTCTCCATCTCTTGCAACGCCGCGATGCAGGTCGTGCCGAAATACCCTTCGTTGGCGTCGACACGCAGCTGAATGTCCGGACCTACGATGTCCCTGATCATCCGGACCAGCTTCACGTCGAAGTCGTAGTCGGTTCCGATCTTGATCTTGAACGCCTTGAAGCCCTGGGAGAGATAGAGGTCGAGGTCCTTCTGGATCGCCTCGCGGCTCTTGATGCCCAGGCTCTGGCATACAGGTATCCTGTCACGGTAGGCGCCGCCCAACAACTGGTAGACAGGGACTCCGAGCTTCTTCGCCTTCAGGTCATGCAGCGCGATATCAACCAGGGCTTTCGAAAAACGACGGTCGCGGGTGCATCTGAACTGGTTCATGATGGCGTTGATATTCATCGGGTCCGGTGCCGCCATGAGGATCGGCGCAAAGAATTTGAGACAAGTGTTGACGATATCCGACGGGCTTTCCCCTTCGAACCAACGTCCGATTTCTCCAATGCCGGTGATACCTTCGTCGGTATGCAGTTTCATCACCACATATCCTCCACCAAAATCGTTGATGGTGGAGATCTTCCAGTCCGTATTAAACGGGATGATGACGGGGATCGCTTCTACTTTCGTGATTTTCATAAGTTACTCCTTGTCAGCCCTTGATACCGGTGCTGCTTATTCCTGCGACAAACCCTTTCTGGAACACACAATAGAGTACCAGTATAGGGAGACACGACATGAGTGTGGCCGCCATCATCAGATGCCAGTCAGTGAAGTACTGACCTTGATACTGACTGAGGCCTAGCTGTATGGTCCGCATCTTCGGTGTGACCGTCATGATGAGCGGCCAAAGGAAATCATTCCATGAATTGGTGAAATTGAAGATTCCTGACGCGATCAGCCCCGGCCCGGAAAGGGGGAGGCAGATCTCGAAGAAGGTCCTGTATTCCGATGAGCCATCGACACGGGCCGCCTGAAGCAACTCATTGGGAAGGCTCTTGAAGAATTCCCTGAGCAGATAGATGCCCATCGTGGTCGCCATGTTGGGCAGTATCAGGGCGAGATAGGAATCGATCAGGCCGATGCCACCTTGTCCGAAGAAGTTGTTTCCTCCGACGAAGGGGAATTTTCTGAACATGATGAACACCGGGATCATGGTGACCTGCACCGGAATCATGATGGTTCCGAGGATGAACAGGAACGCGAGTTTTTTTCCGGGGAACCGAAGCTTCGCCAGAGCATAGCCTGCCGCTGAATTCAACACCAGCGATGTTATCGTCGCGGTACAGGTGACGATGATGCTGTTGAGATAGTACCGTCCGAAGTCGATCGCCTGGATCGCCGTCGGGTAGTTGCTGAACATCAGTTTCGACGGGATCAGTTTCGGCGGCCAGGCGAACACTTCGTTGGCCGGGGTCAGCGAAGTGGAGATCATCACTACGAACGGCATCAGGACGACCACCGCGCCAAGTCCGAGTATCAAGTAGTTGAAGGCCAGGTTCAGATAGTTTTTTCTGGTCATGGGAGCCTCCTACTGGTCACTGTCGGAAATTTGTCCCGATAGCCGGAGCGAAATGCTCGAAAGGATGAAGATCGTCGTGAACAGGACAAACGCCATGGCACAGGCGTATCCCATCTGTCCGAACTGGAACGCCTGCCGGTAGATTTGCAGTACAACGGTGATCGTGGCGTCGGCCGGGCCTCCCATCGTCAACTGGAATATCTGGTCGAACGCCTGTAGGGAGAATATCCCCGTCATGATCAGAATGTAGGTCGTGGTGGGAAGCAGCATCTTCCAGGTGATGAACCGGAATTTCTGCCAGGAGTTCGCGCCGTCTATCTCCGCCGCCTCGAACAGTACCGGCTGTATGCCTTGTAGTGCGGCAAGATAGATTACGATATCGTATCCGACATTCCGCCAGACCGCTATCATGATGATCGTCGGCATCGCCAGGTCAGGTGAGCTCAGCCAGGCCAGCTTCGGCAACCCTACGAGGTTCAGCAGGTAGTTGATGAGTCCGAACGGTGGGTTGAGAAGGTATGTCCAGATCATGGAGAGAGCGATCCATGAGGTGATCTGAGGAATGTAGTATATCGAGCGGAAAACCCCGACTCCCTTGGTCTTCTGGTTGAGCAGCAGTGCGAAACCCAAGGCGATCGCGGCACTGATCAATACATTTGAAAAAGTATATACGAGTGTGTTCTTCAGCGAGACGATGAACCCTGAGTCAGTCAGCATCTTCGTGTAGTTCGCCACACCGACCCATTTTGGCGCGGACACCATGTTGAACTGCGAGAAGCTGAGATAGAATGCATAGAACGTCGGAAAGAGTCTGAGGAAGATGAAGAGCAGTATGGCTGGTGCCACGAGGACAATGCCTGCCCGCGCTTCACGTCTGGTGATGCCTGATATCTTTATCCTGGTTTTCATAGCATGTGTATCCATTATTCATGAGGATGGGGCGTGCACCCCATCCTCATGGCCTGCGTTGGGGTCTATTCACCGAGTGCAGGGACGGAGGCCTTGATGATCGCGTCGATCTGAACGGCTGCGTCATCCAATACTTTCTGAGGATCGCTGCTGGGCTGTAGGTAGATGATGTCGAGGGCTTTCGTCAGGATAGCCTGGATTTCACCCCAACGCGGATGGAGGGGCTGTGTCCTTACGTTGCCGTTGGCCAGCGTATTCCATACTTCCGCGTACTCGCTTCTCTCTGAGAAGCCTTCGACCGCCGCGAGCAGGGCGGGAGGTCCGAATGAGTCGATGCACGACTGGATGACGATCTCCGGGGTTTCGACGAGGAACTTCAGTACCTTCGCTGCGGCGTCGCGGTCCTTGCAGGTCGCGGAAATGCCGAGGTAGTCACCTCCGATCTCACAATAGCCGGTATGGTTGCCGTCGATCGGCGGAACAGGGGATACGCGCACGTATTTGACTTCGTCGGGATTCGTCACTTCCATTCCTCTCGGAGCGTTGTTGCAGACTCCGCTGGCCATCTTGCCTTGGGCGAAATCGGTACTTTCATTCTGGATGGAACCCGCGTCGTCCACCTTGTAGACATGGAGCATATCCCTGAGGAACTCCGCCGTCTTGACACCTTCGGGTGAATTTACGGTACATTTCGTCCCATCCTCGGAGAAGATTCTGCCTCCCGCCGACCAGAGGAAGGTGGCATACTGGCCTACGGTCTTGTAGGAATGGCTTGTCGTTACCCAGAAGCCTGACTGCTGAAGCTGTCCATTCGGATCACGCTTGGTGAGCTTCTGGGAATAGTCGATCAGTTCAGCCCAGTCTTTTGGTGGGGCGTCGGGATTGAGACCAGCTTCTTCATACTTGTCTGAGCGGTAGTAATAGCCTATCAACTTGGACTGGAGAGGTACCGCATAGAGACTTCCGTTCCATTTTCCCATCTCAAATGCAGTAGGTACGTAGTCGGCCGGATCAAAGTACTCGTCGATCGGGCTGATCGCGCCATATTCGATCCACTGGGGGATGTCCGCTCCATAGACCATGACGATATCCGATCCCACACCACCCGCGAAGGAGGTAAGTATCTTGGTCTTGCCTGTTCCCCAGTCCAGTACGGTGTATTCGACCTGGATATCCGGGTTCTGCGCTTCGAAAACGGGAATCCATTTGGCGAGAAGGTCTTCCTGCTCACCTTTTCCGAGGAACGTGATGGATACTTTCCTTTTTTGACTGGTATCAGCTTCTTTCCCGCCGGAAGCGGAAAGGAACGAGATACAGATGAGCAACACTGTGAAGATAAGGATTGTCCGTTTCATAGTCTCCTCCTTTTGATGCGACCAATCTTGTATCCAGTATACAATATGATTTTGCAAAGTCAATAAAAATAAATCAATTTTAATTATTGGTTATATATAGAAATATTATTAATTTATATATAGGTATGTTCTATTAGCGATATTTCTTATTGTATACAAAATTGTAAAATAAAGAATTTTATCATTTTGGTTAAATTGTTTATAAAACTATTTATAATAATAAATTAATCTGATTTTGCGAAGTTGCGATGTATCGATGTATGTATACAAAATTTATAGAAAAATCGATGCGGAGACACCCTTGTACCTGGTCGCAAGAGCTCATCCCGCACTGTCGCCGAAGAATCCTTGACGGCGGCGCATGACGATTCCCGCCTCTTTGTCCTGGCGGCGGGGCTATGCTCTTTCGCTATCGTTCTGAGGAAACTACCTGTGTGGGAATACTAGAAAAGGTCGTGGGTGATATGCTCCCGCAACAGGTCCTTGCAACTTCTGATGTCGTTGGTAAGAATATGCTGGAGAATCGTGGTGTGCTGACCGATATAATATGCCAGACGTTCATCCTGTGGGCACTGGATGAACCTGACAAGTTGGTTCTGGGCGTCCATGCGTTCATATAGCCTTATCAATGCGGAATTGTTGGAGCAGCTGACCAGTGTGATATGGAACAGGCTGTCGGTCTCGAGGACCTTCGCCCGGTTCCCTTGGGCGAGGGCCACGTTGCAGTCGGCCGCAATTTTGGAGAGTTCCATGAACTTCCTGTTGAAAGTCTCCTGGTCAAGATGGTCTATCGCCATCAACTCAAGGTTCAACCGGACGAGTGCGATGTCCTTCGCCTGTTTTTCGTTGATCGTGCAGACTTTCGCATTGCTGTGCGGGCGAAGCATGACCAATCCATATTCTGAGAGACGGCGCAGGGCTTCCCTGATCGGAGTCCTGGAGACACCGAACTGAGCGGCGATCGCCTCTTCGGGGATCGGCATCCCCCCTTGAAGTTCTCCGCTGAGGATCTTGCTTTTCAAGGAATCATATATCTGTTCAGAAAGTGAATTATGCAACTGCATCTGCGCCTGGCTTCCCTTGGATTCACTCTAAATGTAGAATGTTTAAATAAATGTAACAGGTAACCTGAAAGAATTCAACCCTGACTTTTTCAGTTTCCATCGAGCCCGCAAGTCCTTTTTGAATCTTCCATGAGTTCTTGTAACCCCTGTTTTGAGGCAGCAAAACGGGCTAATCGTCCATATTCCTGTACGTACAGGACGAAGTAGGGACGACGTCGGACCTATGCGCATGCCGTAGACATGGACCTGCAACGGATGAACCCATGGATGACTGCATGCGGACAATCGGAGGTACACGACCGACCGGTGCGTCATCTGTGAACACTGGATGAGCCCGGAGCGATCACCGAATGAACACCGAATGAGCCGGTTCCTGGAAAAATGAAGTGTACCCCCATTGTACCGCTAGAGCACCCCTACACAGTCAAGGATGGCTTGTATGCCGGCGGGGATCGTGTCGAGGAATACGGTTTCC
Source organism: uncultured Sphaerochaeta sp. (assembly GCA_964407735.1). GTDB lineage: Bacteria > Spirochaetota > Spirochaetia > Sphaerochaetales > Sphaerochaetaceae > Spiro-02. The sequence goes on along the minus strand of CAYOWS010000023.1, from coordinate 13,763 downwards.
ATGAAATTCAGATCGTGGTCATGGTCAGGGAAAACGGAGACCGTCAGGTTCGTCTTGCCTTTTTCCTTGAAACTCTCTTCAATCGCATAGACCTGTTCTACCGGAACGCTCGCGTCGCTGATTCCATGGAATATGTAGATCGGGATATCGACAAGGGGCAAAGTCTCGCTGTTCGGCGCGAGGGTGGCGTAGTCATCAAACCAGGCGGACGTCAATTTCATACCATAGTTCTCCGCGATCCACTGGTCATCATGACGCTCAATCGCGGCATATAGCGCCTCCTTGCCTGGTTCCAGCAAGATCGCGAAATCCTGCTCATCCAGATATCCGCTCTGGTCTACATCCAGATCCTGGAACGTGATGCCGAACATCGCCGCGACCTGATACCGGTCCTCTCCGAACTCTTGCGGAGATATTTTCCTATCCCCGTCATAATCGAAGTATTGCCGATAGAACACCATGCTGGAGCCACCTGTCTGCTGCCAGTCCAAAGCATCGCGCATCGTCGTATTCGTATACCCGGCGAGCAGCAGGACATCAACCTGCGCGTCGGTGGTCAACACGGTCAATGGGGAGATGATGGTCCCGGCGCTCCACCCGAGCAGGATTATCTTCGCGTTCTGGAGCCGGGGGTGGGCCTGAAGCCCGGCGATCATCGTCGCTACATCTTTCACCTCATTGTGGGGAATGTAGGACTGGTAAGCCGTATCGTCTATCTCTTGGAAGAGGGGAGGTTCTTCTCCGATCGACACCCCGCGGGTATCGTAGCTGAAAAACGCCGCCCCGCGGTCGGCGAACTCATCGGCGTAGAAGTCCATTTGATTGAACGTGACACCATTGATCAGCCGTTTGTTCTCATACGTGTTGGGACCGGAACCGTTTACATAGATCACGAGCTTGTCTACCGATCCGTTCCCTTCTGGAAGCGCCAGCCTGCCGGTAATCGGATATCCGTCAAAGGCTTCAAAGGTAAGTATCTCCCGCGTGGGGGGAGCTGAGGGAGTCTCAGCCACCACTTCGGTCGAGGGGACTTGCTGTTCCTCTTCGGTGGTGGTGACAGCCGTCGGAGTTGAGCAAGCGATCAGAAATAGGGAAACGAGTAAAGGAATCGTCAAAGCCGCTGTGTGTTTCATAACGCCAGTATACAGTATTTCGTGAGTTGGGCAAGTTCAAAGGTTTTGGGAAACGATGTAGTCAAGCTATGTCGTTCCCCCGTTCTGCAAGTCATTCAGGACCAGAACCTATGAATTTGTGGGACGATTCTCAGCTCGCAAGCTCTTCCTATACTTTATTGTAGTTATTACAGCTTTCAAGCAGGCGGTTTGTTCCTGCTATTTCAGCGTCCACTAAATCAATCATCCTTTTTACATTTGCAACATGTATAGGGGATACTTCATTTTCCCATGATGGATTGACTTGTTTTTCAATTCCCTCATGGTATTTTTGTAAAATGGCAAGGCGTTCTTGCAAAAGCTCACGTTGTTCATCAGATGTAAATATCCTGAGGAAAAAAGCGGCGATGGAAAAGATGTTCGTATCATAGCTGAATTGCAGGATAGATGTTCTTAAGGTATCTTGAAATTCACTTTTACCTTTGCCGGAAAGGCTGTAGACAGTACGGTCCGGCATATTTCCGACCTTTTCGATTGTACCTGATATGAACCCCTTTTTCTCAAGGGTTTTGAGTGTAGAATAAACTGTTGAATCAGCGATATTGAACCACCATTTTACATTCATATGCTCTAAGAGTTTTATCAACTCATATCCATTGATCGGTTTTTCATAAATCAGACCTAAAAGCATTGTGGCAGGCTTTGATAACATGTCGCTTCCTCCTTGGCTTTTTGTTGCATTTACAATACTCTATATATAAAGTAGTATCATATAATACCACTATTGTACCGCACAATATCTGGAATTGGAATAGCCGCAAAGGTGTTTGTAATGCCACAGTGTCTTTGGACGTAAGGATCGGGGATGACAAGATGAATAGGGAATTACAATGAACACATTAAAAACGATTCTCTTCTGCATCATCATGGAGATTATGATAATTGTCTGCGTTGCATCTGCAAATGTATATTCCAACCCATTATGGTATTTTTTCTTCTATAATATTTTGTATGGTGTCGTATTCAGTTTTTTGATTCCGATTTTCTTACTTCGCAAAGAAAGAAATATGCTTTATCGTATTGGAGTAAAACCCTTTGGCAGGAAACAGATCGTTGTTCTGATTCTGTTCGTTGCCATTTCGGTTGGTGGACAGCTTGTTCCAATCGCAGCGAGCGGTGGAATAATTCCATGGAATCTTCTTCCTATGGGGATGCTGCCATTAGTCATGACGACGTTTTTCGAGGAATTTTTGTTCCGTGGATTTTTCCAAAGCAGCCTTGAGAAAGATTTTGGAGCATTCCCCGCGGTCATCATGTCAGGGCTGATGTTTTCACTGTATCATGTAGGCTATCCCGGATTTCGCACATCCGCAGATATTGTATTGCTTTTTGTCGTTGGGGTTGGCTTTGCTGTTTCGTATAAACTGTCTGATAATAATTTGATTGTTTCATACTTTGTAAACCTCCCCAATGCTTTTGTGACCTATATGTTGAAATTCAAACAGTTTCCAGTAATGAAAATATCTTCAACAATAGCGAGTATCATTACGTTGTGCATAATCGTTTTTGTCTTTATTGCGCTTGTGGTATCCGGTAAAACGAACAACAGGATCATAGTCTCGCATGAAAGAGTGTAGGTCGCTTCCGCCCCCGGAAAAAACGTTATGGGACCTGCTATGCGACTTTGCAAGCATGAACTGGAAAAGGGCAGGGCGACATGTTCCCTCCTTCGAAAATGACGGGCTGATGTGCAACGACAAAAAAAGACGAGCAAAAGCGATCATGCTTTCACTCGTCTTTTCTGCGTCCTTATGGGTGGCGGGTACCCTGCTTCAGTATGTTGATACTGCTTTATTGGTAGCCGTCCCGGTGACGGGCCGCCGCATCATGAAACGAAACGTGCTACAGGATGTTCCATTTCGCCTTGAGGGCCGCGAGGGAGCCGTCCGCTTCCATCTTCGCCAGACCTTCGTTGATCAGGTTCAGAAGCACTGTGTTGCCTTTCTTTACCGCGATGGCGATATCTTCTTCGGTGAACGGTTCTCCGACGACGGTGATCTTGCCCTTGTAGTTGTCGTTGGCGAGCACGAAGTCACTGGCGATCAAGGAATCACAGACGGCGGCGTCGAGGTTGCCGTTCATCATGTCCTCGATGGCGAGGCCGATATCGTCATACGCCCGCTTGACGACATCGTAGTCATCCAGGGCGAAGTCGCCGGTGGTCCCGATCTGTACGCCGATCTTCTTGCCTGTGAGGTCATCGATACCTTTGACAGTAGCGGCGTTGGAAGTCTTGATGATGACGACCTGACCTGCGCTGAGGATCGGAGTGGAGAAATCCATGGTGAGTTTTCTGTCGTCGGTCACCGTGACTCCTGATGCGACGCCATCATAGGCGCCATTGGCCAGACCTGCGAAAATAGTATCCCAGGGGACGTTCTTGACAGTCATGACGACACCGACTTTCTCGCCGATCATGGGCATGAGCTCCACTTCGAAACCGGTGAGGACGCCATTGTCGACGAACTCAAGCGGCGGCCAGGTGGCGTCGGCCGCGAATACATAGCCGTCGGTCTTTTCTTTGCTTCCGCCCGCGAACACTGGTGCGAAACAGGCCAAGAGAATACAGAGAACAATAATAGTCTTTTTCATTGTGGGTACTTCCTTTGAAAATCATGCAATTGTCGATAGATAGATATTGAATATTTATGCAAGAAAAGTCAATAGATAGCTGGATGATATGCATAAAACTGCAAACATTGTGGAAAAAGTGAATAAATGGAACGAAAAGTATCGCCTACAGGCCTATCACGATATTCGTCGCTATGATACCGGTGGCCAATCCCAATACTACGCCGCCGACGACCTGTGAGAAACTATGTCCGAGCATCGTCTTGAGGTTCTCAGGGGTGAATTGCCCCTCCCGGTGGATATCCGTCAGGATACGGCTCCATTCGTTGATTACCTCGGCCTGCTTGCCCGCTTCCCTGCGGATTCCCATCGAATCGTGGATGACGATCGACGCGAACACGACGGCGATGGCGAGCTCCGTCGTAGCGAACCCTTGGGTCATGGCGATGCTCGTGACCAAGGCGATGACCGCGGCGGTATGTGAAGACGGCATGCTTCCGGTGGTGAAGAAGAGTTTGAAATTGAATTTATGGTCAATCAACAGATGGATGAACGGCTTGAGCGCCTGTGCGATCAATGCGCTGAAGAAAGCCGCGATCAAAGGAGCGTTTGAAAGTAGGTTCTCGAATGTCATACCTGGTATCATCTCTTCACAACGCATTGGATATGCAAGGGACGCGCAATGCCTTGTGTTTTTTAATTCTTTACCCCTGCATTGTCTAATGTAGACTGTTTTCGAATTTTTGCCAACAACAACGTAACAATTGAATACCCTGCGCAACCATTTTTTCATCAAGAGACGAAAGTCGGTTCCGCTTCGCTTGCAAGGAGGTCTGGAAACTGCTATATCTGTTCATCAACGGGAGATGCCGGCCGGATGTTTCGAGACAGACGTCCAATGATTCCCGTAGTGATGTTTCTGGTGGGGGAGTACAATGTATACACAGCGGAAGACCGACTCGATCCAGTTCTGGGTACTGAATGTCGCTTCGTTCCTGGGGCAGCTTTCAATTTCCATGATCAATCTCGCCATTGTATACCATCTCCGATCACGTTTCAGCCTTTCCGCCCAGATGATAGGTATCGCAACGAGCATCTACACCTTCATGTATTTTCTCTTCTGCATCATCGGCGGTGGGATCTATAGCCGGATGCGTCCCCGTCATTGCATCGAGCTTTCGATGCTCGGTATGGGAGGCGCCATAGCGCTTCTGATCTTCAGCAAGCAGAGGTGGATAGCGTTCGGAGCACTCGCCCTGTACGGAATCTTCATGTCGATGCTCTGGCCACAAGTCGAGGGCTGGTTCTCCAGAGGCAAAGAGGGCCCCCAGCTCAATAGAGTGACGAGCGCCTTCAATTTCTCCTGGTCCTTCGGGGCTGGCATCTCTTCATATATCGCCGGAATACTCGTCGAACATTCTACGACACTGCCCCTTGCCGCAGGTATCGGCGTGTTCGCATTGATCTTCTTGCTCATATTCCTCACCAGCGTCATCGTCCCCGGTATCCGCTCGGTGGGAAGCGAGCATTCCCAGATGAAGCGGGTGAAGAAGGAAGACCACAGCACCCCGTTGCGTTACCTCTGTTGGGCCGGCATCGTTCTGGTGTATACCGGTCTGAGCGTCGTGCTGACGGTCTTTCCATTGTTCGCCCAGGATGTGATGCGTATTACTGAAAGCACCACTGGATTCCTGCTGCTGATCCGCGGGATCGCGACCTGTTTCATGTTCATGTCGTTGGGCAAGACGAGTTGGTGGCAGTTCAGGCTTCCCGTCATCCTGGGAACACAGCTGCTGTTCGGCCTCGTCTGTCTTCTGGGGATGTTGATCCCCGCCTCCGGTACCAAGACAGCGCTTGTCGCCTATGGCTCCTTCTTCCTCGTGTTCGGTATCCTGTTCGCGATCGCCTATACGCTGAGCATGTTCCACGGAGCCTCCGGCTGCATCAATCGATCAAGACGGATGATGATCCATGAAGTGTTGCTCACGATCGGGACCATCGTCGGTGCCATATTCGGTGGTACGATCTATGAACATTTCAGTTTCCAGCAGGTCCTCTTCGCGATTTTCCTCTTCGTGATGGTCGTCCTTGCGGTGGAGTCCATCGGGCTGGTCGTGGTGAAAATCCGCAAAAGCGTGGCCGCCTGAAATCTCCGGCCCCGGCTGTCGCTGATCGGTGACGGAGCCGGAGCAACGGTCCGCACAAGGGCGAGGTTTTGCAATTATTCGAAGATTGGAGTAGTATGGCTCCAGATCATAACGATGGAGAGTACTACAATGGGCAAGACATTGACCGCGAAGATTCTCGAGGCCCACCTGATGGAAGGGACGCTGAAGACAGGGGAGCCGATCGGTATCCGTATAGACCAGACCCTTACTCAGGACGCGACCGGGACCATGACCTACCTACAGTTCGAATCGATGGGGTTGCCCCGTGTCCAGAACGAGCTTGCCGTCAGCTATGTCGACCACAACACGGTGCAGGTCGGTTTTGAAAACGCCGACGACCATCTCTATCTACAGAGCGTCGCCGCGAAATACGGGATCGTGTTTTCCCGCCCTGGCAATGGCATCTGCCACCAGGTCCATCTTGAACGTTTCGGGGCTCCCGGCAAGACGTTGCTCGGCAGCGATTCCCATACCCCTACCGGTGGAGGCCTCGGCATGGTAGCCATAGGTGCCGGTGGCCTGGATGTCGCCGTGGCGATGGCTGGCGGACCGTTCCATATCATCACCCCGAAAGTCATTGAGATCCGTCTCCATGGAAAGCTCCGTCCCTGGGTCTCGGCGAAAGACATCATCCTCGCCGTCCTGGAACGCTTTACCGTGAAAGGGAATGTCAATTGTGTATTTGAGTATACGGGTGATGGCATCGCCTCCCTCGAAGTTCCCGAACGGGCCACGATCTGCAACATGGGCGCTGAATGCGGTGTGACCACCAGCCTGTTCCCCTCCGACGAGACGACCCGCCGGTTCCTTGCCGCGCAGGGGAGGGAAGATGTCTGGGTTCCCCTTGCCGCCGACTCTGACGCGACCTATGATGGATTGTTCGAGATAGATATCTCTTCCCTTGAACCCCGTTGCGCGGCGCCACATTCTCCGGGCAACATCGTCAAGATCAAGGATCTGGCGGGGACGAAGGTCAACCAGGTCGCCATCGGCTCCTGCACCAACAGCTCCTATACGGACATGCGCAAGGTCGCCGATATCCTCGACGGTCATGTGGTGGCCTCAGGAGTGAGTCTCGGGATCGCCCCCGGAAGCAGGGAAGTGCTGATGATGCTCGCCGAGGACGGTTCCTTGGAGAAGATGATCGCCGCCGGCGCCCGCATCCTGGAAAGCGCCTGCGGGTTCTGTATCGGCAACCATTTCAGCCCCAATACCGACGGTGTCTCCATCAGGACCAGCAACCGGAACTTCGAGGGGCGTAGCGGAACCAAAACCGGGCAGGTCTATCTCGCGAGTCCTGAGACGGCGGCCTTGGCGGCGATCTTCGGCAAGTTCGTCGATCCTCTGGCCGACAACGGCGTCGCGTATCCCCAGGTTTCCATGCCAGAGCATTTCATCATCGACGACCGGATGTTCATCTTCCCTCCCGCCGATGGCTCCGCCATAGAGATCGTCCGGGGACCGAACATCGGCGCGCCTCCGACGAATACACCCATGAAGCGGACGCTCCAGGGAAGTGCCATCATCAAGGTGGGGGACAAGATCACGACCGACCATATCATGCCCGCGGGGCAGCGACTGAAATATCGCTCCAACATCCCCGCTTACTCCCAGTATGTCTTTGAACCGGTCGATCCGACATTCCCCGTCCGTGCCGCGCAGGAGCGGGACGCCGGCCATGACAATGTCATCGTCGCGGGTCTCTCCTATGGGCAGGGGTCCAGCCGCGAGCATGCCGCCATCTGTCCGATGTATCTTGGTGTCAAGGCGGTCGTGGCGAAATCGATTGAACGGATCCATCAGAACAACCTCTGCAATTTCGGCATCGTCCCGCTGACCTTTCTGAAGGAATCGGACTATGATCTGATCTCCCAGGGTGATGATCTCGTGATCGAAGATCTGGCCCGGCAGTTGAAGAAGGCTGTCGAAGCGAAGGCTCCCGTCCTGCTGCAGGACAGGACCTCCGGCGCGAACATTGAATTGAGTGCCGATATCACCGCCGAACAGTTGAAGATGCTGCTCGCCGGCGGGTTGCTCAATAGTCTCAAGGAGGCGAAATAATGGGTGCTGATGCTATCCAGATGAAAGATGGGATCCTCCAGGTTCCAAATACTCCCGTGATCCCCTATATCGAGGGTGATGGCGTCGGTTCCGAGATCTCTGCCGTAATGAGGGACGTTCTTGATGCCGCGGTCAAAGCTTCGTATGGCGGCTCCCGCAAGCTGTTGTGGAAAGAAGTCCTCGCCGGAGGCAAGGCCGCGCGACTGTGCGACGGCAACTATCTTCCCCAGGAGACGGTCGATGCGATCAGGGACTACAAGGTCGCGATCAAGGGGCCGTTGATGACCCCCGTCGGGGGTGGCATGAGGAGCCTCAACGTTACATTGCGTCAGGATATGGACCTCTACGTCTGTCTTCGCCCGGTACGTTGGTACACCGGTGTGCCTTCCCCTGTGAAGCATCCGGAACTGGTCGACATGGTGGTGTTCAGGGAGAATACCGAGGATATCTACGCCGGTATCGAGTGGGAGAGCGGTAGTGAGGCGGTCAGGAAAGTAATTGATTTCCTGCAGGATGAGATGGGGGTGAAGAAGATCCGCTTCCCGGAGACTTCCGCGTTGGGCGTCAAGCCTGTGTCGGTCGATGGTTCTGAACGTCTGATCCGTGCCGCCATCAAGTACGCCTTGGACAACGACCGTCGCAACGTGACACTTGTCCACAAGGGCAATATCATGAAGTTCACCGAAGGCGGTTTCCTCCGATGGGGCTATGAGCTGGCCCGGCGGGAGTTCGGGGCGGTCCAGGACGAGAAAGGTGTCTGGGCGATCTCTCGCGAGGGCAAGGATCCTCTGGTTATCAAGGATTGCATCTGCGACGCCTTCCTGCAGAACATCCTCCTCAAGCCAGCCGACTATGACGTGATCGCTACGCTCAACCTCAACGGGGACTATGTTTCCGACGCTCTCGCCGCGGAAGTAGGCGGCATCGGGATCGCTCCGGGGGGAAACATCAACTACGACAGCGGTATCGCCGTGTTCGAGGCCACCCACGGCACCGCTCCCGATATCGCAGGCCAGAACAAGGTCAATCCTTTGTCGATCGTCCTCTCCGGAGAGATGCTGTTGCGATATATCGGTTGGACCGAAGCCGCGGACAAGGTCGTCGACGCGGTGCAGAGGGCTATCGCCAGCAGACATGTCACCGCAGACTTCCATCGCCTGATGGTCGCCGACGGCCTCGACGCCGAATTGCTCGGAACAAAAGAATTCGGTTCCTACCTGGTAGAGTGCCTGTAGGTTCTAGCAGTAGCCCTACAGTAGCCCAACATCGGAAACGCCCAGGCAGAATGGACTCTACCTGGGCGCCGTCATATACTGTAGCGTTGTGTGTGTGTGGGCTAGTCCTCCCAGATGTCCTCGTCGTTCCTGAGGGATTCTTCAACTTTCATCATCCGATCTTCATAGCCATCTATCTTCTTGTCCAGGCGGTCAAGGACGTCCTGCATGTCGCGGACTCTCTGTGCAAGTTGCTGGCGTTGCTCGATCAAGAGTTGTTTTCTCGCGGCGATAGTTTCAGTTCCCTGTTGGAAAAGCGAGACGTATTCGATCAGAACTTCTATCGGCAACCCCGCGCTCCGCATGCATTTGATGAAATTGACCCAATTGCAGGACTGTTCATCATACTGTCGGATGCCGCTTTTTCGCCGCACAGGAGGGATCAGCCCGATTCGTTCGTAGTATCTCAGCGTATCGGCCGAAATATCATATTTCTGGCTTACTTCCGCTATCGTCATGTCATTACCTCTCTTGTGAACACTGTAATGCCTGGAGTGGGCTCCAAGTCAATAGGAAAATCATCGACCAAAAAGTTCCGTGGCCGCTTTCATGTTTTCGATGACCGGAACCTTGAACGGACACCGTTTTTCGCATGCTCCGCAGGCGATGCACTCTCCTGCGTTATGGGCGAGGGTTGCATAGTGTTCCCTGACGGTTTCCGGTACCATGCCCTGGGCTTTGGCTAGATTGAGGAACTTTGTTACTGATGCGACATCGATTCCTTTTGGACAAGGTGCGCAATGTCCGCAATACATGCAATGTCCCTCCCAACTGATCTTTGGAAACGATGCGAAAGCGGTCGCGAAGTCCTTCTCATCATCCGAAGCTGTTTCATAGGCTACGCTGTCCTGTAGCTCATCAACCGTATGGGCGCCGACCAATACGGTGGCTATCGCTGGGCGTGACAGGGCGTAATGGATGCATTGGCAAGGGGTAAGGGCTTTTCCCGCGGGGGAGAGTTTTTCATCCAGCAGGTCGCCACCGCCAAAGGCTTTCATGACGGTGATCCCGACTCCAAGGCGGCTGCAGGTTTCGTAGAGAGCTTCCCGGTCAGGATCCATGTTGACCAATGGTATTTCGTAGTTCTTGTCATCCCATAACGCATAGCAGTTGTCATTCGCCGGTTGCAGGTCATAACAGGGGTTCACGCTGAACATCAGGACATCGATGAGCCCGCTTGTCACAGCCGCCAAAGCAGCGGTCGGGTTATGGCTGCTCAGACCAAGGTGTTTGATCTTGCCTTCGCGTTTGAGCCTCCGGGCATATTCCATGACAGGCCCCTCCGAGACGGTCTTCCAATCCTCCATCGAATCGACGTAGTGGATCATCCCCACCTCGACGTGATCGGTTTCCAGACGTGTAAGGAGATCCTCGAAGCCCGCCGTCACTTCTTCGATCTTCCTTGTCCGCTCATACTGTCCGTTTTTCCAGACGGTACAGAGGTGCGCCTGCAAGATGAATTTCTCCCGCCGCCCGCGCAGGGCCTGTCCAAGGCGACTGCGAAGCTCTGGGTGGGGGATGTATAGATCGATATAGTTGATTCCCGCCTGCTGCGCGGCATCGACCAGAGCTTCCGTCAATGCGCCATCATGATCGACGAAGCCTTCGCATCCCATTCCGATTTCACTGACATGCAGTCCTGTCCGACCAAGTTCTCTGTACTTCATATGCTTTCCTCTCGTGGTTGTGCCTATAGATTGATCTTCTGTATCCAATTCTGGACAAGTTGTCTGGCCGAAGCGACGTTTGCGCCTTGGATGGCGAGTCCTTTCTCCAGTTTCGCCTGGGGGCAAAGCGTTGCTATATCCCGTTCACTATGCCCCATCCCGCTTCCCTCATGAGTACAGAAAGGAATGATCGTCTTGCCTGCGAAACCGTATTGCTCCAGGAACGTCCAGACCGGCATCGGCATGGTCCCCCACCAGTTCGGATAGCCCAGGAATATCTGGTCGTAATCCTCGATGTTCTCGACTTCAAGAACCAACGGAGGTCGAGCGTTCATCTGGAGCTCCGCCTGAGCCTCCCTTGTCGCTTCATGATAATCGAGAGGATACTCTTTCGCCGGGAGAATCTGAACCAGATTCCCGCCTGTCGCTTCTTCGATCATCTGCGCGATCACTTCTGTATTTCCAACGGCAAGATCAACGATGGCTCCATTGACATAATTGTATCCCGCCCGCGAGAAATATGCTATCAGGCATTTCTGTTTCTTGTTTTCCATAGGTTACTCCAATTCCCTGTTTTGTCTGCGTTGGGATTCGCATGCGATTGTCGTCATTTGCCTGACGGCAATTCTTTTCCTTCGAATGTCTCCGCTACTTCCTTCAGATATTCTATGATATCCAGGTGTTGCGGACATGCTTTCTCACATTTCCCGCACCCGATGCAGTCGCTTGCCTTTCCATGTGTGGAGGTCAGGTTCAAGTAGTAGACGAATTGGCTCGACATATTGTCCGTGACTGCTCGTTTGGCACTATTGTACAATGCGAAATAATCGGGAATCGCGATCTTCCTTGGGCACCCATCGACACAATACCGGCAGGCGGTGCAGGGGACCGCAGTGTTCGCGTTGATGATTTCCGTCACCTGGGCGATGATCTCATGTTCTTTCGCATTTAGTTTCTTGAAGTCTTTCATATACGAAACATTGTCTTGCAGATGTTCCATCCTGTTCATCCCGCTGAGTACCATGAACACCCCGTCCTGGCTTGCCGCATACCTGATCGCCCAAGAGGGGATGGAGGCGGTCGGGTTGTATGCTTTCATCAGTCGTTCCGCTTTTTGTGGCACTTTCGCAAGATTCCCCCCTTTGCAGGGTTCCATCACGATGATGGGCATTCCGTGTTTTCTCGCGATCTCTAGGCATTTCCTGGACTGGATGCCTGGGTTCTCCCAGTCGATATAGTTGATCTGTAGCTGGACGAAATCGAGTTCCGGATGTGCTGTCAGTACTTCATCGAGCAATCGCGGGGTGTCATGGAAGGACATTCCCATGTTCTTGACCCTCCCTTCCCGTTTCATTCTTTGGACGAACCCGAACGTGTCGTACTCGCATGCCTGCCGATAGGAACTGACTCCTATGTTGTGTACCAGGTAATAGTCGAAGTATTCGACTCCGCACCGTCGCAGCTGGCCGTCGAAGATTTCCTGTTGCTCTTCTGCTGACGTAAGTACCCTAGGAGGTAGTTTTGTCGCGATGGTGAATGAATTTCTGGGATGCCGTTCCACTACGGCTTTTCTCAGGGCCTCTTCGCTGAGTCCGTTATGGTAGGTGAGGGCTGTATCAAAGTATGTAAAGCCTTGTTCCAGATACGTATCTACAAGGCTGTTCAGCGTTTCATAATCGAAGGAGGACTGGTCCTCTGTATCAAGCAACGGCAGTCGCATGAATCCAAATCCAAGTTTTTTCATTCTCTTTCTTCCTTTGTTCGGGGTGCCGGTCCATCGTGAGGGACCGGCCTCTGTAGGAGTATCATCCCCTTTCGGACGGATGAACGATACTTCCTGGAGTTAACTCCAAGTCAAGGATTTCCCTGAAAAAAAGATGAGAAAAGTGCTGGGTTGTTCAAATGAATGTAAATAATTTCATATCCTATGAAGGTTTGCGTTGTCAGATGTGGTCGCGGCTGTATTCATGGAAATCATGGAGGACGCCGCTGACGCCTTGTATCTGCGAAGTAGTCTCGATATCCGCCATTTCAGAGGCCACGGCCCACACTTCCCCGATTTTCGCGGCCAACGCACTTTCGATACCGCTTTTGGTATCTTCGAATACGATGCAATGCTGCGGCTCGAGCCCGATGGTCTTTGCCGCTGCGAGATACACGGCGGGGTGGGGTTTGCCGGGGAACAGGCCCCGGTCATAGGTGATTCTGTCGTCCGAGAACCAACGGTGGAGGTCGAACCATTCGATATACCGGGCGAGATTTCCCGCTCCGCAACTGGTCGCGATCGCCAGAGGGATACCTTGTGCCTTGCAGGCGTCCAGCAACTGTCCGGCGCCCGGGGCAAGATGTCTGCGTTCTGGATGCCCGAAACAGAGGTCGAGATACAACTTTTCCTTTGTCTCTGAGATATGTCGCGCCTCTTCCGGGGTGGGTATGTGACCGAGCAAATATTCAATGGTAGCGGGATTCGTACGACCGTTGAGCATGGCCAGTTCCGTGTCGTTGAATGCCGTACCCCGTAATTGTCGGGATATCTCTTTCCACGCTTCCCTGTTCTGCCAAGTATCCCAGAACAATGTACCGTTGAAGTCAAAGATGAGTCCTTTTTCTCTTGGCATGATAGGTTCTCCTGAAAACTGAAAGTACTGGTCGGTATAATATGAATATATCAGAGACAAAACCAAAATGAAAAGGGACGCAGCAGACTTGACCTGCAAGACTTTGCCGTTGCTCCGTCGATCCTGGATATCCGGAGATAGACCCGGAGATAGGCCCAGAGATACGGACATAGGGAGATACGTCTGACATAGACCCGGACATAAGCCCAGAGATAGGGACATAGGGACATAC
>CAYOWS010000022.1:0-63944 GCA_964407735.1 uncultured Sphaerochaeta sp. | reverse complement strand
TAATGTTCCTTACATCACCCTCATACAGGGATATAGCGACATAGAGACAGGGCGATTTTCAGGGGCAGTAGGAACCCCTCGGTGCGCTTCGATTGTGAGGCCGTCGTATCCGGACGTATTGGCTTTGAACGAAGAGTATCCATTCGAGCTTGAACCATTGATCAAACCCCTAATCACGCCCTCACCATCGCCACCATACCATGTGCAATTTGCACCGCCCACGACTTCCCACTTGCCACTAATGTTCCTTATTTCACACGGATGCAGGGGAAGATGGACATTGAAACCGGACGGTTTTCTGATGCGGTTGGAACTTGGTTTGTATGGAAATCTCATCGCCTGATGAAACTGATATCTGGTTTTCATATCCAAAACCCGAATCAACCGCAATAGAGATGTTGGAAGGCTGAGCTCCTTCATGGATGCCCATCGCCGAAAATGCGGCGACGGCACCATGGCAGACACCAGTGATGACGACAGCATCAAGTACCATATGCCAGCCTACGCAAGGAGTCACAATGAATCCATAGATTGTGGCGATGGCGATAGCTTCGCCGAGCAGGATTATCGGGACCCATTTCGCCCCGTCGAATTTCTGCTTGATGATACTGCCGGTTTCGATAAGGAGTGGAACGAGGACTAGAAGTTCGGGCTTGATATATGATGTCATAGACACCTCCTGTAACTGAGATGTCTATAGCCTAGCAAAATGAGAATTGGTATTTTAGATGATAAAAAAGCACCCCGAAGGGTGCTGTCAACTTACCTCTTACATTAACTTATAGTCTATTGCGACCTTTTTGATACTTTCCTTCCATTTGATTTTTGGATCGTCCTTGTATTTGTTGAACAATGCAATAATCTTTTCATCGGATTGAGAGCTTATGAGCATATCAAGTTTTTCCACTGGGAAATTCCCATCGGTATTTGTCCGAACCCGTTTACTGGCCATATTCATTTTTCCTACCCAGATAGCATCTGTCACGTATGGATTGACCTTGGCATACAGATCATCAAAATTGTCATCCAACAGAGGCTCACATGATATACTGGTAGAATATTCTTCTTTATATGCATATTTCAATGATTTGAGACGCTCAGAAAAATCAGCGGCCCCTGGCTCCCATAGTTTTAGAGTTGAAGAATCAGAGGAACCTATTGTAAAACGAAATTTAATTTGAGGTTTATACCCTATAAACGTATCTACAATCCGCTTAACACATAAAAAATGCGGTTTTGTGACAATTAGAAGTTCATTTCCATTCTCAAGAAGTTTCTGCATCACTTCAGTCGTCAAATCGATATTACCAGAAGTTATATCGTGGGAAGATGGGATCATAATCGCACCATCTTTCTTGCTGTATGACCGACTATCCAGAGAAACAAGCTCTTCCGATTCCCACGTATCTGCGGTTTTTCTTTTGAATCTGATAGCCATGTCTTTGGCATAGCAGTATACACAGTTATTCGAACATCCATTCATGTAGTTGAAATTGTGAGGAGCCCATTCTTTAGTACCAAATAACAAATCCTTGTTCTCCATATTTATTTTTCCTTATACTTTCACTCAAGCTTGCTTATATATAATCTATGATTTTCTCTTTCCGTTTTGAATGAACTTGGTGTTTTTCGTCCGTGAGTGAACTCAGGGTCTCTTCTGACAATAAGTCTATTGTCCTTTTCCATCTCATTGACCAAATCAGAAATTGGAGTAGCAGGAATACCAAAGGCGTTGTAATAATTCGCTTCCAAAACAGTCAGTCGCATCTCCCGGCTGGTAAGAATTTTCAGAATATTATTTTTTATCGGTTCCGAATCTTCATAGTCAACCAAATCAAACAAAGAACCTTGACCTTGCCATTTTGTATAAAGATTGTCCTTCCGCTTTCTGATAGTATTCCCCATCAGGGCCGCCCCTTCATAATGGTTGGTTGCATGGACCATCCTGTATTTCGGATGCTTCCCATCATCAAGCCGTATCGGGATATCCAAGATAAAATTAAAGCCAAGGATTTTTTTCAACTGGGATTTGAATAAATTGCTCAAAAGCTCTTCGGCTTCATATCCATCATAGAGATCCTGAATATTGCCATCTATTATTTGCATCCATTCATCACATCCAAAAATATCAGTGAAAAACTGTTTCTTTGCGGTGGGCGTCAAAGAATATATCTGTTCAAAGATAGCATCGTAATCTAATTCGTCAGTTGCTTTCCTGATCTCATCTTCAATTGAATCGTGCAATAGACATGTTTTTGCCGCTCTCAACAAGCCAAACGAATTAAAATTGATCAACAATTCTGTCGATTTGATATTAAGATCAATAGTTTTCTGCAAAACGGACATCTTTAAATCTCGAATACCAAATGGGTCAATATAGCAAAACAAAGAAATCGTCCGGCCCATTGCCTTTCCTGTTATTTCATCCAAGATCCTAGGCATTACATCTTTGAAATCCCCATCAATACAAGTAAAATATTGCTTTGGAAATTGTGATGAAGACAAACTAGCCAATAATTGATTAAAATATTTCTTTTCAATGAAATAAGAATGCCATTCCGGCAGACAATGGAGGGTTGATTCTTCTGATGCCCTCGTCAGTTCTTTCAATGCGATATATGGAGACCCAAAACAATCAGGAATCTCGCTTGCTTTTACGTCTAGGTCAGGAAGATCGGTTCGGCCGCCATATGTACCAGCGCCAGCGAAGCAGTCGATATAGATCAAAGGTCTTTTTGTGTGAAACAGTTTATTCGCATAAGGCCTTAAATAACATTGCAGAAGCTCATCCTTTACGCGGGACCAATCCTTTTTGGGATTTGAAAAAAAATTCTTTGTTGTTGAACACACCATACCTGTTTCTTCTCTCTTTACGTCAAATTAAATGCCATTTGTCCACAGATGATGCACAGCTCGTTGAGGCCTATTTTTTTTTCCGTTCATACGAACGGATTTGTCTAGATTATATATGATAAAACGCCGGTTAAACACTGTTTAATCTAGATTTTTCCATACAGCATGTCCAGCAGATCACGGTGTCTGTATCCGGTACCCGCCAGCCAGGCCCTCATCTGCCTGATCCGTCCCGAAGGGACCAACAGGCAAACGGTCATCCGTTTGTCTCCATCCAACGATATGTTGACTATATAGGCATGTTGCTTTTGCTCAACATTAGCCTCGCAACATAATTCATCGAAAAGGGAAATTCCCGATCCTGCCGACCAAAAAATATCGATGATTTGATCTCCAGCTGCCTTACAAACTCTGATGGTGTCCATAAACAAAACCTACATGCTGTGAATCCAGCCTACTACCTTACCCATGATGACAAGCCGATCATCATCCATCGAAACGGTCTTTGTTGGATACGCAACGTTCTCACTACGTATCGTGACAGTCCGATCAAACCGATCAAAGAACAGGGTCTTCACAAAACACTCCCCATCGATCGAGATGACGTATATGCCGTCGATGTCGACAAGTTCCTTGACGAATACCACGAAGTCTCCATCAAAAAGATTGACGTCCTTCATGCTGTCGCCCCGAACCTCAGCCGCAACCAGCCGTTCAGCAGGATACTTCTTGACCAGACGGGCAAGCACGGGCATGGTCAGATACTGTGGATTCTCTGAAATAAAATCCTGACCCATGCCAGCCGACAGTTTTTGATCAACCAAAGGAACCATGACAACATCACCATCCATCGGAACCGGACCTTTTGGGGTGATTATTTCACATGGACCAGAGGGTACTACGGAATTGTGTGCCTGATTCAGATACATCGAACCTTGACCAGTGACCAACCAATGAATATTTATCCCCATTTCGGATAACATCATTTTTAGTTCATCGGGTACCGACCGTTTATTTGTCTCATATGGAGCATAAGTACTCTGTGGAAGATTAAAAATGGACGCAAATTTGGTTTGATTTTTATTCATCGACTTCCGTATTTGCAATAATCTATCCCCCATTGCCATAATTTATCCTATTTTACGTTGAAACTTATCCTATTTAGGGACAATCTGTTTTTAGGTTAAAACTTAAACCTACTACAAAGTAGCCTAGTACAGTTCAGGAGGCATTGCAAGATAAAAAATGGCGAAATCAATTCAAAAATAGGTAGAAATTTGGGCTTACAACGAAAACGTCGAGATAGGTAAAAAACTGGTCAAGTCGTCCAATGAGGAGTTCCTGCAATTGGTTAGGGTTTTATACAAGGCTCGTGAGGTACTATCTGCCCACGGAACTAGGACGGACTTAACTTCGGGCAAGACTTGCCCGAAGTTAAGTCCGTGGGAACAGTATTGCAAGGAAATTGGGATTTCGAAACGGACAGCTAATTTTTATTTACAAGACTATCTCCCCGACCAAGACCGCCTCATGATCGAGGAGGAGAAAGAACAACGGCGCGGAGAGCTTCTGATAGGTCTGTTCCAAGCGCTCGAAGATCATAAGGCAAAGGGAGACCCATCATGGAGGCCCTAGCCATAAGACGAATTGAAGGGGCAACCAAACGTTTACAGCCGGTTTAATCACCGGCTATTTTTTGTTTAATCGAGTTTACTCTGCCACGGCAAAACACAGTATACCATATCATTACACGGATAAAAGTTGCAAACATTTCTGGATTTATGTTGCAAATGGCTGGATTTTTGTTTCAAAAGTTTTGGATTGTACATCAGGCAAGTTCCTGTTTGTCGCCCCTTCATGTTGACAGAGATATGGACAACCCCTATAATTTCAATGCTTTACAGCATAAATATCAGGAGGAATCGTGGCTAAAGAAGAAGCGATTGAAGTGGAAGGCGTTGTAAGAGAAGCCCTTCCAAACACCATGTTCCGCGTAGAGTTGCAGAACAACCATGTCATCCTTGCCCATCTATCCGGCAAGATGCGCAAGCACTATATCAGGATCGTCCCCGGAGACACCGTACGTGTTGCGCTTTCCCCGTATGACCTTACCAGAGGCCGTATCATCTACCGCGAACGCTAAACCGTTTTCAACTCTTTACTCAGATAGAGATTATGATACTATAGAAGAAGCCGTCCGATATTCGGACGGTTTTGGCGTATAGACAGCCAGTGGAGGGAATCAAAATGCAGATACATCATGGAAGCGACGACAGGGACGACAAGATGCAGGAGCTCGTTTCACGGCTCATGTCCCCTCCTACGCTGGAAGGTATCGAACGGGCGTTGTTCATCCAACCCCATCCAGACGACAACCAGATCGGCGCCGGGGGCATCATGGCTGCGCTCGCCGCGGATGGCGTGGAAGTCTATGAACTGACGGTCTGCGACGATCGGTTCGCTGATCCGCAGTACATCGGCAAAGAGAATGAGACGTTGACCATACGCCAGCAAGAGGCGCTCGCGGCGCAAAAAGCGTTGGGAGCCAAGAACGCGGGTTTCCTTGGTTTCGCCGACAAGACCCATGCTTCGATCGATGAAATCGCCGAC
Source organism: uncultured Sphaerochaeta sp. (assembly GCA_964407735.1). Taxonomy (GTDB): domain Bacteria; phylum Spirochaetota; class Spirochaetia; order Sphaerochaetales; family Sphaerochaetaceae; genus Spiro-02. The sequence goes on along the minus strand of CAYOWS010000022.1, from coordinate 58,481 downwards.
GCGATCGTCCCGATCATCCGCAAGATACGTCCCCAGGCCGTATTCACCGTGGATCCGTCGTTGGAGAACGAATGCCACAGCGACCATATCAAGGTTGGACAGGCGGTCAAGAAGAGCGTCATGGACGCTCCCTATGGATTCTATCCATCCTTCATAGACGGAAAACCTCATAAGGATGTCTGGCAGGTATCAATCCTCGGCCTCTATTTCACGGACAAGCCGAACACGACCATCGACATCTCCGAGGAGTATCAGAAGAAACAGGAATCAATTCTCCGCCACCGGTCCCAGATGAGCGAAGAACTGTTGATGATGCTGAAGCTCCAGGATCAGGTCATATCCCAGCGTTGCGGGTGCCCAGCGGCGGAAATGGTGAAACTCCTGGCGGCGCACCAGTTGCATTGCTTCGCGTTTCCAGTGGAATGATGATGTCGTATACGTCAAAATACCTCATATAGTATATACTAAAGAGAGTATAGAAATATCCAGGAAACGCACTTAGACTTACTGATATCGGATTGTTTTCTTGACAATTCATATTTACTCAGCATATCGTCTAAGGAGATAGGAATGCCGGAACTTTGTCGTTTTCAGGGAATCATCATTAGAATGTTGTTCAATGATAGAGGAACCCACAACAAGCCTCATATCCATGTGGAATATGGTGGTTATTTTGCTTCAGTGGGTTTGGATGGAGAGTTATTGGCAGGGAGTTTACCAGAGAAAAAACTTGTTTTGGTCAAGGCTTGGTTGATACTTCATGAGCAAGAACTATATATTGCTTGGAACAATGCAGTCAGAAACCTTCCCCTCACCAAAATCGAGCCACTTGAATAGGAGAAAGATCTATGTATGTCAAAGATAGTATCGCATACTCAGACAATCAGGAGTATCTTCCCAGAGTGCAATCGGTCAAGGCACTGGAAGACTATCATCTTTTCGTGCGGTTTACGGATGGCGCGGAACGCATCTATGATGTACAGCCATTGCTCTCTTCCGAGGCCTTCAGCCCCCTCTCCGATGTAGAGACATTCAATTCTGTATATGTCGACTATGGGTGCCCAGTCTGGAACAACGGGGAGATCGACCTTGCCCCGGAGACAATCTATCGAGAAGGAGTTCAAGGACGATGAACGACTTCCCCGCCTATCGTAGACTTACACCTTTGCGTTCGGCCTTGTAGGCGTACATCGCCTTGTCGGCTTTCGCAAGGAGAGCCTTGGTCGTCGCCGCATCCTCTGGATAGGAGACGGTCCCATGGCTGGCGCCGAGGAATTCCTGTAGGGGAATCAGAAGCGTGCCTTTCAACTTGTCCAGACCATCGTACAGCGCCGCCAGATCTTCATCATCCTTTCCTAGATAGACGAACTCGTCACCAGCCATTCGATAGAACATGCCTCCAGGACACAACGTTTTCAACCGTTGCGCGAACGTCCGCAGATAGTCGTCGCCGGCAAGATGTCCATGCCGATCGTTGACCTGCTTGAAATCATTGAGGTCCAGAAAGACAAGGTTGAAGGGCTCCCGTTCGGCGATCAGGGCGTCGATATCAGGGAACAGCTTGTATCTGTTCGGCAATCCGGTGAGATCATCATTGTTCAAGGACGTCTCGAGCCGCACGATATCATCGGTGGACTCCACCACCCTGTACAGGAACGAATAGCTGATATAGGCATCATAGACGAGAAACAGGAAGATCAGCGGTTTCATCCAGGAAATATCCATCACCAGGGAGGCGTTCACCATCACGATCGTCAGGAACCAAGCAAGACCCATTGAAATGAACATGCGCTGATGCTCTTGCGGAATATTCTTCAGCAGGAACATCAACCTGTTCTTGGCGAATTTGAAGAACAACGGGGCCGTACAGAAATATAATACGGTCTGGGTGATGAATACGGCAAGGGCGAACTGTTCCGGAAACAGCCATCTCGTGATATGGACCGAAAACGCGAAGATCGACATGGTGAACGTCCACGAAGCGCAGACGATACCGACGGAAATCCGTGTCGGTTGATCATAGAGGTATCTGAACGGAAACAGATAGAGCATCCCGATCAAAGCGAAAAGTCCGTTGCCGTTGCCATAGTTGTTGCCACGTCGCAGCAGCGGCAGGGTAAGGCCGATGATACAGACCGTGAACAAAAGCAGGATCAAAGTCGTCTTGCTGCCAGAGAATCTTCGTTTCGAATATTTATAGCAGACATAGCAATTTACAGATATCATTTCGAGAACGATAACAATATGCAGCAGTATCTCCAGCATGCATTACCCCCTGACTGTACGAAGCTCAAACTTTGAGGATCAACCATAGTACACCGCTTCCACCATATCTGGCGGAGGGGGTGATATACTCTCGAACGACCTTGGACCGCTCTATCTCTTGAAGCACGACATCCTTCAGAACGCCCTGCCCTTGCGGGGCATGGATTCCTTTTCCGTGGATGATGCAGATCTTCCGCATGCCGTTGCGATAGCTGTCCTGAAGAAATTCCCTCACCCGGCGTTCCGCCTCTTCGGCGGTGAGCCCATGAAGATCAAGCGTTACCTGGGGAAGCATCTGCCGTAGTTTTGAAAGCTCCATCTGTGGAGATGTGCGGCTTTCCGGTTCCTTCTCCACCACAGCCTGTTCCAACCGGTCCTCTTCAACCTGCCGCTGCTCCGCCGCCCACTTGTCGTAGATATCGGCGAAGCCTCCACCGCCTGAGATCCGGTCTGAACCGAACCTGGTCGGTCTGCCGGCGGACCAGACAGGTCTTGGGCGGCCATCCTCCACGATCGGCTCATCTTCTTCCATGTCCACGTCAGCTTCAGCGACGACAGGCTCTGGGGGTTTTGCAACGACAGGTTTCTTGGCGACGTTCGCAACGTTCGCGACGTTTGACGAAACGATGTTCTTGCCGACCTGAGAAGCCTCCCACTCTGCGAGGATCTCCGAGAAATCCTTGCGGGGACCGGTCGTTACGACTCGGCTTCTGGAAACGGCATCCGGCTTCTGCGAAGGTGCGCCAGAATTGCCGCCGCTGGGATTCTTGCCAGTCCCACCACTCTTTTCTGATTCCCACTGGGCGAATATCTGGGCGAAATCCATCGACTCGACGGCTTTACGGGCCGATTGCGTCGGATCCTCCAGCTTGCCGATACGTCCGTCGGGCACATTGTCCTTTTTCAGACGGCGTCCCACGCCGGGGCCGTTGGAGGCATGTTTGCCGGGCATCGCATACGGATCACCGGTAGCCTCCCATTGGCGGAGGATATCGCCGAAGTCAGCGGAAGGATCATACCCGGTCACAACCTTCTTTCGTGGGGTTTGCCCGCTTCCTCCGGAGGGAGAAGATACCTGCCGCGGCTTCTCCCTCGCAGTTGCGGCGGAGGAGTCTGACGGCTTCACAGGAGGTTTTACGGATGGTTTTACGGAGGCTGAAGCTTTGGAGACAGACACCGCCTGGGGCTTCAAGTCTTTCATCTCAGCGAATGGCTTGTAACTCTCTTCTCCATCCACAAAATGTGAAAAGCGGCTTTCAGAAGCCGCTTCCCCACCATTCGCATGAGAATGTCGATCAGTCAAACCAGTCCCTTTGGTTTTCTTGGAATGTCGGGACACTTGCTACACCTCCCGGACGTCAAGCAGCTGCATGACGAAAGGTTTCACGATCTCGACGACTTTCGCCATAGGGGCTCCTTGCGCTTTGAGCGAACAGATGGCGTTGGAGGGTTCGGTCCCCATGAAGGTTCCAAAAGAAATGATATCTATCCCATGTTCAGCCAACGCACCGGAGATACGGGCGATCGTCCCGGGGTGGTCTTCGACAAGGAACGAGAGCCTGACACCAAAATGACGGGCTCCGAACAGCTCCAGCAGGATCTTGAACATGTCCGACTTTGAGACGATGCCCACCAGCTTGCCGTCCTCCAGCACAGGCAGACAGGAGAGGTCCTGGTCCACCATCAGGCGGGCGGCCTCCTCCACCGTGGTATCCTTGGAGATGGAGATGACATTCTTGGTCATGAGTTTCTTGACCGTCAGCTTTGAGAGCAAATAAGCCATTTCATGGATGGAAAGGCTACTGGCCGGAGAAGGCGACGCATACAGGATATCCTTTTCCGAGATGACCCCGACGAGCTTCTTGTCTTTATCCAAAACAGGCAACCGGTGGACCTTCTCCTGCTTCATGAGGGCGGACGCTTCAGCGACCGACATGTCGGGAGTCGCGGTAACGGGATTGCGGGTCATTCTGCGTTCAATAATCATGTTGGAGACCTCCTCTCAGCACGAACAACAATTTTCACGGATTCCTGGAGACATTGTACCGCAGTTGGAGATGAATTTCCAGCGGTTTCTACTCTCCCAGATAGGCGGCCCGGACCTGTTCGTTGTCGAGCAACGCAACGGAACTGTCAGCCAGAACGATCCGACCGTTTTCCATGACGTAACCTTCACTCGAAGCTTTCAGCGCCATACGGGCGTTCTGCTCCACCAGGAATACCGTGACCTTGTCCTCTTCATTGATGATGGCTATCTTTTGGAAGATATCCTGGATCACCAATGGAGCAAGCCCAAGACCGGGTTCATCGAGCAGCAGGAGCTTGGGAGAACTCATCAACGCACGGGCTATGGCCATCATCTGCTGTTCACCGCCGGACAGGGAGCGCGTCTTCTGTCTGCGACGGGCGCCGAGGATCGGGAAGAAATCGAACATCTCCTCCTTCTTCCTCGCGATCAAGGCATCGTCCCTGACCATGAAAGCACCCATGTCGAGGTTCTCCTCCACCGTCATGTCGGCGAACACGCGACGCCCTTCCGGGACCAACGCGATACCCTTGCGGGCGATCAGGTCGGTCGTCAGGACCGGCGCATGGGATTTACGCCCTTTCTTCCCCTGGCCTTCCCCGGTACCCTGGACATGGCGGGCATGGCAGATCACTTCGCCGTCATAGGTGATGGTCCCTCCCACAAGCGGTTCCTGTCCCACTATGGCCTTGAGCAAGGTGCTCTTGCCCGCGCCGTTCGCACCGATCAGACACACGATATCGCCTTCGCTCACATGCATGGAGACATTCTTCAACGCCTGGATGTTCCCGTAGGAGACGCTTATATCATCAATGGTCAGTAGCTCTTTCATTCCTCTTCCTTTCCGAGATACGCCTCGATGACGGCAGGATCATGCTTGATCTCCGCGGGGGTGCCCTGCGCGATCTTCTGGCCGTAGTTCAACACCGTGATGGCATCACAGATGTTCATGACCAGTTTCATGTCATGTTCGATCAGAACGACGGTGATACCGAGATCACGAATCTTGCTGATCGTCTCCATCAGATGTTCCGTCTCCTGCGGGTTCATGCCCGCGGCGGGTTCGTCGAGGAACAACAGCTGGGGATCGGTGGCCAAGGCGCGGGCGATCTCCAGCTCACGCTGATGCCCATAAGGAAGGTTCTTCGCAAGTTCGTTGCGCAAATCCCCCATCCCGAAGAAGTCGAGCCATTGGGAGGCGCTGGTGAACATCTGCTCCTCCTCGCGTCCCATCCGGAAATAACTGTCCAGGGCGTTGATGAACCGCCCCTGCGACGGAGACTTGCCGGTCTTGAAATGGCGGCCGATCATGACGTTCTCGACGACCGTCAGCTCCTTGAACAGCCTGATGTTCTGGAACGTGCGGGCGATGCCCATCCGACAGATCCTATGGGCCGGTTTGCCGGTGATATCCTTGCCGTTGAAGAACACCTGCCCCTTGGTGGGGGTATCCAGACCGGTCATATTGTTGAACAGAGTGGTCTTGCCCGCCCCGTTGGGACCGATCAGACCGGTGATCAGACCTTTGCTCACCTGAAAATCGACGTTCGAAACGGCGATGACTCCGCCATATTCCCGGGTCAGACCTTTTGTTTCAAGCAGAATCATCTCTTGCCTCCCTTTGCAGCGGCGGCTTTGCCACCCTTCAGCTTGGAAAGCAACGAGGGTTTCTTTTCCCCGGTCAGCCTGCTATAGCTGCGGACCTCACGACCCAGCAGGCCTTGCGGACGCCAGATCATCATCACGACAAGGATCAGTCCGAACAGTATCTGCTTGAACTGCGGCGGGATGATCGACGACAAGCCCACCAGCTGCGGGAAATAGGAGATCAGCTGGATGATGAACGCACCGAGGATGACCGCCTTGAAGTTGCCCATGCCGCCGAGGACCACCATGCATAGGACCATGATCGAAACCATGAACGTATAGGTCCCGGGGGTGACGGAGAGAGAGAACACAGCCTGCAAGCTTCCCGCAACACCGGCTACGGAAGCACCGATGGCGAAGGCCCAGACTTTGTATTTCGTCACGTTGATGCCCATTGATTCAGCGGCGATCTCATCTTCACGGATCGCTTCAAGCGCACGCCCCATGCGGGAGCGGGCCAATCTCTGGAACAGGACGTAGGCTACCAGCACGAAGATGATCGTCATGAGCAGAAAACCCCATTTCTTGTAGGGGTTGATGGTGAAACCGAACAGTGACGGCATCGGGATCTTCTGGATGCCCATCGGGCCACGGGTCAGGGAGTCCCAGTTGTTCAGCACGTTACGGACGATCTCCGCGAACCCCAGCGTGGCGATCGCGAGATAGTCCCCTTTCAGGCGCAACGTCGGCAGACCGATCAGTACGCCGAACAATGCGCTGAGCAGGGCCGCCACAGGCAACGTCATCCAGAAATTCCAGCCGCAGGTGGTCGTCAGGATGGCGGTCGCATAGCTTCCGATCGCGAAGAACCCTGCCTGGCAGAGAGAAAGCATGCCGGCGTATCCGGTGATGACGTTCTGGCCCATCGCCATCAAGGCGTAGATGCCGGTATAGATCAGAATGAGGAGGAAGAAATTAAGCATCAGACCTTCTCCTTCTCAACCTTGCCCAGCAATCCTTCGGGTTTGACGAGCAGGATGATGATAAGGATACCGAACGCGATCGTGTCCTTGAGGCCTTGAGGGATACCGAAGATAGCCACTCCGAAGGTCTCCAGGACACCCAGGAGAATACCACCGACCATCGCGCCGGTTATGTTTCCGATACCACCTACGACCGCGGCGACGAACGCCTTGAGGCCGATCATGGTACCCATCGTCGGATACACCTTGAAATCGAGCGCGATCAGCATGCCGCCTACCGCGGCCAACGCCGAGCCGATGGCGAAGGTCAGGCTGATCACCTGGTTGACGTTGATACCCATCAGTCTGGCGGTATCCTGGTCAAGCGAGGTCGCGCGCATCGCTTTTCCCATACGGGTCTTGTCTACGAACAGTTTCAGGACAATCATCATGATAAACGACACGACCAGAATCATGATCTGATGCGGGGTGATGACGACTCCGCCGATCACGAGGGATTCGTTGTTGAACGGATAGGCGAGCTTACGGGACTGGGTGCCGAACATCCAGGCGGCGCCATTGGAAAGGATGAAGGATACACCGATCGCACTGAGAAGCGGTGCCAACCGGGTTGCTTTACGCAACGGTTTGTAGGCGACACGTTCGATCACCATGCCGAGTACGGCGCAACCGATCATGCTTACCAGCATGGCGATCAGGAACGCGGTGAAGGTCCATACGCCGAGCGGGGCGTTCCCGCGAAGTCCGTCGAATACGAAGAGTCCTATATAGGCCCCCACCATCAGAATATCGCCATGGGCGAAGTTGATGAATTTCAATATGCCATAGACCATGGTATATCCCAATGCGATCAGCGCATAGATACCGCCCAAGGTCAGGCCGTTCATGAGATGTTGAAAGAATTCAGCGACGGATCCCACGATATGGCTCTCCTTACAAGCAAGCATGCCCTTCCTTGCGGAAAGGCGACGACCCGGCATTCGCAGCTCTATGCTGTCGCTGGGTCGGTTTCATGTCACCTACGATAACACGGAAAGACCGGTGTATGCCACCGGTCCTTCCTGTTCTTCTTGGGAAAATCCCGATTATTCGACTTTGGTCAGCTTCCCGTTGACGACGGTGTACGCACCGAGGTACTTCGGAGTGGTTCCCTCGACTTCATACAAGCCCTGGTAAGCGACCAGGTCACCGGTGGAGTCGAAGTTCACGACACCGGTCACACCAGTATAGTCCTTGGTGGCGGCGACTGCGTCGCGGATAGCCTTGCGGTCGAACTTGCCGGTTTCACGGTAGACTTTCGTCATGGCCGCGAGCAACAGGTTGGTGCCGTCATAAGCGTTGGTTGCGAAGGAGTCGGGGCCGACACCGAAAGCCTTGGTGTAGTCGGCGACGAACGTCTTGTACGAGTTGCTTTCCGCAACCTGTGCAGGACCGACGTAGACAACGCCATTGGTGAAGTCACCGGCGAGATTGTAGATGTCAGGATTGGAGAAACCGTCACAGGAAACGAACGGAATCTTGATGCCGAGCTGCGCGGCCTGCTCAAGAATCTGTGCCATTTCAGCGGTATAGTTAGGAATATAGATGGCGTCGGGATTCGCAGCCTTGATCTTGGTCAGCTGGGTCTTGAAGTCCTTGTCACCGACCTGGCAGGTCTCGGCGATGACGACCTTGCCGCCCGCGGCTTCGAAACTGGCGGTCATGCCTTCGTAGAGGCCCTGGCTGTAGTCGTTCTTGGCGTAGAGGACGGCCATGGTCTTGTAGCCGAGCACTTCAGCGAAATAACGTCCGGCGACTTCGCCCTGCAAACCGTCGGAAACGACGGTACGGAACACGTAGTTGCCGATAGCGGTGATATCTTTATGAGTCGCGGAGGGGCTGATCATGACAAGGCCTTCATTCTGACAGCGTTCGCCGACAGCGAAGGAGACACCGGTGAACACCGGTCCGATCAACGCGACGATCTTGTCGGAGCTGGAAAGCTTCTCGATCGCGGACAGGCCCTTCTCGACGTTACCTTCGGAATCTTCGATGACCAATGTCACGGGGACACCGTCGATACCGCCCTTCGCGTTGAACTGGTCAACAGCGAGCTTCACAGCCTGGGAACACAGAACACCATAGTTGGCGTTGTCTCCCGTCATGGGGCCCATGAATCCGATCTTCGGACTGGCGACGCTACCGCCTTCCTTGTCTCCGGTAGCGAAAACCGCAGTGGAGCATACCATAGCGATAACCAACAGAAGAATCATGCCTTTCTTCATACTACATACCTCCTGGTATCTATTTCTTCATCTTGCAGGACCTGCCTCCCCAGGCAAGTCGAAGTATCCGAAAAAGTTACAGAATTATATACATTATTCGGTATATTTATGCAATGCATATTAGAAACAAAAAGCTAGACATTTACAATGGAACAGGTTGGTGGCGAGCTTCGGCAAACATTTTTCCCACGGATTCCCATAAAGGTCCATCGCTGGAGAGCCCGTCCTTGTCCACTGTCCACACCTGCTTTCCGGGGTGTACACGTGGTCGTAGACGTGGCCGCCATGGGGGTAGACGTGCTTTCCGCATGGGTAGACGTGGTGCTTACTCCGGTACACCTGCTTTCCGGGGTGTACACGTGGTCGTAGACGTGGCCGCCATGGGGGTAGACGTGCTTTCCGCATGGGTAGACGTGGTGCTTACTCCGGTACACCTGCTTTCCGGAGCGTACACGTGGTCGTAGACGTGGTGCCTGCGTGGTGCCTGCGGGGGTAGACGTGGTGCCTGCGGGGGTAGACGGGGCCCCCGCATGGGTACACCTGCTTCCCGGGGCGTACACGTGGTCGTAGACCTGGCCCCACAGGGGGTACACGTGGTGCCGTTTCCGGCAGCCCCCCATCCTACCGGCAAGTATCACCTTGATTTGAGAGTCCACGGCCTGTCTTTGGCCCTTCTTTTGTTGACATCCCCTAAAAATATATGCGACCATCATTAAGACGATAAAATAACCATCGTAGAGTCAGGGACAATACTTTATGGACAAACCGAAAGCTTCTTCGAAAAACATGGTCTACGACAGCGTAGTCAAGGATATCATATCCGGCAGATACGAACCCAATACCATCATCACCGAAAAGATGTTGTTGCAGAAATTCGACGTCAGCAGGGCACCTATCCGCGAGGCCCTCATAGAACTGTGCAAGGACAATTACCTACGGAGCATCCCCCGTACAGGATACATGCTGATCTCCTACTCCTTGAAGGAGATGGTGGACATACTCGACTTCCGTGTCGATCTTGAGACCTGCAACCTCAAGCGGGCGTTTCCTTTGGTCACGGAAGAGAAGATGCGGGCGTTGGGGGAGGAATTCCTGTCAGGATATCTTCACCCGATCGGTGAAGGCACCATGGAAGAACACTGGATGGCGAACCAGCAGTTCCACCTCGACCTCTGTTCACTCAGCGGCAACCAATATGCATGGAACATGCTGAAAAACCTCCTGCTGCGGAATTCAGGCTACTATCAGTACTATTACAAGTTCGCATGGGACAAAGGCACGAATCCCGATGGCCCATCGCATCAGAGAATCCTCAGGGCCTTGTCGGAACGGAATATCGAAAAAGCGACCGAGATACTGGCCTCCGATATCAACGACGTCAAGAACATGCTGATCCAGGTCCTGAGATAGATCACAAACCCGGAGATACCACCGCAAGCCCACAGGCATACCCCGCAAGGTTCCCGTAAAATAACCATACGAACACAAAGAAAACGACCGGCCCATCAGCCGGTCGTCCGTATCATGCGGGAGAGCTGGAACGCCTACACATACCGCTTCGTAGTGACAGGCGAGTAGACAGGTTTCCCTTCGCTCCTGACACCGCAGAGCCGGAGCTGGCCGAAACCGGTCACCCCCTCCTTCGTCGCATCCATGGCAGGATCGGTGTAGCGGAGAAACCATGATTGCAGACGATCCAGCAAAGACTCCTGCAAAGCCTGGCATTCGGGAACATCGATCAAATTCACTGTCTCATCGGGATCGCCGGAAAGGTCATAGAGCTCATCAGGCCCATAGGGATACCGATGGATCAGCTTGGCGGACCGCGTCCTCACCATCCTTGACGGCCCGTATTCGTCATACACGCAGACGGCGCGCCCATCATCACCCCCATCATCACCCCCATCATCACCCCCATCATCACCCCCATCATCACCCCCATCATCCTCACGAAGAAGATAGGAAGCGAAACTCCGACCAGGAAGGTTTCCGCCCAAGGAATCAGGGCACCCCGCCAGGTCGAGCAAGGTATGGGGGACATCGTAATGGCTGAGCAACGAAGCGTTCACACCAGGGGATATCCGACCTTTCCAGGAGAAGATGGCGGGCACCTTGACGGAGGTATCGAACAGATTGAGGGGAAACGTTCCGTTACCCTTGCCCCAGATGCCGTGATGCCCCATGTTCATGCCGTTGTCGCTGGTGAAGCACACCAAAGTCCGCTCCGCCTGCCCGAGCCGTTCAAGTTCATCAAGCAGATGCCCGATACCCCTGTCCATCGCCGTAACGGCAGCATAATATCCGCGCAACAGACGTTTCCGCTCCTCTCCCGTACCGAACGGTGCGCTCGATACCTGATCGGGATGAACGGGCAGGTCGGGAGTGGCGAGGAACTCGCAATCGCGATACAGGTCGTAGATCTCGGGGGGATGCTGATCCTCATCCCACGGGGAATGGGGCGCCGTGTAGTGGACGCTGAGATAGAAAGGATTCTCGCTTTCCGACATTTCGTTGAGATATTCGATGGCCTTGCCGGTAATGACATCGGTAACATATTCATCACTGAGCGATATGGTGCCATCGTCTACGATATCCGGCTTGTAGTAGAGACACCCGCCCCGACCGATCGTGAACCATCGGGAAAAACCGTGCTGCGGGGACAGGCTGTCGCCGAGATGCCACTTCCCGCACAAGGCGCAGTCATAGCCCGCCTCGGCGAGGAGATCGGTATAGCAGGGCTGCCCGTCAAGATATCTGATCGCCAGACGTTCGTCGGCATAGTAGGGATCATTCTCCAGAGGCCCCAGCGCAGACTTGTCCACGCTGCCCGACCGTATCCAGTCATGCACTCCATGGGCGGACGGCAAGCGTCCTGTCAGCAAGGAGGCCCGCGCCGGGGAACAGACGGGAGAGACGCAGAAGAAGTTCTCGAACCGCACGCCACCGGCGGCCAGCCGATCAAGGTTCGGGGTATGGATGTCGGAGTTGCCGGCGCATCGCATCGCCCACGAACCCATGTCATCGGCAAGAATGAACAGGATATTCGGACGCTCCTGAGGCATATGTACGCTCCTACCCCTTGACCGCACCGGTGAAGCTACCGGACTTCTGGAACAGCTGCATGCACAGGTACAGGATGATACTCGGAATGATGACCAACGTCGTACCCGAGAGGACGACTTGCCAAGGGGTCGCCAAGCCATCGCTCACCGGAAGCATCGATACGGATACCATCAGTGTATACTTTCTTGACTTGTTAAGGAACAGCAACGGCCAGAAAAAGTCATTCCATCTGGCTATGACCGTCACCGAAGCCCACGAAGCCAAGGCTGGTTTCACGATCGGGCAGACGATCCTCGCGAATATCGTGAAATCCTTGCATCCGTCTATCTTCGCCGCGTCTATCAGTTCATCGGGCACCTCAAGCATGTACTGCCGAAGGTAGAATATGCCGACGGCCGTAGCGATCCTGGGAAGGATCAACGACCAGAGGCTGTTGATCAGCCCGAGCTTCCGCATGATGATAAACAGGGGGATGGCACCAGCCTCCGCGCTGAGCATCATCGTCGCGACGACGAAACAGAAGAGCCATTCCCTTCCAGGGAATTTGTACTTGGCGAACGCGAATCCAGCCAACGCACAGAAGAACAGGGTCGTCAACGTCCCGACGACCGTCGTGAACAGACTGTTGAACAGATTGCTCCATATGGGAATCAACTGGAAAAGCCGCTTGAAATTGTCGAGAGTCGCATGCTGAACGACAAGGGCGTTGAAGCCTGAAACCTTCTCACCGACGCTTTTGATCGAGATGATGCACATCCACAGGACGGGAAACAGGCAGACGATCACGACGACCACCATGAACACATGCTGGAGGACCAGCTTGGCATCTACACGTTTTTTCATGTCCACCCTCCCCTAGATCTCACCGTCGCGGCGTTTGACCACGAACTGTACGATTGAAATGATCAGGAGCACGGCGATCAGCAACATGCTCAGACTGGAGGCATACCCCAGCTTGAAAGTCGTGAAACCATATTGGTAGATCAACTGGAACAGGGAAAGGTTCGATGCACCGGGTCCCGCCAGGGTGTACGATTCATTGAACATTTTCCATGCGTCGACGGTGATCGTCAGCATGCAGAAGAACAGGATATTCTTCAGCGACGGAAGCGTGATTCTCCAGAACTGCTGGAGTTCAGAGGCTCCGTCGACCGTGGCGGCCTCGTAATACTCCTTGGAGATATTCAGAAGCCCGGAATAGATGATGATGGTGAACCAAGGGATGATACGCCAGTTGAACAGGATGATTACCGGGATCTTCGCATACTCTCGGCTCGTCAGCCACGGAATCCGATGGCCACCCAAGGTGACGAGAACCTGGTTGATGAACCCTGCGTTCTCGTCGAACAACATGCCGAAGATCAGACCCATTGCGACGGAGGCGCAGACATAGGGAAGAAACGTAGTGGTATTGAAAAACCGCTTGAAACGCAACCGGGGACTGTTGAGGCAAAGGGCTATGAGCATCGAGAAGAACAGGATGATCACTATGCTTGTAAGCCAATAGGTCGTCGTATTGATCAATGCGTCCTTTACCATATAGTCATTGGCCAGCAGCTTGTAGTTGTCCAGCCCGACCCACTTCGGAGATCCAAGACCGTTCCATTCGGTAAAACCGATATATCCCGTCCAGATGATCGGAATCAGCTGGAACACGAGAAACAGTATGAAGAACGGCGCTATGAACAGGTATGGAGCACGGTATTTCTTCAATGTCGAAAGCTTCATGTCGTTGTACCTCCAAAACGATGATGAGGTGGCGCCCGAAGGCACCACCCCGGATGCGGACGATTGACGTCAAGGCATGACCGCTTTCTTGATCCTCAACTTAAGTTCACGATCCATGTTGGCGATCGCCTGAGCCATGGTCTGTTCACCGGCGACATACCGTTCAATTTCAGCGGTGATGATCATATCGGCTTCAGCATCGGACGCCGTCACGATCATGTTGGAGGAGGGATTCTCCAAGCCGTCGCCTTCCGCCTTGCGGAAAGACTGTCCGCCATAGAAATCGGACGGAGCCTGCCAGAAAGGATCAGCCAGCAAGGTCTTTGATACAGGATTGCTGTACGGACCGTTCTCGCGTTCCATATCGTCGGTCCAGGAATTCCTCAATTCCGCATTGGTCTGGACGTCATACCACATCTTCTCGATCAGCCCGGTATACTTGTTGGGCTTCTTGTCTACGATGCAGAAGTAGGTCGAGACAGGAGCCCCGCCAGTACCGACTTCCGGGAACACCGGTGCGTTCTGCACCCGCCACTTCCCTGCCGTCGTGGTGAGGTTCTTGCGAAGGAATTCATCCCAGAACGCTCCAATGTAGAAAGTCGCGATTTTGCCGTCATCGGCTGCTTCATAGATAGGCGGCTGCATCATCTGTGTCTTGTACAGCAGACCTTCACTATTGAGCTTGTCGAAATAGCCGAGGGCGAGTTTCGTTCCGGGATCGTCACCGATGACGACGTTGCCCTCTTCGTCCCAGATACGGGCGTTGGCCTGCGGCATCAAGCCCCGACGGCCCCAGTACCTCCAGGTATAGCTACCTGGATCGATATAGGAGAGGTAAACCTCGCCATTGCTCCGTTCCTTGAGCAGACGGCCGACTTCAAGATATCCGTCGAACGTGGACATCATCGCGGGATCGATGCCGTATTTCTCGAAAATCTCCGCATTGTAGAATATCAACTGGGGACGGACGGCATCAGGCAGCCCATAGATCCGACCATTGACGGTGGCATCGGTAGTGGCTCCATCGACAAACTCATCCGCGATCGGAGTGTAGTAGTCGGTCTCGTCAACCAGCAGACCCGCCGCCGAGAGCTGGATGATGCCAACCGGATCAAGCATGATGAAATCCGGCATGGAGTCATAGTCTCCAGCGAGAGAATACATGGAAATCTTCTGCTGACCATCTGCCATCGACTTCATCTGGTCCGCCCGGACATTTACCGCGGGTGCGATATCACGGCTCCGGTCCATGAAGTCCTGATACAGCGGTTCCCGGAACTTCGGCTGGCCAGTCCCCCAATACGTGATGGTTCCGGCGGGATACGTCCCGGAGGAACTGGAGGAGTCTTTCGATCCTTGTGCTATCAACGGAGAAACAACCATTGCAAGCAACAACACAATGAGTAAACCTTTCTTCATATGCCTTCTCCTTTTCCAAGGTACCATGTACCTTGGAATTCACATCTACACCGTAGCGGCTACTTCCTGTACCGCGACGATCCTCCAAGGCTCGATATCTTCAGGCAACGTACAGTCGGCGCCATAGATGAAGCGACGCCTTCCGACTTCGGCGAGCATCCGCTCCGCTTCCGCCTGAATATCACGTTTCGACCCTTCTACAAGGATTCCGGAACGATCATCGAAACCACCTAGCAATGTCTTGTCTGGAAATATTTCCCGACCATCAGCAAGCGAATAATCGCAATCATGTACAGCCCAGTTGATGATATCCGCGTCTACAGTCCGATAGCTCGGCACTCTGACTTGGTCTTTGCAGATATGCAGCACACTCAACAACCCCATTGACCTAATCGCTTCAATCACATAGGCGTCCAGGGGCACTACATACTTTTCAAACAACTCAGGCGTGAATCGGTAACGCTCTCCACCTAAAGCCGCATAATAAATTCCATCCACTCCGGCTTGTCTCAATCGGTTCGACAGTTCCACCAAGGTATCGGCGACGGTCCACAATCCAGTGCAGACCGACTCAGGATCCTCTCTCAACTGACAGGAAATCCTATTGTCTGGATTCATGAAGTGGCCGAGTTCTTCGGTCGCATGGTATCCGGAGACAAGGACGCCATGCAATGTCGCGAACAAGGGGACCTCAGCCGGGATCTCTTTGCGGATCGCCTTGAACTCCTCTATGAATTCGACATAAGGGGTATCCTCGAATTTCTGCTGCCGTACCTTCCTCCAGTCCGTCGCACAACTGACCTCACGATCCAATCGGTACAGATGTTCGTTCATGACCTTGAGGATATCGGCGTCGGTCGCGTCGTAGAACCTCTTGTGGGCCCGCACTGAGGCAGCGCCATATTTATCTTCCGGCGGGAAATGATGCCAGAAACCACACAATATCCGATCGGTGGATTCTCCTGCCAATGTCGCCTGAAGCAATTCCCGTTTGTCCATCGTCCTCCCCTTTTCCTGTATTCAGTTTTCCCGTATACGCCATATACGTACCGGTCCTATCGCAACATGACGGACAAGATCTTTGAATCCGTCTCATGCATCCCTTCGGAAGCGATGGTCGCAACTCCGTCGATGGTGGCCTCGACGGAATCCTTCACGATTCCTTCCCCCGCTTCAAAACGGTTGCCACGCATCGCCATATGGTGTCCGATCACGGCGGATTCCACAGCCAAAGCTATTTTCGCCGCACAGGAGGGTTTCGCCCCGTCGCAGATCATGCCGGAAATCGAAGCCAGGGTATTGGTGACCGTCTCGTTGATCTGGTTCAACGTGCCGTGATCCAGCCAGGTGATGGCCGCCCCCGCGCCCACGGCGGCGTTCACTGCGCCACAGTAGGCGGAAAGTCGTCCGATCTTCGATTTCTGGTGTATGGCGATCAGGTTGCTCATCGCCAAAGCCCGTATCAAGGTTTCATCGTCCGTACCTATGGACCGCGCATATTCCACGACGGGCATCGAGACGGTGATACCTTGGTTTCCGCTTCCGCTGTTGATCACCACGGGGGAGACGCAACCGCTCATCCGGGCATCCGACCCCGCCGCGGCGGTGGCCTTCATCCGAGATAGCAGGGAGTCCCCTCCCATCTCCAGGATGCTCTTGCCGATCCTCGCACCCCAGTCCTTTTCAAGCCCTTCCTGGCAGATCATGCTGTTGTAGACGATCTGAGGCTCGATGATTGGACGCAATACCGAGACATCCACCTGTTCACAGTAGGTGACGATCTCCTTGACCGTCATGGTCGTACGATCGGTCAGGGCCGGCAGTCCCTCCTCCATATAGGCGATATCGAGCAGCTTTTCGCCGTCCAGCTCTTTTCGGACGATATTCATATGGGTATGGATGACCTCCACCAGAGCCTCATGCAAGGAAGACTTCATCTTCAGGATGAAATGGAGATTGGCCTTGCTGGGAAGCAATGTCACTTTCACCTTTCCGGACCGAACCATGGCGGCGGCGATTTCAACCGCCTCGGGGCCGATCTTGGACAAGACCTCAAGCCCCATCGAGCTATCGCCACCGACCACACCGACAGCGACGGCGGTCTCAATGCCTTTCATTCCATTTGTATTCGGAATGACGACACCCATCACGTTCTTGATGATATTTCCACTGCAACTGGCTTCGATCAGGCAGGGCATCTCCCCTAAAAGTTCCCGGCAGGCCGTAGCGGCGTACGCAAGTGAGATAGGCTCTGTACAGCCTAGCGCGGGAACCAGTTCTTCTCTGAGAATCCTTGTGTAGAGTTCCGTCCTGTCCATCCCCCGACGCTCCTATCAGCAAGACCTACAGGCAAGTACGGCGGCTTGAAGCTTCTTCATATCTTGCTCGGTGGCAAGCGTACAATCCGCACCAAGGATGAAGCCACGGTCACCGAAACCCTTTATGACTTCATGCACTTCCGCACATATCTCGGTTTCCGTTCCGTTGACCAGAACACCGCTACGGTTTTCCAAGCCTCCCATGATCGTCTTGCCAGGGAACAGTTTCCGTCCGGCCTCCAATGAATACGGAACTTCGTACACTCCCCAGTTCACGACATCGCAATAGTCACCGTACGTCGCGTATCGGTCCATGTTCAACCCGTCCTTGCAGATATGGAGGAAGCTGTATCCCCCCGCGTCCTTGATTGCCTTGAGGATCTGCTTGTCGAACGGTTCGATCCACCGTGCGAATTCTTCATCAGTGAAATAACAGGTCTCGGCACCAAGGGCGGCATAGTAGATCCCTTGGACACCAGCTTCGATATAGGACTGGGCAAGTTCGCACATGCCGTCGGTGATCCTCTTGAACGCATCCAATACAGCGGGGTCGCCGGATCTGAGCGCAGCCAGTTGGTATTTTCGGGCGGATTCATACCCATATCCAGCCTTCTGGACGGGATGGATCGCCGAAGCGCAGATTCCATGCAAGGTTCCAATCGTGAAAGCCTCTGGACCGCAGGCGTCGAGAATCCTCTTGGAGAAATCGAGCTGTTCCCGCATATAGTCGCAGTTCATGGAGACCTTGCCGACCTTTGAATAGTCTTCAGGTACCGAGAAACTACCGCAGTAGGGAACCTGGTTCTCGTTCATGATCTTCAGGATGTCGGTATCGGCCTGTTTGAAGAAATCGAGATGGGCGCGGATACCCGCCTCCCCTTTTGATGCTTCACTCGGAAAATGCAATGAGAAACAACTAGGAACATAATCGACCGGTTGCTTCCCTATCGCTGCTATCACGCGTTCAGTCTTTGTCATGAATTCCCCCTGCTAATATTAGGATCACTAATCATATCAGTGATAATACTAGTATGGAAATCCAGAGTTGTCGACCTTTTTTTTATCGAAAAAGAGGGATGGAATATACGATTGCGGGGTGATCCGGCTTATAAGCAATAAATATAATCAGTCAGCGACATGAAGAATCAATCAGGGGGAGCATTCGAGAGAACACATCGCGGTCGAACATGCCGGGTGTCAGTTTTTCTTCACTTTCTTCGCATACTTCTTGGAGAAACCGATCAGGGTCGCCTTGACTTCAGGGTCGATATCGGTCAATTCGAAACTCGGCCGTTGCAGATAGTACCCCTGAAGATAGTCCACTCCGAGACCGATCAGAACTTCGGCTTCTTCCTTGCGTTCGACACCCTCCGCGATCAACATCCAACCTTGTGTCTTCGCATAGCTGACGATATTGCGGACCATGGTCAGCTTGCTTGTGTCCATATCCAGGCCAGAGACGAGCTGGATGTCGATCTTGATATAGTCGGGTTGAGTAATGAGCAGAAGCAGATCGTTTGAATAACCGGAACCGAAATCATCTATCGCTATACGGCCACCAAGATCTCGAACGAACTTGCATTTCTCGTCCATCATCTCCCGCTGGTACCGTTCGCTTTCAGTGATCTCGACCACGACATTCGGAAACAACGATCCAAACTCACTCTTCAGGTAGTCGAAATCGTCATCGACGAGGATCTGGTCAGCGATCGAGTTGAAGAAGATCTTCCGACCGTCCAGTTCTTGCTGATGGTCCTTCACCCACCGGAATACATTCATGCACGTCAGCTTTTCGATCAGATACATCTTCGCCTGGGCTTTCGCCATGTCAAGGACCTGTGTCGGAGACTTGAACACCGCGCTCATGGGGCGCATCAGCGCCTCGTAGGCGAACACCTCTCCTGTATGGGCGTTCACGATCGGCTGGAATGCATAGGAAACTTCATTCTTTTCGATGAACTGGTTGAAGGCGCCGCTGGACTCGAGCAAAAAGGCGTTCTTGCTGTACTGCTCGGGGTCGAAATACCGGAGCGTTCCTTTGTTGGTCCGTTTCACTTCGTACATCGAGAAATCGGCGAACTTGATCAACTGTTCGATATCCGAAGAATCCGCCGGATATCTGGCTACACCGATGGAGCAACGGATACGGATCACGATATCGTCAGGAGTCAGGCTCATGTCGACCAAGCCTTTCTGGAACTTCGAGATGTGGAGAGAAACATCATCATACGAATCAAACCCGTAGAGGAACACGGCGAATTCATCACCGGAGAAGCGTGCGACGACCTGCCCCGCGCCTGCGAGGGACCGGAAGGCTATCGCGGCGTCACGGATATACCGGTCGCCATATTCATGTCCATAGGTGTCGTTGACCGACTTCAGGTTGTCCAGATCCATGAACATCACCGCACCCTTCTTCCCCGGAAGATTCGCGACCTGCCGGGCGACATGGGTAAAGAACGCCCGACGGTTCAACAAACCGGTAAGCGGATCGAAATCCCTTTGGTACTCAAAATCCTTGCGCTCCATGATCTCGCGGGTGACATCGGTCAAGATATAGAAGGTCTTATCCTGATGTCCGGCATGTTTGACCCGAATCCACCGCAACGGCAGGTCCTCAATGAAATCGAGCGGATGGACAGAAGGATCATCCTCGTTGGCACGCTCCATCAGACGATCGAACAGGGGGTTCCAGATATCTACCGGAATGAACGCGGAATCCCCCGCCGCACGTTCGATGCCAAGGCTTGAATTCTTGATTCCGAACCATTTGAAAATCAGGTCACTGACGAAGACCCTGTCCCTCGCCAAGTTCAGTTCGATGAAACCGATGGGCATTCCCGTCATGTTGATCGCGTCGGTCAATCGGTCGGAGACCTCCTCAAAGTTGATCCGAAGCTGTTCTATGGCTCCGATCAGACCATCCACTTCGGCGATACCAGAAGATGAGAACTGATACTCCCTGTCGTCAGGATCGAATTGTCCGACCTGCTGCCCCAATCTGGTCAACCGGTGGGTGAGCAACCTGCTGGCCAGCAACACACAGAAAAGACCGCTGATGATGGATGCGACGAAGGTAATGACCACCAGACGCATCACCCGGTCGATCGGCCCATAGAGTTCTTCTGAGAACACCCCTCCTATCAGACCGAGCTGCCGGTCCTGATACGGACTGTTGGAGTAATAGAGGTTCAACGGATAGCTGACGAGGGTGACATCCCCGATCGATGGATAATACACTTCATAGAGATTGTCTCCGAATTCCCGCAGATCACCGATATAGTGAGGAGTCTGATCAGGAGCCGCATGGAAACGATTCGCGATGGTTCCGGAAGAGACAAGCCAGGGACCGAGGAAATCGTCGGTCCTCATATCGATCAAGGCCAGGAGACTATCCTCCTGATACCGGAAGATGGAGGTCCCCAGTGATTTTTTCAGCAGAGTTTCCGAAAGTTCGATGCCGACGACACCATAGGGACGGCCGGAAGAGCTCTCGACCAACGGCAGCACATAGGTCATGACGGTATCGTCACCGGATATGTGTACCGGACCATACCAGCAACCCAATTCTTTGGTTCCAAGTAACGGGTATGCTTTCGCGGTCTCCATGACCTCCGTGAAAATCCGTTGCCCCTCCGGTGTTCCGTCCAAGGAAAGTTCCGGTTCCCAATAGTTGTCCAACGGTATGTTCAGTTCTCTCGCGATATACTTGGGTCCGGCCATCATCATGAGGTCGGAATAGTCCGCGTTGAGAGAGGAGAGGTTCTGATCTTTCAGATAGACCGATGAAACATATCTGCCGTCTACGATCCCTCCACCGGAAGAGAGCATACTCCCGTCCAATACCACCAAAAGGCCGTCGGCTACATTCAGCTTCAAGGTATCGAGCATATGGGGCAGGATCTGGTTCAGCATCTCCTGATACAGGCCGTTGTTCGAACTATGGAAATCCCTGGCACTGAGCTCATTTCTCTCAATCCATCGGTCGATGGTCTGTTCTATCTGGTCGACGAGATTGATCCCCGCGGTGGAGACATTGGTCATCTGGTTCTGAAGTTCATTGCCCTCGAACAGTACCGACCGGGTAAGCGTATCCAGTACGGAGGCCTTGAGCATAGGCGCGATCTGCGTCGCCCGCATGGCGAACGCGAACACAAAAGCGATGACCACCAATACGATGATCATCACACTTATGATGAGAACGGAGAGGGAAAGAGATCTCTTCTTAAGTTGCTTTTGCACCTTCACCGCGCATCACCTTATTCCATTATGATGACGGACAGTCCATTCATCGCGGCGGCATCCGCCAACGAGTTGATGAAATTCTCAAAGTTGGGACCTTCCAACTGCTGCCTGACCGCCGTTTCATAATCCACGCCGGAGGCCACGTCTTCCAACACCTTCGCCCGTGCGGTGGTACAGAACTGCTTGAAGGAATTCTCCATGACAAGGCGCAGCTCATAGGAGCCGGCGTAGGGCCGCGTAGTGTACATCTCATAGCCCGATGCGACCTGGCCGATAGCCTGCTCCAAAGTCATGCCGATTCGATCCGAGGGGGGATTCTGGGCATATGCCGCGTTGAGCTGTTCGATCGCGGCAGTACGAACAGGAAGATACGACGACATCGTGACGAACTCGATGTTCAGTTTCGGCTCGGAGAACCAGAGGAGGAAGGTCGTGGCGGCCTGTGCGCGTTGCGCATTGGACTTGACCATGGCGACGCCGGCGCCCTGCTGGATCGCGACGCTTTCGCCACCTTCGAATACGGGCATCGGCATGACCATCAGATCAATCGCGTAGACTTCGCCGTCGTCGGCCACGACCTGCTTCGGGAAGTATGCGCCACTGGTATTGGAGCCCAGGTACCCGAGGAGATCACCGGTCTTTACATCGTCCGAACGGAAACGTCCATATGCGGCGAACCAGCCTCGGACGATCGGTTCATAGTAGGTGTCCCAGATCTTCTTCATGACGCTCCGTTTCAGACGGAGCGTTCCTTTGCCATCTTTCACGGTGACCAGCTCATTGCCCAACTGCTTGTTGCTGGAAATGAGGTAATTCGCTATAGCGTCGATACCGAACAGAGCCTTGCCCGTACCGGTCGTCGCCTCCGACCAATCATAATAGATCCGGGAGGCGTCCACGATGCCTTCCCAAGTCAGGAAGTTGTCATAGGAGACGTCATCGAACCGTGGGTCGGCGTTGACAGCTTCCATGAAGGCGTCAAGATCCGTCTTGTTGATCGTGATGACTTCCGTCGATTTGGCGACGGGGAGCATATACGTCCTGTCATCGTCCAGGATCTTGCCTTCGGAAATGAACCCTGGAACGAACAGTTCAAAGGTCCCTGGAGCCACATATGCGTCATAGCTCTCCAGCAATCCCTTTTCCGCAAGGACATATGCGATGTCGGAGTACGCGAAGAACATGTCGGGAAGGGCCTCAGATCCAGGTTCCTTGTTGGCGGAAGCGGCGATCTGATCATTCAAAGTCGTGATATCGGACTTGCTTACCGATTCGACCACTATTCTTTCATTCAATCCGACAGTCGCGTTGAATTCAGCGACGGCGGCATCAAAAGCTTTTTTCTGTTCCCCCATGTAGTAGTTCCAGATCACAAGGTTGACGGGTGTGTTGTCCGCCTTGGAGCCGCTGTTACGGGTGTCAGAAGTATTTTTGCTACAGCCTGCGACAATGATGAGACAGGCGAATACGACACAGATTAATCCAATAGTTCTATTTTTTCCCTTATACATATAACAAATACCATCCTGTTCCTCATGTTACAGAAAGACAGCGACCTCAGCAAGAGATTCTTGATATTTTGTCCTGAGACTTTGACTATTCTCGGACGAACGGCACCCCTGCATGTAGATAGTCGTCATAAATACTAAAAAAATCTAGTCTTTCCGTCACTTTCCATGCCTTTTATTCTCCATACCCATTGCCGATGGTACAAAACTGTCGGGTTCCCTTTCCATTGACTGGATAACGGTACCGATAGTATCCTAAACCAAAAGCTATCATAAAAGCTTTATAGAAAGAGGACCATATGGAATTCGGAATGCCTACCCTTCTGGAACTCCCGACACTGGAAGAAAACATGACGCTGGGTTCTCGTCTTGGGTTTGATTTCATCGAGCTGAACATGTGTCTGCCGATGTACCAGACGGATACGATGGATGTCGCCGCACTTTCCAGATTGTCAGATATGTACGGTCTCTACTACACGGTGCATTTGGAAGAGGCGTTCGATGTATGCATATTCAATCGTCTGGTCTCTCAGGCTTGGATGGAGGTCGTCCGCAGGCTCATAGATGTGGCGAAGTCGCTTTGCGTTCCAATCCTCAACATGCACCTTCCGAAAGGGACCTATTTCACCTTGCCCGACAGGAAAGAATACCTGTACGCATCGTATCAGAAACATTACCTTGATCGGTTGCGCACTTTCCGCGATGCAAGCGAAATGTGGATCGGCTCTTCGGACATCCATATCTGCGTCGAGAATACCGGAGGTTTCGCACCATGTGAGCAAGCAGGCATAGAACTCCTGTTGGAAAGCCCGGTGTTCGCGCTGACTTGGGATGTCGGACACTCCCATTCCTCCCATGATATCGACGTTCCGTTCCTCCTCGCCCACCAGGATCGTATCAGGCATTTCCACCTGCACGACGCCATCGGCGAAAAACATCACCTCGCCTTTGGCCGCGGGGAGATTGATCTAGTGGAAAAGATAGCCTTCGCACGGGACCTTGAACAACGAAACGGACACCTGAGGGCCGTCGTCGAGACAAAGACGGTACAGGCGTTGGAGGATTCTGCGGCATGGCTGGGAGAACGGCCGGAATTCCTGGACAGGCAACACAGGGGATGATGAACTCCCCGCCGCTGGAGGGCCGTATTCAGACCGTACAATACTCAAATGAAAGGTAGCGCAAGAGCGAGTCTATCGGTATCTCATACCCAGCGGTCTGTCATCTGTTGCTACGAAAAGCAAAAAACAAGGGCCAGTCACGAAATCGCAACTGACCCTTGTGCCTCTACCCCGGATGCGATTCGAACGCATGACCCCTTCCTTAGGAGGGAAGTGCTCTATCCAGCTGAGCTACCGGGGCAATAAAATAAAAACAATCAAAACTCTTCTTTTTCGTCCAAGCTTAAACTGGAATTATCCTATTCAATGGATAAACTTATGTCAACCGGGTAGCAAGTATCTTTGTTGCGTCTCCCATTAACTTTTTGTGATATCTCTTTCACTTGCCAAGAGTTGAAAATAGCACTTAGTTGCTTTTTTTGTGGACAAGTCAAGGCACAAGTAAGGAGGTAAGTTCTTCATGCGGTTTTTAGGCAAAAAGACTATACACATGCCACATACACGCACTGCCCTCTTTCCAAGCGCAGGGCTTTATGGAACACGAAGTTCAATACCTGATGGGCTTTCTCCTTCTCCATCCTCAAATCCTCTATGCGTTGGGCTGTGGACATCGGCTTCACCCCGTTGTCCGTCATCGCCGGGGGTTCCCGATATTCGAACAGGAACCTGCCAGCCAGTCCAGCCAGCCCGTAGAGTTCCGTACCGTTGAAACGATACTGCTTGCCCTTCTGAATCATGCCCTTCTTCATCTCTATGAAGGCGATGATGAAAGCGTTGTCCTGACACGTGAATATGGGAACCTTCCTCTTGTCCACGTCCTTGATGTAAAAATCTATCCTCATTGGTTGTCTCCTCCTTTTTGGTAGCGGGGTAGCGGGTAGCTGATGATTTCAAGTCCACCCGCATTTTTTCTCTTCTCTCTTGTACAGTAGGGAGGGGATAGTCTCTTGAAACTTAATGGAATGATTCCTGAACCGCTACCAGCTACCTTTTTCATGAAACCTGCTCCCTAGCGTCCTATCTGATGATTCCGGCTTGAAAAAAGGTAGCCCTTATCCGCTACCACCCGCTACTTGGTAGCGGATGAAAATACGTCCTTGCCGTTGAACTGTGTTTTTCGGATTGCGTCCTTCATCTCTTCGATGGATGAAAACCTGTATCCCTTGAAGTTCCGTCCCCTGTACTTTATCTGCTGGCTTGGTTTGCCGAAGTACTCAGCCAGCCTCTTTCCGAAGTTTACGGCGGAGAATCCCGTGATTCCGATTCTTTCCTCGTTCATCGTCTCTCGCAACCTGTTTGTAAGTACGGCAATCCCATCATTGAGTTCTACAATCGGGCAGGACTCGTCGGAAACCTCCGGCATGTAGTCGTCTGGTTCCTCCGGCGTGTAGTCGTCAATCGTGTTCAAGAGCCACTGTAGAACGATGTCCGCTGTATCCCTCATGTTCTCGTTGCCGATGTCGGTTTCCGGGATGTCGCAGAAGTTGAACTCCAACGCTTCCTTACTGTGTTCCATCGCCTCCTGTAGCAGTCTCTTCGCTCCTCCCGCCTTGAAGTCCTTCAACATCCGGGAGAAGTAGGCTGTGTCGTTCTTGTGGTTGTCATTACACCGCAGTACAAAGTATCTCCTGTCCCCCTTCTCCTTGGGGACTATATGGGTGTCGTTGCTCGTGATGAGGAAATGAAGCTTGCTCTCAATCTCCTCCCTGTCAACGCCCTTCCTTTCAAGAGTCGTGGTGTGTTGGGTTATCAGCCCTTTCAGCTTCGCCCACACCCCTGATTTCCTCTCTCCTGCGAAACAGGCTTCTTCAATGGCTACAAGGATGGAATCCTTCCATCCGCAGTCAAACCTGTCCATCAAGTCCTGAGTGCTTTCAATCTTGCCTACATACTTCGGGTTCAGGCACATTGACAGACACTGGAAGACAACCGACTTCCCACAGCCCGGGTTCCCGCTGACAGCGACAGCTATGTTGTTCCTGTGGAGCGGGTTCGCCAGCATGTCCCAAACCCAGTGCTGGAGGAACGTGAAGCATCTCTCATCACCATCGCACACGTCCTCACGCAGATGCTCCCAGAACAAGGCGGGAGTACCCTCGCCTTCCTGTAGTTCCGGCTCCTCCCAGTCGTTGAAGTATGGAAGCCCGTTTACTTCAACGACACCCATCTTCCGGTTCGGCACCGTCTTCCGCCCCTCCAAGGGCTTTGAGTTCTTCCACCACACATCAAATGCGTTCACGTCCTTCCAGAACATCCTCTTCCTCTGGTTTGAGTAGGAAGGATAGCTTACCCGGTTCTCCTTTGAGGAGTAGCAGGGGAACACGTTCTTGTAGTCCCTGATTGCCGTCTTGTCGCTTCCCGACAAGTCCAGTATCCCGGTGGTTCTTCCTACCTTGATTTTATGGAGATGGGGGTATCTCTCCAGACACTCCTTGATGACTGAATCCTCACGCTTGTCCGCTTGCCATTTCTCATCGTCCCAGTCTGGAATCCATCTGTAGACGATAGTCCTGTATGTGGCGACATTCCCCTCCCGTGTGAGTGAATCCCATTTCCCTTCAATGCTCCCCTGTGCCTTCTCATCCTGCCATGACACCCTCCGGGCTTCCTCCAGAGAAAAGCCGGAGTTTTTCAGGCAAGCCAGAAGCAGAATCCAGTCGTCATAGCCGTCAAACTCCCCTTCTTCCGACAGTCGCTCCAGTTCGGAAAGCATCAGTTCCTTTTCATAGGGGCTCAGCTCGCTTTCCTTTGGACTTTCAGGGTTTTTCTGTCTCGGCTTCTTCCTGTTCCTTTCTCCGTACAGCCTGACTACCTCATCCGGCAACCGCATCGGCTCGGAATCGTTCACCACCTGATATTCCCTGCCGTTGACTCTTGAACCCACCCCCATCATCTGGTGGTTGTCCTTGTAGTAAATCTCGGCTTGTTCGGCGAAGTGGTTCGCATTGCTTCCGAACGCTTCAAGTCCCCTCATCTGTCCGTCATCGGCTACGAAATAGAGGTGAAGCCCTCCCGATGGCGTGGCGACAGTGAACGTGTCGTGTTCCCCAATCGTCCGGTTCCACCAGTCCACTCCGCTTTCCTTCCCCTCCTTGTGGTTGTCCAAATCGCAGACTACGATTCTTCCGTCTCCATAGGGGGTTCCTCCGGCAATCACACCATAGTTGCCGGTGATTCCGGGTTCGTGGGTGGCTTTCGCCCTCCAGTCTTTCATTATCGGCTTCTTCGTCCCTGCCTCGCATGGGACGACTCTGAACTTGAATTGGTTCAGGAACTCGTATCTATCCATTATTTATATCCTCCTTCGATGATAAGGAGGAAGGCTGGAAACGTGAGCTTCCAGCCTTCGCAAATGAAATCTTCTGTATATCTAAAGACAACGGTTCCCTTCCGTTGAAATGCGCTTGAAATTCGTGAGGAATGGGAATGTCTTTGAGATATAGGGATTTTTTTCATTTGCCACTGGAGAACCAGTGCTGTATCACCATTTATATCTTTCCATTTGTATATAAGACGTGAGAAAAAAATCCCCCTCTGATTTTTTCAGAGAGGGAGGGGGAATGAGAAAAGGAGGATGCGTGTCAATTCTCCGGGGTGTGCTTCTCCAGCCAGTTCGACAGGGTGAGTCTGTTCACCCCGTATTTCCCGGCAATTTTTGAAACCGGGACTCCGCATTTCTTCAATGCGTGGATTTCTTCGGCGAATCCGTCAAGCCTGCTTTTTCCCGTCCCGCAAGGACGTCCCAGCTTGATTCCCTGGCTTTTCTTCACCGCCAACGCTTCCTTAGTCCTGATTGCGATGAAGTCCCGTTCAAGTTCGGCGGTGAGTGCGAACGTGGACACCATAATCTTGGTGTTCATGTCGTTCCTGTCCTTGATGACAAGGTTCTGTTTCAGGATGTGGAGCGTTATGCCCTTATCTTGACAGACGGAGATGATGTCGTAGATTTGGCTGATGCTTCTCGCCAGCCGGGAAAGTTCGGGGACTATGATGCTGTCGCCCTTGACGCATGAGGAAACCAGTTCGCCCAGCCTGCGGTTCCGCCAGTCCTTGGTTCCGCTGACTTTCTCCTCGATGAACCTGACGTTCCCCAGTTCCTCCTTGTTGGAGTAGCGGAGGACTTCATCCCGGAACTTGTCGTTGTCCTGTTCGATTGTCGAAACCCTCAGATATCCGTAAGTCGCCATGCTTGAACCCCCGAAGTTATAGAAAACGTCTTTTTGATGTTCAAAGTATACAACTATGATAATTAAAAGTCAACCTATTTAACTAATATATTGTGCTTATAATAAACGAACGTTAATTCTTATGGAGTGTAATAGTCTATTTATACACTCTTTTGGAAAGTTGTATCAAATCAAGCCACCACTCACAATGATAGACATGAGTACCGAAAACAAACTTAAAGAGGAAAGCGTCCTGATTCTTTCAAAGAACATCAAGCGGTTCAGGGAGAAAGCGGGATATTCACAGGCTCAACTTGCCGAAAAGATAGATGCTTCACAAAACCACATCTACCAGCTTGAAGGCGGGGTGAGGTTTCCAAGTGCTTCGATGCTGGACAAGCTTGCCAAAGCCTTGAACGTTGAATTCTATGAACTGTTCTTCAACTATGAAAAGCTTGTCCCTGCTGATGAACGGAAAAAGATTGTGAAGCAGTTTGGCGACAGGTTCAACAGTCTGTTGGCTCAATGCGTTGAGGACACCCTTCCAAACCTTTCTTGACTTCAAGTTGTCCCCGCTTGTTTTCTGAATAACCGCCTACCTGTCAACTTTATCCTTCTCACAGAGTTAAATCTGTGTTATTATACTCTTAAAGAGTAAAAACAGGAGGGTACGGGACAACATAGCTAAATCCTCACAATCACAAACACGAAAGTGAATCTAAAAACGTAATCAAAAAAACAAAAGGGGTATAGATACCCCTGAAAACGGATGAACAAAAGGGTAGCCAAGTCGCTACCCTTTTTACAAGGAGAGAGTGATGGATACCAACGTCTTGGATTTGAGAAATTCAGATTTGAAGAGAATTGAGTCGGGAACGTATGCCGGGAGGACTGACATAATCTCCGTTCTTTTCCCTGACACACTTGAAGAAATTGATATGTGTGCTTTTGATGGATGCGATATCAAGGAACTTGATTTCATCGGAACCAAGCTTCGAACGGTTGGAGCAGGTTCATTTCAGAATAACGGAAACCTTTCCTCAGTCCTTTTCCCTGATACGCTTGAAGAAATTGATATGTATGCTTTTGATGGATGCGATATCAAGGAACTTGATTTCAGCGGAACCAAGCTTCAATCGGTTGGGGTGAGTTCATTTCAGAATAACAGTGCTCTTTCCTCAGTTCTTTTCCCTGACACACTGGAAGAAATTGGTACGTGTGCTTTTGATGGATGCTATATCTGGGAACTTGATTTCAGTAAGACGAAGCTTCAATCGGTTGGAGCAGGTTCATTTCAGAATAACAGTGCTCTTTCCTCAGTTCTTTTCCCTGACACGCTTGAAGAAATTGGTGATTATGCTTTCAGACGTTGTGATATCAAGTTCCTTGATTTCGGCAACACACTGCTCCACGAAATTGGAAAGAGTGCGTTTGCTCTCAATTCAAATCTTATTTCATTGGATTTTCCTGATGGAGATAAATATGAAGTGGATGGAGAAAGTTCTTTTTTGGCTATCGGACAATCAGCTTTTCTTGGCTGTGATATCCGAAGTCTCCATATATTCTGCCCGATTGAAATTGGAGATTGCGCTTTTCAACATAACAACCACCTTCGTTTAAAATGCTCACCAGAGGTTGTTTCAGAAATAGGGACTTATGCTTTCGCTGACTGCGATATCAGAGAACTTGATTTCATCGGAACCAAGCTTCAATCGGTTGGAGCAGGTTCATTTCAGAATAACGGAAACCTTTCCTCAGTATTTTTCCCTGATACGCTTGAAATGATTGGAGATGGAGCTTTTGGAGGGTGTGATATCTGGAAACTTGATTTCAATAAGACGAAGCTTCGAATTGTAGGCAAGAAGGCTTTCTTTAAAAATGAGCTTCTTTCCTCAGTTCTTTTCCCTGACACACTGGAAGAAATTGGTACGTGTGCTTTTAAAGACTGCGATATCAAGGAACTTGATTTCATCGGAACCAAGCTTCGAACGGTTGGAGCAGGTTCATTTCAGAATAACGGAAACCTTTCCTCAGTCCTTTTCCCTGATACGCTTGAAGAAATTGATATGTATGCTTTTGATGGATGCGATATCAGGGAACTTGATTTCAGTAAGACGAAGCTTCAATCAGTTGGTTTGGGTACATTTCTGAATAACGGAAATCTTTCCTCCGTTCTGTTCCCTGATACGTTTGAGAAAATTAGTGCGTGTGCTTTTGATGGATGCGATATCAGGGAACTTGATTTCAGTAAGACAAAGCTTCAAGCTGTTAGATTTGCTTCATTTCAGAATAACAGAAACCTTTCCTCCGTTCTGTTCCCTGACACACTGGAAGAAATTGGTACGTGTGCTTTTGATGGATGCGATATCAAGGAACTTGATTTCATCGGAACCAAGCTTCGAACGGTTGGAGCAGGTTCATTTCAGAATAACGGAAACCTTTCCTCAGTCCTTTTCCCTGATACGCTTGAAGAAATTGATATGTATGCTTTTGATGGATGCGATATCAAGGAACTTGATTTCAGCGGAACCAAGCTTCAATCGGTTGGGGTGAGTTCATTTCAGAATAACAGTGCTCTTTCCTCAGTTCTTTTCCCTGACACACTGGAAGAAATTGGTACGTGTGCTTTTGATGGATGCGATATCAAGGAACTTGATTTCATCGGAACCAAGCTTCGAACGGTTGGAGCAGGTTCATTTCAGAATAACGGAAACCTTTCCTCAGTCCTTTTCCCTGACACACTTGAAGAAATTGGTACGTGTGCTTTTAAAGACTGCGATATCAAGGAACTTGATTTCAGCCATACTCAGATTTGCTCAATTGGGAGTTGGTGTTTCTTTAAAAATGAACTTCTTTCCTCAGTCCTTTTCCCTGACACGCTTGAAGAAATTGAGGATGATAGCTTTGACGGCTGTCCCCTTCTTATCTCAGAAATAGGAAAGGAATAACAAATGGCTGAAACAGTCTTGGATTTACGGGACGAGAACAGAACGGTAATAACCTGTGGTGAGTTTGCGGGACGCAAAGACATAACCGCAGTCCTTTTCCCTGATACGCTTGAAATGATTGGAGATGGAGCTTTTTTAGGATGCGATATCAGGGAACTTGATTTCAGTAAAACGAAGCTTCAATCGGTTGGTTTGGGTTCATTTCAGGATAACCAAAACCTTTCCTCCGTCCTGTTTCCAGATACACTTGAAAGAATTAAAAGGCTAGCCTTCAAGAATTGTGATATCAAGGAACTTGATTTCAGCAATACGGGACTCCAAGAGATAGGACAATTTGCGTTTGCTGAAAACAAGAACCTCTCCTCCGTCAGTTTCCCTTCAACCTTGATGACGCTTGAGTCCTGTATCTTTGATTTATGTCCTCTGGAAGTGTTGGACTTGTCCCCGACTTGTCTGACACGCATTGAATGGAGTTCGTTCAGTTTCATCAAAACTCTACATTCCGTGAAGTTCCCCCGGACACTGGAAGAAATTGACGGGGTGGCATTTGACGGCTGTGATATCTATTCCTTGGATTTCAGAGATACCAAGCTACGAAGGATAGGAGATGATGCTTTCTCAAACAACAGGAACCTTTCTTCCGTCAAGTTCCCTCCGACTCTGGAAAAGATTGATACGGACTTGTTCAGTGAATTGTGTGATGAACCCTTTGTCTTCTACGATGAAGAGGGTGAAGCGTGGGATATACCAAAGTCAGGTGCGTTCTCTGACTGTGATTTGCGGGAAGTGGATTTGTCAAATACAAGGCTTCAAGAACTTGGATGCTACACATTCTATGGCAACCCGTATCTGACAACGATACAGCTTCCTGCGGGATTGCCGGACAATGGTGTTCCACCCTCCAGCCTTGCCGTGAAAAAACAATTGAGGTACTGGCAAAGGACTTTGACTAAAAAGGAATTCCTATCAAACCTTGATGAACTGAAAACGTTGATTGATGAACTTGAAGCTGAAACAGGTAGGAAAGAACGGATGAAACCTATGAGAAAGTTTGCGTCAAACCTTCGGGAACTGGAAGAAATAATTGAAGAGATTCAAGCTGATACTAGGTACGAATGAGAAAGGTTCCTTACGATGAACGGGGTGGCAAAACCACCCCGTTTCTGATATCCACATACTAGAAGTGAAAGACGTTCAATTAGTTCATCCTTTTCGTCTAGTAAAATTTTTCATGGGAATCTTGCCTGATTCATTCAGTATAGGAATCAATCACAGTCTGAAATTGCTCTCTATTACGTGGCGTGAGATAAAGCCCATATTCTTCAACCATATATTTCGCCAAATGAAAGTTGAACTTTGACGAAAGTGGCAATTCCAGAAGTTCATTGTACAGGGATGTCATTACACCAGAATCCTCACATCCAACGATTTTCTTCAACCATACTGTCGCCAATGTCTGTGTAGCACTGTCAACATCAGTACCTGTAAAAAAATCTTTGTCATGGAGGATGTTATTCGCAAACTTCCTCAGTCCTATATTAACAACCTCATTTTCATCTGCCCTAAGAAATGTTAAAAGCTCTACTTTATTAATGGGTATTTCGGAATCAATCTTATTTAGCATAGCTTTGCTTTTATGTTCATTCATCGCTTCTGCCAAGCGGAAGGATTGTACGCTTGAAGGAAAATCTACATAATCCCATACCATTGCTTGCCCTGAGTACATATCTTCAATTACTCTCGCAACATTAAGAAAGTCAGTGATACCAAATGAAGTGTAATGTTTTTTCTGGACTTTTGTCAGAGACGAATCAACATCTTCCGTCCATCCGAAATAGGGTTTGACTGCGTTTAAATTCAATACCAGTTGTGGATGCCCTTCTATCCGTAATTCTGAATTGTACTTTGCTAAAAATGTATTAAGTGTTCTTCGTAAACAATAGCTGTCAATTCTTAATGAAGAATTATCAAATGGCAAGTTAAGATTCAATTCTGAGTTTACAACGTGTATGAAATAATTAAATTTTTTACTCCATCGAGAACCATCCACAGGTTTTTTTCTTTCGTTTTTAAACATAAACTCATCATCATCGTATGTAGCCAACTTATTCTTGATGAGTTCATAAGCACTATCGCAGAGAACGATTTCTCTTTCTTTATCCCATTTTGGCTTTCCTATTTCTTCTGTTTTATTTTGAGTGTCTTTAAATGCTCGATTGATATTAACGATGTGTCCGTCTGTAATCTGACTTTTTATCAAGGCTCGTATCTCTTGTGGGCGCATACCAGTCAATGACATGAATTTCAACATGTCGAAAGCATCTGATGCCAGAAATTTTTCCCACTTGGCTTTTGCCCGTACCCTTTCGTGTTCATCTTCTATTTTTTCAAATTGAAAACAAGATAACGTATCCTTATCGAACATGATTCTCCATACGGGCTTAGAGAAATCATACCGTTTCCTTTCTTCCTCCTTAAACCTTGGAGCAAATTTTTCCAAAAAGGGAGAAACAACCAACGCATCGTTATCATCATGACTTGACAACCAAGCATAGACTGAACTCAATGTTTTCAGTACGTCATTCTTGGTTGCTGGCTTCATTTCGTTCTCTGCCAATCTATTACGGAAACTAATGACATCAGATTTTTTTATGGCATCATACCTCACCTGCCCTAATTCATCCTTCCCTATCACAAAAATCCGATTTAAAAGGCTAGCTGTATTTTTTGCCTTTCCCTTTCCGTATTGAACACTCTCGGTAGTCAAAGATACCAAATATTTTGGATTTGTTTTCCAATCAAGCCAACCTGCTTCTTTGAGATACATCAACAATGTTTTATTTGAACTTTCTTTTTTCTTATACCCCATTACTTCAATCCTTACCTGTTTATCAAGATTTTTCAGATACCTGTTCGCATAACTCTGCGCCTTTCGTTTCTGCTTCAATCCAGTAGAAACGACAACCCTACCGCCATCTATGCGAGTAAATCGAAAGAAGTATGTTCCTGTCTGTTTTTGGGTTCCGTCCTTTAAAGTGTATACCCATTTTTGTACCTTTGCTTCTTTTTTCATACTAACAGCAATTCCTCAAAAAAGATAAGATTGCTGGAACAAAAAAGAAGAAAAAATCAAAAAAAATGGCACAAGTCGTTAAACTTTGTGCCTCTTAGATTCTGATTACTTTTTTTTATTTTTTTATCATACAACAAATTGATACAGCAGAATACATCCCTCAAAATGAACAAGCTTTTCCTTAGGAGGGAAGTGCTCTATCCAGCTGAGCTACCGGAGCCCTATAGCAACAGTGATAATATGGGATTCTCCAACCTTCGTCAACCTTTGTCCATGACTACTGAATAGGATGGATAACAAAAGGCTACCCTTTCATATGCTCCCTATACCGTTCCGCGATCCTACGCAGCCCTTCCCTCACTTTCTCGTCCGGGGCCGAATAGTTCAGGCGCAGGCATTTGTCGTAATGCTCATGGGGGTACGGCTTACCCGCAAGCTGGTCTGGATGCCCGAAGAAAGAGTATTCGCCCGGAACGGTGACCACCCCGTCGGCCTTCAGGACCTCATAGAATTCAACAGCGGGGATATCCAGCTTGGGAAGGTACAGCCAGCAGAAGATGGAACCCTCGATACGATGGAAATGATATTCAGTCCCCTCGAAGAACTCACGGATCCACTTCTGGGCCATATCGGCCTTCTTCCGGTAGTACGGCTGCACCGCGTTACGCGCCAGGTCCACCAGATCCCCTGAACGAATCAGCCGCTCGGCGAGAACCTGCCCCAAGGAACCTGCGGCAAGGGCGACGATCGCATTGAGGTTTGACAACGCACGTACGATCTCCGCCTTGGCGATGATGATGCCGGTACGGATCGCGGGCAGACCGATCTTGGAAAGACTCATCGATAGAACGATATCCTCGTTCCAGACCGGTGTGGCGTCCTCGGTAAAGACGATATCGGGGAACGGCAGTCCATAGGCGTTGTCCACGACCAGTGGAATCCTGTACTGATGCGCCAACGCCGTCAGACGGGAAATCTCCATGTCCGTGATCACATTGCCCGATGGATTCGTAGGACGGGAGACACAGATCGCCCCCACTTCCGGGTGCTTGGACAGATAGGACTCCAGCAAAGGGAAATCGATCGTGTATTTGAACGTATGGTCATCGAAATAGATGCAACGGGACGGGACGCTGACGAACGTACCCGCCTCAAGCCCCTGGTCGGCATACCCGACGTATTCCGGCATCAACGGGAACAACAGGGTTTTCCGCTCATCCGCGAAAGAACCTGAGAACAAATTGAACAGGTAGAACATCGCGCTCTGGCTGCCATTGGTGACAGCCACGTTCTCGGAGGTAATCGGCCAACCATATTTTTCCGAAAGGTAGGTGGCGACGGCATCGACGAACGTCATGCGCCCCTGTGGCGCGTCGTAATGGGCGATGGCGTCCTCGAACGCATCTCCATCAGACAGCAACGCCTCCATTTCACGACGATACGCTTGCTCGACCTCAGGCACGCGGGCGGGGTTGCCGCCACCAAGAGGGAACGGTTCGACACCGGGAGGCAGGGGTTTGCCCAAGTCATCCATCAATTGCAGGATTCCCGAACGGGATGTGAGTTTCTTACCGAAATCTGAAAGTTCCATAGGTGATGATACTATCAACATCATCCACGGTAGACAAGAAGCGATTCACAGGAAAACTACATCAAGAGGAGAAAGATCAATACGCACAGGCAGACCGCGACAACCGATGCGCCGATGCAGACAACCCACCGGAGGATGCGCAGACGATTCCTCCTGACCGCGTCTTCAACCGTATGAACCTCTTTAGCGGCGGCACGGGCGGCGATGCGGGCGGCGGCCCTTTCGGCAGCCTCGGCCTCCTGGCGTTCCAGCTCCTTGCGGGCCGCTTCCGCGGCTTTGAGTTCTTGACGTCTGGCAGTGGCTTCAGCGCGACGGGCCTCCGCCTCGGCTTTTTTGGCGGCGGTCTGTTCAGCAAGCTGACGGTTCTGATAACAACGGCGACAGAGGACCAGTCCATTGCCCTCTACAGGGATATCGTAGAAACTCTCCTCGCAATCCGGGCAGAGATAGAACCGGCACAGGGAACCATGCTCATTGAACTTGCAGACCATCATCTTCCGGTCCACGACGATCGGCTCAGGTTTCTTGCCAAAAAGCCGTGCGAAAAAACCGACCTTCTCCTCCGTCGTCACCGGTTCCACAGGTTCGGCGGCGATACGGACGATACGTTCACTCAACCCCCGGTCCTGGGTGATCAGCAACAGGGACTCCCGCTGCCGCTTGGCGGCGAACACCGACACCAGATGGTCGTCGGCGATCCCCCGGGAACCGGTATCCTGTATGCGCACGAGTCCCTTGCGGGCGAGAAACCTGATCAGTTCAGGCCGGATCAACGCACGGATACGTACATCACGGTCCTTTTCAGGGTTATCCTTCAGACCATGCAGCTCTTCCATCGTCTTTTCCAGGATGATCAGACGTTTCTTTCTCCGACGCAGGCTTGGCACCGCGTCAGCGAGGAATTTCAGGAACCAGTCTTCCTGGATGATGGGAGCGGTATCGACATAGATCTCGTCGAACACGCGCAGTTGTTCGTCAAGGAGCTCTCCGACAGTAGGGTCGCCGGAAGCGTACAGCTCGAACTTACCCGACTTGCAGCTGAGGATCTCCCGATACAGTGGCATCTGATAGCCGTTAGGGTCTTGGTCCAGGTTGAGCCCGCACCCTCGCAAAGTCTCTTCAATACGAGGTTGGGGTATCCCGAACTCAGTGGACAATGTTCCAAGGACATCGGAACATGCAGGTTTTACCGGTCGTCGCACAGACCGTTTCATATAGGTATTTGAACGCCTTTTCGCAGGACTAACAGTCATGAAAATTCATCTCCCCGATCCAAAAGTCAACTCACACATCCTACAGGACAAAATCACGGGAGGCTTTCGGTACCCCCCAAACATACAGATAGCTTTCGTGACGGTCAAGCTGTATACCCTAAAAATATCCCCGAACAAGCATCAATAGACATATTCCGTTATCAGATAGGGAAATCGGGCAATCGCTCGCTTGACATTCGCATACCGCACCTCTATAGTGCAGGCATATTCGGGAAGGTATATGCGCAGGCGACAGGAACCGAGTTCCCTACAACTCGGCAAAGAATACTATACATACGTCATTCCATCGGTTACGACCGTCGTACTCGGTGGATTCTATACGATCATCGACGGCATCTTCATAGGACAAGCTACGGGCGATGTCGGACTCGCCGCGATCAACATCGCATGGCCGTTCATGACACTGATCCTCGCCACAGGTACCGGCATCGGCACAGGCGGTGCGGCGCTCTTCTCCATCAGGCGAGGCAGCGAAGACAAAGAGGGCGCGGCTTCGGTCAGGGGCGACACCCTCAGCCTTCTGCTTGTTTCAGTAATACTGATCATGGGTCTGCTGTTCACTTTCCAAAGACCATTGCTCAAAGTCCTTGGTGCGGGCGACGATCCGCTGCTCATGGCCATGGCCGTAGACTATACCACGGTAGTGGTCGGAGGATGCTTCTTCCAGATCTTCGGACTGGGACTCTCACCCCTGCTCCGCAACGACAGCAAACCACGGCTGGCCATGGTCATCATGGTCGGCGGACTGATCACCAACATCGTGCTCGACTACCTGTTCATCATGGTGATGGGATGGGGGCTGACTGGCGCGGCGATCGCGACGGTATGTTCCCAGATGGTCACGGCCATCCCCTGCTTCATCAATCTGGCATCGGAGAATTCGTTCGTCGGAAGACTGCGTTTCAAGGACATGCGGCTGAGAAGCCTGGAGGTGAAGGGAATCCTCACGACGGGGATCAGCCCGTTCGGCACGGCGATCACCTACGGCCTGATCATCATCCTCAACAATTATGCGACGTTGCGATTTGGCGGAACGGCGGGGCTGGCCGCTTATTCGGTCATGCTGTATGTGATCCACCCGATCATCAACTTCCAGTCCGGCATAGGCGACGGCATTCAGCCGTTGGTCAGCAAGGCCTATGGCGCGGGAGATGGCATGGTGATGGGATGGAACCTGAAAAAAGCGTTGACCCATTCCATCGTGTTCGGCTGTATCGTGATTCTCCTGTTGCTCCCGTCCCGGCGAGCGGTCAGCAGTTTCTTCGGAGCGTCGGAGCTGGTTTCAACCTATATCTCGCAAGGCTTCTTCTACGTCGCGTTCGCATTCCCCCTGACCGGTCTGATACGGGTCATGACTGCGTTCATGTATGCCACCGGGAAATCGTTGCGGGCATCGGTAATCATTTATAGCGATGCGTTCATCACCACCCCGCTGATGCTGGTGATACTGCCACGGTTCTTCGGTCTCAACGGCGTATGGATGGCCTATACGGCCTCACAGCTCTTGCTGACCGTGCTGACGGCGGCATTATGGAGACGAAGAGAACGTTAGACGGAGCACGCCTGTATCTACTCTATTTCTTGTTTTTGATGATTTCGACCGCTTGGTCGAAAGTCAGCTCCTTGAGCGTATCTTCGTTCTTCTTCATGGCATACGGCAACGCATAGTTGTCCTTGCCATGCTTCAGATAGAATCCGTACCGCCCGCTGAACACACCGACCTTCTGCCCCTCGTATTCGCCAAGATCAATCAACGCCGGGGCGGGAGCCTTGTCGGAAGCACCCTTGCCGCCTTTGCCTCCCCTCGCTGACCCGCGTCCCGGCTTCGGGGCGGCCAGCAACGCCAACGCATCCTCCAAAGAGATCGTGAACATCCTGTCCTCGTCGGACAGGGACCGGAACTCTCCGGCACAGCCCACATACGGCCCATACTTGCCCCGATTCGCTATGACGGGCTCATTGTTGGCGGGGTTGAGCCCTATGGTCCTGGGAAGCTGGAAGAACTGGAGGATACCGGAAAGATCGAAGGAATCGGCTTTCTTGCCCTTCGGAACGCTCGCACGCTTGGGTTCGGGGTTCGCATCGGACTTTTCACCCAACTGCCAGTAGTCACCGAAACGACCGGACATCAACAGGATCGGGAGCTCCGTCGCAGGATCAATACCAATGGCTTTGGGACCTTCCGGTTGCTCCTTCCCCTGCTTGAGCAACGCGACGATATCCTCATCGGTGACAGTACCGGGGAACATCGTGTCGGGAAGGGAGATATATTGATCCTTGCCGTCCACTTTCGGACCGATCACGTACGGTCCATACGGCCCGATCATGACAGGATGGTCGGAGGATATCTGCGGAAGGGATATCTGCTTGGCGAGCGCAGGTTTGATCTCAGCCGTCCGCTCCCGCACCTGCTGGAGCAAACCGGAATCACCCTCATAGAACCCTTTCAGGAACTGGAGTTCATTGGTATCACCGGTGGCGATCTTGTCCAGCCGGTCCTCCATATTGGAGGTAAAATCGTAGTCCACCATATTGGAGAAGTTGTTTTCAAGCAATTGCACGACACCGAAACCGGTGAAAGTCGGCACCATGGCGGTACCGTCCTTGACGACATACTTGCGCTCGAACAGCTTGTCGATGATCGTCGCATAGGTGGAAGGACGGCCGATACCCATTTTTTCGAGTTCCTGGACCAGCGTGGCTTCAGTGAACCGGGCGGGTGGTTTCGTCTCGTGGGATACCGGCAGCAATTCCTTGA
The DNA here is from genome assembly GCA_964407735.1 of uncultured Sphaerochaeta sp. GTDB lineage: Bacteria > Spirochaetota > Spirochaetia > Sphaerochaetales > Sphaerochaetaceae > Spiro-02. The sequence goes on along the minus strand of CAYOWS010000022.1, from coordinate 18,144 downwards.
GGTCCAGCTTCTCCCCTTCCGACAGATCGGGGAGCAAGACTTCCTTGTCATCCAAGGCCGCCTCGGGATCATCGACCCCTTCGACATAGACGCGGATGAAGCCGGGGAACAGGATGCGGGTACCGGTCGCGCTGAAACGGGCCTCTTCGCCATCCGCGCAGGTCGCGAGCACTTTCACCGTAGTGGAACTCTTCTTTGCGTCGGCCATCTGGCAAGCCAGCGTCCGTTTCCAGATCATCTCATACAAGGAGAGCTCCTTGCCATGAAGGCCGGTTTTTTCGGGATGGATGAATTCATCACCCGATGGACGGATCGCTTCATGGGCTTCCTGAGCGGAGGCCGACTTGGCCGAATACTGGCGGGGAGCGGGAGACAGGAACGACGCGCCGTACAGCGTTTCAACGCTCTTGCGGGCGGCGGAGATCCCCTCCTGGCTCAAGGTCGGGGAGTCTGTACGCATGTAGGTGATGAATCCGTTCTCATAGAGCTTCTGGGCTATCCGCATCGTATCCTTCGCACCCAACCGCAGCTTTCGGTTTCCCTCCTGCTGCAAGGTACTGGTGATGAACGGTGGAGACGGCCTTGAGGTGACAGGTTTTTCCTTGACGTCGGCGACGGACCAGGCGGCGGCGTTCAGTTTCTCGACCAAGGTCGCGGCGGCGGGTTCATCAAGCACCAGAAGCTGCTTTGAAGTGGACAGCTGTCCTGTGACTGAATCAAAATCCTTGCTACCCGCCACACGGAGGGAGCCGACGGATTCGAGCTTCGCCTCGAAAGAGGCCTTCGTACCCGCCTGCTTGGCGAGGGTGGCTTTCGCATCCCAGTAGGTACTTTTGACGAAACAGATCCGCTGACGTTCCCGGTCCACGATCAGGCGAAGGCCTGGGGACTGCACACGACCTGCGGAGAGATTCTTGTTGGAGAGTTTCTTCCAAAGCAACGGTGAAAGCGTGTAGCCATACAGACGGTCTAGGATACGACGGGCCTCCTGGGCCCGGACAAGCGACATGTCCAGATCACGGCCATTGTCCATTGCCTGTAGGATCGCCCGCTTGGTGATTTCATGGAACACCATTCGCTGGTAGGGCATCGTAGGATGCAGCACTTCGAGCAGATGCCAGGAGATGCTTTCACCTTCGCGGTCTTCATCAGTGGCCAGCATCAGGTAGGAAGCGTCCTTCAGTTCGCTTTTGATCGTCTTGATCAGTTTATCCTTGCCGGTGGCGATCACATACTTCGGTTTATAGCCGTCCGCGACGTCTATGGAGAGATCGTCGGCAGGAAGATCCCGGATATGCCCGTTGCAGGCGATCACCGTACAATTCGACGGTAGGAATTTTTTGATGGTCTTGGCCTTGGTAGGCGACTCGACGATGATAAGGATCTTTCCGTTCTTTTCAGCTTCCATGCGACTCTCCATTGTTCTGCGTACAATACACCTCGAACGTCGGCAGGGACGCAAGGAGACACACACAGAGGACCGACCCCACATCTATCAGGGGCCTCGGTCTACAAGTTATACGGGCGGTCTCTCTTTTTGTCAACTTGCATGCCCGTGGTATTTTTCAACCGGCACCGCACGGACAAGGCTGTGCAAACGCCTCGATATATCTACTATATATCTGGAAAAAAATGAAAAAAGTCAAATCCCCTATATTTCCGTCAGAACGAACGGCGAGCCACTTGCCACAGGATTGGCGAACAGTCCGATAGCGGCCAGACCACTTCCCTGGTTCTGGAAAAGTATCTGACGCCGACCATCCTCATCAAGCTGGAACGTATAGGTACTTACCGTGGAGACCTCGAATCCAAGGGCTTTCGTAAGGATCTTCGTCACATACTTGCCAGCCCCGACCTGTATGGACTGGACCTTCCAGGACTTGGGTTTCATGTTCGTCTTGTTGAACTTCTCGGCGTTGATCCTATACGCGGTGGCTTCAGAAGTTGAATCCTTATAGGACACCCAATCAAAGTTCGACATGTTCAACGGGAACAACGGGAATATTTTCTGCAAGGCTTTGATTCCGGTTGAGGAAAAATCCCCGTAGATCTCGTAGTAGACAGGAATGCCAGAGATGTCGGGTCCCCGTTTCGTGACCAAGGTAATGTCCCGTACCCTACCTTCATTATCGTCATCGGTAGGATTCTTCCACTGATACCGGCCCTCCCAGCTCGCCGTCGTCGCGGTCACGGCGGCGGAAGCAAGGGTCTGTCCATCGGCGCTTCTCGCAGCGGCGACGATACGGTACGAGGTCTCTGAAATGAGGGGCTGGTCGTTGCCACCGGAAGTCCAGAGAAGGTTTCCATCTTCGTTCGGCCTGAGCTTCGCAGCCTCCAGTCGTACAAGGAAAGTCTCCGATCCCGTGGGACCTTCATAGAAATCATACCAAGTGGCGTTATCGACGGAACTCCAGGCAAGGCGTATCTGGTTGGGGAGTGGCTCTCCGATCGGGTGCAGGTCAAATGAAGTGCAATAGGCGGGGATGATCCCGAACAGGAAGATCGCGAAAAACACCATTACCGGAAAACCACTGGACACGGAAAGGCACAGGCTTGCTTTATGGGCGAGCGCAAACAGTACCACGGCAAAGCGGCCCTCTCCTATTCCAATCATTTTCCGATTTTCCATTCTTACACAATCCTCCGGTGTGTCGTAATACCACTATGCGACGGGAAATGACAATCCCTCTTCAGAAACTGAATTTGGATTCACCCCGATTACGACGACACTCCCCTACCATTATTCAATATACTTTCATCGTTGATGAAGGGACAGCACAAATATACATGTCATCAAAAATTTGTGCAATAACAGACAAATAGTTGCCGATTGTCTAGTTTCATTTTTTCAGGGTACATCGAAACCTTCCCAAGGGAAACTTCTCGATACGACAAAAGACCCGGCCAATTTGACCGGGTCTATGAAAATCCAAGAACATCCTATCTTGAGCAATTTAGGACATGGGCGTCATCATTTTCAGAATGTCCGGTACAGTAAAGGCGCACTCTTGCCGTGCGTTGTCAGCACCGAAAGCTACGACCTTGAGTGTCACGACATCGTCAGTGGCATCCGCACCCCAAACACCTGCCCGGATCGTTTCCCAAACGAATTGCTCTTTGGTCCGTTCATCATCCGCCGCTTTGCCTTGATTTATTGTAGCAACAATTTCCATAATCTTTTCCACAGATACGCTGAAAGGCTTGGCTTCGATGGAGATGAGCATAGGCATTGCCACGAGGTCTTGGGATACATCGGGTGTTTCGGATACATTCATGGTCACTACCGTGGCGAGACTTGCCTTCAGCTCACCGGAAACGGTCCCTGTGATCGTTCCATCCGTCGTGGCTCCAACGTCCGTCCCGACAAGGGACAAGTATGCGGAGATAGGGAATTCTACGATTTTTGGACCATGCGTGGCTTTCAATTTGAGATATGTGGATAACCCGACGGAGGCCGATGCCTTTCCGGGAGTCGGATACGAAGGAGCATTCACGAAACCCAGGATAGTATCAACGAGCCGGTCGGTATTGCCTTTCACCAATAGCTCGAAATGATCGACGAACACTTCGCCGGTTACGTCAATAGGGGGGATGTCGGGACTATTAGCATCCACACCTGCAAGATAGAGCGTTTCGTCATGTATGCGGATACTTGCCTCGGCGGTCAGGCTTCTGGAAGTCGGTTTGACATGCTCTATCACGTCACCAATTGCCCCAAAATTCATGAGCCCTGCTTGCGCTGCTGTGAAATACTGTTCTTGTCCTGACGGAGAATCAGGATTGGGCAACATGCTTGATGGTATCAAATCAATGCCATCTTGTCGTTCCAGTTCCTTCACGGCGGTTTCAGTCACCGCTTTGTACGAGGTCAACGATGTCGAGCTTGGTTTTGGATCGTTCTTGCAACTGATGGAGAAAAGCATGATCAAAGAAAGGAGACAGACAACCAACAGTGATGTCAGTTTTTTCCTATGAGAGAGAGAGAGAGAGAGAGAGAACGTCTTCTTTTCATAATCTACACTCCAAGTAAAGATTTTTCCCGCACAGTATCACAGGTATGTGAAAATTATATGCCAACAGCATAGTCAAGACAACTTTTTTTTGATTTTTCGTATTGCCTGATACTCAAAACCTGGAATTCTTGAACAAACCCCATGCTAAAAGGGACAATCAAGGTTTCCAACATACCGTTTTCCTTCCGAATCAAAAAAGAGGCTGCCGCGCCAGTCCCCAGACTTGCACGACAGCCCCGCATTCGCATATGGATGAGCAAGAAATCAGAAAGCCATCCGGAAGTTCACCCCGATCGAAGGACCGCCCTCGAAACGGAGGATACGTGTCGAGACCGAAGCGGAGTATTGTCCCGCGGAGGTATCCCCCACCACTCCAAAGGAGATGAACTGGTTGGCATAGCCGAGCATCAGACGGACAGTATCGTTCAACTCGATATCGAGGCCGATCTTGAATACATCATCGACCACGAATTTCCTGCCGGGATAGTAATGGTTCCAGATGAACTGGGACAGCACGTCGCTGACTTCAAGATTCAGGGTGTAGTCGTATCCGCCGACACCGACGAACCGGTACATGCCACCGACGGCGATATCGGGGGGCATGAAATAGATGTCGGGATCATCGGTGAACGCAGGCCATTTGCCGCTCAGCATCTCCGCGAGATCGGTCAAAGGAGTGTAGACATAGTGCTGTAGCGCGGGGAGATTCCTGACGACCAATGCCAGCCGGAGATCCTCGCTCACCTGGAAATTCATTCCGAAGTCGAGACCGAATCCCGCACCGAAATTGAACGGTTCACTGAACAGGGCGATGATATCGTCCTGGAACCTTGCGTTGAGGAAGTTCGCGTCGGGGATGTTCGTGTTGATACGTATCTCAGCTCGCAGACCGATGCCCAGGGAAATCCGGGGGGAGACATGGAACGCATACCCCAACGGGAAAGAGAACGACATGTCCAGTTTGCCCCCCTGCCTGCTCAACAGGGAACTACCCGTCCGATATTCAGCGGCGAAACCGAACGCCCAGCCAAAACCGTTGTTGATCCGGCTGGTGCCCATGGAAAGCCCCAGCTTGAAATTGCCGCCCAGCCATTGCCGGGGATTGGGAACTACAGACCCAAAGAAATCATCAGATTGGCTGGCGAAGGCGACGACAGCCTGTCCCCAACGTGCGGCGCCATAGTCGCTTTGCATGAATTGGTTCTGGAAATAGTGTTCTATCGCATCCACCGCATAGATATCGACTGCCCCGGTGGATACTTTTGGAAAATTGGCGTCAAGTTCATACAGTTTATCCATCAAAGCCTGATTGGTTTTCCAGAATTCGATCGCTTCGGAAGAAGACATCGACGATATGGTATCGCTGATACGCCGGGCAAGCTTCTCGACCTCAGCCGAAGGATTCGCAAGCAACTCCAATGCTTCGATATCGCTTGAAAACCAGGTGTCCAAGGAGTAATGGATCACTTCATCTTTCTCCGCCAGACCGGCAGGATTGGCATAGAAAGAGATATACCCTTCCGCACCAGCCGCCAACGCACCACCCTGCGCCACGAAAGCTGGTGATGTTCCCGCGATGGAATAGGTCGGAACCCAGTTGGATTTCGCGAACAGGGAGACCGGCAACGATATGATTACAGCAATAACGGCAGCAACAATGATCTTGGACTTTTTCATTACCGTACCTCCTCTACAAGTTTCAGGGCGAAGGTGTTCGTACCCTCTCCTGCGGCGACATCCGGCTGAGGATTCTTGTACAATCCCATGTTGACAAGAGCGGCACCGGATCCCGTCCCTTTGTTCGTGAACAGGATCTGGGGTTTTCCATCATACATCCGAAACTGGAACGTCGTCGTAGTCTCTAGCGTCTGTCCGACAGCGATTGTATTGACTAGCGTTGTATAGATATTCTTTCTCATGTCATCACCGGTAGGAGCCGTCTTGATTTTCCATGAAGTCGGATGCATACCCAACGTATTCCACTTTTGTTCATTCCAGATATAGGCTTTCTCATATGGTGTCGTATCCGACTTATACAAGATGTAGTCATCAGGCACATCAGTATCGACCGCGGGATCGATCAATGGCATGATCCGATAGTCCCCACCAGTCACATACGCCGCGTCTTTGGCGTTTACCCTGACATAATACGGATAGGAGGACCCTTCCGAAGCGGGGATCTCTTCAACGGTCACATAGAAGTTCGCTCTTTTACCAGTGGTCAGTTTCGGATTCACCCATCGATACGCACCCGCCCAGCTTCCGGTCGTCGCGGAAACAGTCCCAGTGAACTGAACGTTCGCAGGAGTAGCAGCCAGAACGGAGAACGTATATTCACTCTTGGAAAGAAGCGGAGAACTATTGCTTCCGTATACAAGAGTACACGTTCCGTTCTCTGTGGAGATATCATCCTGAGAGAGTTGCTGTATCACCCCTTCTGAATCGGTCACGGCGATCGTATATTTGATATCATCGCCCATATCAGACCAAGACAAGGTGATGCTGTTCGGAGTACTGGTCGCTGAAAGCTTCAACGCACTTGCTACCTGAATTGTTTCGGAAAGCTGGGAACGCGCTTCAACGATCGCGGAAGTTCCGGTGCCATTTGCTTTGACATTGCACACGATGTAGTAATAGACCGATCCTGGCTTGACATCATGCTGGTCTTCCAACTTGACGGTACCGGTCCCAGCAGGCATCGGCTCCCAAGCGACCGGGGAGAATTCCCCGTTGAGCGTATCCTTGCGAAGCAACATCACATAGTTGGCGTCGGAAGAGGTCGCATTGGGGTTCGGACGTACCGTCAACGTAATGGACTGGGGCGTCACCTCCGGTTCGTCCTGGGTGAATACCGGCACCGGCATCGTAGCGTCGACCTTAGTACCTCCTGTATCGCGGGTGATATCCAGCTCTGTATAGACGATACTGACGTCCAGTTCCCCTGTGGAAGGAACCTCCACCGCGGCATGGATCCATACGGTATAGTCCAGATTCTCATTCAGGCCGGTGAATTCATAGGTATCGGAGTCCCCGGTCGTGGTGACGATATCCTTGATGGGCACTACGGTCGAAGAGTTCTTGACGGAAAGAGTCAGGACATACTTCGTGATCCCCGGTATCGTCCTCCAAGCGACCGTAATGGTATTCGCGGTCACCTCCTGGACATAGGCGTCAGGTTTGATGTCCGGAGCCGATTCATACGGATCCTTCGTTTCAAACGAAACGGCATTGCTTGCGACAGATGCCGTCGCATCCCGTTTGGCAACGACAGTCGCTTCATATTTCGTCTTCCCGTCCAGACTTTTGATGTTGTAGGAGAAATGGCCGTCTACGTAGGAATTGTTCGCAACCAGCCAGTCCACCGACCGGTTGATCGAAGAAACAACGACCGGCTCAGCCCCATCCACCAATTTCTTGACTGTAATCTGATAACTCGTGGCACCGAAGACCGGTTGCCATTCCAGTTGTGCCATCGCAGCCGAAACACCTTGCAAAGTTATGACCGGCGCAGGCAATTCTGAATCAAGTCCCTTCTGAGAAGTGGGCCCCAATGGGTCGCATCCAGAGAGAATGACAACCAGGCACACCAACAGAAGGGATGAAAATATGCGTATGTGTCTCATACGTAATCTCTCCCACAATGATTTTGTCTTCTCTCTCTGGATAATAAGGTACAAACTCACACCGCTATCGGCAAACTCCTTCTCAAAATTTCCAACTAGAACAGATACGGTCCTCAGTTGTTTCTCCGCTGAAAACAGGCTACACTCCCCCCATGAACATCAACCTGATAGCCTGCGCAATCGAGGATTCGACCCTGGCGTTTCCCATGGGGGCCCTATGCATCAAAGCGGCCATCATGACGGATACCGTCCTCTCCGAACACTGCGATTGCGAACTATATACCTACGTGCTCAACGATGACCCCGCCACCGCCGCAACGGCATGCGCACAACGCTTTCCGGATATTGTCGGTTGTTCCATATATCTCTGGAACAGACCCTGGTTCGACACCTTTGTACAGGCCTTGCACGAGCAATCCCCAGCTACCGTCATTTTCGCAGGCGGTACGGAAGTCACGGCGAACGGAGCCTCGATGTGGGACGACGCATACACGTTCATGGTAATGGGGGAAGGGGAAGAGACCGTCGTCCGCTCGATCCGACAGTTGTTGGACCGAAGACCGTTGCAGGGGCCGGGTATCATTACGAAAGATATCCGGCTTGCGACGTCGACACACCCTGAAAGCCTTGAGAACCTCTCTTCTCCGTTTCTCTGTGGCGCCGCCGACCTCTCCCGCCAACGCTGGCAAGGGGTGCTCTGGGAAATGACCAGAGGATGCCCGTTCCATTGCGCGTTCTGTTTTGAATCAAAAGGGGAACGGACCGTCCGAAGCTATCCCATCGACAGGATCAGACAGGAACTCGATTATCTGGTCGCCCATGAGGTAAAGAATGTGTTCGTCCTTGATCCGACCTTCAACATGGACAAACGGCGCACAGTGGAGACACTGTCCCTGTTGGTGGAGAATGCTCCGGAAGATATGCATTTCACGTTCGAACTCCGCGCCGAACTGCTCGATGAAGAACTCGCCGACCTTTTTGCAAGCATCTATTGCGCGTTGCAGATCGGCTTACAAAGTGCCCACAAGGAGATCCTTGGACAAATCAACCGACGCTTTGATCCGGAGGTATTCTCCCGGAAAGTCGGCCTGCTCAACGAACGAGGCATCGCATTCGGACTCGACCTGATCATCGGCCTGCCCGGCGACACCTTCCAGTTGTTCACAAAGAGCCTCGACTACGCCATTTCACTGACACCAAGCAACATCGACATCTTCCAATTGGCGCTGCTCCCCGGGACCCGCATCGCGGAGCAGGCCGCTTCCCTCGGCATCGAGCATCAACAGGAAAGCCCGTATCTGGTTGTCTCTACGCCTACGCTCCCACCCGAAGATCTGGAGAAAGCGTTGAGACTCAAGCAGGCCTGCGACCTGTTCTATACGAAAGGTCAGGCTTGCATGTGGATCCATACGGCATGCGACGGCCTGGGTATAGCTCCCTCGAATCTTTTGTCCTTGTTCAGCGGGTGGATCGACTTCCAACGGAAAAAAGGACTCGATCCCGATACCGCCGACATCTACATGCTCCAGGAGCAATTTCTCAGCGCGGTGTACCGGAAGACAGGAAACGAGGAACTCTATCCGGCGCTTCGCAGCTATATGGAACTGCACCAAGGCATCTGCTTCCTTCATGACACATGTGAGTCCCCGATCATCCATCTCGACTATACTCCCGACGACCTGGCTGCGTTGGACACCATGCCGCTACGGAAGTTCGTCGCCAGACGGCAACGTATCAAGGGGGGTGTCGATCTCGCCATATATGAGGATGATGACGGAGAACTCCTCTTCATGCCTGCCGATGGAGAGTAAAAAAACACAAAAACGTTATCATCTTGCTATAGTTATTCCGGTGGACAGTTGTTATATTGTGTCCATACCCGTTATCGGCTACAGTACAGTTTGAAAAAGGATCGATTGATGAGCTTGAAAGAATTCACTGAAAACGCGACATACCGTACCGGGCTCCTTTGCACGGTGTTCTCGATCTGCGCGCTGGCTTGCGTCCTATTGCTGAGCGGCTGTGTCGTGACCGAGGACCTGAGCCTCGACAGCACGACAGGGGGAACCTCCCATACCGATCTCATGATCATGGACTTCTTCTCGGAAGTGCTGGAGGACATGTCGGCGTTCATGCCTTCCAATTCCGACGAGACGATCACCGACGCGGCGGTACAGGATTTCGCGAACAATCTGTCAAATGCGAACAACACCACCGACGTCAGCTACAGGAAGATTCCCAGCGCTGAAGACAGCGCGTATGAAATCGACTTTACGTTCAAGAACCTCCAGCAGTTGTTCCGAGATCTCGGAGGCGGAGCCGAACAGTCGATCCTAAGGGTGTCACAAAGTGGCGGCAACACAACACTGAACTTCAGCCTCTCCATGGACAACTACGATCAGTTGACGAAGATCATCCCGTTCCTGGCAGACCCCAACTTCGAAGTATGGGGGCCGGTATACAATGTCGGAGAGACCGAAGAGAACTATCTGGAGATGATGAGCTACATCCTCAGTGAGGACGGGCCTCCCGCCATCCAGAACTCGATGATTACGCTGCGTTTCAAAACCCCGTCGGCGATCAAGAGCCAGACGAACGGACAGATCATCGCTTCGACTACGTTCGAATACAGTTTCCCGTTGATAGACTTCCTGTTGCTGGCAAATCCACTCACCTTCTCGGTGACCTGGTAACCGACGGCGACGCTATCCATCGGACAAGAAAAAGGCTCCGCGAAATTCGCGGAGCTTTTTTTGACGTCATCGCCCAAGCGGCATCAGACATTGAAGCGGAAGTGCATGACGTCGCCGTCCTGCACAAGATACTCCTTGCCTTCAAGGCGGAACTTGCCGGCCTCGCGGACCTTCTGCTCGCTGCCGTATTTGAACAGGTCCTCGCAGTTGTAGACCTCGGCCTTGATGAACCCCTTCTCGAAATCGGTGTGGATGACACCCGCGGCCTGGGGGGCCTTGTCCCCCGCATGGAACGTCCAGGCACGGTCCTCGTCGGAACCCGCGGTGAAGAAAGTCCGCAGGCCCAGAGTCTCGTATGCACAGCGGATCAACTGGTTCAGCCCGGACTCTTTCAGACCGACGGCCTCCAGGAACTCCTGCTTCTCCTCTTCCGTCTCAAGGTCAGCGATCTCAGACTCGATCTTGCCGCAGATGACCACGACCTCGGCCCCTTCGGCGGCGGCGATCTTCCTCACCTGTTTCACATGCTCGTTGTCCTCAAGGATACCCTCTTCATCGACATTGCAGACATAGATGACGGGTTTCATCGTAATCAAATGCAGGTCGTAGATCTGCTTGCGTTCATCATCGTCCAGACCGAGGCTGCGGGCGGGCTTGCCGTCTTCGAGACAAGCCTTGAGTTTCTCCAGCACGGGAAGCACCTGGGCGTTCTCCTTGGCGGCTTCCTTGCTCAGACGGGTCATCTTGCTCTGCTTCTGCCAGCGCTTGTCCACGGTCTCCAGATCGGCCAGGGCCAGCTCGATATTGATCGTCTCGATATCGCTGGCGGGATCGATCTTGTTGTTCACGTGGATGATGTCACCGTTCTCGAAACAGCGGACGACATGGGAAAGAACCCCGACTTCACGGATCGACGCGAGGAATCTGTTGCCCAGCCCCTCCCCTTTTGAAGCGCCGGCGACCAGCCCCGCGATATCGACGAACTCGACCGTCGCGGGGATCACCTTGGCGGGGGGGATCAGTTCCACGATCCGGTCCAGCCGTGGATCAGGGACGCTGACCATGCCGACGTTTGGATCGATCGTACAGAACGGATAATTGGCGGCTTCCGCCGGAGCCGATGTAAGCGCGGAGAATATTGTCGACTTGCCGACGTTCGGAAGTCCTACGATTCCACAGTTCAAACCCATATGCACCTCAAATGGTCGTTTCGACCAGACATAACGTTCAAGACACAAAGCCCGGAAACATGTCTTTCAGACATGCGCCTGCCCCAAGAAATGAGTATAGCATACTCTTGGCTTGTAAGAAAACCAACCCTATGATAGCCTATCGTTGACCGATGTCGCCATCAGGCGGAAGCGGTGAAGAGGAAACAGCTCAAAACCAAATGCAACAAAGAGACGATATCATTTCCAATCCGTCACAGAATACCAGAAACACTCTCCATGATACAGCGGAGAAACCGCAACGGACCTTGCTCATTGTCCTGAGACTACAAGAGGACACGCAGTCTCGCGCCGAGACCCGTCTGGAGGAGCTTCGCAGTCTTGTCAAGACGATGGGAAGCGAGATCGCGGGAGACATGGTCATACCGCTGCGCCAGGAACATCCGGCGACTTTGATCGGAAGCGGCAAGGTGGCGGAAGTCTCACAGCTTTGCGAGGAGCTGGATGTGCAATGCATCATCTTCGACCATGACCTCTCACCCCGGAGCCAGAGAAACCTTGAAAAAATCACAGGGCTGTGCGTGATCGACAGGCAGGAGGTCATCCTTCAGATCTTCGCCAACCGGGCGATGACGAGGGAAGCCGTCCTACAGGTAGCGCTGGCCCGTCTGCAATACTCGCTTCCCCGTCTCACCCGCAAGTGGACGAACCTGTCCCAGCAGAAAGGCGGTGTGAAGGGAACCCGAGGTGAAGGTGAAACCCAGTTGGAACTGGACCGGCGTATCGTCCTCAGAAGGATCGACCAACTCAAGGAAGAGCTGGCGAAGGTCCAGGAGCAACGGAACATCCAGAGGAAAAGCAGGAAAGAAGGGAACGTCACGACCGGTGCGATCGTCGGATATACGAACAGTGGAAAATCCTCTCTGCTCCGGGTCCTCTCCAGTGCCGACGTGCTCGTAGAGGACAAGCTGTTCGCTACCTTGGACCCCACGACAAGAAAGGTGAAGCTTCCCGGAGGGTATGAAGTACTGCTTTCCGATACCGTCGGATTCGTCAGCGAACTCCCCCACCATCTGGTCGATGCGTTCAAGTCCACGTTGGAAGAGTCCAAGGAAGCCGATTTCCTCATTATCGTCTGCGACGCCTCGCACCCCGACATGCTGGCCTGCTACGAAACGACGATGGAGGTCCTGCGTTCGTTGGACAGCGCTGACAAACCGACCATCGTCATGATCAACAAGATGGACGCCTGCCTCGAAGAGTTCGCCGTCGCACGGCTGAAAAGCATGGCGGAGCATGTCGTCGAGACTTCCGTCAAATACCGGCAAGGGCTGGATGAACTGGAGACCGCGATCGAGGACATCATCCATCTCTTGCGTCCGCTACGGGACTATGTCATCCCGAATGACCGCCATGATCTCGTGGCATGGTTACGCAGGAACGGCAGTATCGAATCGATACGGTACGAGGAAAACGGAATTCATCTGAGCGCAAGGCTCAATGAAAGAAATGAGGCATACCTGAAAGACTTTGTCCGATAGCTGATAGACTATCGCCCGTACGTCACTTATACTGAAAGCAGATGGAACACAGAAAACCTATACGACGAGTGGATGTCCAAGTATCGATCTTCACCGCGGTAATCATCATATTGTCAGTCTCAACGATGGCCTACTTCTCCTATTCGGTCACCTATCGTGATATGATCCGTTCGCTCAAGGCCTCCGTATTCTCCATCTACTCCCACCTCGACACCACCCTGGACAAGGGCTCCTTTCAAGAGATCAACTCCTATGAGGACCGCGAAAAAAGGGCGTATCAGCTGACGGCTGAATTGCTTACCGGTGTCAAGAACGCCACAGGGGTCAGATACCTCTATACCGCGAAGATGAACGACACAGGAGATCTCATCTATGTCGTAGACGGCCTGGAGCCTTCCTCCGAAGACTTCCGCGAACCCGGCGACCTGATCGAACCGGAAATCCAGGCGGACCTGCTGCGAGCGTTGGATGGAGAGACCATCCTCCCCAACGATATCCTGGATACCGAATGGGGCAAGATTTTCATCTCCTATTTCCCCATCCATGGTGATGACGGGTCCTCGGTCATCGGCGCCGTGGGAATCGAGATCGACGCCGAACACCAGTTCGACACGTTCAGGATGCTCCGGATACTGACGCCTGTCATCATCATACTCGCCTGCGTCATCTGCATCGTACTCGCCGTATGGTTCTTCCGGAAACTATCCAACCCATCGTTCAAGGACATGTCCAACACAGACTACCTCACCCAGATGAAGAACCGCAACGCCTTCGATATCGCGCTCAAGAATATCGATGCCCGCAACCGCCAGCAGAACATGGGAGTCATCATCATCGACCTGAACAATCTCAAGAAGGTCAACGATACCGAAGGGCATGAAAAAGGAGACCGATACCTGAAGCTCGCCGCGGAGTCTCTTCAACGGTCAATCGGCAAGCAGGGCGTCATATACAGGATCGGTGGCGATGAATTCGCCGTGATCATAGAACATACCTACGAGGAAAAACTCGAGCAACTCGTCTTTGAGATCGGCCGTGACTACGGCACCAACCAGTTGATGAGTTCCATACCGACGTCCCTCGCCTCAGGCTGCGCCATGTTCGTCCCGGAGGACAAGACCATCTGGAACACCATAAAACGAGCCGACACCAATATGTACAGCCAGAAACGGATGATGCACTAGACGTCTCCTCTACGTCTCCACTGTCGACTATACGGCGGTCCGTCAATTTATTCTCGCTATGTGAGGGTCTATGTCCGGGTGTAAGTCAGACGTATGTCCCTATGTCCCTATCTGTGGGTCTATCTCCGGGTCTATGTCAGGCGTATGTCCCTATGTCCGTATCTCTGGGTCTATGTGTGGGTCTATGTCAGACGTATGTCCCTATGTCCGTATCTCCGGGTCTATGTCCGGGTCTAAGTCAGACGTATCTCCCTATGTCCCGATCTCGGGGTTTATGCCTGGGGCTAAAGGGGCGTAAAAAAGACCACACCGAAGTGTGGCCTTTTCCTTGGTCGGGTATCGACTACAGAGCGTAGGTGCAACCGAGTGCCGCGTTGAAACCAAACTCACCGAATTTCTGGGATTCCGGCTTAACAACTCTCATATCATAGCCCAGGTCGAGGCGGAAAAACACGTCCCAGCCTTCGTTGAACGCATAGGTCACGCGAATATCACCTTCCGGGCGGAGGGTCAGACCGAACTGATTGCCAACGAGGATACCAGCACCAAGGCCGGCGCCAGCTGCGAACTCCCACTGGTCACCACGGCGGAAACCGTCGGCGGTAGCGAAAGTCCAGTTGACAAGGGCGTCAGCGGCGATACCCAGATTGCCATCACTGATCCAAAGACCAGCGTCGGTCACCAAATACCAATCCTGATTGAAGTCAAAATCAGCGGCGACAGCGATACCGGTAGGATAACCGACCTGAATACCCAAAGCGACACTGCTCGCCTTTTTGGGTGCGGCGAAAGCCGGAACCATGATGACAGCGATCAAAAGTGCGATCAATACGATTTTCTTTTTCATGTACAACTCCTTGTGAGAGATCTTGGAAAGCCTACGGCACCCAATCGACCCCTCTTTTTACGTTATCATGACTAACATAACACAATTATCTTTTTTATCCTAGAAGTTCATTCAACATGTAAATCGCTATCAGTTATATAAATATACCATTAGTGAAAATCTCGACAATTTATTCAACAAATTTACCAAAATTGTTTTATAACACCATCAGCACCTGGCAGGAACAGGGTATATGACGAGCCTCCAAAATACAGTATCATCAGGTACGAGAGGGGACATGAATATGCAAAGACAACTGACAGTACGAGGCCTGATCATCGGAATTCTGGGGCTGCTGGTCATTACCGCCAGTTCGATGTACGTAGCCTTGCGCATGGGAGCGTTACCCTGGCCCACAGTATTCGTCACGGTGGTCAGCATGGCGGCCTTGAAGAATCGGAAGGATTCAACCTTGCAGGAAATCAACGTGACCCATACGTTGATGAGCGCGGGCGCCATGGTCGCGGGAGGATTGGCTTTCACCATTCCCGGCATATGGATGCTGAACCCACAGGCAAGCATGTCCACTGGCTCCTTGATGGTACTCGCGGTATGCGGCGCCGTACTTGGCACGTTGTTCACCACACTGTTCAGGAAAGATTTCCTCGAACGGGAAAAACTTCCCTATCCGATGGGGCAAGCCGCCTACAATACATTAATCGCGGGGACTTCCGGCGGGGGCCCCGCAAAAAAACTGTTCGCATCAATGGGAGGCAGCGTAGTATTCACCGTACTGCGTGATGGATTCGCAAAGATACCCGCCGTCCTCACCCCCTTCAAAGGCACAGCCCTATTCCCCGCGTTCTCCATATGGATCTCCCCCATGGCGCTTGGTATCGGAGCGATCATCGGCCCGTTGCTTTCCCTGATCTGGCTTGGTGGCGCGGTATTTGGATATTATTTGCTTACTCCTATCGGAATCTCCACGGGACTGTTCTCCGACATGGCGGCCGCCGACCTGTTCAGGTCGAACCTCGGTATCGGGCTGATGGTCGGGACCGGGCTCGGGGTGTTCGTCAAAGCCGTCTGGTCCAAGGGGCGACAGTTCGCCCAGGACAAGAAAGATCCTGAGAAGAACCAAGGCCGAAGGCGGCTTTCAGCGAAAGCCAGGTATAGTGCGTTGGCCCTGATCGCCGCGACGATCATCATCCTGACATTGGGCACCGAGATATCGTTGCTCCAGGCTGTCGTGGTCATCGTCGGCATCTACCTGACGACCTACCTGTCCGGCATGCTGACAGGCCAGACCGGCGTCAACCCAATGGAAGTATTCGGGATATTGGTGCTGCTGGTCGTCCAGATCTTCTGGCATCCATCACTCATAGCGGCGTTCTCCGTCGCGGCGGTCACAGCGGTCGCCTGTGGACTTACCGGGGACGTCATGAATGATCTGAAGAGCGGCTATATGCTGGGGACGGATCCCCGGCAGCAGTTGCTTGCGGAAGGCATCGGAGGGGTGATCGGGGCCGTTGTCGCGGTCATCGTCCTGCTGGTGATGAAACAGGCGTTCGGTGGATTCGGCACGGCGGAACTTCCCGCGCCGCAAGCCGCCGCCGTATCAGCCATGGCGGGAGGCTTGGGACATGTGCCGGCGTTCCTGATCGGGGCGATCATCGGGGTTGTGCTGTATCTCTGTTCCGTACCCGCCGCTACATTGGGTTTGGGAATCTATCTCCCGGTATATATCTCATCGGTCATGGGACTCGGGGCGATCATCATGCTGATCGTCCGGGCCTGCACAAAGAACAAGGACCAGGCAAAAGTAACGAGCGACAGCAATCTGATCGCAAGCGGACTGCTCGGTGGAGAAGGAATCACAGGAGTAGTCATCGCGATCATCAGCATGATCTGATGCGACAAGGAACAATCATGAACGAACATACGACGGAACACGAAGAAGACAGACAGACGAAACGGCTCCCCCTCTCCCTCTACGGATTATCCCCTCAGGACCTTTGTACGGTATTGGCTCTCCAGAAGCTATACCAGGGCAAACAGGTCTGGGATTGGCTGGTGAAAGGCGTGACTTCTTTCGAGCAGATGACCAATATCAGCCTGGCCGAACGGGAACGGCTGGCGGAGCTCATGTCCGTTCTGTCATCTTCAAGCGTGCTTTCTTCCCAGACCGATGAAAGCGGAGCGACGAAACTGGCGGTCAGACTGTACGATGGCCATGTCATAGAGTGCGTCATGCTCACAGACAAGGAAGGGAGGAATACCGCTTGCCTCTCCAGCCAGGTCGGTTGCGCCATGGGGTGTACTTTCTGCCGGACAGGAACCATGGGGTTGGTCAGGAATCTCGCCGCGGAAGAGATCATAGAACAGTTCATGCATTTGCGGACGTCGGGAGATATCACCCATATCGTGTTCATGGGGATGGGAGAACCGATGGCGAACCTGGGGCCAGTCACAAAGGCGATCCGGTATTTTCATGACCCCGCCGGTCTCGACATCGGCTTGCGAAGGATTACCATCAGTACCTGCGGTGTGGCCCCGGGGATACTCAAGCTCGCGGAGCAGAAGCTTGGAGTCAGGCTCGCGGTATCTTTGGTCACCGCGGACAACGCCCAGAGGGACCAGCTTATGCCCGTGAACAAAGCATGGCCGCTGGAAGAACTGAGGAAAGCCCTGATCCATTATCAGCATGTGATCGGAAAACGTTTCACGTTCGAGTATTGCATGATCCATGGGGTGAATACCGATGAAAAGTCGGCCCGCAAGCTCGCCCACTACATCCGGGATCTGGATGTGGTGATCAACCTGATTCCCTGGAACCCTGCGGCGGAACTTCCTTGGGAAACGCCGACGATGCAGGAAATCAATGAATTCACCAATATACTCGACCGTCTCAGAGTCTCCTATACAAGGAGATTCTCACGTGGCAGAGGTATCAACGGAGCTTGTGGGCAACTAGCGGTTCCGCTCAACGCGGAGAAATGAAGTAAAACGATCAGGTTGTAAAAGCAAATATTCTCCGAATCCCTTCCTAAAAATCGCCTTATTCCTTATTCAGAAAAAAGTTATCTAATTCGGGG
>CAYOWS010000021.1:32580-64560 GCA_964407735.1 uncultured Sphaerochaeta sp. | reverse complement strand
CGGAGGGAGTTCCAGGGGAAGGTCAACTCGTACCTGGGTCTGATGCGCAGCCATCTGGCGTACACCAGACGGAGCGAGCTTCTTGGGCGGGTGGACGCAAGGTGGTGGAAGTGGTTCTGGGTGCCCAGGGGGAACTTCAAGGTGGTGGCCTGGAGGACGAGGAAAGGCGGAAGGCGTGGTCGCCGCCCCTGACGGTGACGGAAAACAAGACGAGGCGTATATGCGCCCAAGAACGCTGGAGGCGGAACCTCCGTCCCGGCGACTGTCGGCCCCCAAGGCAAGACCGCCGTTTCCTCCAGCCTTTGAGCCGACAAAAAAAGCCGTCCCAAAAGTCCGGCTTCTGGAACAGCCTCTTGCGCCAGCAAGGTTACTGTAGGGCTACTCCTACAATCATTCCTCCAGAGCGGCCTCTTCCTCGTCCTCTTTTTCCCGCTCCCTGCGCCATGCTTCCTGTATGACCAGGTGCTCCTGTTCCGTTTCCTCCCAGTCCTTGCCGGTACGGGCGTAGATCCTGATCAGTTCAGCGAGACGGTCGGAGACCTGTATCGAATACTCTTTGCTCTCCATCCGCCAAGACCAATTGTGGGTGCCGCAGGTGGAAGGGATGTTCATCCGGGCCTCGGAGCCTTTGTCCAGGACATCCTGCATCGGAAATATGGCATATTTTGCGTGTGACGCGATCACGGCACGCATCATCGACCAGACAAGTTCATGGTCGTTGCAGGCGAGGTAGCGGCGGACCATGTCCTTGTCCTCATCGGAAAGCTTCGAGTACCAGCCCCTTGTGGTGTCGTTGTCATGCGTACCGGTGTACGCCACGAAATTGTAGTCGTAGTTGTGGGGGAGGAACGTATCGAACGGGTTCGGCCATGAAGCGGCGTCCCGTCCGAAACCGAACTGACAGATCTTCATGCCGGGGAACCCGTTGCCGTTGCGGAGCTCCTCGACGGTCGGGGTCATGAATCCGAGGTCCTCGGCGAGGATCGGCAGTTCGCCCAGCTCGGCGCGGATCACCTCGAAGAACTCCTTGCCCGGAGCCTTGACCCAGGTCCCATGCTCCGCCGTCTTGTCTCCATACGGGACTTCCCAATAGGCGTCGAACCCTCTGAAATGGTCGATGCGGAGGATGTCGGTCTGTGTGAACAACCGTTTGATCCGTTGGATCCACCATGCGTAACCGTCGGAACGCAAGGCGTCCCAGTTATAGACGGGATTGCCCCAAAGCTGGCCCGTGGAACTGAAACAGTCGGGAGGTACGCCGGAAACGGCGGAATAATGCCCCTCGCTGTCGGTCTTGAACAGGTCGATATGGCTCCATGTGTCCACGCTGTCCGGAGCGACGAAGATCGGGATGTCTCCGATCAGCCTGATGCCGAGCCGGTTTACGTAGCCTCGCAAGGCCTGCCACTGCTCCTCAAAAAAGAACTGGAGGGCTTTCCAGATGACGATCTGATCGCTATAGCGCTCCCTTATACTCTCTAGGGCGGCTTCGTCGCGCTCTCCGACATCCCGGTCCCAGACACTGAACCACCTAGCGTCCTGATATCGCTCGTACAGCACCATGAACAAGGCGTAGTCGTCGAGCCAGAACGCGTTGTCCGCACAGAACGCCTGGTATGCGTCAGAACCTTCCGCCTGGACCCGGAGGAACGTCTTGGCCGCTTTCTTCAACAACGGCATCTTCCATGCGTCCACCATGCTGTAGTCGACCCTTGTACCGGGGAAAGGGGGAGGCGAGGCGATATCGGAAGGATCCAGCAGCCCGTCGCGTTGCAAAAGATCGAGACTGATCAACAGCTCGTTGCCCGCGAACGTGGATCTCGCCGCGTAGGGGGAATTGCCGAAACCGGTAGGCCCCAAGGGGAGCACCTGCCACAGGCAGACTCCGCTTCGAGCCAGATAGTCCGCGAACGTATATGCCTCGGGTCCGATATCCCCTATGCCGTATCTGCCCGGCAAAGACGTAGGATGCATCAGTATCCCGCAATAGCGTCTATCCGAAGTGTTCATTCCTGCGTTCCTTCTGAATGCTCGCCAACACCCCTTTCAGGGACGGGGCCGAGTGAATTCCGCATGATCATCCGATAGGGGATGATCAACCGGGAATCCTCGCAATCTTCTCCGTTGATCATCCTGAACAGGACTTCCGCCGCCATATAGCCTTTGTCGACGGCAGGCTGGTCCACAGTAGTCAGACGTGGTGTGACGAGAGCCGATTCCTGGATATTGTCGAATCCGACTATCGAGATATCCCCCGGTATGCCATGTCCGTGTTCATCGAGATAGAGGATGCAACCGATCGCCACGATATCGCTCATCGCCACGATCGCCGTCGGATGCGTTTTCAGTTTGCTGATCAGATGCCCCGCATGCTTGCCGTCCTCCAAGGTGCATTCACTGACCATGATGGTGATGGAAGGGCTTTCCAACGTAAGGCCGACATCCTTCAACGCGCGGTCATAGCCACGCTTTCGCAGGGTCGGCACGCTCGTGTCGTCGCTGCGCCCGGTGGCGAAAGCGTCGTCGGGCAGGGATATGATCACGATGTCCCTGTGCCCTTGGGCGAGGACCTGCCGCATGATCGAGTACGCGGCCTCTTCATCGTTGATGTTTACGCTCGGCATGGAGGGGGAGGGGGTGCCGTCGATCGTGACGAACGGGAGCTTTCGCTGCCGCATGATGTCGACGATCTCCATCTCGACCTTCATCCCCATGGTGATCAGACCGTCCACCGCGGCGTTGCGGACGGCGTCCGTGATACTTTCGTTCAGCGGAGGGATCAGGGTCAGCGTATAGCCGTATTTCTGGCAGACCGAACCGATTCCCTGGATGACCTGCATCATGTACGGGTTCCGCAAGGTGTAGTGGATGATCTGCGGCAACAGGAAACCGATGCTCTGATGTCGTCGCAGGGAGAAGTTGCGGGCCATGGGATCCGGAATGTAGCCGAGCTGGGCCGCTACCGCAAGGATCTGTTCACGGGCTTTCTGCCCGATACGTGTAGGATCGTTGAAGGCGAAGGATACCGCGGTCTTGGAATACCCTGTGATACGGGCGATATCGTTGATAGTCGGTCTTTTGTCTTTCGCATCCTTTGATCGTGAACCTATAGCCATCCGTCTGTCTCCCTGTATGTTGCTCATGCTCTGTATCGTACGATGACATCACTGGTCATACTACTGTTTTTTCATGTAGCCTGCATACCCAGGTTTTTTGTACATCCATTTCGCCGTATGCGTTTCGGACGTCGCAGGATGGGCCGGTGCCATCAGCCCGCATCCAGTCCATCCTGTGTGTCCGGCAAGCGGAACGTGGGCGTCAGCCCTTCACAGCCCCAGCGAGAACACCCTTGATGATATGTTTCTGGCAGATGAGGTAGAACACGATGACCGGGATCATCGCCAATACCAGCATGGCCATCATGGCCCCCATGTCGACTGAACCGTATCCGCCTCTGAGGTACTGGATCGCGACAGGAATGGTCCTGTAGGTCGTTCCGATCGTCAGATAGGGGAGGAGGTAGTCGTTCCAGACCCACATCGTGTTCAATATCGCGATAGTGATGCACATGCTCTTGAGCATCGGCAGCACGACCTGGAAGAACGTCTGCACCGGTGTCGCTCCGTCGATCATGGCGGCCTCTTCCAGCGCCAATGGAATGCCCTTGATGAATCCTGAGAACATGAACGTCGCCATTCCCGCACCAAAGCCTACATAGAACACCACGATCCCGACGGGATTGTCCAGACGCATCATGTTCGCCATCTTGCTCATGGTGAACATGACCATCTGGAACGGGACTATCATGCTGAACACCAACAGGTAGTAGATGGCCGAGGTGAACTTCCCCTTGACCCTCGTGATATACCAGGCGAGCATGCTGGTGATCAGCTGGATCAGGACGACGGACGCGACGGTGATCCACAACGATATGAAGAAGGACCTGAAGAAATTGATCCTCTGGATACCTGTCGTGTAGTTCATCGTACCGATGAACGTCTCTGAGTTGGGAAACACGAACGGCTCGCTGGAAATGAAGAACCTTGACTTGAACGAATTCATCAGCACGACGAGGATCGGCATGATGACGAACGCCGCTACGCAGATCATGATCGCGAAGATGATCCAACGGGTGCTTTTTCTACTGACCTGACTCATGATTCCACCTCCCTTGAACGTGTGAGATAGAGCTGCGTGATCGCTATGGCCGCTACCATGACCGTGAACAGGACCGCCTTCGCCTGACCGACACCTTCGAAACCGATTCTGCTGTAGAAGGTGGTGTAGATGTTCAACGCAAGCATTTCCGTACTATGGCCGGGGGCGCCAGCCGTCAAGGCGAGGTTCTGGTCGAACAGCTTGAAACCGTTGGTGAGCGTCAGGAACGAACAGATGGTGATCGAGGGGAGGACCGAAGGGATCGTAATCTTGAACAGGGTGTTGAAATACCCGGAACCATCAATCGCGGCCGCTTCAAGCATGTCCGTGGGGACGTTCTGCAATGCCGCCACATAGATGACCATCATATATCCCACGTTCTGCCAGTTCATCAGTACCACCAGCCCCCAGAACCCGTATTGGGCGTTGGAGAGGATCGTCGCACCGTATTTCGCAAGTACTCCATTGATGATTACCTGCCAGATCCAGCCAAGGACGATGCCTCCGATCAGGTTCGGCATGAAGAATATCGTCCTGAAGGCGTTCGTGCCCGGAACGTCCTTCGTCAGAAGCAGGGCCAGGATGAAGGCGAACAAGTTGATGGTTATCACTGTCACGACCGTGAACAGCAATGTGAACCAGAAGGCATGGGTGAAGTAGTTGTCGATCGTGAAAGCCTTGACATAGTTGTCGAAGCCCACGAAGGTCGCGTTCGTGATATTGGTGAATTCACAGAAAGAAAGCACCAGGCCCCAGAGCATCGGCACCAGGAATGCGATACAGAAACATATGATTCCTGGGAGCGCGAACAGGGCAAAGTATTTTTTCAGGGTCTTTTCCATAATGACTACCTTTTCCATGGAAACGTCATAAGAGAAAACTGGCTGCCCGGAGGCAGCCAGTTGAAAACATGTCGGACTTATCTGCCGGCGATCTGAGCTTCCTTGGCCCAAGCATCCTGAGCTGTCTTGACGACATTCGCCCAGCTGGTGGAACCTTGGATGTAGTTCAGCAACGCGCCGCCGAAATCGGACTTCCACTGCTCGGAAGGAATCGCGGAGAAAGTCCATGGGATGGAACTGATTCCGTCCTTGTTCATCCACTGCACTACGTCCTTTGCGAGAGGATCGTTAGGCATTTCATTGTCGTTGAAGGTGTTGAACGGAGTGATGAATCCAAGCTGTTCCTTGACGATCTTCTTGCCTGTGTCGGAGGAGAAGAGCCAGGTCAAGAACTTGTCTGCGTTCGCCTGAGCCTCAGGGGAAGCGTTCTTGTTGATGGAGAGATAGTTCTCAGTACCGACGCAGAGGCCGTAGTTCTCTTCTCCGGGGATACCCATGTACAGCGGCAGGAACTTGATGTCCTTGTCTGCGACCTTGTTTCCAGGGACGCCGAGGATCTGGGAAGCACCCCAGTTGCCGTTCTGGACCATCGCGGCCTGACCAAGAGCGAATTCTGCCATGGAGTCATCGACGCTCTTTCCACCTACGAGACCTCGGGCGGTGGTGCTGTTGTCAAGGTAAAGATCGAACAGTTGCTTGAACTGGTCGCCATACTTGAAATCGAAGGTCTTGGCTTCAAGGCCGGTCAAGGTAGCATCGGCGGGGGAGGACTTGTCGGCGTATTCCTGATAGAGAGGAACGTTGAACAGGTGGGTCTGCCATCTCCAGTCATTGCCGGGGGCCATTGAGGTAGAGGCGAACACACCCTTGATTCCAAGCTGGTCCTTCTTGGCGGTCATGTCTTCGACGACTGCCTTTAAGGTCTTGAAATCCTTGATCTGATCCATGGAGGATACTTTTGCGCCAGGAAGGGCGAAATACTTGTCCATGATGGCCTGGTTGTAGATGATGCCGTAGCCTTCTACCGCATAGGGGACCGCCGCGACATGTCCGTCGATGGAGAGGGCCATGGATTTGTCGGCGAGAATTCCGTAGAACTCAGTATTTTCAAGGGGTGCGACATCAGCTCTGGAACCCTGCAGGCCGACAGGACCGTTGGTCTGGAAGATCACAGGAGGATTGCTGGTCGCCATCTCGCTCTTGAGGGTCGTGGCATACTGGTTGGAAGCCGCTGTAACGACCTTCAGCTTGATGCCCGTCTCGGCTTCGAAAGCTGGTGCTACGACATCGGTGTAGACAGTGGCGATTTCCGGTTTGAAGTTCAGGAAGTAAACTTCCGGGGTGGATGCCTTTTCCGAAGAACCTTGTGCGAACAGGGTTCCGGTGACAGCCAGCAGGACGATGAGGAGGATACTCAAAGTCTTTTTCATGTGTGTGTCTCCTTTGCTACTAGGGGCTGTGTCGTCGTCAGGATTCAGTCGGATCGGTATGTTTCGCTACTTCCACGGCCGAACGGCGACGGTGCAGTCTCCCTCCGTAGTGCGTTTCCGCTATACAGTGTCCCCTACGGGACAGAATGACTTGGTTGTTCATGTTGGAAGGTGTCTTGCAAACTACTTGACACTTCCCCCATATCCTAGTGTAAGTTCATACTAAACCGGTTTTCTAAACCGGTCAACAAAAACTTTTTTGTTTTT
Organism: uncultured Sphaerochaeta sp.; assembly: GCA_964407735.1. Taxonomy (GTDB): domain Bacteria; phylum Spirochaetota; class Spirochaetia; order Sphaerochaetales; family Sphaerochaetaceae; genus Spiro-02. The sequence continues at coordinate 57,863 of CAYOWS010000021.1, read as the reverse complement.
TTACGGTGCTTTTTCTCTGAAGGAAACTTCGTTGAAAACGGCAATGGATATAGGTTTCCGTTTGATGTCCATAGATATCCCCACATACCCAATATACGTATGAGAGGATGAAATCGACAACTGAAAAGTGGGCGAGGGGCGTCGGGCTGAAAATGGGAGACGATAATCCGCGATAGCTATATATTAGAGATGATACGGGTGCGGAGGGCTTGCCTGTCCTTGTGGCGGATCGGTCGACCCGTTCTGATATCCGGAGAACTACCGGAAGGAGATATACGAATATGGATAGGAAATACAACTGGAAAAGCTATGTTGATTCTCAAGTATCGGTGCAGTATGTTTCACCCCTGACACCCAAGTCGGGCGAGCCTGTCCAAATCGGTATCCGCATCCCTGTCGAATCCCCCGTGACCGAAGCCTTCCTGCTGGCCTCGGCTCTCGGCCGCACCCAGCGGCTCCAGCTGCGCCCCGACCAAAGCGCCTCTCAGGAACGTGAAGCGACCATCCCTTACTGGACTGCCTCCTTGACGATGCCCGCCGTCGACGGTCTGTACTGGTGGTTCGAACTCAAGACCTCAGACCTTGTCCACTACTATGCGGCCGACGGCTTCCATAGCTACGGACCCGCGCTGCGAGACTGCTTTCGCCTGGAGGCCGACCTCGACGTCCCCGACTGGATCCCTGGCGGAGTCTGCTATCAGATCTTTCCTGACCGCTTCCGCAAAGGTGACCCTTCTGTCGGAGTCCGTCCGGGGGAGTATACCTTCGACGGCGCGAAACCCCAGGTCCTGGACTGGAACCAGGCTCCGCTTGAATTCGAGCAGGGCCGTTGCCTCGATTTCTACAACGGGGACCTCAAAGGCATCACCGATTCCGTAGAGCACTTCGTCCGCATGGGGGTGTCCGTCCTCTATCTCAATCCGATCGGAGTATCCCGGACGATCCATCGGTACGACTGCTGCGATTTCTTCCATGTCGATGAAAAGCTGGGAGGAGATCAGGCGTTGATCGAGTTGATGGAGACGATGCACAGTCACGGTATCAAGGTCGTGGTCGATATCTCCATCAACCATACCGGCACGGCCCATCCGTGGTTCGTCGCCGCGCAGGCGAATCCCAACGGAGAAGAGGCCTCCTACTATTATAAGGACGATGACGGGACCTTCGCCTATTGGGAAGGCGTCCCCACCTTGCCTCAGCTGAACTACGGGAGCGAGAAGCTCCGTGAGCTGATGTATCGTGGAGAAGATAGCGTCATGCGAAAGTTCCTCAAACCACCGTTCAACCAGGATGGCTGGCGACTGGACGTCGCCGATGTCGTCGGGCGCAGGGGGGCCGACCAGTTCTGCCATGAAATCTGGCGGGAGGTCCGGACGGCGGTCAAGGAGACCAACCCTCAGGCGTACCTTGTCGCGGAAGACTGGGCCGACGCCTCCTCCCACCTTCAGGGTGATGAATGGGACGCCACGATGAACTACTATGGTTCGTCCCGTCCCATACGCAGATGGGTAGGTGAGACCGACCGGTTCCAGCTCCCCGGCTGGGGGCATTATCCCGTACCCGGTACAAGTTTCAGCGGAACCGACCTGGCCGATGCTCTCAGCCGGCAGCTGCGGACGCTTCCCCCCCAGTTGTTGTTCCAGCAGTTCAACCTGATCGACAGTCACGATACCCCCCGGTTGCACAACAACCACCTGATCCATGACTGGCCCCTCTATCGTGGCGCCGTCATGCTTCTGTATCTCTTGCCCGGCATCCCGAACGTCTATTACGGCGACGAAGTCGGGCTGGACGGCAAGATCGGGTCGGTTGAAGCCTCACGGTATCCGATGCAATGGGATGAACCGAAATGGAGAAAGGAATACTGGGATCTGTACACACGTCTTGGAGAGCTGAAGCGGTCGGAATCCGCTTTGGCCTATGGCGCATGGAAAATCCTTTTCTCTGACGACGTTTCCTTCGTGTTCGCCCGGTACGATGGACGGAGAGCGGTCATCCTGTTGCTGAACAAAGACGGGAACCCCAGGACCTTGCGTGTCGATGTATCCTCCCTTGCCCTCGGCGACATCGTCCGCTGGTCGGACGGCCTTCCCGTCGAAATCTCCCGGGAGGGGGTGATCTCCGTGGAGCTGGAGGCGAAGGAGAGCGAAATCCTTCTTGCCCGGCAGCTGTAGCCGTTTGAAACGTTATTGACATTTTCAGGTAGAATCACATATCGCTTTTTCTGTACTTGATGTACAATATTCACGACCCTTTGTTATGATGGGTCGTCTTGACTGACGTCAGGACAAGGCTGGTTCTGTAGGGAGCGGGGCATGCATGATTCCCATAGCTCACTTTGGCGGGTTCTCCTTGGCGTATTGGTTCTATGCGTACTATCCATGTTCGTCATATGTGTCGTGTTCGATTCCTTCTTGGAAGTCGAGCCGATCGACGACAAGGCGTATGTCCTTCTTTCCGACGGTTGGGATATCTATGTGGATGATGAATTGCTCCATGCTGATGTCACCTTGCCGTATCTGCTGAATGTACCCGTACAAGGGGAGGTCGTCCGCCTTGTCAATACGTTGCCTGACCCCTTGCCTATAGACAACGCCTGTTTTACGCTCAATCTTGGTATGGGTGCGGTGGACGTGTCCGTCGATGGACAGAATCTCTATCGCTACGCCGCCGACGCTTCTCCTTGGAAAGTTCCTTTCTATGGTGGTGCGATGCCCCATTTCGTCAGGATTCCACCTTGGGGTGCCGGTCGGGAAATCGCCATGGAACTGCGATTCAATTCCTCGAATTCCTTGTCCAAAAGTATTCCCGCCCCCGCGCTAGGTACTAAAATCTCGACTTTGTTCTGGCAGCTCGACCGCGAATGGCTTTCGTTGGTGTTTGGATACACGTTCTGTTTCATAGGTATAGTCTGTCTGTTCGCCGCCCTTGCGCTGCGCAAAGGGAACGACTATCGAAGTTTCTTGAGTTTTGGCTGGCTGGAGCTGACTTTGGGAGTCTGGGTCATCACCCAAGGCAAGAGCAAGTTCCTGTTCATCCGCAACCCTGCGATTCCAATGGATCTGAGTTTCCTCGCGATGTTCATGCTTCCGGTATTCCTTGCCGATTTCCTTGTCCATACCTATCATGTCGGTCGATCCGGAACTATCCTGAAACGCATTTCCTATATATTCCCGGTGATGTATTGCTTCATAGGCGTCCTGCAACTGCTCGGTGTAGTCCTGTACGCCGACTGTCTGATGATAGGCGGCGCCGCATTGGGGCTGTTCATCGTCGCGATGCTCACGACCGTGATCGTCCAATACCGGAAGGGGAACCGTCGGTTGGGGACCTTTGTCCTTGCTTTGTCTGTCCTGTTCCTTTCCGTCGCCACGGAGGAATTGCTCCTGATCCTTGGTGTCGTGCTCAACAGCGCGACGGTCCTTCATTTCGGCATGGCGTTGTGTGGTGGGATATTGCTTGTACAAGTGTTCAAGAATGTCACCTCCAGCAACAGGAACCGGATACGTGAACAGATGCTGTTGGAGATGGCCTATACCGACGCTCTGACCGGGTTCGGAAACCGCGCCGCGTATGACCAGAGCCTCAAGGACAGGAACAAGAAGACAGGACTTGCCACCGGTATCATCATCATGGATCTGAATGACTTGAAGGTCGTCAACGATACCTATGGCCATGATACAGGAGACCGGGTGCTGCATGATTTCGCGACAAAACTCCTCTCCCTATTGCCAGAAGACGCGGATCCCTATCGGATTGGTGGCGATGAATTCGCTGTCTTCGTCTCCGGATACTCCCCGACACAGCTCTGTGCGTTGGCGGATGAGATCGAGCGTTACTTTGTCAAGAACTCAGAGTTCGGTAGTAGCGTTGCCGTAGGCTGCTGTTTCCATGTCCATGGAAAAGGGACGGATATCATGACCACGATCCGCAAGGCCGACGACGCCATGTACATCTGCAAAGCGAGAATGAAGGGCGCGGACAAGTATCTTCGGTAATTGTTGCGTTTTTGTGCGATTTTGCAACAGTTTCTCTAAGTATCTTCTTTCATCGTCTTGCTTTTTCTGCAATGATAAGGCATCATGCTTCCAATTTATCAAAAAAGAGAATCAACCCTTCGGAGGAACGATCATGGCTATGTACTATGATGAACCGTCGCATACCTTTAGCGAATATCTGCTCGTCCCCGGCTACTCTTCAGCGGACTGCGTCCCGTCCAATGTAAGTCTGAAAACCCCCTTGGTCAAATTCAGGAAAGGTGAGACGAGCCGGATCATGTTGAACATCCCCATGGTCAGCGCGATCATGCAGTCCGTCAGCGGGGAACGCATGGCCGAAGCGTTGGCGAGGGAAGGCGGTTGTTCCTTCATCTATGGTTCCCAGTCCATAGCGAGCGAAGCCGCCATGGTCTCCAGGGTCAAGGCGTTCAAGGCCGGGTTCGTCCCCAGCGACGCCAACATCCGTCCCGACCAGACCATGGCCGATGTCATCGCCCTCAAAGCGGCTACAGGCCATTCCACGATCGCTGTCACCGAAGACGGTACCAACACGGGAAAGCTTGTCGGTGTCGTGACCAGCCGCGACTACCGTCCCAGCCGCATGGAGCCTTCAACTTCGGTCGGTTCCTTCATGACTCCGTTCGAGAAGCTGGTCTACGCGAAGGACGGCGTCACGTTGTCCGAAGCCAATGATATCATCTGGGACCATAAGTTGAACGCTCTGCCGGTCGTAGACGACGCCGGACGGCTGAAATACTTCGTGTTCCGCAAGGATTATGACAGCCATAAGGAGAACCCCTCCGAACTGCTGGACAGCCACAAGCGGTATATCGTCGGGGCCGGCATCAATACCCGCGACTATGCCGAACGAGTTCCCGCCTTGGTCGAGGCTGGTGCTGACGTGCTGTGCATCGACTCCTCCGAAGGTTTCTCCGAATGGCAGAAGCGTACCTTGGAATGGGTTCGTGGTGAATATGGTGATTCCGTCATGGTCGGAGCGGGCAACGTCGTCGACCGTGAGGGGTTCCGGTTCCTCGCGGACAGCGGAGCCGATTTCGTCAAGGTAGGCATCGGCGGCGGTTCCATCTGCATCACCCGGGAGACGAAAGGTATCGGACGTGGACAGGCCACCGCGTTGATCGAAGTCGCAAAGGCCCGCGACGAATATTTCGAGGAGACCGGCGTCTACGTGCCGATCTGCTCCGACGGCGGGCTTGTCTATGACTACCATATGACGCTCGCCATCGCCATGGGGGCCGACTTCCTGATGCTCGGTCGCTATTTCGCACGTTTCGACGAAAGCCCGACCGAAAAGGTCAATATCAACGGAAACTATGTGAAGGAATACTGGGGCGAAGGCTCCGCCCGTGCGAGGAACTGGCAGCGCTACGACCTCGGCGGTGCGACGAAGCTCTCTTTCGTCGAAGGTGTCGATTCCTATGTGCCGTACGCAGGAGCGTTGAAGGACAACGTCCAGCTGACGTTGAGCAAGGTCAAGTCGACCATGTGCAACTGCGGAAGCCTGACGATCCCCGATCTACAGAAGAACGCGAGGTTGACGTTGGTATCCTCCACCAGTATCGTGGAAGGCGGCGCCCATGACGTCATCCTCAAAGACAGCCACGACAACAAGGTGAAATGATCCGCCTTCGTCAGATATCATCATCGCACCCCGGAAGGGGTGTGGTTTCATGATAGGGGAGCAACAATGCCTGTACTAGATATGTCGCTTGAAGAACTGAAGAGCTATCAGGGGTGTACACCCCGGCCTTCCGATTTCGATGCATACTGGGGGCGCGCCTTGTCCGAGCTGGATTCGGTCTCCCCCGATTGGGAACTGATTCCTGATCCCGGCTTTTCAGCCCCGGGCGTTGAATGCCTGCACCTCTATTTCAATTCGGTAGGCGGGGTGCGCGTCCATTGCAAGCTGACCTGTCCCGCCGGAGCCTCGTCCCTGCATGACCATGCGCTTCCCGGCATCCTCTTTTTCCATGGGTATCAATGCGACAGCGGGGAGTGGACCTCCCAGTTTCCATATTCCATGGCGGGCTTCTGCTATGCGGCGATGGATGTCCGTGGGCAGTCCGGCCAGACACCCGACTTATCCGTCATCGACCAAGGTCCCACTTTCGGTGGGCTCGTCATCCGAGGCATCGAGCTGGACGATCCCCAGAACCTCCTCTATCGCCATGTGTTTCTCGATACCGTCCAGTTCTTCAGGGTGATGTCCTCACTTCCGTTCGTCGATGGCAATCGTCTCGGGTCGATGGGTTTCTCCCAAGGGGGAGGGCTCTCCCTCATTTGCGCGGCACTGTCCGGAGGCATCAAGCGCGTCATCTCCGGCTTTCCGTTCCTCAGTGACTACAAACGCTCGTGGGACATGGATGTCAGGACCGACGCCTACAAGGAGCTCCACTGGTACTTCCGTTACAACGATCCGTTGCACCGGACCGAAGATCGTGTCTGGAACCGGCTGGGCTATATCGACGTCCAGAACTTCTCCGACCGCATCACATGCCCCGTAACGATGTTCACCGCCTTGCAGGACGACATGTGCCTGCCTTCGACACAGTTCGCGGCCTATAACAAGATCCGCTCCGACAAACGGATGCTGGTCTATCCGGAATGGAAGCACGAGACTCTGCCCGGAGCCGCCGACATCTCCTACCAGGAGATGCTGAAGCTGTAGCTTCAGGAAGGTCCGGATGCAAAACACCCCTACGTTGACCACCGAACGTCTTGTCTTGCGACGTTTCTCTTGCGGTGATGCCGCCGCTTTGCTGCGTATCCTGGGCGATAGGGAAGTGAATACGTTCCTCCCCTGGTTCCCCCTTGAGACACTAGCTGATGCAGAGGAATACCTTCAGGAGCGATATCTGGACTTCTACGCCCAAGCCGCCGGATACCGATATGCCGTCTGTCTGAAATCAGACGATCTGCCGGTCGGATACGTCCATGTGGCGGATAATGACAGCAACGATTTCGGATATGGACTGCGAAAGGATTTCTGGCGTCAAGGGATCATCACCGAGGCCTGCAAGGCAGTCATCGAGCGGTTGAGAAGCGAGGGGATTCCCTATGTCACCGCGACGCACGATGTGAACAATCCCCGCAGCGGTTCAGTCATGAAACGGCTGGGGATGGTCTACCGCTATTCCTACGAGGAGCGCTGGATGCCGAAGGATATCCTCGTGACGTTCCGGATGTACCAGCTGAACCTCGATGGCAGGCATGACCGCGTCTACCGGAAGTACTGGGACGGACATCCAGTACATTTCGTTGAGGACGGGGTGTGATTTCAAAGGTGTATCGGCTGTAGAGTGGATACATAGCTTCATGGAATGATTCCATACCACTGAGGCATTTTCTTCCATCGTGCATAGGGTTCGGGCGATCAATGCGATGAAATCCGGTTTTTGAATCCTTTCGTCACAACTCAACCTGTACGGGCTCGCCTGCTGTCTTCCAGTTCAAGCCGTTCAGGAGTCTTTCGGAAGCAACGTCTTGATATTCATTGAGACTGCTATGCCGGTGATCAGCATGCAGCACGCACTGAGAACGATGACCTTTTCCACAGGGAAGTGGTCCGTGAGAAGCGGAAAACTACTTGTTCCGATGATATAGCCGATCGACCCGATCGTACTGATGATGCTGATGCTCTTTCCCACTTGTCCGTCTCCCGGTAGACGTTGTTCGAATGACTCCTCTATGGCGTTTGAGAACCCATCGCCGATCGCATGGAGCAACAGGCAGAGACAGAATGCGGTGAATGAGGTTGTCAGAGCCGACAAAGCCATCATGGCCCCGGCGACCAGATACCCGACGCCCATCTTGCTTGAAATGGCTCGTTGTCGGATTGATCTTCCCGCGACAATGGTCACGATCAAGAATCCGACAAGATTGCCGACTGAGACTATCGACTCAGTCAACCCGACCCAATGTGAAGGTACGGAGAGTCGTTTCGTCAGGTACACGATTTGAATTGAGGAAAATCCACCGGTGGCAAGCCAGATGAGCGCGACGATGAACGCAAGAAGCTTCAATGCTTTGTCATGCAGCAAATATTTCCATCCTTCCCATGTCTCTGTCAGGAAAGACTGGTTCCGAACCTTCTTCGTCACAGTATCCTGCCCGTGCGCATCCTCAGAGGTACGGAGAAAAACACTTACTATGAAAATGGAGATAACCATGCTTGCAAGGGCCAGGATGATCAGGGTGGGTATGGAGGTGATGAACAGCCGGGCGACCAGCAGGCTCGCGGACATCGTCGCTATTTCCTGTACGACCATCGAGGATGAGATGCACTTCAGTATTTCGTTTTGTTTCAGCAACGAGGGGATGATCGCGCTTCTCGCAGGTTTGTAGAACGCATACACCGTACGGTAGACGCCCATGATCACCAGGATGTCCCCCATACTGGTACGAATGCCTGCGAGAAAGATCAGCAGTGACATCAGACACAGACAGATGAGGATCAGTTTGCTCTTTCTCATCCTGTCCACGACAGTTCCGGCGAAGACTCCAAGCAGGATGATCGGAAGGTTCTTTACGATCATCAGGATCGCGAGGCTCGTTCCTGTAGGGGAGAGATTGTAGACTTGTATGTTTGCGATCACGAGAAAGAGGATGTCCCCGAATTCCGCAAGACTTCTGAAAGCGATGATGGAGAAAGTGGTGGTCTTTTTCGCTTTGTCCATATGTGTTCCCTTGACGGCGCATATGGAAGCTTGAGGTATACCGACTGGAGGCCGTCTTCAACTTGTCTGGAACTAGTATACGGGAACTTTTGGCTTTTCTCCACTACATTATGGCATGACCTGTTTATGAAATGGTTTCATTTGTCACGCACTTGAGATTCAGGTATAAAAAAAGCAACCGTTTCGTGTAATGGCGTTTTACTCGAAGCAAGGTTGCTCTCAAAGTCAATGTTGACGGCGGAGGGATTTGAACCCCCGACCAGTTGCGTGTAAGGCAACCGCTCTCCCACTGAGCTACACCGCCATTTGCGTTCGAAAAACCAAACGCTCGGATAAACTATCATGTTCCATTATTTGTGTCAACTAGAGAAAATCCTTCCGTAATGGTGATTGAATGATCTCTCTTCCGAGTACGAAACCGGTGTGGTGAAGAGGGCGTAATAAGTAAAAATAAATATCAATAACAATTATTTAAATATTATAAAAAATAATTTTTGTTATTTAAGCTTGCCAATATGAGTTTCCCATGTGATAATGCAGGCATGAACAAGAAAATTAACGATGTCCTGATGACATTGTTCGATAGACCCAATGAGTTGCGTATCGTCAGGACCCTGCTGTTGACCGCGGACCAATCCAGACCTGAACTTGCTTGCCAGTTAGGATTGTCCCTATCGTCTACGACGGGAATAGTGGATGGTCTGATCAAGAAAGGGTACGTGATAGAAACTGGATTGAAAAAAATGGATTCCGGTCGCAGTTCAACGACCCTTGATGTAGTCAAGTCTCGGTTTGTCTCCATAGGTATCGGCATATCAAAATACAGGATATCGGTGGAAGCCATTGATCTGGAAGGCAAACCCGTCTTTGCCGCTTACGACGATCTTGACAAGTCCGGCTGGGAGCCCAACTTCAGCAGAATCAAAAACCATGTCGCTGAATTCCTGCGGGAATCACAGGGGCGGGACTATCACGTCCTCGGTATAGGTATCGCTCGGCCTGGCTTCGTCCAGTTTGAAAAACGAGATCTGCCATTCGTTCCTGAAATGTTCGAGTGGGATGATGAAAAGGTTCAGGCGACATTTGAACATGCCTTCAACTATGGAGTGGAAATATCATCGACATCGACCGCGGCGCTCTCCGGTGAAGTATATTTCGGTTGCGGAAAAGGCTACGAAAGTTCCTTGTTGGTGAATATCAGCACGACCGACATAAGTGTCGCGATGATACGCAATAATATCATCGACAGGCGTATGGACTCCAACTCGAAGGTGTTTGGCAGAAGGATCATGGGTACGACGATAGAAGCTGACGCTTCCATTCATGAATGTACACTCAACCGTTATGTCTGCAAGTCGAGTATTGAAAAATATTATGCGCAACTTATGGGGAACGATGACGAAATCGGATATTCGACTATCTGCGAACAATCACTGATCGGCAATCATATGGCGGTACAGGCAATCTCAAAGGCAGCGTCTCTTGCGGGGCTCGCAATATCTGACCTTATCTGTTCATTGTTTCCGGACAACTGCATCATATCCGGTTCAATTGTCGACGACAGCACGATATATCGTGACATTGCAATAGCTGTTGCGCGGAACCGTGTCCAATCAATCTCAAATCATCCATTGGTTTTCAGCCTGACAGAACTGAAGGGAAATTCAACTATGGAGGCTGAGGTCGCGACCAACTTTTCATTAGGAAAAGGGTCTGCCACATTGGTATTCGAGAATTTTTATTTGGAACGAGGTCGGATATGAGAAGGCCGAACATTCTGTTGTTGTTGCCGGATCAGCATCGAGGTGACTACATGCCGAATCCAGTTGAATATCTTCAGGCATGTGGCTTGCCTGAGATAGAACTTCAAGTCCCTCATCTGCGGTCTCTCATGGAAAATGGCACGACGTTCCTTGATTGTGTGACACCTTCGCCGATATGTGCTCCAGCGAGAGCATGCTTGGCCTTGGGGACCCGTTATGAATCCTGTAGTGTCAAAGACAACACGGTGGATATTCCTACTGGAAAAAAAACCTTGTACACGGCGTTGCGCGACGTTGGCTACGAGGTGATGGGAACGGGCAAGTTCGATGTCCATAAAGCGACCAAATACTGGGGCGCTGACGGATGGGTTGAAGGCCTTTGCGAACTGGGATTCACTCGTGCCATTGATAATGAAGGAAAGTTCGATGCAATCATCGGTTCAGTGAGTCCCTCCGCGACGAACCCTGCCGGAGATATTGAAAAACTGATAGACCTTGAGAACGAGTATGATCGAGGTCCCTACATGAAATATCTGTACGAGAAGGGTGTGGCGCAATATCATGTTTCAGATTTCAGCCGTCGCATGAAGGACATCCATGACATAGAATTTACAGATCTCGCGGATGAGGATTACTGTGATAACTGGATCACGAACAATACGATGAGATTGTTCGGAGAAAAAAATGGTGATGCGCCCTGGTTCATGCAGGTCAATTTCACAGGCCCTCATGATCCTTGGGATATCCGTAAGGAAATGTACGAAAGCGTCAAGGATCGGTGTTTTCCTCCGGCTGTCGATACCGATGTGCCATCTGATATTGTTTCTGAGATTCGAAAGCGTTATGTCGCGATGATAGAGAACATAGATCGGAACATAGGCCGCATTCTTGCATATCTGGAAAGTAGGGGAGAACTGGAGAATACAATCATCATCTACGCGTCTGACCATGGGGAGATGCTCGGAGACCATGGATTGTTCGGCAAGGCCGTACCCTACCGGCAATCCGTCCAGGTTCCACTGATCATTTCTGGTCCAGGTCTTCTGGCGGGGCAAATATGCCACGGACTGGTCGAGCTTCAGGATTTGACGAGTACCATCATTGATCTCGCCGGTGGTGATTCCCGATTCCCAGAGTCGATAAGCCTTAAGGATACCCTTGTCTCTGGGAGAGACTGTTGCCGGTCCTACCAACGTTCAGCTCTCGGAACCTGGAGAATGTACAAGGATGAACGATATAAGTTCATCTGTTCTGAGTCAGGATTTTCATTGTTCGATCTTGACAATGATATTGATGAGATGACCGATATATCCCATGTATTTCCACAACTATGCCGACAATACATGGAGGTGCTTGAAGGCATCCCGTGTAAGAAAACAAAAAGGAGTTCGCTATGAAAAAAAAGGCCTTGATGTGTATCTTCATCGCTGTACTGGTCCTGTCTAGTGTATTCTGCCAAGGGTCATCAGAAAATCCTGCGGAAAACTATTGGAACGACTCGATTACTTTCGTCGTCCATGCCGGCGCTGGTGGGAATCTTGATGTAAAGGTCAGACTCGTAGCGAAATATCTTGAGAAGATCGTCGGTAAACCCGTCCTGATCGAGAATGTCGCCGGAGGAGGGGGAATTACCGCCGCAACACAGTATCTCCAGGAAAAACCCAATACACACAAGATTCTGGTACTGGGTGACGCGATGTTCTCCATCGCACCTCGGTTCAACAAGGTTTCCTATACCTTCGATGATTATATCCCGATCATAGGCCTTGACGTCGTAAAAGGCTGCATGTATGCCAGTCCCGACAAGGTTCAGGATTTCGAGGATTTGAAACAGTTGATCGCAACAAGGGAAGTACTGATTGGAGATAATGGCAAAGCCTCGGGATCCTATCTGTCGCAGGCTGCTGCGCTGACCGACCTAGGGGCGAAATACAGATCCATTACCTATGCCAGCGCCGCCGAAACCCTTACCAGTATCTTCGCAGGGAACATTGATCTTGGATGGGGTGCCGTGAATGTTGGTCAACAATATGTGGCTGCCGGTACTCTGACTCCGCTAATGGTGTTCTCTGAAGAAGATTTCGTGTTCTCCAACGGGACCGTGGCTCCTTCGGCGAGAAGCCTTGGGATAGATGTTGTTCAGGAAAACTTTATCTTTTTTGGAATTCGGGCAGGTACGGATCCACGGATTGTTGAAATGATTGAAACCGCCATCTCCGAGGTCTATGAGAATCCTGATTTTCAGACCGAGGCTGAGAAAATGAGCGTTTACCTCGCTCCAACGGATGCTGAGGCGACCAAAGAAAAAGTTGAGGAGATCATTGCCGCGTATTCAGAATATTTCGGGATGATAGGCAACTGAGTCCTGACGTTGTATTTCGCGGAGGGGAATGAAAATGATAAAACTAAAGACGAATTTGATCAGCGGTGTATTTGCGATCTGCCTGGGTACCGTACTTTTGCTGATTGTTCCGTTCCAGATCCAGGAAGAACTGTTTCTGGCGCAAGGGCAGATCAGCGCTGATTTTATTCCTCGTGTGATATCTGTCATCATGATCATCTTGGGAAGTATGCTGCTCATACAGAGTCTGGTCTTGAAGCAGGAGAAGATCGTCTGCATAGAGATAGGAGCTTTCAAAAGGGGGCTTGCCTTCCTTGGTCTGTTGGTGGCGTATGCGATCCTGTTTTCGTTGATAGGATTTGTAATCTCCTCCGTTCTGTTTGTGGTATCACTGCTTCTTTTTCAGAAATGTAGGAACAGACTTTACTGGATCATCTGCGTCTTGTTTCCTGTAGTCATCTACATTCTGTTCAATTATGTGTTTTCAGTAAAGCTGCCTTTGATTTGAGGTTATTATGAATTGGGATCAATTGCTTACAGGGCTTGTACAGATATTCCATATTGAAAACTTTGTTTTCATTGCGTTTGGCGTGTTGATAGGTATCATTTTCGGTGCGATCCCCGGATTGTCCGGTAATCTGGCGATGGTGATTTTCCTGCCGTTTACTTTTTCATTGAATCCTGTTACCGGCATCTCCATGCTCATGGCGATATATTGTGGAGGTGCATATGGAGGTTCGATCAGCGCTATCCTGTTGGGAACTCCGGGGAGCAACGAATCTGCCGCCACTGTCCTTGATGGCTATCCTTTGGCGAAGAAAGGACATGGCAGGAAAGCTTTGGAAATCGCCTTGGTGGCTTCGACGATCGGAGGTCTGCTGAGTGCGTTCGCCCTGCTTTTCTTTGCTCCTGCGATTTCCCGGTTGACATTGAATTTTGCCTCTCCTGAATACTTCATGCTTGCGGTCTTCGGTTTATCCATCATTTCTGGAGTTTCAGGAGAGAGCTTGTTGAAAGGTTTGTTCGCCGGTTGCATTGGCATCATGATCTCCATGATCGGGATGGATGAACTGAGTGGGGTGAGCCGTTTTACATTTGGAAACGTCAATCTGTTGTCCGGTGTGAATCTGATCGCCATGATGCTTGGACTGTTCGCTATTCCGATCATCGTCGGAAAAATCGAGAACAAGGAATATGAACTACATGCCAATGATCTCATCTCTATGAAGAACAAGGAGGGCCTTACCCGACAGGAATTGCGTAGATTGCTCAGGCCGATTTTCAAGTCGGCGCTGATAGGTATCGGTATTGGAGCCCTTCCCGGTACAGGAGCGGCTGTGGCCTCGTTCATCAGTTACAATGAGGCCAAGCGGTCTTCGAAATATCCCGAAGAATTCGGAAAAGGCTCCATTGAGGGCATCGCGGCTCCAGAGGCGGGGAACAATGCTGTCACCGGCGCCGCCTTGATTCCTTTGTTGACCCTTGCTATTCCCGGCAGTGCCGCTGTCGCTACACTGATAGGCGCCCTGACGATGCATGGTCTTGTGCCAGGTCCCCAACTGTTCCAGACACAGGGGGTGACGATGTACTCCATCATGTTCTGTCTTGTCTTCGCGAACATACTTATGCTTGTCCTGGGCAAATGCCTGTCAAGGTTCTTTGCGAAAGTGACGCAGGTCCCACAGATGCTGCTGATGCCGATTCTGATGATCTTCTGTTTTGCAGGAGCGTATGCAGCGAAGGCCACGTCGTTCAATATCTTCGTACTCGTGATCGCTGGAATCGTATCATATGGTTTGGGAAAGTTGGGCATCCCTCATGTTCCTTTGTTGCTAGGGGTCATTCTCGGGCCGATCGCCGAAACGAACCTCAGGAACTCCCTTACAATGTCCAATGGCTCATGGTCGATTTTTGTGACAAGGCCGATCAGCCTGGCGATCCTGTTGCTGACCGTCGTGTTGGTGGTCGTTCTCAAGCGGCAGGACAAGAAACTAAAAGTTTCCGCCAATCTCGAATCCTTGTCAGGAGGTGAAGAAAATGAAGAAGCCTAATATCCTTTTTATCGTTACGGATGATCAACGGTATGACACGATCCATGCACTTGGAAACGATGAAATCATTACACCGAATCTGGATGAACTAGTACGTCGGGGAACAAGTTTTTCCAATGCGTATATTCCCTGTGGATTGACTGGTGCTGTCTGCATGCCGTCTCGTGCGATGCTCAATACCGGCCGGAATCTCTATGATCTTGAAGGCAACGGGGAATCCATTCCCACCAATCATACGTTGTTGGGAGAGCATCTGAAAAGCAATGGATATCATGCTTTTGGGAGCGGTAAATGGCATAATGGACCACAAGGTTTCACCAGGAGTTTCTGCGAAGGGGAAAATGCTTTTTTCTCCGGTATGTGGGACCATTGGAATGTTCCTACCTGTACATATGATCCGACAGGCGAATATGACAATGTCATCAAGTTCGTCGCCAATTTCTACAAAAGCAAGGATGTCATGAAGGTTCATTGCGACCGATTCCATCCAGGCGTACATTCAACGACGTTGCTGACGGATACGACGATCGACTTTTTGAAGAACCATGAAGGAAATGAACCTTTCTATTGCTACACGGCATATCTCGCCCCCCATGACCCTCGGACAATGCCAACGGAATTTCTTGACATGTACGAAGGGCGAGATCTCACCTTGCCATCGAATTTCATGGCTGAGTATCCCGTCGCTTATGGGGAAACCTGCATGCGTGATGAGCTGCTGGTTCCGTACCCGAGGACAGAGGAACGTATCCTATCGGAACTCAAGGACTATTATGCCATGATTACCCATCTGGATCATGAGATCGGAAGGATAATCTCCGCGCTGAAAGCCAAAGGTTTGTATGAGGACACCCTGATCGTTTTGTGTGGTGACAATGGCCTTGCGGTCGGTAGTCATGGATTCATGGGAAAGCAGAATCATTTTGAGCATTCGCTCAAGGTACCGTTGATTTTTTCGGGTCCAGGAGTTCCTTGTAACCATCAGGTATCGGCGAAAGTATATCTGTTCGACATATATCCGACACTTTGCGAGATGCTTGGATTGGATATCCCTCGATCCGTGACAGGTCGAAGTTTCCTATCCTGTTTCCATGAAGAAAAGGAACACAGGGAAAAACTCTATTTTTCATACGGTGCGACCATACGGTCCATTCGCGTCGGTGATTATAAGCTTTGCGAATATATCGGAGAAAAAAATGAACGTTCTTCTCTGCTATATAATGTTGTGGAGGATCCGATGGAGCTTAGCAATCTATATGCCGAGGATAAAGCTACAAGCGATGCATTGCGTCAGGAGTTGATGCGAACAAGGTATGAAGTCGGTGATACTGACAGGCCAGAATCTATTTCTTTCTGGTCTCGATACGAATGAGCCGTCAAATACGCACGTAATATCACTTTTCTTGGACTCCTGGCCAATTGATGTTCGCTTTCCTCGCTTGGCTGCAAAGCTCCCTGACGTATAGTTTGTAGCCCTTGCCGTCCTTGATGAAATACGTACCACACTGTCTGAACTCGAAAGGGACGTTCTGTTCGATGCACTGGCGTCTGATGTCGAGCACCCAGTCATAGTCGAGGGGGCGGGCGTTCATGTCCGATTCTCCACCTACGACGACCAGTTCGACTCCCGCGAGATATTTGCTGATGTCGATCCGTTCGATCAACGGTTGGCAGATGATGTTCTTGTGCTTGATCGGCAAGGTCGAGAAGATCGAGAGCCGGGCGTCGGCGGTACGTTGGTTCTCGATGGTACAGCCTACGATCACATTGTCGTATCCATCATCACCCCAATCGGGCGGGATGCAATCCATGAAACGTTCGATGCGTTTCGTCAGAAACAAGAAACGCAGGTCGCTCCGTTCACGGATCATCATCCAGCACTCCTGCCGCCACTGATCGGCGTCCTCCAGGAGAAAGTCGGTGGAAAAGCAGAGATAGACCAGCTGGTCGGTCTTCATCCGGTATTCGCCGTTCTTGGTTCGTCGGACGGGCGCGATGAAATTCGGTGTCTTGACGATGTCGTTGGTGTCGACACCTCGTTTTGCATCGCCTTTGTGGATGTAGCAGAACTTGCAGCCTTCGCTGTGTTTGTGGCAGCCTCGCCACGGATCCCATCTGGACATCGGTTTTTCCTTTTCACTATGCTGTGCATCAGAAGATGTGTTCTTTCTGATATTCCTTCGGTGGAATTCCCGTCACCAGTTTGAACTGATGCGAGAACGTGTACAGGTCGGGAAAGCCGAGCTTGTCCGCCACTTCCGAACACCTGTAGCCCATCGACAGGAGCTGTTTCGCCTGATCCGCCCTGGACCGCATCCTGTATTTTGCAGGTGAGATCCCGTAGGTGTTCACGAAATCCTTCCTGAACGTATTGTAGCTGATATTCTGGGATTCGGCTATCTCCGGTATGCTGGACATGAAATTGGTCTCCAATACTTGTTTCGCTTTTTCAAGGGCTGAGGTCCGGGAGTCGCTGAGGAAGGGCATCAGGTAATGGAGGAGATATCTTTCGAAATATGGCATCATTTCGAACAGGTCCTTGTCGTCGGACTGATAGATCTTCTCATAGATGAACAGGAATTCCTCCAGACGTTTTTCATTGTAGTCGACTGGGAATACCGGAGGGATGTTCTGTAGGGTGGGGTATGCGACGAGGAACAGTTCAAAGAACTCTACGGGGAGGCAAAGGTAACAGCGGCGGTGGGCTTTGCCGGGATAGAGTGTCAGCTGATAGTCTATCCGTGGGTGTCGGAAGATGATGGTGTCATCTTGTATCTGGTACTCGTTGGCCGGTGTCTTCAGTACCCCTGCACCTGTGATGACCCAGGTCAGCAGCATGCCTTCCTGCATGTTCGTCGTGCGATGGATCGATTCCGTGTTGGAACTGATTCCACAGAAAATCTTGCCGCCGAGCATTGATGAGTAGATTCCCTTGTATTTGTCGAGCCAGGAATAACGTCCCATTGTATCTCCTTATCTCTGTGTCCATCACCGTGTCTATGTCAGACGTATGTCGCTATGTCGCTATCTGTGGGTCTATCACCGTGTCTATGTCAGACGTATGTCCCTATGTCCCTATCTGTGGGTCTATCACCGCGGTCTACGGCCTAGCGGCCTACTGGACCGCTCGACTTGCCTGCAATGACGCTATCGCGTCCGGCAAGTCGTGTACTTCGTGTATCTCCGTATCAGATTTGACAAGTTTGTGGTGGAAAGCAACATTTCAAGCATGGGGTTATGGTACTACTATTTTCTTATAACAGTCAAAAAGAATTTGCGGGAAGGAAGAATATTATGAAACCTAATCAATTGATAGACAACTCTTTACTGATACCGACTTGTTCATTTACCAATACAGGAGGATGGGTCGTCGACAGCGAATTCATATTGACCATGGGAGCTCCGTATCTTCTTGCGCATGGACTAGGTGTTCCTGTAGAAGATGCAAAAACGACAATTACTATTTCCCAGGCGGGAATCTACAATCTATATGCCTATACCTACAACTGGGTTTCCCCTTGGCATGAAGCCTTGGCTCCCGGTGTGTTCACCGTCAAAGTCGGTGCGGAACATGAAACCGCCCAGATGGGTGTCCATGCGACGACTTGGGGTTGGGAGTATGGCGGTTCGTTCCTCCTTCCCGAAGGAGAACTCTCCCTTGCGATTCATGACTTGACCGGTTTCGAAGGCCGTTGTGCCTATATCTTCCTGACGACGGGAAAGGAACCTCATCTCCCGAAAGGACCTCGGGAACTGGCTGGATTCTATCGGAAGAATACCGGAAACGAACATCCGCAGATAGAAGGTGAATTCGACTTCATCGTGGCAGGTGGCGGTATCTCAGGGATTTGCGCCGCCATCTCCGCCGCTCGTTCCGGTCTTGCGACAGCATTGGTTCAGGATCGCCTGGTAGTCGGTGGCAACAACAGCTCTGAAATTCGCGTATGGCTTGGTGGCGGCACCAACTATGAACCGTTCGGCGGTATCGGAAACATCGTCGGAGAGCTGGAGCAGAAACGGATCGGTCATTACGGGGCGGCGAACAAGGGCGACCTGTACGAAGACGAAAACAAGTTGAGACTCGTCACTGAACAGAAAGACCTCGCTTCGTTCCTCGGCTGCGCGGTGATCGATTGTGTCTCGGAAGCGGGTATGATCTCTGAGATCACCGTCTGGGACTATATGCATGACCATATCTTCCGGCTCTCAGCGCCGTTGTTCTGCGACGCTACGGGAGACGGGAACCTCGGATACTTGTCTGGTGCCGACTATGAGACAACGACCAACGGACATATGGGGGTGAGCAACCTCTGGCATATCGAAAAGACCGAGGCCCCGAGGCCGTTCCCCCGTTGTCCTTGGGCGGTCGATCTGTCGAAGGTGGAGTTTCCCGGCAGGGGCGATGTCAAGGACATCTACGGGAATGAACGGGAATTCTCCCTAGGCTGCTGGTTCTGGGAAAGCGGCATGGAGGATGACCCCATCATCTGCGCCGAACGGGCAAGGGATCTGAATTTCCGGGCCATGTACGGAGCTTGGGACACGTTGCGCAACGTCGACAAGGACTATCAGGACTACAATCTGGCGTTCTGCGCCCCGTTGGCGGGGAAGCGGGAATCAAGGCGTCTGTTGGGCGACCTGGTCCTCACCAAGGCTGACTTCAAGGCTCCCTTCGAAGATGGATGCGTGCCGACGACCTGGAATTTCGATGTGCATTATGCAGACCGGCGGTTCTATGCCGCGTTCCATGAAGGTGATGCGTTCCTGACGATGGATTGTCGGGAAGTTTTTGAAGGTCCGTTCTTCCTGCCGTATCGGTGTTTCTACTCGCGGAACATCGGCAACCTGTTCATGGCGGGAAGGGATGTCAGCGTCTCTCATGATGCCTCGGGTACTGCCCGGATCATGCGGACCGGAGGTATGATGGGGGAGGTGGTAGGCTATGCCGCTTCGCTCTGTAAAAAGCATGGATGCGCCCCAAGGGCGATTTATGAGTCATATCTGGAAGAGTTCATCGGACTTTTGCAGTCAATAGAGAAAAAAGAGGTTGCAAAGGTCGGCGATACGATTGTATGAGTGATACGATCCGACCTTGCAGACCAATTTGGAGGTATATATGAGAAAAGGTTTGGTATGTGTGCTGTGTGTGTTGATCGCCATGGAGACTCTGTTCGCTGGCGGCGGCAAGGAGACCTCTGTCTCTTCCGATGGTTCCGTGAATATCGTATGGGCCGGTTGGTCTGGTGAGGAAGAGGCCTCCAAGGATATCTTCGGTCGTATGATGGATCAGTACGAACAGTCCAGTGGCAACGATGTCACTTGGGTCGGCTGGACTTGGGCCGATACCGCTCAGCAGCTTCTGATCCGTCTCCAGGGCGGTGAACAGCTTGATATCGCTCAGGTTGATATCGGTATCTTCAACACCATCGCGCAGACCGGAGCTCTCGCCGATCTGAATGATGTCATGGGAGCCGAGTATCTGGACGCGACGTTCTATGATTCCGGTCTTGCGGTAGGCAATATCGATGATCAGCAGCTTGGACTGCCTTGGTCCATGGCCTCCATATCTATGGTCTACAATCCAGAGATACTCAAAAGCGCCGGATGGGATACCGTTCCCGCGACGGTGGCTGAGTTTGAGCAGTGTCTTGCCGATGTCGCAGCCCTAGGCAACGGGATCGTTCCCTATGGAGTCTCCACGAAAGACGCGACCTGCGCCGGTGACTTCATGCCGTGGCTTTGGACGTTCGGCACAAGCATCTATGATGATGACGGTTCCGTGGCATTGGGGCCCCAGGCCGTCGAATGCGTGAGATGGTATCAGGATATGCTCAAGAAGGGATACATCAAGATGGATGTCGGCCGTGGTGACGCCCGTCAGTTGTTCGCCCAAGGCAAGATGGCGTTCTACGACGACGCGGTGGTAGCGAAAGGGCAGGCCGTGAACAACGGCGTAAAGCCCGAAGACGTGGTGAAAGTCTGTTCCGCTATGCCTCGCCCGGTTCTGAACGCAGGAGACCAGCCGCAGTCCACCATGTGGGGGCATATGCTGGTCATCTTCAAGGCTTCGAAGAATCAGGATATCGCGGCTGAATTCGCGAAGAGCCTCGTCAGTGACGCCGTCGCCCTCGACTATTTCGAGAACAACGGTATGCCTCCTGTGACAAAGAGCGCCGCAAGCCTGCCGGAAGTGCAGAACGACGCCTACCTCAAGGGCTTCATGCAGTCCACCGAGACCGCTCGCCTTGAAGAGACCGCCCGTATGGCCAATGCGAACGAGGTCAAGTCCGTCATCACCGAAGAATTGCAGTTCGCCTTGCTTGGACAGAAAACCGCTGAGAAGGCTGTCGCTGACATGACTTCCCGGTTGCGGAACCTGTAGGGTACTATACTGATCATTCTCATGCCGGGCCATGCAATGACCCGGCATGAGAGGATCAATCAAAGAAGGAGGCTGGGCATGACACAGTTGAAAGACAGGGGTAAGCTGACGGACGGTCAGGTCGGCTTCCTTCTGGTGGTTCCTGGTCTGGCGATTTTTTGTTCGATCATCCTCTATCCTTTTATCAATGCGATATTCATGTCGTTCACCGACCGGTCACTGTTGTTTCCAGACTCACAATGGGTCGGTGTCCAGAACTATGCCAAATTGTTCAAGGACGGTTATTTCTTGAAGACCGTCCTCACTACCGTGATCTTCGTACTGTTCTCCACGT
This sequence comes from uncultured Sphaerochaeta sp., assembly GCA_964407735.1. Lineage (GTDB taxonomy): Bacteria > Spirochaetota > Spirochaetia > Sphaerochaetales > Sphaerochaetaceae > Spiro-02. Next base: position 36,297 of record CAYOWS010000021.1, on the reverse strand, counting down.
TGATTCCATTCACCTTGGGGCTGATCTGGGCCATCATCCTCAACCAGCAGTTCAAAGGTTCTGAATTCTTACGTGGTGTCACCCTTGTGAACTGGATCATCCCTGGAACCGCCATCGGGTTTCTGTGGAGTTGGATTTTCAACGGTCAGTACGGAATTCTCAACGGGGTGATGATGAAGCTTGGCTGGCTCGACTCGGGCATTCCCTGGCTCGGACAGACCTCGACCGCGTTGTTGTGCGTGATCATCGCCCGTAGCTGGCAGATGCTGCCTTGGTACATGGCGTTTCTCCTCGGCGGGTTGCAGGGCGTTCCTACGGAGCAGGTCGAAGCCGCGCGGATCGACGGCGCGAACAACTGGCAGGCCTTCTGGAGAATCATATTTCCCAACATGAAGCAGATAGCGTTCCTCGTCCTCGCATTAGGTGCGATCGGTAATCTGCAACATTTCGACATTCCGTGGACCATGACCCAAGGTGGTCCGGCGCGGGCTACGACGACCCTCTCCATAGAGGTGTACAAGACGGCGTTCAAGAACTGGCGCCTTGGATCGGCGGCGACCATCGGCACTGTATGGGCGTTGCTGTTGGCGGCCTTCAGCTTCGTCTATCTCAGACAAGTGAACGAATCAGACTAGGGGAGGGACTGACATGTTTCAAAAGACTATCGGATTCCGCATTTTTTTCTGGTTCTTCGCGTTGTTCATCGGTGCGTTCGTATTCCTGCCGCTGCTGTGGCTGATCAACACCGCGCTCAAGCCCGCCGACCAGACTTTCTCGCTCTATTTCTTTTTCGGAGATCTGACTCTCGCGAACATCAAGGGGATCATCACCAATCCGACGATCATGCGGTATTTGCGCAACAGTCTGATCGTCTCGTTCGCCAGCAGCGCGGCGGCGACCTTAGTCAGCGCGTTCGCCGGCTATAGTTTCTCGAAGTTCCGGTATCGTGGCCGGAAACTCATCATGGGGGCGTTCTTGATGAGCCAGGCCTTCCCACAGGCGATCTTGCTACTGTCGATATATCTGTTGATGCAGAAGCTTGGTCTCCTCGGCAGCTACTGGTCGTTGCTGATCTCCTATGTCGTGTTCACTCTTCCCGTCGGTACATGGACGCTGAAAAGCTATTTCGACGCTTTGCCCGATTCCCTGATCGAGAGCGCCAGGATGGACGGTGCGGGCAACCTGCGGATCATGTGCCAGATCATCTTCCCGATGGCCGTCCCCGGCATGATCTCGATCGCGATCTACGGTTTCGTCTGGAGTTGGAACGACCTGCTCTATTCGATGACCCTCGTGACCGATACCGCCAAGCGGACGCTGGCCCCTGGTCTGGTGATGACGTACCTCGGCGAAGCGAGTACCAACTGGACCGCCATGATGAGCGCTAGCGTGGTAGCGGCGATCCCCGTAACGATCATCTTCGTGTTCCTTCAGCGATATTTCATCGCAGGTCTGACAAGCGGTGCGGTGAAAGGGTAGGCGCTTTTCCCGGGATTGCATGTTTGCATGGAACATCACTCTGTTTTCCTGTATCATCGGACGTATGAGCAAGCCGACGGAACCTGGAGACAGGGTAAAATACTGTTTCGCCGAAGCAATCAAGCAGCTGATGGCGTCCACCTCGCTGGACAAGATCACCGTTACCTGTTGCAGTTGTACTGTCATGGTGCTATCCAGATGCCTGTCGACTGAGTCCTTGCCAGCATGCCGATTTCACCATGAGATATCTCGATCTTGAATGTCGTGGCGTTGCCGCCGCTACTGGAAGTCATCCTCCCTTTTCGGCGCGAAGATAGATCGCTTCTTTCTCTTCAGGGGACAAGACCGCTTCGATCAGGAATGCGATGATACCTACGACCGCCAGGTTCAGACCAAAGCGCAGGAGGGTGAAGGCCCAGCCCAATGAGGATATCTCAAAAAGGAGCAATGGTATCCTGATACTTGAGCTCGCACAGAGAAAAAGCATCGCGTTCGATATCCGACACCCTTTTTTCAGCAGTATTCCGGCTACCGGCAGAAGCGCATAGATCGGTACCGCGGTCACCATGCCGAGCAGCAGGGCTGCCAGGCTTCCACGAAAGCCTGAACCGCGCCCCATCATGCTGATCATCGTTTCCCGTTCGATCCATACGTCCATGAGGCCGACACAGATGAAGATCGGAGTAAGTATGTACAGGAAGCCAATGAAGTTCTTCGTCGTGAATGCAAGAGCCGCGGCTCCTGTCGTCGGGGAGTACGACAGCAACAACAGGTTTGCGCAGAGCATGAGCGCCGCGAAACCATATTTCTTAATATCTTTTCTCATCCCAATACAACTCCCATGACGCTGGCTGTGCCGAGCGCGAAAAGAAAGAACAACAGGTTCCGCAGAATCGCCACCTTTTTCCCAAGATATCTTGTTTCCAGCGGAAGCGTGACGATTCCTACGGTAGTCAAGGTCGCGATGAAGGCCGCCGTCTGAGCGACCCCCGCGCCGTTTTCCATCAGCCTGGAGGCGAGCGGAAACGCGATCAGTACAGGGACCATCGTCACGGTCCCGATCAGCGCGGATACCAGCAGTCCAAGGAATCCCGACTCCGAACCTATCGCACGCTGTATCGTCTCGGGCCGGAGTATCGCCAGAAGCAGACCGACCAGGAGGAGTATGGCTATGAACTGAGGCAGTACGGCCCAGAACATCCTCCAAGCCTTTTTCAAGGCGAGACGAGTCTTGTTTTTGCTCTTGAACGATGACAGCCCCAGCAGCAGGAGCGTGACGGCATAGGTCGCCAGTGTGAAGGTCGTGTTCAATGTTGCATCCTCCTTTTCCTGCGGTTCCCCTGTTCCTGGTCGATGTCCGTCCGTTCTACGTTTTTATCCATATTATCCCTCTTCCGCTTGAATTCGGTACGAGTATAGGCTACCTTTGCAGAGGAGGTATGTTGCCAAGGCAACATTTTGTGTGATGGATGAATGGCTTGATGTCCTGACTCGAACTGCATTGTTCTCCGGTATCGAAGCGGATGACATATCGCGATTGCTTCTCCGTATCCATGCCAAGGTCCTGCGTTATCGGGAGAATGAGCTGATCGTCGAGGAGGGGAGTCCTTCGTCCGATTTCGGCATTCTCCTTTCCGGGCGGGGAAGGTCCTTCCGGTTGGATACGATGGGAAGGCTCACCACCATCACGTTGCTGCGTCCCGGGAGTGAGATCGGGGTGCTGCTTGCCGCCAGTGCCGGCCGGAGAAGCCCGGTATCCGTAGAGGCGCAGGAGGAGCTGTCCGTTCTGTCCATCCCGTTCAAGTCCCTTGTCGGCTGCATTCATGACCGCTTGATAGGCAATTTCATCAGGATCATCGCCGAAAAAGGATTGGTGCTTCATGAAAGGCTCGCCTGTCTGCTGCAACCGACGGCGCGTGAAAAGATCCTGTCCTATCTGTCGACGGTGTCTTGCGGAAACTGCGGACGAAGTTTCTCCATACCGCTGGACCGGCATGCGATGTCCGAATACCTCGGCATGGACCGTAGCGCTTTGTCGAGGGAACTTTCACGGATGAAGGCCGATGGCTTAATAGACTTCCACAAGAACCGGTTCAAGCTCCTGTGAGTCGTTCGGGGCGCCTTGAGTGACCACCAGGTAAGCCTAAAGTAACCACCAAGTGAGCCCAAAGTAACCACCAAGCGAGCCCAAAGTAACCACCAAGCGAGCCCAAAGTAACCACCAAGCGAGCCCAAAGT
>CAYOWS010000021.1:19553-32480 GCA_964407735.1 uncultured Sphaerochaeta sp. | reverse complement strand
AACCACCAGGTAAGCCTAAAGTAACCACCAGGTAAGCCTAAAGTAACCACCAGGTAAGCCTAAAGTAACCACCAGGTGAGCCTAAAGTAACCACCAAGCGAGCCTAAAGTAACCACCAAGTGAGCCTAAAGTAACCACCAGGTGAGCCCAAAGTAACCACTGAGCAATCCCTTGGACGTTTCGGGTTATGATTGTTATATTTTGTGCATACATCACATTGCCACGGCATATTTTTGAAAACGGTTTGCAGGAATGGGGCTTCCTGCTATACTATGGTCGTTGTTCGGATTGCCTGATAGGAGACGGTATGTTCACTCTGGATAAGCTTATCATCTACTTCTTTATCTACTGTATCTGTGGATACATCTGCGAAGTCGTCTATTGTTCCGTACCAGCCAAGCGGTTCGTGAACCGTGGTTTCCTGTACGGCCCCTATCTGCCGATCTATGGTTTCGGGGCGGTTGCGGTGATTCTCGCGTTGGAACCTTTCTATGACAAACCCTATCTTGTGTTCCTGTTCGGGATGGTCGTGACCTCCGTACTGGAATATTTCACGAGCTGGATGCTGGAGAAGTTCTTCCACACCAAGCTGTGGGACTATTCCAAGCACAAAGTCAATATCAACGGGCGGGTCTGCCTGCTGAACTCGACGCTTTTCGCCTTGCTCTGCCTTGTGGTGGTCTATGTGATCCAGCCGTTCATCTCCGATCTCGTGGGCAAGATACCCCAGGGGCTTGATTATCCGATCGCCCTGGTGATCGCGATCGTCATGTCGGTGGACGCGACGGCGAGCATATACCACATGGCGGCGTTCCAGGCGAAGGTCCGAGAGGTCAAGGAGATGGGCAGGGAGTTCCAGGAACGGTTGGCCACCCTTCAGAAAGATGGAAGCCAGCAGCTTGTCAGCTCCACGAAGGAGAAGTTCGACACGGAGTTGGAGCGTCTGCGGACGGAACTGCATCGCACGAGCCGCCGCATGGTCGACGCCTTCCCCGGCATGACCAGCGCCAGCGAAGAAATGAAGGAACAGTTCGAGCAGCTGCGTGAAGGCGTGAAGCTGTGGCGTGAAAAGAAGACCATCGAACGGACTGAAATCCATCAGGCCGCGAAAAAGGCCCGTCAGGACAAAAAGGCGAAGAAAAACTGATGAACGATACATGCAAAGACAGAGTTGAAGAAGTCCTCGCGGAGATACGAAACGCCGCCGCGAGCTGTGGCCGTGACGCCGCGGACATCACCCTGATGGGGGTCTCGAAGACGCACCCCTGGGATGCCGTGCTGGAAGGCTATGATGCCGGGATCCGGTTGTTCGGTGAAAACCGCGTACAGGAAGTCGAGGCGAAATTCCCCCTGCTGGAGGACCGTCCCCAAGGGATGGAACTGCATCTGATCGGCCATCTTCAGAGCAACAAGGTGAAGAAGATCGTCCCGTTGGTGGACGGCATAGATTCCGTCGATTCCCTGAAACTCGCCGCCATGATCAGCGATTGCGCGCTGGCCCATGGCCGGGTCCTGTCCGTCCTGCTGGAGTTCAACACTTCCCAGGAAGAGGCCAAGTCCGGCTTCGAGACTGAGGACGACTTGTTTGAAATGCTCGACCATGCCGAGGAACTGAAAGGTATCAGGATACATGGCTTGATGACGGTCGGCCCACTGGGCGGTGACGAGAAGGAAGTCCGTGGGGCTTTCGCCCTCCTTCGGAACCTGCGGGAGAAATGTCGGTCCAGCTATCCCTCCATCAATTTTGATACGCTCTCCATGGGGATGAGCGGAGATTTCCCATGGGCAATCGAGGAAGGCTCCACGATGGTCCGTGTCGGAACCCGCCTGTTCGGCGCAAGGGATTATTCGAAGTGAAGAAAAGGACGATCCGCCTGGTGGCGTTGATACTGCTGATGGCTATAGCCACACAGGGCCTCTGCGCCGCCACGACCGGGACGAAACTTCCGGACTATGAACCCTATACGGCGGAAGAGTTTCCGATCTGGAGCGGTAAGCTCCGTCGGGCGGAATCCCTGTTCTTCGGTTCATTCCCGTTGGCGCTTCCGTTGGTAGTCATCGCCTATAATCTCGCCGTGAACCTCGGCGCGCCTCCTGTCGAGGAGAGCGCCGGTATCAAGACCGCGTTGGTCCAGCTCGGAGCCGCCGCCGGTGTATCCTTTACCATAGCTCTGACCGATTTCATCATCGGGGAAGTCAGGGGAGAATGACCAGTGAAGACAATTGAACGCGCCGTATCCCTCGTCGTAGGGCCGGTTGATGGAAAGACCCGTGTCGACGCCTATGTCGCCGCCAACGCCGAAGGAATCAGCCGTACCCTGGTCGGGGACAAGGATACCCGTATCCTTGTCGATGGCAAGGATACCAAGCGCAGCCGTCCGGTCAAAGAGGGACAGACCATCGAAGTCCTGTGGACTGAACAGTGCTTCGAAGGGATCGAGCCGCAGGACATCCCGTTGGATGTCATCTATGAGGATGACGATGTCCTTGTCCTGGACAAACGCCAGGGGATGGTCGTGCATCCCGCCGCGGGAAATCCCGACGGTACGTTGGTCAATGCGCTCGTTCACCGCTATGGCGAAGCTTTCGCCGAAATGGTATCCCCCTCCTATGAGCGGGAAGAGGTCTGCGCGGCTGTATCGAGTGATGTTCTTGACGATCTCGTCGTGTCGGATGATGCCGTCTCCGATCCGGAGGATTCCTCCGACGGTCCCCGTCCCGCCATACGCCCCGGGATCGTCCACCGTCTGGACAAGGACACCAGCGGTGTCATGGTCGTCGCCCGCAACCGCGAGGCCCATGTCTCGTTGGCCCGGCAGTTCAAAGAGCATACCACTGACAAATACTATATAGCGATCGTAAAGGGGCGGATGCCGAACAGGAGAGGGCGGATCGTTACCGGCCTCAGACGGGATCCAGAGGACCGCAAGCGCTTCACCACCTGTCCTGTGGACGAAGGGCGGAGGGCGGAGACCAACTATCTGGTGCTTCGGCAGTATGCCGGCTATGCGTTGGTCCGCATCAGGATCCTTACCGGTCGTACCCATCAGATTCGGGTCCATATGCAGTCGGTCGGGCATCCCGTCCTGGGCGATCCGATCTATTCCCGGAAGGACGGCTCCTATCCCGACGTCACGCTGATGCTTCATGCGTTGCAGCTTCAGTTCGACCATCCCTCCACGGGATCTCGAATGCGGTTCTGCGCCCCCATGCCGCAACGCTTCAAAGATGTGCTGCGTACCTTGCCGATGCCGACGGTCCGCCCCGGCGACGAGACGAGGTTTTTGGAATAAAGCCGTCCTAGTTCCACGAACGGGACGACCTCAACCGCTCAAGGAGGCCCGCTATGCTGGAAATGCCAGAAAGTAATGTCATCGCATCCCAACTCAGGGATCATCTGCTTGGCCGTCGCGTGACCCATGTGGTCGCCGCCGCCTCACCTCACAAGTTCGCCTTCTATACCGGTGACCCACAACTCTATCCGTCGCTGCTGGAGGGCCTGTCGATCACCGACGCAAAGGCCTACGGTGGCATCGTGGAAATCGAGTTGGACGATATGCGGTTCGAATTCGGAGACGGTGCTACGATCCGCTATCTCCCGCCTGGTACGGAACCTCCCGAGAAACATCAGCTGCTGTTCCGGCTTGATGACGGTTCCCATCTGATGTGGACCATCCAGATGTATGGCGGCCTTGGTGCTTTCAAGGCCGGTACGAACGACAATCCCTACTATCTGGTTGCGAAGGAAAAACCCTCTCCGTTGACTGATGCGTTCGACCAGGCGTGGTTCGATTCCCTTGTGTCGGCCACCAGTCCGAAAGCGAGCGTCAAGGCGTTCCTCGCCACCGAGCAGCGGATTCCCGGCCTCGGCAACGGAACGTTGCAGGATATCCTGTTCAACGCACGACTGAACCCACGCCGCAAGCTGTCAAAGCTCGATGACGCACAGCTGGAAAAGCTGTATGGATGTACGGTGGACACTCTCCGGACAATGACGGCGGAGGGCGGTCGGGATACCGAGAAGGATCTGTTCGGAGAGCCCGGAGGCTACAGGACGATCCTCTCCAGCAAGACCTACAAAGATCCTTGCCCCGTATGCGGGCGGGCGATCATCCGTCAGGCCTATCTGGGAGGGAACGTCTACTTCTGTCCTGGTTGCCAGCCGTTGTAGCATCTGCGTAGGTGTACCCGCATTGCACCCGCGGGGGACCCCTATCGTACCCCTAGAGAAGAGTGGAGGCGAACGTTCCGGCTTCGTCCAGCATGTTGGGGATCTTGATCGACTGCGGGCAGTGCTCCATGCACTTCTTGCAGTTGACGCAATTGTGCGCTCGCTTCGACTCCTCCAGGTCCTGGTAGGAACCGATGAACGCCCCCTTGTCCTTGCTGACGCAGTAGCGGTTGTAGATGGTGAATATCTGCGGGATGTCCACACCCGCCGGACAGGGCATGCAATAGCTGCAACCGGTGCAGGGGACCGTGCGGGACTCTTTGTAGAGTTCCAGCACCTTGTCCAGGACTTCGCGTTCGCCCTCGTCCAGCGGTTTGAAATCGGTAACGGTGGCGACGTTGTCCTGTACTTGGGCCATGTCGGACATGCCGCTGAGGACCGTAAGTACGTTCGGCAGAGACGCCGCGTACCGGATCGCCCAGGAGGCGACGCTGTCCTTCGGATCTTTCGCCACCAGCAGGTCTTTCGCCCCGTCGCAAAGCGTCGCCAGCGCACCGCCCCTGACCGGTTCCATGACGATGACGGGGATTCCGTTGTCCGCAAGTATTTCATACTGGCCTTTCGCGTCCTGGAACTCCCAGTCGAGATAGTTCAGCTGGATCTGGGCGAAATCCCAGTCATGGGCTTGGACGAATGTCTTCAGCTGCTTCGGCGTGTCGTGGAAGGAGAAACCAAAATATCTGATCTTTCCCTCAGCCTTCTTCCTGCTCAACAGTTCATACACCTTCAGGTCTTCGAAATGCTTGAAGTTCTCGGTGTTCATGTTGTGCAGCAGGTAGAAGTCGAAGTAGGAGACCTGGCACTTTTTCAACTGTTCTTCGAAGATGCGTTCGGCATCCTCCGTCGTCTTGATATCCCAAGGCGGCATCTTGGTCGCAAGGTGGAAGGACTCCCTCGGGTATTTCTTCAACGCCTCGCCGATGAAGAGTTCCGATAGGCCGCCGTGGTACGGGTAGGCTGTATCGAAGTAGTTCACGCCATGTCCATAAGCGTAATCGATCAGCTTCTGTGACTCCTCCTTGTCGATCTCCGGCTTGTCCTCCTGTATCTTTGGAAACCTCATGCAGCCGTAGCCAAGCAGTGAAATCTGTTCTGTGATGTTGCCTAAGGTTCTTGTCTCCATATCTCATCAATCTCCTTTGAATATCCTGTCAGTTTCGTGTGATCCCAGCGCGATGCTACCGGATGAGCTCCGAGGTCCCGGCTATGATCTCCAGCAGTTCAGGGTTGAACATCTTCTCTATCTTCAGCGTACTGGGGGTGCCGTGGCCTGGAAAGAGCAAGAGGTCCTCGTCGAGCGACAGTATCCGTTTTCGGATCGCCTTGCGCAACAGCTCCCGTTCCATGATTCCGGGAGTCGAGCCTATACGGCCCGACATGATGACATCACCCGTAAACAACGCCCGCTGGATTCGGAACACCATGCTGTCCAGGGAGTGCCCCGGCACATGGATCGCGTCGACCTCAAAGCCGGAGAGCTGGAGCGTCTGGTTGTCGGTCACCTCCGTCACCACGTAGTCGTAGATCGAAGCCGCGGCCGCATGGACTTCCGGAGTGTAGATTTTCAGCAAGGTCCCCAGTCCCTGTACGTGGGCGTCATGACGGTGGGTGATCAGCACATGGTCGATGGTGTAGTGGTGGTCCTCGATCAACTCTATCAGTTCCGTGTCCACATGGCCGGGGTCGATCAGGATGGCGGAGCCCCCGTCATCAGGGCCGATCAGATAGGTATTGCAAAATCCTACTACCGAGAAATGCTGGAATATCTTCATGGTCGTTCGCTTGTCCGGGGACTACTGGAGGTCCTGCGTAAAGCTTGCCTCCTCGTAGTTGGAATACTTGAAGGAGACCCTTCTCCGGTCGGTATAGCGGAAGTCGGCCTTTTTCATGTTGCAGTCCTGGAACTTGACGTCCCGCAGATGGGCGCTGGTGAAGTTCGAATAGTAGAGGTCGCTCGATGAAAAGTCGCATTGGATGATATCGCTCCCTACGAAATTGGTATGGAGCAGCATGGAGCCACCGAAATCGCAGTCTATGAACTTGCTGCCTGCGAATACCGAATAGCGGCTGTCGATGCCCATGAACTTGCAATTGTCGAACAGGCAGAAGTCCAGCGAACAGGTGGCCAGCCGGACCTCGGAGAAATCGATGTTCCGGAAGGTACAGAACCCGAGGTTGCAAGTATGCAGTTGGGTCTTCGTACAATCGAGCCCGTCGAATTCGGCGTTGGTGATGGTCATGTCGTCGACACGTCCATGGCAGGTCAACCGATCGGTTGCTTCCTGGAGCACCTGCCGTTGGTCCCGGCTATGCCGGTAGCAGGTATCATGTCCGTCGCAGACGAAGCCGTTGCAGCCTTGCACGTCGCAGGTTCTGAAGGTAAACATACAATAACAGTACCAGAATTGCGGGTGTTGTCAACCGATTGCGGCAGATTTCTATTGATAAAACATCGATGGAATAGGCAGGAAGCCCGTCGGACTCCCGCCTGTATCTCTGCTTGCATGCGGATAACGATGCGTCCCCCGACTACAACGCCAGCTTGAGGATCTCCACGATATCCTCGGCATAGAGCTTGAGATAGCCGCCGATGCTCCCCTTGTTGACCAACGCCTTGCGGGCCATCTCCTCGAAATACGTACCGTCGTAACCGAGGTCCGACAGGCGGGTGGGGATGCCGAGACTATGGTACCATTGCTCCTGCCGCTCGATCATGGTGTCGATGATGCCCCAGGTATCGGTCAAGGGGAGCGTTACGCCCCAGACCCTGATGGCGTACTGGACGAACTTCGCGGGATTCTTGCGGGAGACGTACTTCATCCATGCCGGAATAACGATCGCCAGCCCGGCTCCGTGTGTCATGTCATACTGCCCGCTCAGTTCATGCTCGATCTGGTGGCTTCCCCAGTCTCCGCCGCCACGCCCCGGATTGAGGGAGTTGTTGTGCGCGATGCTCCCCGCGTACATCATCTCGGCGCGGTATTCGTAGTTCATCGGGTCCTTGAGGATTCGAGGACCGATGTCGATGACGGAACGCATCGCCCCTTCAAGGAGCTGATCGGTCACATCGGTGTGCTCCACAGGGGAGAAATACCGTTCGAACATATGGGCGTGGATATCGATGGCTCCACAAGCCGACTGGAACGGAGGGAGCGTATAGGAGACTTCCGGATCGAGTATCGAGAAGCGGGGGAGATAGTATTCCGTCTTCACTCCTCGCTTGAAACCGGTCTCTTCGTTCGACACCACACAGGAGTTCGAGCTTTCCGAACCCGCAGCGGGAATGGTCAGGACGACGCCGATCGGCATCGCGCCGGGGATGACTGCGGTTGGCTGCATGAAATAGTCGTCCCAGATATCCTTGCCGGGTTCCAGACAGGAGCCGAAGGCGATCGCCTTGGAAGAGTCGATGACGCTGCCGCCGCCGACGGCGAGGATGAAGTCGATCCCTTGCTCCTTGACGATCCGCATGCCTTCGCGGATCAGCGAGAGCCTGGGGTTCGGAACTACGCCTGGAAGTTCCACGTACTCGATTCCCGCGGCCTTCAATGAACCGACGACCGTGTCGTAGATTCCCGTCTTCTTGATCGAACCGCCACCATAATGAAGCAGCGCTTTCTTGCCGCCGAAAGCGTGTATCTGGTCGCCGACCTCTGAAATGGTCCCTTTTCCAAAAATGATCTTCGTTGGGTTGCAGAATGTGTAGTTGTCCATGCGTCCAGAATAAACCAGTTGGACGTTTTCCGCAATCGGCGAGGCCTCTGTCGGCAAGACATCGCCGGTGTTCCGCCATCCATCATGCAGCACGACGGAATTCCTTGATGATCTCCGGTTGCCAATCGGCGTAATTCCTTATACAGTGGCTGATGGGCGAATCGGGAATCCTTGGTCCTGTACGGACTGCGGAAGCGGTTGCCCTGTAGGAGAACAGTTTTGGAAGAGAATCAGATGGATGGCGTCATCTGCCGTGGCATCAACAATATCTATACCGTCCGCTCTGGGGAATCGACGTACCAATGCCGCATCAAGGGCAAGCAGTTGCCTGATGTGCAGGGGGAGTACAACCCTTTGGCCGTCGGTGACCGCGTCTCTTTCATCACCCATGGAAGTTCGGATGGGTCGATCACGGCCCGCCTTCCGCGGCTCAACAGCTTCCAGCGCTGGAATGTCAAAGGGGAGTGCAACCAGACCGTCGTCGCCAACATGGACCTGATCGTCTGTGTCTGTTCCGCCGATACCCCGCCGTTCCGCCCGCGGTTCATCGACCGGGTCATGGCCTGCGCCCGCGGCGTCGAGGTGATGCTCGTTCTGAACAAATGCGATATCCTGCTGACGGAAGATGAATACGAACGTTTCCATCTGTTCGAGGACCTGGGCTATCGTATCATGGCCGTCTCCGCCCAGACGGGGGAGAACCTTGACGATCTGGTCCAGGCTCTACAGGGATTGACCGTGGCGTTCGTCGGGCAGAGCGGAGTAGGCAAGTCGACGTTGATCAACCGTATGCTCGACGGGCAGGCGAACCAGCGCACTGGAGAGGTCTCCCAGAAGTTCAACCGTGGGCGTCACACGACCAACCATTCCTTGTTGCTCGATGGACCGGGGTTCACCGTTGTCGATACTCCGGGAGTGCGGGAAATCCTCGTGCCGCATGGCGATCCGCACCTGATCGCCGAATCATTCCCTGAGTTCCGGGCCGTCGCCTCCCAATGCGAGTATGACGGTTGTCTCCATGATCAGGAGCCGGGGTGCAAGGTGAAGGAGCTGGTCGAAGAGGATCTGATCCATTACGACCGCTACGAGAGCTATCTGCGGATGCTGGCGTCGCTGGAAGAGCGTGTGCCCCAATGGCAGACTGAGAATTACAAAGCGAGTGGGAAGGCTGTCACCACGAGCAAAAGCGGAAAATTCCATAGGAAGAACAAGCTGATGGACAGCCGGGACGGTGTAGGAAAGACCGTTAGGGACCATGTGGAAGAAGACTCTTGAAGATCTTGGCTTTCAAGCCGTATTGAATGATATCGTTTCCTGTTCGTTGAGTGATGACGGGGCCGACCAGCTCCGGCTGGGCCATTTCATCACCGATCTGGAACAATTGCGCCAGCGCCAGACGCTCGTCGGAGACATCGTGAAGATATTCTCCTCAGGCAGAGGCGTCGCGCCTGAACCGTTTCCGCCGCTCTCCGAGGCTCTGCAGGCTTTGTTGCAGCCGGGTACCGCGCTCGATGGCGTCTGTCTGTACGATATCGGCTGTTACATCCATGCCGCGGTGACCCTCCAGCGGTTCTTCCGTCTCCCGATGGAGACGGAGGGGAACTCCGGGGCGCCTCTGACTCCGAATCCCGCCAGCGTCTTGCTGTCCGATATCCCCGATGAACTGCGGCTCCTTGCCGATGAACTGCTGGACAACCTGGAGTCTCCAGGGCAGGTCAAGGAGAGCCATCCGGCGATCCGGTCCTTGAAGAAGGAGATCGACCGCCGCAGGGCCGAACGTTCCCGGTACAGCCAGGATTTCATCCATACCAGCGGTACGGTGATGCAGAACGACCAGCCCGTCTATCGCGACGGGCGTATCGTGATGCCAGTGCGCAACGACCAGCGGGGAGAAGTCCAGGGGTTCGTCCACAGCACCAGCTCCAGCGGCTCGACGGTATTCGTCGAACCCTACCGGCTCGTCGAACTGAACAACAGCGTCATCATGGCCGAGCAGCAGGTGATGATCGAGATCGCCCGCATCCTCGGTGAGCTGACCCGGAAGGTCCGCGAGTGCGAGGACCTGCTGCGGGTGCTGACCCGTCAGGTCGCCCAGGCCGACGCATTGTACGCCTGCGCCCGGTGGGCCTATAAGAACAACTGCGTCGCCACGGAGCTGTCCGAGCCTTCCGTCTGCCGTCTGCTCGATGCCCGTCACCCGTTGCTCAAAAGCAAGGCCGTGCCCATCACCATGGAACTGAGCGATTCGATCAAGGCGGTGGTGATCAGCGGTCCGAACGCAGGCGGCAAGACGGTCACGATCAAGACTGTAGGCCTGTTCGCGTTGCTCAACCAGTTCTGCGGGTTCATCCCGGCGAGGGAGGGGAGTTCCCTTCCCATCTTCGACGGCATCTATACCGATATCGGCGACGACCAGAGCATCGAGCAACAGCTCTCCACCTTCAGCGGACATATGAAGCAGGTCGGCCTGATCCTGCACGCCTGTACCCCCCGTAGCCTTGTGATCCTTGATGAACTGGGCAGCGGAACCGATCCCGTGGAGGGTGCGGCTATCGCCCGTGCGGTCATGGAATACAGCGTCTCCCATGCCGCTCTGACGTTGGTGACGAGCCACCATGGAGTGCTGAAACAGTACGCCTATGCCTCCGACGTGGTCCTCAACGCCTCGATGGAGTTCGATGAACGGACACACGAGCCTACGTTCCATGTGATCAGCGGGGTGCCCGGTGAAAGCCATGCGGTCGATACGGCCAGGCGCATGCGTCTTCCTGAATCGGTCGTCAAGGCCGCCCAGGGCTATCTTGGCGATGAAAGCGTCCAGATCAGCACGATCATCAAGGGGTTGGAGCAGCGCAGGAAAGAGGCCGAGGAACGGGATCAGCAGATTGAGCTGCGGTATCGCCAGGTCCAGGCCCAGGTAAAAGAGGTCGAGCTCAAGCGGCTCAAGGTAGACCAGCAGGAGAACCTTGTTCGCAAGGAGCAGCTCGGGGACCTGCGACAGTTCATCGGCCAGAAACGGAAGGAACTTGAGAATCTCGTCGCCGAACTTCGCGAGGGTGAGATCACCCGTGAGAAGACCCGCAAGGTGCAGCAGTTCATCGCCTCGATGGAGGAGAAGGAGCGGCAGGCCGCCGAAAAGCAGGACGCCAAGGAGCAGCAGATCGCCCGTGAGGCCATGGCTTCCGTCGGAAAGGTCGTCTTCGCCCCCGGCATGGATGTCCTGTGCGGCGCCCATAAGCGCGAAGGGCGTATCCTCCGTGCCGACGGCAAGGGCAAGTGGATAGTAGCAATCGGGCCGATGAAGTTCTCCCTGAAGGAGTCCGAACTCTCCCTTCCCGCACGTTCCCAGAACGTGCCGAAGGTCAGTGTCTCCTACCAGAGTTCCGCACCCAAGCCCAGGCTGACGCTCGATGTCCGTGGCCGTACGTTGGAAGAGGCCCTGGAACAGGTCTCGGCAGAGATCGAGGCCTGCATCGTCCACGGCGTAGCCTCTTTCTCGATCATCCATGGCTATGGGGACGGTATCCTCTCCCGTGGTATCGCCGACTACCTGAAGACACAGAACTCTGTGTCGGGCTATCATTTCGCTTTGCCAGAGGACGGCGGCATGGGCAAGACCTATGTCGAGCTCGGGTAGGGCTTGATATGTGTCTGCGATAGCCGTCAAGGATGGCCACCTGAGGCGGTCGCCGCAAGGAATGAAACAATGGCAAAAACTGGAAAAGCACTGATTCCCGAGCGAAAGAAGGAACTGGCGATCACCACCGCCCAGCACATGGGCGAGACCGCCACCCCTGAAGAAATTGTCAAGGTCGAAGACAAGCTTCCACTCATGAAACGTGGCCCTGTCGCCAAGATATGGGACAAGGTCGTGGCTCTTTGGGAAGCCTGGAAGTCCCCCGATACGCCGATGGGGACAAAGGTTCTGCTCATCGGCTGTCTCATCTATCTGGTCTCTCCGCTTGATGTCATCCCCGATGTCCTGATCGGTATCGGTCTGCTGGATGATGTCGCCGTATTGGTCTGGGGATACTCGATGCTAGAGAAAGTCTGGAAGAATGGCGGCAAGCAGGTCGTAAGTACGGTAGGTGGGGCTGTCGCTGGAGCTGCCGTCGGCGCTGCTGTAGGCGGAGTCGCCGGTGCCACCGGAGGGCTTTATGCCACTGACGAAAAATTCAGGGGCAAGGTCAACGAGGTCGTCGAGGAAAAGCTTGGAGCTCCGGTTCGGGGGCTCCTGTTCGATCTCCTGAAAAGGGAGTTGCAGGGAACCCAGCGGAAGATGTTGTCTAACTCCCTGTTGAACCTCGTCCTCTATCTTCTCGCGGTAGTCCTGTTGCTTGAACCGATCTTCGGTGTAGCTGCCAGCAGCTGCCTTTCCGCGCTCCTGCTTCTGGTCGCCTTCGGCTTTTCTATATTCCGCTCCATCCGGGCGATGAAACGCGCGCTCCCAGTCCTGCGCTCCATGAGACAGGAAAGGGGAGTCCGAACAGGAATCGCCGCATACATCAGGACCAGATACCAGAATGTCGCTTTCGCCGTCGATCTCGGTGATAGGTTCAACATCCTTGGCGGTGAACCGTCCGGCCACACGTTGGAAAAACTGGTGGACATCGTGTTCAAAGGCTTCTTGCGGAACCTGATCCGGTTTGTCCTCGTATGGGCAGTGCTTGTGGGCAGTTTCTTCGTCGTGCGTTTTTCCCTGCTGAATATCGTCGCCGACGCATCTTTTTTGCAGATCGTCTGCTACCCGTTCACGCTGGCGAGCGATTCCCTGTTCCATACGACATTTCTGACGTCTCTCGGCATTTGATTCACTCTTTTTCAAGTTCGGGCCATCTTGCGGAATGGTCCTTTTCATGTCGGTTGATGATGGATGGAACAACCTATGGACGACCTACGGACAACCCAAGGGCAGTCCAAGGACGACCCAAGGACGACCCAAGGACGACCCAAGGACGACCCAAGGACGACCCAAGGACGAC
>CAYOWS010000021.1:0-19453 GCA_964407735.1 uncultured Sphaerochaeta sp. | reverse complement strand
CTGCCGGTCGGGGGGGAGTACGATCCAACTTTTACACCCCTTGACATTTTACTAAATTAGTAATTTACTAAATTAGTAAATAAAACCACAGCTACTGCTGTAAGGGTGGGACATGCACGCACGACCGAGAATCATCAACATCGCCAAGTTTCTGGACCGTGATGGTGCGGTCCTCCATATTCCGACGAAGCCCCGTACACAGAGAGCACTGCGAGGGTATCTGATCTCCCGGTTCGAGGCGGGTAGGGAGTATTCGGAAACGGAAGTGTCGGAATTGTTGGCCCCTCTGGCGGGACGGTATGATGCGATCGTCCTCAGACGATTACTGATCGACGGCAGGGAACTCTGTCGGAATACCGGTAGCGCAAGATATTGGGTTGCTGAGGAACCGGAGACTGTCGGATGGACCTGGCGGATACGGGAATGGAAGGACGAGACATGAAGATTGACAAGAAAGCGTTGAGACAGCAATATCGGGAATTCAAGCCGGAGATGGGCATCTGCATGGTGACATGCCGTGTTACCGGAAGTAGATATCTGAAAACCAGCAACAATACCCAGGCGACCTACAACGGCATATGGTTCCAGTTGAACAGTGGAAATTTTGTTTCGAACAGGAATCTGCTGGAGGAATGGAAGACTCACGGATCGGAGAACTTTGAGTTCAAGGTCCTGGAGGTGTTGCCGTACGATAAGGAAGATCCTGGGAAAACCGACTATTCGGATGAATTGTCGATCCTTCTCGATCTGTGGAAAGAGAATCTGGGTGATGTCGTGGTGCTGCCCTGACGGGAGATTCCATCATCCAGTGATATGAAAAATAGGGCCGGGAGGTCCAAGGAGATAGACATGAAGATTCCTACATCTTTGAAACACAAGCCGGTCATTGTATCGGAGAATTATGAGAACGTTGACGGCCACAAGGCCTATGACTCTGACGCGAAGGGGCTTTCGTTGGGACTCGCCCAATGGAACGACCGGGGCAACGTCGATATTTCAGCGAAGGTCTGGAGATATACCGGAGAGAAATGGTCCCGGCAATCCGAGGAACTGCCGATGAACCGTGTGCTGGATCTTGCGATCCTGTTGTGCCGTTCCTACCGCTACTTCCAGGATGCGTACAGGTTCCCCAAGTATTACGATCCCGAGAATCCTCAGATCGACCGGGTCGGCCTGCAAGGGGATGCCATGACGGTGTCCGTCTGTACCGACAACCCCATGATTGATACCGATATCAAGCTGTTCGCACAGATATTGGGAGAAGAAGGGGAGTTGCTTGGCGAGCGGTTCCGTGTGCTGGGCGCCCTGCTTGAAGAGATGGGGTATGCGGGGAACCACAAGGACTGACCGCCGGACCGATACTGTAGAACCAAGACCGCTTCCTATGCTGGCGTCCACCAGTTTCGGGAGGCGGTCTTTTGCTTGTAGCCCCAAGAGTGTGTGACCTCTCCCCCGTTCGATGCAAATGAGCGGCACCCTTTGACAGGTGCATTGCTCCATGTTACTTTGTATGAACCCTCTTTTGGTTTGGAAGGGGTGGAAAACTATATGGAACTATATCGACGCGGCATCCCACCGCGATCGCGAGGAGGCGACAATGTCCGACTATATGAACGGTACTGGAGTTCAATATCATCTCAATATCAAGGAAGGCGACGTGGGCCGCTATGTCATCCTGCCTGGTGATCCGAAGCGTTGCGAGAAGATCGCGAAGTACTTCGACGACCCCCAGTTCGTGGCCGACAACCGTGAGTATGTTACCTATAGCGGGTATCTGGATGGAGAGAAGGTAAGCGTCACCTCCACCGGCATCGGCGGTCCTTCGGCCTCCATCGCTATGGAGGAACTGTTCAAATGCGGAGCGGATACTTTCGTTCGGATGGGGACTTGCGGCGGTATAGCCCTGCCTGTGGTCGGTGGCGATGTCGTCATTGCCACCGGTGCCGTCCGAATGGAAGGAACCAGCCGTGAATACGCCCCGATCGAGTTTCCCGCTGTCGCGAACTACGACGTGGTCACCGCGTTGAGGCAGGCCGCCGAGCAGCTTGGAAAACGGCATCATCTGGGTGTCGTGCAGTGCAAGGATTCGTTCTACGGACAACATGATCCCTCCGTCATGCCGGTCAGCTACGAGTTGCAGAACAAATGGGAGGCGTGGAAACGTCTGGGCGTCCTTGCGAGCGAGATGGAGAGCGCAGCCTTGTTCGTCGTCGCAGCCCGGCTCGGAGCACGTTGTGGAAGTGAGTTCTTCGTGGTAGGCAATCAGGAGCGCGAAGCGCTGGGGATGGAAAATCCGAAGCTGCACGATACTGAGGACGCCATCCGCGTCGCTATCCAAGGTCTCCGCAATCTGATCGCGATGGACAAGGCGCGGGAGAACTGATTCCGTGTGAATCACAAGGCCTGTGAAGAGCCTGTGCGATATCAGGCAATTAGGATAACTGCCTGTAGTTGATGCCCGGCGCCCCTTCCTACGCGCCGATCTTCGAACCGTCGGAGAGTTCTTCGGGGGTATCCGTCATAGACGCGAAAAGAAAGGGACGGCCGAAGCCGTCCCCTGTGTCGTGATGTATCGGTTCGTCGCCCGGCTCACAGCGCCCGGCTGGCCTCCTTGAGTATCTCCGCCATGAGCGAGGTGTAGCCCTTGCCCGTCTCCTTGTACTTTTCGATGACGGACAAGGGAAGACGCACGGTGATGGGTCTTGTCACCCTCCGCTCCTTCGCCTCAATGGCTATCTTCGTGAGCTGGTCGGGCGTGAACATGCCGCCATGCAGGGGCCTGGCCTGCGCCAACGCTTCATCGCTCGATTCCGGCATGTCGCTTGTATCCGGTTCTTGGGAGAACACCTTTTTCAGCTGTTCCAACTCGCCCTTGGACAGCTTCCGTCTTTCAGAACGTTCTACTCTCATATGCCTTGCGCTCCTTCTGTGTAGCATGTCGTGCGGATATGAACCGCACCAAATCATCGGACTTTGCGATATAGACGACCAGTAGGACGTTTATCCCGTTGTCGTCCATAGATCCTATCAGCCTCATCCTATCCTCAACGTGCCTGTCGTCGGGAAATGTGATCGCAAAAGGATCCAGATACGCATCTATCGCCTGCTCGAAGCTGATTCCATGTTTCCTCTTGTTGGCTTCGTTCTTGTTGTCGTCCCATTCAAACGTTATGGACATAGTATACCCCTATGTGATACAAAAAGCAATACAATATCATCCTCACTCGTACCGTGGCTCTTTTTTCTCCCCGGCGATGAGCCCTCCGAACATGTCCTCGAAGACGCCCCCCCCGCACCCCTCCGTCCTGCTCATCTCAAGGTCTTGCGGGACCTCGCGAACCCGCAAGACCTTGAGGACGTATCTTCATTCATGGCGGTCAGTCGATCCTGAATTGAACGTCGCAGTGCGGGCCGTGTCCATGCCGATGAACAGCAGGTTGGACGAGGCCGTCCAGTCGGCAAGGGGCATCTTGGGAGAGAGTCCCCCCCCGCGATGCCTCCTTTGCAAATCATTGTCAGTAATACGCCAGTTGCGCCGTCCAGAGGGCTTCATCGAAATCATCCGTACCTTCTTGTATGTCTACAGGCAAAGATATCCGTTCCCTGTATTCTTCGTAACGTTCTTTTACGGACATGCTGTCGCGGACCTTTTGCCAATAGGATTCGTCCTGTGTCGTGATAGCTCGGTATAGAGTCCGTTCTTTCATCCCATTGAACTGACCTCTCAGATAACCGGGGAACGAGTAGGGTTCTGGAATCATCCCATGGTTGTAGCCTTTTTTCCGTTCATATCGTCCACAGAATCTCCAGGTGTTCGGATCCCGGCCACAGTCGGTGAGCCGACTGTACATGTTTCGCATCGCTTCAAGCAGATCCCTTTGGGAGCGCAAAGCCTTGATCCCCTCAAATCTGGTCAAGGTCCCTCGTCGTCCATACTTCTTGTTGTGCCATCTGGTGTAGACATTGTTGACATGCTTTATCATGCGGTACAGCTCGACGGTGTTGTCGGCGGCATGTGCTGAACAGTAGAGGGAGATGATCATGCAGAAGTTCCTTTCGCTGGCGACATAGTCCGCGATGTAGTTGCCGGTGCAATCCATCAGCCACATGGCCTCGCTCCAGTATTTGTGGTAGTCATCCTCTTCAATGAATATGTCTCGTTCTCCAAAACAACGATATGAAATCATGAACATATCGCATTTCCTGTCCTTTTCCGAAAGTATCTGATACGGGTTGCCCATATGGCCTCCTTGGATGGTAGTTGCCTATATCAGATGAAAAAATCGGCTGGTGATTCAGGAACTGTGAATTTGATAGCTGGAATGCAGGTTATACATGAGCGGCCTGTTATCTTCTCGTCCTATGCACAATGTGAGAACGTAGTGTGGGAAGGGGTGACAGTTCTGGGGCTTTGGTGACAGGTTTGACGACAGGTCTACCCCGAAAGTGGCAGGTCTAGTTCAAACGGCAAAGGCTGCACGTCGGTTGTATGGGGGCGTTGAGATAGGTCGGCATGGATGGAAGGCAAGAAACTTACGGTTTTATCGTCTGTACAGTTTCACGTCAGACGCCGTGAGCTTGTCTTCCCACAGTTTGAGAAGGGCTTCCAGTTCGGGCGCATAGTCGGTTTTCGACGGTTCGGCTTCATCGTAGGGGAGGATGTCCAAGGGATCGAGCGTAAACAGCTCCAGGCCTGTGGTCGCATACTCCTGCTGGAGTTCCGCACATTCATGCATGCCCAGGTCAAGCCGGAATCGATGGCTGTTCGCCGCGGCCTTGAGGTCCGGGGCCGCCACGAGATAGCACCGGTCGTTCTGAAGATTCCTGATCTGGAGTATGCCCATGTCGGGGCGTCGTTCCTCATATTGTTGCCGCAAGGCTTTCTTGTCGATCATATGCTTCTCCAAAACTACACCGAATGGGTGCTTTTCACCGTGGGGATGGTAGCACCGCGGGGACAAAGAGTCAACGAACCGTTGAGACCTGTATGGTCTATGATAAACTTGTTCAAGAAATAACTTGGAATTGGTTTGCTCAATTCCACTCCTAGTACAAAAAAAGGCGTTTGACGTTAGATGTCTTGTTGTAAACCAAAGGATTGATGAGTTTGATTATTTTTGTTGCATTACCAAAGAACTCGGATATACTAAGCGCAGAGTGTATTAGCAGGTTTGTAGCATCAAAGGTTTTCCATTGAGTCCGCCACATGGCGAAGTGATTGATCTGAGTGTAGAGTTTGTGTGCGCCTAGTGTTTGCGCATATCCGTTTCTCCTCGTGGAGAAAGTCTGTTCAAGTGAAAAAGTGATAACATCGTAATCTCATCCTGCGTTGCCGCAGGTTTTTTTGCATACCCAGTATACCTTGGGGGATGTATCGAGGAGGAACTATATAACGAGGTCCGGCGGTAAACGGATACCGCATCTGGGTAATGGGTTTGATCGTAGTGTCCGGACGGGGGTGCCTGTCCTGAGTCGCTAGTGAGCCAGTGTACATTTGCGAGAAAAAAACAGTGTCAGAGTGAAACGGAACACATCCTAAAAGGACAACATCATGAAAAAAACTAGGATTTTGGTACTCTGTCTATTCATTGTTCTGCTGTGTGTGCCTACGCTTTTTGCGGAAGGTTACAGAGAAAGTCAGACTGCAAATGCAAGAATGGAGAATTCGGCCGCGAATAAACTTCCTGCGCCAAAAGTAATTGCGACAGTTGATATGTTCGGATCTTCGGGTGCACATGGAGTAACCCGTCCCGCAGTTTCAGGAAAGTCCATAGTTGGAGCGAGTCATCCCAGGGCTGCGATGGCAGGATTCAAGATTTTGGAACAAGGCGGAACCGCTTTTGATGCCGCGGTAGCGATAGCTGGTGTCCAAAGCATCGTTGATCCAAGTGCGACTCAGATTCTCGGTGGTGACGCTGAAATAATGGTCTATTCTGCGAAAGACCAGAAAATACATGTGTATAACGGTACTGGATGGGCTCCTGAAGCCGCTACACTTGACTATTACCTGGAAATCGGCGGAATTCCACAGACAGGCCCACTGTCTATAGAAGTTCCTGGTGCATGGGCGGGATGGATGCTTATGCTTGAAGAAAATGGAACTCTTCCGTTATCACAAATTCTTGCACCTGTCATTGAGACGGCTTCTGAGAATTTTGTGGACCAGACTGGAACGGGGATGGATCATAAATACCTTCAGAATGCTATCAAGGGTGGGACGGCAAACAAGACCCTGAGTGATCTGTATACAAAGGATGATGGTTCTTTCTATCAGATCGGTGATGTGTTCTCAAATCCGGATTTTGTCAATACACTGAAAAAACTAGTCGCAGCTTCTGAAAACGGGAAAACCATACGAGATGGATACAGATTGGCGGAAGACTATTTTTATCGTGGGCCTATCGCCGAAACGATTGTAAAATGGTCGGAGGAAAATGGTGGTCTCTTTACCTATGAAGATTTTTCTGAGTTCCGCGCGGAAAAACAAGAGCCGTGGTCTACAAATTATAGAGGTTATGATGTGTATGTCTGTCCTCCGAACTCTCAGGGGCCTACGCTTCTTGAAGCACTCAACATGGTTGAGAATTATGATCTTTCCGACTATGAACACAATTCTGCGGAATATGTTGATCTCATTGTGCAGGTTCTCAATCTCGCGATGCTCGATAGAAACAACAATCTTGGAGATCCGAGATTCATTGACAACCCCAAAGAATTGATCTCCAAAGAATATGCGAAAGAGAGAATCAAGGACATTACGCTTGGTCTTCCTATGGAAGATATCCCGGAGGGGATGAAATGGACCGGATATGAGGGGGATACGACATTCTTCTATGTCGCCGACAAGTATGGTAACGTTGTCACCTCTACACATAGTATCTGTAATTTCTGGGGATCAGCGTGCGTGGCCGGAGATACTGGCATTGTCCTGAACAATAGGATGATTTATTTCAGTCTGTATCCTGAAATGCCCAACGTCATGGCTCCTCGGAAAAGAACGCTTCAGACCATTACTCCTACCATTGCCTTGAAAGATGGAAAGCCGGCGTTCGTGGTTGGGACGCCTGGAGGCGATGGTCAGGAACAAGAGAAACTTCAGATCATTCTGAACGCCATTGACTATGGAATGACTAACCCCCAGGTAGCGATAGAGGCTTCAAGGTTCAAGACAAGCCATCCTGCTGGATTGATGAATCAAAACCAGTTTCCTAAGACGATTACTGTGGAAAGTGGGATGTCTCCTGAAACAGTGATGGCACTCGAGGATATGGGCTACACGGTTCAGATAGGAATGGCTGGAATGAGTATAGGCCATGCCCGATTCATCGATGAATACAAATGGGGAGGGTATGATCCCCGGATTTATGGGTATGCCGTAGCGTGGTGATGCGACGACAGGAATATAGCCAAGTAAGGCGATGAAAGCATTCGCTCAATGACAGAGAATCATTGAAACAAGGGATACTTCACCTGACAAGGAAGAATTGTAGTACTTGTCAGGTGTATATCGATCCCTCACAGGATTTACGCGTCATCGTCCTGTAGTGCCGATGCGATATCGAAAGGTGAGGGGGTGCTAGTCTTGGGGTTTTGTTGACAGGTTTGCATCGAAAGTGACAGCTAAACAACAGGGAGCCGTACGTCCGCATGATCTCTGGATAAACTTGTTCAAGAAATAACTCGGAATTGGTTTGCTCAATTCCACTCCTGGTACAGAAAAAAAGTGTTTGATACTAACTATCTTGTTGTAGAGAAAATGGTTATCAAGTAAAAATATTTTTGTTGCATTACCAAAGAACTCGGATATACTAAGCACAGAGTGTATTAGCAGGTTTGTAGCATCAAAGGTTTTCCATTAAGTCCGCCACATGGCGAAGTGATTGATCTGAGTGTAGAGTTTGTGTGCGCCTAGTGTTTGCGCATATCCGTTTCTCCTCGTGGAGAAAGTCTGTTCAAGTGAAAAAGTGATAACATCGTAATCTCATCCTGCGTTGCCGCAGGTTTTTTTGCATACCCAGTATACCTTGGGGGATGTATCGAGGAGGAACTATATAACGAGGTCCGGCGGTGAACGGATACCGCATCTGGGTAATGGGTTTGATCGTAGTGTCCGGGCGGGAGGTGCCTGTCCTGAGTCGCTAGTGAGCCAGTGTACATTTGCATGAAAAAAACAGTGACATAGTGTGTGTGAAGAAATCTCAGAAGGATGGCATCATGAGAAAAACTAGACTGCTTTTTGTGTTGTTGCTAGTCACTGGTTGTATACTAGCCCCGGTGTTCGCTCAAGGAGCGACGGATGAAGCCTATCAGGAAGGATGGAACGCCGCCAAGGCTGATATCCCCTATACGACCAACGTAGGGACCTCTGGGTGGACAAGACCACCGGTAAGTGGCAGGAATGTCGTTCATGCCGGAAGCCCTGAAGCCGCCGCGATCGGTTACACGGTCCTTGTCAATGGCGGGAACGCTTTCGACGCCGCCTTGGCCACAGCCGCGGCTCAGACCTTTTCAGAAGCTATGATGTGCAGCATTTTCGGTGGCGATGCGGAGATCATTACATACAACGCCAAAGACAAGGAAGTCAGGGTCTACAATGGAACAGGCTGGGCTCAGGCCGCTGCGACGGTAGACTATTACCTGGAAAAGGGTGGCATCCCGTCGGTAGGTATCGATTCCATGCATGTTCCCGGTGAATGGGCCGGTTGGATGGAGTTGCTCCGCGACTATGGAACCATGGAACTCTCCGATATCCTGGAACCGACTGTGCAGCTTGCGGAAAACGGGATGCTGGCAAGCGAATTCACCATCAACGCCCTGGAACTTTGCAAGAGGATGGGCTCCTATGGCCCGAACAATGCCGCTGCAAAAGAAATCTATCCTGATGGCCTGGCGATCGGCGATATCATCGTCAACGAGGACTATGCGAATCTGCTCAAGCTCATGGGTGATACGGCGTCCAAGGGAAAGACACTCGCCGATGGCTACCAGCTTGCGGAAGATCTATTCTACAGAGGTGAAATCGCAGAGAAGATAGTTGACTGGAACAAAGCGAATGGAGGGACCTTCGAACTCGCTGACTTCAGTGACTTCCGTGCTGAAATCCAGGAACCTATCGTAACGAACTATCGTGGGTATGATGTGTATTCCTGTCCTCCGAATTGTCAGGGGCCCGCCCTGATTGAAGCACTCAATATCCTCGAGGGCTATGACCTGGCCTCCATGAAACATAATTCAGCTGAATATGTGAATCTTGTCGTGCAGGCTTTGAACATAGCGCTCAACGACAGGAACAAGTACGTCGCGGATCCTCGCTTCTATCAAGCCCCTCCTGAAATCTGGTCGAAGGAATATGCCGCGAAGATGCGCCAGTATATATCGACGGAACAAGCCATGGCGTCACTTCCTGACGGAGGTCTCCAGTTCTACCGTGACTATGACAAGCTTGGTCCTGACACCACTTTCATGGCTGTAGTGGATTCGGAAGGAAACATGTGTGTCGTCACCCATTCGATCAACGCCTATTACGGCTCAGGTCTGGTAGTCGATGGCCTCGGTATCTTTATGAACGACCGGATGGGGTACTATAGCCTGGACGAGGAGCACCCGAACAGCCTCGCCGCACATAAGCGGACTGTACAGACGATTACTCCAAGTCTGGGGCTGAAAGACGGCGAGCCCGCTTTCTTCGTTGGAACACCGAACGCCAACAACCAGGAACAGTCGAAACTCCAGGTATTGCTCAACTACATCGATTTCGGATTCAGGCCGCAGCAAGCCGTAGAACAGCCTCGTGTTTCTACGACACATGCCCCTGGTATTGGTTCTGATGTAGAGTCCCCCGGCAAAATCGCCCTCATGACTGGTTTCGGAACCACTATCAACGAAGATCTTGAGAAGCTCGGCTATACGATCAGCTATACCACGAATACAGGTTCCGTTGGTTTCGGTATCAATGAGAACGGTATATGGACGGTTGGAGCTGATCCGACCAGAAACGCCTATTCCGTAGGCATATGATGTAACGGACATTTTCCGGAAGGTTCCGAAACGAGTCCTTTCTGCGGTCCGGAAAACGGACCGCAGAATTGCCGGAGCTGCCCCCCCCGGTAAATGCGTAGTGCCAGGAGAATGCGAACATGGTCTCCTGGCAAAGGGAATTCTTTGTGGATCGATGAATTGGTTCGGTATGGGACGTGCCTGTGCTGAAGCGCCAGTGTATCAGTGCTTGATTGTACATGAGAAGTGGAAACAGTGACAAACCATAAGAGACATGAGAGGAAAGTATCATGAAAAGAACAAGAAGGGCTTTGATATTGTTGCTGATAGTCAGTTGCATATTGAGTCCGGTGGTCGCTCAGGGCTATCAGGAAGCGGCGCAGGCAGGGGATATCCCGGCGGTACAGGTCGTTCCGCCGACTACGAACGGTGGCATGGCTGGAGTTACCCGCCCGGAAGTAAGTGGCAGACAGGTCGTCCATGCGGGAAGTCCCGTCGCGGCTCTGGCAGGGTACAATGTCCTGGCACAGGGGGGAAATGCGTTTGACGCCGCTGTCGCGGTCGCCGCCGCACAGACTTTTTCCGAACCCGGCATGACCAATATTTTTGGCGGTGACGCCGAGATAATCATCTATAGCGCCGAAGATGATGCCGTCAAGGTCTACAATGGAACCGGTTGGGCTCCCGCGAATGCCGATATCTTCACATACTTCGACCTAGGGGGAATTCCTTCAAGCGGAATTCTGGCCATGCATATCCCCGGTGAATGGGCTGGTTGGATGGCGCTTCTCACCGACTACGGGACCATGGGATTGGATGACATCCTGGCCCCTGTCATTGAGATCTCTGAAGAAGGAACCGCGGTCACCCCGTTCCTGGACATGATCTTGAAGATGTCCGGTACCGGCAAATACAACCAGGAAGCTCTGGAGATCTTTACACGGGACGGGAAGCTTCTGGCTCAAGGTGATAGATATGTAAACCGGAATTACGCCGATCTTCTCAAGGAAGTCTCGTCTGTCGCAAAACGGGGACGGACCCCACAGGATGGCTATGGCCTGGCATTGGACTACTTCTATCGTGGTCCGATCGCTGAGAAGATCGTAGACTGGAACCAGGACTTGGGGGGCATATTCTCGATTGAGGACTTCAATGAATACTATGCTGAGGTACAGGAACCCCTCGTGACGAACTATCGTGGATATGATGTATATGCCTGTCCTCCCAACAGCCAAGGTCCCACTCTTATCGAAGCGCTCAATATCGCGGAGCTATATGACATGTCCTCCTATGACCACAATTCAGCGGAGTATATCAATCTGATCGCCCAGATCATGACGATCGCTTTGAACGACAGGAACAAATACGTCTCGGATCCTCGGTTCGGGACGATGCCTTCAGAACTGATGACCAAGGACTATGCGCGGAAGATGAAGGAATTCATCAATGAAGACGGGCTTCTGATGGAACTGCCTGACGGCGGGTTGATCTATGCGCGAGACTACGAGGCGCTTGGCGGCGATACGACATTCATGGCTGTGGCCGACAAGGACGGCAATGTCGTCAGTTGTACCCATTCAATCAACGGGATCATGGGTTCTGGACTGATGGTAGATGGCCTGGGTATCATGATGAACAACAGGATGAGCTACTATAGCCTTGACGAGGAGCATCCGAACTCGCTCGCGCCTCATAAGCGGACGTTGCAGACGATCACGCCTTCCCTTGCCTTGAAAGACGGTATCCCCGCTTTCTTCGTGGGCACTCCTGGCTCTGACAATCAGGAACAGACGAAGTTCCAGGTGATCCTGAACCACATCGATTTCGATATCGATCCCCAGCAGAACGTCGAGAAGGCGAGGATGGTGTCCGGTCATGCCCCTGGTGCGGGTAAGACCGAGGCGTATCCTGGCAAACTGTCGGTGATGGGAGTCGGCTCCAAGGTCATCGATGAACTGAAAGACATGGGGTATGTCGTTTCCCAGACGACGAATACAGGATCCCTTGGTTTCGGATATTTCAATCCTGAAACCGGACTCTGGACTGTAGGCGCTGATCCTACCAGAGATGCGTATACCGTCGGCTGGTAGAAGAATCGGCTGATATGAGGGCTTCAAGAACCTTCCGATGGTTCCGGGCCCGTTTCGTAGAACGAGAACGCCTGCATGTCAGGACTGGTGGATGTCGGGAGTTTCCCGTGTCCTTCAGAAGTTCGGATACCGCTGTGACGGTGAAAAGGGATGTCGCTTACAATCCTCACCGTCAAGGAGGTGTCGCAATGAACGGTTTGGAACCAGTTTTGCGTCAGGCTAGTGAAATCCAGGCAAGATATTGTCTGGAAACAGAGTCATCATGGCCGTGATCCGGATGGATCTTTCGGCTTGATATAATTTGGGAGGGATATGTAATGAATAGTTTTCGAAGAACCGTCGTCCTTGCGATCACTTTGGTGCTGGTGTTTTCAGGAAGTCTTTTCGCGGCCAATCCGGCGTTGCCGAAAGCGGCGGCGCCGGTCCTGATCACGTCATTCGGGCAAAGCCAGGATTCAAACTTCCTGAACCTGCTCGGAGGAAGGCTCAAGCTGGACAGGACGTATGATACGGCTGTCGATCCAAGCAAGGTGGACTGGAATAATTATGGAACGATTATCGGCGTGATCGGCGGAAGTGGAAAGGGACTTGGCAGTGCAGGTCTTGATATTCCGTCTGAGATCAGAAGATGTGAGAAGCTTATCGCGGACGCGAAGGCCGCGGGTGCTACGGTCATCGGCATGCATATAGGCGGTGAAGACCGTAGAGGCCCCAACTCGGAGCCGTTCCTCTATCTGGCCGGACTTGCCGACTACATGGTGGTGAAGTCAAACGGCAATGTGGATGGATATTTCACAAAGCTTTGTGCGGACAAGGGTATCCCCATGTATACCGTTGAGACGACCGCTCAGATCCAGAACGTTCTGAAGGAAATCTTCATGTAGGTTTCCAATCGGAAACCTTTTGCGCAGGTTGTAGCCATCGTTTTCATGGCTACAAGGTCGACATTGTCCTTGAAAAGGAATGCAAGATGTTACCAGAAATACTGTTATTTGTTTTGATGATGGGAATTATGATCGTCGGGTCGATGTTCAAGAAAATTCCCATGTCACTTGTACTGATCATTGCGGCGGTAGCCGGCGCCCTTTGCGCCGGACTCGGCCTGCCTGTACGGGCGATGATCGAGGGGACGCAGCAGTTCTTCTCCCTCATGTTGGTCGTGGGCACGGGCATGCTGTTCATGGGTATATTGAAAGCCAATGGCGCGTTGGATGCCTTGGCCACTTTGATCGTGAGGGCTTTCTATCGTTCTCCGGTCATCCTGCTCTCATTCATGATGCTATTGATCATGCTCCCCGGTATGTTGACAGGCTCCGCTCCCGCGGCGGTCCTCAGCACCGGAATGCTCTGCGTGCCTATTTTCCTCAAGCTTGGTATCCCCAAGGAGGAGACCGGTGCCATCGTGGCCCTTGGAGCTTTGTACGGCATGATCGCTCCACCGATCAACGTTCCTGCGATGATCATCTCCACAGGCGTGTACATGCCATATGAAGGGTTCGGCGGCATCCTGTGCGCCATTACGATTCCCCTTGCCATTTTCTCCGTCCTCTTCATTGGAAAGAAGTATGTGAAGCGCATCGATCCCGAGCATACTTTGGAGGGTATCGAGGCTGCACCGGAAGGGAAAGGCTTCATCATCCATCTTCCGATGCTGTTCATCATCGTGGCGATGGTGATCTCCCGCATGTTCCCCGAGGTGATCCCCGACATCGGTACAAGCGGCATATTCTTCCTTGGGACGATCATCGCCTGCTTTACCGGCAAGAAGATCAATATCCTCAGATCGGCGAAAGAAGCTATGGTCGGAGCGATCGATGTGCTTGCTCTGTTCGCGGCGGTCGGCGTGTTGATTTCGATCTTCGCCATGAATGGTGTCCGAGGTCTGATGGTCTATGCGAGCCTGAGCATGACAGGAGCCCTGATCTATCTCGCGATGGCCGTGAGCGTACCGATCCTCAGCGGTCCGCTGATGCCGTTCGGTGCCGCCGCCGTCCTTGGCGTTCCGTTCATCATGGCCACCTCCAACCTGAACTCCATCATGGTCACCGCCGGCTTGACGATGCTCATGGGCATCGGGGCTCTGATGCCTCCCACGGCTATCAGCGGTCAGTTCGCGCAGCAGGCGGTAGGTGTGGAAAAGTATGGTTCGATCGTCAAGAAGTGCATCGTTCCGATCATTGTGACAATCATCGTCAGTGTGCTGGTGATTGTATTCGCCCAGCAGCTTGGGCAGATTTTCTAGGAGGCGACCAGATGTGGTTAACAATTTATTATGAAATCATCACCATCATACTGGTGGCTTTGTTCGGGTGGAATATGCTTACCTGCAAGAATCGTGGCAAGCAGATTTCTTCTGTGATCTGTCTCGTTCCGCTTGTGCTGCGGATGCTGTTCATCCACTAAAAGGAGCCTGACATGAAAATAAGCAAGACATTGAGATTCGGACTCCTGATGCTTGCGGTGACTATCGTCATCGTAGTCGCGGGAGCCATAGTATTCGCCCGGCAGTATGAGAAGGAACCCGTGTATCCCGGTCCAGGTGTGACCCGCATCACCATGCTGAGCGAGTATTATCCGAAACTGAAGGGCTCCGCTGGTGATACGGAAGTCTATATCATGGATAGCGGGGAACCCGGTGGGACTTTCCTGATTTTCGGAGGGACCCATGGACCTGAGCTTTCAGGGGTGATGGCTGCGTTCCTGGTAGTCGAAAACGTGGTTGTCTCTTCGGGACGACTGATCGTCATCCCTCACGTCAATGAGAGTGGCTATACGTGGTGCGAACCGGGGCAGGGGCATCCTGACAGAATAGAGATCGCTACCGCGGATGGTAGCGTCCGTTGGTTCCGTTCCGGTTCTCGTGCGACGAACCCGGTCCATCAATGGCCGGATCCGGAAATGTACATCCACTATCCGTCCGGGCAGAAGCTTGCCGCTGACGAAGCGAGGAACTTCAACCGCAACCATCCTGGCAAGGACAACGGGACGTTGACCCAGAAGGTGGCGTACGCGGTACAGCAGCTGATCAATCAGGAGGGGGTAGACATGGTCCTGGACCAGCACGAGGCTCCCCCGGAGAAGCCGTTGGTCGATGCTGTATGCGCTCATCAGGATGCCGTGGACCTGGTCACATGGGCGTCCATGTATCTTGAGGAAGAAGGTATCGAGATGCGTATCGAGGCTTCTCCGATCAATCTGCATGGTTTTTCGCATAGGGAAATCGGCGATCATACAGATGCTTTGGCGATCTTGTCCGAAACCTCCAACTCTCATCAAGGCGCTGTCCATGGAAAGATCACCGCCGAGACCGCGGTCAATGGGCAGGACAAGTTCTATGACCGGCTCAGGGTGAACGGCAATCTCGCGGTCAAGTGGAACGAGTTCGGCGAGCCGCTTGATTACAGGACGGGGCGTAACTTGTCCATGATCAACCAGCTTGCGAACGCCTATAGCGACCTGTACCCGGACAATCCGATCTATCTGGATGATGTGCCGACCTTGACGGACCTGATGGAGAATGGTATCGGAGCGTACCTGCATCCCCTTGTCTGAGTGATTCATATTGGAAGCATGAAGCTGTGCAGGAGTAGTAGGGACCTCCTGTGTTGTATCGATCGCGAAACTGCACAGCCTTCACGACTATAGGGGAAAACCGTGATGTGGGGCCGTCGTTCGGCCTATGTAGTGAACTAGTGACTCTTCCCGACAGGTATAAGCATGATTTTAGGAGCATCTTATGGGAAGACCATTGGAAGGAATCGTCGTACTCGATCTCACTCGGGTACTTGCAGGTCCAGTATGTTGTGTCATTCTGGAGGATCTAGGCGCGGAAGTACTGAAAGTCGAACGCCCGAAAACCGGAGATGATTCACGTGCCTTCGGGCCCTTCGTAGAGGGGCAGAGTCTCTACTTCATGACGGCCAACAGGGGTAAGAAAAGTATCGCCCTGGATTTGAAGAATCCCGCGGCCAAGGAAACCCTGAAAGAACTCGTGAAGCACGCCGACATCCTGGTCGAGAACTATCGTCCCGGTACGATGGAAAAGCTCGGATTGGGTTGGGATGTGCTCAAGGAGATAAATCCCAAGCTCGTGTATGGCGCGATCTCCGGTTTCGGTACGACCGGACCTGATGCGTTGCGCCCGGCCTATGATATCCTGGTGCAGGCTCAGTCCGGCCTCATGAGCATCACCGGTCTCCCTGGACAACCTCCGGTGCGCGTCGGATACTCCGTCGGGGATATCAACGGTGCGCTGTATTGCGCCATAGGCATCCTCGCCGCCCTGCATCAGCGCAATTCCACCGGCCTTGGGCAAAAGGTGGATATCGCCATGCTCGACTGTCAGCTCTCCGTCCTGGAAAGCGCTTTGTCTCGTTTCATCGTCGATAAGAAAAGCCCCGGCCCATTGGGCAACCGCCATCCGACCATCACCCCGTTCCAGGGTTTTGAAGGTACGAACGGCTGGTTCGTCCTCGCCGCGGGCAACGATACCTTGTTCGCCAACCTCTGCGACGCGATCGGCGCGCCACAGTTGATCACCGATCCGCGGTTCATCACGAACGGGGATAGGTCCGATCATCTTGACGAGATCGGCGACGAGCTTCAGAAAGTGTTCTCCACGAACACGAAGGAGCATTGGTTGGAAGTGATCGATGCCGCAGGAGTTCCTTGCGCACCCATGAATGACATGGAAGCCGTCTCGAAGGACCGGCAGTTGATCGCCCGCAACATGTTCGTGGAATGCCTCGATCCGATAGCTGGAAACATCATCGTTCCCGGAAATCCCATCAAGATGGAGACCATTGAAGAAGAACCCACCAGGGTCGCGCCTCCTCAGCTCGGTCAGCACCGTGATGAAATCCTCATGGGGTTGCTTGGCAAGTCGGCCGAAGAGATCGAAGCGTTGCAGGATGCAGGCGCTTTTGGCAGATAGGGGAGGTCCATATGGAAAACGCTACACAAGTATTGCTGAAGAAACGTGCCACGGTCGCCGCGGGCGGCGGGGCGAAAAGGGTCGAGGCCCAGCATGCCAAAGGGAAGATGACCGCCAGGGAACGTCTCGGATATCTACTCGATGAAGGTTCCTTCAGCGAGATCGACATGTTCATTGAGCATCGGAGCACGACCTTGGGGATGGACAAGACCGATGCCCCCGGCGAAGGTGTCGTGACCGGCAGCGGAAGGATCAATGGAAGGCTTGTATTCGTCTATTCCCAGGACTTCACGGTCATGGGTGGTTCGTTGGGGGAGATGCATGCCAGGAAGATCACCAATGTCATGGATCTCGCCACCAAGGTCGGTGCCCCCGTCATAGGGATCAACGATTCCGGCGGTGCGCGTATCCAGGAGGGTGTCGACGCCCTGAGCGGCTTCGGCAACATATTCTATCGGAATGTGCAGGCTTCGGGGGTGATCCCCCAGATCACCGCGATCATGGGGCCATGCGCCGGTGGCGCGGTCTATTCCCCCGCCTTGACGGATTTCATTTTCATGACAGAACAGACGAGTTACATGTTCATCACCGGCCCGGAAGTGATCAAGGCCGTTACCGGGGAGAACGTTTCGTCAGAGGATCTGGGGGGAGCGCGGACGCACAACGCGACAAGCGGTGTGGCCCATTTCTCCTGTCCAAATGAGAAAGCGACGCTCGAGGGAATCAAGAAGCTGCTCTCCTATATCCCCCAGAACAACAGGGAGGAAGCTCCGCCAGCAGGCTTCAGCGGGGAACTGATTCCCGATCCTGAACTTGAAGGGATCGTCCCGCTGGATGGCAAGCGGGGGTACGATGTCCGCAAGATCATCGGCAAGGTCTTCGATCCTGATAGCTTCTTCGAAGTCCAGGCGGCGTATGCGAAGAACATCGTGGTCGGTTTCGCCCGGATGACCGGCAAGAGCGTCGGGATCATCGCGAACCAGCCGTCGGTACAGGCCGGTTGTCTGGAGATCAACGCTTCGGACAAGGCCTCCCGGTTCATCCGGTTCTGTGATGCGTTCAACATCCCGGTCGTCACGTTCGTCGACGTGCCAGGCTTCCTCCCCGGTGCCTCTCAGGAGACAGGGGGGATCATCCGTCATGGCGCGAAGTTGCTATATGCCTATTCCGAAGCGACCGTTCCGTTGGTGACGGTGATTCTCAGAAAAGCCTATGGTGGCGCGTACATAGGAATGGCGAGCAAGGAACTTGGTGCTGACATGGTCTTTTCCTGGCCTGCGGCTGAAATAGCCGTCATGGGGTCTGACGGAGCAGCGAACATCATCTTCAAGAAAGAGATATCCGCCGCGGAAGATCCCGAGGCGACCAGAAGCAAGAAGATCGATGAGTACAAGACCGAATTCGCCAATCCATACCAGGCCGCTAGAAGGGGCTATGTGGATGATGTGATCGATCCAGCCGAGACAAGGATCAAGGTCATGCAGGCATTGGAGATGCTTCAAGGAAAGCAGAAATCCTGCCTGTCACGCAAGCATGGGAACATTCCTGTCTGACAATCGCTGAGAAAACGTTGGATATGTGGGTATGGCACCATGATCTTGTGTATGGTGCCAAGCCCGAAATATCAAGGAGAAAAAATGGGTAGTCTACTACAACTCCCACGGGAAATGTTGATCGACCAGTTGCAGAACGGTCTGATCCTTCTCCTGCTGGGTATGTGTACTGTATTCATATTTCTGACCATCCTGGTCTTCACCATCAAATTGCTTACCTCATTGGTGGTGAGATTTTCAGGGGATGGGAAGATGTTGAAGGTACAGAAGCATGAAAAGCCTGTATCAGTCGCGATCCCGGTTCCGTCCCGGACGGTTTCCGCCGCGGCGATATCGATTGGACCTGTCGAGGTCAAGGCGCCAATGCCGGGTCTGATCCTCCGCACCGAGGTCAAGGTCGGCGACACGGTCAGGAAGAACCAGCTCCTCCTCGTCATGGAAGCCATGAAGATGGAGAATGAAATCTACGCCCCTTGCGACGGCGTCGTCAGCGCAATCAAGGTCTCCCTGGGCCAGCAGATGAACGCCGAAGATATTCTGGTAGTCCTGAAAGGGTCGGAGTCAGTCGCCGGCGCGGTTGATCCGGGCGAAAAAGGACCTGAACCGATTGGGCGGACCACGGTTACGACGGTACGTCCGAACGCGGCTGTCGCATCCAGAAGTTTCCTGCATGTTCGGGAGAACTCTGGTTTGAGAGGTGTCGCCTCCGTCCGATCTACCTTGGTGCTCAACGCCGGGGTGGGTGCGGCGATGCAGGGGCAACCTCTCGCTGATGGTCTGAGGAATGATGGGGACGCCATGTCGAATGATGGATCTTCTTCCACATCAGCCCCTGCTGCGGCACCCGTGGCTGTACCTGCGGGAGGGACGACGGTGAAGGC
>CAYOWS010000020.1:20145-68737 GCA_964407735.1 uncultured Sphaerochaeta sp. | reverse complement strand
AGGCAGTGAAGATCGCCTTGACTTATATCTACGGTATCGGCAGGGTTTCTGCGGTCGAGATTTGCAAGAAGACCAACATCGATCCCGATGTACGCATCAACACCCTTTCTGCCGATGACGTCGCTGTACTGCGCAAAGTCATCGAAGATGAATACAAGGTCGAAGGTCGTCTTCGCACCGAGGTAGCTTTGAACATCAAGCGTTTGATGGACATCGGCTGCTACCGCGGGCTCCGGCATCGTAAGGGTCTTCCCGTACGTGGACAAAGGACAAAAACCAATGCCCGTACTCGTAAGGGTAAGAAGAAGACCGTTGCCGGTAAGAAGAAATAAGGAGTAGTTGAACATGGCTAATGTCAGGAAAAAAGTCAAGAAGACGGTATTCGAAGGGAATGTCTACATCCAGGCTACCTTCAACAATACCATTGTCACAGTAACCGATCTCAACGGTAACGCCGTATCATGGGCGAGTGCTGGTGGCCTTGGTTTCCGTGGCGCGAAGAAATCCACTCCTTATGCCGCACAGACTACCGCGGAGACCGCTGCCAAGAAGGCTATGGACTATGGTCTTCGTGAGGTCAACGTATTTGTGAAAGGCCCCGGTGTCGGTCGCGAGAGTGCCATCCGTACTCTTGGCGTCCTCGGTCTGAAGGTCCGGTCCATCCGTGACGTCACTCCGATCCCTCACAACGGTTGCCGTCCCAGAAAGAGCAGACGTGTCTAATTAGGAGCAGAAAGAGAAATGGCAAGATATACAGGACCCAAGTGCAGATACTGCAGAGCCGAGAGGAGCAAGCTGTTCCTCAAGGGCGAAAGATGTCATTCGGGCAAGTGCCCCATGAACGATAAGGCTGGATTGCCCGGCAAGGATCCTCGCGCCCGTGCGAAGAAGCCTACCGACTACGGTCTCCAGCTCCGCGAGAAGCAGAAGCTCAAGAGAAGCTACTGCATGCTCGAGAAGCAGTTCAAGCTTACCTTCGCCGAAGCTTCCAGGATTCCTGGCAAGACCGGTGAGAACTTGATCATGTTGCTTGAACGCCGTTTGGACAACGTGGTGTACCGCATGCACTTCGCAAGCAGCCGCAACCAGGCCGCTCAGCTGGTGAACCATGGTCACATCCAGGTCAACGGCAGCCGTGTGGATATCCCTTCGTACCGTGTCAAACCGGGCGATGTGATCTCAGTCGGTACCAACAGTCAGAAGATGATCATCATCAAGGAGAACCTCAAGGAGTTCTCCAAGTCCGGGATCTCCCCTTGGTTGACTCTGGACGTTGACGCTATGAAGGGTACCTTCGTGGCGGTTCCGAGAAGAAGTGAAGTCATCGATATGAAGGATGTCAACGAGCAGCTGGTTGTTGAATTGTATTCCAGATAAGGAGCAAGCATGGCACGGAAAAACCTTCTGAAGGGCTTTAAAAAGCCTAAGGGGATCACATTCGAACATAATACGGTCGAGCCGAACTATGGTAAGTTCATCGCGTATCCTTTTGAAAGGGGATTCGGAACCACCATTGGCAACACCCTGCGCCGTGTCCTTCTGTCTTCGATTCAAGGATATGCTGTTACCGCCGTCAAATTCACCTGCTTCAATGAAGAGGGTGTACCTCACTTGGTCTCCAGCGAGTATGAAGCGTTGCCGGGCGTCCGCGAGGATATCGCGGATATCATCGCGACGTTGAAGAAGCTGCAGATCAGGATGCCTGAGGATTCGGAAGGTACGAACCTGTTGATCGAATGTAAGGGCCCGGGCGTCGTCACCGGAGCGAATTTCGAACGTGATCAGGTGGAAATCACCAACAAGGATCTTGTTCTGTTCACGATGATGGATGATGCCAACATCGAAATGGAAGTTCAGATTGACCTTGGTCGTGGCTACGTTCCGTCTGAAATCAACGAGAAGTATATCGAAGAGATCGGGACCATCCCCATAGATGCGACTTTCTCTCCGGTTACCCGAGTCAAGTATTCGATTGAACCGACCCGTGTCGGTCAGCGCAACGACTATGACAAGCTGATTCTCGAGGTCTACACCGACGGAACCATCGCTCCCGAGAACGCTTTGGCCGAGGCTGCGAAGATCGCGAAGGATCACTTCTCCATCTTCATCAACTTCGACGAGAGCCTGATCAGCAGCAATGACGAGGTCGATGAGGAAGAGGAGCGGGTCCGCAAGATCCTCAACACTTCCGTGGAAGAGCTCGAGCTGACCGTTCGTTCAAGCAACTGCCTGAAGAACGCCAACATCCGGACTATCGGAGATTTGACGAAGAAGACCGAGGAAGAGATCGCCAAGACCAGGAATTTCGGCAAGAAGTCCCTGTCTGAGATCAAGGAGAAGCTCAAGGAGTGGAACCTGAGCCTCGGCATGACAGACTACAGCGTCCTGAAGACTGCGATCAGAGTACCAGGGAACAAGGAAGAAGAGAATGAAGCATAAGATTGGTTTCAATGCGCTGAGCCGGAATACCAGCCAGCGCAAGTCGCTCAAGCGAAACATGGTGACCTCCCTCTTCAGATATGAAAGGATTGAGACCACCAAAGCGAAGGCGCTTGAAGTCCGCAAGTTCGCGGAGAAGATGATCACCCG
Organism: uncultured Sphaerochaeta sp.; assembly: GCA_964407735.1. GTDB lineage: Bacteria > Spirochaetota > Spirochaetia > Sphaerochaetales > Sphaerochaetaceae > Spiro-02. The sequence continues at coordinate 66,148 of CAYOWS010000020.1, read as the reverse complement.
TGCGAAGGTGGACAATGTCCACAACCGCCGTATGATCGCCCGGGACATCAATGACGAGGCTATCCTCGCCAAGTTGTTCACTGAGATCGCTCCTATGTTCGCTGAACGCAAGGGCGGTTACACCCGCATCCTGAAGACTGGCAACCGTCTCGGGGATGCCGCTGAAATGGTAATCTTGGAACTGGTCGAGAAGACCGAGAAGAAGCCCAAGAAAGATGCCAAGAAGGCGGACAAGAAGGCCGATAAAAAGGCCGCTCCCAAGAAGGCTGAAAAGACCGAAGCCCCCGCGAAAGCTGAAAAGCCCGCGAAGGCTGAGAAAGAGGTCAAGGCCGAGGAGCCCAAGGCGGAAGCAACGGCTGAATAAGCTTTTTCGCCTGACAGTCGCATGGCTCCAGCTCAAGAAAGGCTGGATGTCCGGCGACACCAATCGACCCGCAAGGGTTGTCCGTAAGGACGAAGCCGCTGTCGTAACGACAGCGGTTTTTTGTGGTGCAGGGGTACTCTAGGGGTACAATGGGGGTACCCCTACATATGCTTGGCAGTAGCACGCTGGAGCGTCTGGTCCTGGACAGGCCCTAGCGGCCGTGGCCGTGGACTCCGCCACGTGCATCTGGTTTCTCAATGTGTCGGTTCAGGATCGAACTGCGTGAAATTCAAACGGTCGGGCAACGGAAGCCTCTTTCCATGTTTGAGTTGGCAGTACCGATCCCAAAGCGCATTGAGTTGGATATCGCCCTCGCGAATGTTCCCCAGTTCCCGGTTGACGACCATTTTTTCAATGACATCAGGCTCTCCGAGTTCTGCGGACAGTCTGGCCCTATCCAACGCCAGGTAATCGCTCTTGTCGATATATGACGCTGGCAACGATTGGAAGAACTCCAAAGCTTCCTGCCGTTCACCTTGGTCGATCAATATCTTGAAGAACTCTTCCGCCATGGGGAGGTATGGAAATCCGACAGCCTGCCTCATGGCCCTCCGGTACCATTCCAGCCCTTTGTCCGCCGCATTCAGCCGGAGCTCAAGGACCGCAAGGTTCCTTGCCGTCCATGCGTTGGGGAGTTCTCCATAGGCTTCCAGCCAGCATCGCCTCGCGTCTTCGATCCGTTCATCCTCAAGCAACGCGATTCCCAAGTAATGTTTCAGGAGAGCGGCCTTTTTCGTGTCTGCTTGTTTGTCGATCGCCAGTTCAAGGGCTTTCTTCCAAGCCGGCCCCACTACGGATGGATAGGAAAAGGAGTCCTCTCCCGACTGGGGCAAGATGCCTGTCTTGAGGAATTCATCCCACGGACGTTCTCGGTCTGTAATGGAATCTTCGGGAAAATGAACCGCAGGAGGCAAGGCGTGTCCGCGTAACCTACTTTCGAGAAAGCCCCATCCGTCCCCACTATGCAGCAGGTCTCCTGCTGGAAGTTCCGCGGCTCGCAAGAAACACCGGTGCATTTGTTCGACGTTCGCTTCGTCGATACATGTTTGAGCACAGGCAGTAACCGCCGTCTTCGCTTTCTCATAGTCCTGTGCGGATAGTTCCTCAGGATCGCCCTCTATGGCTCCGAACGCCTGGGTCCAACTGAGACTCTGGTGGCCGTCGAGGTACATGCCATGCAACTGTGTCGGCGCCAGACCGCTCTGGATCTCCACATATTCTTCTCCCAGCCCCGGTGCCAGGAACTCCTGCCAATGTCTGCCTCCGATATGCGATCCCCAGCAGAACATCTTCCTGTAGGAGAGCGGATGCGTCGATACATCAAAGAATCCTTTTCCATCGTTTTCTATGGCGGCTTCCCATGGGGCCTCGCTTTTGTCGCAGGTGAAAAAATATTCCTGTGAATAGGGGAAACGTGCCGGATACGAGGCGTCCAGCTCAGGATACAGGTCGATCTTCGGCATCTTCATATGACCATACCGTCTGACGGGCGATGGAGCGTAGGGATCGAGATAGAGGGCGTCATCACTACTGGCGAACACTCTGGTGTCATCGGTCATCCTGACTGCGATATTCGTCCAGTAGTACATGGTGGTCCGGTCCTCGTACGGATTATGGATCGTCGCATGGGCATACAGGAAACGGGAGCTCGCCGGAAGGTGGAAGTCAATCCGCCACCACAGCCTTTTGCACCTTTCATAGTCGTACAGCCGGAGGAACGGCTTTCCATCGGTATCCGTCTGGATAGACGCGAATACATCGCTGCATGTGGAGAATGAATGTCCATACTGACCGATGTTCCATTCGATACCGCCAGCGAACCATGCGTTTCTGATAGCGAGGTTCGCCACCTGGAGGCTGGTATTGCAAAACAGTAGCTCCCGGTCATCCGAAAGATCCCTAAGCGATATCAACCGTCCACCTAGAGATGGGAGGAACGTCGCCTTGAGTCTTTCGTTTTCCATGATGATGGCTGGTAGCTTCGTGGAGGTGCGAATGCGGTCATATCGGTCAAGCATGGTATAGGGAAGTATTCTTCTCCCACAGTCCAACCCCATCAGCTTCGTGTACTGCTCAGGAATTTCCTTGTCCGCATGGACTTGTAGGTCGTGATTCGGATCTCTGAATCGCGGGAGTTTGTTTTCTCCTTGCGGCAACGCTGCCATAGTATCGAAAAATCCTGTTCTGATATGCGTCATGATGATTCCTCTGTAGTTTTGATGCCAATATCGTCGATGGCGACAGTATATGTTGTTTCATGGAATTTGTATTCATCATTTGGAGGTTGAAAAGAGGGCTTTTATATTTTTACAGATATTTTCTTCATGGGAAAGCCTGCTGTCTGGTCTATCACAGGTCCTAGCCATGAATCCTGCATGGGCAGACGTGGACTTTGCCTCGTACACGTGGTCGTAGACGTGGCTTCCGCATGGGTAGACGTGGACTTTGCCTCGTACACGTGGTCGTAGACGTGGACTCCGCATGGGTAGACGTGGCCTCCACATGCAGAACCACGAGGCCTCCGTCCCGTACTCATATAGAAACCCCATGCCGTTTCTGGCATGGGGTCCTTGTATGCTCATCTGATGGCATTACAAAACCGAACTACATCCTAAGCACTATTTTCTCATGCCGGCAGCGAAGCCGTTGGCATCAATCGTACCTGAGACCAGCCTGCCGAAGTTCTCCTTGATCTTGGCATTGATGTCCGGATTGCTATCCATTCCGACCGCCCAAGGAAGAAGGACCGTAGTGTTGTCTACGACAGCTTTCGCCTCTTCAAGCTGTACAGGCCATGGAGAGTCATTGCCCATCGGAACGCCGAGGCTGTCGTTTGCGAGCTTGACATCCCATTCGCCGGTAGTCAGCCAGACAATGAGCTGGAATGCTTCGTCAGGATACTTTGTGTTCTTGTTGATGCCGAAGCTCTGAGCGCTATAGTTGTTCGCTTCGACCCCGTCCCCTTCCGGCTTCATGGCGGGCCATGAGAAAGAACCCCATCTGAGATTCGGAGCGCTTCCTTTTACTTCGTTCGGGAGCCAGGTCCCGTTGAGGTACATGGCGACCTTGCCTGTCGCGATCTCTTCCATCTGTCCTGCCGGATAGATGTTTGAGGCGGCCTTTTTGCTGATATAGCCTTTCTTTGCCATGTCCTCCCAGATCTTGCCGAATTCAAGTACCTGCGGCCCGGTGAAGTCATTTTCAGCCGCCATGCGGGTCGTCTCCTCAAGGCCGACCATACGGTCCATGCAGTAGCCGAACAATGCGGCGATGTAGGCGTCATCGACCGTGATCGGGGTTACGCCGACCGCCACCAGTTTTGCGCAGACATCCATGAACTCATCCCAGGTCTTCGGTACCTGCTTGATTCCAGCCTTGTCGAAGAGGTCCTTGTTATACATCGTCACAAAGGCGGACGGCTGGTATGGGATGTTCTTGATGGACCCCTTTCCCAGATCTTCCGCCAGGGTGATCAGTGTCTTGTTGACGACAGTCCTGAACGGCTTGCCGTTTGTCGACGGATAGCTTTTCACGACATAGCTGTCAAGAGGCAGCAGGTAATTGCCCCACAGGTTCAGGACACGCTCGATATCTTCATCGAAGATATCAATTGTCTCACCTGCGTCGAGCGCCGGCTGCAAGGTCTTTCGAATATCCCTGCCGTTGAATACGACTTCAACAGGAACCCCAGTCGCCTTGGTAAAGGCGCTGATAGCTTCTGAAAGAACCATTCCTTGAGGCTCCGCTTCATTCCACATGGACCAATAGACAAGTTTCGCCTTTGCTCCAGATGCCGATTCATTCGCACCCCCTGCGAACAACGGAACGATACACAGTGACAAAATGAGCATGATCGCTACAATTCTCATTTTCTTCATTCTACATCCTCCTTAATAACGACCGGACGCTTATCAAGCTACTGCCATCCTTTGCGAACCGGTCGGTCAGAACTATGATATTGCCATCCTACATCTGGATGGATAATCGCTCTGGATCGTACAGGCTGAAGTCCCTGTCAGTGGGAAAGTCTTCAGGGATACCTGTTATACGGACATACTCATCCCAAAGTGGCTCGAGAGGCGTGTCGCCTTCCCGGATGTTGCACAGCAATCTGTCGAACGCTAGATTTTTGATAGTTGGCGCATCGTCTAGCTGTGCGGCGAGTTTCGCTCTGTCCAAAGCGATCGTGTCGCTTTGTTCCAGGTAGGACGATGGTAAGGAATTGAAATATGCAAAGGCGGTTTCCGTCCGGCCATTGTCGACAAGTACCCTGAAATATTCTTCGACGAAAGGTAGCGATGCCTGGAATTCCCTCGACCGAGAGGCCTTTTCATACCATTCGATGGCGAAATCTACCGCTCCTCGTCTCAGTTCAAGCACCGCGATATTTCGTGCGGTCCAAGGATTCGGATCAATCCCATACGCATCGAGCCAGCATTGCTTCGCTTCAACCACCTGTTCGTCTTCGAGAAAGGCAATCCCGAGATAATGCAGCATGACGGCTCTGGCTTGATCGTCCAAGGAATCGGTGTTCCCGATGGCTTCCAGAAGCTTTTGTCTCCAGGCGGCGTTGACGACGACCTGGAACGCATAGGACGTCTCATTGACGACCGGCAGATGTCCGTGATCAAGGAAATAGTTCCAAGGTTTCTCCGCGTTCTTGACTGAAGATTGATCGAACTGGAATGCATTGGGAAGGGTGATCCCCCGCATCTTCTGTTCCAGATATCCCCAACCGGTTCCTTGCCATACGACCTCTCCCGGCGCCACTTCCGCATCTTGGATGAATCTTTCTTCTAGGTTATGTAGTCTTGTCGCGGTGATGATGTCGTGGATTCTCTCTTGTGCTTCCTGTTTCGCCTGCTTGTAGTCCTTGTCGTTGAGTTTTCCAGGATCTCCGAGTACCGGTCCGAAAGCCTGTGTCCAGCTCATCGTCGCATGTGCGTTCAGGTGAAGCCCGTGCGTCTGACTAGGTGCGAGACCCGCCTGGATCTCCACATAGTCCGTGTCGGAATCGGGGCAAAGGAAGCGTTGCCAGTTTTTGCCGCCGGTCGCCACGCCCCAGCAGAACATCTTTCGATAGGAGAGGGGGTGCGTCGACGCTTCGAAGAATCCCCTTCCGGTATTGGTCTCGAACGCGGATTCCCAGGGCATCTCATCTTCATCACAGGTGAAAAAGTATTCATCGGAATAGGGGATCCTGTTCGGGTACGATGCATCGACATCCCCATGTACCGGTAGAAGCGGCATGTTCATGAATCCATAGTTCCGGCTGATGGACGGTGCGTAGGGATCGAGATATACGGCATGGTCGCTGCTGGCGAATACTCGGGAGGAATCGGAGAGGAATACCGCGCTGTTCGTCCAGTAGTACATCGAGGTCGGTTCATCATACAGGTTGTGCGCCACCACATGGGCATACAGCAACGGGGCGTCGTCGGATAGGTGAAAATCGATATGCCACCAGATCCCTTTGCATCGCTCATAGTCATAGATCCGTAGAAACGGTTGCCCGTCAGTTCCAAGTTGCTTTGTAACATGGACTTTGCCCATCGACGAGAAGGCGTGCCCGTATTGGCCGATATTCCATTCTATACCACCGGCGAACCATGCGTCACGAGTACTGAGGTTAGCGACTTGGATGCTTCTGTTCGCGAAAAGAAGCTCTTCGCCGGTCTTCTTGTCGATCAAGGAGATCAGCCGGCATCCGTAGTCAAGCAGGAACGTAGCTTTGAGGTGGTCATTTTCCAGAACGGCAGCTTCAAGTTCCTGTCTCCTACGGGTTCTGTCGTATCGGTCAAGCATGGTATACGGCAACAGTCTCCTGCCGCAATCGAGTCCCATCAGCCTGGTGTATTTTTCCGGCACTTCAGGCTTCGCCGTAACAATCGTATCATGTTTGGGTTCGCGGAACTTCGGAAGGAGATTCTCTCCCAACGGCAATGCGACGTTTGCTTCATATTGTGTCACGAAGATTTCTGTCATAGTCTGTCGCTCCTTGTTTTGCAGATCATGTGCTATAGACGGAATTCAACGAATCCCATTTCCGGTCCATTTCCTGGATCAATCTGATTTGTGTCTTTGCCCTGTCGAGATTGTGGTCCGGCCTGTCGACATGGTAATAGACATCACCGTTCAGGTAGTCCGTCAGAAAACGTACCGCCATGATCTGGGTGATGTTTCTGCCAGATTCCACGACCAGTGTTTTTTCCTGTCTCGTCAGGAACCCCTTTGCCGTCGAGAAGTAGCCCTGTATGAGCGCTTTGTGCCTCCGTTCATCGCAAGTGATCTTCGCAAGGTCTGTTTCATCCTCTTCCCCGGTGATGGTCGCGGTCCGGATCATATCCCCTGTGTCGAACAGGATCGTTCCCGGCATGACCGTATCGAGATCTATCACGCACAACGCCTCGTTCCCGTCCTGACTGAAAAGGACATTGTTGATCTTCGTGTCATTATGGGTGACCCGGATCGGTACGTCCCGGTTCTCCATGCAGTCCCAGAGGAGATAGCCACGCTCCCGGTTGCCCAGGAGGAACGCCAGTTCTGGTTCCACCTTCGTCAGCCGATTCGCTTTATCGTTTGCGACCGCCTCCTCGAGTTGCCGGTATCGCATCCTCATATCATGGAAGTGATGGATCGTCTCGTGGAGCGTCTCCCCCGGGAAATCGGAAAGCTGGAGTTGGAAAGTCCCGATCGCCGCTCCGAAGATTCCCGCTTGCCGTTCATCGTCGATAACGTTGAAGACCTTTACCCCGTCGATATATCGATAGGTCCGCCAGTATTCACCGTCGTCCCGATATGCCAACGCCCCGGACTTTGTCCGGATGATCTCAAGGCATCGCTTTGAGATATCTGGATATCGACCACGCAGTTTCATCCTGATGTGGGAGGTAACGGCCTCTATGTTCTCCATGACATCAAGCGGAACCTTGAATACATGACCATTGATATGCTGGTGTGTGTACTTCCGTATACCCTGTGGCGTATCAAAAGTCGAAATGAACGTATCGTTGATGTGTCCGGAGGTGTTGATTGCGATGTCGATGCAGTCTCCCGTCAGTTCGAACTGTGAGATGATCTGCTTCACTTGATCGATGCTATCCATTGGACGACCTCCCGCCGACCTTTTTGCGGCCCTTCATGTGAAGTCTAGGGCTGCCTATGGTCGTTGTACATTGACTGAATCTGCGGATGCATGGACAAAACGAGCAAATAAAATGCAATTTCGAAAGTGAAAAAGTCATGTCGCCACGACTCTGACACCTGCTACCATCTGGAACGAAGCCCGGTCATCCCTTGATAGCTCCAGCGGTGATACCTTGTATTATCTTGTCAGACAAGAAAATGTATAGAACAAAGGTCGGTAGGAACACGATTACCACACTGGCGAACATCCCACCCCAGTCTCCGGTGTAACGCATGGACTGGATCATATTGTACAGACCGACCGCCACGGGCCTTACCGTCGGCTTGTTGGCGAAGATCAAACTCATGAAATACTCATTCCATATGGTGATGAAATTGAAGATCGTCACGGTGACGATGCCCGGTTGCACCAACGGGAACATGATCCGCCAGTAGGTCCCGATCGGGGAACAGCCGTCGATATACGCAGCTTCTTCGTACGTGATGCTGAGGCTCTTGAAGAATGAATGAAGGAAGAATACCGTGAACGGGACGTTCATCGCTGTATAGAGGAACATCAGCAACCATCGGTTGTTCGTCAGCCTCATCCGGCTGACCAGGCCGAAAAGCGGCATGATGATCATGATCACCGGTATGCCCAGCGCGGAGGCGAACATGTTCTGGGCGAGCCTGTTTCCTTTGAACCTGAATCGGCTCAGTACATATGCGGCAGGGGACGCTATCAGGATGATCGCGGTACAGGAAACTACCGTGTAGAGCAAGGAATTCATGAAGAAAACGGAGACTCGTTGCGTTTTCCAGGCTTTGGCGTAGTTTTCAAAATGAAAACCTGTCTCGAAGCTGAACATGTGGTCGCTGAATATCTCCTGGCTGGTGGATAGCGAGGCGAAGAATACCCAACCTATGAGCAGGAACGTGAATACGATCCAGGCGATTGTAATGGCATATGCAGGGGCGAGTCTCAACTGGGTGGTATTGTCCAAGGATTTGTTCTTTCTCATGATGGCCTCCTACATCTGTACATCGTCGTTCCTGACGATGAAGTTCGTGAGTCCGAACGCGATCAGGACGATGACCATCATCATGACGCCGATCGCGGCTCCCGCCCCGCTATCTCGTGAAGTTATCGCGTTCGACGAGGCCCCGAACACCAATTCATACATATAGTTCATCGGTGCGACGGTTCCGTTGGAGAGATTGACGGGGCTGAACAACTGGCCCCATACGAAGAAGCCGACGCTGGATACCGTCCACATCACCAGGTTGGTTCTGACACTGCCGCGGAGGAAGGGCAACGTGACATGGAAGAACCTCTGAAACACATTCGCGCCTTCTATTTTCGCCGCCTCATGGTAGTCCTTCGGGATCTGCTCTATGCTGCTCATGAAGATCAGCATGTGATAGCCGACCATGCCGAAGCTGTATGCGACCAGCATGGACCAGAACAGATTGTCAGGTCCGGTCCAGAGCGTCTGGGCCAGCTTGTCGGCGCCGAGCAAGGTAAAGAACTGATGCAGCAATCCATAATCGGTGTTATAGACATAGTTGATCCACATGGTGCCCATGGCTACCGCGGACACGACGTTCGGCAGATAGATGACGCTTCTGAAGAATTTCACTCCACGCATTCCGCTGGTAAGCGCGACGGCGAAAACAAGGGCCACGAACATCACACCGAGTCCTCCGACAATCCAGATCCGCATGATGTTTATCATCGATTGTCTGAATATCGGGGTGTCGAATAACTTCCTGTAGTTCTGGAACCCTGCGAACGTCCATTTGCTGATTGGATCAGTAACCCCTTCGACAAGGAAGAAACTCATGATGGTGGTCCTGACGGAAGGGTAGAGGAATACCAGCAGGTAACAGACCAGGGCGGGAGCCAGGAACAGGACGATCATCGGTTTGTTGTTTTTCATTGCCATCCCCTTATAACGAATTCAAGAGGAAACTGCGGTGAAATTCATATGGTCGATCGGGATAAGAGACCCGGTACGACAGTTGATCGGATCATGAAAGGAGAACTACACCCGCTTCTGTCTGCGTTGAAAATTCTCCGGCAAATGTTCCTCTGTATAATAGTGTAAGTCGGCGGATATCCCCTGTACATTGACAAACAGGACGGATACATGGATAAAACGACCAAAAAGATGAGATGGGAAAATGTGATGGGAAAGTCTTTTTTTGTACGTTAATTCTATGGAACCAGTAGATTTTCATCTGGAAGCAACAATATTTCCAACATGGATAATAATATTGTTCAGAATTCTTTCAAAAGCCGCACAATGCTACAAAAAAAAGTTTTTTCATGGAGACGGCGACTGGAGTTTGATGTGGTTCTCCTTTTCAAAGAACGCTGTCTGCGCCTCTCTGAGATATTCCGATGGGGTGGTGTGCCTGATTTTCCTGTATAGTCGGGAAAAGTAGAGCGGATCATCATACCCGATCAGACTTGAAGCTTCCTTGATCTGTAGATCAGGGTTCTTCGCTATGATGTTCTCGAATTTCTGGATGCGATAGAGGATCACGAGTTGGTGGAACGATATATGGAGGTCATGTTTGACGGCCCTGATGACTGCGGAAGGTGAAACCCCCAGCACAGTGGCGACGTCATTGATCAACAGCTTTTCTCCAAGATGTGAATTGACGTACGCTATGATCCGCTTGGTCAGTTCAAGCTTCTCGATCTCCATGTATTTTGTCTCGATGAACACCTGGATCATGTTTGAGAATAGCTGGAGCATGTTGTTCATCGTCGGTTTTGTGAAAAAAGGCCGTTTCGCATATGCTTCCTCCAGGGTCGTTCCTGGCAGTTCTTTCTGGGACCATAGCTTCCTGATCTCCTGTGGAACCTTCTGCTGTGTCCGGAACTGCCCGATGATCGCATAGCAGATCATTTTTTCATCAATGATAATGGGAATGACGGCTTCCGTAAGTCCGCCGAAACAATGGTAGAATTGCTGCCGTTGCTGAAACCTTTTGCAACGCTTGCATACCTGTTGGTCCTGCCGGACGCATCGGTCCCGAACTTTCAACTGCTCCTGTAGCAGGGTGCAATAGTCTGATGTAGCGGGGTGAAAACCTACGAGCCATTCATCCAATTCCATCGAATAGATGGTGATTTTGACCCCGAAGCAGGATGCGAAGCTATCGATCAGGGCCTTCACTTCTGGTTTGAAGAATAGATATTGCTGATCCTGCATTGTTTACCTCCCGGCTCCCTGTTTCAAAGTATCACGTTGCATTGGATAGCGCAATGTCATTTTTCTATGCTGATCGCCGTTATGGGCGACTTCACATGGTCAGATCAGCGGGTGTTTTTTTCGTTTTCGGCAGCAATAGCTTTTCCGACGCTCCTTGACAAGTGGGCATGGCTCTTCTATTATTAGTTCATTACAATAGGGGGGACTGTATATGGACAATGTACTGATTATCCTCCTGGTTGGCTTTGTTGGTATCGTCCTGGGTTGGCTTGTCCGTTGGCTGTATGCCAAATTCAAGCTCACGTCTATCGAACAGAAAGCTGTTCGGTTGAATCAGGAAGCGATAAAGGAAGCGGAAGCGAAAAGCAAGGAGCTTTTGCTTGAAACTCGGGATCAGTTGCTGAAAGAACAACAGCAGCAGGAGCGAGAGGCAAGAGAAAGAAGAAGTGAGTTGCAGCGTTCCGAGAGGCGTCTTCTCCAGAAAGAAGAGAATCTCGAACGGAAACAGGCTGAATTGGATGCCAACAAAAGGCAACTGGGAGAACGTGATGCGAAGCTCTCCCAGCAGGAGACGAAGATCGCCGAACTTGAGGCGGGACTCCTCTCTGAACTGGAAAAAATCGCAGGAATGTCGACTGACGAGGCCAAACAGGCCATCATCGACTCGATGCAGAACGAGGCCAAGAGGGACGCCCAGCTGATCATCAACAAGATCGAGCAGGACGCCCAGATCAAGGCAGACAAGGTGGCTCGCGATATCGTCGTGACTTCGATCCAACGGATCGCTACGGAAGTGAGCAGCGAGGTGACGATCAGTTCGGTAAGTCTGCCGAGCGACGAGATGAAGGGAAGGATCATCGGCCGTGAAGGTCGTAATATCCGTACCCTGGAAACGCTTACTGGTGTCGATATCATCATCGATGACACGCCAGAGGCTGTCGTTATCTCCTGTTTCGACCCTGTGCGGAAGGAGATCGCCCGTGTCGCTTTGGAGCGCCTGGTTCAGGATGGACGTATTCATCCGGCCCGGATCGAAGAAGTCGTTACGAAGGTTACCAAGGAAATCAGCCGCGTGATCGCCGACGAAGGCGAGAAAGTGGTGTTCGACCTCGGCATCCACAACATGAGCCAGGAGACGATCCGCGCTCTCGGCAGATTGTATTTCCGTACAAGCTACGGTCAGAACGTGTTGAGCCATTCGAAAGAGGTGGCGATTCTCTCCGGCATGATCGCAAGCGAAGTCGGTGCCGACAGCGAAATCGCGAAACGCGGTGGACTGCTGCACGATATCGGCAAGGGTGCTGAAACGGAAAGTGATGCCAACCATGCGGAGATCGGTGCTGATCTGGCCAAGCGTCTTGGTGAGGATCCCCGGGTCGTCAATGCGATCCTGTCCCACCATAACGATGTCGAGCCGACCTGTATCGAAAGCGTGATCGTCCAGATCGCCGACGCTATCAGCGCCGCGAGACCCGGTGCGAGACGTGAGACCTTGGACAACTACATCAAGCGTCTTGAAAGTCTTGAGCAGATCGCCGAGAGTTTCGAAGGTGTGGACAAGGCGTATGCGATCCAGGCTGGTCGTGAATTGCGTATCTTGGTGAACAACGACTCCGTCTCCGACGATGGTGCCAAGGATATCGCCAAGGGTATCGCCGGTCGCATTGAGGCTGAGCTACGGTATCCTGGACGTATCAAGGTTACGATCATCCGTGAGATGCGTGTAGTGGAATATGCTCGTTAATAGGAAGAACTAGACAGTGTCTGATTCGAAAACAATGGTAGCTCTGTTGCTCGGGGATGTCTGTGGCAGACCCGGCTGCAGGGCTCTTTTTATGGGGTTGCCCCAACTGAAGAAGGAATTCCACGCCGATATCGTCGTGGTCAATGGTGAGAACGCGGCCAATGGGTTCGGTCTGTCCGCTGAGATCATGCGTCAGTTCTTTGAACGCGGCGCCGATGTGATCACAAGCGGCAACCATATCTGGCAGCAGGAGGATATCCTGCCGTATCTTGATTCCGAGCCCCGTTTGCTCCGTCCCGCGAACTATCCCCCCCAGGTCCCTGGCCATGGGTCGGTGGTCGTCGATGCCGGAGGGAAGAAGGTGGCTGTGCTGAACCTTCAGGGTCGGGCGATGCTTCCTACGATCGACTGTCCGTTCCGTGTCGGATTGGAGCAGGTGGAGAAACTGCGCAAGCAGACTCCGATCGTACTGGTAGACTTTCATGCGGAATCGACGGAAGAGAAAGAGGCGCTGGCTTTTCATTTTGACGGCAAGGCCAGCGTCTTGGTCGGAACCCACACCCATGTACAGACCGCCGACGAAAAGATCCTGCCCAATGGCACCGGGTATATCACGGATCTTGGTATGAGCGGGCCCCGCGACAGCGTCATCGGGTCCAATCCCGCCATCTCGATCCAGAAGCAGCAATCGCAGATGCCGTTGCGCAATGAAATCCTCGAGGCTCCAGGATGGTTGCAGGGTGTCTGTTGTACGATCGACGTCGCTACGGGAAAGACACGTTCCATCAGCCGCTTCTCACGACAGTTCGGGGTGTAGTCCGTGGCGGTCCCGCGTTCAAAGCTGTCGCCGGTGCTCAAAGTCCTGGCCGAGCAGTATCCCGAACATGACAAGGATCGTCTGACTGCGTTCATCGTCTGTCGCAACGTCCTTGTCAACGGCGAGCTGTGTACCGATCCCCATGCGAAGGTTCCCCAGGATGCGGCCATCCGTTTCACCTCTGACAAGTATGTCTCCCGTGGCGGCCTGAAGCTGGAGCATGCCCTCCAATCCTGGAAACTCGATGTTTCCGGTCTGGTGATGCTTGACGCCGGTTCTTCCACCGGTGGGTTCACCGACTGTCTGTTGCAGCATGGGGCCGAACTGGTCCATAGCGTCGACGTAGGATTCAACCAGCTCGACTGGAAGCTTCGGACCGACGATCGGGTACAGGTCCATGAAAAACAAAACATCATGACCTTGGAATCCCTGGACCCTCCGGCGGCGGCCGCCGTCTGCGACCTTTCGTTCCGTTCGATCAAGGGCGCCGCGAGCCATATCCTCTCCTTGTGCGGAGGCACTTGGCTTGTCTCGCTGATCAAACCTCAATTCGAAGTCCCCCGTTGGCAGGAGGATTTCTTCGGGGTGGTGGAGGACCGGCAACTGCTGGAACAGGTCATGCTGAACGTCTATCAGGCGTTGCGGGAGGATGGAATCGGCATTCATGGTCTGCTTCGCTCTCCGATCACCGGTCGCAAAGGCAATACGGAGTTCCTCGCGTTGCTCATGCCGCGGCCCGGCATGGGTGAAGATGCCTATATCGAGAGGTTCAGAAAGGAAGCGGCTCTATAGTTCCGTGACTTCCCCGTCCAGCATGATGATGACATCCCTGACGCCGTCCATCGCCAATAATGAACGACGGATCTGCTGGATGGCCGGATCCAAGCCGGTTTCAGGCCAGATGCCCGCGCTTTCAGTGAATGCCCCGCTGAGATCCACGTAGATGATTCCATTTGATTCGGACAAGCCCCTGAGGTTCGTCGCCGGTGCGATGCACGTTATCGCACCTTTGGACAACGCCTCCGCGGGAGGTCCCGCGAACAACGCCTCCATGGTATCATGATAGACCCCTTGGCCGGTCCGGCTCTGTTTCACAGGATATTCCTGATAGGACAGCGTTCCGTCACGGGCTCCGGGAATGACGAAGTAGGGGTAGACCGTCCGCAGGTCGGAACTGGTGGCAGTGGAGGTCGAAGACATTCTTCTGTGCTCTTCAATGAGTTCGATCACGCCGCTTTGGCGTATCGACGAGATGACCTTCGGGAGAAGGACGGCGGTCACGACGACGGTGAAGGCGATCCAGATCAGCCAACCGTACAGAAGTACGTGCCGGCTTTTTTTCGGAGGGGAGAGATCCTCATCCTCCTCATCGTCAAAAGAGGACTGCGGCATGGGAATGTAGTCTTCATCAATCGGATGACGGTCGTCTGCCATGGAACAAGCATACCCCACATGAAGCCTGCTGGTAAAGATTGTATCGGTTCCCGCGTCCACGGGTATGGGGACGGGGTGCGCCGCCGGGGAATCCGGGCTTCCGGCAGGTATCGAAACAACTTGATTTTCCGGTTTTTCCGAGTGAAACCTAGCTTTACATGGGTAGATAAACTCCGTATAGTAAAAGAGAAGATATGAGGATACTCAAAGGAATCCCCGCGTCTTCGGGTATTGCCGCAGGGAAAGTATTCCTATATGAGCATGAGACTTTGGAAGTCCCCCACGAGCAGTACACCGATGACGAGCGTGCCGCCAAAGAGATAGCCCGGTTCAGCGATGCCATGACAACGGTCAGGGATGATCTGAAACGGCTTGACCAGACCACTTTGGATGGTGAACAGAACGATATTCTCCAGACGCATCTGATGATGCTCGAAGACCCCGAGTTCGACTCCGGGGTTCGTTCGTATATCACTTCCAGCAAGGTGAACGCGGAGTGGGCGGTGGAAGTGATCGCCGGCCAGTTCGTCAAGGCGTTGGAGTCCACCACTGATCCGATGCTCCGTGAGCGAAGCGTTGATCTGAAGGACGTGAGTCTGCGGATCATGTCCATGCTGATGAGTATCAATCGGGTCTCCCTTTCTTCATTGACGGAAGACGTCGTGTTGGTGTCGGACGGTCTGCTTCCTACGGAAGTCCTCTCCATGGACCGTTCCCATATCCTGGGTATCGCGCTGAACGGCAGCGGCCGTACCAGTCATGTGGCGATCCTCGCCCGTTCCTTCAATATCCCTACCGTCGTGGGGCTCGGCGCGGTGACCAAGAAAGTCCGCACCGGAGACGAAATCATTGTCGACGGCAATCATGGCGAGGTCGTCGTGCGGCCGGAATGGAGCACCGCGCAAAGCCTGAGGGACCGGTACGACAAATGGATCGCCCATGAAGAAGAGCTGCGGGATGTGGCGGCGCTTCCCTCTGAGACTACCGACGGGCATACAGTCATCCTCAAGGCGAACGTCGAGATGCTGGACGAGCTTGACGCCGTCCTGCATAACGGAGGGGAGGGGATCGGGCTCTACCGGTCCGAATTCCTGTTCATGCGGCCGGGCGGGTTGGCTTCGGAGGAAGAACAGTTCAATGCCTATCGGAAAGTCATCGAGGGCATGCAGGGGAAAGGTCCGGTCACCATCAGGACCATTGATGTCGGTGGCGACAAGGTGATCCCCGGCATCGGAATCGATGAAGAGAACCCTATCCTGGGTTGGCGTGCCGTCCGGTTCTGTCTGTCCCGGAAAGATATCTTCCGCGTACAACTGCGGGCTTTGCTCCGGGCTTCTTCCTACGGAGAGCTTCGCATCATGTTTCCCATGATCAGCGGGATCGAGGAACTTGAAGGGGTGTTGCTGATTCTCGAACAGGTCAAGGATGAGTGCCGCAAAGCCCATATCCCGTTCGACGAGAATCTCAAGGTCGGCACCATGATCGAGGTTCCCTCGGCGGCTCTCTGCGCCGACATCCTGGCGAAACGGGTCGATTTCTTCTCCATCGGGACGAACGACCTGATCCAATATACCATTGCCGTCGACCGCGGCAATGAAAAGATTGCATATCTCTATCAGCCCTTTCACCCGGGCGTTCTCAGATTCATCCAGATGATCATCGACAAAGGCCATGAGGCGGGGATCCCCGTAGGCATGTGCGGGGAGATGGCTGGTGACGCAATGAGCGCCGTGCTGCTCACGGGGTTGGGTTTGGACGAATTCAGCATGAGTCCGCAGAGTCTTCTGGAAGTGCGCAAGATCATACGTGGCGTATCCTTTCCCGAAGCCCAGGCGTTGGCCAAGCGTGTCATGCGGATGGATTCGTACCTGAAGATAAATTCATACATAAGGGAATGGATGCATGAGCGATTCGATTATTTCACCTCAGTCTGAGGACAGGACTATTCCGGTAGTTGCGATTATCGGACGTCCCAACGTGGGAAAGTCCACGTTGTTCAACCGTCTGGTCGGCAAAAGGAGGGCGATCACGGACCCCACGCCGGGTGTCACCCGTGATCCGATCCCCGAAAGATGGCTCCTTGGGAACCACCCCGTGACGCTGATCGACAGCGGCGGTGTGAAAATGGAGCAGGAGGGGCTCGATTCCCTCGTCAGCGAGAAGAGCCTGAGCCTGCTGGACAAGGCGGACGCCATCATATTCCTCATGGAATGTACCGGGGTGACCGCCGAGGACCTGATGCTGGCGGAGCGTCTGCGCCCGTACAGCGACAAGCTGGTCCTCGCCGTCAACAAGGTTGACGATGTCACCCGTGATCCGTTGATCTGGAACTATTTCTCCTATGGATTCCAGCGTGTGGTCGGCATTTCCGCCGCCCATGGCGTCGGCATCGAAGAGTTGGAGGATACATTGCTCGGCATGCTTGAAATGGTCGAGCTGGATGAAGCTCCTGAAGAGGAGGCTCGGGTGAAGCTGGCCATCATGGGCAAGCCGAACACCGGAAAGAGCACATTGACCAACTATCTCAACGGGTCGGACATCTCCATCGTCAGCGATATCCCCGGCACCACCCGCGACGTCGTCCGGGGCGGTTTTTCCTATAAGGGGAGCGACTTCACCGTACTGGATACCGCCGGTATCCGGCGCAAGAGCAAGGTCGATGAGGATGTCGAGTACTATTCCGTGAACAGGTCCATCAAGACGATCGATGACTGCGATGTCGTATTGTTGATGATCGATTCCGTCGAAGGCCTTTCAGAGCAGGACAAGAAGATCGCGTCCTTGATCGTACGTCGGGGCAAGGGTGTCGTGCTCGTTCTGAACAAGATCGACTTGCTCAAGGGTGTCGGCAACGAGATCGAAGCGATCAAGGATCGTGTGAGATTCCTGTTCCCGATCCTCGCCTTCGCCCCGCTGGTGGATATCTCCGCGTTGAAAGGCCGGAACATTGAGAAACTGCTCGATACCGTCTGGGCCGTATGGCGGCAGCTGAACAAGCGGGCCGATACCGCGCAGCTGAACAACGCGTTGAAGGCTTGGGCTGAGACGTATCAGCCGCCGCGTGGAAGCAGCGGTCATTTCAAGGTCTATTATGGTACGCAGGTCAGCGTCACTCCGGTCCGTTTCCTGTTCTTCGTCAACCGGACAAAGGCGTTCCCACCTGTGTACATCCAGTACTTGAAGAATTGCATCAGACGCGATCTTGGCTTTACATTGATTCCCATTGAGGTCGATCTGAGGGAACGCCGTCGCAATCCCTCCCTCCATACGACCTCCCGCTCCGAATTCCTGTCCAACGATGTGGTTGATGATGGAGATGCTTCCGGTAAGACCGGTGGGCCAAAAACAAGAACGACAAAGCCCTCTGCCGCAAAGAATGCCTCCGCAAAGGGACAAACGGCGAAAAATGGTGCGAAACCCGGAGCAAAGGCTATCGGAAAAACTTCCATGAAACCTGGAGCCCCTTCCAGTGGTTCTACAAAAAGGACTGGAGGAAAAGCCAAGGCCGCCGTCAAGGCGACGAAACCTGGGAACAAGGCTGCGAAGAGCAAGGCTGAAAAGCGGGCCAGGACCGAGGACCGCAATCGCAAGGGGCGCGCGAGATAATGGGATTCTGTTCTGAAGCCGGTATCAAAGCCATTTTGCTTGATATCGACGGTACGCTCTATCCCAAACGAATGCTCAACACGAGGATGTTACGTTCGATGTTTCCCTCTCTGATCGTCGCGATGCAGTACAACCGGATGCGCAGGGAGATCCGTCGCATCCAGGTTTTGGAGCCGACGACGCCTCCTACTTTGGAAGGGTTCCGCCGTCGTCAGGCGGCGATCATCCTTGGTCCAGGCCGTACTGATCTGACGGAAGAGGACTACAGGCGGGTGGAGAAACGTTTGGAGCGGCAGTTCTACGACCGGTGGCCCCGGTACTTCTCTTCCATCAAGGCGTTTCCTGGAATGAAGGAAGCGTTGACCTTGGCGAAGTCCGAGGGGCTGAGGCTGGGAGTCCTTTCCGATTTCCCTGTGGCGAACAAGTTGCGGACGCTGGGGATCGATGGTCTTGTGGAGTATGCGTGCTGTGCGGAGGAATCGGGATATCTGAAACCTCATCCGGCACCGTTCGCGTATATACTGGAACATATGGGACTTTCTCCCCATGAAGTGCTGTTCGTTGGAGATAGTTACGACAAGGATATAGAGGGTTCACATGGTGTGGGGATGTATTCCTGTCTGATAAAACCCGGTTACGGGGTGGGTCAGCGACATGCGGCATCCGCAGCGGAGAAATATCCGGTGGCGGATCTGGTCTGCGGGTCATGGTTTGAATTTGCTGAAAGGGTCTTGAGGAGTTGACTATGGATTGGGATCTGTTATCGAGCGGTCTGCCTATCGTGATATCGGTGGTTTTGTTTCTGGTGACATTGGCCATCATGTTCATCCTGCGTGCGGAGGACAAGAAGGACCGCCGGCTTGAGATGGTCAAACGGCGTATCAACCAGTGTCAGGCGGAGATGAGCCAGGCGGGGGATATCCTGCAACAGCGCTCCGCCGAGGCCGAAGAGCGCATGTCCCAGAAGGAGCGGGAGGCCCGTCAGCTCCTGACGTTGGTGGACAACCAGCTTGCCGATATCAAAGCCCATTCCGATGACCTTGCGGAACTGCAACGGGTATTGGACTATTATCATCAGATGCTGGGCCAGCTCGCACAGATGACCGAACGTGCGGAACTGCGGACGACGCAGGTCAAGGAGGAGGTCCATAAGGTCGAGCAGGTGCAGACCGTGATCGATTCCTTCCTTGCCCAGGTCGATGAAGCCAATTCCTCCATGATGGCCCATCGCCGGACCTTGACCTCCATGCAGCAGGAATCGGTGGAGAAGATGCAGGAGCTACAGAACGAAATCGCCGCACTTGATCAGCAAGCCCTGACCGAAATCCAGGAACATCAGAACGAATTGCGTTCGATAGAACAGTCGGCCGTCGCCGCGATCAACCATGAGGCCGATGAATTCATGTCCCGTTGCAGGGAGCAGCTGGACCTCTTGTTCGATACCGGCCTGCGCCGTACCGACGCAGCGTTCCAGACTATGATACATACCGTGCAGGAGTTCCTGCGGGAACTTGAGAACCGGCTTGAAGCGACACACCAGGCTTCCCAGTCCTTGCTGGACGCCGGAGCGACCTCCTTGCAGTCCGTCCTGACGGATGTACAGGGGCATCTGGAACGAATCCAGGTGTCGGAAGAGACCCTCCAACGGTTGGAGGAACGTCAGTCCCAAGCAAAGGAGACGGTTGAACGGCTCGATATCGAAAGACAGGAACTGACCGCCCAGATCGAGGCCGCCAGCGCCGCGCTCGCCGTCGCGTCCAGTGACGCCCAGCGGGCGAGAGAAGATCAATTGTCCGCACAGGCTGAGGCGTTGAAGGCACGGGAGACGGCTGAAGAGGCCGAAGAGACGGCCCGTCTCGCCGAGAAACGTCGCGCTGAAGCGGCCGCTGCCATCGAGAACGCTGAACGACAGGCCGAGGAACAGAAGGTTGAACAGAATCGCCTCTCCCGGGAACTTCAAGAGCAGGAGCGTTTGCTTGGAGAGCGTCAGGCGGAATGCGACCGGTTGCTTGAAGAGGCCGATGTCCTCCATGACAAGATCTCTGTAACCGCTGATCAGGAATCCCTTGCGCGTGACGAAGAGTTCGTTGACGATGCGCCACCGGAAATAGACGAGGTTTTTGAGCTTGACGAAGAGCCTGTGGTCGATGAAGAACTGATAGTTGAAGAAGAAACTCTCGTCGACGAAGAGGCTGGGCTTGATGAAGATACGATAGTTGACGAAGAAGCTGGAATCGAAGAGGCGGGTAGAACCGAAGAGGAAGCTGGACAGGTCCATTCTCTTGATATCTTGGACGAAGAATTCGAGGCTTCCGAGGAGCCCGAAGACTCTCCGTTCGCCGACTTGGAGGACGAGGACCTTGATCTGATAGAGGATCTGGAAGACCTTGGGCTGGAAGATCTCGATGATCTTGATGACGACCTTGCGGAACCTGGTTTCGATGAGATTGAGGAATCCGATGAACCGATAGAGGACTTCTCTACTCAGGTGGAAGACCTGCTTGGTGCCGACAACCTGGATGTGGATGATCCGGAAGTCCTTCCTGAATCGGATGGCGACTACCAGGCCCTTGAAGATCCTGAGGAACGCCGCAAGCATGTTGAATTCATCCCCGTAGGGGAAGAGGAAGAGATCAACCTGGACGATGATCTGTAGTTTTTTTCGCATGGTATGGTGATATGGCTGTCGTGGATGGGCTTGATTCCGTCTGCGATAGCCTTTTTTATTCGATATCGCTGTCGGTGATACCGGGATCTGTCTTTCCGTTTTCTTTCCTATAGTGATCTGTCAGTATGTGGGCATGTATGGTATACGGTGGTTTTCCTTTCTCTGAAAAGAAAATACTTGCTGTTCATATAGGTCATTCCCAGAACTTGATGCATTTTTTCCGTGAGACGATGCAAAATACTTGACGTTGCGGTAAGCTATGAGTATGTTAGTTTTGTGCCCAGGGGTGGGCATATCTCTCGACTCAATGGATAAGGTGTTCGACGACCATAGGGATATACCGTGGTCGTTTATCTGTGTTCGAGTGGATACATCGTATTTTATGGTGTCATGAAAAACAAATGTTTGAGGAATTGGTAGTACATGAGCAAGAAACAACAAGAGACTGCGCAGAACGAAAATCAGGAAGAGCTGAAAAAACAAGCACCTGCTTTCGCCGATGAATCAGTCGTAGAGGAATCCGCCGCGGAACTCGACCCGAAAGAGGCTGAGATCGTGGCACTCAATACAAAAGTCGGAGAGTTGGAAGCCGAGGTCGCTTCCATGAAGGATCAGATGCTTCGCAAGCAGGCCGATGTGGAGAATTTCCGAAAGCGTTTGATTCGTGACAAGGATGACGCCGTCCAGTACGCCAACGCCAAGCTGATCACCGATCTGCTTCAGCCGCTGGATGACTTTGACAGGGCTATCGCCGCTGCGGAGTCCACAAAGGATTTCCAGACCATGTTCGATGGTATCGTCATGGTTCGCAAGCAGCTGTTCGGAATGCTGGAACGAAACTGGGGACTGCACCAGATCGAGGCCGTCGGCAAGGAGTTCGATCCCGCCGAGCATGAGGCCTGCATGATGGTGGAGGATCCCTCCTGTGAAGTCGAGACGGTTCTCGATGATTTTGCGAAGGGCTACAAATTTCACGACCGTGTCATTCGACCGTCCAAAGTGCGGGTAGGGAAACCCGTGGAAGGTTGAGCCGGCGAAAAAAAGTAGCCACGACGTTTTTTTATAAGTACATTATGTGCTGGAAGGTATATGAACGGCGGGTGCCGCCGGGTCTTCCAGTTGAAATTTGAATTTAACTCTGTGAGGAGAATAATAAAATGGGAAGAATTATTGGTATTGACTTAGGTACGACAAACTCTTGTGTCGCCGTTATGGAAGGTAACGAGCCGATAGTCATCGCAAATTCCGAAGGACAGCGGACTACTCCGTCCGTCGTTGGATTCACCGCCAAGGGTGATCGCTTGGTGGGGCAGCCTGCGAAGAACCAGATCGTAACGAATGCTGAGAACACAGTATTTTCCATCAAGCGCTTTATGGGGCGCAAATATCACGAAGTTCCCTCTGAACTCTCGATGATCCCATACAAGGTCGTCGCAGGACCGAGCGATGAGATCAAGATCGATATCCGCGGCAAGGATTACTCTCCGCAGGAGATTTCCGCCCTCATTCTTCAGAAGATGAAGAAAACCGCCGAAGACTATCTTGGAGAGCCCGTCAACGAAGCGGTCATCACGGTTCCGGCATACTTCAACGACGCCCAGCGTCAGGCCACCAAGGACGCCGGCAAGATCGCCGGTCTGGAAGTGAAGCGTATCGTCAACGAACCGACCGCGGCTGCGTTGGCCTACGGATTCGGCAAGGATTCCAGCAGGGAAGAGAAAATCGCCGTCTACGACTTGGGTGGCGGTACGTTCGATATCTCCATCCTTGAACTGGGAGACGGTGTGTTCGAAGTAAAGTCCACCAACGGTGATACCCACCTCGGCGGTGACAACTTCGACCAGCGCATCATCGAATGGATGGTCGATGACTTCAAGAAGTCCACCGGCATTGATCTGACTCAGGACAAGATGGCTCTACAGCGCCTGAAGGAAGCTGCGGAGAAGGCGAAGATCGAGCTGTCCAACGCGACATCCGCCGATATCAACCTGCCGTTCATCACCGCTGACGCGACCGGCCCGAAACACTTGCAGATGACACTGACCCGCGCTCGCTTCGAGCAGATGGTCGCCGATCTGATCGAAAGGACCAAGACTCCTTGCAAGAACGCCCTGCGTGACGCCGGCCTCACCGCCGCCGATATCGACGAAGTGATCCTGGTCGGTGGTTCCACCCGTGTTCCCGCCGTTCAGGCCGCTGTAAAGGAGTTGTTCCAGAAGGAACCCCACAAGGGCGTGAACCCGGACGAAGTCGTCGCCATGGGCGCCGCCATCCAGGGTGGTATCCTCGGTGGTGACGTCAAGGACGTCCTGTTGTTGGATGTCACTCCGCTTTCTCTCGGTATCGAGACTCTCGGCGGTGTGAACACCAAGCTCATCGAGCGCAACACCACGATTCCTACTCGCAAGAGCCAGATATTCTCCACCGCCGCTGACGGACAGACCGCTGTAAGCATCCATGTCCTCCAGGGCGAACGTGAGATGGCCTCCCAGAACAGGACTCTCGGAAAGTTCGATCTGGTCGGTATCCCCGCCGCGCCGAGAGGGGTTCCTCAGATCGAGGTTACCTTCGACATCGACGCCAACGGTATCGTCCATGTATCGGCGAAGGATCTTGGCACCGGCAAGGAGCAGAAGATCCGCATCGAATCCTCCTCCGGGCTCTCCGAGTCCGAGATCGACAAGATGGTCAAGGACGCCGAGGCCCATGCCGCCGAGGACAAGCTCGAACGTGAGAAGATCGACGCCCGCAACGAGGCAGACGGTCTGTTGTACTCCACCGAGAAGTCCCTCAAGGATTATGGTGACAAGATTTCCGCCGAAGACAAGGGCAAGATCGAGAGCGCTATGGAAGAGCTCAAGGGTGTCATGAACAACTCTTCCGCTTCCAGCGAAGAGATCAAGTCCAAGACCGAGGCTCTCCAGCAGGCCGCTTACAAGCTTGCCGAGGAAGTCTATAAGTCCGCGGCTGCTCAGCAGGGTGCTCCTGGAGCCGATGCTTCCGCCGATGGTGCGTCCAACCCGGACGACAACAACGGGAAGAAGGGCAATGGCGGCGTGGAAGACGCCGACTACGAAGTCGTAGACTAGTAGTTCCAAAAAGAGTATTCTGTGGGTAATCCGCACCTGCGCATCATGTCGGTTTCGGCCGACATGATGTTTTGTGTATCAGCGGGTACCTACTCATCGAAGGAAGTCGCATTGTGGCGAAACGGGATTATTATGAAGTATTAGGGGTCGCGAAAGGGGCCTCGCAAGATGAAATCAAGAAAGCGTACAGGAAGCTGGCCGTCGCGAACCACCCTGACCGAAACCCCGGGGACAAAGCCGCCGAGGAACGGTTCAAGGAGGCTACCGAAGCGTACGAGGTGCTGAGTGACGAAAAGAAACGGCAGACCTATGACCAGTTCGGATTCGCCGGTATCGACGGGATGAATGGTGGTGCTCACGATTATTCCAATGTATATCGCGATTTCGGAGACATTTTCGGTGGCGGTTTCAGTGATATCTTCGAGTCATTCTTCGGTGGCGGTGGCGGTGGTGGCGGAAGAACCGCCGGCCGTGGGCCATCCGGTCCTGAAGCTGGCGCAAGCCTACGTTATGATGTGGAGATCGACTTCGCGGAGGCAGTGTTCGGAACCAAGGTCGAGATATCCTATGCTCACCAGATCGCCTGTGAAACCTGCGGGGGGTCCGGTGCGAAAGCAGGATCTGGGAAGAAGGTCTGTCCGACCTGCAACGGTACCGGTCAGGTCCGTCGCAACAGCGGGTTCTTCGCTATAGCGAGTACCTGCCCCTCCTGCAATGGCTCCGGATATGTGATCGAGAATCCCTGTCCGGATTGTCATGGAACAGGGGTCAAGCGCAAGCAGCAGAAGATCAAGGTCACGATCCCAGCGGGTGTCGACAACGGAAGCCGTGTCGTTCTGAGCGGAATGGGTGACGCTGGCGCCAACGGCGGTCCAGCTGGTGATCTATACGTCTATGTGAACGTCCGCAGGCACAAGTTCTTCGTCCGTGACGGACAGGACCTGTACTGTCAGATTCCGATATCGGTCACGCAGGCCGCTTTGGGCGCCGACATCGAGGTTCCCACGATCGACGGCCAGCGGGTGAAGGTTTCCGTCCCCTCCGGCGTGCAGAACGGCAAGATGCTCCGCCTGCGGGGCAGGGGAGTACCCCGTCTGAGAGGTTCCCTAGACCAGCGCGGCGACATGTATATCAAGCTGCAGGTCGATGTTCCCAAGCGTCTCAACTCCAAGGCGAAACAGTTGATGAAAGATTTGGCCGAAGCGCTCGGTGAGAACAACGCCCCTGAACCGGTGACGTTCGAAGACTGACAGCCACAGCCCTATGGCTGTACTATATGAGGCTTGCCCGAAGGGGTGAGCCTTTTTTGTTACGTCTCCAGTACGTCCCCAGTACGTCCCCCGGCATTCCCCGGCATTCCCCGGCATTCCCCGGCATTCCCCGGTGCGGTAGACGACCTTTTCGCGGGGAGCTATACCTCAACCATCAGGATTGAATTCATCACAGGAGATCAAGCTTCCGGTGCTCAGAGGATCGTTTGGCAACTTGACAGTCTCAGCCGCATCGGCTAGGGTGGCAAGGTCTATCCAGACAAGAGGATAGCCACGGTCCGCATGCGAGAAGCCATGGCTGTGAAGTGAGGAAGAAAATGGGTGAGAAAGTATTAGGATTTCATGCTATAGAAGAGGCTTTGAAGCTGGCTCCCGCCGGTTCCACTTTGTATATCTGCCGTAATTCCGGCGACAAGAACACTCGGCTTGAGCAGTTGGCCCGTGTGACCGGCAAAGTGGCGGTCAAGAAGATCGCCATGGTTGAGATGGACCGTATGGTTCCTGGTGCTGATCATCGGGGTGCCGTACTCGACCTAGGCGGTGCTAGAAAAGGTGGCAGCCGTATCCAGACGGTGGGTGTCAAGGAATTCTGCAAGGCTCTGGCGGATGACCAGGACGCGGTGGTCCTTGTTCTCGACGGTATCACGGATCCCCATAACCTGGGGGCGATCCTCCGCAGCTGCGACCAGTTCTCTGTAGGTCTGGTAATCATTCCTGAACGACGGAGCGTCCAGGCCAATGAGACCGTGACAAAAGTCTCCAGCGGCGCCGCCCAATATGTGCCGATGGCCGTGGTGACCAATCTGTCACGGGAGATCGAAATCCTCAAGGAGCATGGCTTCTGGATCTATGGCGCCGATATGAATGGACAGGTGATCTATAATACCAAATTCCCGATGAGAACAGCCATCGTCATGGGGAGTGAAGGCGATGGAATCAGTCGGTTGGTACGGGAAAACTGTGACCATGTCATTTCGATTCCGATGACCGGACATATCGATTCTTTGAACGTTTCCGTAGCTACTGGTATCGTTTTATATGAAGTAAGACGACAGCAGGCGGGAAAGCCTGTAAAATAGTTTTTCGTCCGAAATTTTATATCCAGCATCTTTTTCGATAGGTTTCGTGCGAGAAACATAAGAAAATGATGCTTTTTCTTTGCCTTTCGAAAATGTCTGTGATGTATGGTGAATGCATATTTATGTAGTATTTTGCATTGTTTTCTTGCAAACTGACACTGAATTGCGTATGATAAGCAAAACCATCACTAACTAGGAGAGAGGTGTTTCAATGAAAAAAACTCTGACTCTGTTGCTTGCTCTGCTACTGGTTTGCGGCGTTGTGTTCGCAGCCGGTGGCAAGGAATCCGCTCCGGCCGCCGACGGCGCCAAGCAGGCTTTCCATGTCGGTATCGTAACCGGTACCGTATCCCAGTCCGAAGACGACCTTCGCGGTGCTGAGCGCCTGATCGAAGAATACGGTTCCGTGGCTAACGGCGGTATCATCCAGCATGTTACCTATCCTGATAACTTCATGGATGAAGCCGAAACCACCATCTCTGTCATCTCCGGTCTTGCAGACGATCCCCTCATGAAGGCTGTCATTGTCAACCAGGCCGTCCCCGGTACCACCGAGGCTTTCCGCCGAATCAAGGAAAGAAGACCTGACGTACTCTGTATCGCTGGTGAAGCCCATGAAGATCCCGGCGTAATCCAGACCGCCGCGGATCTGGCCGTCAACAATGACTTCGTCGCCCGTGGTTACCTGATCATCAACACTGCGCATGAACTCGGCTGTGATACGTTCGTACACGTATCCTTCCCCCGCCACATGAGCTATGAGACCATGAGCCGCCGCGCCGCGATCATGAAGGCCACCTGTGAAGAACTCGGCATGAAGTTCGTGCTTGAGACCGCTCCTGACCCGACCAGTGACGTCGGTGTCGCCGGTGCCCAGCAGTACATCCTTGAGAAACTTCCCGCTTGGATCGAACAGTACGGCCAGAACGCCGCGTTCTTCTGTACCAACGACGCCCACACCGAGCCTCTGCTCAAGCAGCTGCTCACTTATGGTGGCTACTTCATCGAAGCCGACCTGCCTTCTCCGCTGATGGGCTATCCCGGTGCTTTGGGCATCGACCTTTCCGCAGAAGCTGGTGACTTCCCCGCCATCCTCAAGAAAGTTGAATCCGCTATCGATGCCAAGGGTGGTGCCGGTCGTTTCGGAACCTGGGCCTTCTCCTATGGCTACACCACCACCGCCGGTCTCGGCCAGCATGCTATCAACGTCCTCAACGGTGAAAGCGAACTGCTGAAGCTTTCCGACCTGATGAAAGCCTATGGCAAGTACACTCCTGGTGCCAAGTGGAACGGTTCTTTCTACAGCGATGTCACCACTGGTGTCCGCGCCAAGAACCACGTTCTGATCTATCAGGACACCTACATCATGGGCAAGGGCTTCATGGGCACTCCTGAGATTGAAGTTCCTGAAAAGTACTTCCTGATCAAGTAGTTTCATAGTTGCATTGCAAATTTTGCATGGGGGGAGAAATTTTCTCTCCCCATGTTGTTGTTTGAAAGTCGCTGATGATGCCGAGCGTTCCGTTCCGACCCCATACGCCTTGTGTTTGCCGTATGTTGGTATGGAAGGCTCGGAACCATGAGAAAAAGGAATAACAAGACATATGAAACAGAGTGATGTCCCCTTGTTGGAGATGCGAAACATCAGCAAGGACTTCTTTGGCAATCAGGTGCTGACCGATGTCAACTTCACCCTGCATCCAGGAGAGATCCTTGGTTTGGTAGGGGAGAACGGCGCAGGAAAAAGTACCCTGATGAAGATACTCTTCGGGATGGATGTGATCCATGAGACTGGAGGATATGGTGGGCAGGTGTTCATAGATGGTGAGGAAGTCCATTTCCTGACGCCATTCGATGCGTTGGCCATGGGGATCGGCATGGTGCACCAGGAGTTTTCTCTTCTGCCTGACTTTTCAGCCGCCGAGAATATCGTGCTCAACAGGGAACCTGTGAAGAAGAATGTACTTTCCGAGCTGTTTGGTGACCGTTTGAATACCTTGGACAGGAAAGCGATACATGAACAGGCTATTTCCGCGATTGAGAAACTTGGAGTAGCGCTCGATGCCGATATGCAGGTCAGCGAAATGCCTGTCGGACACAAGCAGTTCACTGAGATCGCCCGTGAATTGAGTAAATCCTCCATTCGCCTGCTGGTATTGGATGAACCCACCGCTGTATTGACCGAGCAGGAGGCGGAATCGTTGCTTGAAGCCATGCGTCGACTCTCCAGGGCCGGTATCGCGGTGATCTTCATCAGCCACAGGCTGCAAGAGATCGTCGATGTCTGCGATACGTTGTTGGTCATGCGTGACGGCAAGATCATCAAGGACGTTCCCGCAAAGGACGCCAATACCCATCAAATCGCCAAATGGATGGTCGGTCGGGAGGTCTCCACTTCCGCCAACCGCAGGCATTTCGCTGGAAAGGATGACGATATCATCTTTTCTTTGCAAAATCTCTGGGTCGACATGCCCGGTGAGACTGTCCGGGACGTCACCCTCGACGTCCGTAGGGGAGAGATCCTCGGTATCGGAGGTCTTGCTGGGCAGGGGAAGCTCGGGATTCCCAATGGAGCCATGGGGTTGTTCCCTGCCGGTGGACATGTGGTGTTCGAAGGTAAGGAAATAGCATTGAACAATCCCCGCAACTTCCTTGATTCAGGGCTGGCCTTCGTTTCAGAGGATCGTCGAGGCGTTGGCTTGCTGCTGGATGAATCGTTGGAATGGAACATCACGTTCACGGCGATGCAGGTGCAGGACAAGTTCCTGAAGAAGTTCCTTGGCGGACTGGTGAAATGGCGGGATCAGGCTTCGATTGAGGATGCTACCAAGAAATACATCGACCAGTTGGAGATCCGCTGTACCAGTACCCGCCAGAAAGCCAAGGAGCTGTCCGGTGGAAACCAACAGAAGATCTGTTTGGCAAAAGCCTTCGCGGTGGCACCCAAATTGCTTTTCGTTTCCGAACCGACACGTGGTATCGACATCGGGGCGAAGGGGCTGGTTCTGCAAGCTTTGCGCGAATACAATGAGCAGGCTGGAACCACCATCGTAATGATCTCTTCTGAGCTTGAAGAACTACGCTCCATCTGTGATAGGATTGCTATCGTTTCCGATGGAAAGATAAGCGGCATCTTGCCGGCGGAGACCGATTCCGCCGATTTCGGTCTGCTGATGCTTGGGGCGACCAGACAGCAAGCTCAGGATAGTCAGACAGGAGCGGACGTATGAAACAGAAACTAATAGATTTCATCCATTCCTTCGGGTGGCCGAGAATCATCATCGGGTTATTCCTGTTGCTGTTGTTTATCGTCGCGCCGATCGTTGGAGTAAAAGTAAGTACCTCGTTGAGCGATACACTGATTCGTTTTGGAATGAACAGCGTCATGGTTCTGGCGATGGTCCCCATGATCCATTCCGGATGCGGCCTCAACTTCGGCTTGCCGGTCGGCATCATAGCCGGGTTGCTGGGCGGGACGCTGTCGTTGCAGTGTAATTTCACCGGAAGCTTTTCTTTCATCATGGCGATTGTGCTTGCCACTCCGTTCGCCGTATTGTTCGGTTGGGCCTATGGTGCGCTGCTGAACAAGGTCAAGGGCGGGGAGATGATGATCGCCACCTATGTTGGCTTTTCCGTAGTATCGTTCATGTGCATCATGTGGCTCCTGCTTCCATATTCAAACCCGACGATGGTCTGGGGCTATACTGGAAGCGGCCTGCGCACCACAATCTCCACTGAAGGGTATTACTACCATGTTCTGAACGATTTCCTACAGATCAAGATAGGTACGCATCTGGTCATTCCTACCGGTATGATCCTGTTCTTCGCGTTGCTTGCGTTCCTGATGTGGGCGTTCCTCCACACCAAGACCGGAACCGCCATGACCGCCGTCGGATCGAATCCAGTGTTCGCCCGCGCGAGCGGTATCAATGTGGACCGGACGAGAATCCTCAGCGTCATCATGTCGACATGGCTTGGTGCGGTAGGTATTCTCGTGTATCAGCAAAGTTTCGGTTTCATCCAGTTGTACATGGGGCCGTTCTACATGGCGATGCCCGCCGTATCGGCGATCTTGATCGGCGGCGCTTCGGTGAACAAGGCTTCGATAACGAATGTCATCATCGGCACGTTCCTGTTCCAGGGAATCGTGACCATGACTCCGTCGGTAATGAATTCCGCCATTCACACCGACATGTCCGAGGTTATCAGGATCATCGTTTCCAACGGTATGATCCTGTATGCCTTGACCAGAAAATCGGAGGCAACCAGATGAGTCCGCTGAAGGAAACAAATTGGCAGAAGTTGCTCCGCTTCCTGGAGAACAATACTGTTCCCGTACTGTTTTTGTTCATTTGTGCGTTCGGTATCCCCCTGTCGGGATATTCCGCTTCGTATCTCGCCCAGGAGGTAGTGATCCGTATCTCCCGTAACGCGTTCCTGATCATCGCCCTGTTGATTCCTATCATGGCGGGCATGGGATTGAACTTCGGCATGACCCTCGGGGCGATGGCAGGTCAGGTCGGTCTGATCCTGATTTCCGACTGGGGTATCGTCGGTATTCCGGGTATGGTATTGGCTATGATCATCTCCACTCCGCTATCCATATTGCTTGGCTGGGGGTGTGGGAAGATCCTCAATATGGCCAAGGGCCGTGAGATGGTCACCAGCTACATCATCGCTTTCTTCATGAACGGCGTGTATCAGTTGGTCGTGCTCTATATCATGGGTACGAAGCTCTTGCCCATCCGTAGTTCCTCGCTTGTATTGCCCCGTGGCTACGGCATCCGAAATACGGTAAACCTGATAGGTATCCGTAAAAGTCTGGACAATCTGTTGTCGTTGAAGATCTTCGGTGTTTCACTCCCGTTGGCTACGTTCTTCGTCATCGCTTTGCTCTGCGTTTTCGTGATCTGGTTCCGCAGGACGAAACTCGGCCAGGACATGCTTGCCGTCGGGCAGGATATGGAAGTCGCGCGTGACGCTGGTATCAAGGTCGAGCATACCCGTATCGTGTCGATCGTGATGTCCACGGTCCTCGCCGGTTATGGCATGATCATCTACCTTTCCAATATCGGTACACTCAATACCTATAATTCACATTCCCAGATCGGCATGTTCTCCGTCGCAGCTCTGCTGGTCGGTGGCGCATCCGTCAGCAAAGCCGGTATCGGGAACGTGTTCCTCGGAGTCACCTTGTTCCACCTGATGTTCATTGTCTCTCCCATGGCCGGCAAGAATCTGATCGGACAGGCTCAGTTGGGAGAGTATTTCCGAGTGTTCGTCTCCTACGGCGTCATTACGATGTCGCTGGTACTGTATGAGGTCCGCAAGCGCAGGGACAAGGCGAGAGCCGGTCGCGAACTTGCCGCCCAGCAGACAGAGGAGGCTTGAACATGAAGAAACTTCAGTTTGATAGAAGATTCTGGATTCGTATCGCCGCGATCGTCGTAGTGCTTCTGATCGCCGTCCTGATGTTCTGGATCGGCAAGCAGCATACGATTCTGCTCGACAACAAGACGCTTGAAGTCGATGGTCAGACCTATAAGGCATTCTCCATCGTTGAGGTGCGGGTAGATAAAGGCGAACGGCTTGAGCTGGCCGCCCGCGACCGTGATATGGCTGTAGTGACGAAACAGAGCCATAAGATCACCGTATGGTACACCGATGATTATTACGAGGAGATAGAGAAGACTTGGAAGTTCTCGGTTCCTCTCGGTGAGGACATGATGCTGATATCGATCCCCGCGTTGGTCGGGGGTGCGGATAAATCAGTCTGGCTGACCCACTACGAGCCTCCTGTGGCCGCCGTGGCTCCTGTAGCTGAGCCTGTGGTCACCAGCGAGGATGCAGCGCTTCTCGGAGAGTTCTAGCACAGTAGCCTTCTATTTTATGAATAAGCCTGAAGTTGTCGATATCGTATCGTGGCTTCAGGCTTTTTTTGTGGAGAAAGGGAAGTCTTTGGACAGTTTGTGTACATACTATTATTTTTGTAACAAATATAGACATTCGCCGTTTGTAGTAATTATTAGTATCTTACAAGGACAAAGGTTCGGGAGAGGGATTGATGAAACTGAAACGGAAACTGATAACATACCTATTATGCTTTGCCTCGCTGTGTCCGTTGTTCGCATCCATCCCATATTCGAATGAGCAGAAGATATATCCTGTTGATTCCCCTGTATACGAGAACCTTGTATTGCTGTATATCAGTACAGGACGGGCTCAGCCTTCGTCGTCCGGTCCTTGGAGTTCCGACGAGCTTCTGGGAATGTTGTCGACGATTCCATATGATGTTCTGGATGAAGGTCAGCGGGAACTGTATGACTATGTCGCCAATATCCTGTATGAATATCCGCGATTCACCTCTACGGACGCCTTTGGCTTTTCCCCGACGCTCGTAGTCGCTCCCGAACTCTATTTCCATACGAATACCCGGTTCAATACGGAGCCTGACTGGAACTACGGTTTTACCGAACGTACGGCTCCCTTGGCATTCCAGTTTGAAGGATGGACGGCGAACCATTTCTATGGTTTCGTCGAACTGTCGCTGGGATTGACCAGGTACCATCATACGGATTCTCCTATTTACAGTTCGACCGCGGGAGAGTTGCTGTACACACCAATGTTCCGTTCCAACATTCCGATGCTGGGTGTAGCCAAGCTTGGTGAATTGAGCATGAACATGCCGTATCGTGCGTTCCTTTCAGCGGGCGGTTCCCATTGGAACCTCCAGATAGGTCGCGATCGGTTGTCCTGGGGGGTTGGTGAGTCCGGGAACCTGATCCTTGGCGATCATCTTCCCATGCATCAATTCCTGAAACTGACTACTTACCACAGGGGGTTCAAATATACGTTCGTCGCATCGTTCTTCCCCCATCCTGTGAACTATCGTCCGGATGATGGTCAGTCAGAACAGGATTTCATTGATGAGAAACTCAATGATCCCAACTACCAGATGCGGGGTCTGAGCATGTTCATGGGGCATCGGTTTGAGTTCAGGATGTTCCAGGACAGGCTGGTGTTCGCCTTGTCCGAAACCATCATGTACCAGACGCTCGATGGATATTTCGACATACAGGTGTTGAATCCGCTGATGCTTTTTCACAACATGTACATCCGGGGCAATGCCAATTCATTGCTTGGTTTCGAAGTCGATTTCACACCTTTCCCTGGTGTCAATGTGTATGGACAGTTTATCCTGGATGATCTTGCGATCGGTTCCGAACCGACGACGGGACCTGATTCCAACCCGAACGCCATGGGTGGTATGCTTGGGATAAAACTTACGTTCCCGTACAAAAGGGGCGTTTTCTTCGGCTCTTTGGAGGCCGTGTATGCTGATCCGTATCTCTATAAACGGGATGGCGATGTAGAGTACATCGTAGCATATAGGGAATCGAACAATACCGCCGGCCAGATAGAGGGCAGCGGTGTGAAATACCATAAGTACTATCTTGGTTATGAATACGGCGGAGATGTCGTCGTTGGCAATCTTCGTTTCGGGTACACGGCTCCAGGACGATTCACGGCTTCCTTGCTTGCGCAGGTCCGTTTCAAGGGGCTTGTCGGTATAGATACGCCCTGGTCGAGATATTTGGATGAGAACAATCCTCCCCAGAACGCCCCTTCTACCTCTATTGAAGTAAATGGTTCTGATTATGGAGGTCTGCTCCATGGTCCTGTTGAGGTCACTTTGCGGGTTGAACCTTCTTTCGAGTTGGTCATGAGCCGCCGTCTCTCTTTCCGTGGTAGTTTCAGTTGCCTGACGCAATGGCATAGAAACCATGCTCCTGAGGCCGGTCCATCGTTTGATTTCCAAATGGTGTTGGGGCTTACCTTCCGCATATAAGCAATCCTTTTCCTTCTCCCCCTCCTCTCTATGGCTCAACTCAGGCTCAGGGCTAATTATTGATGCAGGAATCATGAATCCATGATAGGGTTCTTGTATAAAACATGATAAAAGAGAGGTGGCTATGAAACATCGTTGTACATTCAGGTTGTTTGTTGTCTTGTTTGTGTGCTTGTTCATATCATCTGCTGTTTTTGGCGTTTCGGAGGGATATTCTAACAGGCAGAAGATTTATCCAGTAGATTCTGATCTCTATCAAGCGATAACCTATCTATATATTGCGCAAGGTCATGCGCTTCCATCAACAACTGGTCCTTGGAGCGCGGATGAACTCGACCGCATGCTCGCTAAGATAGACCGGGAAGCGTTGTCCGAAGGGGCGAAGGCCACCTATGACTATGTGAAGGGCGAACTTGATGTCGTGCCATGGCAGCCTTCGCAGGGTATCGGCATGAAATGGGGTTTTGAGGCCAATCTTGAAACCTATACCCACATCAATACTGATGAAATGTTCCAGGAACGAGAGAACTGGGGATATGGACTGCTCAAGCAGAAGCCAATGTTGAAAGTCTCCTTCGAGACCTGGCCGGTAAACAGTTTCTATGGGTATGCGGAGTTCTCTGTCGGTAATGCCATCCATACGAAGAATGCTTTTGGTTCTACCAAATTCAATACCAATATTATCATGCTCCAGAATCTTCCCAAATTTGTGGTGGATGATTTGAACTTCAATATGCCGTATCGTGCTTTTGCCTCCGCAGGTGGCAACCATTGGAGTCTGCAAGTTGGTCGAGATCGCATGAGCTGGGGACCCGGGGTTTCAGGTAATTTCGTTGTGGGTGATAACCTGATGTATCATAACATGGCTCGGTTTACTACATATTTTGATTCTTTCAAATATACCTTTGTGACCTCTTTTTTTCCATATCCAAAAAATTATAGCAAAACTGATCAAGAAGGCATTCTGAGTGGAATCAATATGTTCATGTCTCACCGATTGGAATGGCGGATGTTCAAGGACAAGGTTAATTTTGCTTTGACAGAAGCTGTCATGTATCAATCCGCTGATAATTACTTGGATTTACAGATTCTCAACCCATGTATGATATTCCATGACTATTATATCCGTAGCAATGCTAATTCTATTTTGTCGATTGAACTGGACTATACACCGATCAAGCATCTGAATATCTACGGGCAATTTGTTGTGGATGAGTTAGCGCTTCCTGGTGAACCGGTGCCCGGAAGTTCTCCAAGTGCATTCCCCAATGCTTTCGGATATATGCTTGGTGTAAAGAGTGCCGGTGGTGTTGGCGACGGGATGTTGTATGGTTCAGCGGAATGGGCTATGACCGATCCTTATTTGTATTTGAGGTATGGTACTTCTGGCTCTGGTAGTGAACAGGGTATGGAATATGGCCTCAATTGGGTAGTTGCAACCCGCAATTATTCTAATACCAGCAGTCCTTCTGTTCAATATGACGAAACCTTTCTTGGATATAAGTATGGTGGAGATGCTATAGTAGCCAATCTGAACGGTGGGTTTAAAGTTTTTGATAAGTGGTATATCGAAGGAAATATTTTCTACATGGCTCACGGTACTCACGACAAATGGACGAGGTGGGCTAGGGTAAGCAATGAATCTGATGATGGAGATACTGCTGGAACTGCTCCATATCCAAACCAATCCACCCCTACAGACACCCACTATCCTCAGAATTTCAAGGATGCCAATGCTCGTGATCGCAACGCCGTGTCCCATACCTTGGTCGCTGGCGTGAACGGTGGATATACCATCCTTCCTGGGTTCAATGTTTTCGGCCAGCTGGACTTCATCAATGTCTGGAATCCTGGAAATATCAAAGACGCTCCTGCTCAGTTCGACATGCAGTTGACTGTCGGTTTGTCTTATTCCCTATAATTCGCATTGTATTCCGGCCCTTCCTGAAACGGGGAGGGCATGTGCTTCATGAGGTATCACATGAAAAGAAAATTGCTTGTAACAGTATTTGTTGGTCTGGTTTTCATTGGCCTCTTGTTCGCGACAGGTCCTTATTCGGAAATGATACCTCTTTCATCTTCGGTCTATCAGGATATGGACGATCTGTATGCCATCATGGGGATTGGAACACCTTCCAACGCTCGACCATGGTCTAAAGGGGAAGCCGGGAATATCCTGGAGCGGGTGGATATCTATGCGTTGAGGGGTGTTTCCAAAACTTTGTACGACAAGATCGCGAAGGAGATTGAACCAGGTCTCCGCTGGCAATTCTCTGACGGTTTCGGCATGGGGCTTGGCTTTCAGACGAACATAGAAATGTACGCCCATTCCAATGGACTGCAATTCGACAAGGACACTGATTGGATCTATGGGTTTGAAGAACGGCAACCGTTCCTCAAAGCATGGTTGGATTTTGGCGTGATGGATTTCTTCTACACGTATGTAGACATGCAATACGGAGTGGGACGGACAAATCCTGCCGATACCGTTGTGCATTTAGAAGACTTGCCGTTGCCTGTACCGGGCTGGATTGGCGTTGGTGCCATAGTTCCGGCAACCATCGCTCCAGATAAAACAAACTATGTCACCCATTCAGCTGTATACAGCAAGGATTTTGCTTGGAACATCCCTCCCAAATCTGCCGATTTCGATTTTGAATGGCCGAAACGTGCGGTTTTCTCTCTTGGCGGGAGGTTTTGGAATGTCTCCTTGGCCCGTGACCGGGTGGACTGGGGGGAATTCACATATCGGTAATTTTATCGTAGATGACCATGTCGACTTCCATGACTACTTCAGGTTCTCGGCATTTACGGACCATTTCAAGTATGACTGGCTGAATCTGTTTTTCGACACGAATCCTGTCAGGGGAGAGGACCCAACACCGGAAATACGCATGCTCATGGCTCACCGCCTTGAATTCCGTCCTTGGGATTGGCTGACCTTCTCGATCTCTGAGAATATCATGTATCAAGCTCCTACCGCCGATTTCCGGTTCCTCAATCCCGCTTTCATCTTTCATAATCTGAACAATCGGTCCATGTTCAATGCGATCGCTCACGCTGAACTGGATATCATGCTGTATCAAGGGCTGAATCTCTACGGACAGTTTACGTTGGATCAGGCGAGGGCTCCCAACGAGAACAATGATCAGGCGGACGCATGGGGAATTCTTGGTGGCCTGGAGTATGCCCATGCTCTTGGGCCCGGCGTGCTGTCCACCTCGTTGGAATACGCCTATACAACGCCCTGCCTCTACCGGCGGGATGAAGTTGATTTCCTGATGTATCGTAAGTATTTCACGCTCGGTCATAGTTACATCCTCAATTTCGACTACATCGGATTCCCGTATGGCGGCGATGCTCAGGTGCTCCAGTGGGATATCGCCTACAGGATGCCGAATTACGGAGAAGTGGCCTTGTCCGTCATGGGAATGCGGCATGGTGAGATGAATATGTTCATGGCACACCATGTAGATGGCAACGGAGTTCCTAAAAACAATACAGGCGTGCCGAACTATGCTGGAAAGACCCCGTCAGGCGATAGGATCACCGAATCCCTGGTGGTCAGTCTGTCGGGCAAGTACGAGATTCCTCAGTTCGTAAGTTGGATAGACATGTCCGTCTGGACGCAGCTGGACTGGATAGGGCGGAGGACCTACACGAGATCGAGCCAGTCCTATGGCGATGAAGCTTCCGATTGGCAGTTCACCTTGGGGATGCGAGTGGCGCTGTAATAGATGTCTTTACTCTCATGATGTATATGAATGTCCCTCAGGACAAAACGAAGGCCGGCGTAAGCCGGCCTTGTTGCAAGTTTGGTGGATCCCTCCACCTGTATATGATTCCCCCGAGGGATTGTTACCGATATTGTCAGACCGCCATGACGTTGAAGGTCATCTGGCCTGCGTCAGCCGCCACGCGGCCGTTCTCGATCTGTACTGCCTGGCCGTTCTGGTCGAGCACTGAGAACTGGAAGGCGTCGTTGTTGGCTGCCACGGAGAGCTGTCCGTCCACGTTGGCGGAGAAGGAAGCCTGGGGAGCGACGTAGCCGCGGAGCCTCAGGACGGTGGTGTCGGACACGGAGCCTGCGAAGGCGGATGACGCTACGATCAGAAGAACGAGAACCGCGATCATCTTGTAAACCTTGTTGTTGTTTTTCCGTGCCATGATTTCCTTCCTTACCAGCTTCTCACCGCTTGGTATAAGTAAGTTATACCAAGCGGTGAAAGAAGTCAACAGAGAAAATTGCATTAATTATTGCAATATAAGGAGTTAGCAAATGTCAGAAGCTGGTCTGACTTCGCCGCGACTTATAACATCTCACATGGTCTTCTTACATGTATGGACAAGTGGGAGGGGCACTTCTCTCTACTTCTTACAAAGTTCGTCCATTGCTTGAACAATGAAAAACGATGATTGTGGGCGTTCCTGCATGGAAGTCTGTACCGGTAGGTGATATGACATGTGCGTCCTTGTGACATCGGACAGCATCGGCATGCCGGGGATGGGTCTGACAGGAGTTTGCGGGGGTGCGGATGACGAAAAAAAAGTGAAAAATTTTTTTGGCGTAAGAAGTGGAGAAGGGTGGAAACGCCCTTTTTCACGTCCGTATGGGCCATGAGTATGAAAAAACCGCCATTGTTACATGGCGGTCATCAGACTATCTGACAGTTGGCTTCGCTGAAATCTACCTGAATGCTCTGGTCAGATCTATAGCGGCACCCAGACTATACTGGAATACGTTTTTCCCATGCGTGATATCGAATATCCCGGCGAGACCCGCCGAAACCTTGATGGACGGTTTCGGATACCATCCTCCATCGACCTCGACCATCACGACATCGGTGTAGGGGGCTTTCAGAGCGAACCAAGTCTCCATAAGATTAGGAATGGTACTGTACTTATCTTCAATTCGTGCGGTTCCCCTGCGGAGCCATTCGACCGAACCAGAGACAGTCCAGTTCGAAGCCTCGTAGTCCGTGTATAGCCGGGCCAACAAACTTCCTGGGCCGTAGGGGAAACCAACGAAATACGCATCGGTACTGGAGGTATAGCCACCAACGAAGCTCTGCATTCTTATAGGTACGGTAAATTTTCCGACTTCATCATGTAACTCGTATGCTCCTGTTCGACGATTATACATGTAATTGGTTGTATAGAATATTTCTGAGCCAACATGCAGTCCTCCATCCTTACGGAAGGTAGGTTCGGCAAGAAGATAATCCGATGGCTGGAACCTCACGCTTTCAAGTTTTGGACCTTCAAACACCTGCCATTCCACCCCGCCGGAAAATCCCATTGCCGCGGGTTTTTGATTTGACGCAGGTTCCGCCGGAAGATCAATATCATCCATTGCGAAAACTCCAAACATGCGAACCGGTCCTGCAAGACCTTCCACGGACAGATGAAGCATTACGTTGGAATGTTCATCCTGGTAGAGATTGTGCCAGATGCCGATAGGGGTGAAATCCAATATTGATGGTGCGGTGTTGTACACCATGTTCAGCTCACCTATACCGACTCGTATAAATGAGTTCTCAAAGCCGAGTCTATGCGCAAACAGGGTTTTTGAAAGATCTGTTCTGCCTTCATCCTTATTCAGAGCGACATTGCTGAATCCGACCGCAATG
Source organism: uncultured Sphaerochaeta sp. (assembly GCA_964407735.1). GTDB lineage: Bacteria > Spirochaetota > Spirochaetia > Sphaerochaetales > Sphaerochaetaceae > Spiro-02. The sequence goes on along the minus strand of CAYOWS010000020.1, from coordinate 26,188 downwards.
AAATTGTACCACCAGGAACCATAGGAAACATCGGTTTTGTATTGGAGCCAGATATTGTCCAGATATGGAGCGCTGTCGGAAATCGCCAGATCATACGTAGCGGGTCCCCATTTGATCTGTCTGCGGCCTATGGAACCGTAGAAACCTCCAAGCTGTACATCGACATATCCAAGCCTTGGAAAATTCATGTCCGTGATGGCCGATATGGTATTGCCGACATAGGGGATGTTCGAATAGGAATTTTTTGTGAGGAAGTTTCCTACATCCTCGCGTATTTCAATGAAAGCGACGATATTGACATGCTCTGTGTCCATGTCAAATCCCAATGACAGCAAAGATGGACGTTCATTGTACCGAAGCAGACGGTCTTGACTTGTCTCCCACCAGTCTGGATCTGGATTTGTCCATGAGCCGATATTGTTTACTGTAGGCGAAGTATCAATATTGAGATATGGTGATACTATGGCTATTCCATTGAAGGCCGCGGCCAGCGGTACGCAACAGCAAAAGCAAAATACAGCAAGGAAAATAAATTTTCCTACCTTAAACTCTCTCTCTCTCTCTCTCTCTCTCTCTCTCTCTCTCTCTCTCTCTCTCTCTCTCATATTTCATAGTCCTTTTTTCTCCCCGGCGAGATGCCGCTGTAATTTCCCATTATCTTATCATGCATTCTATAGTGACAGTGAATATATTTATGCCGAAAGTGATGATGTTCTCTGTCCATGCAATGTTTTTGTTGCTTGTCGCATCTCTTGGGAAAGGAGGTAACCATGAAGAACTTTCATATAGTTTGTTTCTTCATCCTTGCATTGGTGCAAAGTTTGATCGCTAGTCCTTTTGACTATTCACCTGAGACGATTCCTCTTTCTTCATCTCTATATGCCGATATGAATACATTGTATCTTCTATCGGGCCTGAGTCCCGCTTCCTCTGCCCATCCTTGGAGCAAGAGTGAAGCAGCCATCATCTTTGACCGTGTGGATGAAGCTTCCTTGTCATCATATGGCCGGAAGCTCTATGACCATGTCGCAAGAATCATTGAACCTGGTCTGCGATGGCAATTCTCCGATACCTTTGGGCTAGGGGTAGGAGCCGAAGTGAATCTGGAAATGTATGCTCATTCAGATGGGGACGAGTTCACTACCGATGAGGACTGGCTTTATGGGGCCGATGATCGTATGCCACTACTCAAAGGATACCTTGATTTCGGTATGTCCGATTTTTTTTATTTGTCGATGGACCTCCGCTTGGCGGTCAGTCGCATGACGACGTCGGATGCCCTGAAGCAGGTCCCTTCCACTGGAGTCGGTGCCATTGTACCTCCAGACTCAAATGTACAATTTGTAGACTGGTCGGGAATCTTCAGCCGAGGTTTCGATACCAACCTGATCGGCAACGGAAAGTCTGTGGATCTTCAATGGCCAAAAAGAGCGGTCGCGGCGATTGGAGGGAAACGTTGGAACGTCACCTTGTCCAAGGACCGGTTGCAGTGGGGCAACGGCCTCTCCGGAAACTTTCTCATCGGAAACCATGTGGACGCCCACAATTTTTTCAGGGCGAGCGTCTTTTCCGATCATTTCAAGTTCGAATGGACAAACCTGTTTTTCGAAACCTCACTTTCTCCGCATGAGGCGAAATCAGAGTCATTAAGAATGCTGATGGCGCATCGGTTCGAATTTCGCCCCTGGGGATGGATGAGCTTCGTCATATCTGATGCCGTGATGTTCAGCGGAGACTTCCTGGAACTATCGTTCATAAATCCCGCCTATATTTTCCATAATCTCTACAACAGGGATATGTTAAATGCGATCGTATGTGCGGAACTCTCGTTCGCAGTCTATCCCGGGGTGAACCTGTACGGTCAGTTCGTCATGGATCAGGCCCAGTCCGTAGGTGAGGGCGATTGGGAGGCCGATGCATACGGTTTTCTTGCCGGAGTCGAGTATCTGATGGTACTCGGGCCAGGGACATTTGAGATAGCCGTTGAATATGCGCAGACTTCTCCGAGTCTCTATCGGCGGGATACCGTCGATTTTCTGATGTTCCGCAAATATTATGTCAGCGCGCAGATTGGAAGCATTCCTGTATTTGACTATATCGGATACCGATATGGAGGCGATGCCCAGGTATTGCAGGCCGACTTCCGGTATCACATGGTCGGCTATGGCAAGGTAGGGCTATCTGTCATTGGCCTGCGACATGGCGAGATGGATCTGTTCGCGGTGCATAATACGGATGGATCGAACACCAACACCTCCAATATCCAAGGACCTCCACCCTTCGGCGACATCATCAAGGAATCCTTGATTGTCAGTGTGACCGGTGAATATGAAATTCCTCGGTTGTTCAACTGGATGGACATGTCTGTATGGACCAGGATCGACTGGATTGGACGAAGGACATATGCACGTCCCACAAAGACCTATGGTGATGAGATTTCAGACTGGCAATGTACCTTGGGAATAAAAGTTTCGATATAAAGATCCTATCCAGACTATTTCCCGCCATATCACTGTCCCAAGATACTTCCCTGAGTACAATGGGTGCGTACTTTTGCTCGATTGTAGGACTTTCCCTGAAATCAGTAGGTACGTACGTATGAAGTGGTAAATAAATGGTAATAAAAAGGCAAATACAGGTAAAATATGCTCCTAGAGTGTGAATTCTGTTGCACCGTCGGGATATTGTCATATATTATCAAAAGTTGGGGCCATTTAGGGAATTGCTAAAAGGGGAGGTGATATAGAGATGGTGATGCCAAAGACATCGATGAAAAAAATATTGGCAGTACTTTTCTTCGTTGCCTTTGTATTGAGCGCCGTCATAGATATCTCCTTCACACATTATAGAAAAAGCCTCGATGAAGAATTCAATCTCCTGATTCTTGATAACCTACAGGCATATACCCAGAGCCAGAAGAATGAGGTGCTGGCAAGGATTCAGGAAGTCAATGCGACTCTGGAAGCCTTGGCGCTCATGATCAATTCACAAGGGGTCGATCCTGATGCGGAATGGTTGCTCCGTTATCTGGATAATCTTTCCGAATTCCAACCGAACTACGATATTTCTTATATCTCTTTCTCTTCCTATCTTGCCATGGCAGGAACCGGTGATATGTATGATATGCAGATGATCGATCGGTTGCAGCGACATGAACCGGTCATCTCCGATGTCCGTTTTTCAGAGCGGCTCGATAACAAATATTATTTCAGCGTCGCCGTTCCTATCGAAAAAGACGGGAAGGTCATAGGTGTTTTGCGAAGCTTGCTAGAGGCCCCGCTGCTTGTACAGACCTCCCAGGGAGGATTCCTTCGCGAGTCTATCAACAGCCATATCATCAAAGGCGACGGCGAGTTCATCCCATTGAATACTTCTGATACGGGAAACGAGATGTTGTTTTCGGATCTGGATTTCCGTATTCCACAGTCCATGATACTGGATATGCAGACGGATTTTGCATCCCAAGGATCTGGCGGATATATGGTTCCATATGGCCGGGATTTGTTTTTCATGTCATTTTCAAGCCTCGGATACAATGATTGGTATATTTTCAATTACACGAGATCAAGAGACCTGTCTTCCCATTCTCAGCGGATCATGAAGAACACGATATGGATTACTACGGAATTCATTCTTTTGGTTGTCGTCGCCGCATGTATTGTATTCTGGTATCTTCGGCGGCAGTGGCATGAACTGTTCGTGGCCCAGACCCGATACTCGATGCTGTCTCATTTTTCCGATACAGTCCTTTTTGAATATTCCATCAAGGATGATGAACTAGTTTTCACTGACAATGTTCGTGAAATGCTTCCGATGGACAAACCCCATATTTCACATGTAAGTAAATTGGATCAGAAGGCTTCCATATTGGCGCCGGAGAGCCAGAATCTGGTACTTGCGGTAATCAGGAATGTCGCTGACATCAACGAGACTCAGAGCCAGGAACTTGAATTTTCCTTTGATGACGAGCGTCAGCTCTGGTGTGAATGTATCTACCAGGTGATACGGGACGATCGGAATCTACCTGTCTTGATCGTCGGCAAGTTGGTCGACATGAGCAATAGAAAAAGACAGATGGAAGAACTTATAGAGAAAGCTCGTCGGGACAAGCTCACCGGTCTGTATAACAAGGATGCTGAAGAAAAGCTTGTAAAGATTGCTTTGACAAGCGATGAGTCTGGATACATGCTGATGATCGATGTGGACGATTTCAAGAAACTCAATGACCAGTACGGACATCTCATCGGGGATTCGGTACTCAGACGGTTTGGGCGGGTTCTGCGTGATATCTTCTCCGATTGCGGAGCATTGCCTTGCCGGACCGGGGGTGATGAATTCCTCGTCTATGTTCCGATGTCCAACAGGGAAATGCTCACAGAGAAAGTCGAACACATATTATCGGCAGCGACGGATTTCTGCATGGACACTGAACATACCATCCATATTTCAACGAGCATCGGTATAGCCGCCTATCCTACGGATGGGATTTCGTATGATCTGCTGTATGTCGCGGCGGACAAAGCAATGTATGAAGCCAAAAGGGCAGGAAAAAATACCTATCGGTTCTATGATTCGAGTCGCGACTAGTTCTCGAAAAACCTGTTGCCGATATCCTTTCTATACCAAGATCCATCAAAATGAATCTGTTCCACCGCTTCGTACGCATGCTGGTTCGCTTCGACTATATTGTCTCCCATGCCGACGACAGTGATGCATCGGCCACCACTGGTGATGATCTTGTCGTTGTTTTGGGTCACGGCTCCGAAGAATAGCAACGGGGTCGTCAGGAATATATTGTCTCTCAATGCGCTTTGTATCGGTTTGATCTCTTTGCCGATCTGCGGTTTTTCCGGATAGCCTTTGCTTGCTATGACTACAGCGACGGCCGACCAGTTTGAAACATCGAGCTTGAATTCATTCAAGGTATCGTTGCTCATTGCTTCCAGGATTTCTACGACATCGCTCTTGATCAATGGAATGATGGCCTGGGCGGCGGGATCGTTGAAACGTACGTGATAATCTACCAACATCGGGCCATCGGCTGTAAGGATCAGGCTGAAAGTAAGAACCCCCTTGTATGCCATCCGTTCAACTTTCATGCCGTACAAAGTCGGTTTGATAATGTATTCTATGATCTGTTTCCTGAACTGGGCAGACAAAGGAACCGGGGAGATGGAACCCATACCACCGGTAGGCAGTCCCGCTTCACCCTCTTCCGCCTTCATATAGTCGGAGCAGATCGGTAACGCCAAGTAGCCGTTGTTGTCAACCAAAACAGTAATCGTAACGGGCAGGCCCGTAAGATGTTCTTCAACAAGGATGGAATCCTGCTGCATCATGTTTTTCGCGAAACTCATCAGCACATCGACATCCGAAGAATCAACCATGACGCGGCTAGGTGCCAAAGCATTCCTCTTCAGTACGAAGCGTTCGCCTGGGTGCCTCTTGAGGAAATTAGCCAAAGAATCTTCATCGGAGAAAAGGTGATGTACAGGGGTAGGTATGTTGTGCCGGTCCGTAAAGGCCCTTGCGAAGCAACGGTCTCCCTCCAGCTTCAAGGCCCTTCCCGGAGCCCCGAACGTAGCGATCCCCCGTTCATTCAGATAGTCGATGACTCCTGTGAACAAAGGTGCTTCCGTACCAACGAATACAAAATTGATGGAGTTGTCCAGACATGCCTGATAGACCTCTTCCGGGGAAGACGGATTCACTGCCGGCAGGTTCGTGGCTATCTGTTCCGTTCCGACGTTTCCAGGGGCCACAAAAAGACCGTCGATCAGTCTGCTTTGCGAAAACCACCATGTTACGGCGTGGTCTTTTGCGCCTGAGCCTAATACCAGAACTCTCATCTCAACTCCTCTGCTCGGATAAGTCTTTCATCCCTTCGTCGCCTGCCGCGAAGCCGTACTTGCTGTACTGTCTTCGCATTGGCTCCTTGGTCTCAAAGCCTTCTCCTTCGCATGTTTTACTCGGATAAGCCTATCAGATCTTCGTCGCCTGCCGCGAAGCCGTACTTGCTGTACTGTCTTCGCATTGGCTCCTT
>CAYOWS010000020.1:0-20045 GCA_964407735.1 uncultured Sphaerochaeta sp. | reverse complement strand
GCCTATCAGATCTTCGTCGCCTGCCGCGAAGCCGTACTTGCTGTACTGTCTTCGCGTTGACTCCTTGGTCTCAAAGCCTTCTCCTTCACATGTTTTGTTCGGTAAACCACAGCTACGTACCATCATTCTCGAGAAAGCTGTACGAAAAAAATCTTTCGAAGATCTGTTCACATAGCCTGATTATCCGCCCATGACATCGCGAAAAATGATGTTTGCTTTCGTCAGCTTCAGGAAAGTCGTTTCGGAACCTTTTTCCACCTTTGACTCTTCGACATGAAGTTTCATTCCGGATGTACGCCGCATGTTGTAATAATTCTGGACAAAGACCTCTGGATGTCGCACCTGAAGCGGTGAAAACATATAAGAAAAGTAGCATGCAAGGCCGTTGGAGGTCAACCGACCAGGGAAAAGGAGGGTCAATCCGGAAGGAGCGACAAAGCCTGTTCATAGGCTTCTATCGAGGATGCCTGTACTACTGCCTGCTTGACGGGGCCCGCGAAAGGAATACCTTTCAGATAGGCGCATACATGCTTGCGCATCTCCCGGCATGCGGGTACTTCTCCGATATCCTCCGCGAATTTTTCCAGATGGGTTTTGATAGTGTTCTTTCTCTCTCCGACAGAAGGGGCTGACGGAACAGGATCTCCTTGCAACAGAGCCTTCGCTTCGCGGAATATGAACGGGTTGCCGATTGCTCCACGTGCGAACATGACGCCGTCTATGCCTGTTTTGAGGAGCATTTCCTTCGCGTTCTCGGCGGAAAACAGATCTCCCGAGCCGAGTATGGGTACTTGAGGACTACGTTTCAACGTCCATTGCTTGAGGTCTCTCAGCTGTGACCAGTTCGCGGTTCCCGCATATCCTTGCGCCCTTGTCCTCGCATGCATCGTCAGCATCGAGGCACCGCCATCCAATGCCGCCGCCGCGGTTTTTTCCCAGCTGATCGTATCCTGGTCCCATCCGAGACGGAACTTCACCGATACAGGGACCTTGCAATTGCCGGTGATATAGGAGACGATTTCATACAGTTTTTCCGGTGCCCTCATCAGCTGTGATCCCGCACCGATCTTGACGACCTTGGGAACCGGACACCCGCAGTTGATATCTATGACGGTAGGGGAGAAGGTGAGCAAACGCTCAAGACACCTTTCGACCGGATCGACATCTCCCATGAATATCTGGATGGCGAATTGATCTTCACCTGGAGCCCTTCGCATCAACGGGTCGGTTTTCTCGCTTTCTCTTGCCACTCCCTCAGCACTGACCATTTCGGAATAGGTGAAGTCCGCACCGAAACCAAGACATACCGACCGGAAAGTCCGATCGGTATAACCAGCCAATGGGGCGAGGAATATATTGCCTGGAATAGATACGGAACCGATCTGTACCGGATGATACAGATCCTGAGACCTATTCGTCATGCGTTTTCAGGAAGGTGGAACGCCCTGAGGCTATTCTGGTACAGGGCCTCCGTCGCATCTTCAAGCGGGATGTCCTGTAGCTCGGCGACAGCTTTCGCCGTTTCAATCAGGTACGCCGGTTTGTTGCGCTTTCCTTTGAACGCGGCAGGAACCATGAACGGGGACTCGCTTTCGATCAGGATGCGGTCCAACGGAAGGTTCATGACCGTCTCATGAAGGTTCTTGACGTTCTTGTAGGTGATATTTCCGGCGAAGGAGAAATACAACGGCATGTCCAACGCTTCACGGGCGAAAGACCAGTCTTCGCTATAGCAATGCAGGATGCCACCGGCCGGCGGCAGCTTGTCCCTGAGGATGTCGAGTATGTCCCGGCCCGCTTCCCTGTTGTGGATGATTACAGGAAGCTCCAGACGTCTTGCGATATCAAGCTGACGAAGGAACAGTTCAATCTGACGGTTCTTGTCCCCGAACATGCGGTAATAGTCCAGTCCGATTTCTCCGACGGCCACCACTCGGTCAAGCTTCGCACCGGTCAGGATCTTGTGTTCCCAGTCAAGGCCGGGGTTCGTTACTTCGGACGGAGAAACGCCAACGGCATGATATACCCCTGTCGCGGTCTTGAGGTTGTTGTAGACTTGTTCAAAGTCCCCGAGGCTGTTGCAGATGCTTACGATGTGCTCGACGTTCTTGTGCTTTGCCATCTGCACCACTAACAATTGTTCCATCTGGTCCTCATGAATCAGGCCCAGGTGAGCGTGAGTATCAAATAATTTCATGGTTGCTTCCTAACGAATTGCGATGCATGTCAAGCGTCGCTGTTTCGGCTTTATTTTTCTTCGACATACCCAGTTGTCGAGGTCTGCCGATGTCTTTCCCATATGTTTCTCAACATAATAAAAATATTCCATAGGAAAGATAGCATGAACCCTCCTTGCAGTCAACCAAGAGTTTTCCAACCGATAGTTATTCTATTGTACTGCTTTTATTTGTTTGAAAGTCAGGATCGGTTTTCCCAATGAAATCCCCCGTGCGGCTGATGTAGTGAGGGGTGGTTTCACCCTGTATAAGACCAAACTCCCTGACCATGAACATTCATGCTTGATCTGTGTATCAGGAATCCACTGCCTCGGTTGGGTTTTCACGTCGTATCGCAGTTGAGCCATAGTATCAGGGCCTCGTATTCGTTTTTTTCTCTATCGTCATGATATTCCTCGCATCAGTTTGACAATTTTTATCATGCGTGATAGCCTTGTACAAAACTTATTTACCTGTAAGCCATTGAAAGGTAAGTAGATAGGATTAACATGAAAAAAGATAGGAACAAGGGTGGCGGCAATCGTCCTGACCGTCGGGAATCGACTGAACACCCTGAGGAAGCATATGTATATCTGGTGAAAAACCCCAGTTCCAATGAGATTTCCGTTTGCGCGTGGGATTCCGCATTGTATCCGGGGACGCAAGTCATCGCACCCACCAGGTACGGACTTGATCTCGGAATGGTATTGGGATCTGCCACAGAGATCGGGCATTCCTATGAACCCGGCTGTGTCCGTTGCCGGGGCGTATGTCTCCGTGCCGAGGAGCCGGTCTCCCAGTCCCCGGATTCCGAAGGTCCAGGGGAACAGGAAGCTTTCGGAGAACTGACGGAAGATGGTTCCGTAGTGATAGAACAGGATGGCGGCACGGTCATTGAAAGGCTTTCCGTCGAAGAGCTCGTTGAAGTGACCTCCTGCATCGAGGTCGATTCAGGAGAAGCTGGAGATGTCGCCATGCCTTCCATGGCAGAATCCACCTCCACCGTCACCGTGACCATGGAGTCTGTGGGGATCACTTGGACGAAAGAGCCGGATGAAGATCCCTGCGCAGGGTGTGGGGATTGCTACAAGAGGAACCTGCCCAAGATGGTCGAAGTCGATGGCGACGTCGATTGGATCGACCGGTTGGCTACGCCTGAGGATCTACGCCGGTATCAGGAGAATCTGGAGAAAGAAGGGGAAGCGTTGAAGCTGTGCAGGGAGAAGGTCTCCCGTCATGGACTCGACATGAAACTGGTCACAGCCCATTATCTGTTGGGTGAACCCAAGTTGCTGTTCTTTTTCACAGCCGATGTCCGCGTCGATTTCCGGGAGTTGGTAAAAGATCTGGTGAGCATCTTCCGCATCAGGATCGAACTTCGCCAGATCGGTGTCAGGGATGAATCACGCGTCCTCGGCGGCTTGGCCGTCTGTGGGCGGGACTTCTGCTGCCATAGCGTCACCGACAAGTTGAATCCCGTTTCCATTAAAATGGCGAAAGAGCAGAACCTGTCGTTGAACTCAATGAAGATCTCAGGACCTTGTGGAAGATTGCTCTGCTGCCTTTCCTATGAGTACGATTTCTATATAGAAGAGAAGCAGAAGTATCCTCCTGAAGGAAGCCGTTTGAAAATTGATCACGACTTGATGAAAATCACGGAAGTGAATATTCTTTCAAGAAAAATTTCTTTGGCGGGTCCTGACGGCAGATTTCTGACAATTCCGTGCTCAGCGGTCTATTTCAATGAAGAAATGAACCGCTGGGAGATAACAAAAGCGTATTTGGATGAATTTTTCTCGAATTGATATAAAACTTTGTATTGACCGATTTTACGGTCTGTGATATTTTGGTAGACCGTCGGCTGTTTGAGAGATCTTTTGGATCTGAGCCGACTATGAATGAATAGACTATTACTATAGCTGTGATATGTTTGGAGGTATTACGTGTCTAATTCCGCTGAGAAGAGAGAACGCCAGAATCGCGCGAGAAGAATGAGAAACCGCGCAACCAAGAGTGCTGTCCGCACCGCTATCAAGAAGTTCGACGCCGCTGTTGCCGCCGGTGACAAGGAAGTCGCCGCCACTGCCATGCAGTTGAGCTTCAAGTTGCTTGATGGTGCTACCAGCAAAGGTGTCATGCACCGCAACACGACTTCCCGCAAGAAGTCCCGCATGCACGCCAAGTTCAACGCCTTGAACAAGGCTGAGTAGTTTCTGGTTCAGGCTGGACGGTGTTCTGGCCCTGATTTTACATGACCGGCCAGACAGGCATACGTACTTATAACGAAGGAGCTAGCATGGCGACCGAAGAAAAGCTGACAAAAGCGGCGATCATTGAAAATCTCCATGACAAGATTGGTATGAATCGTTCCGACATCCATATGATTCTCGATGAGTTCTTTGAAGAGATCAAGAAGGGTCTCAAAGATGACCAGGTAATCGAGCTTCGTGGATTCGGTACGTTCGAGGTCCGCACCCGCAAGGGGCGTGAAAAAGCCCGCAATCCCAAGACCGGCGATCTCGTCGCTGTGGATACTCATGGCGTTGCGATTTTCCGTCCTGGCAAGGAACTGAAGGATTTCGTGTGGGAGCTGCGCAAGTAGTCTCTTTTCCACTGTGCTTGACCAAACAGACACGTAAGGCCGCATATGCGGCCTATTGTGTATTGGAGATGTGCATTTGGTGAATCTATATACCAAAAGAAACCTCAGAACGTATTGTTCTGAGGTTCTTGTGTTAATTCTGACATCTGTGTTCTATTCATTCGCGTTCCCCGGTTTCCTGAGTAATACCGGTTTTGGTTTCCTTGCGTTCTTCGCATTGATACCTGTGTTCGCGGTCATCAGGAATACTACGTGGAAGGTCGTGCCGTTCTATGGTTTCTTGTTCGGGTTTTCCTTCTACATGTGCTTCAACTACTGGTTGACGACTTTCCATCCCCTGGCGATCCTGATCGTCCCCATCATCAAGGGTGGGGAGATGCTGATGCTCTTTCCCTGTCTCAAGGCCGCTGACAGATGGTTCAAGAGAAATGGATACCTGTTCCAGTCCTTCATATGGATAGCCTACGCCTACCTCAGCCAGTCATGGTTCGCAGGATATCCGTACGGGACCTTGGGCTATGCGGTCTACCGGTATCTGCCTTTGATTCAGATCGCTTCTTTGGTGGGCGTATGGGGTGTCACGTTCCTCATGATCATTCCACAGGCCTGGCTGGGAGCTTGGCTTGGTGACTATATCGCGGGAAGGAACGAGGGATTCAAACCCTATGTAAAGAAAAACCTCGTGGTGATCATCAGCTACGCCGTCCTCGTCGTCGCCTCGATCATCTTCGGGTTCTGCTCAATGTCCTATTGGGACAAACAGGAACCTGACCGGACATGGAAGGTCGCGACCGTGCAGCACAACCACGACTCCTGGAAAGGTGGTTTTGAGACCTACAAGAGGAATTTCAACAATTTGCGACTGTTGACGCTCCAGGCGTTGCAGCGCAACCCTGACGTCGACATGGTCCTCTGGTCGGAAACGGCGTTCATTCCGTCGGTAGCCTGGCACGAGAACTATACCAGTCCCGACGCCGAGATCGCGAAACTTGTCGAGGAATTCGTAAGTTTCGGCAAGGAACTGCCGGTTCCCCTGCTTACCGGAAATCCCGAAGGTGTTTTGGATGATCCCTCGCTTCCTCCCGTCTTTGAAGACGGGACGTGGAACAGGACCGACTACAACTCCGTCATCTTCTTCGAGGACGGTGAGATCAAGGAGACGTACCGCAAGCAGCACCTGGTTCCCTTCACGGAGCATTTCCCGTATGAGAAGCAGATGCCCTGGCTGTACAACCTTCTGTTGGCCAACGACTACAACTGGTGGGAGCAGGGTACCGTTCCCGTCGTGTTCAAGACGGACGAGGGCGTGACGTTCTCTACGCCGATCTGTTTCGAGGATGTGTTCGGGTACTTGACCGCGGATTTCGTCCGAAACGGCGCCGATGTCATCGTCAACATGACGAACGACAGTTGGTCAGGCGCAGTCTCCGCGGAGATGCAGCACCTCGCCATGGCGGTGTTCCGGTCGATCGAGACCCGCAGGACCACGGTCCGCGGAACGAACAGCGGCATGACCTGCGTCATCACCCCGCAGGGAGAGATCGTGGATCCCATGGAGCCTTTCAAAATGGGCTGGCATATCTATGACGTCCCTGTCTATTCGAGCGAAAGCCACGATTTCACTCTGTATACGAAATATGATGACTGGTTCGCCTGGGTGATGGTGTACGTCTCCCTCGCCCTGTTGGCGGTCGGTGGCGGATATCAGATTTTCAAGGTCGTGCGCAGCCGCAAAGGTAATGGTCGCTAGAGGTTCATATGGAATATCATTCTGTTTCTTTGTTCATCATCGGCACGGAACTCACCCGTGGCGTCATCTCTGACAAACATGGCCAGCTGATGTCCACGGAGCTTTCCCATCTCGGGTACCGGGTGGACAGGATCGTCATTGTCCCCGACGACGGTACGATCGGTACCGTGTTGCGTCAAAGCATAGAACAGAGTGATGTGGTCCTGATCACCGGGGGGCTGGGACCTACCAGCGACGACATGACCAGGCAGATGATCGCCGAGATCGCCGGCGTTCCTCTGGTGAAAGACCCCTTGGCATGGGATGAACTGTATCAGCGTGTCGGGGAACGCATCCATGGCGCGAACGAACGACAGGCCATGGTCCCCTCCGGTTTCGAGCGTATTCCGAATCCGAAGGGTACCGCTCCTGGCTTCAAGGGCTATGTTCCTGTGACCGGTGGCGACGGAATGGTCCGTCAGGTGGCTTGCGCCGCGATGCCCGGTCCTCCCGTCGAGATGCACGAGATGTTCTTCCATCAGGTATTGCCTTGGTTGGCGACATTGCGCGGCCACGATGACGCCGGGAGGGACGAATACTCCGTGTTCATGATTCCTGAATCGAAGCTGGAGGATCTGTTCAATTCCGTGGCGGAACCGGGCGTGATGATGGGCGACCGGTTTCAGGAATTCAGGATCAGCCTCTATCTTACCGGTGCCGATGACCAGGCACGCCGTATTACCGCGGAGCGGTTGGAAAGTCTGTTCGGGCCTGGGCTGATGGTTCCGGGAGACGTCCAGGCCGTTGATATCCTGACCCGTTACCTTGAGGACAACCGCTTGACCGTCTCCTGCGCCGAGTCCTGCACGAGTGGATTGGCCGCGAAACTGCTTACCGACCGGGCCGGAAGTTCCTCTTGGTTCTGGGGTGGGGCGGCGACCTATGCCAATGAGGCCAAGCGGACATTGCTGGGAGTCCGCCAGGATACGCTGGATACCTATGGCGCTGTCAGTGAAGAGTGCGTCAGGGAAATGGCGGAGGGGATGCTGAAGGTCTCGGGGACCGATCTTGCGTTTTCCATCTCCGGTATCGCGGGGCCCGATGGGGGAACACCGGAAAAACCGGTCGGCTATGTATGGTTCGGTTTCGCCTCCCAAAATCATGAAACTCAGGCGGTGTCGCTGAAGATGACAAGCTGGGGACGGGACGCGGTTCGTCGCAGAGCGGCCATATCTGCGATTCTTCTCACTTCCTTGTATATAAATGGCGTCGATTTGCTTGACACAGTTCGGTACTGGCAATATATTTGAAGTAATCCAGTGGAAAAAAATAATCCTGTTCATTGAGAGCATCGTCCGACGATGTATTCCGGGTTGATGTTCAGTATAGGGATTATGGACAAATAGCTTCCACAATATCCTAATGTTATCCGAAAGAATTGAGGAATGATCGTGCATCACGGTCATGAAAGTACGGTATATAATACCAAAATTGCTTGGACTCATTCTATCTGTATATGGAGATCCGCATGTCTTCTGAATTGTTTGATGATGAATCAATGGCGACAACGCCAAGTCCGGCTCAAGAGGGTGTCGAGTCCTCTGAGAGTTCTTCCTCTGGGAAGCCTGTAAAACGTGTCGTCCGTCGACGTGGTTTGGCTGCCAAGGCCGTGTTTTCAAAGAGTGCGGAGTTCCAGGCGGAACTGCCGCCGGTGGCCGAACCAGTTTCCTCCCCTGTGGAGACGGTCGCAGAAACCGAGGCCCCCAAGAAACGTCGTGGTCGTCCCCGGAAAGCTGACAGTGCTTCCGCCGGGAGTGAAAACACCGTTGTGAAACCCGCTTCCACCGATGCCGCCGTACCTACGCAGCCAGTTGGAAAAAAAGTTTCCGCTCCGGCAAGCGTCACCGCTGAAGGCGCCGCGATGCCTCCGGCTACGACCTCTCCATCTACGACGGCGGTCGTAGCGGTCCCTCCCGCTCCGGCGTCGAACCAGCAGGGTGCCCCGTCTTCCCAGTCCCAGCAGTCCACGCAGCCGCAGCAGGGGAATCAGAATCAGCAGTACCAGTCCTATCGGCAGCAGAACAACTACAACAACCGGAACAACCAGAATAGAAACAATCAGAACCGGAACAACCAGCAGAACAATAAGCAGAACCGTGTGAACAAGAACAATCACGGCAAGAACAATCCATATCAGCAGAACCGCAACCGGAACAACGGAGGGATGCCTTCCGATGACTATCTCAACGCAGAGTCATATGATGAGAATCCCGATGCCCCGAAGCTGATCATCAACGAGCTGTCCGTCACGCCGATGGATGAATTACGGCAGAAAGCCGCGGCCTTCGGCATGGATCCGGAATGGCTTGCTGATCTTCGGAAACAGGAAGTGATTCTTGAGATCCTCAAGAGCCATGCCGCCCAGGGTGGAGTCATTTTCGCTTCCGGCACGCTGGAGATTCTTCCTGATGGATATGGTTTCCTCCGTTCCGAGTTGAACAACTATCTCTCCGGACCAGAGGATATCTATATCTCCCAGTCCCAGATCAAGCTTTTCAGTCTCAAGACCGGCGATACAGTCGAAGGCCAGATTCGTTCTCCGAAGGACAATGAACGTTTTTTTGCGATTCTCAGGGTTGTCGGTGTCAATGGCGATTCCCCTGCGGTCGCGAAAGCCAGATCCAGTTTTGATAGCCTGACCCCGTTGTTCCCCGATGAACGGCTGAACCTTGAAACTGAAGAGGGGGATATCTCCGCACGGATCATCAACCTTTTCTGTCCGATCGGAAAGGGCCAGCGTTCTTTGATCACAGCTCCGCCTCGGACGGGTAAGACCGTCCTGTTGCAGAAGATCGCCAACGCCATTACGACGAACCACCCTGAAGTCTATCTGATGGTCCTGCTCGTGGATGAGCGTCCTGAAGAAGTTACCGACATGCGTCGCAATATCAAGGGCGAGGTCATTGCCTCTACGTTCGATGAACAGGCCACCAGGCACGTCACCGTCGCGGAGATGGTCATTGAGAAAGCCAAGCGCCTTGTAGAACACCGCAAGGATGTCGTGATCCTGCTCGATTCCATCACCCGTCTCGCCCGTGCCTATAACCAGACCGTTCCCGCGTCCGGCAAGATACTGTCCGGTGGTGTCGATTCCAATGCGTTGCACAAGCCCAAGAGGTTTTTCGGTGCGGCACGTAATATAGAGAATGGCGGAAGTCTGACCATCATCGCCTCCGCGTTGATCGAAACGGGTTCCAGAATGGATGAAGTCATCTTTGAAGAGTTCAAAGGAACCGGCAACAATGAAATCGTCCTGGACCGCCGCATGGCCGATCGTCGCCTCTTCCCGGCTATCAATATCAAGAAGTCAGGTACCCGGCGTGAAGATCTTCTTCTTTCTCCTGAGGAAGCCGCGAAGATCTGGGTGTTGAGAAATGCAATTAATAGCATGGAAGATATCGAACTTACGGAATTCCTCATTGACAAAATGCGTAAAACAAAGAACAATGAAGCGTTCCTGCGTTCAATGAACAGCGGTTCCTCTCAGGCACCGGCTTTCTAGGACTTGGATACATGTAAAAGCTGTCTGCTGTGAAGGCTTGTTCCGTATCAGCAGATACCACATATTACTGGAGGAAGTTATTATGAAGGAAGGAATTCATCCTAAATACGAGCTGCAAGAAATTCGCTGCTCATGTGGCAATGTGATCAATACGAAATCCACTGCCAAGAATCTCGAGGTGGAAATTTGCTCCGCATGCCACCCCTTCTTCACCGGCACTCAGAAGCTGGTCGATACCACTGGTCGTGTCGAACGCTTCAAGAAGAGATACGGTATCAAAGACTGAGTATCCGAAACATTGTATATGTTCCGAAAGAACCGCCCTGCATAGCAAGGCGGTTTTTTGTTGCATTATCGGATTGCATACCCTAAAATTACGCATATATTCCTCAGGGGTCGGATGAGCAATGGGTGCATGTGTGGATAATATAGAATTATACCATCAGAAAGAATATGATACTTTACCAAAGGTATTGGTATATGTACCTGGGGTATATACCTTGCTTGGTATCTTCTCGGATTATTGCAAAGGGCATTGTATCACCGGAACAGGTGAACAGTCGCTTCAGATAGCGGTATCCATACGGGACGACCAGTTGGTCCGTCTCTATAACGCCACGCTCAACGACCGGAAACGTTTTTCACTGAACAATATCAAGTTCCGCAAAGAGGATCGTTGGGGGAATTTCGTGAAAGGTGTTGTCGCGCAACTGGTGAGCGACGGCGTCGCCTTCCCTGGTTTGAATGTCACTGTAAGCGGGGATCTTCTCCATTGCGACAACATCACGGTATCCAGTGCCCTTGCCTTGGGTACCGTCATGACATTGAATGAGCTGATGGACCTGAAGCTTGACCCTGCCGCGATGCTTCGGATAGCATACCTTGCGAATACCTCCTTCAACAATGAGATCTGCCGTATCGCCGATCTTCTGACCATGCTCAACGGAGAAGAGGGCAAACTGATGCTGTTTGACTTGCAGCATGTCAACTATTCCTATTTCGACTATCCGTTTCATGAAGAAAGTACCCCATTGGGTATTATCGTGGAGAGCCGGATACCTCCCCATGCGATGCGTGAAGAAATCACTTACAGGCGATCGGCGACAAAAGATGCGTTCGCACGCTTGCGCCAGCAATGTCCGTCCGGGCCGATCAGGGATTTCCCTGAAAACGAATTGAAAGAACGAACCGTTCCACTGGATGAGGACTCCCGGCATATCTGTAGCTACGTTCTCGCCGAGTCTCGTTGGGCGATGGATGGTTTTGTCCAACTTGCACAAAAAGATGGTGTATTGTATGGTAAGACCATGAGTCGGATGCAAGCCGGCTTGCGTGATCTCATGGAGATTACCTGCCCTGAGGTGGACTGGCTGACAAAGCGTGCCTCCGAGGTTCCTGGTTGTCTGGGAGCCGGGCTTGTCTCCAACGGTCTGAGCGGTACCATCATGGTGTTGCTCGACGAGATGGCGTTGCCTGCGTATCTGGACCGTCTGGAGGAATACGAGCATATTTTTGGTTTTCATCCCCGTTGGATGATCTATCGTCCGCAAGGGTGCGCCAAAGTAATGCCCGTTACATGATATGCGAATTCTACTGACGAATGATGACGGTTATGAGAGTCTGGGACTTGATGTCTTGCGGACCGCCCTGCTTGCGGCGGGTCATGAGGTCTGGGTATGCGCTCCTTCCGGACAACGTAGCGCCACCAGCCATTCAATGACATTGCGGGGCGATATCTTCGTCACGAAACATGCGGAACGCCGCTATCATTGTAGCGGATCGCCTGCTGACTGCATCCTCTACGGTTTGAAGGGGAAAGCTCTGCCCATGTATCCTGATGTCGTGGTCAGCGGCATCAACCATGGTTACAATCTCAGCACCGACATCCTCTATTCCGGAACCGTCGGCGCCGCAAGCGAAGCCGCTCTGATGGGTATTCCCGCGATAGCGATCTCCGCCATGTGCGGTTCCGATAAAGTATTTCCGTTCGAACAGGCCTCCGCGTTCCTTGTGGAGCATCTCGCCCGTTTCCTCCCTCTCTGCGGTTCCGATACATTGGTCAACATCAATGTTCCCCCGAATCCCAGCCGCAGATGGCGTGTAGGGAACCTCGGGCATCTGGAGTATTACGATTCCGTGGAACGGAGCGAAACTTCTTCTGAGCATGTATTCGATACAAGCGGGACCCAGTTCGGCACTTCCACCGCGTTGGAACGTTCCGTCTATCGCCTCCGTGGCGGTGTGGCGCCGGATCAGAGTTGCGATACGACGCATACCGATTTCTCCATTGTAGTTGACGGTGATATCTCCGTTACCGCGCTCCAGGTCCTTCCCGCCGTAGACACCTCCGCCTGCATGGCGTTGCGTACCATGGCGGAATGTGAGAAATAGATGTGTACCGTTTGCAAAGGAACGGGGAAAAATCCGTCCTGGGAATCGAAATGCCATTGCTGTGGCCTTTGTTGTCATGAAAAGGCGATCTATGGCCGTGAACTTGTCATAGACCTTGATTCCTGGTGCGAGCATTTCGATCCAGTTTCCCGACAATGCAAAATCTACTATGAGCGTTTCGTACAGAGCAACCGTTGCAGGAAGGTCTCTGTGTGGAAGGCCATGTTCGCTTCCTATCTCCCCTCTGAATGCGGCTACGTGCAGTGGGCCAGGGCGTTGCACATCCGCATGGCGTTTCCTCGCCGTATCAGATATATCCATTCCAGGGGGGGCGATTCGGATGATTCCTCCGATATCGCCGGCCTTTCCGATGTTTTCCGGAAAGACGTATCGAACGCATGAGGTTTTCGTTCTTTCTTCTCGTTCCGTGACCGATTCACGTCAGGAGAAAGGTCGAAGATTCGGAATTTTCCTTGGACTTGCCGTTCTTGACGGTCTGCTCCTTGACGTTTGCTGTCTGAGCAGGTAACTTTCAGACGAAAGAGGGTGTAAACCTATGGATAATAAGATTGTATATCTAGATAACAACGCGACGACGCAGATGGCTCCTGAAGTCATCGAGATCATGGATCAGTCGTCCGACCTATATGGAAACGCTTCCAGCATGCATGACTTCGGAAGGAAGGCCGCCGCTGGAATCGAATGGGCTCGCAAGGAGATCGCCACGTTGATCGACGCCTCACCCGAGGAGCTTATCTTCAACAGTGGTGCTTCAGAAGCGAACAACACGGTTTTCAACATAGCCCGCGACCAGATCGACACCGGTTCAGCCCGCAACAGGATCGTCACGACCACGGTTGAGCATCCAAGCATCGTAGAGACGGTCAAGTTCCTCCGCAAGAGGGGATATCTCGTCGATGAAGCGCCTGTCGACGTGACTGGGAGAATTGATCTGGACAAGTTCCGGTCGATGCTCGGTCCCGATGTGCTGTTGGTCTCCGTCATGACCGGGAACAATGAGACCGGTACGATCCAGCCCATCGCTGAGATTACCAGGATGGCCCATGGCTGCGGGGCATTGATGCATACCGACGCCACGCAGGCGATAGGAAAGATCCCCGTGACCGCCCATGCCTGGGAAGTCGACTACATGAGCCTCTCCGGCCATAAGTTCTATGGCCCGAAGGGTGTCGGCGTCCTGTATGTCCGCAAGGGCGCACCCTATGAACCGTTCGTCAACGGAGGCCACCAGGAAGGCGGCCGTCGGGCGGGAACGTACAATACGGATGCGATCATCGGCATGGGCAAGGCGGCCGAACTGGCCCGCCGGGACTTGACCGTGGAGCATGACCGTCTGTGGTCGATGCGTGAAAAACTTCGTACAGGACTGCTGGAACGTATTGACGATATCGTCGTCAACGGGCATCCTGTCGATTGCCTGCCGGGAACATTGAACGTTTCGTTTCCAAGGGCGGAAGGGGAGTCCATCCTCCTCTACCTCGATATGCTTGGTGTTGCGGTTTCGACCGGTTCCGCTTGCGCTACCGGTTCTTTGGAGCCCTCCTATGTTTTGCTCGCCTCCGGCTTGGACGTAGAGCTGGCCCACGGATCGATCCGGTTTAGTTTCGGACGGTTCAATACCGAGGCCGATGTCGATTATGTGCTTGAGAAATTGCCGCCGATCATTGAGCGGTTGAGGGAGATGTCTACAAGATGAGTAACTTGAATAGCTTCATGGACCAATGGGTCTACACAGATACGGTAAAAGATCATTTCATGGATCCCAAGAATCTTTGGAGGAAGGATGATGATTTCGAGGCGGACGGTATCGGCGAGGTCGGTTCTCTGGCCTGTGGAGACCAGATGCGTGTCGGTATCAAGGTCGTGGGCGACAAGATCACCGATCTCCGCTGGTTGACCTACGGGTGCGCTTCCGCTATCGCCAGCACCTCCATGATGAGCGAGATGGCGATCGGCATGACCCTTGAGGAGGCCTACCACATGACCCCCAAGATGATCACCGACGCCCTTGGCGGTCTGCCGGAGCATAAGTTCCACTGCTCCGTCCTCGGCGACAAGGCGCTTCGCGCCGCGATCGACGACTACCTTGAGAAGCAGGGGTGTGACAACCCGTTCAAGAAGAAGGTCGCCAAGATCGTCTGCGAGTGCAAGGGTGTGACCGACCAGCAGATCGAGGACCTGGTCAAGAACGACAAGGCCAAGACCCTGGAAGAGTTGCAGCAACTGACCGGCTACGGTACGGGCTGCGGCAAGTGCAAGGCCAAGGTAGCGGAGCTCTTCGATGAGCTGAAGCATATTTACGCCAAGTAGTTAATTTTATATATTACAAAAAATTATAAGCCACTCTCCAGCATATCGGAGAGTGGCTTATGTTATCCGTGGCTCGAACTGGATGCAGGTCGGTTTCTCTACCTGTACCATGGATTTCTCTCTGAGATCGACCCCATCATAGTCGAAAACAACGATGGAATCGCTCCGTTCGTTCGCTACCAGGATCTTGTCGTCCTGGAGTGAAAAGAAACGGGGCCAGTCACCACCGCAGGAACAGTTTGTTTTTGAGCCTTCCCGTATCAGGGCGAGACTGTTTTCCCCCCGGTTGCTGACGATCACGGTATCCTTTGCGATCTCAATGTGTCCGCAATACGAGGTTGTGTCACTCGAAAGAGTAGAGACGCTGCGCAGAACGGCCCCGGTCCGGGCGTTCAGATATACAATGGTATTGTCCAGCTCGCAAGCTACCACGAGTACCTCTGGATTCAGATACCTCGCCATTCTCGGACCGCTTCCCGGAGGCAGGAGGAAAGGGGCAAGTTCCTGTCCCAGACCAGCGGCGGACCATTCGAACCGATGGATGCGGTCCAGCCCGAGATCGACGACCATGAGGATCGTCGTATCCTGCGAGAAAAGGACGCTGTGCGGATGGCTCATCTCCTGTCTGTCGATACATGGTCCATGCCCGCTGAATGTGAGGAATGCGTTCATCGCATAGGGGATGTCGTCGTTCAGTCCCACCACCGCGAGGGAACCTGAGCTATAGTTCGTGGTGAGCAGGAAACGGCCGTCGGGAGAGAGGGCAAGGAAGCACGGGTCTTCCCCGGCCGTACTGAAGGTGTTCAACAGAGTTCCTTCACCCTCTTCATCGACCCGCCATGTATTGACCGTTCCCTGGCGCTGATGCATCGGAAGGTTCAGTTCATCGACGCTGTAGAGGAGCCCTTTCTTTTTCCAGAGCAGGTATGAAGGCCGTTCTCCGGCGGCGAATGATCGGCCAGTGGAGAAATGCCCGTCGAACAGGGTTATCTTTCCAGCGTAGGATCCTACCGCGATCCTGGTTTTATTCATGGCCATCAGTATCTCCTTCATGTTCCGGACTACCGGGTCTTCCCATTGCATGGTTGTCCATCACCAAGGCATGTCTGTATGTTATAGAAACAAGAAACCATGATGAATTATAGTTCATAACGTAGTATACTGGGAAAACAATGTATCATTCCATATATGATGATGGATTGTCCTTGAGTGACTCGGCACGAAAGTTTATCTGACAGGGGAGCGTGAGCATGCATTTCTACATCGGTGCGGAATTGGAATATCTTTTGAGGATCGTGCTTGCCGCGATCTGTGGCGGACTGGTCGGCTGGGAACGTGAGAAACGATTCAAGAGCGCTGGCATCAGGACCCATATGCTGGTCGCCATGTCTTCCGCCCTGATGATGATCGTATCCAAGTACGGCTTCTTCGATGTCATCGGCTACGATGGCATCTCTTTGGATGCCTCCCGTATCGCCGCGGGTGTCGTGACCGCCATCGGTTTCCTTGGAGCCGGGGTGATCTTCGTCCGCAAGGAGAACACCATCGGGGTGACGACAGCCGCCGGATTGTGGGGGACCGTGGGCCTTGGCATCGCCTTGGGCGCCGGCATGTATATAACGGGAATCGTGTTCACGGTCCTGATGATCCTGTTCCAGTTCCTGCTTCACAACAAGCACCTCCGCCTCGGTACCCAGTTGATCGGGACTGTGACCATCCCCATGGAAGATCCTGTGCAATCGATGCAATCGATCACGGCATCGCTGAAGAAAGGTGGCTTGACGGTGCGAAATATCCAGGCCAACCGCAATGCTGAAGGTCGGATGATTCTTACGGCGAGTGTCATCTTCAGGAAAAAGATATCCATCCCGGAGGCCATCAAGAGGCTCGAGGAGATCGGGACGGTCAGTTCGGTAGAGATTTTCACGATCAACTGATATCAAATGGGAGATACATATGTAAAATCTAAAGTGGACTTTAGATTTTACAGCCTTCAGAAGGAAAGCGAGATACGCTACGATGCTCGCTTCAAAGAAACTGAACAACAATCGTCAGGTGAAAAGAGTTGTAGAAAAAGAGCTGCCACAACCGGGACATATCCTCGAGTCGCGACAGCTCTTGTCATCTCTCTGATGACTTAGGGATGGTATCTGTCAAATCACATTGTATTCTTTCAACAGTTCCTCGATCTCCGTTCCGGCGATTTTCTTCAACGCCTGTTTTTCGACCAGGCTGAGAAAGAACGGTACCTTCATGTCTATCGCTTTCTTGCCGTCCAGCATTTTCGAGGTCGCATCGAGCAGTGAGCGGATATCGTACTTGGATGCGAACACCTCAGGAACGCCACGGTCGATGTCGAGCAGGGTATAGACCGCTTCCATAGCGGTTCTCACCGAGTATTCCGTGGTGAACACAGTATCGCGGACCGTGTCGGAGAACTGGCCTATGAACGCGAAGTTCACGCACCCCTCTGGAACCACCTTCGGGCGGTCGCCTGCGGTCCTCGGCATGAAGAACGCGGTGATATAGGGCATCAGGCAGGGAATGCAATGCGCTGAATGGGTAGCGAGTTCATGGATCTGGTCCTCTGGAACCCCAAGATGGTACAGCCACTCTTCGGTGATCTCGACGCCGGTGCATTCACGCATGGGCTTCTTGATGTAGTTGCCGGGGATATCGGAGAACAGTCCGTATACCCATACCACCAGTTCATCCTTCGGTTGAGCCTTGAAATGGGGTTGGCGGTTCAGCGTATAGCTCATCAACCAATTTGAGTCCTTGACCGTGATGATTCCTCCGGTGACGACTTTGCCGCTGAACGGATCGCGCTTGCAGATCTTTTCGATGTATGGCGGTATCTTGTCATCGAGCGTGGTGATCGTCGCCGATTCCCAGGTCGTGTCGTCGATGTGGGTGCAGAACTTGTCCGGTCTGCCGAACGATGGATCTTGCTTGGCGATATTGCGCCAGAGTTTCCAGCAGGCCCCTTCGGAGGTGTTGAGTACCGGTGCTTTGTCCGGAGCCCCGTAGGTGGAGTTCTCCGTGCAACTGCCGTTGGTGACGAACACAAGATCGTTTTCGGTCAGCGTGATCGTCTCCTCCCGCCCCTCATGCTCGCAGATGATCTGTCTGGCTATCTTCTTGTCCTGATGGATATCGAACACGATGTTGGTCACTTTCGTATCGTATTGGAAATGGACGTTGTGGTCTTCCAGGTATTTGACCATCGGCATGATCAAGGATTCATACTGGTTGTACTTCGTGAACTTCAACGCACTGAAATCAGGAAGCCCTCCGATATGATGAATGAACCTCTGGATATAGAGTTTCATCTCCAAAGCACTATGCCAATCCTCGAACGCGAACATCGTTCTCCAATATAGCCAGAAGTTGGATGAGAAGAATTCATCAGTGAACACATCCACGATCTTTTTGTCATACAGGTCTTCGTCTTTCGTGAGGAACAGTTTCATGATCTCCATGGCGGCTTTGTCGCTGAGTCCGAACTTGCCGTCCGTATGGGCATCTTCACCTCTGTTGACCGTAGCGCGCATCATGGAATAGTTCGGGTCATGCTTGTTCAGCCAATAGAATTCGTCCAAGACCGAAATCCCTTTCGTTTCGATGGAGGGGATGGAACGGAACAGATCCCAGAGGCATTCGAAATGGTTCTCCATCTCCCGCCCGCCACGGATGATGAATCCCTTCTGGGGATCCTTGATTCCGTCGCAAGCCCCGCCTGGAAGGGCCAGTTCCTCAAGGATATGGATCCGTTCGCCTTTCATCTGACCATCTCGGATCAAAAAGCATGCGGCTGAAAGAGATGCCAGTCCAGCCCCTACAAGGTATGCGGATTTCTTGTCCACGTCGACCGGTTTCTCCGGGCGTGCGAACGCTTCATAGTTGCCATTGCTATAATACATATGATAAGCCTCCTAAGCTTGCCGTGTTTTCATACCTGAAAGATACAAAGAGCGCAGAGGGGCATCCAATAGACAAAGGGATACGGATGTAACATATTTTATCATAAGGTTTTGATTGTAAGCAAATGACACAAGTCCAGATCATTCCGCATGGCCTGCCGTTCTCAGGAGGCCCGGTTGTGACGTCGTATCAGTTTTCAAAAAGGAATACGTCCGCCGGAGTTCCGTCATCATACACAATATCCGGATATGATTCGATCAAGCGATAGTTTCCTTTGGTATAGTCTGAAATGACAGCATTCCAGAAATGGACTGAAGATATGTTGTGAGGATGTCTTTTCAACTGCCATTTTCCATGGAATGAGTCAAAAACCTGATAAGCGGCGATTCTGCCGATTCCATGCCTGCGGTATTTGGGCATGATACAGAATTCCGCCAACGCATAGTCCATAGGTTCAGGTATTTCCGGATGGGCGTTGATCATCGCAAAGCCTGCCAATCGATCATCGACCAAGATGAAACAAGCCCATCGGTTCGCCTCGGTCCAATAATGATCGAGGTAGGCATATCCATATAGTCCCGACCGGTCTACATCGCGTTGATCCCATTGGGAGAACTCATAGTCATACTTTTCAAGCAAGTTCCTCAGTATTTCTTTTTCATCGACGGTGACTTGTCTGATTTCTACATTCATGTGGATATGCCGGGCTAATTTGTCAGGAAATCAAGGATATTCCAACCATCCGAAGTCTGTGACTTGTACAGTTCCGTATACCCGCACCTGGTACAACTGACGGTAATGAACCGTTTGTTCTGTACATCGAAGATCTTTGCGAAATTCCCTCCGGTCGCCTGGAACTGGTCATGGTCGAAGCTCGTGCATCCGCATTTTGGGCAGACGTAGTGTTGGTGTCTGTTGTTATTGTCGTAAGGCATTTTCTCTCCCTTCCTTGCTCGGAGCTCGGTGTCATTGCGTCGTTGGACGCTGCGCTCACATATATGTTATATGCTCGCTGCTCGTCCGCCTAGCACTCACTTCCGATCTCCTTCGCAAGGGTTTTTGTCTGGATCTCGGTGTGATTGCGTCGTTGTCCGTTGCGCTCACCGCTTACATATCGTACTGGGAATCGTTCTGTATCGCAACCGGCTTAATCACTTGGTGATCACCAAGTGAGCCCCAAGTGAACACCCGGCAATCACAGAGCGACCACTGAGTGAGCCTGGAGCACCCCTAGCGTACCCCCAATGTCATTAAGTTAAGCTATTGAAAGGAAGGGCGGGGCGAACCATG
>CAYOWS010000019.1:0-69597 GCA_964407735.1 uncultured Sphaerochaeta sp. | reverse complement strand
GTCGTATTCGACGGAAGCGCCGTTATATCTAACTGCTAAACACCCTCACACTACATTCCAGTCATCGACGGTTATCCCCTGCGATCGAAAGAAGTAGGTACTGTTTTTGCATAGCTACGCTCGGCATGGCTATACGTTCATGATCCCTCTGAAAATCTTCGTGGGGACTCTCTTGTCGTTTAGGTAACCATAATGCATGCCGATAGTTATGATTCTGGAGCAGAGCCATGAATCGCAGTCAGTTTTTGAAGAAACTTGTTTGTCCTGATGGACGGGCATGCTACCATGGAAATGACCGTGCCAGGGACCAAGGAGGAAACCCCATGAAAAAAGTAGCCGTTGCATTGCTGATCGTTTTCCCGTTGCTTGTCTCCTGCGCGACAGGTGGAGGCCGATGGGATGAACCCGTGATCCTCTCGAATGTAGCGGAAGCCTCAGACTTGGTGACTGAGATACTGGAGGACTTGTCCCGCAACGCCCGTGATCCATGGCAGAAAGCCATATATGATGCCGGCGCGCAGGATATCGTGCTTCAAGGCGACATGCTCTCGTTCAAACTCCGGTCCTACGACCCCGGCCTTGAAGACCTCGGCGCCTATGTGACAGGCGACGTACATTGGCTGTACGACCTTGCTTCGAAGGTAGGTTCATACGATCTGAAAGTCTCCTTCCCGCTTGCTGACGGCCAGTATGACAGAACGCTGGCGAAGATCGTCAAAACCGCCGCCACAACGGCGAAAAAAGCCTTCGGTAATGAAAACGTGAGGCAAGCGTTGTCCGATCGGCTGTTTCCCATGCCCTCCGATAGCATCGACGATGATTTCATCTCATGGATTGAAAATACCCCGGAGGTGTCCAACTACGATGCGGATGTCTGGGCACCCTTGTTCCGTACACAGACGAAACAGAAACTTGATACCGGCGGGGGACCCTACGAACTTGAACTTCGATGCACAGGGGCAGCTCCGGAGAAACTGCTTGAATTCGCTCATAAGACGGCATATGACGCTTTCGCTAGGGAAGGGGGGAACTCCAAGAGGACCTATGAAGAAATCCGTGAGGGATTCCTTGCCGCTTTGACACAGGATGCCTCCACAGGCAAAGCCTCGGAGCAATATACGATTCCGATAGACCTGGATATGTTGAGAAGCGAAGAACTTCCCGCGGCGTATGCAGCCTATCTGGAAAGATATGTTTTTGAAGACGCTCTGTACGAACTTGAAGATGCCGTGAGTTTCCTGCCGGACTATCCGGCGCAGGATTTCCCTTCCAACGGTTGGCTCAGCGGTACCAGAAACGGTACGAGAGTAGACATCCAGGCCCCCGATGACGGACTGGCGCGATATATCCAGATCAGGCGGTATGCAGACGACGAGGTGCTGCTCGCCGCTTTTCTCCGCTCCGGCAAGACCTGTACCGTCAATGTGCCGCAGGGAGACTGCTATTTCCTGGTGGCGAGCGGGGAACTCTGGTTTGGTCTGGAACACCTGTTCGGTGACCTTGGCCAGTATAGCCGCACTGATCTGCTGGAAGTGGCAAGCAGCGAGTACTATCATGTCATCCAACTGAAGGTGAAGAATGACGGAAACCTCGGCTCCTACCGGGCTGACCCCGCTGAGTTTCTGCGATAGGGGATGGTGCGGTGAAAGAAAGAGGCCGCTGAACTTTCAGCGGCCTCATCATCACATGGAAATTTCAAAAACGGGAGTAGCATTATGATTCTTTCTCCTGCCTGCACTTGGGGCAGACGATATCGAAGATCGTATCATGCTGCTCGATGGAACACCCTGTGATCTCAGCCACGACTTTGTCCAGCTTCTCATCGTACTGAACGGGTGCGTCCAACAACGTGCCGCATTCCGTACAAAGCATATGGTAATGCTTGTCCAACCGACTGTCGAAACGGTCCGCGTCCGGCCCTTTCACATGAAGTATCTCACCGTTTTCCGCCAGAAGATTCAGATTCCTGTAGACGGTACCTCTGCTGATCTTGTTGTCCAGCGCATGTATGTCTATGAAAAGCTGATCCGCGCTCGGATGATCGTGACGTCGCTTCACAGCATCAAGGATCAACTGGCGTTGTCTGGAATATCGCTGTTTCTTCATCAAGAGATGCTCCTGTTTGAAATCATGCCTCCATTTTCTCAGAAAGGGTCGCCTGAATCAAGCCGTTGTTGTCCAGCTTGGACAGTGCGATCACCTTGTCCAACGAGAGTCCTGCGGCCTTGGTGAAGCGTTCCCCGTACTCCTTGTCGGCCAAGTAGCAATGCACCGCATGACGGTACTTGATATTCTCGGTGACAGAGGCGATATCTCCGGCAGTGTTCTCAATGAGGATCTGTTTCTTGTCCTCGGTCAGGACACGCCAAAGATTTCCACCCGCGAGGAAACAATCGTCCGTCGGGTCGTCTTTCGGATCATAATGGTACATGGCGCCATCAAGGTCGAGAGGCGGTTCCATGACTTCCGGCTGCGCCGTCCATGCGCCGTAGCTGTTCGGAGTATAGGCGGGGGCGCCACCATAGTTTCCATCAACGCGCATGGCTCCGTCACGATGGTATTCGTTCACTTCGACTTTCGCCCGGTTGACCGGAATCTGGTTATGGTTGACTCCGAGGCGGTATCGCTGGGCGTCTCCATAGGCGAACAGTCTGCCTTGGAGGAACTTGTCAGGACTGAATCCGATACCGGGAACGACATGGGCGGGGGTGAAGGCGGCCTGTTCGACTTCCGCGAAGTAGTTCTCCGGATTGCGATTCAATTCCAGCTCGCCGACTTCGATGAGCGGGTATTCAGCATGTCTCCAGACCTTCGTGATATCGAAGGGGTTCTCATGATGCGCCTTCGCCTGCTGTTCGGTCATGATCTGCACATACATCGTCCACTTGGGGAACTCGCCTTTCTCGATTGCGTCGTAGAGGTCCTTTCCATGGTATTCACGGTCCATGGCATTGATCTTGCCCGCCTCTTCATTGCTGAAGTTCTTGATCCCCTGCTGAGTCTTGAAATGGAACTTGCACCAGACCCTCTCGTTCTTTTCATTGTAGAAGGAGTAGGTGTGTTCACCGAAGAAGTGCATGTTCCTGAAGGATGCCGGGATGCCTCTGTCGCTCATGACGACGGTGACCTGATGGAAGCACTCGGGAAGCAGCGTCCAGAAGTCCCAGTTGTTCTGTGCTGAGCGGCGACCGGTCCGGGGATCGCGCTTGACGGCGCGGTTGAGGTCGGAGAAATTGTGTACGTCGCGGATGAAGAAGGTGGGGGTGTTGTTTCCTACCAGATCCCAGTTCCCTTCCTCTGTGTAGAACTTGACCGCCACGCCTCTGATATCCCTCTCACAGTCGGCGGCGCCACGTTCGCCGGCTACGGTCGAGAAACGGATGAACACCTCGGTCTCCGTGCCGGGCTGCAAGACCTTCGCCTTGGTATACTTGGAGATATCATGCTTGACGGTGAACTTGCCGTACGCCCCCCATCCCTTCGCATGCATCCTTCGTTCTGGGATGACTTCCCGGTTGAAGTGGGCCATTTTCTCCATCAGCCACACATCCTGCATCACTACTGGACCTCTTGGTCCTGCGGTAATGGAATTCTCATTGTCTGCGACTGGTGCGCCGACTTCATTGGTCAGTTTGCTGTACTTGCTCATCGTTGACTCCTTTTCAATTTTTGAACATATATGTTTTCGCAGGAAAAACTGCGATGCGGACTAATTGCTTTTGCGTTTGGGGTTCGCAGGGAACCAGCCTTTGTTCACCCGCTCGGTCTGTTCCTTCAGCTCCCCGATGCTCCACAGCATGGTGAACCCCAGGATCGCCATGATCGACGAGGCTATGAGCGATTGGGTGAAGAGCGCCAGAACGCAGAAGGTGATGCCTCCCACCAGAAAGACCGGCCATATCCGTTGCGTGAAATAATATTCACAGTAGATGACGATGGGGTGGAAGAGCCCGATGATCAGAAATGAGATGGCTCCAATGATTAATCCTGAAAATACCATAGTGTAATTCCTTATAACGCAAGGGTCATGACGAGCATCCAGAGGTAGGCGCAGGTCTTTGGCAGCATGAGCATGCCGACCTTTGGATTCCTGTTCGACCAGAACACGACCGGAAGATAGAAGGCGAAGCTCAGTATGATGGCCAGGTACATGAACCTGATTCCAGGGACGATGTTCCGACCGACAAAGAACAGCGCCGCTACCATGATTCCTTGGAGCACGAACGGGATGTTGCGCCAGATCACCCAGTTCTGGGGGGAATAGCGCTCCCTCCATCTGTTCTGCGGCATCAGGCAGAGCAGGATACGGACGCTTGCCAGAAGGTAGATGCCGACTGACCAGAACAGACTGTTCACCGGGGAGAACTCGATCAGACCGATGTTCCACAGCAAGAGATAGAATAAGGTCATCGTGATCGACGTGATCTGCTTGCCCCGTCCGAGCGCCGCCTTCAGTCTCTCCGCGTCGCCGGTAAGGATGACACGTATCCGGGGGACAAGGTGAAAAGCGTCACCACCCGCCAGGACCAGCGCCATGATACCCGCGAGAAGCCGTGATGCCTGATGCAGTCCCGCCGTACACAGGAGTATCAGGCCGATGACCAGTCCGGCGCCAAGATACAGGGTGTCGAATACAGCTTCAACAATTGCCGAGATTCGCTTCATCCTGTAAACCTCCTTGTGCCGGACGTACGATCTTTGATCTCGCCATCCATAGGATATGTACGGAGACCGCGGTGCCGATGGCCAGGAGCAGCAGCCTGATCCATAACGTCTGGATCAAGGCGATCGAGAGAAGCATCATCCCCCACAGATATCCGAGGCTGATGCCTACCGTCCGTTTTGAGAGACCAGTGCGTCGTTCATAGTTCTCTATATGTTCCTTGAAGAATCCGATCTTCATGATTTTCGCCCGCAGTCTGGGGGATGATGAAAAACAGGCGGCGGAGACGAGTACGAACGGGGTAGTGGGCCATACCGGAAGAAACAGGCCTATGGCCCCAAGTCCCAGAAAGAGAAATCCGAGCCCTGACAGTATCGCCGTCTTTATCTTCAAACCTAACCTCCAGAAGTCTATTAATAATAGGACTTATTACTAATAAATAAACCTGAATGAAGTTCTTGTCAACAGATTTCGGCCGAATTCTGAAACTGTTTTCCAAATCAATGACAACATCCGGTAACCGATGTGCGACCACCAGGCCTATCTCCGCCTTGTCTGCCGCCAGATGCTCCGTTCGTACATTCTGAATGAAACCATCATGAACAGCGCCGCCTGATCCTCCTGTCGTTGTCGGACACGTGGACGCTGAACCTTTTCAATTCTTTCATCTTGGTTTAATCTTTGTGTGCAAACGTATCCCTGTGTAGTCCGATATATCCCTGAGGAGAAGCCATGAGGATTCTGATCGCTGAAGATGAACCTGAACTGAACGATGTCATCAGAAAGAAACTGACCGCCGAAAAATACGCCGTGGACGCATGCCATGACGGACAGGAGGCGTTGGACTACCTCGCCTCCGCCCAGTATGATCTGTTGGTCCTGGATATCATGATGCCTAGGCTTGACGGCCTGCAGGTCCTTGCGCGTTATCGGGCGGAGGGCGGTACTGCACCGGTATTGTTCCTGACGGCGAAGGATTCCGTGCAGGACCGTGTCGCAGGGCTGGACGGCGGTGCGGACGACTATCTGGTAAAGCCGTTCGCTTTCGACGAACTGCTCGCAAGGATGCGGGTGCTGTTGCGCCGGGGCCATGGTTCGGATACCCCCATCAAGACCAACCTTCTCCAGATCGCCGATCTGACGGTGGACACATCTTCCCGTACCGTGGCCCGTGGGGAACGGAAGATAGCCCTTTCTTCCAAGGAGTTCTCGATTCTGGAATACATGATGCGCAACCAGGATATCGTTCTGGACCGGAATCGGATCATCGAACATGTGTGGAACTTCGACTACGACGGAGAATCGAACGTCGTGGATGTCTACATACGGTATCTGCGCCGCAAGATCGACGATGGTTTCGATCTCAAGCTGATCCATACGATTCGAGGTGCCGGGTATGTGATCCGCACGGAGGCTCAATGAAATTGACGATCAAAAAGAGAATAGTCCTCTGGTACACGGTCTGGATGCTGATCCTTCTCGCCGGTGTGCTGACCCTGCTCTTGTTGAGCGGGGATCTTGTGATGGCGCGGCGGGCGAAACAGAATCTCCAGGAGGTCGTTTCCGATGCGGTGGATGAAATCGAATACGAACATGGCAGATTGAAGATAGATGACGATATCTCGTTCTTTGATGATGGCGTCTATGTCCAGCTTTTCGATGGCGGGTTCGCTTCCATCGCGGGACGGCTCCCTTCAGACCTCCCTTCCGTCGCGTTCCAGCATGGTCGGATATCCACTGCCTCGAACAAGGACGGGAGGTGGTATGTATACGACCACCAGATGCTCTTCTCCCATGATTCCAGTATTTGGGTACGGGGTGTGACAGGGGCCTCCGATTTCAGGTCGCTGTTCGATTCCATGCAACTGTTGATCTTGGCTTGCCTCCCTCTGTTGATACTGCTGGCGGGACTAGGTGGCTATTGGATCGTCAGGGGGGCTTTCCGTCCTTTCAAGAAGATGGTCGCCACCGCGGAGGCTATCGCGGATGGCGGCGACCTCTCCAAACGGATCGACTTGCCGGACGGAACGGATGAGATCCATGCCATGGCCCAGACCTTCGACAAGATGCTCGGGCGGTTGGAGGATTCCTTTGAGAAAGAGAAGCGATTCACTTCCGACGCCTCCCATGAGCTGAGGACACCGATCGCTACGATCCATGCCCAATGTGAATATGCGTTGGAGCATGCCGACGACCCTGTGGAGATGGAGGCGGCCTTGAAAGTCATCCTCCGTCAATCTTCCAGGATGTCCGGTCTTGTCTCTCAGCTGCTCACCCTTGCGAGGGCGGATCGGCAACAAGCACAGGTGACGTTCGAACGAATCAATCTGAGCGAGCTCGCCGAGCTCTCCCTCGCTTCCCTTGAGGAAATGGCACAGGAACGGAATATCCGTATGGAGAGCGATATCGAGGCGGGTATCTTCGCCTCCGTGGACCAGACGCTCATGACCCGCCTGCTGATGAATCTGCTCGGCAACGCCATTTCATACGGAAAAGAGGGGGGATGGGTACGGCTGGGCTTGTCTGTCAGGAACGGGCTTGCGGTCATGGAGATATCAGACGATGGCATCGGTATTTCTTCTGAACATCTGCCCAAGATCTGGGATCGGTTCTATCAAGTCGATCCGTCCCGCACCGCCGCCAATGGCGACGGCAGCCTGGGTCTCGGACTCTCCATGGTCCGGTGGATCGTCCAGACGCATGGGGGGCGTATCTCTGTGGAAAGCGTACCCGATATCGGCAGCCGGTTCACCGTTGAAATTCCCATTGAAAGAAAATAGTGAAAATGAGAATCCTTCATGTCGTTTTAATCTTTCTGGAATATGGTATGGACATATCGAAATATTCGAAAGGAGCAAGACATGAATCATAGGATTTCAAAACTGATGGTCGTCGTGGTAGTGCTGGTCATTTCCTCCGGCGCCACTTTGTTCGCGGCCAATTCCACAGGACCGTATATCGGAGAGCTTCGGGCGCAGGAAATCGCTCTGGCCCATGCCGGGGTTTCGTTCTCCGATGCGACCGCCTTCCGTGTCCGTCTGGAACGGGACGATCACCAGATGGTGTATGAAGTGAAGTTCTCCAACGGTGATACACGTTATGAATACAAGCTGGATGCGATGAACGGAGGCCTGGATGAGTACGAGTTTGAAGTTCGGGACATTTCCCGGAGATCCTCGAAAAGCAATCCCGGCACACCCTTGATCGGCATGGATAAAGCCCTGGATGTCGTCCTCGGACAAGTTCCTGGAGTCGTCCGTGAATCCATCAGGATCAAGGGTGACCGTGACGATGGTCGGACTACCTACGAAGGGGAGTTCTATCATGACGGGTATGAGTATGAGTTCAAGGTCGATGCGGTCACCGGCAGAATCCTCTCCTGGGAGGGTGATTCCGTCGGGACCTTGTGGAGGTAGGTGCCATGATGGAAAAATTCAAACTGGATAAACTGAACAGGACCGAGTGGCTGCTGGTGGTGCTTGTCGTCCTGAACGTGGTTGGCATTGTCGTCGAATTGGCCTAATATCCGTACTGACACTACTAGAGCGATCGAAGGCAGGTTGTACGTATGGACTGTAAAGAAATTGTGCTTGAGACTGAACGGCTTGTCCTCAGGAAGCTGACGCAAGCAGATCTTGGTGATCTTTGTGAAATCCTTCAGGATGAGGAGACGATGTATGCGTATGAACATGTCTTCTCCGCCGAGGAAGCCCAGCGATGGCTGGACCGGCAGCTTCAGCGTTATGTCGATGATGGGTTCGGACTCTGGGCGATGATTTCAAAGGAGACGGGCGAGTTTATCGGTCAATGCGGTCTGACGATGCAGGATTGCGAAGGTGAAAGGCTTTTGGAGATAGGCTATCTGCTCAAACGCAGGCATTGGCATCACGGCTATGCCTCCGAGGCCACGATCGGATGCAAGCGATATGCGTTCGAGGTCCTCGGCGCGCCTGAGGTCCACTCTATCATCCGTGATACCAATATCCCGTCCCAACGGGTAGCCGAGCGCAACGGCATGCGTCCTGGGAAAAGCTTCATAAAGCATTTCCACGGTATCGACATGCCCCATATCCTGTATACGGTTTGCAATGGCTGACCATTTTCTCTGATATGCCAACGGGGCCTCTCCGGACTAAAGACCGAAGCGGCCCCAGTTTCTTTCTTCGAAAACAGGACCTCATATTGGCACTTTTGTTATTTCTTTATATTGTAAATCTTTCCTGTCATTTCTATGGATGGACTTCATTGCTACTTCATTGTCAGTTTATTGCTACTTGATGGTGACTTCATTGTTCCACCATTGGTTCCTTATTCGTTACCCATTGAAACTCCATTGGTATCCCATTGATTTTCTGTAGATCTAACTCCATTTCATAGGTACGTTACCGAGAACACCGAGGAACCTGGCATTCCGACCACAAGCTGACCGAAATAGTAAAGGAACGGTTCTTATTCATTTCACAATGTCGTAAAAAATGAGATAATGAAAAAAAGGTGGCGAAAAAGTGGCAGTGCTTATTGCGGCGGAATACAAACAGTTTGAAGATATAAAGTATACCGATGGGAATGGTATGGAGTTTTGGTATGCCCGTGAGCTTGCTCCCACACTAGAATACACAGAATGGCGTAACTTCTCAAAAGTAATTGATAAAGCGATGTTGTCCTGTCAAAACAGTGGTTTTGAGTGCGCAGACCATTTTGTCGAGATCAACAAAATGGTACGGTTAGGTAGTGGAAGTGAGCGTTGTGTCAAGGATTATGAGCTTTCTCGTTATGCCTGTTATCTTATCGTACAGAATGGTGATCCCGCAAAGAACCAATTGCTTTCGGGCAAACCTATTTCGCCATTCAGACTCGCCGACAGGAAATTGCAGATGCTTTTAATCGACTGGATGAAGATAATAAAAGACTTGTCATTCGTGGTGAAGTGACTACATGGAACGCTATGCTTGCAGATGCGGCTCATGAGGCGGGCATCACCGACCAAATGGAGTATGCCCAATTTCAAAACGCAGGCTATATGGGATTGTACGGTGGGCTGACTGCCTCAGATATCCACAGACGGAAAAAGCTCAAAACAAGCGAGAAAATTCTCGACCACATGGGTAGTGAAGAACTTGGTGCGAACCTGTTCCGCATTACACAGACCGAGGCAAAGCTTCGCCGAGAACAGCCTCGGGGGTTGGCTACGGCCAGCGGTATCCATTACAAAGTCGGGCAGACCGTCCGTGAAGCCATCGCAAAAAATGACGGCACAATGCCAGAGAATTTACCTACTCCGGAAAAGAGCATAGTAGAAATTGGCAAAGAACAGCTTAAAAAGCTGAAGGCGAAAAAAGAACCTCTTATCCTTGACGAATAAATTCACACACCTTTTTGGTGATTCCAAGCGCAATTCCTGACGATTTTCTCTGATCTGACAAGGATTACAGCCCAATCGAAGCTATGAGCCCTTTTTCCTTGTTTTATAGAAAACAGGATCGTTCATTCTACGCTTTATCTATTTCTTTATATTGTAAATCCTTCCTATCATTTTTTTGACGGACTTTATTTCTGCTTCATTGTCAGTTCATAGCTACTTGATGGTGAGTTCATTGTTCCACCATTGGTTCCTTATTCGTTACTCATTGAAACTCCATTGGTATCCCATTGTTCCACCTTTGGTTTTGCTCCCTTGAACAACCCGGTGTTTTACACCGAATCCACTTTCCGATTTGCTAATAAATTGTTATGTTAAAATTATGATATGCTCAAAATTTTAGAAATAAGTTTTTAGATATTGCAATTATTTAAGAAAAAAATTAGCATATGCACAAAAGGAAATATCAACATAGTGGAGGTGTCCATATGAAGAAAGACACACCGGATTTTGAATGGATCATCAGGAAACATGATGGAAAGGATCTCAGCGCCGCGCAGAAAATGTTCACGATCGAAACCAGCCGAACAGCCAAGGCGTTTCACCGGCAGATCCCCGGGTATATCCAGACCCCATTGCGGGCGCTTCCCAACCTTGCTTCCATGCTCTCCGTCGGGGGAATATATGTAAAGGACGAAGCCCAGAGACTTGAACTCAACAGTTTCAAGATTCTCGGCGGTTCTTTCGCCATCTATCGTTACATCCAGAAGCAGCTCGGCATTCCTGACAAGGAGATGACCTACGAATATCTCGTGAGCAAGGAATGCCATGACAAGCTCGGTACGATCACCTTCGCCTCCGCCACAGACGGCAATCATGGGCGGGGTGTCGCTTGGGCCGCGAAGAAGCTGGGACACGACTGCATCATCTATGTCCACAAAGATACCTCCAAGGCGCGCATTGATGCCATACGCAGCTATGGCGCGGTGGTGAAGATCGTCAAAGGCAACTATGACGACGCTGTTCGTCAGGTCAGTGTAGATGCAGAGAAAAATGGTTGGGTGATTATCTCCGATACCTCCTGGCCTGGATATACGGAAGTCCCGACTTGGATCATGCAGGGCTATACGACCATGATGCTGGAGATCCAGGAGCAGTTCGCAGGACTCGGCATCGTACGTCCTTCCCATGTGTTCGTTCAGGCCGGGGTAGGGGCGCTCGCGGCGGCTGTCATCGGATTCTATTCCGCGCTGTTTCCTAAAGATCCTCCAAAGTTCATCGTCGTTGAACCCGACCAGGCCCCTTGCCTGTTCCATAGCGCCCAAGTGAATGACGGCCAGCCGCATTCCGTGGATGGCGACCTGGATACCATCATGGCGGGGCTTGCCTGTGGTGAACCCTCGCCGATCGCATGGTCCGTATTGAAGGAATGTACCGATGTATTCATGCAGGTACCTGACTATGTCGCCGCCCGCGGTATGAGGATTCTCGCCACACCGCTGAAGGACGACCCCTTTGTGATCTCCGGTGAATCCGGTGCCGTTACCCTCGGCGCCTGCTATTCCCTGCTGACTGAGGACAGTGCGGATGAGTTGACCGACTATCTTCAGTTCGGACCGGACAGCCAGATACTGTTCATCAATACCGAAGGGAATACCGACCCGATGCATTTCCGCCAGATCCTCTGGGACGGTCGTGATCCTGTTCCCAGTAAGTACTGGACGAAGCGATAACGATTCATCCCTTGGCAATCACATTGAAAACACGACAAAAACTCCCGTACTGAATGCGTTCAAGCAAGGTACGGGAGTTTTTTATTCCATAAACCTGACACTCCCATCTGAAAAGGGATGAGCCGCCACCGTGTCAGACCGCCGTATGCCGAATCCGTTCCGCAAGCAGGACCAAGTGCCGCAGCTCCCTGGCTGACCGTACCCGCATCCAGTCATGGGTGAAGGTTTCATCCTGGACGATCTGGGCTATGGACATGAGCGCCTGCAAATGGAAATGCCGTTGATCTTTCGTCCCTGCGAGGAAGAAAACGATCTTCACTGGATTCTGTGTCGCAGGGAACTCGATGCCCTCTTTGCTCCGGTATACGGATATCAGGAATGTATCCTCACCTGGCAATACTAGGTGAGGGATCGCCAAGGAGCCGCCGATAGAGGATGTATAGGATTTCTCCTGCTCCTGCAATTGTTCGAATACAGTGGCTTTGTCGAGTGAGAACCGCTTCGCTACATCTTCAGCGATATACTCGTACAGCGTCTGTACGGCCAGGCCTTCAGGTAGATCGCTGAAAGGCGCTTCGCGGATCAGCAGATCAAACCGATCTTCTTCGACTTCATCACGAATGAGCAGTACTTCTCTCAGTTCCTCATCCAGAGATGGACTCTCCAGCTCCCTGCCGCTGATCCTATGGGCGAGATGGATGAGTGCCGAATCTTTCTGGGCACGGTATCTTGAGAAACAGAAGTACAATACGACGGAGAATACCAGGAAAGCGATCGTGATCAGCAGCGGAACCATCCCCATTCCGATGATCAGCCCGATATAGGAGACGATTCCTATGATGGGAAGCACTGGGACCAGCGGGCATTTGAACAAGGGTCTGTAGGTGCTAATCTTGCTCCACCGAAGCAAGATCAGGGATACACAGTCCAAGGTAAAGAGGACAAGCATCATTGTCGAGGCCGCTTCAACGAGCTGTTCCGTATCGAGGAACAGTATCACGGCGATCATGAACCCGCTGGTTGTCAGAATCGAAACGATAGGGGTTCCTGTCCGTTGGTTCACCCTGGCGAAGATGGACGGAATGTAATGGTCTTCCGCCATCGCCATGGGATTTCTCGACGCAGCCATGATTCCGGCGTTCGCAGTGGTGAAGAATGCCGCCATCGCGGCTACGGCCATAAGCACGAACCCTATCGGTCCGACGGCGAGTCTCGCCCCTTCGGAAATGGGGAGGGCGGAGGTCGACAGCCTGCTTGGAGAGAGCATTCCTATCGTGGCGGTCACGGCGAGGATATAGAGCAATGAAACGACACTGAAACTGATCAACATCCCCCTGGGGATGGATTTCCCTGGATTGCGGATCTCTTCGGCGACACTCGCGACCTTTGTAAGACCTCCATAGGAGATGAATACCAGGGCTGCGGTGGATATGATGCTGGACCAACCCGCCGGCATGAACGGAGTGAAGTTCTCAGGAGTTGCCTGAGGCAACGTGACGAAAATGTATGCTATCAGCAACCCTACCAGCAGCATGACGAAGATCAACTGAAATTTGCCCGATTCTTCAACCCCTTTCATATTGAGGACGGTGAATACCAGAACCGCCGCGGCGGCGACCAGTTTGATCTGGAACGGGGTGATGTCAGGGAAGAACGGGGTGGCCAGCATCCCGATCCCGATCAATGCGAAAGCGCTTTTCAATGCCAGGGAGAACCAGTTCGTCAGACCGCTGAACGTGCCGGCCAGGGGGCCGAGACTCCGTGAAATGAAATAGCAGGAACCGCCCGATTTAGGCATAGCCGTAGACATTTCGGCTTTCGCGAGCATCGCTGGAATCATCAACAGGGATGCTATTGCGTAGGAGAGCAGGACGGCCGGCCCTGCGTGCCCGAAGGCGATGGACGGAAGAATGAACAGGCCGGAACTGATCATGGCTCCGGAACAAAGGCAGAACACATCAAGCGTTCCCATGGTTTTTTTCAAAGCAGGCTTGTTGCCTTTCATTGACACCTCCGGTAACAAGTCTTGGGATAATTGGGATTAGTGTAAGGGATGATCTTTCATTCCGCAAGAAAAAAAGTTAAAATTTCGCTAACGAATAATTCTTGTGGTTATATAGAAAAACAAGAAAATATCGCTGTTCGGCGAAAACTGTATTATGGAGTTTTCCCGGTATCGAATGACTTATCGGTCCAAAAAATCAACTTTCTTGGCCTGGAGGACGGTTGGGAGGGATCTGTACGTTTGACTGTTCTGGGAACATCCTTTCTCAATGTTTGTTGGTTCGATGGAATTTTTTATATCATAGCGAAATATTCTCTGTAAGAATGAAGTGCGTGATTCGCTGGGGAATCGTTCGGTTCGCCTTGACTCTTTCTGCCTTGAGATGATACATTTTCAAGACCTCTTTATCCACCTTGAGGTGGATCATTTAGTCCGTAAGGAGGAACCATGAGAAATTATGAGTTCACCGTCATCTTCGATGCGAACGAAGAGAAGACGGCCGCAGGCATGGAAATCGTGTCTCAAGCATTCGCGGATGCTGGTGTAGAAATCACCAAGCAGGAAGACATGGGCGTAAAGATTCTCGCCTATCCCATCAAAAAGCAGGAAAAAGGACATTACATCTATTTTGAGATGAGTGCTGATCCCGCGAGTATCGTCGGGTTCGAGCAGAAGTTCTTGCTCAGTGCACCCATCCTGAAGTTCCTGTTCGTCAATAAGGAAAAATAAGCGATAGCAATCGTATTGGAGCGCAAAGTATGGCAAATGACTTGAATGTTGTTGCGTTGGTCGGACGTCTGACGCGGGAAAGTGAACTTCGTTATACAAACGGAGGTGCAGCTGTCTGTAGATTTTCCCTCGCTGTCAACCGGAGAAAGAGGTCTGGGGACAAGTGGGAAGATGAAGT
Organism: uncultured Sphaerochaeta sp.; assembly: GCA_964407735.1. Taxonomy (GTDB): domain Bacteria; phylum Spirochaetota; class Spirochaetia; order Sphaerochaetales; family Sphaerochaetaceae; genus Spiro-02. Next base: position 54,930 of record CAYOWS010000019.1, on the reverse strand, counting down.
CAGTTATTTCGACTGCGCGATGTTCGGTAAATCCGCCGAATCCATGAACCAATATCTGGAGAAAGGACGGCAGGTCTCCATCGTGGGCGAACTTCGCCAGAACCGATGGGAACAGGATGGACAGTCCCGCAGCAAGGTAGAGATCTTTGTCAACAGTCTGCAGCTCCTCGGTAGTGGTTCAGGTTCCGGTTCAAGTGAATCACGTGGTTCCGCGCCTCAAAGCGGGAGATTCGACGATTCTCCCCGCCAGGGTGGCTACGGCGACCAGCAACGTGGTGGCATGGGGGCTCCCGCCCGTCCAGCCGCACCCGCGGTGAATGACTTCGGTCCTGAACAATTCGACGACGATATCCCGTTCTAGGGGTTCGTCGGCACCGATACGATGAATACCGGCCTTTCGGCCGGACATACCCGCATGAGAGACGAAAAGCGGGTGATCTAAGGAGTAGAGTTTCATGCGTGAAGATAAAGATGCCATGACCAATGACGGTATGGATGCCAAAGGTGGCGCCGGCCTCAAGGACAAGAGAATGGGCGGAAAGAAGACCAACTTCAAGAAGAAGGTCTGCAAGTTCTGTTCCCAGAATGCAGTCGCCGACTATAAGAATCCCGAGATGCTCAAGAGATACATCACCGAGCGTGGCAAGATTCTCCCTAGCCGCATTACCGGTACTTGTGCGAAGCACCAGCGTGCTTTGACCACCGAAATCAAGCGTGCGAGGGTTTTGGCGTATCTCCCCTTCGAGAAGAAGTAAGGAGGGTAGGGAGTTGATACAGCAGGATGCTGCTCGTAACAGGTTGGTCCGTGATTCGTTGCTGATGGTCATAGCTAGTATGCTTCTGTACCGTCTGATGTTCACCAACATCCTGTACACCATTCCATTGCTGTTGTTGGCTCCTCGGTTCGAGGATCGGAGGATGGCTCTGCTACCTGTAGCGGCTGTATTCCTCCTGGTCGTAGGTGGAGAACTGTTCACGGCGAGAAACGTGCTGGGACAGTCAACTACACCATTGATTCTCGTTATCGGTTTGTTCATTCCAGTGGTTTTGCTGGTCGCCGCCGCAGTCTGGATCTGGCTGCGTGATTCAAGGAGCTTGGTCAGATATCTGGCTTCATGTGTCTTCGCGGTGGTCGCAGGCATCGGATTGGCGGTCTGGTTGCACAGTGGTTCTGATACAGTCATGAGAGTCGGGGAGATTTATTCCAGTACTTTCAAGGCCCTGTTCAGTACTTTCATGCCGACTACGACCCCAGCGCTGATCGCCACGGAGGAAGTCGTCCAAGCGACGGCGGAAACGACGATACTCGGTGTCAACGCCGATGTTCTGTTCGCCTTGTGCCTACAGGTCGTATACCATTCATTCGTCCCCATGTGCATGGCGGTGATTGGAGTTTCCGCATTGATATCGGAATGTATGCTGCATCGTCAGGATGAAGCGTGGCAACAGCGTGTCGCGAACTGGCGTCTGCCGGAGAATGCCATCTGGGTATTCCTAGGCGCATGGACGTTGGTGCTGCTCAACATGGTGCTCCCGTTTCCCGGTGCGGTAAGCGCGTTGGCCATGAACCTCGCTATGTCGGTATCGTTGCTATACATGGTCCAGGGAATATCCATCCTGATTTTCCTGATCCGTAGACGGAATCCGCTGTTCTCCGTAACAAGGGCGATGGTGTTCGTGTTCCTATGCATGATGTTGCCTGGATTGAACGCATTGGTTGTCCTGGTGCTTCCTTTGATAGGGGCTCTAGAGACTTGGATTACTTTTAGAAAGAACGACTAAGGAGTTTTCGATATGAAGATTATTCTGAATCAGGACGTACCTAACCTCGGAGAAGAGGGAGACGTCTGCGAAGTCAAAAACGGTTACGCCCGCAACTATCTGTTGCCTACCGGTGCCGCTGTACATTACAACAAGGGTAATGTATCCATCTTCGCAAGCCGCGCAGCCGCTATTGAAAAGCGCAAGATCGAGAAGCGTGCAGCAGCCGCTACGTTGAAGGAAAAGCTTGACGCATTGACCCTCAATATCGTGGTATCCGCTGGTGAAAGCGGGAAGCTCTTCGGTTCCGTGACCTCCTCCATGGTGCAGGACGCCCTCTCCAAGGCAGGACTCGACATCGATCGCAAGAAGATAGAAGTCTCCACCCACTCGATCAAGATGACCGGTACCTATCAGGTTCGCGTACATCTGTATGAGAGTGAAGTTTCTCTGGTCAAGATGGTTGTCGAAAGTGAAGCCGAGGTGAAGAAGCGTCAGGCTGAAGCCGCCGCCGCTGCTGCCGCAGTCGCGAAGGAAGAGGCTGCCAAGGCCGCTTTGGAAGCCGCAGCCGCTACTGCCGCCGCCGAGGCTGAGAAGGCTGCGACTCTCGCCGTTGAAGAGCCCGCTGAGATCTCTTCCGACGCAGAGTAAGGCCCGGATATTCAATGGCTTCGAATTCCACCATGGGGGGACGCGTCCCCCCGCATAACGATGAAGCGGAACGCGCCGTCCTTGGCGCGATCCTGCTCAACGATCGTGTGCTCGCCGATATCATGGATTTCCTCCATAAGGAGGATTTCTATAAGGCCGGGCATCAGGTGTTGTTCGAAGCCATTGTCAATTTTCGCCAAGACAACAGTTCCCAGGCGATAGACCTGATCACTATCTCGGAATACCTCCGAAAAAAGGATATTCTTGAGCGTTGTGGCGGTTTGTCCTATATCTCTTCTCTCACTTCCGACGTTCCTACCACGACGAACGCTACCTACTACGGCCAGATAATCCGCGCACTCTCCTTGCGCCGGCGTTTGCTTGAGATTTCGAGCGAACTGCGGGAAAAGGCGTTTGACGAGGCTCAGGATATCATGCAGTCGATCGATGATAGCGAACAACTGCTTTCCGATATCAATACCTCGACCCCCGGGGGCAATAAATATTATGACATAAAGCCCTTGGTCAGTAGCGCGACGGACAGGCTGTTGGAGCGAATGAACCGTGGAACTTCCGATGGTCTGCTCACAGGCTACAGCAGGCTCGACGACATGACCGGAGGCTTCAAGCCAAGCGAGTTCATCGTCATCGGTGCTCGCCCCTCCGTCGGTAAGACAGCTTTCGCCCTCTCTATCGCCCAGAACATGGCTGTCCGCAAGAACATCAAGGTCGGGTTCTTCTCCCTTGAAATGAGCGCGGACTCCTTGACAGAACGTCTGCTTTCTGCGGAAAGCAAGGTCGATTTCAAGCGTATCCGTAATGCGACGTTGAAGAGAAGTGATCTCAATGCGATCATGGAGGCTTCCGGGCGACTGTATGAGAAGACCTTGAAGGTTCAGGATACTCCGAACATGAAGCTGCTGGAACTACGGGCTCAGGCACGCCGAATGCATCGAGAGGATCATATAGAGATTGTTTTCATCGACTATATCGGTCTGATTGATCCTGAGTCGAATTCGGCCCAGATTCCCCGTCATGAGCAGATCGCGGCGGTCTCACGTTCCATGAAGGCTCTCGCCAGAGAGCTTGGCATTCCTATCGTATGTCTTTCCCAGGTAGGACGACAGAGCGAAGGCAAAGAGCCGACTTTAGCGGACCTTCGGGAAAGTGGAGCGATTGAACAGGATGCGGACGTCGTGATCCTGATGCACCGGGACAGGATGCAATCCAGTAGTGATGGTGGGAACAAGGATCAGCCGGAGCAGACAAACAAAGACGGTAATCCTGTACAACCTACGAAAATTCTTCTTGCCAAGCAGAGAAACGGTGAAACCGGCGATTTCTACCTCGGTTTCGTCAAGAACCTCGTCAGGTTCGAAGAACTGGAGACACAGTTCAACAACTAGCTTCTATTCAACCAGAAATATCTCATGTCCGAAAACGTCATGAACGCGACGATCAGCATGACACAACACAATCCTACGAACTGAAGCACAAGGTACATGCGTGGCGAGACCTGCCTGCGGAGAATCATCTCTATGATGCTCATCATGATCAAGCCACCGTCCAAGGCCGGGATCGGCAGGAGATTCGCTACGGCGAGGGATATGCTGACTACTCCCAGGAGATAAAGCATGGCCCTGACTCCGGATTTCGGGCTATCAGCGAACCCTTGTGTCGTGATATCCCCGATCATCATGGACGCACGCCAGGGACCGGTGAACGAGTTCCGTATGTCGGCGTTCCCCGTGAGGATCCCTCCGATGCTCGCGAACGTATTGCCCACCATCTTGAACGCCTGGTCGATGGAGTGGGCGAACCCCTCGTTGAACGTCAGTCCTTCCACCATCTTGGACTCGCTGTGAAGCGAGAAGTTGAAGAAAGGTGTTCCGTCGTCGTGGATGGAGGGGATGAAGGTCGCCTCGACGGGCTTGCCGTCACGTATCAGCGATAGAGTCACTTCAACCGGTTTTGAAAGCAGACTGGTGGAAAGATCGAGCATATTCGTCACTGGGACACCATCCACGGCGACAATGCGATCTCCCGCCCTGATTCCCGCCAAGGCTTCGGGACTTCCTTCCGTGACCCGTTCCACGACCGGCTCGATATAGGAACTGATTCCGAACCAATAGCTGCCGTCCTCTTTTTGCGCCGGTGTCATCGTCAGGTCCAATGCCTGCCCGTCTCGAAGTACCCTCAACTGTACAGAAGATCCATCGGAGGACCTCAGCAGGGCGAGCATCTGCTGGTAGTCCTCTACCTGTCGGTCATCATAGATGAGAACCTCGTCTCCCGTCCGTAGTCCCGCCAACATAGCGGGGACTTCCACGGCCTCCTGCTCCGTCAAGGAAAACAGGGTGGGGTAGTCACTGGTTATTACGACGCGGGGAGGATCGGAAAGGGTTTGGTAGCTCATCATGGAGAAAAAGGTATACACGATGATAGCGAACACGATGTTCGCTATCGGACCGGCCAGATAGGTCAGCATCCTTCGCCAAGGAGCGACGGAGAAAAGCGAACCAGCCTCGGCATGCTCGAACTTCTTCTGCTTGGACTCCAATGCCCTTGTGAGGTCGTCCGAACCCCTCATGCGGCAGTAGCCGCCGAACGGCAGCAGGCTGATCCTGAATTCAGTCTCTTTCCGTTTCCAGGAAAAGACCTTCGGCCCCATGCCGAAAGAGAACACTTCGACGAAAATTCCGAAAGACCGGGCGGCGAGAAAATGTCCGCCTTCATGGACGAAAACCATGATTCCGATACCAAGAAGCCCTATGACTGCGCTGAGAAGAATCTTGAGCATTATCGACCGGTCACCTTTTCCAATGCCTGTGTCGCGATCCGTCGCGCCACAGCATCCTGTTCCAGAACTCCGGCATAGTCCATCGGCAGGCTCCGCCAATCATTCTGAAGGGTTCTGTCTACGATCTCGCTGATATCCATGAAGCCGCACCGGTGATCTAGAAAGGCCTGCACGGCTATTTCATCGGCGGCATTGAAGGCGATACAGTACGAACCGCCCTGCTTGATGCATGAGAACGCATGTCCAAGCAACGGGAACTTTTCGTAATCCGGTGCTTCGAAAGACAAGGTGAGCTGAGAGAAATCGAGAGGACGGACGACCTGCCTCAGATGCAACACACCGTCAGACAAGGCTTCCATGATAGGCAGCGTCATGTCCGAAGGGGACATCTGCCCGTATACCGCGCCATTGCGAAGCCGTACCAAGGAATGGACGATACTCTGGGGATGGACGGTGACTTCGATATCCGTGTAAGAAAAACCGAACAGATATGAAGCTTCGATCACTTCAAGCCCCTTGTTCGCCAAAGTGGCCGAATCAACCGAAATCTTATGTCCCATCTTCCATGTGGGGTGGGCAATGGCCTGTTCGACCGTAATGTCGCTGAACCGCTCTTTCTGAAGCGTTCTGAAAGGACCTCCGCTGGCGGTGATGACGAGCTTGCCGACATTCTCCCTGCCATGGGCGTTGATCAAGGAATAGAGCGCGCTATGCTCGCTGTCGACTGGGATGATACTTCTCCCCAACCTTTCCGCGAAGCTGAACAGGAACTGCCCCGCCATGACGATACTCTCTTTGTTCGCCAACGCTACATCCTTGCCGGTTTCAAGCGCGGCCAACGTCGCAGGAAGTCCCGCCGCGCCGACGATGCCGTTGAGGACGATATCGGCGTCGATATCCTTGAGCATGTCCAGAAGCCCTTGCGGCCCCTGGTAGCAATGTACGGATGACGGGATGTTCGCCTTGAGCGTTTCCAGGTCGCCATCTGGATCAGTGAGGCAGACCGCCAGGGCACCGCTCTCACGGACGGCTTGTGACAACGCCTCGACATTGCTATGGGCGGAAAGAGCCTTGACTATGATTTCCTGATTGAGGTTGCCGATGCCTTTCAACGCTGTACGGCCAATGCTGCCTGTACAGCCGAGCAGTATCGCGGAGCGTTGGTGCTTCATCATGTTATAGAATCCACTGGGTAAGCAACAAGAGGAATGCAGGAGCACTCACGATGATGGAGTCTATGGAATCGAGCAGACCTCCACGGCCGGGTATGATCGTCCCTGAGTCCTTCAGACCGGCGGAACGTTTGAACGCAGATTCTATCAGGTCCCCTGCGTTTGCTGTGAACGATATCACCAAGCCGAGGATTCCGGCCTGCACGATGGTTATCTGAGCGGAAAGAGCCGGTATCAGGGATATCATGGCGATGCTCAAGACGATGCTTGTCGCCATCCCGCCGATGAATCCAGCGACACTCTTGTTCGGGCTGACCTTGAATACCCCGCGGTTGTTTTTCCCGAGCCACATGCCGAACAGATAGGCGAATACATCGTTGCCGAATACCAGAAGGAACAACAGCAGCAGATAATAGGTCGTATGTTCCAGAACGAACAGCCTGATCAGGAAACTGGCGAAGTACGAAGGATATATGATGAGCAAGGTGGTGTGGGATACACGAGAAAGTGTTCCCGTGAAATTATCATGGGCACCCCGGAATATCTCAACGGTAAAAGCGATAACGAATAACGCGATCAATGTAATGTCGACGATGGCCATGGTCGGAGCGAATGTGATTTCGATCCATTGGACGGCTGGTAGAATACAGGGGACCCAGAAAGGGATCAAGGGTTTTTCCCTGTTGCCGTCGGAGGACATGGGAAACGCCATGTTGACCATTTCATGGGACCCGAGTAGAGCCGCAAGGACGACGACGATCGAGAACGCCAGATGATTGTAGTGAGGAAGAAAATAGATGATGCAGAATAACAGCGGAACAGCTGTCAAGGTTGTAATGAGTCTTTTCCCAAAAGAGCTCATGCTATGACTCCTCCGAATTTTCTCGTTCGCTTCGCATAGTCGGCACATACCGTCCGGACTTCTTCCGCGTCCCAGTCTGGCCATAGAGTATCATAGAAGGCGAATTCTGCATAGGCACTGTCCCAAAGCATGAAATTGCTCAGGCGTTGCTCTCCGGCGCTTCGGACGATGATATCTGGGGGAGGGACCTGGGGATTGTCAAGGTTCGCCGCTATGTCGTCCGGAGTGATCTCCTGCGCGGGATCAGGAACATTCGCTCTCCAACGGTTGACAGCCCTGGCGATTTCATCCTGACCGCCGTAGTTGATGGCGAGCACACAGACCAGCCGAGCGTTCTTTGCCGTCGCCTCGATCGTGGCCGCGATCGTGGCCGCCGCTTTCTTCGGCAGGCCGGAAATATCACCCCTGACAAGGATCCTGATGCCATATTGGTTGTAGAAAGAGAGTTCTCCATGCAACTTGCTTGCGATCAACGTCATGAGGTAGGAAACCTCTTCCTGTGATCGTCTCCAGTTCTCCGTGGAGAACGCATACAACGTGACATACCCGACACCAAGACGTGCCGATTCCGCGATGACTTTCCGGCAGGCTTTGAGTCCCGCCAGATGTCCGGCTGTTCTGGGAAGTGACCTAGCGGTCGCCCAACGGCCGTTGCCATCCATGATAAAACCGATATGTCGGGGCACGTTTCCCGGTGTCACAGGTATATCTTCAGCCATGTTAGATCTCCATGATTTCCTTTTCCTTCGCATCGGCCAAAGCATTGATCTGGGCGATGTAGGAATCGGTCATCTTCTGGATCTTGTTTTCACCGTCTTTATGCTGGTCTTCGCTGATGTCACCGTTCTTCTGCAATTTCTTCAACTCATCGATAGCGTCACGACGGATGTTTCTGATTGCGACACGACTGTTCTCAGCGGTTCCCTTTGAACTCTTCGCAAGTTCCTTGCGACGCTGTTCAGTGAGGGGAGGGAAGTTGATGCGAAGCAGTTTTCCGTCATTGTTGGGATTCAAGCCAAGCTCGCTTTTGAGAATAGCCTTCTCGATAGGAGCCAACAGTGTCTTGTCCCAAGGCTGGATGACGACAAGCCTTGCTTCTGGAACGGAAACGCTTGCGACCTGGCTGAGCGGGGTCTCCTGCCCATAGTACTCGACTTTGATCTTGTCGAAAAGGGAAGATGTCGCGCGACCGGTTCGAAGGGCGCTGTATTCCGTATCAAGCGCCGCAACGCTCTTTTTCATTTTTGCTTCACAATTATCAAGGACTTGCTGCATACTATACGCTCCGTATTGTTTTCTTAATGGAACCGCCCACTGAAGGTTTCAGTGAGCGGCTGCTAAAATCTCTGGATTGAAGCTTACGCCTCTGCTCCGGCACGATAGAAGTGGTAGGCGGGGATTTCGAGCTTTGCCCCGACTTCCTTGCCCAACGCGGCCATCTTCTGCTCGACGGACACTTTGTCGTCCTTGACGAACGGCTGCTGTAGGAAACAAATTTCGCTGTACAGCTTGTTCAACTTGCCTTTGACGATTCCTTCAAGCACCTTCTCTGGCTTGTCCATCGCGGCGACCTGAGCGCGGAAGATCTCGGACTGCTCCGCGGTGTAGGCGGGATCGACCGTAGAAGCGCTGAGGAACATCGGCGTGAACGCCGCCACATGCAAAGCACAGTCGTGCGCGAACTCTTTGACAGCTTCGTTCTGTAGAGCTTCGGGCTTGTCGCTTGTCAGCTCGACCATGACGCCGAGGGAACCTTCTCCATGGATGTAGGAGCCAACGATCTTGTCGGCGGGAACATCGACGACGATGAATCTCTTCAGGTGCATGTTCTCCTTGATGACGGAGATCAGTGCGTCGACCATGGCCTTGAGTTCATCGTTGGGTTCTGTATATCCCTTCGCGATGATTTCCTTTGCCATGTCTTCGCCAAGCTTGACGAAATCCGCGTTGCGGGCGACGAAGTCGGTCTCACAGGAGATTTCGAGCATGACGGCCTTGCCGTTCTCAACACAGATGAATACACGACCATTGTCGGTAGCGCGGTCACTACGCTTGGCGACCGCTGCCAATCCCATTTCCTTGAGGACCTTTTCCGCCGCAGCGAAATCACCCTCGGACTTCAGAAGAGCCTTCTTACAATCCATCATTCCTGCGCCGGTCACATCGCGCAGCTTTTTTACGGTATCTGCTTTAATTTCCATATTGATCAGTCCTTATAGAGAGTCTCTTCATCGACGACGATGCCTTCCTCGCTGGGAGCATCCTCTTCCTTGGCTTCCTTCTCTTCAGTCTCTGCGGGAGCTTCGAACTGGGAATAGTCGGCTTCTTCTTCGTCGGTGGAGAATACGATTTCTTCGTCTTCGGTCACAGCGACGGCTTCAACGACTTCTTCCTGCTCATCGGCGCCACCAAGGGTCTCGATGATCTGGATGCCGGCTTCGTTGTCAGCATCGACGACAGCGTTCGCTATGATTTCGACAAAGAGTGAGATGGCGCGGATGGCGTCATCGTTTCCCGGGATCGGGTAATCGATATCGGTAGGATCACAGTTGGTATCGACGACGGCGATGACGGGGATGCCAAGGCGCTTCGCTTCCGCGACGGCGATGGCTTCTTTCTTGGTATCGATGATGAACAGGGCTCCGGGGAGTTCCTTCATATCCTTGATGCCGCCGAGGTTCTTCTCAAGCTTGGTCTTCTGCTTGGTGAGCAGGGAGACTTCTTTTTTGGTGAGGCTTTCGAAAGTACCGTCGACTTCCATCTTCTCAATCTTCTTGAGGGTGGCAATGGACTTCTTGATGGTGGTGAAGTTGGTGAGCATACCGCCGAGCCAGCGGTTGTTGATATACGGCATGCCACAGCGCTTGGCTTCGTTCTCGATAGCCTGCTGTGCCTGCTTCTTGGTTCCGACGAACAGGATTGTCTTGCCGTTCTTGACCTGCGCACGGACTGCATCATAGGCTTCTACGATACAAGCACTGGTCTTCTGAAGGTCGATGATATGGATACCGTTTCTTTCGGAGAAGATAAAACGGGCCATTTTGGGATTCCATCTTTTGGTCTGATGGCCGAAATGCACGCCTGACTCAAGCAGGCTCTTCATGGTAACTACGGACAAAATTTCCTCCTGCTGACGACAAAAACTCGGTACGACACACACTTCATGCCGTTCCAACGTCGTCACCCTTCATCTGTTTCTCACCCATAGGGCGGATATTCTGTGTCTTACTGAGAAAGCACAGTGTTACACACTATGCCAGAAATCATGGAAATAGGCAACCCCACCACAGTGGCATAGTCTCCATGAATCGATTTGATCAAGTCCGCGCCCCGCCCCTGTATCCGATAGGAACCCGCCGCCCCTTTCCATTCCCCACAATCGAGGTATGCCTGAAGGGCTGTTTCGGTGAGGGGATGAAACTCGACTCGGGCATGGTCATAGGACCATATGACTTCAATCCCTTCTTCTGATCGGCTTTCATGGAAATAGAGGGGCTGTGCTCCGTCTCCATTCCGCAGGCGGTCGTTCAGCTTGAGCGAGCCTGCGGGAAATGCAAGCGCCCAACCTGTATAGACCTCATGGGACGCTCCGCTGAACGCCTTGAGCTGTTCGTATGCCTGGTCCCGATCCTTCGGCTTACCAATCATCTCCCCTGAGAAAGCGATCATGGTATCGCAGGTAAGGACCGGGAGCAATGGCTTTTGCTGGCCCAGGTACGCATCCATTTTCCTTCGTGTGATCGCCATTACCTTTTCCTGCGGTACGATCTGAGGAACCTGTTCATCCGCATCGGTCGGCCGGACGGTCACTTCAATGCCTGCGTTGACCAGTTCCATCTTTCTGGCGGGAGACGCGGAGGCCAATACAAGGCGGGGAAGCGCTTGGGCGAGGTTGAGCTGTTCTTTTGTCGGTTCCTCGGGAACCCGCCACGCCGATTTCCGTTCAGGGCTGTTCATCACGCTCCATCTCTTCCAGTTCCGACGTGACGGAAAACCACTCTTCGGTCAGATGTTCGTGCTGGGCCTGGAGTTCTTCCTTCTGCTTGGCGAGCGCGGTGATCTTCGACGCGACGGAATAGTTTTCCGGCCGTCCCATTTTTGTTTCGATTTCCTCGACCTCGGCCTCGATCTTTTCCGCATTCGCCAACAGACTATCAGCCTGCTGGCGCAACGAACGGATCCTGTTGCGCCGTCGGTTCGCCTCTTTCCTCGCCTCCGCTGAATTCGCCATATCCTGACGTGTATCGGTGGTCGTCTCGATTCCGTTCCTGCTGGATGGGGTGGAGGTGTTCTTCTCTTGCTTGCCGACGAGCGCGGATACCTGCTCTTTCTGTTCCAGCTTCCATGAGAAGTAATGATAGTCACCCTCGAAGAACTCCGGGGCATCCTCTGAAAGATAGAGTATCCTTGTCGCGATCCTCTCAATGAAATAACTGTCGTGGCTGACGAACACCATCGTGCCGTCGTATTGCCGCAGTGCTTCGAGGAGCATCTCCTTCGCATTGATGTCGAGGTGGTTCGTCGGTTCGTCCAGGATCAGCAGGTTCGCCGGATGCAGCAGAATCTTGAGCAAGGCGAGCCTGCTGCGCTCACCGCCGGAGAGGACGGAGACCTGCTTGAACACGTCATCATCACTGAACAAGAAAGAGCCGAGCAGGTTCCTCAGACGGGGGATGTCGGCTGTCGTGGCGACCGTCTCAACTTCCCCTATGACGTCGTTTTTCGGATCAAGCGTCTTCTCTGTGTCTTGGGCGAAATAGCCCATCTTCAGCCCGGCGCCTTCCCTGATGACACCTTGATACTCCCTGTCGATTCCCGCGAGCATCCGCAGCAAGGTCGATTTTCCCGCGCCGTTGCGTCCTGTGACTGCCAGGCGTTCCCCTTTGCGGACGACGAACGACAGGTCGGAGAATATTTTGTGTTCCCCATAGCTTTTGTCCAGATGCTCCACGAGCAGCACATCATTGCCGCTATGGGGGGCGGGAGGGAAGGAGAAGGAGAGTTTTTTCAGATGCGATGGCACGACGACGGGTTCTATCTTCTCCAGCTGTTTGATGCGGCTCTGCACCTGTTTGCTCTTGGTCGCCTTGTACCTGAACCGTTCGATGAACTGTTCGGTACGTTCTATCTCTGACTGCTGGCGTTTGTACGCCTCTTCCAGCGCCTCCAGCTCCATCTCCCTCTGGCGGAGGTATGCGGAGTAGTTGCCTGCATATCGCGTCAGGTCGCCGTTGAACAGTTCATACACCTCCGTGACGGTCTCGTCGAGGAAGTACTGGTCGTGGCTGACGATCATGACGCCACCGTGATAGAGCTTCAGATAGTTCTTCAGCCATATTCGGGCCTCGATATCGAGATAGTTCGTCGGTTCGTCGAGCAGCATGATGTCAGGGGCTTCGGCCAGCACTTTCGCCAGGGCGATCCGCATCTGCCATCCACCGGAGAACTCGGCGCAGGAACGGCCGAAATCTTCCCTGACGAATCCCAGCCCCTTGAGTATCTGTTCCATGACGGCGGTCCGCTGGTAGTAGTCGCTGTTGAGCAACTGCTCCTGCACCTCATGTAGTTCGATCAGCCATGCCTGGTGGCTGTCGTTCTCCGATACGTTTTCAAGTTTCGTCTCAAGTTCACGTTGCCGTTCGAGCATTTCCGTGAATCTGCCGTAGCCGAGTTCAACTTCATCCAGGACGGTCCTGTCGCCAAGCACGATGTCGGACTGGGGCAGGTAGGATACACGCATGCCTTTGGTCATGCTGAGCGTGCCTCCGTCGGGTTGGACCTGGCCCGCGACAATCTTCAGCAAAGTCGATTTGCCTGTCCCGTTTCCACCGGCGAGAGCCGAACGGCTTTTTTCTGATAAAGTGAAACCGACTTCGTCCAACAGGTCCCTGTCGCCGAAAGCCAGCCGTATGTTCTGTACTTGGAGAGTGCCCATCGCTCAATCCTTCAAAGCATGTAGAAATGTGTCAGCGACGTGAGCTGACGGTTCTGGTGGGTGTTGCAGATTAGCTATTTTACCAGTATGATAGAGTCTATCATATGCTCGCCCGCGGTGGCAAGTCAGCTTATTCCCTTCTCAGTGCGGATACTTGCGGGGAGGGCGACGGCTGGCTATGTTTGTTCCGCATCTTGACTGACTGGGAGGATTCCACATGCTTTGTCTGACATTGACAGGGACCACGCTAGAAGAGGATTTCGCCCAGTATGAACGCAACAAGGCCTGGATCAAGCTTGTTGAGTTGCGTATCGATCTGCTTGATGAATTCGAGCTCCCTGAGGCATATCTTTTCCCCGACCGAATCGCAGTCCCGGTAATCCTTACCTGTCGGCGTGTTTCCGACGGTGGCCGTTGTGACCTGCCGGAAAGGCAGCGCCTCAATCTGCTCAAGCGTGTCGCAGCGGGGAACTTCTCCTATGTCGATATCGAGGATGATGTCAAGAAAAGCGATTTCGAGAATGACCTCCACGCGAGGGGCGTCAAGATCATCCGGTCTTTCCACGATTGCGAAGGAATGCCAGCCGACATCTATTCCCGACTTTCCCGCATGGCGGCGAAAGGGGATATTCCCAAGATCGCGGTCACGCCCAGGACTTTCATGGATGTCATCGCCTTGTTCCGCATAGAGCAGGAACTTTCCGACGTTCCTGAGAAGATCGTCATCGGCATGGGGGCGATGGGGGTTCCGACCCGGATCCTCTACAAGCGTACCGGTTCCTTCCTGACTTTCTGTTCCGACGGTCGTTCCTTGAGCGGCGCTCCCGGCCATCTGACGCCCAAGGTGATGAGCGAACTCTACCGGGCCGACCAGGTGGACAAGCAGACCCATATCTACGGTGTTATCGGCAATCCTGTCATGCATACCGCTTCCCCGATGATCCACAACCCCGGCTTCCATGCCATCAGGTTCAACGCGATCTACGTCCCGTTCCTTGTCGATTCGGTCCGTTCTTTCTTCAAGCTGGCTGAAAGCATGCGCATCTATGGTTTTTCCGTGACGATTCCCCACAAGCAGGATGTCCTTCCGTATCTTGGAAGGATCACCCGCGAAGTGAAGCAGATCGGTTCGTGCAATACGGTGGTCCGCATCCAGAACATGTGGAAGGGGATCAACACCGACTACTACGGTTTCCTCGCTCCGATTCAGCATGATATGGAGCAGGGCAAGATCCACACCGCTTTGGTGATCGGCGCCGGCGGAGCTTCGCGGGCGGTCGTATGGGCGTTGCACAACCACAATATCAAGGTGATCATCGTCAACCGGAATATCGAGAAAGCCAAGGCCCTTGCCGACGAGACGATGGGTAGCTACGATTCCCTCTCCAATGTCAGTGCCTATCAAGGTCTGGTCGATCTTGTCGTACAGACTACTTCCGTCGGTATGGAGCCAGATGTGGACGGTGATCCCGTTCCAGACTTCCGCTTTACCGGCAAAGAGATCGTCTATGACCTCGTCTATAAGCCCCATGAGACCAAATTCCTTGCCCGAGCCAAAGCCGCGGGCTGCAACGTCCAGTATGGTATGGACATGCTGATCCAGCAGGGAAAACTCCAGTTTGAAGCCTTCACCGGATATCACTATCCGCAGTGGGCCAGCATCTATGATTTAGGGGTACAATAGGGGTGCGATGGGGGTACACAAAGCCCTCGGAGAACTGGACGGCTTGATGAAGCGGGAGGTCTTCTGTGGTAGTTTCAAAACCGTGGGACTGGAATCTCGAACAGAATCCGGTATGGCTTGATCCTTGCGAAGCGAGCTATTATGTCGCGTCCAGATGGAAAAGTCAGGGGCGCAAGGATCTGCTTGATTTTGGCTGTGGATTGGGGCGTCATTCGATTTATTTCGCCAGGCAGGGTTTTCAGGTCTCCGCCTTTGATCTTTCTGAGGACGGACTTTCCCATTTGCGGAACTGGGCCATGAAAGAGCGTCTGGATATCGACATGCGTCAAGCCGATATGTTGTCCCTTCCGTACCTCGACGCCTCATTCGATTGCATTTTCGCGTACCATGTCATCTCACACACTACCACAGAGGGGATGTCCCAGGTCATGCGGGAGATCCAACGGGTACTTCGCCCAGGTGGAGAGATCTTCCTGACACTGTGTTCAAAGGATACCTGGTCCTTCAAGGAGGCTGGTTTTCCGAAGCTGGATGCGAATACCGTCGTCAAGACCGATGACGGCCCGGAAAAAGGCATTCCCCATTTCTACGTCTCTTTGGATGATGTCATTGAGTTGTTCCGCGGGTTCGGACTCCATAATGTCCGCCATGTCGATGACTGCTATTACGACGGGCGGAAACGGAACAGCAAACATTATTTTGTTCTGGCGACGCTCCCTTTTCCTTCCATTGATGATGTCGCAGGAGGAGAGCCGACATGAGTTGGATCAATACACCGGGCATGATCGCCGTCATGCTGATGCTCGTTCCCAACATCATCTATGCCTTCAAGCGTCGGGATGCGGAGAACCATTGCCGTAGCTTCATCGTGAATCTGGTCGAGCAGGTTGGCCGCTATGGCTCCATGTTCCTGATGGCGTTCAACATCGGTATCTTGGAGGCCGGGTTTGGTTCCAAAACCTGTTTCCTGATCTGGATGGTATCCATGATTGTGCTGTTGCTGGCCTATTGGGTCGGGTGGTTCCTTTATTTCAGGAATTCGCGTCCCGCCTATGCGTTGACGCTGGCGATCATCCCCAGCCTGATATTCATGTTGAGCGGTATGTTGATGCGGCATTGGCTGTTGCTGCCGTTCGCGGTGCTGTTTGCGGTGGGACATATCCATGTGACCTGTCGCAATGCTTTTGGATCGCAAAAAGGGGAGGGGGACGCCGATGTCTGAGAAATGGCTGGATTGGGCGGTTGAACTACAGAGTCTGGCGCAGGCCGGGCTGTTCTATGGCAAGGACAGGTTCGATATCGAACGTTACGAACGCATCCGGGAAATTTCCGCGGAGATGGTCGCTTTGCAGTCCGGGCTCCCTTTTGCAAAAGTGAAGGACCTGTTCTGCAATGAAACGGGTTATCAGACCCCCAAGCTTGATTCCCGCGCGGCGATTTTTCAAGATGACAGGATACTCCTTGTTCAAGAAAACGACGGAACCTGGGCCTTGCCCGGTGGCTGGGTCGATGTAGACCTGTCAGTGAAAGAGAATGTCATCAAGGAAGTCTGGGAAGAATCCGGTCTGAACGTGACCGCCGATCTTGTCATCGCCGTACAGGATCGGGAGAAACACAACCTGCCGATCTATGCGTACAAAGTCTGCAAGATATTCGTTCTCTGCTCCCGTCTCAGCGGTGAGTTCCGTCCGAATTCGGAGACGATCGCAAGCGCCTACTTCCCGGAAAACGACTTGCCGCCTCTGGCGACGGAAAAAAACAACGACGAACAGATCAGGATGTGTTTCGCAGCATACCGTAGTCCCGACTGGAAAACGCTGTTTGATTGAAACGTCGGCACAAGCCGTTGGTGGATATCAATCACGGTTTCCCGTCGGAACCTCCATTGCTTGGTTACTTGATAAATGCATTTATAGAAATTGAGTCATCATACGCTGCCACTTGGAGGATCCCCCAGTCAAAAAGCATGGAACCATTCTCGTCCGTCCCTGTAGAACTAGACTGATAATGCTCCATAAGGGTCGTATGATCAGTTTCTGTCGTGCCATCAAAAGTTACGCATAAAACCGAATCGTAGTCTGGATTATCGGATATGCCGGAAGAAAAGTAGCAATTTCCCAATGTACCGACTGTCAATTCTAAAACATCGGGAATGTTGGCATCGTCAATATTAGGAAAAGTACTGCTTTGTGAGTCATGTCCATTGCTGCAAGCCATGAGGGTCATAGTCAGGGTAACAATGATACCCCAGAAGGTTGTTTTTTTCATGATCACACCTCGTCGTTTTCGGGATTAGGGATTGCTTGAGATAACTCCATCATGAGTTTGGGAGTGATATGGATATCAAAAGACTTGAGTTCAAAATACTTTATAGCTTTCCCTGAAGGGGAGATTTCATGGCGACCTGTGATGATACCGGCAGCTTCCAGCTTTTTCAAGTGCATATATAGAAGCGGCCTGCTGATATTGATCATTCTTGCCAATTCACTTACATACTGTCTTTCCTTTGCCAATATTCCGATGATTTTAATTCTCATCGGATGGGAAAGAGAATCAAATAGTTTTACATAGTCCTCATATCCAAGTGGATTGAAACCTTCATTTTCACTGCCCATGCTATTCAATTTCTTTCATCATTCTGTTGATGGATTCCAATGTTTCTTTGATGGTTTCAAGTTCCGACCGCAACCTGCTATTGTCCGTTCTCAGTTCCTGTGCCAGTTTCTCAAAAGACTGGATGCTGAGGCTTTGCCCCTTTTTGCTTTTGTAGAAGACCATGATAAGCAAAACTGTAATGACCAAGATGATTACCGATACCAATATCGGCATGATAATCGTAATGACTGAAAGGTTGAGTCCATTGTTCATAGTTCTGTTCTCCATTTGTTTTTTTATTTCATATGTAATTATTATATTACAGGTTGTTTGTCCTGTCAATTTCCATCACCCCGCAAAAATGATTTTTTTTGCCTGTGCTTTGCATGGAACATTCTTATCAAGTCCGGCGAACGTAAAGTTCAAACAAATTGATGTATGAAATGATAAAAGATCCGGCCGGTTTCTGACTTAAGAAACAAGTTTCCTGAAATAGAAGAGCTGGTAAAAGAAGGTGGACCGGTCTATCTCACAAAAATGGATATGGGTCGATGATATGAAGGAATGTCTCCCTACACATGCCCGCCCAGCAAGGACAGCCTCTGACGCTTGACCAGGAACATCCTGCTGATCGGGATGGTACGTTCTTCCATGGAGGGGAGGACAAGTGCCTTGAGCATCGCATCCTTGCTGGTTGGATTGAGCAAATCCTTTGCCTGGACGATCAGCACTTTCTCCTCATCGTTGTCAGAGATATGGACCTCAAGCACCATGTCGTTGCTGCCGATCGCACTTTTGCAGAGGTTGACCTTGCCCCTGAAATCGAAGCCCGAAGCTGAGAGCAGCCCCGTATAGAGCCGTTGCTTGGCTACCTGCTGCGTGACGATCAGCAGCCTGCTTCTGAACCTGCTGTCCATCTCCTCCGCATCGACGCCGGTCAGATGCAGCTTTTCTATTGCGGCTGCTATCTCGGACAGGAACGGAGGCTCCTTCCAACTGTCTTGCCGAAGCGGGCATTCCCTGATATCGAAGCGGGGGAGTTGCGATACCGTCATGCCTTGAAGCTCCTCCCGTATCCGTCTGATCGCGAGATCCCCCCTGCCCGGAGATTCCGCTGGTAGGGGAGAACGCTGCCTTGTGGTGAACGGACGGGCTTCTCCATTCTCTTCATGGACCGTCCTTGGCAGCATGTCCGCTCCGGCGTTCTTCAGCATCATGCGCCATTTCGACTCATGTTCCCGGCTGAACAGATAGATGCCTTCCTGTATCCGTTGGACGATATATTGCTGAAGCTGCGGGTGCTGGTCGACGATACGTGTCATACGGGTATCACAACAGACGATGATCCCATCATATATCCGGACGCTGTGGTACGCCGCGTACCACTCTCCCATGATCTGTACGAGATGGGGTTGCAGCCTATGCCCTGAGGCGGTATCCAGATATCCGACGATATCGTCGAAAACCAACCCTTGGTCCAAGGCGTGCTTGAAACTCTGACGGGTGATCTCGTAGCTGCACAACGCATCGACATGACGGACTTCCCCGATCAGATACAAGAGGTCGTTGACCGTCTCTTCCGCATTCCTCCGGGCCCCGCTGTAGCTTACCGTGCAGTCGCTGTCGACAGTCAGGAGTGATGAAGGGAGGGGCTGGTGGCCCATATCGAACATCTTCTTCATTGAGGATGTCACATAGTACTCATCGTGCTCCACATCTATGGTCCCCATGACAAGCAGCATATTGACTGTATGTGAAAAGAACTCATCTTTGAACGGTATCTGGTTGCGCTTGGCGAGGATTTTCGCCAAACGGAGGAAGCTCCCCATGTTCAGCGAGGGGAGATGCCGCATCAGCGAGATGAATTCCATAAGAACCGTTCGACAACGGAGAAACAGCGAGGCTTCAGTGATATCCGGACACCTGTCGAGGACCCGCACATAGAGGGAGGTCGATAGCAGGAGCATCAAAAGCGTCCGGTCATCCTGCCGGAGCAAAGCTTCCGCCCTGGCACGTTCGATCATCAGCTTGCCATCGGAATTCCTGACCAGGACCTCCATGGAGACCAGGAGCGATCGCAATGTCTCGAACAAGCGGGGAAGTCTTTTCGCCTCGATGGTCGGAAATATCGCCGCGGTAGCGGGGGACGCCAGGAAACGGGCCTCCATTATGGCCGATTCCGGGATCTGTTCCTGAACGGCCAGGTTGAGGAAACCTCTCAGGATCTCATTGGAAAGGAGGGCGGGGGAGGGCTTGCACTGGATGAACTCATGTCGGGGGGCCCCCAGCAACGGGCGGAGGCTCAGGCTCTCTTTCAGCAACCGTTCCTGGAACAATGGATTGATGGCGAGCGATGGCTTACCTTCACAATCCTCCTCGGGGAGCAGGAGCAGCCGTTCTTCCAGATTGACGATATGGCGTTGAAGCTCTGCGTAGGGGAACTCATCAAGGAACAGATCGAACAGATCCTTTTCACGAGCCGTCTTCATCAACCAGACCGCACTGAGTATCTTTGCGTCATCATCATCAATCAGTGAGAAGATTCTGTCTTGATGCTGTTCGTTGAGGAAAAAGGTCGTGAACCTATCTGTCAAAGCTGGTTTGTGAAACGGCGTGCTGACGGGCCCCAGGTAGTTGCGTACCAGGAAGAAATAGCTTTCATCGCTATATCGGGAAAGCATTTTCCGCCAATGCAGGATGGAACCTGAATCGCTGTTCACCGCCACACCTCTATATGGTAGGAGTATCCTTGCTCCGCAAGGAATTTCTGTCTGTTCGCCGCGAACTCTTCTTCTGTGGAATATCTGGTCACGAGGGAATAGAAGCTGCTGGAACACTCCTTTGGGCGGAGTATCCGTCCAAGCCTCTGCGCTTCTTCCTGGCGGGAACCGAAGGTACCGGATATCTGGATCGCTACGGAGGCGTCCGGCAGGTCTATGGCGAAGTTGGCTACTTTCGAGACGACAAGTATCCGTTGCTCCCCCCTGCGGAACTTGGAGAAGAGTTCATCCCGTTTTGAGTTGCTGGTGGCGCCTGTTATCAACGGGAGGTCGAATTCCTTCGCTACCTGCTGCAATTGATCTATGTACTGTCCTATGACCAGGATATAGTCGTTGGGATGTCGTTCGAACAATTCCCTGACCACCTCCATCTTGAGCGGGTTCTCACTCGCTATCCTGTACTTTTCCCGTTTGTTCGCCAGGGCGTAGGGGAGTTCAAGTTCAGCGGGCAGGGGGATTCGTATCTCATAGCAGTTGGCTTCCGCGATCCACCCTTTGCTTTCCAACTCGCCCCATGGGACGTCAAAGCGTTTTGGGCCGACCAATGAGAACACTTCGTCCTCTCGCCCGTCCTCGCGGATCAAGGTCGCTGTGAGACCTACCCTGTATACCGCCTGTAGTTCAGCGGTTACCTTGAACACCGGCGCGGGGAGCATGTGGACTTCGTCATAGACGATCAAGCCCCAGTTACCCTCCTTGAGCAGCCTCATGTGGGGGAAATCCCCCTCTTTGTCCGGTCGCCATGTAAGTACTTGATACGTACAGACGGTTACCGGCTTCGTCTCTTTCTTTTCGCCGGTATATTCTCCGACCTGGTCAGCCGTAAGGTCCGTCTTGTCAAGGATCTCTCCGATCCATTGATGGACAGCGGCGACGTTGGTGGTCAATATCAGGGTCTGGGTGGATAGCCGGCTCATGATCTCCATCCCGACGATGGTCTTTCCTGAACCACAGGGGAGGACGATGGTACCATAACCCGTTCCTGGGCCTCCGTCGCCTACCAACGTATTAGCGGCGAGGACCTGATAATCCCGTGGTTCAAACTTTTTGCCAGAGAGTGTCGTCTCCCGGAGATGGATGGGGACCGGCTCACCATGGGTAAGTGGTATCCTGTCGTCGACCGGGAAACCGAGCTTGACCAGTTGAAGCTTCACCTCTCCACGGCTGTAGCGGGCCAACAGGAATTCACCGTCACCATGAGGGATCAAGAGTTTGGTCAACTGTTGCCGAGCTTGTAGTTCCTTGGCATATCGGGGTACTGTGACGCGAAGCAGGTAATGCTCGGTGTCCTGAGGGTCGTCGGGTGCAGTCAGGATGACCGTACCGAAACGTCCTGCTGTATCTTTGATATAGAAGCTGACGGACTCTGGAATGTCGAACCGGGACCATCGTCGTAACCGCGTCTCTATCTCTTCCACAGGAATTCCCGCCGAAGCGGCGTTCCAGAGGGACAAGGCTGAAATGGCGAAGGTATGCACATGTTCCGGAGACTTGATCAACTCCGAAAACGCAATGATCTCATTGCGACACGCCTCCGCGTCGGGTGAGTGGACATCGAGTAGCATGGTATGGTCGCTCTGTATGATCAATGGTCTGTCTGCCATTATGGCTTGTTCTCCTTACGTGACATGGTTCCTATGGACGAGGTACTCTGCCGAAACAGGCGTACCAGGCGTCGAGGATTGTGATCGCGGTCATGGCTTCCACGACGACGACGGCCCGAGGGCAGATGCAGGGATCGTGGCGGCCATGGATCTCTATGGTCCGAACGTTGCCCTCCCTGTCAATGGTCCGCTGTGGCTGTGAGATCGATGGGGTAGGCTTCACCGCCACCCGAAAGACAACCGGCGCTCCACTGGACATCCCTCCAAGGATGCCTCCCGCATGGTTCGATAGGAAGATCGGTTGGCCGGTGTCATCCAATGACATTTCATCGTTGAACTGGGAGCCTTTCGCCTGCGCGCAGGAAAACCCTTCCCCGAACTCAACGCCTTTGACCGCGCCGATGCTGAGCATCGCATGGGCGAGCATCGCGTCAAGCTTGTCGAATACAGGTTCCCCCAGTCCGACCGGAAGCCCGTTCGCGATACATTCGATGATGCCGCCGACACTATCCTGGCTCATTCGAGCCTGTTCGATCTGTTCCTGCATCAAGCGTGCGGCCTGTTCATCGGGGCAGTTGAGTAGGTTCAGCGGTGCGATCTCCCAATCCCGTTTCCGGGCTTTGACAGTCCCTACCTGGATGGTTCCCGCCGATATGCGTATGTCTTTCTGCCGGAGTATCTGTAGTGCTACAGCACCTGCCGCGACCCGTGCCGCGGTCTCCCGGCCTGAGGATCGCCCTCCGCCGCGCCAGTCCCTGAGGCCGAACTTCTGTTGCCAGGTCCAGTCGGCATGTCCAGGACGGTACAGGTCCGCTATATCGTCATA
This sequence comes from uncultured Sphaerochaeta sp., assembly GCA_964407735.1. Lineage (GTDB taxonomy): Bacteria > Spirochaetota > Spirochaetia > Sphaerochaetales > Sphaerochaetaceae > Spiro-02. The sequence continues at coordinate 32,260 of CAYOWS010000019.1, read as the reverse complement.
GTCGCTGGAACGTTGGCTTGTATTGTATAGGATCATGGTCAGTGGCGCGCCTGTGGTGCGTCCATCGAACAAGCCGCTGACAATCTGGACCGCATCAGCTTCATTGCGGGTCGTCCCCAGACTGTTCGCACCGGGGCGGCGTCTGTCCATGGTCCGCTGGAGTTCTTCCAGATCAATCTGGAAGCCCGCTTCCAAGCCATCGACTATGACGCCCAGCGCAATGCCATGGGATTCTCCGAACGTAGTGACCCGTAAAGCGGTCCCAAAACTGTTTCCACTCATCAGCGCGCTCCTTTATTCAGCCCCAAGGTCGGCTGTACCAAGAGATTCAAGCAGGAAATCACAGGTATCTTCAGGATTCTCACAATCGGGCAATTGTATCACAAAATCACAGATGCTTCTATAGAGCCCGTCCCTTCTCTCATACAGCTTCGCGAAAGAGCCTTCAGGATCTTGCGGGTCAAGAAACGGGGGGACTCCATGACGCAATATCCGTTTCAGCAACACCTGTGGATCATTGGCAAGATAGCATGACGTCCCATGGCGTTTGACGATATCCATGAGTTCGTCATTGTCGCATGCGCCACCACCCAAGGCGATAATCACTTTCGGCTTGGCAGAGGGCTCCATGGAACGGGGGATTCCTTTGTTGATGAAGTCCTTCAAGGCAGTGGCTTCCTGCTTCATGAAGCGTTCCGGTCCCACTGTACGGTAGAACGTCCTGACATCGGGGTATTCATCATGGATGGTTTCAAACAGAAGGTCGTCGTTGTCATGGCATGGAATACCCAGACGCTTTGCGCAAAGTCGCGCCATCGTTGTCTTGCCGCTATGCTTGATCCCTGCGAAGAAAAGGATGTCCGTCTGAATCATATCCCCCCACATCGACACTTCCCGTCAATGGAAACGCATGGACACGGGAAGTGAACTAGCTGACAGTATAGCATGTCGGGGGCGTAGACTGCAAATGACCGGAAATGGTTTTATTGTTTGTTTTTTGGATGATGAAATCATCACATATAGAATCAACGCTGGTCGATATAATCGGTCCAGTCCTTGGGATACAATCCCGTTTCCGGCACATAGGAACCCGGGACATTGTTTCTCCTGAACCTTCTCGCCTGCCGGCGGTACGTTCGGAAAGTGACTTTCTCAAGATACCGGGCCTCATGATAGTTCTTCCAGGTATCGTCAAGATGCTTGTTGTGGGCTATGGTCTTCTTCAACGCATAGTGGAAGGTGATGACACCCAGGTACCAGAAGATCGAAAGGACCAGCAACACCCAAAGGATCGCTGCATTTGGTTCTCCCAATGTCTTTGTCGATGAAACAAGAGTGAGCAGCTGGGTCCCACTGAACCAACCCAAGATCAGGGAGATGCCCACCGGGATGAGCCAGTAGATGCCCTGACGCGAGAACAGAAAGCGGAGACAGGCGGCTAACGCAAGAAAATTGAATAACAACGCCACCAACGGCAACACATAAGGTTCCAAAGCCCTACCTCCAAAATCCGTAATATATCACCCGTTGATCAAATCATATGCATCTGAGCGATAATATGCTACCATAAAGATATCACAAGCGAAGCGATTGGGGAACAAGAAGATGGCAAGACTGGTAAACCTATTGGATGATTCCGTATTGCAACAACGGTTGCATGACCGTGCCGATGATGTGCGTGGAGCCTATTACCGTGATACGACGGCGATAATCCATAGTTCCCCATTTCGACGGCTCAAGCACAAGACTCAAGTATTCTTCTCTCCGAGCAACGACCATATCTGCACCCGTATGGAACATGTGCTGCATGTCGCCTCCATCGCCAGCGCGATCTGCCGCGGACTCGACCTAAACACCGAACTGGCATGGGCCATCGGCATGGGCCACGATCTCGGACACACGCCGTTCGGCCATGTCGGTGAACGGATACTGTCCAGTTTCATGAAGGAGCGAGGACTTGGTGAGTTTGAGCATGAGCTCAACTCGCTGCGGGTGGTCGATTTTCTTGCCGACCATGGGCGAGGGTTGAACCTCACCTATGCTGTGCGGGATGGTATCGCATGCCATTGTGGCGAACATTTCCTCCAGACCTTGATGCCCGATTTCACCGTAAAGGATCTGGCCTCCTATACGACTCGCAAAGGCCTCGTTCCTGCGACCTGGGAAGCGACGGTAGTCCGCTTCTCGGATTCCATAGCATATCTGGGGCGCGATTTCGAGGATGCATCCCGCCTCTCCATCGTAAATCCGTCCGATCTTCCCGGTATCGTGAGGGAACGCCTTGGAAAGTCCAACGGTGAAATCATCAACACCCTGGTGAATGACATCATCGACCACAGCGGGCAGGACGACGGAATCAGTTTTTCCGATGAGATCTTTGAGGCGGTCGAGGTGATGAAACAGTTCAACTACGAAAAGATCTATCGTAGTCCTATGCTCAGTGGATATGAGCGTTATTTCTCCCGGTTGCTCCGTCTGATCGTGGAATACCTGCAAGGACTGTATGACCAGAACGGATTCGACGAGACTCCATACTTGGAAGAAAAGAACATGCTGGCCGTCGGCTTCTATCATCATTTGGTAGAGATGCGGGAGCCGTATCTCAAGCACGACGGATCATTGGACCGAATCGTATTCGACTATGTCGCGGGCATGACGGATAACTTCTGCCTCGATTGCGCCAATGAGATTCTGAAACCAGAGCATTTGAACGATTCCATCGAGTACTCGCTTACCGGCAAATGGTTCGACGCCCGATAGCCCGTCCACTGAATGGTTATGTGATGACACGGTACCACGCAGCAATTCGCGATATCCAATGATTGGGATTCCCCGTCCAGCTACTCCATGTCCCGGCTGAGATGCTCAATCTCCTTGATGAACTGGTCTACGTCTCCGAACGCCCTGTAGACGGCTGCGAAACGCACGTAAGCGACCTTGTTGACCTTGAAGAGCTGTCTCAACGCCTCTTCCCCGATGATGGAGGAGGGGATTTCCCGTTTGCTTCCGGCTTGCAGGACCGCTTCATCCTCGATGTTCTGGAGAATCTGTTCAATGGTATCCTGGCTGATCTGGAGCTTTTCCGTCGCGGTCCTGATACCACGCTCCACCTTTGAAATATCGAAAGGCTGCCTGCGACCATCCCGCTTGATCACCATGAGAGGCTTTTCCTCGATTCGTTCGTAGCTGGTGAACCGATACCCACATTGCAGGCATTCCCGTCTTCTCCGGATCGTGGAACCGCTGCTGTTCTGCCGAGATTCCAATACTTTGTCATCCATGAAACCGCAATGTGGACAGCGCATGCTGAACTCCTTTCGTCTGGGGGTAACGAAAATATAGCATGCATATGGCGATAGCACAAGAAAATCTAGCGTTGGTTTTTGTGATTTATATGAAATTATCTCAACGACTGGCACTATCAGTTGATAATAGTACTGAACTTTCCTGTGCAACCGTCCGGTACAGCCGCCTGTACCGGATGGTGAGTACGGTCACTGGTCCTTCCATTTCCTGCATTGGGCTATGCGTTTGCCATCGTCGCCTTGTTCCTTGTCGTAGGCGAATTCATTCAGAACTCCACAGGGAAAATCCTTGCACTCGCCGCAGTGTTCGTGTTTTTTGCTTTCACAGCAAGATTTTACAGGACAACTATCCCCCCAGAAAGGCTTTTGGATATTCGTACAGCCCGCGCAACCCACCTGCTCTTTGTAACTACATTCTCCGCAAAGTATTCCACATCTTGATTCAATCATATGGCATCTCCTATATGGTGATGATACAGGAAGGAACAGGACAGCTATATGTCTTGTTGGTCGTACATATGAAGAATTTTTTTCGCCTGGACGATGATCTCATCACGCAGTTCCTCGGGCTTCAGAACTTGGATTTCGTCACCGAAACGGAGGACCCATTCCTTCATGTTCCCGTAGTCTGCGAAGGCTTCCTCAAAGGCGAGCCGTCCGTCTTCCTGTTCCGAGTAGCAATTCGGACCATACTCTTCTACCAGCCTGTACTTGGCCTGCGGGGCGAAAAGGGCCTTGAGACAAAAGTCGCGCCGTGAGAAATACCCATTGAAAGACCATTGTTCCGGTTCTACCGGACGTGGCTTGAAACTCTCACCTGAAACATCAAGCTTCCAGAGACGGTGCAATTTGAACAGACGGAAGTCCTTTCTGGCAAGGCAATAGCCGAATAGGTACCACGTGTTCCATTTGAATATGATCCGATACGGTTCAATTGTTCTCGTGCTGCTTCCACGGCTGTAATGGTATGTGAAGGTCACAAGATTGTGCTTGGTGATGGCGGTTTTGAGCCGGTCTATCTTTTCCGACAACGTCCCTTGGTAATGGGAAGCCAGATCAATCACGAAAACATCGTTCGCAATGCAATCGTTCTTTCGGCATACCAGCTTTTCCCTCAGTGCTCCAGTGTCCGGTCGGGACGTGACGCTTTCCAGACCTTGGACCCCGGCGAGGAGCGTCTGAATCTCATCTCCGGACAGCAGCGCGGCGTCCAGCCTGAAATCCTCGGAAATGAAAATTCCCCCCTCATATCCTTGCAGGGTGATGATGGGGATTCCCGCTTCGCAGAGCGTATCTATGTCCCGGCTGATCGTCTTGCGTGATACCTCGAAGCGTTTCGCCAGCTCAGGGGCTGTGGTCTTTTCCTGTTGGAGCAGGGTAGTGAGGATTCCTATCAGTCTGTCTATTTTCATCTCTGGCGCAGACCTCCTTTTGTTTGGCGATACGTTACCCCGTGATCTGTGACAATATGTACTATAATACTATAAAACTGTTGAAATAATAATAGATTGTTAGTATATTAACATCAATCTTAAAAAGAAACACCAGCGAATGTACTTGCCGAACCATTCATCCACCTGTCCATGGACAGGTGTCCCGAAATCGCTGGGGAGGGTTCAGAATGACCGATTCCGTTAGTAGTTGTGTAAAACGAATCATCGACAAGACGCCGTTCTTGCACGAGATGCTGATCCAAGGCATCCTCAGTTGCAGCAGCTATGCGGAATCAATCCATGCCCAGGTCGAAGAGGCCTATGGCAAACCTGTGAAGATATCCGCGATCATCATGGCGATCCGCCGGTATGCAGAGGATCTACGCCAGCGCGAAAGCGCCCAGAAGCGGTACAATGTCGAATACGAGATCGTCATGAAGACGAATATCTTCGATGTGAACCTTGTCCGTCGGGATTCTTTCATAGCGAAGCTCGGCACCCTGTACCAGAATGTTTCGACGGAGAAGGGCGACTTCCTCAACGTCACCATGGGAAACCACGAGGTCAGCATGGCGGTAAGCGAGAAGTACCGACCTTTGATCGAGGAGGTCATCCAGGGAGAGGAACTTCTCAACCAGATGGAGGATCTCGTCGCCCTCACATTGATTTTCTCCGGTGACTTTCTGCAAACCCCCGGTATCGTCTACGAAGCGGTCCGCAAGCTCGCATGGGAAGATATCAACATGATCGAAGTCGTCTCGACGATGAATGAGTTGACGTTCGTCATCCGTCGGGAAGATTCCATGAAGGCGTTCTCCGTATTGCAGAGCTTCCTTGGTGCAAATTGATGTCGCTTCCTCAGGACGCCGGTCCGAAACTCATACTGATAACCGGCGAACGGGACGCGGGAAAAACCACTCGTCTTTGGCAGGAGATCTCAAGATATCGGTCTATGCCGGATGTCCGCCTCGGGGGTGTCGCGACGCTGCCTGTACCCCCCGACGCGATCAAAAGCGAATACTCGTTGCAGGATCTTGAAAGTGGCGAGGTCCGGTTGCTGATGTCGGAATGCGAGTTGCCGCATAGCGAGAAATTCGGAAGGTTTTTCGTAAATACCTCTGTCTTTTCCTGGGCGAACTCGGCTATACTGGCCCAGTTCGCACGAATCACCCATGTTGTGTTCGATGAGATCGGTCGGATCGAGTTGTCGGGCGGTGGCCTGGCTCCCTCTTTTTCCGTTGCTCTTGAACAAGAACGACTTGTGGTGATAGCTGTGGTGCGGACCTCGTTTCTCAGCGATGTCGCTAGAACCTTTGCGTTGGATCTGGACGAATGTACCGTCATTTCCTGCGTACGGGCGTAGGGGAGTGATACTCCTGGCTACTCTATTCTATGAGGTAACCACATGAATGAACTTTTCTGGCTTCTGATGCTGGTGCTGAATTTCTGCGCCATCATGCTTGCATTCCGTCTCTGGGGACGTACCGGCCTCTATATCTGGGTTCCCATTTCCGTTATCGTCGCGAACATCCAAGTCACCAAGACAGTAGTCCTCTTTGGTCTTGAAGCCACCCTCGGCAACATAGTATATGCCACAGGTTTCTTGGCGACCGACCTGCTGAGTGAGTTTTTCGGTCCCAAAGACGCCCGCAAGGCCGTCGGCATCGGATTTTTCGCTTTGGTCACCATGACGGTCTTCATGCAGATCGCTCTGTTGTTCAACCCCGCGCCCTCTGATTTCGTGCAGGAGAGTCTGGCTACGATCTTCGGTCTGATGCCACGGATCGCCTGCGGAAGCCTGCTCGCCTATGTGGCGTCGAACTTCCATGATATCTGGGCGTATGATTTCTGGAAAAAGCGAAAACCGGGACGCAAGGCGCTCTGGCTTCGCAACAACGCCAGTACTTTCGTCAGCCAACTGATTGATACGCTTCTGTTCACGTTGGTCGCTTTCTACGGCGTCTACCCCTGGAGCGTCCTTTGGCAGATCATGGCGACCACCTATCTGCTGAAATGGGTCGTCGCGGTGTGCGATACCCCGTTCATGTATCTAGCCCGCAAGTGGCACGACGCCGGGCTTATCCCGGAGCAGTTGCCGCCGGATACCTCAGAATAACAGCCGCCGATTGGCATATGACTCTGGAACCTCTGTGAAATACCGGAGGTTCCTGTCTATCGACTTTCCTGTGGCTGGAGTGGAAATATCTTGGCGTTGCGGAGAAAAAGAGGTGTATTCTCCGCAAGAAATGCGGAGATTGTGTTATGGGCATACAGGAGCGACCATGCCGGCGACATCACCCGCTGATCCGGCATAGAGCTTTCTCGTCGTACGGCTTTCGTTGTTCCACTGGCATCGTGTTGTATCCGGCGATCGCCGAAGCTCCATGACCAATACGAAAGCCGTAGCAACCTGAGAAGCGATCTGTCGTGTCGCTCATGGTTTCGGTATCCTCTTGAACCGATTCCCTGTATTCACATAACAGACGACGCCCACAACGAACAGAATGATGAGAATGCCTATGACTTTTTCGAGCCAGTCGATCTCCATCGCCTTGGCGAAACCTATAACCAGGCAGGAGGGGGACAGACAGATCAATACCTTGCCCATGAACTTGCACAGGGCCGGTCCATCCCAAGTCTTCTTTTCCTCTCCTGGGGCGGTATTGTATCCAGCGAGAAGAAAACCACCTTTGCCCAGGGAGAGATACAAGCCGATGATCAGGAGCACGACCGTACCGACAAGGCCCAATATCAGTTGTCTGGAAGAGTTCATGCCTAGCACCTCCAATGGAATCTGTCACTGTACAGCAAATTGTACCATCTGGAGAGGCTGTGGACAACAAAAACCGGTTATCGCGTCATGGAACCGGCTCGACCGCCGATCAGTGTGTACCCCCATTGCACCCCTATCGTACCCCTACAGGGAGGTTTTTGCGCAAGTAGGCGATACACGCTCTCGTTCCCGCATAGACCGGCATCCGGAACGGCTTGCGATTGAGGACGAAATCATCATCATACAGGAAAGGGGAGCCATCCGCGTATTCCATCAGCATCCCCTCGTGGAGCAGTACGGCATGAGCGGAAGTGACATCCCACACATAGCAGGGCTGGTTGACGCACGCCTCGAAATGGGGATATATCGCCGGGGCCAGCAGATGGATGATACTGCTGCCGAAGGTCCGGACCTTGCCATGGAACCGGGAGAAATCCATATGCCTTTGCCCTCCGGCGCCCATCGTGATCTGAGATGGCTTGTTCTTGTCCCCTCGCAGGACGAGAGGTTCTCCGTTGATCAACACATGCTCCGCCCCGGGATCAAGACGCACGAACAGCTCGTCGCAGCCGATGCCCCAGCGAGGAGCGTCAATCATCGCTCCGACGGGTTTTCTGTCTCCGTCGAGTATGCCGAGCGCCACCGCCCAGGAGGGAAGCCCTTGGCTGTAGACATCCGTCCCGTCGATAGGATCGAGGACGAAGGTGCATGGAGCGTCATCCCTCCACGGAGTGAGGACTTCCTCACTGATGATATTGGCATCGGGAAACAACCTGCCCACAAGGTCGAGGATCCGGCGCGACACCTCCAGGTCCGTTTCCGTAATGACCGTTCCGTCAGCTTTGTAGTCGCGATGGATATCATGCTGAACCTGTCGGGCGAACGCACCGCAGGCACGTACCTCTTTTTCCAATATATCCAACTTAGCTTTGTCCAAAAAGATGCTCATTGCTTGCAAACCTTCTTGTTGATGTGATAGGGTTATTTCGCTTATGCAGACACAAATCGCCAGCTTAGTTCAATCGTATATCAAAAACAGCGAAGCTTACAAGAGCTATTGCAAGGACGCTCGCATCCCGTTGTCCGTCGAAGGACTGGAAGGATTTCCGCTGGCCGAGTGCCTGCGGTTGTTCGCCAGGAAATCATCAGGAAGGGTCTGGGCCATCTGTTCAACGGAGGATTCAGCGCTCCAAGTCATGAAAGACGGTGGACTCGCCGCTGGAGGAAGCTCAAAGAAATCAAAGGCGGAGAAGGCGAGCCGGAACGCCCATGTCCAAGGGCTCCCCGAAGATACTCCGTTCTACTATATCCCGTCGAATGGAAAGACGCTCTACAGCCCCTGGGAAGGCAGCCAGCGCGAATACGAGCAGATGCACAAGCTCGCTACAGTCCATGAAGCGCGGCAAGGAGTCATCGTCACCCATCTGCGTGCCTTCGTATCCCCGGTGGTCTCTCCGAAGGCCATAGCGGACTCCTCCTTGGAACTGGTGGTCAACGCCTCCTTCGACCCCTCCTTGATCGCGGAACGGCTTTCCGACGGCGGTTACTTCCGTTCCCCCAGCACCGGAACCCCCGGCGAGTTCTCGGTGCGTGGCGAGGTGATCGACATCTTCCCACATGAACAGGAGTATCCCGTCCGAATCTACGCCGACTGGGACCGGATCGACCGAATATGCCTGTACGACCCTATCAGCCAGGAGACGATCAGAAGCCTCGGACGGATACAGATCAGCATCCTTGGGGAACAGAACGAAGTGAGCCTCGGCGCCATCGAACCGTACATCAACAAGGATGATTATTTCTTTTTCATTGGCGATGAACGTCTCGATACCTCCTTCCATTCATTGGAAGTCGAGGCGAAGGCGCTCTATAGGACGGCGTTCCAGGCCGACCACAACGCGCTCAAGCCTCAGGACATCCTGTTGGACTATCCTGCGCTCAAGGAGCGATGGTCCCGCAGCGTTACGATCATTGATATCGCCCGGCAGCGGCGCGACAGCCTTCGGTTCGATATCGAAGGCCCCCGTTCCTATTTCGGGAACTTCACCATGTTGCGGGAGGAACTCGGACAGCTGACCGGCAATGGATGGAAGATCACCATCTTCACCGGCACCGAGCTTCAGCACAAGCGTCTGGCCCAGATGCTCCAGCAGTTCCCCGACATCGAGTATGTCGAACGCGAGATCTCCGGCGGGTTCGCCATCTCCAGCCTCAAGGTCATCGCGATCTGCGACAACGAGATTTTCGGCCGCCGGAAACAGGTCGTCAAGACCTTGCATCACGTCCAGTCCAGCCCGCTCGATTCCTTCGTCGATCTGAAGGAAGGAGACTACGTCGTCCATGTCAACTACGGTATCGGCCGCTTCGTCAAGATCGACCGGGTCAAGATGGGGGACAAGGAACGCGACTATATCAAGATACTCTATGCGGGTGAAGAGCATCTGTACGTTCCCATCGAACAGGCCAACCTGATCCAGCGCTATATCGGCAGCGAGGGCGGTGTCCCGAAACTCGACAAGCTGGGCGGACAGGGTTGGGAGAACAAGAAGGCGAAGGCGCGCAAGTCGGCTGAGGAGCTGGCCGGCCGTCTGATCAAGCTGTACGCCCGCCGCAAGAACACGATGGGCTATCCGTTCGCCAAGGACACCGACTGGCAGTTGCAGTTCGAAGCCTCATTTCCGTTCGACGAGACGGAGGACCAGCTGACTTGCATTGATGATATCAAGCAGGACATGGAAAGTCCGATCGTCATGGACCGTCTTGTCTGTGGCGATGTCGGATACGGCAAGACGGAGATCGCTTTCCGTGCCGCTTTCAAGGCGGTGATGAGCGGCAAGCAGGTGGCGTTCCTCGCCCCGACGACGATTCTGGCCGAACAGCATTACAGCAACTTCATCAGACGGTTGGGGGATTTCCCCGTCAAACCCGGTCAGCTTTCGCGTATCGTTCCCAAAAAGGAGCAGACGAAGACCTTGAAGCTTCTCGCCTCCGGTGGTGTCGATGTACTGTTCGGAACCCACAGAATCTTGCAGAAGGATGTCCTCTACAATGATCTCGGCCTCCTGATCGTCGATGAAGAGCAGCGGTTCGGCGTCAAGGACAAGGAGAAGATCAAGGAGATGCGGACTTCGATCGATTCTCTTTCCCTTTCCGCGACTCCGATTCCCCGTACCCTCTACATGTCGTTGCTCAAGATCCGGGACATGTCGCTTCTTACTACGCCTCCGATTGCAAGGCGGGCGATCAAGACGATCATCCAGCATTTCGATGAAAACATGGTCGAGCAAGCCATCAGGTTCGAGGTCTCCCGAGGCGGGCAGGTGTTCTATCTGCACAACAGGATCGAGACCTTGGACGAGGTGGTGATCTCGTTGCAGCGACGAATGCCGGAGCTGATCATAGAGCATGCTCATGGACAGATGGACAGTGCCGCGTTGGAAGATACGATGCGCAGGTTCGTTCACGAGGGGATACAGGTCCTGGTCGCGACGACGATCATCGAGAACGGCATCGATATCCCGAACGTGAACACGATCATCATCGACCGCGCCGACATGTACGGCGTGAGCCAGCTGTATCAGCTGAGGGGGCGGGTAGGGCGGAGCGACAAGGAAGCGTATGCCTATCTGTTCTACCCGGAAGCTACGGCTCTGAGCGAACTGGCGGTGAAACGGCTGAAGGTGATCAGCGAGCATACGGAGCTTGGCGCAGGGTTCAAGGTCGCCATGAAGGACATGGAGATCCGCGGAACCGGCAATCTCCTCGGAAGGGAACAGAGCGGGCAGATGTCTTCCGTCGGTCTGGACATGTATCTCCGCATCCTTGACGAGGCGATCGCCGACCTCCAGCGCAGCGGTGACGCCGAGAGCCAGAAGGAAGTGTTCCTTGAACTGGACTACAGCGGATTCATCCCCGATACCTATATCAAGGCTCCGTCCGTCAAGTTCGAAGTGTATAAGAAGATATCCTCCATCCAGGACAAGGAGCAGCTTGAGGCTCTTACCGCCGAGCTTGAGGACCGTTTCGGACAGATGCCGGAAGAGGTCGCCAACCTGCTCTATATCGCGGAGCTCAAGATCATCTGCCGCAAGCTTTCCATTTTCCATCTGGCGGAACGGAACGGCAAGGTGACGATTGAATTCTCCCGTCTGGCGAGCCTGTCGTTCGACAAGGTGATAGAGCTGATCCGCCTGTCCGGAGGCAAGGTCAAGATCGACGCCAAGCGGATGAACTTCATGGAGATGCTTACCGACGCCGTCTCGCTGAAGGACAAAGCCCTGTTCATTCTTGAAAAGCTACAACGCCTTGTGTAAGGGGTACGATAGGGGTACCCCAGGGGTGCAATGGGGGTGCACAAAACATGGTGCGTTCCGGAAGACTGATTCAGAAATACGATTTGGAGTTCGATGATGAGAGAGAAACAGACGGATGTTTTTGACGATATCCCAGAACTTGGACAGGTTGAGGTCCGCGCCGCCGGAGAACGACGTGAAATCAAGAGCTACGTACTGCGTGGCAGCCATCTCCACGCTTTCCAAGTCGACGCCCTGAAGAACTTCTACCCGACATACGGTATTCCCTACAAGAAGGAGAAGCTCGACTGGAAAAACGTATTCGGCAACGATAATCCCGTCATCGTCGAAATCGGCTTCGGGATGGGTGACAGCACCGTTCGCATCGCCCAGGATCGTTCCCAGTACAACTATCTCGGTCTTGAGGTCTTCCTTTCAGGCTTCGCCAAACTGCTGCATGAATGTGGCACCCGCCCTTTGCCCAATGTCCGTCTGATGCGTTTCGACGCGGTCCAGGTCTTGAACGATATGGTCGCTGACGGTTCAGTCGCAGGTTTCCATATTTTCTTTCCCGATCCCTGGCCCAAGAAAAAACATCAGAAACGACGTCTCGTGCAACAACCCCTCGCTGAACTGATGGTCACCAAACTCATCCCTGGTGGGTATATCTACTGTGTGACGGACTGGAAGGAGTACGCCGAACAGATGCTTGAGGTGTTTGCGGCGGTACCTGGACTACAGAACCCATACGCTGGATTCGCGATTCCACGTCCGTGGCGCCCCATCACCAAGTTCGAACAGAAAGGACTTGCGAAGGAGTATGAAATCAGTGAAGTATGGGTGGAGAAACGGTAGGGATCGATCGTTGAATTCTTTTCGTCCTGTGTCGATTTGCTGACCGTTAATTTCCGGCCAGTGTAGGGCTACTGCTATAAAAAAGAGTTGCCTTTCCGTCCTTTCGGATTTCCGGGCAACCCTCTGTGTTTGCGAAAGACGCCGCTATGTGTTTACTGCGCGGCTTCCTGAGCGGCCTTCGCCGCCTTGATCACATCGTCGGCAAGCTTGCCGCTCAATGTTTCGTAATGGTCGAATTCCAGTTCGTAGGAACCGGTACCACTTGTCATGGACTTCAGTTCGATGGCGTAATTGCGCAACTCAGCCTGAGGAACTTCCGCCCTGACTTTCTGGATGTGCCCCATGTCATCCTGACCGAGGACCCGGCCCCTCTTGCCCGACATGTCGGAAAGAATATCGCCAAGATAGTCATTCTCAACATAGACGAACAACTTCACATACGGTTCCAGAAGAACAGGACCAGCCTTTTCCACCGCGGCCTTCATCGCTCCCTTTGCGGCGAGCTTGAACGCCATTTCCGAAGAGTCGACCGGGTGTTCCTTACCATCGATCAAAGTCACACCGACGTCCACGAGCGGATAACCGGCCAGATAGCCTTCTTCCATCGCCTCATGCAGTCCCTTTTCGATGCCCGGGATATACCCCTTGGAAACTGAACCACCCTTGATCGCATTGGTGAACGTGTAATACTGCCCACGTTCCGACGGTTCGATCTCGATCAGTACACGAGCGTACTGCCCATGACCACCGGACTGCTTCTTGTGGGTGAATTCCGCGATGCCAGATTTCTTCGTGATCGTCTCACGATATGCGATACGTGGCAGTTTTGTATTGATCTGAATCTTCTGCTTCTCACGGATACGGTCCAGAATCATGTTGATGTGCAATTCTCCCATGCCCGCTACGGTGCTTTCCTTGGTCTCGTCATTGTATGCGACCTGGAATGTCAAGTCTTCTTCAGTTACCTTGTGCAGGGATTCATTCATCTTGTCTTCACTCTTCTTATCGCCTGCGCTGATAGCCAGCGCATAGATCGGCTGGGGCAGATTGAGTGGCTTGAAGATGAACTTCATATCCTGTGACGCCAACAAAGTCGCGTTCGTGGAAGTGATATTGCTCTTTGCGATGATACCGATATCCCCAGCCGCCAACGCCGGAGTCTCGATCAGTTTTTTTCCGACGGCCCGATAGACCTTGCCGACCTTCTCCTTCTTTGATATTCCTGGATTGTAGAGCTCAGTGTCGCCTGTAATCGTTCCACCCGCCACCTTGATGAAGCTCAGCTTGCCTGAGAACTGGTCTATGGTCGTCTTGAATACGTAGGCGCAAGCCGGTGCGTCCTGGGAAACCAACAGATCCTGCTGCTGTCCTTCGGAGTCAAGAATCATTTCCGGCTTTCCTTCCGGAGTAGGGAAGTTGTTGCGGATGAAATTGAGCAGGGAGATCAAGCCGGCGCCCTTGGAGGAACTACCGCAGAAGACCGGTACGACCCGATTGTCGTTCATGCCTTCACGGAGCCCCCTACGGATTTCATCTGCATCCAGAGTTCCTTCCTCAAAGTATTTCTCGATCAGGTCATCGGCGCCTTCAGCGGCGGATTCGATCAGAATCAGTCTGTATTCCTCGACATAGTCATTATATTCGGCAGGAATCGGACCTGCGGCTTCTTTTCCATCGGTACCGATCGTGTACGCCTGGTTCTCAATCAGGTTGATGACGCCCTTGAAGTTCTCCGCGTCACCCATGGGGATAGTTACAGGGACGAACGATGAGTCAAACTCTTCCTTCAGATCTGTAAGGACGGTTTTATAGTCAGCACGTTCACGATCCATCTTGTTGATGAATACAGCACGTGGTTTGTTTCTATTGTTCAGGCGGCGCCACAGCTTGATCGTTTCGATCTGGGCACCATCGCGAGCATCGACCAGCATAAGGGCTGCTTCGCAGGAGCGGAATCCGCAGATGGCTTCACCGATGAAGTCCGCGGTTCCCGGAGTATCTATGACATTGAGAATCTTTCCTTCCCAGTTCATGGTCGCCAAGGAAGAGTGAATGGAAATCTTACGTGCGATCTCTTCTTCTGTGTAGTCACTGGTTGTCTTGCCGCTATCGATCGTCTCAGCCCGGGAAATAACACCACTGTAGAACAACATCTGTTCCAACAATGAGGTTTTCCCGGTACCGTTGTGGCCCACGATGGCTAGATTCCTCAAGTCGGTACTGGTTACACTCATACTATTCCTCCTTGCCTGGACTCGGCGGTCTGATGCCAAGGGCATCGGTCCAACGAACTTCCAATGCAATAAATACGTACGCGAATCCTGAATCCGGCCATATATTATCGGGCGATCCGATCCATATGGAATTTTTCAGGATTCTTCCTAGCGTCCCATGTTCCAGAATCATGCGATTCCATGCATAAGACACATTTCTAATATCGTATGACGACAAATCTCACTTGTCAAAAACTTTTTTTGGTTAGGAGGAATAATAACGAGATAATAACGTTTTTCATGGGGGTGTCGGGTAAAAAAAACCTCCCTGCTGAAGCGGGGAGGTACAATGCAATGCGATTAGTCAATTTCATGGAAGAGTTTGTCGAGCAAATCTCCAATCTGTTGTTTGAACTTGTACGCCAACTGATCGGTGGCATCACAATCTCCAGGGAGCTTGTCCCCGTTCTCACAGAAAAATGTCCAGCTGGGGGCACCCATCGCGTTCGAGATCTTTTCAATCGTAGAAAAAGAAGGCGCTTTTCGCGAAGTTTCGATTTCTGTAACGAAAGAAGTTGATACACCGATTTTCTCAGCGAGCTGAGCTTGGGTAAGCCCTAGTTTCCGACGCCTCTCTTTCAAGTTCCGAGCAAAGATGTCTTGCAAATTATAGGTTCGAGCCATAAGTGTTACTCCTCGTTAGTATGATCAGATTATAGTACCATATAATATAATAACGAAATAATCTGTTGGCGAATTAATTTGGCTTTCAGTAAGAAAGTTATCAAATTTGTATTTTTTTATCATGAATAAACAATACATTTACTGTCGCCAATAGTCAAGGTTATTTAAAAAAATCACTTAAAGAATATTTCTTGCCCGAGAAAACAAGAATCAAGCCTGTGGGAATGTCTTCTGTTTTGCTCTCCGCAAAAAAAAATTCCATGGAAGAAGCCCCACGGAATTTTTTGAAAATGGAAAGTTCGCCGTTGTTATGCTTTCGGTGCGTAATGTGAAAACTCCATTGAGAACGTACCTCGTCCCTGAGTAGAGGAACGTAGCGCGGTCGAGTATCCGAATAGCTTGCTCAGTGGTGCCTGGGCATGGATATGGTCAGCTCCGGGTCTGCTTTCCATGCTGTTGACGATTCCCCCACGAGCGGTCAGGCTGCCGATGACATCCCCCACGTATTGGCTGGGGACGACAATGACGACATCCATGATCGGTTCCATCAGGATTGGTCCGGCTTGCTGGCATACTGTGTCGAAACACATCGCGGCGCAGGCTTCATAGGCGAATGGCGTCGCAGTCATCTCATTGTATGTCACCGCTGTCAGCTCGACCTCCATGTCACAGACCTCGTAACCGAACTTGATGCCGCTTTTGAAAGAGTTCTCGATACCGTTCTTGATCGAATCAAAGAACTCAGGGGGCATCTCTTTAGGATTGACCGAAGATTTGTACAGGGTTCCGGAACCGGAAGGAAGCGGTTTGACTGTAAGGGAGACACCCGCGGCGTTTTCCTTGCCTGCGAGCACCCTTGAGAAACTTTCGCTCCCTTTGGCTTCGCTTGTAATGGACTCCCTGTAGGTGACCTGCGGGTTACCGACCCGAGCCTCGATCTTCATTTCTTTCGTCAGCCTTGTCACCAGAACATCAAGATGTAGTTCTCCCATTCCGCTGATCACCAGCTGTCCTGTTTCCGCATTGTCCTTCCATGTAAAGGTAGGATCTTCCTGGGACAACATTTCAAGCGCTTTCTTGAGCTTGTCCTGGTCACTCATCGTCTTTGGTTCAATCGCGACTGAAATGACTGGGGCGGGGAAGGTCATGTCCTCCAACAGGATCTGGTTGCCTTCGCTTCCGATCGTATTGCCAGTCTGAGATTCCTTGAATCCGACTATGACTCCGATATCGCCAGCCTGAAGTTCATTGAGTTCCTGAGAGCGGTTCGCATGCATCCTGAGTATCCTGTTCACTCGTTCACGCTTCTTCTTGTTGATGTTCAGAACTGCCGTGGACTTCTTGAAAACGCCGCTATACACACGGACGAAACAGAGAGGCCCGGCCTCCCTGTCTACCTGAATCTTGAAGATCAAGGCGAGGGAGGGCCCTTTGACATCATTCAGTACATCTATTTCCTTGCCGGACTTTACCATGATGCCTTTGATAGGCGGTATGTCGCTGGGAGAGGGGAGCAATGCGATGATTCCATCAAGCAAAGTCTGCACTCCGATATTCTTCAATGAAGAGCCTACGAACACAGGGAGAATCGCACGCTCGATCGTCGCTTTCCTCAATGTGGAGATAATGAGGTCGACCGGAATCTCCTTGCCGTCGAAGTACAATTCTGTAATTTCGTCACTGAACGAGGCGACGGAATCAATCAGGTTTTCTCTCCAGAGAGCTGCTTCCTCAACCATTGCCGCCGGAATATCCTGCCTGTTGATCGTCGAGCCATGATCCGACACATCGAACGTGACCTGTTGCATCCTCAACAGATCGATGATGCCTGAAAAATTGGATTCCGCTCCGACTGGAATATACAACGGCACGGGATTCGCACCGAGCTTATTCTTCATTTCCTCGATGGCTTCGAAGAAATTCGCGCCCAGACGATCCATCTTGTTGACGAACGCGATGCGGGGAACATTGTAGGTATCCGCCTGCCGCCAGACTGTCTCCGTCTGCGGCTCGACCCCGCCGACAGCGCAGAACACACCTACCGCACCGTCAAGCACTCTTAAGGAACGCTCGACTTCCGCGGTGAAATCCACATGTCCCGGAGTATCTATGATATTTATCTGATGGTCATTCCAAAAACAGGTCGTCGCGGCACTCGTGATCGTAATGCCCCGGTCCTGTTCCTGCTCCATCCAGTCCATGGTCGCTTCACCGTTGTCCACTTCACCGATACGATGGTTCTCTCCCGTATAGTACAGGATACGTTCCGTCGTCGTCGTCTTTCCGGCATCAATATGGGCCATGATACCTATATTTCTTATCATCTGTTCGTTCATGTTTTTTTCCTCATCGTAGCGGAGCTACTGTAGCACGAAGCCGCTTCGCTTGTTAAGTCCTACTTGCATAATGAATACATGGTATCGTCTTGTTCACCGGGCCGTACCCAAGTACTGTCCCGGCTCCTGTGACCTCACCCTGCATCCATTCTGCGGCGTAGGGGACCTACTCGGTTAATGCTTGCATAGCTTCGTCCTGCTCAACAAGCTGTACTGTTTGTACTGTCTTGTCTCGCTGGACATCGCTCTCAATGCATTTCCCTTCGTACTGTTTTTCATGGAATACATCGTATCGGCATCCCCAATGCCTTGTCTGGCGAGCATGGGGCGTTCCACCATGCTTTGCGCCGCAAGGAAATATACATGCAAAACCGCAAAACGCAAAGCACGGGGCTAGCGAGCATTTTCTGCGTAGGGGAAAATCGGCGATCATGCACCAAGTGAGTCTGGGGTGACCACCGAGTGAGCCCAAAAAAAGGCGACCTTTCGGCCGCCCATCTTGTTATCTTTCGAACTTATTTCATCTTGCCTACGCGCAACGCCCGCATCGCATTGAGGATCGCGATCACCGCTACGCCGACATCGGCGAACACGGCCATCCACATTCCGGCGATACCCATCGCACCGAGCAGCAGGACCACAGCCTTGACGGCCAAGGCGAATACTATGTTCTGCGTGACGATCCTGTTCGTCTTTCGGGCGATCAGCATGGCGTCCGCCGCCCGGGCGGGATCATCGGTCATGATCACTACGTCCGCCGCCTCGATCGCCGCGTCACTCCCCATGGCACCCATGGCGATACCGATATCGGCCCTTGCCAGGACCGGGGCGTCGTTGATGCCGTCTCCGACATAGGCGAGGGTCCCGGGTCTGGAAGCGATGACTTTCTCAAGTTCATCAACCTTCATCTGGGGAAGGAGCGACGCATGGACCTCGTCGATACCGACCTGCTGGGCTACAAGCTTCGCATTCTCAGGGGCGTCACCGGTAAGCATCACCGTCTTGGTCACACCAAGCTTTTTCAGACGGGCGATAGCCGATTTCGCGCTATCCTTGATCTTGTCCGCGACCAGTATCCGTCCGATCAGTTTACCGTCGATCGCTACGAACACCACGGTACCAGCCTCCCGGACCAAAGTCGGCAGCTTGATTCCGCCCCGTTCCATGAGCTTCCCGTTTCCAGCGAGGACCTTGTGCCCCTCGACGACCGCTTCGATGCCCATGCCGGCCACCTCTTCCGCGGAAGTCGCTTTGAGCGTCTGGCTCTCCGCCGCCGCCACGATAGCCTTCGCTACTGGATGGTTGCTCATCTTTTCCGCCGCCGCTGTATAGTCCAGCAGGGTGGTCGTATCGTAGTGCCCCTCATACAGATCGACCTTCTGGACATTGAAAACACCTTCAGTGATCGTGCCGGTCTTGTCGAATACAAATGTATTTACTTTCGCCAATGACTGTAGATAGTTGCCACCCTTGACGAGGATACCCTTTCTGGCGCTTCCACCGATACCTCCGAAGTAGGAGAGTGGGATCGAGATGACCAATGCGCAAGGACAACTGATCACCAGGAATACGAGCGCACGATAGATCCATGTACTGAACGCTCCGAATCCAAGCAACGGAGGAAGGACGGCCAGGAGGACGGCCGCGATGACCACCGCGGGAGTATAGTACCGGGCGAACTTCGTGATGAACTGTTCGCTAGGAGCCTTCCTGCTGCTTGAATCCTCGACCAGCTCCAGGATACGGCTGACCGTGCTGTCTTCATATCTGCGTTCAACTTTCGCTTCGAGGACACCGGAAGTGTTGACGCAACCACTGATCAGTTCATCGCCAGGTTCCACCTTGCGGGGGACCGGTTCTCCTGTCAACGCTACAGTATCAAGGTACGAAGAACCGCTTGTGACAGTCGAATCAAGAGGAACCCGTTCCCCGGCGAGTATCCGGATAGTCTCTCCGACCTGAACCTTCGTGGGATCCACGACCGTGGCGATACCATTGCGAACAACAGTCGCGGTCTGTGGCCTGATGTCCATGAGGTCCGCGATCGATTTCCTGGACCGACGGACGGCGGCGCCCTGAAAATACTCTCCGGTCTGATAGAAGATCATGACCGCAGCGGCTTCCGCATAGTCTCCGATGATCGCAGCTCCGATCGTGGCGACGGACATGAGGAAGTTTTCGTCGAATACCTTCCCCCTGAAGATATTCTTCACCGCTCTCCACAGGACATCATATCCCGCGAGGATATATGCTCCGATGGCCAGAACGTCCGAGGGAACCCCGTTTAAGAATTTTCCAACGGCAAACAGAGCCAAGGCCGCGATGATCCTGATCAGATCCGCGTTGAGCCAAGTGCGCTCTCCCTTCGCTTCCTGTTTCACCTTGCAGTTTTCACCGCTGCACAACGGACAAGTACAACCTGCCGGATGCTCCGCCGGACGAACCTGCTCAAGCTTGGCGGCGCAACCACACGATACCTCATCGTCCTGTCCGCAGGTCTCTGCGGAGTGGTCTCCACATCCACAGCTTTCATGGTCATGATGCGCATGGGCGTCTCCGCAATGACATTCTTCGTGATCTTCATGGGAGTGTTCATGTCCATGATCATGGGAACTTGCGACTCGTATGGACTTCTCAGTGACGACTTCACCGCTCTCCTTGCTGATCAGGGTAATATCCGGTTCCGTCATGATCGCGGTCTTCTCGATCTCTTTCCAAACGGACTCATCCCGGCCATCTTCGACTATGGCGGTCAGCTTCTGGTTCATGAAGTCGAGACGGGCCTCCTTGACCTCCTCGATACGGCTGACGGCCTGTTCGACCTTCGCAGCGCAGTTGGCGCAATCAAGACCTTCGACCTTCCATGTTCTTTTCATATGTAGCGGCTCCTATGGCAGTATGAACATTTCAATATATGAATATGTATTCATATGATAATATAATTAGAATAAACCTGTCAACCGATTTGCCGCGATCATGCCGATTTTTCGTCAGGAATCTTCTTCTGAATAGTTTACGGAGAGTTTGCTTTGATATGCCAAAGGATCGCTTTGACTTTCGTAAATGCCTGTTCTGCCGGAACATATGCATCCGAAAACACAAACAGAGAACAAGAGGGTGGGGTTTTCAAATCCGAACAGCTCCAGACTAAGCAGGAAACAGACCAACGGGAGTTTCGTGCCTCCGCTCAGGGTGCCGACAGCGCCAAAGACCGTCATCATGGATACAGGAAGCCCAAAGACAGGGGCGAGGACTGAGCCTGTGGTCGCTCCGATCACCATCAGCGGTATGATCTCGCCACCGCTGAACCCGGCTGTGATCGTCAAGGCTGTAAGAAACAGCTTGGCGAGCGGATCTATCCAACCGGTCTGCCCTTGGGCCGCGGCGGTGAACAGTGACAGGCTCAATCCGTTGTAGGCGAACGTTCCGGTGACAAGATAGAGGCCGCCGGTACACGCGAGCAGCAGCAGGCTGGCGTACAACGCCCTGAGCATATAGTTTCTGGAAAGCTTCGCGATGAGATGCTTGAATATCTGGGTGATGGTACAGAACAGAAGGCTCAGCAGGCCGAAGACCACGCCCGACATGCAGACGAGCAACAACGGCGTAAGTCCGAACGCCACCGATTCCATCGGTCCTTCCAGCGCGATCGGCTGATTGCCCAACGCTTCGGAAATGATACTGGCGGTGAAGCTGCCCGCCATGCAGGGGAGGAACGCCTCGGTCCGTGTGATCTTGGGGCTTGAGAACTGAAGCCCGAACCAGGTTCCCGCCATCGGCGCATTGAACAGGGCTCCGAAAGCGGCGCCCGCGCCGGTGATCAGCCAGATTCCTGTGATATCCATCCTATCGGATTTGTCAGCAGATCGGCCGATCAAGGTGCGAAGTTTCTGTTCAAGCCAGTCCATGACGCTGGCGATGGCCGTACCTATCTGGACACCAGCCCCCTCCTTGCCTCCGGAAGCACCCGTCAGATGGGTGATGGCGGTGTTCACGAACATCAAGGGGACGACTTTCGGAGTCAGCGAGACCCCCTTGGCATGCCCCTGATGGCTGAACGGAATATTCGACACCCGCAAAGATGACAGGATACGTTCATTGATCTTCTCGATCGCGAGGTTCGTGCCATGACGCAGGTACGCGCCGGTCCGTTGAAACAGCCAGGCTGTAGTGACGGCTCCCACAGGGATCAGAAGGAGCAGCAAAGGGTGTCCTTTCCTGAATTCCCCGACGACATGGATCATTGAAACGAGCAGGAACATCACCGGTCCTATGACCAGACCGACAAGGATCCCCCTGATCAACCACTGGAGCCAGTTGAATGAGATGAGAGGTTTCGGAGATATTGTTTTCGGCTCAGGCTGACCTTTCCCCAGTTTCATGGTTTTCAATCATAACTGGAAAGTGGAGTCAGGTAAACCTGGATCATAACTTTTTCTTAACAAAACCCACACGGGAATGAAAACATTCCTCACGGTTTCAAACTTGACAAGTTCGTTCTGTAGGGGTGATGATATGGGAACTACTGAATAGGGGAGTGTAATGAAACGAACGAAGAAAACTATCGCTATACTGATGATCCTGTTGGTGGCCGGCGCATTGTGGGCCGCCGTCAACCTTTCTCAAGCAGATTCACTCTATCTGCTGGACAAGCCCGAAGAATGCAAGGCCGAGCTTGAAAAACAACTGGCGCAGGCTTCGGACGCCACTGAGCGGGCGGAAGTCCTTTGGAGACTGTCCCGCGTCCAGGTTACGTTGGGCGACAACGTGGACAAGAGCGACAAGAATGGAAGGTACGCGGCCTATGAGCTTGGTCAGGAATATGCCGAGCAGTCCATCGCCGAGAAACCGAGCGCCATGGGATATCTTTGGAAAGCCTCCAACATCGGCCGATGGGGTCAGACGAAGGGCCCCTTGAACTCGCTGTCCAAGGCGAAGCCGATGCTTGCCGACCTCCGTATCCTCACCGATGAGTTCGACTGCCTTGATTCCTCCGAAGCCTGGTATGTCCTTGCCAGCCTGTATGACCAGCTGCCGGGCAAACCGATCTCCTTCGGCGATTCTCAATTCGCCATCTCCTTCGCCCGCGCCGCAGTCGATACCATCCCCGCCGAAGTCATCTACCCCGGAACCTATCAGGCTCTCGCCGAAATGCTCTGGAAGAGGAACTGGAACATATCCAAACGCGTCACCGAGATCACCAAGAAACAGGACAAGTGGAACAAGGGCGGAAAAACCAATTTCGATAAATACGTCTATTATGAAGGAAAAGGCGGACCTTCCGCACAGCCGTTCTATTCCTCCGTACCGTTGTCCCAGATGAGTGACAGACAGGAAGCCGTCATGCTTCTGTTGTACGCCAAGGCGGTCTATGATTCCCGGTCCTTCCATTCCCAGGGCGACCAGCGCAGCATGGTCGAAATCCAGGAGCTGACCGACAAGTGGTACGCCGACCTGGCGAAATAGATTTCCGGTCATATGGGAAATGCCTTCCGGTGCCGATCCGGAGGGCATTCTTTTGCTCCGTCGCCGATAGCGCGTTGACAGATATGCCGCGATATTCCGATACTGCACGAAGCAGGACATATACGACGTGGACGGAGAACCCGTACCCGATGATCGGAATCCGTCTGCGAAGGGGGTACGGCATGGTGAGGGCGTCGCAGGAAAAGGATATGGCCAGAGTCGCGGATATCTGGCTGGACTCCAACCTGAAAGCCCATGGCTTCATTGACGGACAGTATTGGCTCTCCCATTTTCAATCAGTGAAAGAAATGCTTTCCCAAGCGGAAGTATATATCTATGAAGATGAAAATGGAGTACAAGGCTTTGTTGGATTGGATGATGACTACATCGCCGGAATTTTCGTGTGCGATGAAGCCCGGTCCAGCGGCATAGGAAAGCAGTTGCTGGACTTTGTGAAAGCGATGAAAAAGCAATTGCGCTTACATGTTTATCAGAAAAACACACGGGCGGTAGAGTTCTATCAAAGAGAAGGTTTCAGACTCCAATCCGAGAGTTCCGACGAAGATGCCGGCGAAAAAGAATACTGTATGATATGGAGTCGTCAACATCGGTCCTCACCATTGCGGTGATGCGACGTTCCTGATCGGGCCGTCAGCCCCCCCCTGAGCCACTTTCTCTCTTGGCCGAATAAAAAGGGGAGCCGCCTCACACGTCAGCTCCCCGGACAGGCAATGCAAAGGATCATTTCATCAGTTTCTTGATCAGCCCGAGCTTGCTCTTGTATGGAGCGTACCGGACGGGCAAGTCGAGCCAGTTCGCTTTCTTGAGGATGCTCTTGAGGTGGCTGAACGTCTCGAATCCCCGAATGCCGTGGTAGCTTCCCATTCCGCTATGTCCGACACCTCCGAAATGCATGTTGGGATTCGAAAGATGGACGACCGTATCGTTGATACAGCCACCGCCGAACGAAAGGTTCTCCATCACCCAGGCCTGCCGTTCCGAATTTGTGCTGAAAAGATACAGCGCCAACGGTTTCTCCTTGCTTCGGACCATCGTCACGACCTGCTCGAAGGAATCATAGGGGATTACCGGAAGGATCGGCCCGAAGATTTCGTCGGTCATCAACTCGGAATCGAGACGGACCTTCGTCATGATCGTCGGAGCTATCTTCTGCAACTGCTCTATCTGCTGGCCCCCGTAGTAGATATCCCCGTCGTCCAGAAGGGCGCAGAGCCGCTGGTAATGCTTTTCATTGATGATCTTGGGGAATTCGTCGTTATGCAAGGCGTCGGAGCCATAGAACTGGTTGATCGCCCGTTTCAGTTCCTCAAGCAACTGTTTCTCCTTGGTCCGCTCCACCAGCACATAGTCGGGTGCGACACAGGTCTGCCCTGCGTTGATGAACTTGCCCCATGCGATTCTTGTCGCGGCTAGCTTGATATCGGCCGTTCCATCGACGATGGCGGGACTCTTGCCTCCAAGCTCCAGTGTCACAGGGGTGATGTTCTTCGCGGCCGCTTCCATGACGACCTTGCCGACGGCGGGGCTGCCGGTGAAGAAGATATGGTCGAACCGATGCAGGAGCAGTTCTGTGTTCATTGCGCTGCCCCCTTGGAAAACCGTGACATACTCCGGCGGGAACGTATCCGCGATCATCTGTTCAAGGGCTTTGGCCGTCTCCCCGCTATAGCGGGAAGGCTTTACGACGGCGCAGTTTCCTGCGGCGATAGCCGCGGCCAATGGCGCCAGTGTAAGCTGAAGAGGGTAGTTCCAAGGTGACATGATCAGAACGACGCCCAGAGGTTCCGCATATATCTTGCTGGTCGAAGGGAAATGGACGATCGGCGTCGATACGCGCTTCGGCTTCGCCCATTTGTTCAAATGCTTGAGCATGTGGTTGATCTCGCAATGGACCATGCCGATCTCTGTCTCATATCCTTCGAAGTAGCATTTTCCGAGATCAAGTCTCAAAGCTTCAAGCAATGCCTTCTCATGCGTCTGCAAAGCTGTCTTCAATGCCTTGAGTTGCTGTTTGCGCCATGCGACATCCAATGTCGCCCCACTGAGAAAATATGTCCGCTGGCGTTCGACCGCCGAAGATACGTCTTGCATAGATCCCTCCACGTACCGTTTATTCTTACGATTATGAAACAAAGTGTCAATTATAATTCAATATCCAGTCTGCACACTTGCATACTCTCATTAGTTGCCTGCGATGTAAAGGGTTTCTCTATGATTCCGCCCTGAGCGTGATATACTGGCTCTATCCAGAATTTAGGAGGTGGGATGATGAAGTCCGCCGTAGTCGCATGTCTCATGTTTTGCTGCATGTCGGCTCTTCTCGCTGTCAGTCCGTCGGATGCGTCCTCCTATCTCGCCGCCAACCATGTTGTATTGTCATTGGATGATGATGTTCTCCCAGATTTCTCCTTTTTGGTTTGTAGTGACTACCAGGTCTTTCTCGCAGGCGAGTCACATGTGTATCAGAAGAGCTATGGAATGAAAAAAGCGATGCTCCAATACCTCCATCAGAACGCGGGGGTTCGGTATCTGCTCTTGGAGGATGGGTTTTGCACAACACTGTTGTTGGAAAAATATCTTCAGACAGGTGACCTGGATATTTTGGATGACTATATGTTTCAAACTCGCCGTTCCATAGCTGGGTATGTACAAGAGATGTTTGATTTCATGGTGTGGTTGTTTGAATACAATCAAAGGCTCAGTGAATCGGAAAGAATTCACGTGGTTGGGTTGGATATTGATCATCAGAACGTTTTGGCGTTGAAAGGCTTGCGAACATTGTACCGTGAAGATATGGAACCCGATTCAAACATCGCTGACGCAGTGCGTCGAATGCGCATAGGCGCTGTCACAGCACCGGACGTCCTTCGAGACGCGCTGGAACAATACCCAGAATCCTGCGAAGCCTATTTCGGAAAGACTCTTCCTTGGCTTGAAAACGCCCTGGTCAATCTTACGGTTACTGCTGAAAGCAAGACAGTCAACGCACGAGCGGGAACCTCGCAAAACGATTTTCGTGATTATGTGATGTGGCGGAACTTTCAATTTGTATATGGCCAAATCCCGGACGGAAAATTTTTTGGACAATTTGGTAGCGAGCATATATACAGGAAAGCGTGTCAATCAAGCTATTCACCTGATGATGACGTACGGTTTGGTATGTTGCTCGATAGTAAGGATTCGCCAGTAGCCGGTAAAGTTTGTACGATCTTGTACATCTATATGTTCGGAGATGGGAGGCAATCAGTTCCAGCTGGGGGATATATCAATTATGAATCGCTCCATGACTATCAAGGCCAGGACATCCTGTTCGACCTGACCGCTGTGGACAGCCCGTTCGCAAAAGAGGAACTGCTGCTCAAAGGCAATGGGACCGGCGGTGTCACGACCGACTACTTCCAGAAGCTCGTCCTACTCAGCGACTCTCCATACAATCACCCCTACAGGCCGCACCAATGATAGCCGGTTGTTAAGAATCCATTAGTTCTGCGCCCCGATTGATGGAAATTCTTGCTAACCGACTGTTTTGCTTGTATATTTCGTAGTAACAATTTATTTTTCGGAGGTTGATGTCCTGTGGACGACCCTGGCTCTAGTACGTCTTTGACGATGCAGTTTGTGTTTCTTGGTGTGTTGATCCTGATCAACGCGTTTTTCGCCGCCGCAGAAATGGCGATAGTTTCAGTGAACCGGGGCAGGATCAAACAGCTTGCCCAGGATGGCGACCGTCGCGCCCAGCTGCTGTTGCAGCAGTTCGAGCATCCCAACAAATTCCTTTCAACGATTCAGGTGGCCATCACCCTCGCAGGATTCCTTGCGAGCGCTTCCGCCGCGACAGCCCTTTCCGATGATGTCGGTGTGTTCCTTACCGGCCTAGGCATTCCGTATGGTCCGAAAGTAGGCATGGTCCTCGTGACATTGGCCCTGTCGTACGTCACGCTGGTATTCGGTGAACTCTTCCCCAAGCGGATCGCCTTGCAGTATTCGGAAAAATACGCGCTATTCTCGGTTCGTGTGATCTGGTTCATGTCCAAGATCTCGGCGCCGTTCGTCTGGTTGCTGTCGGCTTCAGTCTCCCTGTTGCTGAAGCTCACCCGGCTGAAGGACGATCAGATGGAGGACGAGTATTCGGAAGAGGAAATCAGGTCGTTGCTTGCCGTCGGGCATGAGAACGGGCTGCTCGACGAAGCCGGCAAGGACATGATCACCAGCATATTCGATTTCGACGATACCAGCGCGTTCCAGATCATGACGCCGCGTACTTCGGTATATGCCATCAACATAGACCGGCCATCATCCGAGTATATGGAAGAGCTGCTGGATAGTAGATACAGCTCCATCCCTGTCTATGAACATGACCTGGACCATATCATCGGTATCCTCAAGATGAAGGATCTCTTCCAGGAGGCCCATAGGGTAGGGTTCGGCAAGCTCGATATCAGACCGCTCCTGCATGCCCCGTATTTTGTGCCCGAATCGAAGAAGATCGACGACTTGTTCCAGCAGATGCAGCAGGCGCGACAGCGGATGGCTGTCGTGCTGGACGAGTACGGTGGCTTTTCCGGCCTCATCACCATGACGGACCTGATCAAAGAGGTCATGGGAGACATTGGTGATGAAACCGACGAGGACCGCCCTCGGATCGAGCGGATTTCCGAAACCATCTGGAAGGTTGACGGGCAATACCGAATCGATGAACTGAACGATGAGCTGGGCCTTGATCTGCAAAGCGACGACCAGGCGACGATCGGAGGGTTCGTGATCGATGCGCTGGGAGATATTCCGAGCAAAGAGGACGAGTCCACCAGGATCATAGATGTCGATGGTTGCCGGTTCACGGTCTGTTCGGTCGAGAACCACTGCATCAAGCAGCTTCAGCTGGAACTGCTGGGTGAAACTGGCTGACGTTCTTCGGCATGGTGTGAATAGTTTTTGATAAGGGCATTGCGGCTGCTTGTCGTAATGTCTTTTCATATACCCGCCCATATTCGCATCTGGAAGTCCCGTTGTCCTGTGATTGGAAATCCCTATATGTGAAGAACTTGTTTGATGTGGGTAGAAAGAAAGCGAGATTTTCTTGAAAGATTTTGAAACGATAGTTGACAGAGGAACCCTCAACCTGTTATATTCCATGACGTTGCGAGACAAGGGGCCGCTAGCTCAGCTGGTAGAGCAACGCCCTTTTAAGGCGTGGGTCACAGGTCCGAATCCTGTGCGGCTCATATGGCTTCCAACGGAAAGTCCTGGGGCTTTTCCCACGGAGCAAAAAATATGTCTCCATCGTCTAGTGGTTAGGACAACGGGTTTTCATCCCGTCAACAGGGGTTCGACTCCCCTTGGAGATGGACAGAGCTATTGCTGAGGCAATAGCTCTTTTTTGTTTTCCAAGGGGAGTCGGGGTATTGTTCCGATCATGCATCTCCCCAATAGATATCCCGGAGTCCGTACCGTTGATATCCCATGGCCTCTTCCAACTCCTTTTCCGTCGGATATTCCCGATCCTCCAGATGCGCGATCGTCAATGCGACCGTACAGGTACTGAGTATCGCCCTGATACTTTTTCCCTCGACAGGACGCCGTGATACGAGCTGTTCCACAATTTGTTCCAGTCGGGGAGGAATGCCGGCGTTGCCGAATTTCAAGGCATCGCTGTTGTAACGGATGTCCGGTGTCCCTTCCCAGAACCGGCGTTGCCGGTTGACAGCCGTATTGATCCTGGTGTGGAGGCCCGAATCCTTGACGTGTCCGTCTCGCTTCCGCCCTTGGTCCTGCTCAAACAATCGTTCTGGAATCACGGGGATGCGGATATCGAACCTGTCCAGCAGCGGAGTGCCCACCTTCGCCCAATGTCGTCGTATCGCCGCCATAGAGCAGATGCAAGCGGCGTCTCGCTGACCAAGACCGCCACAAGGGCAGGGGTTCATGGTCCCGACCAACTGGATTTTCGCTGGGTAGGCGTTAGATTTCGCCGTTGTGCCTCCTGATGCCGCAAAGCCGCTGTCGGATACTTGTCTTACTGTGTCCAGCACTTTCGCTGAATACGAGGGAAGCTCATCCAGCAACAAGACGCCGTTGTGCGCCAATGAGATTTCTCCAGGCTTTCCGCCATGAGCCTCGCCAAGCAAGGTACGGACGGTGGCGTCATGGGGTAGCGTCCTCAAAGGTCTTGATCGCGGAGTATGGATATCCGGTACATTTGAATAGATGATGGCGAGTTCTTCCAGCTCCTGTTCATTCATCGTCGGTGTCAGAAAACGCAATCGGGTAGCCATCATTGTTTTTCCCGCCCCGGGAGGGCCGAACAACAACAGGCTGTGTCTCCCCGCGACGGCTAATTCCATCGCCCTCCGTACCTGACGCAAGCCGACGACACCCTTGAAGGGCTCCGTCTCAGGTCCGTCATCGACCAGTATCTGACGACTTCGCATAGAAGCTTTTCCCGTCGGTGGATATTCCTTCAGGTGTTTCATGACCGCTTTGACCGCATCCTGTAGGGATACGGCCGGAATACAGTTGATGGAGGCTCCCTGTGCCGGGATATCCGATACGGCGGGGCAAATGAAACCCGTACACCCTACCGCTTTCGCGGAAGCCAGCGCCGCCGTCGTCCCGTTAGTGGGATGTATCGTGCCGTCCAATCCTAGTTCTCCGACGATCATCACCGGGATATCCGCATGAGGATAGGACTTCGTCGTGGCGATGATCAACGCGACGGCGATCGCCAGATCCAGTTGCGCGCCACCTTTGGGCAGGTCCGCCGGAACCAGATTCACCAGGACGCGTTCCTTTGGAAAACGGAATCCGCTGTTGCGCAGCGCCGACCTGATCCTATGCCGAGATTCCCTGATGGCTCCGTCGGGTAGTCCGACGATATCGAAACCTGGAAAGCCGTTGCGAAGGTCCGCCTCGATCCCTATCAGCTGACCCGCGTACCCTTTGTTGACATGACTGTATATCCGCATGATGACACTCCTCTGATGAAAGTTTTCGCCGTTGTCCTGCCACATCTTGCTGGCAACATAAGCGGCTTCATAGGTTATCAGAGGGAAAAAGGGTGGTTTTGATTCAGGAACTACGAATGGAGGCTTTCAGACATGGTTTTTGGAGACCGTCAATTATGTGACGGCTTCTGGAATCCGTCGCTGGAATCCCCGTTTCTCCAGATGTTTCATCTGCATGAAATATGCGATCAGCAACAATATCGCAGCTGCGACCCAGGCGATAGGACTGGCGAGACAGATGCCTATATACCCGAAAGGTCCCGCCAACGTCATGGCGACCAACGCCCTGAACAACAGCTCCTGCAACGAGGAGAGCAGGGGGATCAAGCCACTGCCCGCGCCCTGGCAGGTATTCCTGAAAATGAAGATGAGCCCGAGCGGGATAAAGAACATGGAGGCTATTTTGAGATAGAGGTTCGCGTTCTCAATGACCTGCGTCCGACCGGCTTCCACGAACAGGCCGACTATCTGTTCCCCGCAGAGCATGACGAGCAGGAATCCAAGCAAGGCGAATCCTATGCTGAGCAATGTTCCTTGACGAGCGCCTTTTCTGATTCTGTCCAACCGGCCGGCTCCGAGATTCTGTCCCGCATAGGTGGTCATCGCCATTCCGAGCGTGACAAGAGGCTGGGCGATCAGATTCTCGATCTTGCATCCGACGGAATAGGCGGCGACGACATCCGAGCCGAGATTGTTGATGCAAGCCTGGACGATCATGACACCGATCGCGCATACGGAGAACTGCAATGCCGACGGAATGCCGATCCTCAGCAGGCGAGCGATCATGTTCTTGTCGAGTTTCCAATCTTTCTTTGATAGATGGAGTTGCGGATATTTCTTATGGATGTACAGCAGGCAGAACAACGCTGAAACTCCTTGGCTGATCACCGTGGCGTATCCGACTCCCGCGCATCCCAGTCCTAGGTTGATGACGAACACCAGGTCGAGGATGATGTTGAGCACTGATGCGATCAGCAGGAAGTAGAGCGGAGACCGGCTGTCCCCCAACGCCCTCAGCAACGAAGCGAACAAATTGTAGTAGATCGTGGCGATGATGCCTGTATAGATGATGGATATATAGATGTTCGCGTCTTCAATGATGTTCGCCGGTGTCCGCATGAGCCGTAGCAACGGCATCGACGACGCTAGACTGAGCGCGGTGAGGATGACGGTCAGCCCAAAGGCGGTGATGATCGACATCGCGGTGGCCTTGCGCATGCCCTCTGGATCTCCCGCGCCGAACCGCTGGCTGATGATGACCGAGAATCCCGCGGTCAGGCCTCCGACAAAGCCAAGGACAAGAAACGACATGGCTCCCGTGGTTCCTAACGCCGCCAATGCGTCGACGCCGACGAACCGTCCCACCACGAAGGTATCGACCATGCTGTAGAACTGTTGGAATATGTTTCCTGCGAGAAGGGGCAGGGTGAAAAAAAGGATCAGCTTGATCGGGCTGCCCTTGCTCATGTCTCTTTGCATACCGGGGATACTCTCCAGAGGAGCCTCATTGGTTCCATCTAGCCGCATCGTATAGAGTGGTTCGATTCAATGCAAGATGGTTGGAGTCATTTTCTGGACGAAATCTATCAGACGAATGACAAGAATTTTTTCAATACCGTATGAAGTACCAGATGCTTTGTCTCTGCGTACTGATAAATCACTTTGTCTGAATGTTTTCTACGTTGAAAATATGATTTTTTTTGGGGATGGCTGACTCTTATGCGGAAACTTGTCAAAACCTCAAAATAATGAGCGTTTTTAAAGTTTTTTGATTTTTTTTGAAAAACCACTGGACAAGTTTTGTTGGAAAGAATAATATCGCCACCTGTTCGGCGAGTGACTGAAAGGCCTGGAGGTCTTGAGGGAACTTTGGAGGCGGAG